>NC_014837.1:2912472-4368708 GCF_000175935.2 Pantoea sp. At-9b
AAATTCCGCCGCCTGCTTTTCACCCATCAGCAGCGCACGCAGATCTTCCGCTGAGGCGGTTTTCAACTGGTCAGCAATGCTGTCATCGCTGAGTACATGGGTCAGCTGACGCAATAAGGCGAGATGTTCGTCGGATTTTGCGGCGATACCGATAGCGACATACGCCGTCTGACCGTCGCCCCATGCCACGCCCTGTGGGAACTGGAACACCTGCACGCCCGTTTTCAGCACCAAATCGCGGGTGTCGGTGGTGCCATGCGGGATGGCAATGCCATTCCCCAGAAAGGTGGTGGTTTGCTGTTCACGCGCCAGCATGCCATTAACGTAGCCTTCCGCTACATTGCCTGCTGCGGTCAATGCCGCCGCGACCTGACGAATGGCCTCTTCTTTGTTCTGTGCGCTGGCACCGGTATGAATGGCCTGAACTTCGAGCTGGAACATATCTCTCCTCGCTTGCTGAATTGAATCGTTTCAGCTTGATGGCGAAAAAATACGCTGTACGACACCGGCTTAGCCGGGACGACAACGCTGAAACGTTTCAGGGAATATGGTACAGCTCTGCCAGCCAGGCAAGAAAATGCGTAAACCACGTAGCAGATTTTTGACGCTACGCACACTTCAGATGTGATTTAGGACTTTCGCCAGATGCAAGGCTGACGGTTTTGCTGTAACACCCACCCCACTTAAGGCAAATATTTCAGCAAAATATCAGCAAATCTTCAGGGCGCGGTATCCGCTTCCAATTTCAGCAGATAAATCATGGCCTCAGCGCGACTGCTCCGGCACATCTCGACGCTGGGTTGCAGGCCGGCGCACACCGTCGGACGCAGGGGTGAACCGAATATTTTGCAGCGTTGTTGGGCATCAAGCTGAACGCAGGGCGTGTTGGCCGGTTTGCCATTGGGCATGCCTGGAATCGGGGAAGAGATGGAAGGGGCTGTGCAACACGCACCGCATTGGTCACGACACAACATCACAGGCTCCTGCTGCGGGATTTCGCGGCGACAATAGCAGGCTGCCTGAAGGAATGCCATTCTCTTTATCTCAACAAAATTTGCGCCCGCCCGCTTGCCTGTTTTTACCGGCGCGAGTAACGTGGCGCGATCTATTTCTCTCTGAGCGAGTAACACACGATGCCAAAGGCAAACGAAGTTAAAAAAGGAATGGCTGTCACCTGGAACGGCAAACTGTTGCTGGTGAAAGACATCGATATTCAAAGCCCCAGCGCGCGTGGCGCGTCTACCCTGTACAAGATGCGTTTTACCGATGTACGTACTGGTATGAAAGTCGAAGAACGCTTTAAAGGCGACGACATTCTGGAAGCCATCACCCTGACCCGCCGTTTCGTCTCTTTCTCTTATATAGATGGTGACGAATACGTGTTTATGGATGATGAAGATTACACGCCATACACCTTCAAGAAAGATCAGATTGAAGAGGAACTGCTGTTTATTCCTGAAGGCGGCATGCCTGGCATGCAGGTACTGACGATGGACGGTCAGTTGCTGGCCCTGGAACTGCCACAAACCGTCGATCTGGAAATCGTTGACACCTCTCCGGGCATTAAAGGTGCGTCGGCCAGCGCCCGTACCAAACCTGCCGGGATGAGCACGGGTCTGGTGATCCAGGTGCCGGAATATCTCAGCAACGGTGAACGCATCCGCATTCATATTGCTGAACGTCGTTACATGGGACGTGCTGATTAAGCATTCCTCGCTGTCCGGCCCCGCACAAACGTTATATTATAACAGTCTGTGGTGTGCGCCGGATGGTCCTTCCCCGCGCACGTTGTTCTCGTTTTTATTGAGGCCGAATTGTGACGCACGTAAACCTTATTACCGGATTTCTCGGCAGCGGCAAAACCACCGCCCTGCTGCATCTGCTCGCCAATAAACCTGCCAGCGAGAACTGGGCGGTACTGGTGAATGAGTTTGGCGAAATAGGCATCGATGGCGCACTGCTCGCCGATCGCGGAGCCACGCTGAAAGAGATTCCTGGCGGTTGTATGTGTTGCGTCAATGGCCTGCCCTTGCAGGTTGGCCTGAATATGCTGTTGAAGCAGACCAAACCGGATCGCCTGCTGATCGAACCCACCGGGCTGGGCCATCCCAGACAATTACTCGATATGTTGCGCGCCGCCGTCTATCAGCCGTGGATAGAAGTGGATGCGACGCTGACACTCCTCGATCCACAACACCTCGCTGACGAACGTATCGTGCAGAATGAAAACTTCCGCGATCAACTGATTGCCGCTGATATCGTCATTGCCAGCAAAAGTGACCGCTGGAATGAACAGGATCGTCAACGCCTCACCACGTGGCGCGAAGCAAACCTTGGCGATCGTCAGTGGGTGGAGATGGCGCTGGGGCAGATCGATCCCGCGCTGCTCAGGCAGCAGGCTTTGGCGGATCGTGCGGTTCCTGCCGCGCAACATCATCACACAGAATCACGACCGCAAGGTCTGGCAGCGTTAAAGCTGGACGGTCAGGCGCGCTGGCGACGTGCGTTAAATGAAGGCCAGGGTTATGCCTCCTGTGGCTGGATTTTCGATGCCGACACGGTGTTCGATACCCTCCCGGCCCTTGAGTGGGCGCGGCTTGCGCCGGTGGATCGGGTTAAAGGCGTACTGCGTACCCCCGACGGGTTAGTGACGGTTAATCGCCAGGGCGAAGACCTGTTTATCGAAACGCGGCCAACGACACCCCCGGATAGTCGTATTGAATTAATCCACCATCAGCCTGTCGACTGGAACATTTTGCAGTCCGGCTTGTTGAAGATTCGTTTAAAATAATTGCGGTAGGTTTTCCCGTTATTTTTCTTTTTTTGAGTTGAACTATGCGCGCTTCTCGTCTTTTCACCATCCTGCTATTGAATGTGCTGGGTGTGGTGATTTTCTTTTCCTGGTATCTGCCGCCCGACCACGGGTTCTGGTTTGGTCTCGATAAAGCCATTTTCTTTGGTTTCAACGATCAAATGGTGGTGCATCATGGTTTTGCCATCCTGGTGGCAATCACCAACTTTCGCGGTTTTGACCTGGTGTCGCTGCTGGCAATGGGGCTGCTTTATCTGTGGTTCTGGCGTCGCGAAACGCCGCCGGGCCGTCGACGTATGCTGGCCATCGGTATCACCATGCTGCTGACCGCGGTGGTGTTGAACCAATTGGGCCACCTGCTCCCCGTGCAGCACGTCAGTCCGACGCTGTTTTTCGAGAACGTCCATCGCGTCAGCGAACTGACCGGTATTCCCGCGAAAGATGCGTCCAGTAATAGCTTCCCGGGCGACCACGGCATGATGCTGATTATCTTCGCCTGCTTTATGTGGCGCTATTTCGGCTTCCGCCCTTTCCTGCTGGGGCTGGTGATTGTGGTGGTATTTGGTCTACCACGCGTGATGGCCGGTGCACACTGGTTCACTGACATCGCTGTTGGTTCGCTGTCGGTGGTGCTGGTGGGTCTGAGCTGGTGGTTATTAACCCCGGCCAGTGACAAATTAGTTAACTGGTTGTATCGAACCTTGCCGGGCAAATATAAGCCACAGGCGTAATTGTTTAGCGCGAGTGATCAAACCACAAAATAGTGATCGCTCGCGCTTAATGAAACCTTAAATAGATTATTAGCTCGCTAAGTAGTTATCGGTGAAAAGAAAAGATTATGATGTGATCGACTGGCGATTCGGCTTTTTCCTAAGCTGTCCAGTCAGAACCCTCTTAAAATCGGCCTTAACGCCAGAATTAGCCCCTGATCCCACCGCTATTTCCCTGTTTAATCACTGCCAGTTGTCGATAAAGTAGCCATTGTGTTACAGATTGATTTCACATCGAAAAAACCTATAAAAATTTATATAAAAGCACTCGCCACGCGGTCTGTAATCGGTTAACCTCAAACGCAATTAGTAGCTGAACAGCATAAAATGTGGTTCCGAAGGCAACAAAAATGTGTGCTTTAACACATTTTAGTAAATAAGGAATTGTCTTAGCTGGTCGCTCTTATTAATCTCGACTCGTTTTGTCATCTGGCTGGCGACATTTTGTCGTAAGGATTTCGAAGGAAAACACCCATAATGGTCAAGTCTCAACCAATACTGAGATACCTCAGACGGATTATTCCGGCAGTAGCATTAGCAACACTCTTATCAGCATGTAGCAGTACCCATAACGGGCAGAACGCGAATAACGAGAATCATGAAGTTAACAACCAGAATGGTTTTTTACTTCAGGCGTCTCAGGATGAATTCGAACAGATGGTGCGGAACGTGGATATCAAATCCCGCATCATGGACCAATACGATGACTGGAAAGGTGTGCGTTATCGCTTAGGCGGCGACACCAAACGTGGCATCGATTGTTCCGCTTTTGTTCAGCGCACCTTTCGTGAGCAGTTTGGGTTAGATCTTCCCCGTTCCACCTATGAACAGGAAGATACCGGCAAGCAGGTTTCTCGTACAAAACTGCGTCCTGGCGATTTAGTGCTGTTCCGCGCCGGTTCCACCGGTCGCCATGTCGGCATCTATCTGGGTAACGACAATTTTGTGCACGCATCCACCAGCAGTGGTGTGATGATCTCCAGTCTCAACGAGAGTTACTGGAAGGCACGTTATCGTGAAGCACGGCGTGTTTTAGGGCGCAATCCCAGCTAATCAATCCCCTTTGAAGATCCTCTCAGCCAGAGAATCAGAAAACGCTGCCCCGGCAGCGTTTTTTTTCGTCCGTGCTTTTTTTTACCCATCAGAATCGATAAAAAGTAATTGAGAATCAAAAATATAACGAGACTTTTCTCGCGCTCTCGTTATATTCTCGTTCACTTACTTACCCTCACTCAATCGGGTTGCACCGCGACGAAAAACGCAGCAGCAACCGGACGAAAGACGGGAAGACACCAGATAGCAGTAGTGCGCGGTTAACATAATAAAATGGCAAGACAAGGGGAATTCACTCCATGCCACTGTCGGGGACGTTGAAACGTCATGCAACCTATTCGCGCCGAATCGCCTGGAGCAGCGTGATCGTCGGCGCCGTGTTCTTTCTGTTGTTTGTCACTGTCCTGTTAACGATGACCTGGCAAAAAAGAGTTCAGCAGCATGCATTATTGCTGTCACACAGCCGGGACGATTTACAACAGGTGATGACAACCCTGGTCAATACCCTTTATCCGCTGCAGCAATATACTCAGCTGGAGTGTAACAGCGTTGGCCGGGAGCTGACCTCACGCGCCGCTTTTGCCGGTAATATTCGCGCCATTCTGTTGGTGCGGGGTGGTAATGCCTATTGCTCGTCTGCCACCGGCGCTTTCCTGCTGCCAGTGGGGGATATCTCTCCCGAATCTGAGCTGGAACGTGATAGCGATTTACGCTTACTGGAAGGCACGCCGCTGCAACCGACCAAACCGGCGCTGGCCTTGTGGATGAAAAATCCCGGCAATGAGGAGACCGGCATTCTCACCACCATGAACCTCAGCCTGACGCCTTACCAGTTACTCGCCTCTTATCACCCGGAGATCACCGGTATGGCGTTGATTGTCGGTGATCGGGCGATATTAAGCGGCAGTAACCGGGTGGTACGGGTCAGCGATTTACCTGCGGCGCTGGCGAGTATCACCTTAAATCACGGCACCATGCAGTTTGTACTTTATGGCTCGACACTCGCTTCACGTGATTATCATCTGATTATTCTCAGCGGTCTGTTATTTTCCCTGCTGGTGGGCGGTGCCTGTTGGTTGCTGTTGATGATGCATCAACACCCTCGCAAAGAGATTATGCAGGGGATCAAACGCGGCCAGTTTCATGTTGAGTATCAGCCTCTGGTCACGGCCAAAGACGGAAAACCTTATGGTGTTGAAGCGTTGCTACGATGGACTCATCCCAGCGAAGGCATGATCCCGCCTGATGCATTTATCAGTTACGCCGAAGCCCAGAATCTGATTATCCCCCTCACCCGTCATCTGTTTAAGTTGGTCGCGCGCGACGCTCACCAAATGTGTCATCAATTGCCGCGCGGCACGCGGATGGGCCTGAACTTGTCGCCGTTACACCTCGCCGCCGACAGCTTTCAGCAGGACGTGAAAGACTGGATTGCCGACATGCCGCCGAATCACTTCAACTACGTGTTTGAAATTACCGAACGCACCATGGTGAAGGAGAAAAATGCCGGTGAAATCTTTGCCTGGCTGCATGAAAACGACATCAAAATTGCGATTGATGATTTTGGTACCGGACACAGCGCGTTGATCTACCTGGAAAAATATCCCTTCGATTATCTCAAGATAGACCGTGGTTTTGTGCAAAGCATTGGCACTGAAACCGTTACGTCACCGGTGCTGGATGCGGTGCTGCTGCTGGCGAAAAAATTGAATCTGAAAACCGTGGCGGAAGGGGTGGAAACCGGTGACCAGGCAGCCTGGCTGGTTAATCGTGGGGTGACGCATTTGCAGGGGTATCTGTTCAGTCGCCCGCTGAAACCGGAAAATCTGGTGAATTATTATCAACAGCAACAGCTAGCCACCGCCGGTTAACGTCACGCGCGTGTCATGAAACTGCTACCATAAGGTGCGGATAACGAAAGGAGAGCGTCCCTCTTATGCTGCTTCGTTTAATCACAGCATTATTGCTGGGCTGTGTCATGTCGTCGGTACATGCGGAAACCATCAACGAAAGCTATGCCTTTGCCAAGCTGGGCGAGCCTAAATACGGGGTGAACTTCGCCCACTATGATTATGCTAACCCGGCGGCGCCCAAAGGGGGCAAGCTGACGCTGGCGATGATCGGTACGTTCGATAACTTCAACCGCTATGCCTCGCGCGGCAATCCGGGGGCAGCAACTGACACCCTGTATGACGGCCTGTTTACCACTTCTGATGATGAACCCGCCAGCTATTATCCCCTGATTGCTGAATCCGCGCGTTATCCCAGCGATTTTCACTGGATGGAAGTGTCCATTAACCCACACGCACAGTTCCAGGATGGCACGCCGATTACTGCGCAGGATGTGGCCTTCACCTTTCAGAAGTTTATGACCGAAGGTGTACCGCAGTTTCGCGTGGCGTTTCGCGGCGTCGAAGTCAAAGCGCTAAACCGACTGACGGTGCGCATTGATTTGCCGAAGCCGGATAAAGATTTAGCCCTCAGTTGGCTGACGCTGCCAGTGTTGGCGCAAAAGTTCTGGCAGGATAAAAAATTCAACGAGCCGATTGGTTATCCCCCGCTTGCCAGCGGTCCTTACCGCGTTACGTCGTATAAATCCGGGCAGTTTATTCAGTACAGTCGGGTGAAAAATTACTGGGCCGCCAATCTGCCGGTCAATCGCGGGCGTTTCAATTTCGACACCATCCGCTATGACTATTATCTCGACGATAACGTGGCGTTTGAGGCCTTTAAAGCGGGCGCTTTCGACCTGCGCGTTGAAGGGTCCGCGAAGAAGTGGGCGACGCAATATCGTGGCCGAAATTTTGACAACCGCGCCATCGTCAAGCAGGTCACGCCAAATGATGTCTCCACCAATACCAGTTGGCTGGCGTTTAATAATGAAAAACCCCTGTTTCAGGATTTGCGGGTGCGCCAGGCGCTAAGCCTTGCCTTTGATTTTGAATGGATGAATAAGGCGCTGTTTTACGGCGCGTATAAACGCTCCAGCAGCTACTTCCAGAACACCGCTTACGCGGCAAAAGGGTATCCGGATGCCGCCCAGCTCATTTTGCTGGCACCTTACAAAGCCGAGCTGCCGCCCGAGGTGTTTAACAATGAATACACCCCACCGCGCTCCGACGGCAGTGGTTTCGATCGGGGCAATTTGCTCAAAGCGATGAACCTGCTGAAAGCGGCCGGTTGGGAGATTAAAAACCAGCAGTTGGTCAATACGAAAACCGGTCAGCCATTCCGCTTTGAGCTGCTGCTGAACAGCGGTTCAACCAATGACTGGACCTTGCCGTTCCAGCACAGCCTGGCGCGGCTGGGTATCCAGGTTTCGCTGCGTCAGGTGGATAGCTCACAATATCTGCGTCGCCTGCGTCACGGCGATTACGATATGACGCCCTCAACCTATTATGCGATGCCGTGGCCATCGACCGATCTGCAAACTATCTGGCAGTCCGAATATATCGAATCAACATGGAACACCGCCCGGGTTAAAGATCCCATCGTTGATCACTTCGTGCAGCAGATCGTCGCAGACCAGGGCAATGAGCAAGCCTTGCTGCCGTTGGGTCAGGCGCTGGATCGCATCCTGTTGTGGCGCGCTTACATGATCCCGATGTGGTACAACGCCGAACAACGGCTGGCATACTGGGATAAATTCTCGCACCCCGAAATTAAGCCCGCCTTCGCCACCGGGCTGGAAAACTGGTGGTACGATGTGAACAAAGCCGCGCGTTTGCCGGCCGATCGACGCTGAGGAGTGCGGTTTGGGTGCTTATTTCCTGCGCAGACTACTGCTGATCATCCCCACCCTGTGGGCAATTATCACGCTTAACTTTTTTATCGTGCAAATCGCGCCCGGCGGGCCGGTGGATCAGGCGCTGGCGAATATCCAGTTTGGTCACAGTAGCGGGATTCCCGGCGCGGCAGCTGGCGACAGCGGGGGTGGCGCGCGCGGAGCACTGAGTCGCGATAATCCCGGTGATAGCCAGTATCGCGGTGCCCGTGGTCTCGATCCCGAAGTGATTGCCGAAATCAAAAAACGTTACGGTTTCGACAAACCGATGTGGCAGCGCTACGTGGAGATGCTGTGGAACTACGTGCGCTTTGATTTTGGCGATAGCCTGTTTCGCAGTTCGTCAGTGCTGCAGTTGATCAAAGAGAGTTTGCCGGTCTCTGTCAGCCTTGGGTTATGGAGCACGCTGATCATTTATCTGGTGTCGATCCCACTGGGTATTAAAAAAGCGGTACGTAACGGCAGCGCTTTCGATATCTGGAGCAGCAGTTTCATTATTATTGGTTACTCCATCCCGGCATTTCTGTTCGGCGTGATGCTGATTGTGTTGTTTGCCGGGGGCAGCTATCTCGACTGGTTCCCGCTACGTGGCCTGACATCGCCGCAATTCGACACCTTGCCGTGGTACGGCAAAATCACTGATTATCTGTGGCACATCACGCTGCCGGTGCTGGCGACGGTGATCGGTGGCTTTGCCACCCTGACCATGCTGACCAAAAACTCCTTTCTCGATGAGATCCGCAAACAATATGTGGTTACCGCGCGCGCGAAAGGCCTCGATGAAAAACGCATCCTGTATGGTCACGTGTTCCGTAACGCGATGCTATTGGTCATCGCCGGTTTCCCCGCCACCTTTATCAGCATGTTTTTCACCAGTTCGGTGCTGATTGAAGTCATGTTCTCGCTGAACGGACTTGGCCTGTTGGGCTACGATGCCACCATCCAGCGCGATTACCCGGTGATGTTTGGCACGCTGTACATTTTCACCCTGATTGGCTTGCTGATGAACATTCTCAGTGATTTGACCTACACCCTGGTCGATCCACGCATTGATTTTGAGGGTCGCTGATGCGCTTGTCTCCGTTAAACCAGCAGCGCTGGCAGCGTTTTCGCCATAACCGACGGGGTTACTGGTCGTTATGGATTTTCCTGATCATCTTCCTGCTGTCGTTGGGCGCTGAGTTACTGGCTAACGATAAACCGCTACTGGTGCATTATCAGCAGCGCTGGTACGTCCCGCTGCTGTTTAACTACAGCGAAAGCGATTACGGCGGGGATTTTTCGACCCCGGCAGATTATCAGGACCCGTGGCTGAAACAGCGTATTGACCAACAAGGTTGGGCCATCTGGGCACCGATTCGTTTCAGCGACAGCACCATCAACTTTGCCACCAACGTCCCCTTCCCTTCGCCACCCTCCGCGCAGAACTGGCTCGGTACGGATGCTAACGGTGGTGATGTGTTGGCGCGCCTGTTGTATGGCACACGAATTTCGCTGTTGTTTGGCCTGCTGCTGACGCTGTTCTCCAGCGTGATTGGCATTGTGGTAGGCGCAGTACAGGGCTATTTCGGGGGGCGCGTCGATTTAGTCGGGCAACGCCTGATTGAAGTGTGGTCCGGTATGCCATCGCTGTTTTTATTAATCTTGCTCTCCAGCGTTATTCAGCCGGGTTTTTGGTGGTTGTTGCTGGTAACCGTGGTGTTTGGCTGGATGAGCCTGGTCAGTGTCGTGCGTGCAGAATTTTTGCGTACCCGTAACTTTGACTATATCCGTGCTGCCCGGGCACTGGGCGTGAGCGATAGCCGCATCATGCTGCGCCACATGTTGCCCAACGCGATGGTCGCGACCTTAACCTTTTTGCCGTTTATCCTGTGTGGCTCCATCACCACGCTAACCTCACTCGATTTCCTTGGCTTTGGCCTGCCAGTGGGTTCGCCCTCCCTGGGTGAACTGTTGTTACAGGGCAAGAATAATTTGCAGGCACCGTGGCTTGGGCTGGCGGGCTTTTTTGCACTGGCGATTTTGTTGTCGCTGCTGATTTTTATTGGTGAAGCGGTGCGTGACGCCTTCGATCCGAGCCGGGGGAGATAAATGAGCAACTTATTGACGGTTAATCACCTCGCCGTCGCGTTCCAGCAACGCACCGTGGTGGACGATATTTCGCTGCGTGTTGACGCGGGTGAAACCCTGGCGCTGGTTGGCGAATCTGGCTCAGGTAAAAGCGTCACCGCGCTGTCGATTATGCGCCTGCTGCCGCAGCCCCCCGTCCACTATCCGCGCGGTGAGATTCTGTTTAATGGCCAGAACCTGCTTCAGGCCAGTGAGCGCACGCTTCGCGGTTTGCGTGGCAACCAGATGGCGATGATTTTTCAGGAGCCGATGGTGTCGCTCAATCCGCTGCATAACGTGGAAAAGCAGCTGTATGAAGTGCTGTCGCTGCACCGGGGAATGCGACGTGAAGCGGCGCGGGCGGAGATTCTCAGTTGCCTTGATCGCGTCGGTATTCGCCAGGCGGCTACGCGTTTGCAGGATTTCCCCCATCAACTCTCTGGCGGTGAACGTCAACGTGTGATGATCGCCATGGCACTGCTGACGCAGCCCAAATTGTTGATTGCTGATGAACCGACCACGGCGCTGGATGTCACGGTGCAGGCGCAGATTCTGCAATTACTGCGCGAACTGCAACGCGAACTGAACATGGGGATGTTGTTTATCACCCACAACCTCAACATCGTGCGTCAGCTGGCACATAACGTGACCGTCATGCGCAATGGCCGGGAAATCGAACATAACCGCTGTGCGAACCTGTTCAGTCAGCCGCAGCAGCCCTATACCCGCGAATTGCTGGCGGCTGAACCCGATGGCCGACCCGCGCCCCTGAGCGAGAGCGATCCGCTGCTAGAGGTGAAGAACCTGCATGTCGGCTTTCCGGTACGCCGTGGCCTGTTAAAACGTACCGTGGCGGAGAAAATGGCGGTCAGCGATCTGAGCTTTACCCTGCGACGCGGTGAAAGCCTTGGCCTGGTGGGTGAGTCTGGTTCCGGCAAAAGCACCACCGGGCTGGCACTGCTGCGTCTGATTGCGGCGCGTGGGGAAATCTGGTTCGACAAGCAGCCGCTGCACCAACTGTCAGCCAGGCAGTTGCTGCCGTTACGGGAAAAAATTCAGGTGGTGTTTCAGGACCCGAACTCGTCACTCAATCCACGGATGACGGTGCAGCAGATTATTGCTGAAGGCCTGGCGGTGCATCGCCCGTCACTCAGTGCCGCCGAACAGGAGGCTAAAGTGATTGCGGTGATGGAAGAAGTCGGGCTGGAAGCAGAGAGCCGTTCACGCTATCCGGCGGAATTCTCTGGCGGTCAGCGCCAGCGCATTGCCATCGCCCGGGCACTTATTCTCGAACCACAACTGATGGTGCTGGATGAGCCAACATCGTCACTTGATCGTTCGGTGCAGAAACAGATCCTCAACCTGCTACGCCGCTTACAGCAGCAGCATCAGTTGGCTTATCTGTTTATCAGCCACGATTTGCAGGTGGTACGCGCCCTGTGCCATCAGCTGATTGTGCTGCGCCAGGGAGAAGTGGTAGAGCAAGGTGCATGTGATGCGCTGTTTGACGCGCCGACGCAAGCGTATACACGTCAGCTATTGGCGTCTGCACAAGGTGAAAGCCTGAATTAATGGCCGTCAAAGGTTTCCGCGATGGCCACACCCTGATTCTTCAGGCAGCAGTTGGTGGCGCTTTCATCGCCGCGCTGAATCAGCAGGCAGGGCTGCCCTTCACATTGCGCGATTTTGCATTCCACCTGGATCTGCGCCAGCGTGTCCTGCAATTGGCGCAGAATTTCCATCGCCGGATGACCATCATGGCTAAGCAAGCGTAATGCGACCAGGTCCTGGTCGTTAGCAGCATCGGCAGGTTCCTGGCGCTCAATCTCACCCACATGATCAACCGACCAGCGGTAGTGTTGCGGCAGTCGATGCACAACGGAAAGTTGCAGCATAGATATGTCATCCCCAGAGACGTTAACGTTATTCACAACGAACGGCGTACACGCAGTGAATCCTTTTTCCTGGTTAACTCAGAATATGGACGTCAAGGTTAGCCTTCTCGTTTTAAACACAAAGCCTATAGCAGAGTTATTATTTGCGAGTTTGCTCGCATTTATCGCTATATGTACCCTGTTCAGCGGCAGTTAACAATCATTTTAGACGCAATACCGTTACTTTTTTACTTATTAATTTTCACAATATGGAAACATTACTGGCGGGAAAGGTATTCCATAAACCGTAACGGCGCGATAAATCGCGTAATGCTTGTCAGTTAAGCAATCGGTGATAACGCCGTCTGGTGTCGCTCAGGGGCTGGCGGTCCTCGCGCCGCTGACGCGGTGCCTTCACGTCATTCGTCTGCCTGACGGACCGGCGGCGATGGCACATCCCTGTCCCACCCCGCCTTTCGCGCGCATCCATGCGCACTCTCCTGGCAGACTCACTCTGTTCAGCGCTGCGGATTGCCTGCCCCTGAGCGGCCCCAGCCTGCTCCAAAGCATCGGTGTGTGTTGTCAGAAAGGGCACAATCGTGATGGCCATCGCTCCTCTGCTGCTGCAAAGGGCTATCCGCAGCGCTGAGGCTTTGACGTTGTGCCAGGAGACACACGCAGGGATGCGTGTGTCAGTTCGGGGTGGACAGGGATGGACTTCCCCGAACGGTCCGTCGGCACGACGTTGGAGCCGAAGGCACCGCGTCAGCGGCGCGAGGACTGCCCGGCAGCAGCAGAGGGGCTATGGCCCACAGCAGAGCACACATGAAAAAGGCTGCAATTCCTTAAAAAATGACAGCCTTACCCCATATATGGCCTTAACTGACAAGCATTACGCGATAAATCGCGCTGTTACGAGTCTGGAGGCCTTGTCAGATCAGGCAATCGCGTGACGGGGGCGTGACGCGTAACTGAACAGCAAGATGGAAACGGTGGCGCACAACGCAATGGTCGCTACCATCGGCCAGGCACTGCTGACATTGACCATTGATAACAAGGCTCCGACCAGCGCGCCAACGCCGAAACGTAGCGTGCCCGCAAGCGAGGATGCGGTGCCTGCCATATGCGGGAACTCATCCAGCACCACCGCCATCGCATTGGAAGAGACGGTCGAGACGCAGCCGATAAACATCGCCACGCCCAGCACCAATGGCAGAAACCCGAGCCCCAGCGCGCTCACCACCAGCAGCCAAATGCCCATGCAGAACTGGATCACCAGGCCGATGCGGAACATTGCCAGTGGGCCAAAACGCCGCACGGCACGGCTGTTGATCAGCGTCATGACAAACAGAAACACCACGTTGAGGCCGAAGTAGTAGCCAAAATTCTGCGGCGAAACGTGGTTAATCTCGATATAAACAAAAGGACCGGCATTGAGAAAGGCAAACAGCCCGGCAAAGGAGAAGCCACTCGCCAGCATATAACTGAAGGCGCGTTTATGGCGCACCAGCGCGACAAAATTGCCCAGCGTGGTACGCAGATGAAACCGCTGTCGTTGCTCCGGTTTTAGCGTCTCGCGGATCTGCGTCACCACCAATACCGTGGTCACGATAGCGGCCACCGACAGGGTCCAGAAGATAGCGTGCCAGCTCCACAACAGCAGCAACCAGCCACCGATAATCGGTGCCATCAACGGCGCAATGGTGGTGATCAGCATGACGAATGACATCATGCGCGAGAAGTCCTCTTTCGAATAACTGTCGCGCATCAGGGCGTTAATCACCACGCTGGCCGCCGCCGCCGACAGCCCGTGCAGAAAACGCATGAAAATCAATTGATCAATGGTTTGTGACAACGCACAAGCCGCCGCCGCACAGGCAAAAATTAGCGTACCAAGGGCGATCACCGGCTTACGGCCATAGCTGTCGGCCAGCGGGCCATACACCAACTGACCAATCGCGAAACCGAAGATATACAGGTTTAACGTCATCTGTACGCTGCCGGATGACACCGCAAACTGACGCGCAATTTGCGGCATGGCTGGCAGATACATATCGATGGAGAGCGGCATCAACATCGCCAGCAATCCGAGAATAACCACTAACCCGACCGGTGAGTTCTTTTCCTTTGGCACCACATGCTCCCGCTATTTCGGTTGTTTTAGTTCGTCAGGCAAGCCAATGCTGGCAACTTCTTCCTCGGTCAATTCACGGTACTCACCTTCCGCGAGGTCCGCATCAAGCACGATATCGCCGATACGTTCACGGTGCAGCGTCACCACATGGTTACCTGATGCGGCAAACATGCGTTTTACCTGGTGATATCGTCCTTCGCTAATGGTCAGCAGGGCTTCCTGCGGCCCCACAATCTCCAGCGTTGCCGGTTTGGTCAGATCTTTTTCGTTGTGCAGCTGTATCCCGGCAGCAAATTTTTCCACCAGTGACGGATCTATCGGCGACTCAACGCCAACGCGATAGACTTTTTCACAGTGGTGACGCGGTGAGGTAATACGGTGTGACCACTGGCCGTCGTCGGTCAGTAGTACCAGTCCGGTGGTGTCGATATCCAGACGCCCCGCCGCATGCAGCTTCCCGACCATCGGCTCTTCAATAAAGAACAGAATGGTTGGATGATCCGGGTCATCGGTGGAGCAGACATAACCCTGCGGCTTGTTCAGCATGAAATAACGCGGACCGTGCTGCTGCGCCAACGGGTTGCCGTCATAGGCGACGTCGTCATCCGGCAGTACCTTATAGGCGGTATCGCGCACCACTTCGCCATTGATGGTGATTTTTTTCGCGCGGATTTCACGTGCGGAGATGGCACGGCTGATTTCCAGTTGCTGAGATATGAATTTGTCGAGTCGCATGAATTCGCTTTGCCTGTTACTGCGGAGGGAAACTGAAACGGTGTTTTTATCCGTTGAAAATGTGAGGTCAGTATAGCCTGAACCATCGGCGGCTAACAGAGCTGATCCTGCGTTTCACGCCCTTTCATGGCATAATGCGCGTCCGTTTCAGAAAAAAGTTTTTGCCGATGTCTTTCACCCTACGCCCCTATCAACAAGAGGCGGTAAACGCGACCATCGCCCATTTCCGCCAGCATGCCTCGCCTGCCGTCATCGTGCTGCCCACCGGGGCAGGTAAAAGTCTGGTCATCGCCGAACTGGCCCGGCTGGCGCGTGGACGCGTGTTGGTACTGGCGCATGTGAAAGAACTGGTGGAGCAGAACCACAGCAAATATCAGGCCTGGGGTCTGGACGCGGATATCTTTGCCGCCGGTCTGCAACGCAAACAGAGCGAACGCAAAGTGGTGTTTGGCAGCATACAGTCGGTGGCGCGTAATCTTGACCGTTTCGATAGCGCCTTTTCGCTGGTGATTGTCGATGAGTGTCATCGCATCAGCGACCAGAGCGAAAGCCAGTATCAGCAACTCTTCACCCATCTGCGTCAGCATAATCCACAGCTCCGCCTGCTGGGATTGACGGCGACGCCCTTCCGCCTGGGTAAGGGTTGGATCTATCAGTTTCATTATCACGGCATGGTAGGCGGTGACGAAAACGCGTTGTTTCGTGACTGCATCTACGAATTGCCGCTGCGCTATATGATCAAGCACGGCTTCCTGGTGCCGCCGGAGCGATTAGATATGCCGGTGGTGCAATATGATTTCAGTCGCCTGATCCCGCAAAACAATGGCCTGTTTAGCGAAGCCGATCTGAATCGCGAGTTGCAACAACAACAACAACGCGTCACGCCGCACATCATCCAGCAGATCGTGGAATTTGCCGAAGATCGACGTGGGGTGATGATTTTTGCCGCTACCGTCGAGCATGCACGGGAAGTGCTGTCGTTACTGCCGGAGAACAGTGCGCTGGTCTCGGCAGAAACCGCCGTGAAAGAGCGTGACCGGCTGATTAACGCTTTCAAGGCACAGCAACTGAAATTTCTGGTCAATGTTGCGGTGCTGACCACCGGATTCGATGCCCCCCATGTCGATCTGATCGCCATCCTGCGTCCGACCGAATCCGTCAGCCTGTATCAACAGATTGTCGGGCGCGGCCTGCGGCTTGCCCCCGGCAAAACCGATTGCCTGATCCTCGATTACGCTGGCAACCCGCATGATCTTTTTACGCCAGAAGTCGGTGCGCCTAAAGGTGCCAGTGACAATCAACCCGTGCAGGTGTTTTGTCCGGCCTGCGGCTTCGCCAACACCTTCTGGGGCAAAGCCACCGCCGATGGCCATGTGATTGAGCATTTTGGTCGCCGCTGTCAGGGGGTACTGGAAGATGATGACGGCCTGCGCGAACAATGTGATTACCGCTTCCGCTTTAAAAGCTGCCCGGATTGTGGCGTAGAAAACGATATTGCTGCGCGTCGCTGCCAGCAATGTGACAAGGTGCTGGTCGATCCCGACGATATGCTGAAAGCGGCGCTGAAGCTGAAAGATGCCCGGGTATTACGCTGTGGCGGTATGACACTGACGCAAGGACGAGACGAGAAAGGCGAATGGTTAAAGGCCACCTACTACGATGAAGATGGGCTGGACGTAAGTGAGCGCTTCCGTCTGCATACGCCCGCACAGCGCAAAGCCTTTGAGCAGCTGTTTATGCGCCCGCACCAACGCGCGCCTGGCGTGCCATTGGGATGGCAGACCGCCGCTGATGTCGTGGCGTTACAACCCTTGTTACGTCACCCTGATTTTGTTGTGGCGCGTGCCAAAGGCCATTTCTGGCAGGTGCGTGAAAAGGTGTTTGATTATCAGGGCCGTTTTCGGCGCGCCAACGAGCTGCGATAAACCACGGAATCATTTGCCCGCTGCGGGGATAGCGGCTATAATGCCGCCCGCTTTTGCATCCGCAAGAGCGTTTGAATAATCGTCCTGTTGCTGGGTCGCCTGTAGCAGGAATCAACGAAGAGACATTAAGATGTTCACTATCAACGCAGAAGCACGTAAAGAGCAGGGTAAGGGTGCGAGCCGCCGCCTGCGCCACGCTAACAAGTTCCCGGCCATCGTTTATGGCGGAACTGAAGCACCGGTTTCTATCGAACTGGATCACGATTCAATCATGAACATGCAGGCTAAAGAAGGTTTTTACTCTGAAGTTCTGACCATCGTTGTTGACGGTAAAGAAACCAAGGTTAAAGTTCAGGCTGTACAGCGTCACCCGTTCAAGCCGAAACTGCACCACATCGACTTCGTTCGCGCTTAATCGCCTGACGAGTTGAAGAAAAAACGCCGCATCTGCGGCGTTTTTTTATGGGCAAAAATCAGTTTCCACCGGTGCGACGTTGCAACTGATCGCGCAGATTCGGCGGCGTCCCTTTGATGGTCAAGGTGTCGGTCGCCGGGTCCCAAAAAATACGCTCGCCCAACAGCATGGCATCGAAATTCAGGGTTAAGCCACCCCCGCTACCGGCAAATTTGGTCAACTGACGCAGCGTGCTGCGGTCGGCAGGAAAGTGCTCTTCCAGTTCATAGCCCTGCTCCTGGGTAAACGCCTGAAAGGTTTTCTCGCCCAGTGGCGGCAGTTCACTCGAGAGATCTTCCAGCGCAATCTCCTCACCCGCCTGTAGCTGATCGTTGCAGTAGCTGTAGACCTGCTGACGATAATTCTGGCGCTCATTTTTATCCAGATTCGATTCCGCGCAATAATCATCTACCGCCTGCAACAAACCACGGTTCTGCGCTTTGGTATCCAGACCGACGCTGGCACCAAGGAAATCCATAAAGAAGTCAGCGACCTTGCGCCCGACTCGCCCACGCAAAAACGTCAGATAACGGGTGGATTCCGGGTTAGTTTCCCATTCGGTGAGATCAATCCGCGCCACGATATCCGCATGGTTGATATCAAGATAGTGGGTGCTGCTGATATCCAGCTGTTCGTTAACGCGCATACTGGACTGGCTGTTAAGCACGGCCACCAGCAGATACTCCACCGCCAGGTAACGATAATGGATAAACAGCACAATACCGCCTTCAGCAAACGGGTATTTGCTCAGCTCATCGCGCAGACGGCCGGTTGCCACACGACTGAAAGCCAGAAAATCATCTTCCCCTTTGCGGCAATTACGCAATGCAGCAGCCAGCTCGCTTTCCGCATCAAACAGCCCATAGGCTTTGTTTTTGGCGCTATAAACCCGATGTAACTCCTCTGCCATCGCCTCCACCGCTTGGGTGGCAGGCAGCAGAGTGTCGCGCAGCACCAGCTCCAGCTGGTTTTCATCACGTTTGACTAACTGATGCAGGGCGATCTGGTCGATATCCAGACTCATGATAGACTCTCCTTTAAGCTCAGGCGCGTATTCAAACACCGCCCGCCGTAGCTTTCAACTCCATGCATAACGCGAACATTTCTCTTTCGATAAAATTGCGGAAAAAATCGCGTTGTTACGGTAATATACCGCCTTTTGATACTTGATTAGTCGACGATATGCCACAATCATCCCGTTACAGTGACGAACGCGTAGAGAAACTCCTCGCGCAACTGGCGCAGGTTCTTGAAAAAGACAAAGCGCCAACCGACCTTTCCCTGATGGTACTGGGAAATATGGTAACCAATTTGATCAACACCAGTGTCTCTCCGGCGCAGCGCCGCAGCCTGGCGCGATCTTTTGCCGAGGCTTTGCAAGCATCGGTTCGCGATGACAACGCCCATTAATTTGCAGATTTGACCTTATAATATGGTAACCAACCGGCAGCGCTACCGTGAAAAAGTCTCCCAGATGATCAGCTGGGGGCACTGGTTTGCCCTGTTTAATATTATCTTCGCGTTAATTTTAGGCAGCCGCTACCTGTTGGTTTCCGACTGGCCTGCCTCGCTGGCTGGTCGTATCTATGCTTACAGCAGTTGGATTGGCCATTTTAGCTTCCTGGTGTTTGCCGGCTATCTGCTAATAATCTTTCCCCTCACCTTCGTGGTGATGTCGCAACGGCTGTTGAGATTCCTGTCGGCGATTATCGCCACGGCGGGCCTGACGCTGATTATGGTCGACAGCGCGGTGTTCAATCGCTTCCATCTCCACCTCAATCCGGTGGTGTGGGAACTGGTGATTAACCCCGATCAAAGCGAGATGGCGCGCGACTGGCAGTTGATGTTTATTGGCGTGCCGATCATTTTTCTGGTGGAGATGCTGTTCGCCACCTGGAGCTGGCAGAAACTACGCAGCCTCAACCGCCGCTCATTTGGCAAGCCGCTGGCCGCACTGTTTATCTCGGCGTTCTTCGCCAGCCATCTGCTGTATATCTGGGCTGATGCCAATTTCTATCGCCCGATTACCATGCAGCGCGCGAACCTGCCGCTCTCCTACCCGATGACGGCGCGGCGCTTCCTTGAACGCCATGGCCTGCTGGATGCCCAGGAGTATCAACGTCGTCTGGTGCAGCAAGGGGACCCGGAAGCCTTATCGGTACAGTATCCGCTTAGCGATATTACCTTCCGCGATGGTGGCACACGACATAACTTGCTGGTGCTGACGGTCAATGGCCTCAACAATGCCACGGTAGACAAAGCGCTGCCGTCGCTCAATCAATTTGCCAGCGACAATGTGCGTTTCACGCAGCACTACAGCGCGGGCAATCAGCCGGAAAAAGGGCTGTTTGGCCTGTTCTATGGCATCTCCTCCAGCTATATGGATGGTGTGCTGGCCGCACGTATGCCTTCAGCCTTGCTCAGCGCGCTGAACAGTCAGGGCTATCAGTTCGGCCTGTTCTCGTCCGATGGCTTCAACCAGCCACTGTATCGCCAGGCATTGCTGGCGGATTATTCGCTGCCAACGATGGACAGCCAGCCCAATAGCGCGACGGTTGCCCAGTGGCAAAACTGGCTGAATGGACAGAAAGACAACAGCGCTCCGTGGTTCTCATGGGTGGCACTGAACGGTGTCACCGTCAATGGCGATACCGTTAAAGCCCAACAGCGCAGCTATCTGCGCCAGGCCGCTGGCGTTGACAACCAAATCGCTGCGGTACTGCAAACGTTGCAGGAGCGTGATTTGTTGAAAAATACCGTGGTGGTGATTACCGCTCAGCGCGCCATTGCGCTGGATGGTGATGATGACAACCCAGGTAATCGCGCCACTCTCCAGGTGCCGCTGGTGGTGCACTGGCCAAATACGCCAGCACAGACCATCGACCGCCTGACCGATCAACAGGATGTGATGACCACACTGATGCAGCGTCTGCTACATGTGCGCACCAACCCGGTAAACTACTCACAGGGTGAAGATCTGTTTGCGGCACAGCGCAGCCATAACTGGGTGGCGAGCAGTGAAGATGGCAGGCTGGTGGTGACCACGCCGGAAATTACGCTGGTGCTGAACAACAATGGCAGCTACTACGCCTATAATGCGCAGGGGAAACCCCTGAGAGATCACAAACCGCAGCTGGCGTTGCTGTTGCAAGTGTTGACTGAACAGAAGCGTTTCATCGCAAACTGATTAATTATGAGGCAGTTAAATCCGTAGCATCTTGCAATCGTGCGCGGAAAAGGTAGTATATGCCTCCACGTTCGGCACGTAGCGCAGCCTGGTAGCGCACTGTCATGGGGTGTCAGGGGTCGGAGGTTCAAATCCTCTCGTGCCGACCAAAATTCCCAAAAAAAAGCAGCCTTCATGGCTGCTTTTTTTATAAAAATGTCGTCATCACACCAGCCTGTTACCATCCTTATCAATCACTTTTTCGCCGTCCTCTTTGCTGAACTCCCCCTGTTGTGGATCAGGAAGGATATCAAGCACCACCTCTGAGGGACGGCATAAACGCGTTCCTAATGGCGTTACCACAATTGGACGATTGATCAGGATAGGATGTGCCAACATCGCATCAAGCAATTGATCATCACTGAAATGCTCATCCACCAAACCGAGCACCTGGTAAGGATCGACATTCGTGCGGAGTAATGCGCGCACGCTAATACCCATTGCGCCTATCAGTTCTTTTAACTTGTCCCGATCCGGTGGCGTCTCCAGATAAAGAATGATTACAGGTTCAACGCCGCTGTTACGAATTAATGCCAACGTGTTGCGTGACGTGCCACACGCAGGGTTGTGATAGAGGGTGATATCAGTCATGGTGGTTCTCACATCGATGTTTTCCAACAGCCAGACACCTATGTTTTAGCGCATGTGTTCATCTGCAAGCATCAGCCGTTGTACGCGCTAATGCTTCCCGTATTGCACTTCGCTGGCTATCCCAGGCAGCATCAATAATGCTTGCCGCCCAAGCGGGTATGTGTGGCGAGAGACGGTAATAAATCCATTTGCCCTGGCGCCGATCCAGGACCAGGCCAGCATCGCGAAGTAAAGCAATATGCCGCGATACCTTCGGCTGAGACTGGTCTGTAACAACGCAAAGGTCGCATACACACAGCTCGCCAGCCTCACGTAACAGCAACATAATCGTCGTGCGTGTTTCGTCAGCCAGCAGTTTGAAAAGTTGAACAGGGTGCATCTTTCATCGTCCAGTGAAAATTTAATACATATGATAATTCATATATGTTAATAGTAATGGAAAATTTTGACCACTGGAGAATTTATCATGCAGGTTTTCCCCGCCCTGGATGCCGGGCACTTTGATCCGGCCATCGCTAAAAACCTTGGCAGTGTTGGACAGCCACCAAAATTCCTCATCCTTTATGGTTCAGTTCGGAAGCGTTCTTTCAGCAGGTTTTGTGCTGAAGAAGCCGCACGACTACTGACCCAAATGGGCGCAGAGGCGGTGATATTTAATCCGTCTGGCTTGCCACTGCCGGACGATGCTCCCGAAACCCATCCCAGGGTGCTGGAGTTACGAAGCCTGGTCAGATGGTGCGATGGTATGGTGTGGAGTTCCCCCGAGCGCCACGGTGCAATGAGCAGTATCCTCAAAGCTCAGATCGACTGGATTCCGTTGACGGAAGGTGCAATCCGCCCTTCTCAGGGAAAAACCCTGGCAGTGATGCAGGTTTGCGGCGGTTCACAATCATTTAATGCAGTGAATCAGATGCGTGTACTGGGGCGGTGGATGCGGATGTTCACCATTCCGAATCAATCATCGGTTGCTAAAGCCTGGCAGGAATTTGATGAGGAAGGCCGAATGAAGCCCTCTGCTTATTACGATCGTATCGTTGATGTGGTCGAAGAGCTCTTCAAAATCACGCTGATTCTCAAAAGTCATACCGCATATCTGGCAGATCGTTATAGCGAACGTAAAGAAAGCCACCAGCAACTGATGGCTCGCGTTAATCAACAAAAAATCTAACTACAAAGGGCAGATAACTGCTGCCCTCGCCGACAGGCTTAGCCCTCATTCACCCAAATACGCATCTCCCCTTCCCCACGGTTAGCCCAGCTAAACCACGGAATAAAGGTCAGGGTCTGCGTCTGGCGAATAGCGGGAGAGTGGTCATAGTGCCACAGTGATTGTTGCTCCGGCGCGCGGGTGCTGTGTTTGCTGCCTTCGGCCTGAATCAGTACCTTGTGCGCGAACAACCCCTTGCCTTCGAAGGTACGGAAAGTCGCCGTCTGCGGTAGCCACAGGTTATGCAGCTCCTCACCGTTATCCGCCTGCTCAAGACAATACACCAGCGGCCCACGTTGCAGCGCCACTTTGCCCGCCACATGACGCACCAGCGGATTGCCATAGACGCGACGTACCGGCATCGGCAAGGTCAGCGTCAGGGTATCGCCCTCGCTCCAGCTACGGTTGATGTGCAGATAGCCTTTCCGAATATCGCTGGCTACCGCGGCATCGTTCAGTGTGACCTGTGGCGCATCGCACCAGTCCGGCAAGCGTAACGCCAGCGTGTGTTGCACCGGTTGCGGTGAATCAATGGTGATGGTTACCGTCTCCTGCCACGGGAAGTTGCCGTTGATGCGCAATCGCAGAGTCTGCTCGCCCACCGGCACTTCAAGGCTGTTGCCGACATAGAGATTGATATACAACGCCTCTTCACGCGGCGTGTAGATGTAATGACCGAGAGAGGTCAGTACACGGGCAATGTTGGGCGGGCAGCAGGCACAACCGAACCAACGCTGGCGCACCGGTTTGACGTGATCATAGATATGGTTAAAGCTGAGGGTTTTTGGGTGTACCTCCAGCGGATTAACGTAGAAGAAGTGTTTGCCGTCCAGTGCCATACCGCCCAGCACAGTGTTATACAACGCCCGTTCCATCACATCGGCGTATTGGCTGTCGGCCTCCATCTCCAGCATGCGGCGGGCAAACATCATCAGACCAATTGATGCACAACTTTCGGCATATACGCTGTCGTTCGGCAAATCGTAATCACTGCTGAAGGCTTCGCCGCTGCTTTGCGAACCGATACCGCCGGTGATGTACAACTGACGCTGAGCCATGTTATGCCACAGGCGCAAACAGTCCTGACGTTTCGCCTCATCCTGGCTGAGCCTCGCCAGATGCGCCACCCCGGTCATCAGATAGACAAAGCGTACCGCATGGCCGATCGCGGTTTGTTGCTCGGCAATCGGCTGATGGGCCTGGCTGTAGGCTTTATCTTTGACCATCCATGCCGGGCCATAGGTGTTCCAGTAAGAGGTTTTGCCGCGCTTTTCATATTCGCTATCGTAGAAATGCGGCTGCGTGCCACGCTGCTCGACAAAGTAGTTTACCAGTGCCCGGTAACGTGGCTGCTGCGTCACTTCATGCAGGCGCATCAACGCCAGTTCAATTTCCGGGTGCCCCGGATAACCGTGCAACTGCGTGTCGCCCGGTCCGAACACGCTGTCGATATGGTCGGCAAGTTTACACACCACCTCCAGCAAACGGCGTTTGCCGGTCGCCTGAAAGAACGCGACACCGGCCTCGATCATATGCCCGGCACAATACAGCTCGTGACATTCCGCGAGGTTGGTCCAGCGTTCGCCAGGCGCTTTGACGGTGAAATAGGTGTTGAGATAGCCATCGTCACACTGGGCGGCGGCGATCAGTTCAATCACTTCATCGGCGGTTTTCTCCAGCTCCGCGTCCGGCTGCTGGCAAAGCGACCAGGCCACCGCTTCCAGCCACTTTGCCACGTCACTGTCCTGAAACACCATGCCGTAGAACTCACCGCTCTGTAACCCGGCGGCGATGCGGAAATTTTCAATCGCATGGCTGGGATCGGCTTCCGCAATACGATCGTTCAGCGCCTCCCACTGATAAGGGATCACGACCTCCCGCACCAGTTGCTGATACTGACCCAGAAACGGATCGTTAATTTTAAGCTTATGCAGATCGACTTCCATCACAGACATAATGTTCTCCTTAAGACTGAACATGGCGGACACGCAGATCGCTGGCAATACGCGCCATCAAGGGATTATTGAGTTTGCAGGCAAGAATGGTAAACGCCAGCAGCAAGTGAAACAGGGCAGGCAGCAGGGTTTCCATGCTGGTCATGCCGTGCAGAGATGCCGCTGTCTGGTTGCCTGCGCCAGGTTGATAAGCGACGAAGATAAACACCAGGCTGATAATCCCGGCACTGGAAGCCCAGGCAAGCTTGATGCAAAACAGGTTAAAGGCAAAGTTCATCCCCGAAGAGCGCACGCCGGTTTTCCATTCGCCGTAATCATCGGCAAAGGCCATCAGCGCAAAATGCAGCGGCAACGTGAAGCCAAGGATGACGCCATTGCCGAGGATCACCGCCAGCCACAGGGTTTGCCAGGCCGGGCCGGTGGGCAGCAACCACATCAACACCGCCAGCGCCGCCAGCACGATGTTGGTCCAGTAGTAAAGTCTGACGGTGTCCACGCGTTTTGACAGCGGGCTGACCAGCACCGAACCCAGGATCGAGGCAAAGGTCACCATGGTAAAAAACAATGAGGTGTAAGCGGTACTGCCCTGCAAGACATAGGTGATGAAGTACATGTACCCGCCACCCCGGATGTTGAACACATTGATCAACAGGAATGACATCAACAGCATCAATAACAGTTGGTCGTTTTGGCGTAATCCGGCCAGATGCTCGCGCAGGGTAAATTTACCCATGTGGTCAAGTGAGACACGCTCACGTACCCAGAAGAAGCAGCACAGGAACATCACCACCGCTACGCTACACAGTATCCCCACGCCCAATTGATAGCCTTGTGCGGCATTGCCGTTACCCAACGTTGCAACCAGCCACGGCAGGCCGACCGAAACCAGAAAACCCGCCACGCCACACAACACAAAACGCCATGACTGGCAGGAAATCACTTCGCTATGACGGCTGGTCATGGTGTTAATCAGCGCGCAGTAAGGCACGTTAATCGCGGTATAGCTGACCGAAAGCAACAGATAGGTGCCGAACGCCCAGACGATCTTCATGTTCATGCTGACATCAGGGACGGTAAAGGTCAGTACGCCGATGATGCCAATCGGCACGGCAATCCAAAGCTGCCACGGGCGAAAGCGTCCCCAGCGGCTCTGAGTACGGTCAGCCAGGATGCCCATGATCGGATCGGATACCGCATCAAATACGCGTAGCGCCATAAACAGCGTTCCGACCAGCGCGGGTGTCAGGCCGAAGACATCGGTATAGAAAAATGTCAGGAAATTCATGATCAGGCAGGTGATCACCGTGCCACCGGCGTCACCCAACCCGTAACCGATTTTCTCACGCAGGGAGAGCGCATCGCTCGTGGCCTGCTGCGCCAGTTCGGTTTGGGTAATCGGGGTAGAAGTCATTGCCAACTCCTCATCAGGGTCAGAGTCCATTACCCGCATCTGGGCGGGCTTATTCGTGGGTACGGATTTATTCTGCCCGGAATACTACGGGCAACAAGGGAAGGGAAAAGTATAAAAAGGGGGTAATTCCGACCTTGTTCGCAAAATGTGAACTGGATCGGGCATCGAAGTAATTAATGTTTAATAATCAATCACAAAATGAATTTTACGCCGTTAAACAAGCGAAAAAGTGAATACCGATGCTCGAATTATCCATAGCGTTTCCGATTCAGGTACAGAATGGCGGGTTGTTTATTTCACGTGGGGTGGGAAGCCATCCGGCACGCACCCTGACTTCGTGGGAAGTGATTTTTGTCGAGCGCGGCCAACTGCAAATCCGCGAAGATGATCGTCTGTTTACCGTGCAGGCGGGCGAGAGCTTGCTGCTGCGTCCTGGGCATCGCCATGTGGGGGAAGGCGCGTTTCCTGCTGACCTCAAATTCTACTGGCTGCATTTTGACTGGCTGAAAGGGATGGGTGAAACGGGGTTACATCCAGCGCACCTCGACATCCCTCAGTACACGCGCGTCAGCGATCCCCAATACGTCATTTCACTGTTTCGCCAGTTTCTCAGCGAGCAGGAAAACATTCACCGCAGCATCGCGCTGGAGTGTATTTTATTGCTGATCCTGCAACAAATCGCCGCGCCCGCTGCGCAGGAGAGCGCCAATGATAGCCCCGGACTGGCGCTGGCGTGGAAAGCCCATCAGATCATCCGCACCCAATTCCACCTGCCGCTCTCCACCTCCTCACTGGCAAAAGAGCTGCACTGCAACGCCGATTATCTCGGACGCGTTTATCGCCGTACCTTTCGTCTGACGCTGACGGAAGCCCTCCACCGCCAGCGGGTGCTGATGGCCGAGAAGCTACTGATCAACAATTCGTTGTCATTGACCGAAGTGGGCCGACAGTGCGGATTCAACGACACCAGCTACTTTCGCCAGATCTTTCGTAAACATACCGGTCTGACCCCGGCGGGCTGGAAACGTCGCTACTGCAAGGAACATATCAACTCTTAAGCGCAAAGTAGCGTTGCGGCGTCATTCCCAGTACCTTGCTGAACATGGTAATCAGCGCGCTGCCGTTGCAATATCCCTGCCGAAGGGCGATCTCTTCCACCGACACGCCCTGGGACAACTGATGAATGGACGCCATAATGGTGAGCTGCTGCCGCCACTGTGCAAACGTCATACCGGTGTGCTGACGGAACAAACGGGCGATGGTACGCGATGTTGTCCCCAATTGCTGACTCAACGTCTCCAGCGTGGCATTGTTGTCTGGCTGCGCGAGCAGCATCCCGGTTAACGCCCGCAATCGCGGCTCGGTCACCCTCGGCAGACACCCCACCATGGCAGGCGTTGCCTGGCTCAATTCATTGAATAACAGTGGCAGAATCAATGCATTGCGTGACGGGTGCTGCGCATGCAGTTCATTGACCAACTGATGCACCAGCGGAGTCACCTGCAGCGGACATAACGCTTCAATACATTTTTTTTCCCCCGCATCAGACAGGTAGAGATTGTGGGTTTGCGTACCGGCCTGAGCATGGGTTTGATGTGGCAGCCCCGAGGGTATCCACAGTCCTCGCCAGGGGGGTAGCGTCCAGCTCGCCTGCTCGGTGTGGATGGTCAGCGCGCCACGGCTGCACCAGGTTAACTGCACCGTTGCGTGCGAATGCCAGGCCTGCGCCTGCTCCTGGGCATAAAAATAGGCTACCGCTGTGGGTGCCGGGGTTGCAGTCAGCATCTCAGGCTTGAGCTGCGGTATTTGGCCTTTCATCGCCCTCCTCGCGGGATATCTGAAAATTTGGTCACGATTTGTCGTTTGCGACAACCTTTGTCGCATTTTCAGGGTTAATTATTCAGACACAGATTAACAGACAACTGCCATCTTTTAATAAGAAATAAAATCATTATCATTCGCCTTCTCCTGGTCAGGATTACCCGTTACGCTGCCCTCTCCTTATCGTAACGCGAGTCAAAAAAGCCTTATCCAGTATGCATTTTTAATGGTGAGCATTTCTTTAACTTCTTCAGAGATAGGGAAAATTGATGTGCAAAATGACAGGCATGAGCAAAGCGCCTTTCGCACTCAGCATGATTGCGTTACTGCTGATCGCGTGCAGAACCAGTGCTGCCGATCAGCAAATGGTGGTCACCGCTACCCAGCCAGATAACCAAACGCAGCGGATGGACGGCAGCGGCGTCGTAGCTACCAGCACCACCAGCGCCACGAAAACCGCCACGCCCAAAATTGAGGTACCGCAATCGGTCTCCAGCGTGACGCGTAAGCAGATGGATTTGCAGGCAGCACAAACCGCCGCTGAAGCGTTGCGATACACCTCCGGCGTCGTCTCCGAGATCCGTGGTGCATCCAGCAGCGGTGCCGGATACATGTTCAGCCGTGGTTTCTATCTGGAGCAGTTCCTTGATGGCGCAAGGATGCCGAGCGATAGCAGTTTCGGCTATGCCATCGCCAACTATGACACTTACGGTTTTAGCAGCATTGAAGTGCTGCACGGCCCGGCATCGGTCCTGTACGGCCAGGTGAATCCGGGCGGCGTGGTCAATCTGACCAGCAAAAAACCCACCGAAACACCGGTACACGAGGTCTTTGTCACCGCAGGCAGCCATGACCATCTGCAAACCGGCTTTGACGTTGGCGGTAAGGCCAATGATGACGGCACCCTGCTCTATCGCCTGACGGCCAGCGGCACCGACAGCAAAACCCAGGTGGATGATACCCGCCAGAAGCATGTTTATGTCGCGCCAGCACTGACCTGGAAGCCAAATGATGACACCTCACTGACGGTGTTGGCGAAGTATCAGCGTGATCCTGATGTGGGTTATTACAACTTTGTTCCGGCGGTTGGCAGCGTGTTCAACACGCCTAACGGGAAAATTTCACCGCATACCAACCTTGGCGATCCCAACTTTGATCACCACTCACGCACCCAATTCTCGGTGGGCTACGAATTCTGGCATCGCCTGAACGACAGCCTGATGATGCGGCAAAATGTCCATTACAGCGATGTAAAAGATAATCTGGAGAATGTGTTCACCAACGGCTATGCCAGCGGTTCCGACCGGGTATTGAATCGCTACGCGTTCTTTAACCACGAACAGGCGAAAACACTGTCGGTCGATAACCAGCTCGAAGCCGAGTTCAACACCGGCGCGATCTCGCACCAATTGTTGTCAGGCGTCGACTTCCAGCGCGTGCTGTATCGTGAAACCGTCGGTTTAGGTGCCGCCTCGACCATCGATGCCTTCGCTCCGAGTTACAGCGATATCAGCATGCCGGCCACCAGCTCAGACGATCATATCCGCCAAAAGCAACTGGGCGTGTATAGCCAGGATCAGATGCGCTTCGGCAACTGGAGCTACTTGCTGGGCATCCGCGAGGACTGGGCGCATGCCGATGATGTCAATCCGGTGACCGACTCCTCCACCGAGCAATCCGCCCGCGCCTTTACCTGGCGTACCGGTTTGGTGTATCAGTTTGATAACGGCATCGCACCCTATGCCAGCTTCGCCAAATCCTTTATCCCGCAGGTGGGCACCCTGTATGGCGGCGGCATGGCGCAACCGACCACCGCCAATCAATATGAAGTGGGGGTGAAATATCAGCCAACCGGTTTCAACGGCTTTATCACCACCTCGTGGTTTGATTTGACCGAGAAGAACGTGCTGACCAGCGATCCTGAGCATTCGGGCTATGATACCCAGGCAGGAAAAGTGAGATCGAAAGGGGTCGAAGTGGAAGGCCACGCCAATCTGACACAGGATCTGACACTGATCACTGCGTACACCTGGCTGAACGCCGTCACCATCGACTCCAATGACAGCGCCACCACGCTGGACGGCGGTACCACCTCGATGCAGGGCAAACGTCTGTGGGGAATGCCGCGCAATACCGCTTCAGCCTGGCTGGATTACACCTTCCATCAGGGCGCATTGCAGGGCTTTGGCGTAAATGCCGGGGTACGGTATATCGGGGCCAGTAAAGATACCTCCAACACCATTAACGTCGCCTCTGCCACGGTGATGGATGCCGGTATCCATTACGACACCGGTGAACACTGGCTGTTTAGCCTGAATGCCAGCAACCTGCTGGATCGCCACTATGTCGCCTCCTGCTATAGCGCTTCGACTTGTACTTATGCCGAAGGTGCTGACGTGCTGGCAACGGCGCGCTACCGCTGGTAATGCGATGAGAAGACGCACGTTGCTGCAAGCAATCGCCTTGTTCCCGTTGGCGGGCATGGCGTGCCCGGTGGGTGCGTCTTCTCTGTCCATCCCCCGTCTGGTGGTGCTTGACTGGGGGCTGGTGGAAACACTGCTGGCGATGGGGATTGTTCCCGCAGGCGTCGCAGAGATTGAGGGCTATCACGCTAACGTGGTGACGCCAGTGATTCCGGCTCAGGTGCCGGACGTCGGGCTGCGACTCGCACCCAATCTGGAATGGCTACAACAGCTGGCACCGGACTACATTCTGATCAACTCCAGCCAGGAGTCACAGCGCGCCATGCTGGAACGCATCGCGCCGGTACGCGCCTTTGCCATCTACAGCGATAACGGCACACCTTATCAGCACGCCATTACCGCCACCCGTCAGTTAGGCGAACTTTGTCACCAGCAGGCGGCGGCCGCACAGTTGATCGCTCAGGCAGCCCACGCATTGCAGCCCTCCCTCCCGCCTGACACAACGCACCTGCCCCTATTGCTGATCCGCTTTTTCGATGCCCGCCATATTGGTGTTTATGGTCAGCACAGCCTATTCCAGGACGTACTGAACGCCTTCGGGCTGACTAACGGCTGGCAGCAGGCGACCGATTATTGGGGCATCAGCGTCACCGGGTTGGATAGTCTGGCCGCCAGCCGGGAAGTGCGGATTCTCTACTTCACCCCGTTGCCCGCTAATATGACCCAGGGTCTGGCGGACAATGCGCTGTGGCATGCCCTGCCAGCCGTACAGGCCGGGCATAGCGCGGCATTACCGGCGTTTTGGGGCTTTGGCATGCTGCCTTCCGCTATCCGCTTTGCCCAACAGTTAGCTGCGGTGCTGACATGATGAAACGTCGTTTCGCTGTCGCCTTATTGCTGCTGGTGTTGTTGCTGAGCCTGCATAACCTGTCGCAGTTATTGCCTGTGGTGCAGTGGCGTGAACTGTTGCCACGCGCCGCAGGTCACGATATTCGCCGCTTGATCGTGTTACAGAGCTGGCTGCCACGTCTGACCATCAGCCTGCTGTGCGGGGCCGCGCTGGGACTGGCCGGTCTGCTGTTTCAACAAACGCTGCGTAACCCGCTGGCAGAGCCAATGACGCTCGGCGTGGCGGCAGGTGCGCAGCTTGCGCTATCGGGCGTTACCGTGTTTCTCCCGCACTGGCTGGCCGCCGGTGCCTGGATCACCCTCGGCGGGGCGGTTATTGCCGCCGCGCTGGTGCTGGCGCTGTCAGCCTCACGTGGGCTGGAACCGTCCAGGGTCGCGATTGCCGGACTGGTGGTCAGTTTGTTCTGCGGATCGTTAATCACGGTGCTGCAACTGCTGTATGCCCCGTATCTGCACAGCCTGTTTATCTGGGGCGCGGGTTCGCTGGTGCAACAAGGCTGGAGCACGGTGCGTATGTTGGGTGGACAACTGCTGGTGGGCTGGTTGCTGGCCCTGATGTTGCGCCGTCCGTTGCAGCTACTGGGATTGGGCGATATGCATGCCAGCAGCCTCGGCTTACCCACCCGTTACGCACGACTGGCCGGGTTTGCGCTGGCGGTGCTACTTACCGCAGCGGTGGTCAGTGCGGTTGGCGTGATTGGTTTTGTCGGGCTGGCCGCTCCGGCGCTGGCGCAGTTACTGGGCGCTCGTCGCCTGGCACAGCGATTGCTGCTGACCCCGCTGTGCGGTGCGGTCTTGCTGTGGGCCACCGATCAAGCCGTACAACCCTTCGCCAACGCGCTGGGTGAACTGGTGCCAACCGGTGCCGCTACCGCGCTGTTTGGCGCACCGTTAATCCTCTGGCTGCTGCTCAGAATACGTACCACGACCCTGTCCGTCAGCCCGGTGAGCGCCCCCACTGCCGGTAGCCAGCTGGCGGATAGTCGGCTCTCTCCTCTTGCTCTGGGGCTGATGCTGCTGTTGGCGCTGGCCCTGCTGCTTTCGCTGGTTTTGGCACGTGCGCCCGACGGCTGGACGATCACCCCACTGGCTCATCTGCCGTCACTGTTACCCTGGCGCTGGCCACGCACGCTGGCTGCCTGTGCCGCCGGAATGATGCTGGCGGCAGCGGGTGTGCTGTTGCAGCGCATCACGGGCAATCGGCTTGCCAGCCCGGAAATGATGGGGGTCAGTGCCGGTGCCGCCCTGGGGATGCTGGCGTTAACATTGGTCGCGGGATCGGTATCGCATAGTCTGCAACTGGGTGCCACCAGCGCGGGTGCCCTGCTGGCGTTGCTGGTTATCTTATCTTTCTCACGCCGCCACCATTTTGCCCCGGATCGCGTGTTGCTGGTGGGCGTTGCCATCAGCGCGTTATTTCAGGCCCTGGTAGCGACGGTGATCGCCGCAGGCGATGAGCGCGCCGTCACCCTGTTGAACTGGTTGTCTGGCTCCACCTACAGCATCATGCCCGCCGATGCCGTTACTGCGACATTACTGGCGCTGGCACTCAGTGTGCTGACGTTTTTTTTCCGTCGCTGGATGATGATTTTGCCGCTCGGTCCGACCAGCGCGGCTGCCGTCGGCGTGACACTGGCGCAGGCACGTCTACTCACCCTGGCATTGATTGCCATGCTGACGGCAGGGGCGACCCTGATCGTTGGCCCGATATCTTTTGTTGGCCTCACCGCGCCGCATATTGCCCGCCTGCTGGGCGCGCGCCGCCCCGGTCAGCAGTTGTTACTGGCCATTCCCAGTGGCGCACTGACGATGGTGGTGGCCGACTGGGCCGGGCGTAACCTGCTGGCCCCGCAGGAACTCCCGGCAGGACTGGTCGCCACCTTATTGGGTGCACCTTATATGATGTGGCTGTTTACCCGCCGTGATAACCGATCATGACGACGGATGCTGTGCCAACCACTCTTCGCGGGTGATTTCCCAATTGCCTGCCAGCATTGATCCGCCGACAAAGGCTTTACTGAAGGTATCAATCAGCCGCATCCCACTGCGTTCCGAGATGCGGCACGATGCGAGGTTATCCATCGCTTTTGGCACGCGCAGGCGCGGTTGTTGCAGCGTCTGAAACCAAAAATCCGTCACCACGGCACAGGCTTCGCTCATCAAACCCTGCCCCTGCCACTCCGGCACCAGCCAGAAGCCACGGTTATCTTCCTCCCCGGCGCGCAACGAGATCAGCCCGATCAACTGTTGCGGTTCAGAGCGATGACGCAAGCTCCAGTGCCACGCCTGTCCGGCAACCATTGCCGGTAAGGCGATCTGATCAATGTAAAAACGGGCACCGTCCGCCGGATACGGCCAGGGCACGGCATTGGTCAAATGGCGAACAATTTCCCAGCGCGGAAAAACCTGCTGCACCTGAATGGCATCATGACTTTGTAACGGTTCAAGCAACAAACGTGGGGTGGTAAAGCGGGGTACGGTCATCTCAACCTCCTGTTGGGCAACTGCCTAAGCTTTATCAGAAAAAGTTCACTTTTAACACTGTTTTCACAAAAATATCAGTCAGTTACCGTAAGCAATCAATATGGTTACAGATCACATATTTGGCAGATTATGACAGCAATTCATCTGACTGAAACAAAACTGTCACACAATTACCCTAACCTTAAGCCTCCTGTTTTTCGATGGAAAACCGATATGGTCATCAAAGCAAAAAACCTGCAGGACGCTGAAGAACTCCTGCACTCCGGTATCAGCAAAGTCGAACTGGCTTACGATATTGGTAGCGACGATTTCTTCCGCCTGGCGTCTCGCTGGTGCGATCGCGGAGCGCGCATCAGCAAAGGCCATCAGCATTTTGTGGTATCGATCAAGAGTTTTGCCATTCCCCCCAATGACTAAAGACGGTGAGCGCTAAGCTTGCCCTCTCTCCGGCTGACTGATTAAATAACCTTTTCCGTCAGCCGTGATTCTTTATGTTTACTTCGGCCTCACCGCTCACCCTGCCAGATTCCCCCTTTTTCACCGCTGCCGGTGTGCGTGCGGATACCCTGCTGCTGGGCTGGTGTCAGTTTGATCAACAGCACTGGCAGGCGGAGCTGCATCAGCGTTGGCAGCTGCCGCTGCCGGTTGCGCTGTCCCATGCTGTCGTCAAACGCAAGTCCGAACATCTGGCCAGCCGCTGGCTGGCGCGTGAGCTGCTGGCGCACTGTGGCGTAGCCGATTTTGTGTTGTACAACGCGCCGGATCGCTCTCCCTGCTGGCCAGACGGCATCCAGGCCTCGCTGTCGCACAGCCACAATCAGGTGGTGATGGCCGCCACGCGAGAACCGCTGAGTGTCGGGATCGATGTGGAACAAGTGATGAGCGATGATACCGCCCGGGAAACGGCAGAGATGCTGATGAACGCCCAGGAACGCGCGTTGCTGGCACAGCTGGCGCTGCCTTTTGCCCGGGGCGCGACGCTGCTGTTTTCTCTGAAAGAGAGTGTGTATAAAGCGCTGTGGCCGCAGTTACATCAGCCGATGGATTTCTTGCAGGCAGAATTGTGTGAAGTCGAGCTGACCACTGGCCGCGCGGTATTACGCCTAACCGAAGATTTTGCCCGTGGATTTGCGCGGCACCTCGCTGTGCAGGCGCGTTTTTGCTGGGACGAGCAACGCATCACCACGCTGGTGACGCATCCATTTTTCAGGCAATAAAAAACCGGCTCAGAAATAACCAGAGCCGGTAACAACACAAGACGACAGAAAATGTTCCAGGGAGGCAGAAACCGCAGTCTCTGCTGGCTGTTACCTTAGCGCGCTCCGCTTCGGCTGCCCAATAACCCTTTCCGCTAAGCTTTGCCAATATTGCGCGATAAATCGCGCCGCTACGACGTTAATGGCCGGTATCGGTGCGTTTTACCGCATCCAGCGTTGCCATTTCACGTTCGCGGCCGGTCAGTTCACTCAGCTTGCCGTCACGCATTTCCAGCAGGCGGTCGGCATGGATAAAATAGTGATCGTCATGGCTGATGGCGAACACCGTCTTGCCCGACTCCTGCAACCACGGCAGCAATTCACGATAGAAGATACGGCGGAAGTGCGGGTCCTGGTCTGCGGCCCATTCATCGAGCAGCAGGATGTCACGCTCCTCCGCTGCCGCCAGCAGCAGTGCCAGACGCTTGCTCTGCCCTTTTGACAGCTGCAAATTCAGCACCCTGTTGCCTTCCAGCTTCAACTTATCCTGCATCTTCAGGCGCTCCAGCCACTGTTGTACCAGCGCCGGGTTAGCGGGCTGGCCTGTCCGATTGATCAGGCGATCAAACAGATGCACATCGGTGAACACCGCAGAGAAATGCTGGCGATACGCTTCAAGGTTGTGCCAGTCAACCACCTTGCCATCCAGCAACAAGGTGCCAGATTGCGGTTGATACAGGCCGGTGAGCAGCATCGCCAGCGTCGATTTACCACTGCCGTTACCGCCAATCAAAAACACCAGTTCCCCACGACGCAAGGTCAGGTTAATCGGCCCAACTTCAAAGCCATGTTCACCATAGTGGAAGCGCACATCGCGCAGCTCCAGCGTTTGCCAGTCCGTAATTGCGGGTAAGGTTTTAAATTCCGCCTGATACGGCGCAAGGTCAAACGTATGAAGTTTGCGGAACGCCACCTGGGCGCTGAGCAAGGTCGGCAACGCACCGACCGCCGCCAGCAGCGGCGTGCGCAGAAACAGCAACGTCAGCGAATAGGTGGCGGCCACCGCGGTATTGGCCCAGCCAAGACCATTGGCCATCCAGAACACGATGCCAATCGCCCCGAGCATCATAATGTTTGACCAGTTCACCGCGCTGAGGTGGTAAGTATCAGCACGCACGATGTGATGACGATAGCTTTTGGCATTCTCCTGATACACGCTGTCGTAAATCAGCTGTGCACGTTGGCGGTTCAGCTGGAGTTCTTTGCGCCCTTCAATAATGGTTTGATAGTCGCGATAGAGGTCATCCTCCACTTCGCGTAACTTCGCCATATGTTGATACACGCGTGAAACCAGCAGCCAGCCGCCCACCAGCGTCACCACCAGCCATACCGAGGTGACCAGCAACATTTTGGGCGAGAGCCATGCCATATACAGCGCGGAACCCAGGGTAATAATGATGCCCTGGATCAGTTCCGGCAGACGTACAAAGGCAATGGTAATCGCGCGCACGTCGCTGGTCAGCCCGGCCAGCAGCTGCGCGTTACCGATCTGTTCGAGGCGCTCGACGCGCGTATCGAGAATACGTTTAATGAATTCGCCACGCAGACGCCAGACAAACTGGTGCCCCAGCAACGTTAATGACAGCTGCGAACCCAGCGTCACCGCCATCAGCAGACAGAGTTGCAACAGGAATTCCGGCAAGACGCCGACCGAGGTGTTCACCACAGTGATCAATTCGCTGTTGATCCAGGCGATCATACCGATGCCAAGTGCAGCACTGAGTAAAGTAAGAAGGATGACGCCAATAAAAGGCCAGCGGAACTGGCGATAAACAACCTGAAGCAGAGCCATTAAACGGTTCCAGCAAGTAAAAAAGCAGCCTGCAGTTTAATGGTGCTTCAAATGATAGCAAGAATAATTCTCAACCAATGCGCCCTTAATGGGCGCGGCGGAACGTGAGGTTGTAGCGGAAAGCACCGGCCTCGGGATGGATGCCAGGTTTGAGTGGCAGGATGCCATGATAACGCAGACGGGAAGGCCCGCCCCATACCACGATATCGCCATGCTCCAGCAACACGCGTTGCGTCGCATCGCCTCGCTCAAAACCGCCGAACTGGAAAACAGCGGGCAGTCCAAGTGACACTGACACGATCGGCTGCCGCAGGTCCTTCTCATCTTTATCCTGATGTAACGTCAGTTTTGCCCCCGGTTCATAACGGTTAATCAGGCAGGCATCCGGATTGAAGCCGCTGAACCCGGCTTCCTGAGCCGTCTGTTGCGCCAGCGCGCGGAACAGCGTGGGCATCGGCGGCCATTTGTGCCCGCTGTGATTGTCCTGTTCGGTGTACTGATAGCCGCGCGAGTCGCTTGACCAGCCTAAATCGCCGCAGTTGGTCATCGCCACCGACATGCGATGCCCACCCGGTGTAATGCGGTGGGCAAACGGATTCTGCGCGGCGATGGCGTATATCTCCGCCAGCAGCGCATCCGCCTGTTCGCGTGCGCGGCGACGCAGGATCACCGCACCTTCTGCCAGCGGCTCCTGCCACGGCGCTTCATCACTAAACAGATCCAGCATTTGCGCCTCCGTTATGGCTGATCATCCTGGGAAATCAGGAAGGATTTAAACTGGGGCGACATCCAGTGGCTAAAACCATCGCCCTGTTTGGTGATCAGATACACCGCCAGATGCTCTTTCAACGCCAGGGCTTGCGCACGCTCGGTGCCCAACACCATTAAACCGGTATCCCAGCCATCGGCTTCCAGCGCGGTAGTGGCGATCACCGTTGCCGATACCAGTTTATGATCAATGGGTCGTCCGGTACTGGGATCGATAACGTGAGAAATACGTTTGCCATCCAGTTCATAATAGTTGCGATAGCTGCCGGAGGTGCTGATACCGTGCCCCTGCAAATCGACCCGCGCCTCTACGGCATTTTCGCGATCGGTGGGCTTTTGGATCGCCACGCGCCACGGCTGATTTTGCGCATTGCGTCCACGACTCAGCACCGCCCCTCCCACCGATACCAGATAATCGGTAATTCCCTGCTGTTCCATCAATCGCGCCAGATGATCGGTGGCATAGCCCTCACCCATGGTCGAGAGGTCAACATACAAGCCGGGCAAATCTTTTTGCAGCCACTGACCGTTAACGGCCTGAATCACCCGCAAATGCTGCAAACCGGTCAGCGCTTTGGCTGCGGCAATTTCCGCGTCAGTGGGCGTATGCGCAGGTTGCTTTGCTGGACCAAACCCCCACAAATTCACCAATGGCCCAACGGTGATATCCATTGCCCCACCGGTTTTCTGTCCGATGCGCAAGGCTGCCGTGACAATATCCGCCATGTCGGCACTGACCGGTTGCGGATCGGTCCCCTGATACTGGTTGAAGCGCGATAGCACCGAATCCGCTTTCCAGGTGGAGAGTTCACCATCATCACGGTCCAGCTGCTGCTGGATCGCTTGCTGGAGCGCGTCTTTACGTTGTTGATCCACACCCGCAAGGCTCACGCGCCACACGGTGCCCATGGTTTTGCCTTCCAGTATCAGGGCTGACCGATTGGACGTTTGATCGCAGCCGCTTAATCCCATCACCACCAGGCAAGTCAGCAGAATATTCTTAAAACGCATCTCATCCTCATCTGTAACGCTTTAATAATGGCTGTTTCAAAGCATAACTCGCTTGTAAATCAGGCTAAAGTTGCTTGAAGTGAAGTCCAGGCTGCCGCAGGATAACCCGTTCCTGTACAACCGCGAATACCGGAGCGTCAGATGATCTATGCAATTCTTGTCGTGGCCGCTGGCCTGTTTTTCTACAGCAGCCTGAAATGCTGGCAACACTATCGCCACCGTCATCTGCGCGGGCGTTAAATTTCTGCACCAGAAATGCCCGCGATGCACCGCGACAGCGCTGGCGCAGTGTAGCAAAGCCAGACTAAGCCGCGTGGCGCTGAGAGCGGTGGTGTGGCATGAATTCTGCAACGTTGAAGCTGAGTTGAACATCAGTGAGGCAGCAGAATGGAAAAGGCAAAAACATCACAGGACAAATGGCAACAGTGGCTGAGCTTTTCAGCCTTCACCCTGGCGGGTGTCGCACTGGAAGGCAGCTTACCTCCGGCTCAACCGCCCTTGCAGCAGGCACCCAAAGCGAAAAAATGGCGTGCCATGCCCTAAACGCGCTATAACCCTAATTCACTCAGGCCCGGATGATCGTCCGGGCGTCGCCCTAACGGCCAGTGAAACAAACGCTGAGACGCAGCGATCGGCAGGTCGTTGATGCAAGCGTAACGCGCGACCATCAGACCGTCAGCCCCAAAGTGCCAGTTTTCATTGCCATAGCTGCGAAACCAGTTACCGCTATCATCACGCCATTCATAGGCAAACCGCACCGCCAGCCGGTCATGATGCCATGCCCACAACTCTTTGATCAGCCGGTACTCAAGTTCTTTTGCCCATTTTCGCTGTAAAAACGCGACCACGTCGGGCCGTCCGTTAACAAATTCGCTGCGATTACGCCAGCGCGTATCCTCACTGTAAACCTGAGACACCCGCTGCGCGTCGCGGCTGTTCCAGGCATCTTCCGCCATACGTACTTTTTGCGTGGCACTTTGTTCATCAAACGGGGGAATCAGCATCATCGTCTCCTTTGATGTAGACAGATCTGTCTACTTGATTCATCCTGCCGCATGTAGACAATTCTGTCTACCTTAATTTATTGGTGACGCTATGCTCGCTCCTCTTATCTTTGATCCCCAGGCTGCCGCGCGCGATCGCATCCTGAACACCGCCCAACGCCTGTTTTATCAGCAGGGCATTCGTGCCACCGGTATTGATAAAGTGATTGCTGAAGCAGGCGTGACCAAGGTGACCTTTTACCGCCACTTCCCGGCCAAAAACGCACTGATTCTGGCCTTCCTGCAACAACGCCATCAACGCTGGATGGCCGCCTTTGACGCAGCGCTGGCGCAACAACCAGCCGTGGTCGACGCCCTGCCCGACGCCTTGCTGAGTTGGTTTAATGAAGCGGATTTCCGCGGTTGCGCCTTTATTAATAGCGCAGCCGAATTAGGGGACAGCCTGCCAGAAGCCAACGCGTTGATCCTGGCGCACAAAAGATCAATGGCGGCGGCGATTGCGCAAAAGCTCCCCGCTGAACAGCAGGATAAGATCGGTCAGATTGTGTTGCTGGTAGACGGCGCGATTGTGCAGGTGCAATTGGGTGAGGCGGTATCGGATACGATTGAGAGGGTGCGTGCGGCGCTTGTTACGCTGCTGCAAACCGGAGCGTGACCGGCAGGCCACGCTCCGCAACACTTCTTAGAACTGGTAAACCAAGCCCAGTGCTACGATGTCGTCGGTGTTGATACCGGCGGCCTGGGTGAAGTTGTTGTCGTCCAGCAGGTTGATCTGGTAGTCAACATAGGTGGACATGTTTTTGTTGAAGTAGTAGGTCGCGCCTACGTCGATATATTTTTTCAGGTTCTGGCTGCCATAACCCTCGATGTCTTTACCACGAGAAGAGATGAAGGCCAGGGACGGACGCAGACCGAAGTCGAACTGGTACTGCGCAACCAATTCCCAGTTATCCGCTTTGTTAGCGTAGCCGTAAGCTGAAGCATCGCTGGAGCCGAAGCGGGTTGCGTTGTAGGAACGGGTGTACATCGCCGCCAGGTAGATATTGTTGGCGTCATATTTCAGACCACCGGTATACGCATCAGCGCGATCGCCACGACCGAGGATACCCGCAGAACCGCCGTTCTGGTTGTTAGTACGGTCAGACGACATCATCGCAGCACCGATACCGAAACCGGAACCGATGTCATACGTGGTGCTCAGACCATAACCGTCACCGTTTTCACCCAGTACATCACGGCCAGATGAAGATTCGGTCGGGTTATCGTTTTTGCCCTGATACTGCACAGCAAAGTTCCAGCCATCCACCAGGCCGAAGAAGTTGCTGTTACGGTAGGTCGCCAGGCCGTTGCTACGCTGGAACATAAAGTTGTCCGCACCGTAGGTATCACCACCGAACTCTGGCAGGACGTCAGTCCATGAACCGATGTCATACAGCACGCCGTAGTTACGACCGTAGTCGAAAGAACCGGCATCGCCGAATTTCAGACCAGCAAAACCAACACGGGTGAAGCTGTTGGCAGTGCCCTGTGACTCAGTGGTGTTCAGTGCTGCCTGATATTCCCACTGGCCATAACCGGTCAGTTGGTCGGTGATTTGAGTTTCACCTTTGAAACCGAAGCGCAGGTAAGACTGGTCACCGTCGCTACTGTCGTTGTCGGAGAAATAGTGCAAACCGTCAACTTTGCCGTAGAGGTCTAATTTGTTGCCATCTTTATTGTAAATTTCCGCTGCATTTGCAGCGCCTGCTACCAGAAGTGCAGGAATCATCAGGGAGAGAACGCGAAGTTTCATTTTATTACCCTCTGTAATGTGCCTTATTTATGCCACTGCGAGCTGAGTGAATAAAAATCAGCCGGCAAGCCATTGTTATTTTATACCGGGCAATAATCTATCACGAAAATGATACTAAATTTCCAAAAGTGTTTCATTGTATTAAATAGATATTTCAAAATGTAAAAATAGGGGAACTAATAATCAGCACGCATCGGTAAAAAATATAGCACAGATTGATAAACCGATTCTTAATCCTTTAAAATCAACTAAATACCAACAACCCTCTTTCAGCACTGAATGATAAAACTTTCCAGCCATCAGAGAATACAATTACTCCCGCTATCATCATTTATTTCATTATTACCTTCATTCACCCCGAATGAGATGTTTACCCTAAATTCCCGCCGGACATGATTGTCCGGCATTTTTTTACCTGCAATCCCACCCCCCATTGTCATTTTCCGTAAACTTAATTGACCGGGCATAATTAAGGCAATCCCGCGATCACATTATTTGCTTATTTTCGCACGTTTTGTTTAATAACAAACAGAAAATCCACAATGTTAATTTCTACGCGCAACAAAGTGGATTGCATTTATTTGCGGACTGCAATATTAACGTCTACCGATTGTTTCTTTGATTTTATTCAGTGGCTTAAACACCTCATTAATGGTGCATTTATAGCCAGTTTTATTTATACCGGTTTCGTCTCAGGGAAAATCGGCAGGAAAATATCTTGTCAGCGGCTGGACCGGATTTATTGTTGCATTGTACGCAGTGAACTTCAGAATATAACCCCGGCATATTTATGAGAAAATCGTGACAAATATCACAGATTATCTGGTCATCTCCTGTCTCCTCTTCAGCTAACCTATTGAATCTACGCTTTATAATTTGAGTTAAGTCCTTTCCGTTCGGTTATCCGGCACCAGGAAAGTTCTGGAAAAAAAATGCAGCGGCTCAAAAGTCGGTAAAATGCCCTCTTGATTCTTATTTTTGATGGCACGGTACGGGTCTTTAAACCCGCGCAGCACCTGCTGTGGCGGCGAGTTGATGCTAAAATCGCCCTTTTACAGAGAAAGATAATAACCTCATGACAGCACTGGACGCCGCACAACAATCACAAGACGCACGCCATCTGCACTGGTCAACCCGTACCGTGTTTCTGATCAATGGTCTCGGTATGTCTGCCTGGGCTCCTCTGGTGCCCTTTGCCCGCGATCGTCTGCACTTATCCGGCAGTATGCTGGGTGCATTATTGCTCTGCCTGGGTATTGGCTCTCTGGCCGCCATGCCGGTCACCGGCAAACTGGTGGCGCGCTTTGGTTGTAGAGGCGTGATGCTTTGCTCCACCGCGCTGGTGCTGGCGATGCTGCCGCTGTTGGCTACCCTTCATCACAGCGTATTGATGGCACTGACGTTGATGCTGTTCGGTGCCGGGCTGGGTACGCTGGACGTGGCGATGAACTATCAGGCAGTAGAAGTCGAAAAAGCGGCACGCCGCCCGATGATGTCCGGTTTTCACGCCTTCTTTAGTTTGGGAGGGATTCTCGGTGCCGGTACGGTCAGCCTGTTGATGAGCGCGGGTTTGTCGCCGCTGGCCGCTGTGGGCGTGGTGATGGTGGTGATGGTGTTGCTGTTGCTGTTGCTACGGAGTCAATCTGGCATGATGACCACCCGACTGCATCAACCCGATCAACCGTGGCTGGTGCGTCCTCGTGGCTGGGTGGCCTTTCTCGGTTTGCTGTGTTTTATCTTGTTTCTGGCGGAAGGCGCGGTGCTCGACTGGGGTGCGCTGCTGTTGTTACAAAGCCCGGAGATGACAACCAGCCTCGCCGGGCTGGGCTATGCGGTGTTTTCGGTTGCCATGACGCTGGGACGTTTCACCGGAGATAAGATTATTCAGCGCTGTGGCCGTTACCCGGTGATGCTGGGTGGCGCGTTGGCCGCAGCAGCAGGGATGACGCTGGCGGTGATGATCCCCTGGCCGTTACTGGCGCTGCTGGCATTTCTGCTGGTGGGTTTCGGCCTCGCCAATACGGTGCCGATGTTGTTCAATGCGGCAGGAAATCAACACGATATGCCGTCAAATCTGGCGATTTCCGCCATGACAACCTTAGGCTATGCAGGTATTCTTTCAGGTCCGGCTTTGATCGGATTGATATCCCAGTGGATCAGCCTGAGCGGCGCATTTCTGCTTATCGCTTTGCTGCTGCTGGCCGTGGCTGCCAGTGCCCGACTGGTTGCGCGATAATTTCAGGTGCCTGAGACGCTATGCTGCCTTACAAATTCCCCCTGACATCCGGCAATGTGACCCGCTTTTTTGTGGTGTTCAACCTGGTGCTTTTTCTGGCGCTGGGCGCGATGGTTCACAACAGCGTCAACGCCTGGGTGACAGAAAAACGCTACGCCATGACCGATCTGGCGCGCGCCATGCAAAAGCGCATTGATGCCTACCGCTTCGCCACCTGGCAAATCTATGAAAATCTGGCAACCAGTGCTGCCGGTTCTGCACCGAATAGCAGCTTGCAGGAAACCCGCCTGCGCCCGGATGTCTATTATCTGGAAAAAACCCGCCGCAAGACGGAAGCGTTGATTTTCGGCTCACATGACAGCAGCACGCTGGATATGACCATGCGGATGTCCAACTACCTCGATACGCTGTGGGGTGCGGAGAATCCGACCTGGTCAATGTATTTCCTCAATGGTCAGGACAATAGCCTGATCATGATCTCGACCCTGCCGCTGAAAGACATGGCGACACGTTATAAAGAAAGCGCCATCAATTCATTGGTGGACAGTCGCCGGGCAGAGATGCTGCAACAGGCCAATGCGCTGGATGAACGCGAAAGCTTTTCGCCACTGCGCCACTTTGCCTGGCAAAACGATCACTACTTCACCCTGCGTACCACCTTTAATCAGCCAGGTCATCTGGCGACGGTGGTGGCGTTTGATTTGCCGGTGAATGACCTTATTCCGCGCAGTATGCCGCTGGAGAATTTCCAGTTGCGTCAGGATACCACCCAGACCAGCAGCACCGATGATCAGACGAGTGAAAGCACCCACGTATCGCTGGCGAACCCCAATCTGGAAATTGCCGCTTCACTGCCAAGCACCTCTTTGCAACTCGTGTATCGTGTGCCGCTCACCAGTCTGGTGATGGACACGCTGCATAATCTGCTGTGGCCGCTGCTCATCAATCTGGTGCTGTTCCTGCTTTCGATTGCTGGCATTACCCTGCTGCGTCAGCAGTCGCTGCGTCCTAATGAAAACCAAAGCGCCGAGCTGGACTCGCTGCGTATGCTGAATGAAGAGATTGTCGCCAGCCTGCCGGTCGGTCTGCTGGTGTACGATTTCGCCACCAACCGCACGCTCCTCAGCAACAAAATCGCCGAGCATCTGCTGCCGCACCTGAATCTGCAAAAAATCATTAATATGTCAGATCAACATCAGGGCGTGTTGCAGGCCACCATCAATAACGAAGTGTATGAGATCCGTCATGCCCGCAGCGTGCTGTCACCGCATACGCAGCTGTTTATGATGCGCGATCAGGATCGCGAACTGCTGGTGAATAAAAAGCTGCAAAAAGCCCAGCAGGTATTGGATCGTAACCACCAGATGCGCCAACAGTTGATGCATAACCTGGGTCATGCCCTGCACCGCCCACTGGAAAGCATGGTGACGCAGTTGGTGCAGCTCAGCCAGCGTGATGATGATGAAAGCGTGCTCGACCTGCTCGACGAAAGCCAAGGGCTGGCGCGCCTGGTGGATGACATTGTGCTGCTCAATCGTCTCGAAGCGCATGACTGGTCGCCGGATGCCAGCCGTTTCAATCTGCAAGAACTGCTGGATGACATCGCACTGGAGAGCCTGCCGCTGCTGCGCCGTAAAGGGCTGGCATTGGTCGTGAATAATCACCTCGCCAACGACGAAATGCGTTTTGGCGATCGCCGTGCGTTGCGCAAAGTCCTGACCACCCTGATGCATTATTCATTGACCACCACGCAGTGGGGCAAGATCTCGCTGGAGATCAAAGCCAGCGAAGGCAAAGCCGATCGCATCCTGCTGCAACTGGTGGACACCGGCTCGGGTCTGACGGTTGACGAGTTGGCAAATGTCGATTTCCCGTTCCTGGGTGACACCACGCAGGACCGCTTTGGTCAGGCCTCTGGCATGGCGTTCTTCCTGTGTAAACAACTGTGTAAGCAGATGGGCGGTACGCTGGAGATCGTGGCGAAACCGGATATTGGCACCCGCTACAATATCCAACTGCCGCTGGCGCTGGAGCAGCAAACCGAGCAGGAAGAGAAGCTGCTGGAAGGCGTCAGCGTGTTAGTCGATATCGCGATGGAAGATGTGCACAAAATTGTTTGCCGCCACCTGGAGAACTGGGGGGCGAAATGCCTGACCTCTGACGAGCGACTGTCAGGGCAGGAACACGATGTGCTGGTCACTGACGATCCCGCCCGCCTGAACGGCTGGGCATTGTTACTGGCCGGTGACGAAATGGGCCATCACGCGCTCAACGATCAACAATTCCGTGTCAATTTCAATCTCAGCAATGCGCTGTTGGATGCGTTGCTGGCACTGATCGAGAAGCAACTGGCCCATGATTTGATGGAGGAGAATAACGACGATGAGACTGCCACACCGCTGCTAAGCGGAGGCTATTTTCAGCTGTTTACCGAGACAGTACCGCCTGATGTCAAGAGACTGTATACTGAGGCAGCGGAGAAGGATTACCCCTCGCTTGCTCAGACAGCGCATCGCCTGAAAGGCGTGTTTGCCATGCTAAATCTGGTGCCAGGTAAACAGCTTTGTGAAGAGTTAGAACAGCACATTAAAGTATGTGACGATTTAACCATTAAAAATACCACCAGTGACATTGACACTTACGTCAATCAACTGCTGCAGCAAGGTAACCCATAAGATGAATAACCTGAATGTAATTATTGCCGATGACCATCCAATTGTTCTGTTTGGTATTCGTAAGTCTCTGGAACAGATTGAATGGGTCAACGTTGTAGGTGAGTTTGAAGACTCAACAGCACTGATTAATAGCCTGTCCAAACTGGATGCCAATGTCCTGATTACCGATCTCTCCATGCCTGGCGAGAAGTACGGTGACGGTATCACCCTGATCAAATACATCAAACGTCACTATCCGGATCTCTCGATTATCGTTCTGACCATGAACAATAACCCGGCGATCCTGAGTGCCGTGCTGGATCTCGATATCGAAGGGATCGTGCTGAAGCAGGGCGCACCGACTGACCTGCCAAAAGCGCTGGCGGCACTGCAAAAAGGCAAGAAATACACGCCGGAAAGCGTGGCCAAGCTGCTGGAGAAAATCAGTGCGGGTGGTTACGGTGACAAGCGTTTGTCACCGAAAGAGAGCGAAGTACTGCGTCTGTTTGCTGAAGGTTTCCTCGTCACCGAGATTGCCAAGAAACTGAACCGCAGTATCAAAACCATCAGTAGCCAGAAGAAATCGGCGATGATGAAGCTGGGCGTGGATAACGACATCGCGCTGCTGAATTATCTCTCTTCTGTCAGCGCGACCCAGGTCGACAAAGAGTAATCGCCTCGCAGGTAAAGCCATCCCGTAGCGGCGCGATTCATCGCGCGCCTTTGACCTTTGGTGTCAACGCGCGATAAATCGCGCCGCTACGCATCAGCCTTCCCGCGTTTTCCGTACCCGTTCTGCATAGATCGCCAGTGTCGTTTTCAACACATCCAGCGTCACCGGTTTGGACAGGCAATTATCCATTCCCGCCTCCATACAGCGCTGCTTCTCTTCTGCCAACGCATTGGCTGTCACGCCAATCACCGGGAACGCGTGTCCCAACTGACGCAAACGCTGCGTAAGACGATAGCCATCCATATTTGGCATATTCACGTCGCTCAGCACGATATCAATATGGTTACGGCTGAGTACATTCAGCGCATCGACGCCATCCTGCGCGGTTTTCACCTGATAGCCCAACGTGCCGAGCTGTTCTGACAACAACATGCGGTTGATCGGATGGTCATCGACAATCAACACCATGATGTCTTCATAGCAGGCCTCTTCAGCCACCGCCCCCGGCAACGCCAGTGGCGTGGTGGTTTCGCTGTCGATCGCAATGCGATAAATGCGCCCCAGCAAGACAGGCAATTCATGCAGCGTGGCACTGCTGTGTAGCCAGTATCCCGGTTCGATCTCCTGCGGCATATCAATGTGCTCACCGCTGATGCGAATACGGGCGCGCACGCTGTGGGCTGGCGCATCATCATGATCACTGATGATCACATCATCGCTGCCCGCCTGTCCCTGATAACGCGCGACCTGCATCCCCTGTTGTTGCAGCAGGCGCAGCAGGAAGCTGGCGAGATAATCGTTACGCAAATCGAGCCAGATGGCTTTTTCCTGTAATCCTTCCAGCAACGGCGGTGCCGCCAAATGACCGGCATAGATGGGGATACGCACCACAAACTGGCTACCCATGCCCGGTTCGGAATCGACCTCGATATCGCCGTCCATCATATTGATCAGCTTTTCACAGATAGCCAGCCCAAGGCCGGTGCCCTGGAAGTTACGCTGCACTCCACTGCCTACCTGGAAGAACGGGTCAAACAGGCGCGTCACTTCTTTAGCCGGAATCCCTACGCCGGTATCACGCACGCGGAATGCCAGATAACCTTCATGCTCGTAGGCATGCAGGATGATACAGCCGGTATGGGTGAATTTGATGGCGTTATTCAACAAGTTGGAGATCACCTGTTGCAGGCGTAACGGATCGCCCTCCAGCGCCAGCGGGACATCGTTTTCAATAAACACATACAATGCCAGGCGCTTACGTACCACCAGCGACAGGTAGTTGCCGACAATATGGTTGATCACTTCACGCGGCGAGAACGGGCGCGGTTCGATTTTCAGCTGCTCTGACTCGATTTTCGAGAAGTCGAGAATATCGCTGATAATTTTCAGCAGCAGACTGGAGGAGTTATTCATCGCCGTGACCAGTGAATCGACACCTTTCGGCAGCGCCTTGGTCTGCAAGAGATCGAGGTTACCGATGATGCCATACAGCGGCGTGCGCAATTCATGGCTGACGGTGGCAAGGAACATCGATTTCGATGCACTGGCCTGCTCCGCCGCCTGCGCCATCTCCTGCAATGATTGCTCCATACGCACACGCGCCGAGACGTCCACCAATACACAGATGGCAACGTTTTCGTTGCGGTAGCGCGAATGAACAAAGCTGATTTGCAGGTTGGTGTTACTGCCGGTCAGCACATCAACAAAGTTTACCTGCTGCCCCCCGATGATCTCGTTCAGACGCTGGCGGTCTTCCTGGGTCAGCAGCGTCAGATAGTTATGCGCCAGCTCGTTACTGAGGATATTGGTGCCATCGCTGGTGCGTAAAATACAGATGCCCACCGGTGCGGAAGCCACGATTTTACGGTTGAACTGCTCATGTTCTTCCAGCCGATGCGCATTATCTTCCGCCGGTAAAAACATCCGGCGTTCAAACACCCAGGCGAGGGTAAACAGCAGCAACGCACTAAAAATATTCAGCAACAGGGCATTAATCAGCATCAGCTTCAACTGATCGACCAGTACATCGGTGGAGAGCGACCACACCACGTTGAGATCGGAGGGCGGTAGCGGTTTTTTCAGCACCAGTTGGCGGTAGCCGTCGAGATAGCCGAACCAGGTTTTGTCATCCGGTAACTCATCAAGCGAGTAACCCGGACCGCCACGCCGTGAACTGAGCAGCGGGCGATAGTTATCATCGGTGATGGTCGCCACCAGCGGCAGACCGCCTGGCTGAATAAATTCATCGAGACGGATATTTTGTTCCACCCCAAGTAACGCCTGGAGTTTGTTGGCAACATACACCGGCATCACCATATAAAAACTGCCCACCCCCGGCTGAGAGCTTTCGGTGATCCAGTACATCGGATTACGGCGTTCGTCTTCGTTACTGCTGCGATAGTGCAGTACACGCTCGCGCAGCACTTTCAGGCTACGTTCGCGATCCATGGTATTGCTGCCAATGGTGAAATCCGCCAGACACTGATTTTCGCCGCCAATAAAGAACACCCGGTTCAGTTCATAGGCCGAAGCAAAGTTACTTTTCCAGTAGTTGATGTAGTAACTGAGCGAGTCGAGGGAATTACGCCAGGTGCTACTCATTGAGGTGCAATCACCGTCGGAAAACAGCGGCGTGAATTGCGGCAGCGTGCCTTTGCTGGTCGGGATACCGTTGAGCACATCGAGGCCGCTGGCGCTGCTGGTCAGACGATTTTCGGTGATGTATTTCAGCTCACGCATGACATCTGCCGAATGGCGTACATACCATTCCGCCTGTCCGTAGTTGGTGGCGAACTCCTGGCGCACCGCATTCTCTTTCTCATGCAGCACATTGATGATGTAAAAGGTGGTCAGCAACGCACCCAATGACCAGAGCAGCAATGCCAGCGCACGGAACAGATAGCGCGAGATACGGAGCGTGGTACGAAAGGAGACGAGATATTTCAAAACAGGCTCACTCGCGGCGAATATCAGGGATCAGAGGTGCCCATACACTAGCTTTATCATCCCTAAAAAGCCAGACAGAGCGCCCGCTGAGGCGAAAACTCAGAAAAAGAAACGGCAGGTCGGTTGCCCTGACCTGCCGTTGATACTTAGCCTGACGGATTACTCTTCTTCATCCGCATCTGGCGCGTCATCGTCGCTGTCGACTTCCGGCGCGATATCATCATCGCCTTCCGCCACGCTGCCGTCGATAGAATCGAGTTCTTCTTCTTCTACCGGTTCAGCCACACGTTGCAGACCGACCACGTTTTCATCTTCCGCAGTACGGATCAGAATCACGCCCTGGGTGTTACGACCCACCACGCTGACTTCCGACACGCGGGTGCGCACCAGCGTACCGGCATCGGTGATCATCATGATCTGATCGCTGTCGTCCACCTGCACCGCACCGACGACCGGTCCGTTACGCTCGGTGACTTTAATCGAGATCACCCCCTGAGTCGCACGGGATTTGGTCGGATATTCACTGTTCGCGGTGCGTTTACCGTAACCGTTCTGCGTTACCGTGAGGATGGCACCCTCTTCACGCGGCACAATCAGCGACACCACTTTGTCACCTTCAGCCAGTTTGATACCACGCACACCCGAGGCAGAACGGCCCATCGCACGCACCGCCGCTTCGGCGAAGCGCACCACTTTACCGGCCGCCGAGAACAGCATGGTTTCGTCGCTGCCGTTGGTCAGCGCCACGCCGATCAACTCATCGTCTTCACGCAGGTTGATGGCGATGATGCCCGCGCTACGCGGACGGCTGAACTCCTGCAACGCCGTTTTCTTCACGGTACCGTCAGCGGTCGCCATAAAGATATTGAAACCTTCGGTGTACTCACGCACCGGCAGAATGGCGGTGATACGCTCGTTGGCTTCCAGTGGCAGCAGGTTGACGATCGGACGACCACGCGCACCACGGCTGGCTTCCGGCAGCTGGTAGACCTTCATCCAGTAGAGACGGCCACGGCTGGAGAAGCACAGAATGGTGTCATGGGTGTTGGCCACCAACAGACGATCAATAAAGTCTTCTTCTTTAATACGCGCGGCGGATTTGCCTTTACCACCGCGACGCTGGGCTTCATAGTCCGACAGCGGCTGGTATTTGACATAACCCTGATGCGACAGCGTCACGACCACATCTTCCTGATTGATCAGGTCTTCGATGTTGATATCGGCGCTGTTAGCGGTGATTTCAGTACGACGATCGTCGCCAAACTGGTCGCGCATCGCTTCCAGCTCTTCACGAATCACTTCCATCAGGCGCTCTGCGCTGGCAAGGATATGCAGCAATTCAGCGATTTGCTCAAGCAGTTCTTTGTATTCGTCGAGCAGCTTCTCGTGCTCCAGGCCGGTCAGTTTCTGCAAGCGCAGATCCAGAATGGCCTGAGCCTGTTGCTCAGTCAGGTAATAGCGACCATCACGAATACCGAATTCCGCTTCCAGCCACTCCGGACGGGCCGCGTCATCACCGGCACGTTCCAGCATCGCTGCCACGTTGCCGAGATCCCATGACTGCGCGATCAATCCTGCTTTGGCTTCTGCCGGCGTTGGTGCACGGCGAATCAGTTCGATAATCGGATCGATATTCGCCAGCGAGATTGCCAGGCCTTCCAGGATGTGGGCGCGGTCACGGGCTTTACGCAGTTCGAAAATGGTACGACGCGTCACCACTTCACGACGATGGCGAACGAAAGCTTCGAGGATCTCTTTCAGCGCCATGATCTTCGGCTGGCCCTGATGCAGCGCCACCATGTTGATGCCGAACGATACCTGCAACTGCGTCAGCGAGTAGAGGTTGTTGAGCACCACTTCGCCGACGGCATCGCGTTTGATCTCGATGACGATGCGCATGCCGTCTTTGTCAGATTCATCGCGTAAGGCGCTGATGCCTTCGACACGCTTCTCTTTCACCAGCTCGGCAATCTTCTCGATCAGGCGAGCTTTGTTCACCTGATACGGCAGTTCATGAATGATGATGGTTTCACGACCGCTTTTCGCGTCAGCTTCCACTTCGCCACGGGCACGGATATAAATCTTGCCGCGACCGGTACGGTAGGCTTCTTCAATACCACGACGGCCATTGATGATGGCGGCGGTCGGGAAATCAGGCCCCGGAATGTGCTCCATCAGCCCTTCAACGCTGATGTTCTCATCATCAATATACGCCAGGCAGCCGTTGATCACTTCGCGCAGGTTGTGCGGCGGAATGTTGGTTGCCATACCTACGGCGATACCGGAAGAACCGTTTACCAGCAGGTTGGGGATTTTAGTCGGCAGAACTTCAGGAATCTGCTCTGTACCGTCATAGTTAGGAACGAAATCGACGGTCTCTTTTTCCAGGTCCGCTAACAGGTCGTGGGCGATTTTGGCCATGCGCACTTCGGTATAACGCATCGCTGCGGCGGAGTCGCCATCGATGGAGCCGAAGTTGCCTTGACCGTCTACCAACATGTAACGCAGGGAGAAAGGCTGGGCCATACGAACGATGGTGTCATAAACGGCAGAATCACCATGCGGGTGATATTTACCGATTACGTCACCGACGACACGGGCAGATTTTTTATAGGGTTTATTCCAGTCGTTACCCAGTTCGCTCATCGCGAAGAGTACGCGGCGATGCACCGGCTTCAGGCCATCACGTACATCGGGTAAGGCTCGGCCAACAATGACCGACATGGCGTAATCGAGGTACGAGTTTTTCAACTCTTCTTCGATATTGACCGGTGTAATTTCTCTCGCAAGGTCGCTCATGGAGCCGCTATCCCTCTACATAATCCCGGATTTCAAAGGTGCGAAAGTATATCACAAAGCTTGCTCACGGTGAATGTTAAGCGCGGTTTAATACCGCTTTTCATTTGTACTGAGAGGTGCGCGGGCTGTGCTTAAGCGTTTATACTGAGGCCACATTTTGTCTGGAGTCATGATTCAATGAATGAACAACCGCAGGAAAGCCGCCAGAACGTCGATCACAACGAAATTGCCAAGTTTGAGGCAGTCGCATCGCGCTGGTGGGATTTAGAGGGTGAATTCAAGCCGTTACACCGTATTAATCCCCTGCGTCTTGGCTGGATTGCCCAGCACAGCAACGGCCTGTTTGGCAAAAAGGTACTGGATGTTGGCTGTGGCGGCGGCATTCTGGCGGAAAGCATGGCGCGTGAAGGTGCCAATGTCACCGGATTAGATATGGGCGCTGAACCGCTGGAAGTGGCGCGTCTGCATGCGCTGGAAAGCGGCGTCAGCGTTAATTATGTACAGCAAACGGTGGAAGATCATGCCACCAGCCATGCCGGGGAATATGACGTCGTGACCTGCATGGAGATGCTGGAGCATGTGCCCGATCCCCGTTCCGTGGTGCTGGCCTGTGCGCAACTGGTAAAACCTGGCGGCGAAGTGTTCTTCTCCACCATCAACCGCAACCCGAAAGCCTGGCTTTTAGCGGTATTCGGTGCCGAATATGTGATGCGCATGGTGCCGCGCGGCACGCATGACGTGAAGAAGTTTATCCGTCCGGCAGAGTTGCTGAACTGGGTGGATGAGACGTCGCTGCGTGAACAGGGGATGATTGGTTTGCATTACAATCCGCTGACCAACCAGTTCCGCCTCGGTCGCGGGGTGGATGTGAATTATATGGTGCATACGCACCGGCAGGCGGCGGTTTAACACCGAGAAGGTTCCGCCCGCCAGACGGCAGCGGTCTGGCTCTGAGAAAGTTCCGCCCGCCAGGCATTGGGGAGTTTCAGCTGCAACGTGCAGGCGGACGGGCAAAGGTCCGAGGGCGCGGACCTTTGCAATCCGCGCCCTGCGGCGTCCTCGCGCAGCGCATAGCGCTGTCCCCTCGCTTATCACTCAGGCCGCACGGACCGCGCGGATTCGCCATCCATGGCTCATTCCGCTCTCTCGCCGCATCCATGCGGCTCGTCCTGGCCTTCCCTCTGCGCTCGGCGCTGCGGATGCCGCCCACCCCACCGCCTGAAAGACCGCAGAAAAAAAGCAAAAAGCGAAAAGAAACAAACAAAAAGATAACGGCAGCTGCAGCGGCAGGTGGGGCGCCATCCGGACTCGCTGAGCGAGTGAACGCTGCCAGGATGAGCCGCATGGATGCGGCGAAAGGCGGCGTTGAGCAGGAGCGAATCGACGCCGGTCCGTCGGCAGTTGTAGCGGCGCGATTTATCGCGCAAAAACACCGCGTAGCGGCGAGGGAGGCTGGCGCGAGGCCCGGGATTGCAAAGGGTGCGGCCAGGCACCCTTTGCTCGGTCGCCGCACCGGCGAAATGCAACTGCCAGTGCCCATAGCGAACGAAATATGCTCAGTGCCAACTGCAACAACCCGGCCCGGCCCGGAACCATCAGGGAAATATACCGTTAAACACCGTTTTCTTTCTCGGCTCGGACATCAGCGCCTCCAGCGCGTCGACGCAGGCGAGATAGTGCGGTGTTTTTTTATGGGCCAGTACCGCCGCTTCATCCGCGTAAGCTTCATAAATAAAAAAACGCGTCGGTATCTTGCTGTCCTGTAGAACATCAAAACGCATATTGCCCGGCTCCTGCACGGCACCTAAATGATTTTCGCGAAAAACCCGTAAAAATGCGTCGATACAGTCAGGTTTGACATTAATTTCCACCAAAGTGACTTCCATTCGTTCGCTCCTTAAAAATCGTAGTTATCGATATTGTCTTTGGTAAACACCACCCGTTCAGGCAGCAGCACGATGCCGTTATCTTTGGCCTTGTAATTGTAGCCCTGCACGCTGTTGTCCGAGACCGTCACTTTCCCCACGTCAGGCACCTCTAAGGTATCCCCCGGATTAAGGTTACCCTTCAGCAACTGGTTGGCGACCGCGATCGAGATTTTGCCCTGCTTGACCACGTCCCACAGGCCAAACTGTTGCACCGTGCCACGTTTGACATACGGGCGCATCACGTTAGGCGTACTGAAACCCACAATGGTGACATCCTTGCGCCCGAGATTTTCCGCCGCCTGTGCCGCAGCGGGCAACGCATTGGCATCCGGGGCGATAATCGCATCCAAATCGTTCCAGGATTTCAGGATGCCCTCTGCGGTCTGCAACGATTTCGTCGCATCGTTATAACCGTACTGGGTGGTGACAATCTCCCAATTCGGGTGATCTTTAGCGATCTTGGCTTTGGCTTCTTTGACCCATTGATTTTGGTCCGTCACCGTCGGGCTGGAGTAGAAGAACGCCACCTTGGCTTTGTCTTTTTTCACCTGGCTGGCCGCCATATCCACCAGCATGCTACCCAATTGCGTCGGTGTGCCCTGATTAATGTAGATTGAACGGCATTCCGGTTTGGTATCCGAATCCCAGGTCAGCACCTTCACGCCACGCTGCATGGCGCGCTTCAAGGCCGGGCACAATCCATCCGGGGACACCGCCGCGACCACAATGGCGTTGTAACCCTGATTGACGAAGTTGTTGATCATCTGAACCTGGCCAGAGACGCTTGGTTCGGTCGGGCCATCATAAGTCACATCCACCCCCAGCGTTTTTCCGGCATCGGTGGCACCTTTGCCGCCGCTGGTGAAATACCCCACGCCGACCAGCTTGGGGATAAAGGCGATGCGCTCAGCTGCCTGCAAACTGAAGCTCACGCCCAGTACACAGCAAAGCGCCAGTGATAACCGCTGCATTTTCATGATTTTTACTCCTGGTAAGATGCACGTTCCCGCGTGAAGCGCGCCCGTAAGCGCCGGCTAAGCTGGCGCACGATGCCTGGATTCAGGCTCCAGGAGCGTCCGATCACCGCAAGGATCAACAAGGCACCAGAAAGCGCACTGCTGACCTGACTCGACACTCCCACCATTTGCAAACCCTGCTGCAAAAAACCAATCACCAACGTCGCCAGCGCCGTGCCCAGCACCGAACCGGCTCCGCCGTAGATATTTGCCCCACCCAACACCACGGCGGTGATGGCGGGCATTAATAAAGGTGCCCCAAGATCAGCGCGGGCAGATCCGAAATAGGCGCTCATTACCGCCGCCGCGACGGCGGATGCCAGGCCAACCAGGCTGTAGAGCAGCAGCAAGGTGCGGTTGACCGGCAGTGCACCATAACGCGCAGCACGCAGGTTCTGGCCCAGCAAAAACACATAGCGTCCGGTACGGGTGCGGTGCATCAGTAACCAAAACACCAGGCACAGCAGCGTAAACAGCAGCAACGGCATCGGTATGCCCAGCGGAGTGAGATTGGCTAAATCGGTGAAGCTGGCCGGGAAGTCACCGATGCCTTCAAAACCCGTGGCTCCGGCCAGACCAGAAAGCAGCAGCGCGCCGCCGCCATAGAGATAAAGGGTGCCAAGCGTAATCACCAGCGGGTTGACGCCGGTCCAGAGGATCAGCGCCCCGTTGAGCCATCCGCACAGGCTGCCGAGCAACAACGTACACAGCAAGGCGGCAGGCAACGGCCAGTGGCTTTGCAACATGATGCCGAGGGCGATGGCACACAAACCGGTAACCGCCGCAAAGGAGATATCGATGCCACCACTGACAATCACCAGCGTCAGCGGCAATGCCACAATGCCAACGGTGATAAAATCACTGGTGCTAAACAATAAGGTATCGATATTCAACATCCGTGGATTGGCCCAGCCGAACAGCAAGATCTCCAGAACCAACAGTAGCGCCAGCGCCCCTTCCCAGTTCAGATAGCGTTTCATTCGGTCGCTCCCCGGCGCGTCGCCGATGTCGGTGGCGGGTTAACTGCGTTTTTTTTCGTGTCGGCGGGGTTAAAAAGCGCGCGTAGCGTTGACGATGTAAACGCCGTGCCAACGCCTGGCGTAAACGCCCATCAATCACCAGCACCAGCAGCAACACCAGCCCCGAGATAAAATCGTTCCACCAGGCGGGCAAGCGCAGCAGCACCAGCACGCTGTCAATTTGCGTCAGGAACCACGCCCCCAGCACCGCGCCCAGCAGCGTGCCGGAACCGCCCAGCAGACTTACTCCGCCAAGAACGCAGGCAGCAATCGCTTTCATCTCCATGCCGGTACCGGTTTGATTGGGTACAAAGCCAATTTGTGCGGCAAACACCATCCCGGCGAGCGCGGCCATCGCCCCGTTGGCGGTAAACGCCAGCAGGCGTACCTGATTGACCGGCACGCCCAACTGGCGCGCCCCTTGCAGGTTATCGCCGGTGGCATAAAAGTTACGGCCCGCCGCACTGCGCGCCAGGAACAGCATCATCGCCACGGCAATCAGTAACACCATGATGCCCAGTGGCGATACCCCGCCAAACAGCGGCGCGGCCAGGGTTTTCAATTGCTCGGGCAGCCCTTCAATCCATTTCCCGCCGGTCAGCAGCAGCATCAGGCCGCGATACAGCCCGAGGGTGCCAAGCGTGGCGACAATCGCTGGAATCCGCAGCCCGGTCACCAGCAACCCATTAAATAATCCGGCACCCATGCCGGTTGCCAGCGTGAGGAAACAGGCCAGTGGCAGTGCCATCCCCTGATTCAACAGGATGCCCAGCACCGCCGCGCACAACCCCATGGTGGAACCACTGGAGACGTCAATGTTGCGGGTCAACAGCACCAGCGTCGCCCCCATCGCCAGCAGCATGGCGATCTGCGCGCTGCCAAAAATCATCCCCACCAGTTGCAGGCTGACATTTTGCCGATCCAGCAGCCACGGCAGCATAAAGAGCAGCAGAATAGCCAGCAGCGTGCTCAGCTCACGGTGAGTTTGCAGGTATTTCAGCATCGATGTTCTCCTGCCGCCTGAGCGTTTCGTCCCCAGGCCATCTGGACAATATTTTCGGCACTGACCGCCGACTGGGTTAATTCACCGACCCACTCCCCGTGATGCATGACCACGACGCGATCCGCCAGCTGCGCGACTTCATCCAGATCCGAGGAGATAATGATCAAACCGATCTGCTGCGCCACCACAGAGCGCAGCAGTTGATAGATGTCAGCGCGCGCTGCCACATCCACGCCACGCGTGGGTTCATCAACGATCAGCACTTTCGGCATCGCTTCCAGGCAATTCGCCAGCAGCAACTTTTGCTGATTGCCGCCAGACAGGGTGCGTGCCAGTTGGTCGCTACGGCTGAATTTGATACCCAGCGCCCGTTGGTAACGCGTCAGCACTGCCCTCTCCTGCGCGGGCCGCAGCCACCAGCTACGGCGTGGCAAAGTTAATGCGGTAACGTTCCACGCCAGCGGCGCATCCGGATAGAGACCCGAGGTTTGCCGATCTTCCGGCAGATAGACCAATCCGGCACGCAGACGCTGTGCTGGCGACAGTGCCAGCAGTGATTGCTGTAGCAAACGTGCTGAGCCGCTACTGGCGGGACGTAAGCCATACAGGGTTTCTGCCAGCTCGGTGCGTCCCGCACCCACTACGCCCGCCAGCCCGAGGATCTCACCGGCCTTGACCTGTAAAGAGATCTCACGAAAACCTTCACCGCATAGCGCGTCCACCTGCAACAACACCTCACCCTGGCGCCCGGATGGCGTGTTACCCGCCTGCAACCACAGTTGTTGCTCAGCGCTGAGGGGCGGCTGCCGTTCGGGAGGCATCATCGCCGCCACCAGCGTGTCATCATTGAGGCTGCCGATATCGCCATGCAGCACCACGCAGCCGTCACGCATCACGCTGACCTGATGTGCCAGCGCGCGGATTTCCGGCAGTTTATGGGAGATAAACACCACGCCAACGCCTTGCGCAGCGAGCTGACGGATCAGGCGAAACAGGCGTTCGGTTTCTACCGGCGTCAGCGAGGCGGTGGGTTCATCGAAAATCAGTACCCGGGCGTCGCGCATCAGGCCACGCAGAATCTCCACCTGTTGCTGGTCGGCCACGGCGAGGGTGCCTGCCAGCGCATCCAGCGATAGCGCGCAGCCCATCTGGCTGAGTAAAGTGTGCAGCTTTTGTTGTTCGGCCTGCCCTCGCGGCAGACGAAACAAAATGTTTTCGCGCACCGTCAGGCTGGGAAACAGCAGCGGCTCCTGCGGTACCAGATAAATGCCGCACTGGTGCGCTTTGGCCGGTGTCATCAGGGTGAGAGGCTGCCCGACAAGCCGGATCGTACCGCTATCCGGTTGTTCAATTCCGGCGATGATCTTCATCAGCGTCGATTTGCCCGCGCCGTTACCGCCCAGCAACGCATGGATCTGCCCGCTAAGCAGTTGAAAATCGATACCACGCAACACCGGCACGCCGGAGAAGGCCTTGCTCACCCCGGTAATGTGTAACAGCTGTCCGTGATCCTGTTCCTGCGCCATCGCCACTCCCGTTACGAACAAATGATTTTTTAAAAACATTATGTTCACAATCCTGGATAAGCTTTTTCGATAAATCTCTCGCAGCGGTCACAGATTGTTATTTCGTGACAATGGCGCGTATGATTGTGGCGAACTTGTTGTGCGAACTGCCAGCAACTTCACATTTTCTTTAACACCCTGAACGAACAATTGATTTACTTTTTATAAAGTGTTCATCATGAAAAGCGATCTTATCCCGGCAACGGGTCTCACTGTGGAAAACAGTATGAGTGAAGAAGAGCTGCTGGCGCGCACCGCCTGGTTCTATTACCACGACGGACTGACACAGAACGAAATTGGCGAACGGCTCGGTTTGACGCGCCTGAAAGTGTCGCGCCTGCTGGAGAAGGGCCGTCAGTCCGGGGTGATCCGCGTGCAGATCAACTCACGTTATGAGGGTTGTCTGGCACTGGAACATGCGCTGCTGGCGCGCTTTAACCTTAAGCAGGTGCGGGTGCTGCCGCAACTGACCGGCCCCAATCTCAGCCAGCGACTGGGGGTCGGGGCGGCGCAGATGTTGATGTCGCTGCTGCAACCGCAGCAGCTGCTGGGGGTGGGGTTTGGTGAGACCAGCATGAACACGCTGCAACATCTGAGTGGTTTTATCGCCTCACAGCAAATCCGCATGGTGACGCTGTCCGGCGGTGTGGGGCCGTATATGACCGGGATTGGGCAGTTAGATCCTGCCTGTGGCATCAGCATTATCCCTGCGCCGTTGCGTGCCTCCAGTGCCAGCGTCGCGCAAATTTTGCGTCATGAACGCAGCGTACAGGATGTGATGTTGACTGCCTGTGCCGCCGATGTCGCGATTGTCGGCATCGGTGCACTCAATCAGAAACGGCAGGCCACGATTTTGCGCTCGGGATATATCAGCGAAGGTGAACAGCTGATGTATGGCCGTAAAGGCGCGGTCGGCGACATCCTCGGCTACTTTATGAGCCACGACGGACAACTGGCTGAGGCGATGCCGATACATGATGAATTGATAGCCGTCAGCCCTGATGAACTGGCGACCATTCCGGTGGTGGTGGGGGTGGCTGGCGGTATTGAAAAAGCCGAAGCGATTATTGCCGCCCTCAAGGGGGCGCGGATTAATGCGCTGGTGACAGAAGAGGAAACAGCCCGCGCGATGTTGGCATTATTGTCGTAGCCCTGCGGCGGGGTCGATCCAGTCAGATTTTTGCAGGAGTTACTGAGATGACGATATCCCACGCCCCGCATTTGATGGCGCTCGACGCCGGTACAGGCAGCATTCGCGCCGTGATTTTTAACCTGCAAGGCGAGCAAATTGCCGTGGCACAAGCGGAATGGCAGCACCTTGCCCTGCCCGATGTGCCCGGTTCAATGGAGTTTGATCTGGCCAAAAACTGGCAGCTCGCCTGTCAGTGCATTCGCCAGTCACTGCATCAGGCACAACTGCCGGCCAGCGCCATTCGTGGCGTCGCCTGTTGTTCGATGCGCGAAGGTATCGTGCTGTATAACAAGGCGGGTGACGCCATCTGGGCCTGCGCCAATGTCGATGCCCGTGCCAACCGTGAAGTCAGCGAACTGAAAGAGATTCATCACGGCGAGTTTGAGCGTGAAATCTACCAATGCTCAGGGCAAACGTTGGCGCTGGGTGCCATGCCGCGCTTGTTGTGGCTGGCGCATCATCGTCCCGATATCTATCGTCAGGCCACCACGCTGACGATGATTAGCGACTGGCTGGCGAAATGCCTCAGCGGTGAACTGGCGGTCGATCCTTCGAATGCCGGGACCACTGGCCTGCTCGATTTATCTACCCGTAACTGGCGTCCCGACCTGCTGGAGATGGCCGGTCTGCGTGGCGATATCCTGTCGCCGGTCGCGGAAACCGGCACGCCGCTCGGCGCTGTCACCGCGCAAGCAGCGGAAGCTTGTGGGCTGCAACAAGGGACCGTGGTCGCGATGGGCGGTGGCGATGTCCAGCTCGGTACGCTGGGGTTAGGCGTGGTCAGGGCCGGGGAAACCGCGGTATTGGGAGGGACCTTCTGGCAACAAGTGGTCAATCTGCCCCAGCCGCAGGTTGATCCGGCAATGAATATCCGCATTAATCCCCACGTGATCCCGGGAATGGCGCAGGCCGAAGCCATCAGCTTTTTTACCGGGCTAACCATGCGCTGGTTTCGTGATGCATTTTGCGGTGAGGAAAAGTTGCTGGCAGAGCGGCTGGGGGTTGATTGTTACAGCCTGCTGGAAGAGATGGCCGCGCGTGTCCCGGCCGGTGCCTGGGGAGTGATGCCCGTGTTCTCTGACGCGATGCATTTCAATAAGTGGTATCACGCCGCGCCCTCCTTTATTAATCTGTCTATCGATCCCGAACGCTGTAATAAGCAAACCCTGTTCCGTGCGTTGGAGGAGAACGCTGCCATTGTCTCAGCCTGCAACCTCGACCAGGTCGCCGCCTTTTCCGGCGTGCGGGCGTCGCATCTGGTGTTTGCCGGTGGCGGTGCCAAGGGCAAGCTCTGGAGCCAAATCCTCAGCGATGTCACCGGCCTGACGGTGAAGGTGCCGCAGGTCAAAGAAGCCACCGCACTGGGCTGCGCGATTGCGGCGGGTGTAGGGGCCGGGCTGTACGCCAATCTGGCAGAGACTGGCCGGGATTTGGTGCGCTGGGAGCGCGAATTTACCCCCAATGCGACCCACCATGCCCTGTATCAACAACAGAAGACCGTATGGCAGAAGGTGTATGCGGATCAGCTGGCGTTAGTGGATAACGGACTGACCACTTCAATGTGGAAAGCGCCGGGGTTGTAAAGACGTGCGCGATAAATCGCGCCGCTACGATTGGGTGCACACGCCGTAGCGGCACGATTCATCGCGCAAAACTGCACCTTAATTTCATAAAAATTTCATAAGAAAAACCAGAAAAGTCCGACTGCGCGTAGCTTATGCTGCCATTTTTTCACCAGAAATTTGGCTTGCCGGAGAGGATTGCATAAGAAATACGCGCTCGATCAAGTTCTGAAAAAAATCTGCATTTTGGTTGACACGAGGTCGGGCCTTATAAGACAAGGCCTAAGAAATTTCGCAAAAATTACAACCCCCGCAAACATCATTTTTTCCTCTTGTTAACCCGCGTTAAAATACTAAAATATGCCTCCATGTTGTTATGGTTTCTCCCCTCACCCCCTAGATGTAGTGTTTATCCACAACATTATTCACAATGAATATGCTGTGTATAAACCGGGGTTTCTTTTAATTTTTGGATACTCACGCAAAGGTAAAAACGCGACATGAACCAAAGTCTGCTCGTTACTAAACGCGATGGCCGTCAGGAACGCATTGATCTCGATAAAATTCACCGGGTACTGGACTGGGCAGCTGAAGGGCTGAACAACGTCTCCGTGTCACAGGTTGAACTGCGTTCTCACATTCAGTTCTATGATGGTATTCGGACTTCCGATATCCATGAGACCATCATCAAGGCCGCTGCAGACCTTATTTCTCGCGATGCCCCTGATTATCAGTACCTCGCCGCACGCCTGGCGATTTTCCATCTGCGTAAAAAAGCCTACGGCCAGTTTGAGCCGCCAGCGCTGTACGATCAGGTGGTTAAAATGGTCGAGATGGGCAAATACGATCGCCATCTGCTGGAAGACTACAGCAAAGAAGAGTTCGAGCAGATGGACGGCTTTATTGACCACTGGCGCGATATGAACTTCTCCTACGCCGCCGTCAAACAGCTGGAAGGTAAATACCTGGCGCAGAACCGTGTGACCGGTGAAATCTACGAAAGCGCGCAGTTCCTGTACATTCTGGTCGCCGCCTGCCTGTTCTCTGGCTACCCGCGTGCTACGCGTATGGATTACGTCAAGCGTTTCTATGATGCGGTTTCGACCTTCAAGATCTCGCTGCCGACGCCGATCATGTCCGGCGTGCGTACCCCAACCCGCCAGTTCAGCTCTTGCGTGCTGATCGAGTGCGGCGACAGCCTGGATTCCATCAACGCCACCTCCAGCGCCATTGTGAAATACGTTTCGCAGCGTGCCGGTATCGGTATCAACGCCGGTCGTATCCGTGCGCTGGGCAGCCCGATTCGTGGTGGTGAAGCGTTCCACACCGGTTGTATCCCGTTCTACAAACACTTCCAGACCGCAGTGAAATCCTGTTCGCAGGGCGGCGTGCGTGGTGGTGCGGCCACCCTGTTCTACCCGATGTGGCATCTGGAAGTAGAAAGCCTGCTGGTGCTGAAAAACAACCGTGGTGTTGAAGGCAACCGCGTGCGTCATATGGACTATGGCGTGCAGATCAACAAACTGATGTACCAACGTCTGCTGAAAGGTGAAGATATCACCCTGTTCAGCCCGTCTGACGTGCCTGGCCTGTACGACGCATTCTTTGCCGATCAGGACGAGTTTGAGCGTCTGTACACCACGTATGAAAAAGATGACAGCATCCGCAAGCAGCGTGTTAAAGCCGTCGAACTGTTCTCACTGATGATGCAGGAGCGTGCCTCTACTGGCCGTATCTACATCCAGAACGTTGACCACTGCAACACCCATAGCCCGTTTGATCCGTCCATCGCCCCGGTACGCCAGTCGAACCTGTGCCTTGAGATCGCGCTGCCGACCAAACCGCTGGAAGACGTTAACGACGAAAACGGCGAAATCGCTCTGTGTACGCTGTCAGCGTTCAACCTCGGTGCTATCGACAGCCTCGATGATCTGGAAGAACTGGCCATTCTGGCGGTACGTGCGCTGGATGCCCTGCTCGACTACCAGGATTACCCGATCCCGGCCGCCAAACGCGGTGCGATGGGCCGCCGTACCCTGGGTATCGGCGTGATCAACTTCGCTTACTACCTGGCGAAAAACGGCGTGCGCTACTCCGATGGCAGCGCTAACAACCTGACGCATAAAACCTTCGAGGCCATTCAGTACTATCTGCTGAAGGCGTCAAACGAGCTGGCGAAAGAGCAAGGTGCCTGCCCGTGGTTCAATGAAACGACGTATGCGCAGGGCATTCTGCCGACCGATACCTATAAAAAGGATCTCGACAGTATCTGCAACGAACCGCTGCACCTCGACTGGGAAGCGCTGCGTGAGTCGATCAAAACGCACGGTCTGCGTAACTCAACGCTGTCCGCGCTGATGCCGTCAGAGACGTCATCGCAGATCTCCAACGCCACCAACGGCATCGAGCCGCCGCGCGGCCACATCAGCATCAAAGCGTCGAAAGACGGTATCCTGCGTCAGGTGGTGCCGGAGTATGAGCGTCTGAAAGATCAGTACGAACTGCTGTGGGAAATGCCGTCCAACGACGGTTACCTGCAACTGGTCGGCGTGATGCAGAAGTTTATCGACCAGGCCATTTCGTCGAACACCAACTACGATCCGAGCCGCTTCGCGAACGGCAAAGTGCCGATGAAGCAGTTGCTGAAAGATCTGCTGACCGCTTACAAGTTTGGCGTGAAAACCCTGTACTACCAGAACACCCGTGACGGTGCTGAGGATGCGCAGGACGATCTGGCCCCCTCCATTCAGGACGACGGCTGCGAAAGCGGCGCTTGTAAGATTTAATCAGAGGCGGAGCGACGGCTCCGCCCATATTTGGACATCCCTATGGCTTACACCACATTCTCACAAACCAAGAATGACCAGCTGAAAGAGCCGATGTTTTTCGGTCAGTCGGTTAACGTTGCCCGTTTCGATCAGCAGAAATATGACATCTTTGAAAAGTTGATCGAAAAGCAGCTCTCCTTCTTCTGGCGTCCGGAAGAAGTGGACGTGTCACGCGATCGCATCGACTATCAGGCGCTGCCGGAGCACGAAAAACACATTTTCATCAGCAACCTGAAGTATCAGACGCTGCTGGATTCGATCCAGGGTCGTAGCCCGAACGTCGCGCTGCTGCCGCTGATCTCGATCCCGGAACTGGAAACCTGGATTGAAACCTGGGCGTTCTCCGAGACCATCCACTCGCGTTCTTATACCCACATCATCCGCAACATCGTCAACGATCCGTCACTGGTGTTTGATGATATCGTCACTAACGAGCAGATCCTCGCCCGTGCGCAGGATATCTCGAAGTATTATGACGACCTGATTGAGATGACCAACTACTGGCATCTGCTGGGTGAAGGCACGCATCAGGTAGCGGGTAAAACCGTGACCGTTGATCTGCGTGCGCTGAAGAAGCAACTCTACATCTGCCTGATGAGCGTCAACGCGCTGGAAGCGATTCGCTTCTACGTCAGCTTCGCTTGCTCGTTCGCCTTTGCCGAGCGTGAGCTGATGGAAGGTAACGCCAAAATCATCCGCCTGATCGCCCGTGACGAAGCGCTGCACCTGACCGGTACTCAGCATATGCTGAACCTGATGCGTACCGGCGAAGATGATCCGGAGATGAAAGAGATTGCGGCAGAGTGCCGTGATGAATGCTACGACCTGTTCAAGAAAGCGGCCGAGCAGGAAAAAGAGTGGGCAGAATATCTGTTCAGCGGCGGCTCGATGATTGGCCTGAACAAAGACATTCTGTGCCAGTACATTGAGTACATCACCAACATCCGTATGCAGGCGGTGGGTCTTGATCTGCCGTTCCAGACGCGTTCGAACCCGATTCCGTGGATCAACAGCTGGCTGGTGTCTGACAACGTTCAGGTGGCCCCGCAGGAAGTTGAAGTCAGCTCTTATCTGGTGGGTCAAATTGACGCGGAAGTGGGCGAAGACGACTTTAACGACTTCCAGCTGTAAGTATGAGCCGTTCTGTTGTTATTCTGCGTAGCTCCGGCACCCGGCTGGAGTGCGCAGAAGATCATCCCAATCTGCTGACCACGCTCGAAGCACACAATGTTTGCGTTGAGTATCAGTGTCGCGAAGGCTACTGTGGCTCCTGCCGCATGCGCTTGCTGAAAGGGGAAGTGCACTACGCCGAGACCCCACTGGCGTTTATTCAACAGGGTGAGTTTTTACCCTGTTGCTGTAAAGCCAAAGGCGAGATTGAGATCGAGCTGTAACCCACGCTCCCGTAGCGGCGCGATTTATCGCGCAATCCGTGCGCCTGACGGAAAAAACCGCGCGATTAATCGCGCCGCTACGGGGCTGCTTATATTTTCACCGTTTCCAGCACATCAATCCAACCGTGCCCGGTGCTAACGTCGCTACCGTGCAACCAGCGACGCAGCATATTCATCGCCATCATCGCGACCACTTTCTGACGGATCTCAAGGTTGTGGCGTCCGTGGTTGAACTTCACCCGTTGACCCCAGCTCGCTTCCGGTGTGTGCAGTGCAATCGTCACCTCCCCTTCATGCAAGGTTCCGACCGCCAGCCCGACTTCAGCCTGCTGCTGTGCCGCGAAATCACGCAGACGCTGCACCTGCTGTTCCAGGCTTTCCGTTTGCTCCGGCAGCACATTACCGGCGCGCAACGGCACCTCGGCTGATGCCAGCTGCCATTGCAGCAAGCCGGCGGTGTATGATTCGCTGACCGCCAGCGTTAACCCCCGTGCGGCCAGCTGTTGTGCCAGCCACACCGGCAATCCTTCCGTCCCTTCAAAGAGGGTGCATTCCGCCAGCAACAGCCTGACCTGCTGCCATACCTGCTCCATCGCTACCCGCTGGCTGGCCGGTCCGGTCAGTTTGATTTCGATAATCGGCATCGAAGAGCGATAACCCATGACCACGCCTTCGGGTAACGGTAACGGTTCCAGCTCAGCCGCAATGTCGCTCTCGCCGCGACCAAAGGTGGTGAGGCGCAGACAAAGTGGTGGTTCTGGCAGATCGAAACGCGCTTGCAGACGCGGCAGGATCTCCTGCTCTACCATCACCTTAAATTCGGACGGCACGCCCGGGGTGAAGAATATCCAGCAGCGATTGAGTTGCAGCGCAAAGCCACAAGCAGTGCCGACCGGGTTATCGATTAATTCTGCGTTGGCGGGAATCTCTGCCTGCTTGCGATTGCTCGGTGCCATGACACGTCCACGACCGGCAAACCAGGCTTCCATCTTCTCCAGCCACTCCTGATGCAATACCAGATGGCTATTGCTGGCGGTCGCTGCCGCCAGCGCACTGAGATCGTCGCTGGTTGGGCCGAGGCCGCCATTCACAATCAACACGTCAGCAATCTGGCTACGGCTTTGTAATGCTTCCACCAACGAAGGCAGTGCATCCCCCACCGTGCTGCGGCTGGTCATCGGTAAGCCATGCTGGAACAGCACGTCAGCCAGCCAGGCGGCATTGGTATCGACAATCTGCCCATGTAACACTTCATCGCCCGTCGAGAGCATTTCAACTCGAATCACGTCAATTCTCCTTTATCCCTGTCGCTTTAATTTAGAAAGAGGGCGAGAGAAACACAATCGCTGTCGATGCGGTACGGGGTATTTCAGGGGAGGATGGGCGCGCGCGACGCGCCCGATAACGATTAGCGACGGGCCAGCAGCAACCCTAAGAACAGTCCGGCGGCGGCACCAATACCAATGCCCTGCCAGGGTTTATCGTGCACATACTCATCGGCGCGGTAAGCAGCTTTTTTCGCCCGATAGTAGTAACTGTCAGATGCCTGGCTGACGCGGGATTTCACCTCTTCCAACGCCTGCTCCGCTTTGCTTTTCAGTTCGATGTACTTTTGATCGGCTGGATCACCGGATGAACGTAACACTTCTTCCAGTGTTTCGGTCAGCAGCGCCAAATCGTCATCAAGACGGGTTTCAAATTGATCGGTGGATGACATTACGTAGTTCCTCCATGTATTTAACTTACCTGTCGGTTAACTATAGTCATTAAACGCCCATTCGGGGCAATGAGCGGCCAGGAATTGCCCGAGTTTCATCCGTAAAGGGTAAAGATTTGAAATCTGCTTCGCTTCTATGATTTATCTGATAAATTTCTTCGGACTGAATTTTTTCATTCGGCGACTGTCGTAACCCCCTGTAGCCTGACGCTATCAGGTCTGAAATGCGTGCATGATGCACGGCAGTCACCTTAAACCCGAGCAGCTAAGGATTAGATTTCTGGCATGAATCGTAGAAAGTTTATGAAAGCGTCCATGGCCCTCTCTGCCCTGAGTGGCATGACGGGTCTGTCCACGCTGTTTGCACAGTCCGCCTGGGCGGCAGATGGCATTGCCGACGGCACTGCGGTTCGCTTCGATTTCGATGTACTGAAAAAGAAAGCCGCCGCACTGGCGAAACAGCCCTGGGGCGGCGCGCCTGGCCCGCTGCCTGACACCCTGGCCAATCTGACCCCACAGGCCTATAACGCCATTCAGTACGACGCCAACCATTCGCTGTGGAACAACATCCCCAATCGCGAACTGGATGTACAATTCTTCCATGTTGGCATGGGCTTTAAACGCCGCATCCAGATGTTCTCCGTTGATGCCGCCAGCCGCGAAGCGCGTGAAATCCACTTCCGCCCGGAGTTGTTTAACTACAACGACGCCAACGTTGATACCAAACAACTGGTCGGCAAAACCGATCTCGGCTTTGCCGGTTTCCGTGCCTTTAAGAAACCAGAACTGGCGCGCCGCGACATCGTCTCCTTCCTCGGTGCCAGCTACTTCCGCGCCGTTGATGAAACCTACCAGTACGGCCTTTCCGCCCGTGGTGTGGCGGTGAACACCTTCAGCAACGGTCATGAAGAGTTCCCGGATTTCACCGCCTTCTGGTTTGAAACGCCGAAAGCCGAAGACACCACCTTTGTGGTGTACGCCCTGCTGGACGGTGCCAGCGTGACCGGCGCGTACAAGTTCACCATTCACTGCGAAGCCAAACGCGTGGTGATGGAGGTGGAAAACCACCTGTTCGCACGCAGTGATATCCGCCAGTTGGGTATCGCGCCCATGACCAGTATGTTTAGTTGCGGCACCAACGAGCGTCGTATGTGCAACACCTATCACCCGCAAATCCACGACTCTGATCGCCTGGCGATGTGGACCGGTAACGGTGAATGGATTGCCCGCCCACTGAATAACCCGCAGCGTTTGCAGTTCAATGCCTATCAGGATGAAAACCCGCGTGGCTTTGGCCTGTTACAGCTCAATCATGACTTCAAGGATTATCAGGATGTGATTGGCTGGTACGACAAACGTCCAAGCCTGTGGGTTGAGCCGATTGGCAAATGGGGCAAAGGGGCCATCAACCTGATGGAGATCCCGACGACCGGTGAAACACTGGATAACGTGGTGTGCTTCTGGCAACCGGAAAAACCGGTGAAAGCGGGCAGCGAATTCAACTTCCAGTACAAACTTTACTGGAGCGGTCTGCCACCGGTGCGTAGCGGACTGGCGCGTGTGGATGCCACCCGTACCGGTATCGGTGGTTTCCCGGAAGGTTGGGCGCCAGGCGAGCACTTCCCGGAACAATGGAGCCGCCGCTTTGCCATCGATTTCGTCGGTGGTGACCTGAAAGCCGCTGCGCCGAAGGGGATTGAGCCGGTGATCACCGTGTCAGCGGGAACCATCAAGCAGGTCGAGATTCTGTACGTGGAGCCCATCGATGGTTACCGTATCCTGTTTGACTGGTACCCCAACAGCGATTCTACCAAACCGGTGGATATGCGTCTGTTCCTGCGCACCAAAGACGAAACCCTGAGTGAAACCTGGTTGTATCAATACTTCCCACCCGCGCCGGATCAGCGTAAATACGTTGATGACCGGCAGATGACGCCGGGTTGATGACCATGGCGAGGTGCCAACCTCGCCATTATTTTTGCATGTCGATATGCGGGATATCGTCTTCGAGATAGATAGCGCTCACCGCGACAAAGCCATGACCGGCATAGAACGATTGCAGATGCGCCTGGGCTGAGAGAAAAGGCGTGTGCTGTGGCCAGTAGCGCTGGCAAACCTGCAATGCCTGCACCATTAAACGGTTGCCCAGGTTGATACCACGGGCGCGACCGGAAACAATCACCCGCCCAATCTTCACCGGACTCTGCGCATCGGCGGGCGATAAAATACGTGCATACGCCACCAGCTCATCACCCAGCATGCCCAACAGATGGCGATTTTCTGCCACCAAATCCTGTCCATCCACATCGAGATAGGGACAGTTTTGCTCCACGACAAAAACCTCACTGCGCAATGCCAGCAACGCATAAAGTTGTGGCACCGTTAAATCGCGGTGATGAATATCCAGCCAGTTAATATCCATGTTCTCTCCTTATTGGCCTGCCACTCTACCTTAATAACGCCGTTGTTGCAGGGCAAAACCGGTGAAGAAAGCGCACAATAGCGCCGCCATCCACGGCAGGCCATGCAGCGTGAGCGACATCGCCCATCCCCCCAATGCCGGGCCAACAAAGGCACCGATACCCCACGCCACCGACAGCACCGCATAGGCTGCCGCCAGTTCCGAACCCTGAAAACGCTGCCCCACCAGCGTGATGATCACCGTATAAATGCCGACAAATACCCCACCCCAGCAGAACAACAGCAATCGTGCCAGCCACAACGACTGCAATGCCAGCGGCCAGGCAAGCGCGCCCAGGGTGGATAACGCGGCCAACCAGACAATTAAATGATGGCGATCCATGCGATCGGCCAGCCACCCGATTGGCAGCTGCAACAGGATCGCACCGACCAGTAAAATGGTGATCAACGATGTCGCCTGCGTTTCGGACCAACCCAGATTGATCGCATACAGCGCCAGCAAGTTCATGCCTGCCGCTTCCAGCGCCGCATTAAGGATGGTCGCAGACAGCGCCAGTGGTAACAATCGCAACCAACGTGAAAAAGAACGTGGCACCCCTTGTTCTGTGCTGAAACGCAGGTTACCGCTGCCAAACAACGCCAGCGCGGCGATGGCAGCTAACACCGCGCCGGTGATGAATGCGCCATCACCGCTGCCCTGCAACGTCAATATAAAAGGGCCGAGCGCAAATCCTGCCGATAGCATCGCGGTATAGGTTGCCAGCATCTTCGCCCGCTGGTGTTCGGCAGCGTGTTGATTAAGCCAGGTTTCCGTCACCACCAAAATCACTTCCGAAGCCATACCGAGCAGCAGTCGTAACAAGAAGCTGCTGGCAATCGGTAACCAGGGAAACAGAATTAACAGCAGCATGGATATCAGCAGCGCGGTGATCAGCAATGCTTGCGGTGAAAAACGGCGGCAGAGTCCCGGCAAGGCGGGCGCGATAATCAACACACCTGCCGCATGCATCGCGGCATTGAGGCCAATCAGCGTTTCACTATAACCCGCCGCCGACAGCCGGAGGGCAATCAGCGGCGCACTTAAACCATAAGTCAGACCAAAGAGGGTAATGGCGAGGAGGATAATTACGCGGCTGCGCGTCATTTAATCACACTCCGCGAGGGTGTCCGCTTCTGCTGCCACAGCGCATAGCGCAGGCACAGGCTACGCCACAGTCGTACCGTCCACAGCGTACTGGGTTGGGGATCAATAACGCGGTGCAATAGGCGCACGTAATCCAGGACTAAACCGGGCGTCCAGGTCATCTCCTCCGCCCTGCCGCGCACCACCCCCAATAGCCAAAAATTGGGGTCGCTGAACAACCGTAATCCGGCATAGGGTTTTCTGGCCAGAATGCCCTCAATCGCCACATCCAACGCCTGGATAACCGCAGAGGAACAGTTACGCGCGGTCAGATTGTAGGTGCTGTCGAGGCGATAGCTGTGCCAGAAATTACGTAATGCCTTGAAATTGTAATGTGCAAACTGGATTTGCTTGTCCGGTGCGCACCAGTCAGCCACCTCCTGCGGCAGAGAGGCCAGAAAACGTCCGGCCACATCGTTATGTGCGCCCGAACGCAACACCGCACGGAAATTACTGCTGTCGCGATCAATATCATTCAGCGGATAGTGGCTGATATAAAGCGCCTCTCCGGCGGCCATCGCCGCATGTCCGGTTGAGATCACACCATGTTGATCGACGGCAGCGATGTAACGATTGATTAGCCGGTAACTTTCGCGCAGCCTGCCGGCTCCTAACGGTGTCCAGACGTAAACTTCCAGTGGCTGGGCGGGTGGCTGATGAGGAAACGGCGGATGGACGTACTGGCTGCTGTGCCACTGCCGCAATCCCCCGACTTTAAACAGCGGTAGCGTGGTGACCGTGCTGTTTTCTGTCAGCAAATGCGCCTGCCGCGCCATTTGTAGCAGCGTGGTACCGATGCTCAGCAGCAGCAACGCAAAACACAACGGGACAGCGATGTGATGATGAAACGGCCAGTCGCTGAGGATCAGGATGCTGATAAACCACTCCACCACCCCGGTCAGACATTGTTTACGCCAACGCCAACCCCGTAATACGATTGCCGCCACAAAGCGGAACAGACCATCAACCATAAACGCGATGCCAAACAGCACCGCCGAAACATCATTGTTGTCCTGCGGAATATTGAGGATCAGAAAACCGATAAAGCACAATCCCAGCGCTTTCAACAGGGTCAAACCGTCAATACGCATTTCGCGGATAAACGCCAACGTCACCTGCACCAGGCCTTCGATAATAAAAAATACCGCCAGCAGATCCAGCGGCACCGAAAGCAGGCCGTCGCTACTAATGTCATAGAGGATCAATGCGGACAACACCAGTAACACCAGACCAACGATAGCCAGCCAGTACCAGCGTCTGCGGATCACCTGTGCCCCGGTGAGCAAAAATATCAACTTGATCACAAGGCCTCTGCGCGACGAGTGAACATTGCTTAAAAATTAGCAATCCGCAGCGGAATTGTCAGATGACAGGCAAAAAAAATCAGGCCCGCAGGCCTGATTTAGCTGAAGCAATAACGCGTCGGTTACATCAGCGGCTGGGCCATCTGCACCAGCGTGATCAGCGGCTGTGGATACACACCCAGCAGCAGCACCAGAATCGCAGAAATCAGAACCACGACACCACCGGCAGTGAAAGCCCAGTTGGCCGGGGTATCACGATCGCGGGTGTGCAGTTCCGGCGGGCTGAGGTACAGACTGACGGTAACGCGCAGATAGTAGTAAAGGCCAATGGCGCTACCTGCCACCACCGCACCGGTCAGCCACCACAGATGGGCATTCACACCGGAAGCGATCACGTAGAACTTACCAATAAAGCCCAGTGTCATCGGGATACCGGCCAGGGACAGCATCATGATAGTCATGACCGCCGACAGAATCGGACGGTGCCAGAACAGACCACGATAGGAGTACAGGGTATCGGCATCCGGGCCACGGTAAGGGCTGGACATCAGGCTCACCACACCGAACGCGCCAAGGCTGCTGAACAGGTAACCGGCCAGATAAACCCCGGCGGTTTCCAGCGACAGCTGATGGGTTTTCACTGCAATCAACGCCACCAGCAGATAGCCGAGGTGGGCGATTGAGGAGTAACCCAGCAGACGTTTGATGTTGCTCTGCGAAATCGCCATCAGGTTACCGAACAGGATGGAGACAAAGGCGATCACACCCAACACGGTGCGTACCGCTTCGCTGTCGGTCACCGGCGCGTACATAAACAGACGCATGATCACGCCGAAGATGGCGATTTTGCTGGCGGTGGCGAGGAAGGTCGATACCGGCGCTGGCGCGCCCTGGTACACATCCGGCGTCCACAAATGGAATGGCACCAGAGACAGTTTGAAGCCAAGCCCGATAATCATCATACCGAGGCCGACCAGCAGCAGCGGTTGCTGCATCATGCTGTCATTCAGGCTTTTACCCAGCTGCACAAAGCTCAGGCTGCCGGAATCCGCATAAATCAGCGCGATACCAAACAGCAGGAACGATGACGCCGCTGCTGACAGGATGGTGTATTTCAGCGCCGCTTCCAGCGAACGTTTCTGGCGGAAGGCGTAGCCAATTAAACCAAACAGCGGCAGCGACAGCAGTTCGATACCGATGAACAGCGCCGACAGATGGTTAGCACTCGCCAGCACGATACCGCCCAGCGCGGCAATCAGCACCAGCAGATAGAACTCATCTTTGTTGTCCGGAAAACCGGCCAGCCACGGATAGGCGAAGGTACAGGTTGCCAGGCTCGCCAGCATCACCAACCCAGTGTAGAAGATGGAGTAGCCATCGACGCGCAGCATCGGCGTCACATCCATTGCCCCGACATGGGCAACAAACCACAGCGAAAGCAGCGCCAGGTTAAGACCAATCACCGTCAGCGTGGCGTTAACAAAGTGGTTGCGTCGCCATGCAATGGACAGCATCACAACCACCACCGTCAATCCGACGATCAACAGCGGCAGTAACGCGATCAATTGTTGAGGAGTTATTGTCATGGCGAATTACGGCCTTGTAGTTGAAATTGAAGCGGTAAACCACTGCTGAATATTGCTCATTGCAGCATGGGAGGTATCAAGAATCGGCTGCGGATAAACCCCCAGCAGAACCAGCAACACCACCAGAACCATAATCATAATGAACTCACGCGGTGACATGCCTGGTAGTGGGGCCTGTGATTTCGCTTCGCCGTAGTACGCGCGCTGCATCATCACCAGGGAATACACCGAAGCGAACACCAGACCAAAGGTAGCAATCACGATAATCACCGGCACCACCTGGAAGCTACCGGTCAGAATCATAAATTCCCCGGCAAAGTTACCGGTGCCCGGCATCCCAAGGTTAGCCACGGCAAAGAACAGCGACAGACCCGGAATCCATTTGATACGTGACCACAGGCCTCCCATCTGGCGCATATCACGGGTATGCAGACGCTCATACAGCTGACCACACAGGATAAACAGCGCCGCGGCGGACAGGCCGTGGGCAATCATCTGTACTACCGCGCCCTGGAACGCGAGCTGGCTGCCGGTGTAGATGGCGATCAGCACGAAGCCCATGTGCGAAATGGAGGTGTAGGCGATCAGACGTTTGATATCGGTCTGTGCGAACGCCATCCAGGCACCGTAGAAGATACCGATAACGCCCAGCCACATGGCAATCGGCGCAAACTCCGCCGAGGCATGCGGGAACAGCGGCAGGCTGAAGCGCAGCAAACCATAGGCTGCGGTCTTCAACAGAATCCCGGCGAGGTCGACCGAACCGGCGGTTGGTGCCTGGCTGTGCGCATCCGGCAACCAGCCGTGCAACGGCACCACCGGCATTTTGACGGCAAAGGCGATAAAGAAGCCCAGCATCAGCAGATATTCGACGGTGTGGGACATCGGGGTTTTCAGCAACTCTTCGTAGCTGAAGGTCCAGACGCCGGTCGCATTGTAGTGCACAAACACCAGCGCCAGGATAGCAATCAACATCACCAGACCAGATGCCTGGGTATAGATGAAGAACTTGGTCGCTGCCGTGATACGGGTTTTACCGTCCGATGCTTTGTGTCCCCAGAGCGCGATGAGGAAGTACATCGGCACCAGCATCATTTCCCAGAAGAAGAAGAACAGGAACATGTCGATGGAGAGGAACACACCAATCACGCCACCGAGGATCCACATCAGGTTGAGGTGGAAAAAGCCCTGATACTTCTCGATTTCATTCCACGAGCAGAGCACCGCCATCAGGCCAAGCAGACCGGTCAGCACCACCATCAGCAGCGACAGACCATCCAGCGCCAGATGGAAATTGATACCGAAGCGCGGAATCCACGCGACCTGGAAGGTCGATTGCCACTGCGGCATACCTGCCGCCTGCGTCAGTGAGTAGCCACCCTGCAACCACAGTTGCAGTGACAGCACCAGCGTCAGCCCCATGGTGATCAGGGCTATCCAGCGCGGCACCTTCTTGCCGAGGCGCTCAGCCAGCCAGCACAGCAAGCCCCCAACGAAGGGTATGATAATTAGCCAAGGTAATAACACGGCGGTTTTTTCCCTTTTTTCTGCCTGGCGTCAGGCATTTCTTAACATTCTTAATTGGGGTGAACTTAACCACCCCGCTCATCAATCTTTTAGATCACCAGCAACAGTGCCAGCACTACCACGGCACCGACGCTCATCGACGCCACATACCAGCGTAGATAACCGTTTTCGCTGACCACCAGACCTTTGTTGCCAATACGCGAAATCAGGGCTGGCAAGTTCATCAGCGAGTTGAGTGGATCACGATGCAGCAGCCACGCAATGCCGAGGAAAGGTTTTACGAACACTTTGTCGTATAACCAATCGAAGCCCCAGGCGGCAAACCACCAGGTACCAAAGAAGCGGCCCGGCGCACTGTTCGCCACGCTGGTGACCAACTGACGTTTGCCCAGCCACAATGCGGCGGCAATCAGAATCCCGACGATGGCAACCACGCCAGAGGTGATTTCCAGTGCCACTTTGCCGCCTTCGCCAAACTCGTTCTGCGGCAGAACACCCGCCAGCGGTGGCGTAATCAGCGCACCAATGAAGGTGGACAGCACCAGCAGCACAATCAGCGGCAGATGATGAGTAATGCCTTTACCGGCATGCGCATGGATTTTCTCTTCGCCATGGAACACGATGAAAATCATACGGAAAGTATAGATAGAGGTCAGGAACGCCCCCACCAGACCCGCGACCATCAGATTGATGTGACCATTCGCCAGCGCACCAAACAGGATCTCATCTTTACTGTAGAAACCTGCGGTAATCAGCGGCAGCGCAGCCAGCGCGGCACCACCGACCAGGAAGCAGGTGTACACCAGCGGGATGCTCTTACGCAGGCCGCCCATCTTGAAGATGTTCTGTTCATGATGGCAGGCCAGAATCACCGAACCGGAGGACAGGAACAGCAGCGCTTTAAAGAACGCGTGGGTCATCAGGTGGAAAATCGCCGCATCCCATGCCTGTACGCCAAGCGCCAGGAACATGTAACCGATCTGACTCATGGTGGAGTAGGCCAGCACACGTTTGATATCGGTCTGCACCAGCGCGGCAAAACCCGCCAGCACCAGGGTGATAGCCCCCACAATACCCACCAGATGCAGCACGTCCGGCGTCAACAGGAACAGGCCATGGGTACGGGCAATCAGATAGACACCTGCCGTTACCATCGTGGCGGCGTGGATCAATGCAGAGACCGGCGTCGGACCGGCCATCGCATCTGCCAGCCACGTCTGCAACGGCAACTGTGCCGATTTACCGACCGCACCGCCCAGCAGCAGCAAGGTTGCCCATTGCAGCATGTGGTTGTCGGCGGCGAAATGTGCCGGAGCCAGTTCCATCAGTTCACGGAAGTTCAGCGTGCCCAGTTCGTTGTAGAGAATGAACAACGCCAGCGCGAGGAACACATCACCCACACGGGTAATGATAAAGGCTTTCATCGCCGCTTTGCCGTTTTCCGGGTTGCTGTAGTAGAAACCGATCAGCAAGTAGGAGCACAGACCCACCCCTTCCCAGCCGAGGTACATCAGCATCAGGTTATCGGCCAGCACCAGAACCACCATGCTGGCGATAAACAGGTTGGTGTAGGCGAAGAAGCGTGAGTAGCCCTCTTCACCCCGCATGTACCAGGAGGCGAACATGTGGATAAAGAAACCTACACCGGTGACCACCGACAGCATGGTCAGCGACAGGCCATCCAGCACCAGATTGACTTTGATGTCAAAGTGACCAACCTGCATCCAGGTCCAGAGCGCCTGGGTGAAAGGTTGCTGTCCCTGACTGAAGAAATCCATGCCGACAAAAATCGTGGTCAGGGCAGCCAGACCAACTGACCCCATCCCGATAGCGGCAGACAGGTTCTCCGACCAGCGACCACGGGAAAACGCCAACAGCAGGAAGCCAATCAGCGGAAATAAAACAGTTAAGTAGAGAAGGTTCATCCGCGCATCTCGCTCACAGTGTCAATGTTCAGCGTCTGACGACGACGATAGAGCTGGAGCAACAGCGCCAGACCGATACTGGCTTCCGCCGCCGCGAGGCTGATGGCCAGGATGTACATGACCTGACCGTCGGCTTGTCCCCAGTAGCTGCCCGCGACCACCAGTGCCAGTGCAGCGGCGTTGATCATGATCTCCAGACCAATCAACATAAACAGCAGGTTACGGCGCAGCACCAGTGAGGTCAGGCCGAGAACAAACAGCACAGCAGCCAGAATCAGGCCGTGTTGTAACGGGATCATGCGTGCTCCTCCTTATTCCCTTGCGCCTCTGCCGGGCGATTGCTTAACACCTCGCCCTGACGCTCTTCACGTCCAATATGGAAGGCAACAACCAGACCGGCCAGCAGCAGCATCGATGCCAGCTCCACCGCCAGTACGTAAGGACCAAACAGGCTGATACCCACCGCTTTGGCATCGATGACCGTGCCATCAATCCCCTGATCGTGCGCGGTGCTGATGGCATAAATCATCACCACCAACAGCAGCAGGGAAACGATGCCAGGACCAATCCACAGCGACGGCTTCAGCCATTCACGCTCCTGATCCTGTTGAGATTTGCCGAGGTTCAGCATCATCACCACGAACACGAACAACACCATAATCGCGCCAGCATAGACGATGATTTCCAGCGCACCGGCAAAGTAAGCGCCCATGGAGAAGAAGACGCCAGCAATCGACAGCAGCGAAACAATCAGATACAGCAGCGCATGTACCGGATTGGTATGGGTGATAACGCGAAGCGTCGTCAACACCGCCACCAGACCGCAAAGATAAAACGCAAATTCCATAGCTGGCTCCTTAAGGTAACAAGCCTTTGACGTCGATCGGTTTGGCTTCGTTTTCTGCGTCGCCCTTCCCTTTGCCGTCAATTGCCATACCCGCCATGCGGTAGAAGTTGTACTCCGGATATTTACCCGGACCGGAGATCAACAGATCCTGTTTCTCGTACACCAGATCCTGACGCTTAAACTCACCCAGTTCGAAATCCGGGGTCAGCTGGATAGCGGTGGTCGGACAGGCTTCTTCGCACAGACCACAGAAAATGCAGCGTGAAAAGTTGATGCGGAAGAATTCCGGATACCAGCGGCCATCCTGCATTTCCGCTTTTTGCAGCGAAATACAGCCGACCGGACAGGCGACCGCGCACAGGTTACAGGCCACACAGCGTTCTTCGCCGTCCGGGTCGCGCGTCAGTACAATACGACCACGGTAGCGCGGCGGCAGGTACACCGGCTCTTCCGGGTACATCTGGGTTTCGCGTTTGGCGAAGGCATGCATGCCTATCATCCAGATACTGCGCACTGTCGTGCCGAAGCCAACGACAATATCTTTTAAAGTCATCTCAAAACCCCTTACTGCGCAGACAGAATCACTGCGGCGGTCGCCAGCAGGTTCAACAGCGTCAACGGCAGACACACTTTCCAGCCGAACGACAGCACCTGGTCATAGCGTGGACGCGGCAGCGCAGCACGAATCAGAATAAACATCATCATGAAGAACGCGGTCTTAATGGCGAACCAGATGAACGGCGGCAGGAACGGCCCCTGCCAGCCACCGAAGAACAGCGTCACAATCAGCGCTGAAACGGTGGTGATCGCCACGTATTCACCCACGAAAAACAGACCGAACTTCATCCCGGCATATTCGATGTGGTAACCATCGGCCAGTTCCTGTTCCGCTTCCGGCTGGTCAAACGGGTGACGGTGACACACCGCAACGCCAGCGATACAGAAGGTCAGGAAGCCAAAGAATTGCGGAATGATGTTCCACAGGTGAGCCTGGCTTTCGACGATGGCGTTCAGATTGAACGAACCGGCCTGAGCCACCACGCCCATCAGCGACAGACCGAGGAACACTTCATAGCTCAGGGTCTGCGCGGAAGCACGCATTGCGCCCAGCAGCGAGTATTTGTTGTTACTCGACCAACCCGCGAACAGCACTGCATACACCGCCAGACCGGCCATCATCAGGAAGAACAACAGACCGATGTTCAGGTCGGTCACCATCCAGGTCGGCGATACCGGCACAATGGCAAACGCCAGCAGCAGCGAAACAAACGCAATCACCGGTGCCAGGGTAAAGATAAAACGGTCGGTAAAGGGCGGAACCCAGTCCTCTTTAAAGAACATTTTCAGCATGTCCGCTGCTAATTGCAGCGAGCCGCCCCAACCTACACGGTTCGGTCCGTAACGGTTCTGCCAGAGGCCGAGCAGACGACGCTCGGCAAAACTCATGAAGGCACCACAAGCCACCACCACCAACAAGATGACGATGGCTTTGACGATGCTAATCAGGATGTCAATAACGTCCGGTGTCAGCCAGCTCATTGCGCCGCCTCCTGCAATTTGTCAATTTGCGCACCGGAGAGGAACGGCGGTACGCCCGGCATACCCAGCGGCAGACCAACCTGCCCGGCCTGCAACGCGCTGGAGAAGCGCACTGGCAGGCGCAGCGTTTCACCGGCACACACCAGCTCCACCGCAGCACCATTGTTGACGCCCAGTTTTTCCGCATCGGCCGGGTTAATCACCAGGGTGGCCGGGGCCATACGTTTCTGGAATACCGGAGAACGCTGGGTCATCTCCTCGCTACCAAACAGCTGATAGTAAGGCGCGACACGCCACTGGCTGCCACCGACAAAGCTGTCCGGAATCGCGCTGAACCACGGCAGTACGCTGTCCGCAGCGTCAAACAGGCGCACGCCCGGATCACCATTGCGCAGCTTGCCACCCACTTCGGCCTGGAATTTGTTCCACGCCTGCGGGGAGTTCCAGCCCGGTGCCCAGGCGAACGGGATCTGCGAACGCGCAGCGCCCGGCTGGTTGTTCCCTTCCATTGAGAAGGCGAACATCGTGTCTTTATCCTGCGGCTGGCGTGGTTCGTGCACGCTGATGTTGGCACGCGCAGCAGTACGACCACTGTAGCGATGCGGTGAACGCGCCAGTTTTTGTCCGCGAATACGGAAGCTGGCATCCGGTGCCGCGTCCTTGATACCTTTCAGTTGCGGTAGAGCAGCCACCGCCGCATCAATCACATGGTCGAGCAGCGTCCAGTCAATCTGACGGCTTTCAACCGTGCTGTGCAGCGAGTGCAGCCAACGCCAGCTCTCCAGCATCACCACGCTGTTGTCATAGTAAGCCGGATCGAAAACCTGGAAGAAGCGCTGGGCGCGGCCTTCGTGGTTGATCGAGGTGCCATCACTTTCCGCGAAGCTGGCGGTTGAGAACACCAGGTTGGCTTTTTCCAGTGTCGTAGTGCGTTGATGATCAACCACAATCACGTTGTCAGCCTTCGCCAGCGCCGCATCCACCGTCGCTTTCGGCGCGTGACGGTAAAGATCGTTTTCCAGCACCACCAGCGTATCGGCTTCACCGTTGCTCAGTTGGGCCAGCGCGCTATCCAGCGATGCGCCACCCATCAGGCCGAGGCCGATGCTGTTAGCGGCTGACGCCAGCAGCGTGATACCGACATCCGCACCGCGTGCTTTCAGGGCTTTAGCCACGTTGGCGGCCGCTTCAATCATCGCGGTGCTGCCAGAGTGAGTACCGGAGATGATCAGCGGCTTTTTCGCCCCTGCCAGCGCCTGCACCACGACATCCAGCTTGCCGTCGAGAGACTTATCAAAGTTGTTCACGGCTGGCGCAGAGTCGTCCAGCGCGTGGGCGATCGCAAAGCCCAGACGCGCCTGATCTTCCACCGGAGCGCGGTAGCTCCATGCCGCGATATCATCCAGACGGGTTTCATCGACGTTAGTCACGAACAACGGGTGTTTCGCGTGCTGACCAATGTTCAGGATCGCCGCAATCTGCCAGTCGGCCACCTTCTGCGCCGCTGCCATTTCGCGTGCTTTACCTTTCACCGCCTGACGCACCGAAAGTGCGACACGGGCACCGACCTGAGTCAGGTCTTCACCCAGCACCAGCACCGCATCGTAGCTTTCAATCTCGCGCAGTGACGGGGTATAGATGCCACCTTCACGCAGCACTTTCAGCATCAGTTCAAGGCGCGCCTGCTCACCTGCCGGCATCCCGGTGGAGAAGTTTTCTGCGCCCACCAGTTCACGCAGCGCAAAGTTGCTTTCAATGCTGGCGCGCGGGGAACCGATACCGATAACTTTTTTCGCCTGACGCAACACATCTGCCGCCGCGTTCACGGCCTGTTCAGCATTCAGCGTGACCCAGTCATTACCGCGCAGTTGCACCGGATGACGTGGGCGATCTTTCAGGTTGACGTAACCATAACCAAAGCGACCACGGTCACACAGGAAGTAGTGGTTTACCGTGCCGTTATAGCGGTTTTCGATACGACGCAGCTCACCATAGCGCTCGCCCGGGCTGGTGTTACAACCCACGCTGCACTGCTGGCAAATGCTCGGCGCAAACTGCATATCCCACTTACGGTTGTAGCGTTCGGAGTGGGTTTTGTCGGTGAACACCCCGGTCGGACAGATTTCAACCAGGTTGCCGGAGAATTCGCTCTCCAGCGTGCCGTCTTCCGGACGACCGAAGTAGACGTTATCATGCGCACCGTAGACACCCAGGTCTTTGCCGTCGGCATAATCTTTGTAATAACGCACGCAGCGATAACAGGCGATACAGCGGTTCATTTCATGGGAAATGAACGGACCGAGATCCTGATTCTGATGGGTACGTTTGGTGAAGCGATAGCGACGGAAGCTGTGGCCCGTCATCACCGTCATATCTTGCAGGTGGCAGTTACCGCCCTCTTCGCACACCGGACAGTCATGCGGATGGTTGGTCATCAGCCATTCCACTACGCTTTCACGAAACTCTTTCGCTTCGCCATCGTCGATGGAGATAAAGGTGCCGTCCGACGCCGGCGTCATGCAGGACATGACGAGGCGACCGCGGGTATCTTCGGCATTCTGGAATTGCTTTACCGCACATTGGCGGCAGGCACCCACGCTTCCCAGCGCCGGATGCCAGCAAAAATAAGGAATATCAAGGCCCAGGGAGAGACAAGCCTGTAGCAGGTTGTCCGCCCCGTTCACATCATACTCTTTACCGTCTACATGGATTGTAGCCATAGTGAATATGCTTCCGTAAGGCCCGTCCGGGGACGAGCGTTAAACATCTCTTTCTTTCCCCTGCCGCGATGCTCTCGCCACAGGGTAATCCGTGTACGGCGGCTGATTACCAGCGCGCTTTCAGCAGGTTAGGCTGAATACCGCCAATAGCGCGGGTATTGCCAAACACCTGCGGCGCAATGCCGGCTTCAAACTCTTCACGGAAATATTTAATCGCGCTTTGCAGCGGCTCGACGGCACCCGGCGCGTGCGCACAGAAGGTTTTACCTGGGCCAAGCTGACGGCAAAGTTGTTGCAGGGTTTCGATATCCCCCGGCTGACCTTGCTTTTGCTCCAGCGCGCGCAGGATTTTCACGCTCCACGGCAGACCATCACGGCACGGCGTACACCAGCCGCAGGATTCGCGGGCAAAGAATTCTTCCAGGTTGCGCACCAGCGAGACCATGCTGATCTCGTGATCCACGGCCATCGCCAGCGCGGTTCCCAGACGGCTACCGGCTTTACCAATGCTGGCAAATTCCATCGGCAGGTCGAGATGCTGGTCAGTCAGGAAGTCAGTGCCCGCACCGCCCGGTTGCCAGGCTTTGAACTTCAGGCCATCGCGCATACCACCGGCATAATCCTCAAGGATTTCACGTGCGGTAGTCCCGAACGGCAGCTCCCAGACACCCGGATTTTTCACGCGACCCGAGAAGCCCATCATTTTGGTGCCGGTGTCTTCACTTTTTGAGATGTTCTTGTACCACTCCACCCCATTAAGGAAGATGGCCGGCACGTTCGACAGCGTCTCAACGTTGTTAACACAGGTCGGTTTGCCCCAGACGCCAGCACTGGCCGGGAACGGTGGCTTGGAACGCGGGTTAGCGCGACGCCCTTCCAGTGAGTTGATTAACGCCGTCTCTTCACCACAAATGTAGCGACCCGCTCCGGTATGCACGAATAACTCGAAATCAAAACCGGTGCCGAGTATGTTTTTACCGATAAAGCCCGCTTCGGTGGCTTCGGCAATGGCTTTACGCAGGTTGGCCGCTGCTTCGATATATTCACCGCGCAGGAAGATGTAGCCACGGTACGCTTTCAGGGCAAACGCACTGATCAGCATGCCTTCCACCAGTTGGTGCGGCATTTGTTCCATCAGCAGGCGGTCTTTATAAGTGCCCGGTTCCATTTCATCGGCGTTACACAGCAGGTAACGGATGTTCATGGATTCATCTTTCGGCATCAGGCTCCATTTCAGGCCGGTGTTAAAGCCTGCACCACCGCGACCTTTCAGACCGGAGTCTTTCACGGTGGCGACGATTTCATCCTGGCTCATGCCTTTCAGTGCTTTCTCGGCACCGACGTAACCGTTTTTGCTGCGATATTCATCAATCCACACCGGCTGTTTGTCATCGCGCAGACGCCAGGTCAGGGGATGCGTTTCCGCAGTACGAATGATCTGTTTGATGGTCATTGATACTGCTCCAGTAAAGTGGCGATACCTTCCGGCGTCAGATGCACGTGAGTGTCTTCATCCACCATCATGGTCGGGCCTTTATCGCAGTTACCCAGACAACAGGTCGGCAGCAGCGTAAAGCGGCCGTCTGGCGTAGTCTGGCCCGGTTTGATGTGCAGGTTTTGTTCTAAAGCGGCCTGAATGCCCTGATAACCGGTGATATGGCACACCACGCTGTCGCAGTAGCGGATCACATGGCGGCCAACCGGCTGGCGATAAATCTGGCTATAGAACGTCGCAACCCCTTCCACGTCACTGGCCGGAATACCGAGTACCTCAGCGATGGCGTTAATCGCGCCATCGGGCACCCAGCCACGCTGTTTCTGCACGATCTTCAGGGCTTCAATCGAAGCCGCGCGCGCATCTTCGTAATGGTGTTTTTCGTGCTCAATCGCGTGGTGTTCTGCCTCGCTCAGCACAAAGACCTCATTAGGGTCGATCGTTTGGATGGCAATTTTTTGATCGTGCATAATTAGCGGTCCACGTCTGACATAACAAAATCGATACTACCGAGGTAAACGATCAGGTCGGATACCAGGCTGCCACGGATCACCGACGGGATCTGTTGCAGATGCGGGAAGCTCGGCGTGCGCACGCGGGTGCGGTAGCTCATGGTGCTGCCGTCGCTGGTCAGGTAGTAACTGTTGATCCCTTTGGTTGCCTCAATCATCTGGAAGGATTCGTTGGCCGGCATCACCGGACCCCAGGAAACCTGCAGGAAGTGGGTAATCAGGGTTTCGATATGCTGTAGCGTGCGCTCTTTCGGCGGCGGCGTGGTCAGCGGGTGATCCGCTTTGAACGGACCTTCCGGCATGTTTTTCAGGCACTGCTCCAGAATACGCAGCGACTGCCACATCTCTTCCATTTTCAGCATCACGCGGGTGTAGGCATCGCTGATGCCCGCACCGACCGGAATCTCAAAATCGAAATGCTCGTAACCTGAATAGGGACGCCATTTACGCACGTCAAAATCAAGACCAGTGGCACGCAGACCCGCACCGGTGGTGCCCCAGGCCAGTGCTTCGTCCATGTTGTACGCCGCAACGCCCTGTGAACGGCCCATCAACACGCGGTTGCGCAGCGCCGCTTTGTCATACTCTTTCAGACGTTTTGGCATCCAGTCGAGGAAGTCACGCAGCAGACGTTCCCAACCTTTCGGCAGATCATGTGCCACACCGCCAATACGGAACCATGCCGGGTGCATACGGAAACCGGTGATAGCTTCCACCACGTCATAGATTTTCTGACGGTCAGTAAAGGCAAAGAACACCGGCGTCATCGCGCCGACGTCCTGAATAAAGGTAGAGATATACAGCAGGTGGCTGTTGATGCGGAACAGCTCTGACAGCATCACGCGAATCACATTGACGCGATCCGGCACGGTGATACCGGCCAGTTTTTCGACTGCCAGTACATACGGCATCTCGTTGACGCAACCGCCGAGATACTCGATACGGTCGGTGTACGGGATGTAGCTGTGCCAGGACTGACGCTCGCCCATCTTCTCGGCACCACGGTGGTGGTAACCGACATCCGGGACGCAATCGACAATCTCTTCGCCATCCAGTTGCAGAATGATACGGAACGCACCGTGCGCAGACGGGTGGTTCGGACCGAGGTTGAGGAACATAAAGTCCTCATTGGCGGTGCTGCGCTTCATGCCCCAATCTTCCGGCTTGAAGGTCAGCGACTCCATCTCAAGGTCTTCTTTTTGCTTGGTCAGCGTGAAGGGATCGAATTCGGTGGCGCGCGCCGGATAGTCCTTGCGCAGCGGATGCCCTTCCCACGTCTGCGGCATCATGATGCGCGTCAGATGCGGGTGACCATCAAAGGTCATACCAAACATCTCCCAGGTTTCGCGCTCATACCAGTTGGCATTCGGGAAAATCTTGGTGATGGTTGGCAGATGCATATCATTTTCAGACAACGCGACCTTGAGCATGATGTCGCGATTGCGTTCAATGGATAGCAGATGATAGAAAACGGAAAAATCCGCGGCAGGTAACCCGGCGCGGTTGGTACGTAAACGCTCATCCATGCCATGCAAATCATAAAGCATGACGTAAGGCTTCGGCAGCTTACGCAGGAATTCAATCACTTCCAGTATTTGTTCGCGTTTCACCCAAACCACCGGGATGCCGGTGCGGGTGGCCTGAACAGTAAAGGCGTCCGGCCCAAAACGGTTACGCAGCTCGCCGATCACCGGGTCGTCCAGGTGATCCCGGGTTTGCCATGCAGGCTGAGCGAGATCTTGCGTGGTTAAATCTGTCATACGTTACTCACCATTCCGGCCTGTAATCAGGCACTCAAAAGAAGGCGTCAGGATGGCGGCTCACATTAAATTGTGGTGTTCTGCTGCGGCCGTGGCTCCATCCGTGTACGGGTAGCTTACACTTCGTCGGGTGTTCTCAGGTTGGTGACGGCAATGCGTTCACCGCGTTTTCTTTCGCGTTCCGACTGCATATTGGCGCGATACACACCCTGATCACCCACCACCCACGAGAGCGGACGACGCTCTTTACCGATGGACTCGCGTAACAGCAGCAGTGCCTGCATATAAGCTTCCGGGCGCGGCGGGCAGCCTGGGATATACACATCCACCGGCAGGAATTTATCTACGCCCTGCACCACGGAGTAGATGTCATACATACCGCCAGAGTTGGCACAGGCACCCATCGAGATGACCCACTTCGGTTCCAGCATCTGGTCATACAGACGCTGAATCACCGGTGCCATTTTGGTAAAGGGCGTACCGGCAATCACCATGAAGTCAGCCTGACGCGGGGAGGCACGCATAACTTCCGCACCAAAACGCGCCACGTCATGCACCGCAGTGAATGACGTGGTCATCTCCACGTAGCAACAGGAAAGGCCGAAGTTGTACGGCCAGAGAGAGTTTTTACGCCCCCAGTTCACCATGTCGTGCAGGGCATGCTCAAGTTTGCCCATGTAGACGCTGCGGTGAACATGCTGCTCCAGAGGATCGGCGACAATCTCCTGTTTTTGCAGCGGATAGCGATCGTTATCGCCCCCGTTTGGGTCTACGCGTGTCAGCGTGTAGTCCATCTTTTTGCCTCGCTTTTACTGCTTATGAGGGTTGGTGTGGCTGTGACTGATCGGGACCGATTTGACGACAACGCGACGACGCGCAGGCGCCCAATCCAGCGCACCGATGCGAACCAGGTAAACCAGGCCTGCCAGCAGCACCAAAATGAAAATTGCGGCTTCGACAAAGCCGACCCAACCGCTTTCGCGAATGGAGGTCGACCATGCGTATAAAAAGAGGGCTTCGACGTCGAAAATTACGAAGAACATCGCAACCAAATAGAATTTTGCGGAGAGGCGAATATGGGTGTCACCGACCGAGTCAATGCCCGACTCAAATGGGGTGTTTTTGTAGCGCGCTTTGGCGCGTCCACCTAACAACCAGCCACCGGTCAACATGAAAGCACAGAGACCGAACGCGATAACGATAAATACAATAAATGCCCAGTGATGAGCGATCACTTCAGTGGTTGTCGACATACTCTTTGCTTACTCATCAAAAGTGGCGCTGGCATCCTGCACTGTCGCAGCAAACACACCACATCGATTCAAGGGAAGGATAAAAAACCTTATAAACTTTGCTGTCATTATCAATTAAGCAGCAATTTTATGGGGTTTTTTACTCCTTTCTATAACCTTTTGTCAACTTTGACAAAAGTATCCAAACATTATTTTACATCCGCAGCATATTATTAACATACAAGGTCCATAGCGCCAGCTAAATCGCTTCAGTTTGTGAGGTTAATTTTAGTGTAGCGGGTATTCACATGCATGGATCGTGCATTTAACAATCATATTTTGACAGGTATTAACCGGATTTCCTTGTCCTTTTCAGGGCTATTTTTTTGATCCAGAACACATAACAGTGCTTTTTGCTGTAAAAAACGGCAAAAGAGCCAGGCAAGCGCCCAGAAGAAGATGGCACGAAATGATAAAATCATTCCACTTCGATTAAAAATGGAACGCATTTCATTTATTCGGAAGGCAGGGAATGATTTGGTGCTAATTTCGCCTGATTAACACCAGAAAAACTGCATAAAAAAAGCCTTAACCGATAAAAACCAGGCTAAGGCTTATTTATGTGAGTTTTAACAATTGGCCGATGTTCTATTTGAGAACGATTATCGACTCAAAATGTGATTACTCTTCGTCATCCAGCAGCAGCGTACCGTCCGGGTTCGCGCTCAGGTTGTACGGATCGTTAGTTGACTGCATGGCATTAAAAATCGCCAGCGCCAGCTCGTTATCGCTGTCCGGGTTACGGCACAGCAGATATTGGGTATCCGGCAGCACCGGTAAACCTTCCGCGGCACCCATCACGCGCAGCTCAGGACTCATCATCTCGACCGGACGTGCGGTGACGCCAAGCCCGGCTTTTACCGCCGCACGCACCGCCGCCAATGTGGAAGCAACATAAGAGATGCGCCACGGAATGCCGGCTTCGTTCAGATGGTCGATCGCCATGTCGCGATACGGGCTGGGTTCATCCAGCAGCACCAGTGGAATCGCTTCACCGCGCTGGAAGATGTAGTCAGCCGCGCAGTACCACAAGGTCGGCGACGTGCGCAGCACCTGATGAGTGAAGTTACCCGGACTGGAGGTGGTCACCACCAAATCCACTTCGCCCTGGTTCAGCATTTCCATCATAAATGGATTACGCTTTACACGGACATCAATCGCCAGTTTCGGATAGACCGACGTCACGCGATTGAGCAGGAATGGCAGGATGGTGTCAGATGTGTCATCAGAAGCGCCAATGGTCAGCACGCCCTGAATATTGCTGTACATCAGAGAGGTACAAGCTTCGTCGTTAAAACGAAGGATCTTTCTGGCGTAGCCCAGCAGTTGGATGCCATGCTCCGTCAGCAATTTATTACGTCCATGTCTGGCAAACAGCTCTTTACCTACCAATTGTTCCAGACGCTGCATCTGCTGGCTTACTGCTGATTGCGTTCTGCACACGGCTGCAGCCGCAGCTGCAAAGGTGTTCAGGTCAGCAACGGCGACGAAAGTTCTCAGCAGATCGAGGTCGAGATTCAGTATCGGACGATTTGCATTAGTCATGTTTTTTCTTCACTTATAAGATTTTTTACAAACTACTACCCTGGTGTATTACCTTGCTTATCATTGGGATAAGAGATAATGGTGCTTAATGACAGTCCTGTGTGGAGACTGTCATGAAAAAACTGTATCAGGCGGATTCCAACGATTACGTCACTCTGAAGACAGAGCAGCGGCGTCACAAAGACAGAACAACTTCTCGGGCCGAAAGCGTAAATCGCGCAAATGCAGGAAGCTGTGTAGTTGCCTGGTTCTCCGCCCAAAAAACCCGCGGATCAAAAAAATGATAACTGCATGTTATGCTGATGCGAAGAGGTAAACTGCATCAAATAATAAATTATACTTAATCATTTTTGCACCAGAAAGGGAAATGTTTTTATCACAAACCTTGTAATTTTTGACCAAAACCCCTTTCCAGCACATCCTGCCACAACACTGCTCATTTTTTAAGCCCCCCAGGTTCCTAAACTTCTCAGGGAAAGCTTAAGTTTCAGCACAAATGCTCTTTATAGCTGGTTGACCCGGGCCGTCTTAACCCGGTACATCCCTGATTTAACCGATTGAAACCCGATGAGAATGAAGCGCATTTTCTAACGCCAGCGGAGGATGTACCTGGAATGATGACTTATTCGGCTTCTGACAAATATTCTTTAACTATTTCATTACGTCGCTAATGATTTGCAACCGCAGTTGTGAATAAAAATTTTTAAAAACACACCATTATTGTCTGGATAAAGGAGTTTACAGATCACCTCACCTCACTCAGCATTAAATTTCAACATTCTTTACTTTACTGGACAATTAAACCACTTTAATTAGTCTAAGATATCTTTTCACCCAGCACTAGCTTAAAAAATTGCCAAACACGCCAAAACCTGTGGTGACCCTTCTTTTGTTACGGGGAGAGGAGTAAATTGGGCGGGTTTGTTTTTTGTGGCAGGTTAAAAGGACTCTGCCCGTTAAGGCGGTAGCGATGAATTTTCAAATTGATAAATCCGGAAAGCTCGATAATGTCTGTTATGACATCCGTGGACCGGTACTGAAAGAGGCGAAACGTCTCGAAGAAGAAGGCAACAAAGTTCTCAAACTCAATATTGGCAACCCTGCCCCGTTTGGTTTTGAAGCCCCCGATGAAATCCTGGTTGATGTCATCCGCAACCTGCCCAGCGCGCAGGGGTATTGTGACTCCAAAGGTCTCTACTCCGCACGCAAAGCGATCATGCAGCATTATCAGGCGCGCGAAATGCGCGATATGACCGTTGAAGACATCTATATTGGTAACGGCGTATCCGAACTGATCGTGCAAGCCATGCAGGCCTTGCTGAACAGCGGCGATGAGATGTTGGTCCCCGCGCCTGATTACCCGTTATGGACTGCCGCCGTTTCGCTTTCCAGCGGTAAAGCCGTTCATTATCTGTGTGATGAATCCTCGGACTGGTTCCCGGACCTTGATGATATCCGTAGTAAAATCACGCCACGCACGCGCGGTATCGTGATCATCAACCCGAACAACCCGACCGGTGCGGTATACAGCAAAGAACTGCTGTTGGAAATTGTCGAGATTGCGCGTCAGCATAACTTGATCATCTTCGCCGATGAGATCTACGACAAAATCCTGTATGACGAAGCCCAGCATCACTCGATTGCGGCGCTGGCACCGGATCTGTTGACTGTCACCTTTAACGGCCTGTCCAAAACCTATCGCGTTGCCGGATTCCGTCAGGGCTGGATGGTGCTGAACGGCCCGAAAAAGCACGCTAAAGGTTATATTGAAGGTCTGGAAATGCTGGCCTCAATGCGTCTGTGTGCCAACGTACCGGCACAACACGCCATCCAGACAGCGTTGGGCGGCTATCAGAGCATCAGCGAATTTATCGCACCCGGTGGGCGGTTATATGAGCAGCGCCAGCGCGCATGGGAATTGATCAATGATATTCCTGGTGTCAGCTGTGTGAAACCACAGGGTGCGCTGTATATGTTCCCGCGTATCGATGCGAAGAAATTCAACCTGTTCGACGACCAGAAAATGGTGCTCGATTTCCTGTTACAGGAAAAAGTACTGCTGGTTCAGGGCACCGCGTTCAACTGGCCGTGGCCGGATCATGTGCGTATTGTGACCCTGCCGCGCGTCGACGATCTGGAAATGGCTATCAGTAAGTTTGGTCGTTTCCTGCAAGGGTATCGTCAGTAGCCGCAGACGCGTATAGTTGTGGTATTTCGGGGAGAGTCCTCTCTCCCCGTTATACGACAGGAACTGCTCATGACCCGAAGCCATTTTTTCGCCCATCTCTCCCGTCTCAAACTGATCAACCGCTGGCCGCTGATGCGCAACGTGCGCACTGAAAACGTCTCTGAACACAGTCTTCAGGTGGCGATGGTGGCCCATGCGCTGGCGATCATTAAGAACAAAAAATTTAACGGTAATTTGAACGCGGAGCGCATCGCCATGCTGGCGCTTTATCATGATGCCAGTGAAGTGCTGACCGGTGATCTACCGACCCCGGTGAAGTACTACAACGCGCAAATCGCCCACGAATACAAGAAAATAGAGAAGATCGCGCAGCATAAATTGATTGAAATGTTGCCGCCTGAATTGCAGGACGCCTACCGCCCGCTGCTGGATGAACATCTGCACAGCGAAGCCGAGCAGGCAGTGGTGAAACAAGCCGATGCCCTGTGCGCCTACGTGAAGTGTCTTGAAGAGCTGTCAGCCGGAAACAATGAGTTCCTGCTGGCGAAAGCGCGTCTGGAGAAAACGCTGGCGCAACGTCGTTCGCCGGAAATGGATTACTTCGTCGAGGTGTTTATTCCCAGCTTTAGCCTGTCACTCGACGAGATTTCGCAGGATACGCCACTGTAAAACCGATCCGTAGCGGCGCACCGCTACGGATGATGATTATGCGTTCAGCGACAGGGTAAAACCGCCCTGCCCGTCACCGGTCACCACCAGCGCTTCCAGCGTGGTCAGCGCAAAGGTCACATCGCTAAGACGTGGTGTATCGGCTGGCGCATTCACGGCGATCACCGCGCTGCCCGCATTCAGCCCCGCCAGCACCCCTGCTGGAGCATCTTCCACCACCACGCATTCGCGCGCGGTCAGCCCCAGCTTCTCGGCTCCGAGCAGATAAGCATCCGGTTCTGGCTTACCGCGTTTGACATTCTCAGCGGTGATAAACACCGCCGGTGCCGGCAGACCCGCTGCTTTGTGACGCGCATGGGCAACCGGAATCGAACCCGAAGTCACAATCGCCCATGGAATTTGCAATTCGTTCAGGGTTGCCAGCAGTGCCTGCGCACCGGGTAAGGCATGTACACCGTCCGTATCCGACGCCTCAATATTCTCCAGGCGTAAAAACTCCGCCTGAATCGCTTCCTCACTCTGCCCTGCCATAAAATGGCGTAGCGACATGATCGCCTGTTTGCCATGGATGAAGCTCAGGATTTCATGGGCTGAAAAACCATGACGTGCGCCCCACTGCGTCCACGCGCGTTCTACAGCAGGCAGTGAATCCACCAGCGTGCCATCCAAATCAAACAGAAAACCTCTGTACGTCACTCGCTACTCCTTCTTCAGGCATTGAGAATTTGCGCGATTTCGTTCGCGCTTAAATGGTACTGACGCGGACAAGTGTGCCACAGCGCCAGCATTCTTTGATATTTTTCCCACATTGGCGTTTGGGCATTAAACCCATGAGTACCAGAATCGAACTGAGTGTAGCGCCCCTCAGTGTTGACCATAAAGCGTACATACCCGAGGTAACGCGCTTCCGTCGCGGCATCAAAGCCGAGAAACGCCAGACGACGCTCTTCAATCTGCGAACGCTCTTTCAGATTGGACCAGGAAACATGCAGTGCGTGATGCATCTCCATGATATCGATCAGGGTGCGGCAGGTCGCTTCATTCAGCTCACCAAACTCTTTGTCGAGTTCGCGCAGTTGCAAGCCATAGCCGCGTTCGATGATGGTCTGATAACGGCGGTAGCGTTCGGCATTATCCGGCTCCAGCATCGCCATCATTTTGTATTGATTCGACAGGATGAGCCGCTGTGCGTGGGTCATTTCCATGATGTTCTCCAGGGTCGTTGCGACCGTTTAAAATTTAAACCAATGGAGAAATGATTGCACAACAGCAGTGATGCGGGTATGTCCGCACCACTTTTCTTTGATTTGACCCCAGATAAGCAGCGAATTCTGTCGCGGCGAAAGTCTCTGGTGATCAAAGATCGTCGAGAAAGGTTCGATCGAGTTGCTTAAAGGCACGCTTCAGTACGTCAGCCAGCGCCTGATAGGTCGGTTTTCCTTCCACCGGGGCAATCGCCTGTCCGGCCTCTTCCAGTTTGGCCCGTACTTCGTGGAACCATTGCAGTAAGGTTGGCGGCAGCGGCGTCACCGAGCGTTTACCCAGCCACCACAGGCCCTGCATCGGCAGGCTACAGGCGAACAACGCCGTCGCCACAGCCGGTCCCAGTTGTCCACCCATCGCGATTTGCCAGGTCAGGGTAAAAATGGCCAACGGCGGCATAAAACGTATAGAAAAACGCGTTGCCGTCGCCACCCGATTTTCAGGAAAAACGGGTGCCAGGCGTTTGTCCGCTGGCCAGGTCTTCATGTAGTGCTGTCCGCGCTGAAATAAGCCGAACCAGCCAGGATTGTCAGTGTCATTCGCCATGATAGACCTCAACTATTCTTACAACATTTAAAATAAACTGATAACTACACAACTTTACGTGACATCCTTCAAAAGTTTTTGTCTTTAAGGGTGACACTGAGTATTCTGACGCCGTTTTAGCAACATTACCGGAAGCTTCTGCTCAATTAAAGAACAGTTTAGAGCCATGTTTCGCTAAGCGGATTTCAAAAATTCGCGTAAAATTACCAAAATTTTTTGCGGAACGGTCTCTTTTTGACTACCGCATGATGTTAATCATTAATTTACCAGCTTTCATGGACTACGCTGTTAGTCTGATCGCGTTATTTTTCGCCACTATTTAACCAATAGGTACTTCCATGTCGACGAAGTTAGTTCTGGTTCTGAACTGCGGCAGCTCCTCACTCAAGTTTGCCATCCTCAACCCCGCCAGCGGCGACGAATATCTCTCCGGTCTGGCTGAATGCTTCCATCTGCCCGAAGCACGCATCAAATGGAAACTGGAAGGTAGCAAACAGGAAGCCCCTCTGGGTGCGGGTGCCGCGCATAGCGAAGCCCTCAACTTCATTGTTAAAACTATTCTGGCACAAAAACCAGAGCTGTCGGCACAAATCGCTGCAATCGGTCATCGCATCGTGCACGGTGGTGAACAGCTGACCCATTCTGTCGTGATTGATGAGTCCGTTATCCAGGGTATCAAAGACGCGTCTTCCTTTGCTCCGCTGCACAATCCGGCCCACCTGATCGGTATCGATGAAGCGATGAAAAACTTCCCGCATCTGTCAGACAAGAATGTGGCGGTTTTTGATACAGCTTTCCATCAGACAATGCCTGAAGAATCTTATCTCTATGCACTGCCGTACAAACTGTACAAAGAGCACGGCGTGCGTCGTTATGGCGCGCATGGCACCAGTCACTATTATGTGACCCAGGAAGCGGCCAAAATGCTGGGCAAACCGGTTGAAGAACTGAACGTGATCACCTGCCACCTCGGCAATGGCGGTTCCGTTTCAGCAATCCGCAACGGCGTGTGCGTTGACACCTCAATGGGTCTGACACCGCTGGAAGGTCTGGTGATGGGTACCCGCAGCGGTGACATCGATCCGGCAATCGTGTTCTTCCTGCACGATACCCTCGGCATGAGCGTCGATGCCATCAACAAACTGTTGACCAAAGAGTCTGGCCTGCTGGGTCTGACTGAAGTGACCAGCGACTGCCGTTACGTGGAAGATAACTACACCACTAAAGAAGATGCCAAACGCGCCATGGACGTATTCTGTCATCGTCTGGCGAAGTATATCGGTGGCTACACCTCCCTGATGGAAGGCCGTCTGGATGCGGTCGTGTTCACCGGTGGTATCGGTGAAAATGCCGCGATGGTACGTGAACTGTCGTTGCAGAAACTGGGCTTGATCGGCTTCGAAGTGGACCACGAACGTAACCTGGCCGCGCGTTTCGGCAAGTCTGGCTTCATTAACAAAGAAGGGACTCGCCCGGCCCTGGTGATCCCGACCAACGAAGAGTGGGTCATCGCCCAAGACGCTGCGCGTCTTACCGCATAAATGCTTCTCTCCGTCAGCTCAGGCTGACGGAGTTGTTTTGAGCCATTGCAATACCAGAGAGGATATAACGTGTCTCGTACAATTATGCTCATTCCAACCGGCACCAGCGTCGGCCTGACCAGCGTCAGCCTTGGCGTAATCCGTGCAATGGAACGCAAAGGCGTGCGCCTGAGCGTATTCAAGCCAATCGCCCAGCCGCGCGCTGGCGGCGATACGCCGGACCAGACCACCACTATCATCCGTAAGAACTCCGCGATCCCAGCCGCCGAACCGCTGCTGATGTCACGCGTTGAGTCGCTGCTGGGTTCCAACCAGCAGGACGTGCTGATGGAAGAGATCATCGCCCGCTACCACGAAAACACCAAAGACGCCGAAGTGGTGCTGGTTGAAGGTCTGGTGCCAACGCGCAAGCATCAATTTGCTTCTGCGCTCAACTATGAAATCGCTAAAACCCTGAATGCGGAAATCGTATTCGTGACCGCACTGGGCAACGATTCACCGGCCCAATTGAAAGAGCGTATCGAACTGACGCAAAGCAGCTTTGGCGGCAGCAAGAACAAAAACATCACCGGCGTGATCATCAATAAATTGAATGCCCCGGTGGATGAACAAGGCCGTACCCGTCCGGACCTGTCAGAGATCTTTGACGACTCTTCCAAAGCCAGCATCGCCAACATCGATCCGAAGCAGCTGTTTGCCGACAGCCCGCTGCCGGTACTGGGTTGTGTGCCGTGGAGTTTTGACCTGATTGCCACCCGTGCGATTGATATGTCTCGCCACCTGAACGCTGACATCATCAATGAAGGTGATATCCATACCCGTCGGGTGAAATCCGTCACCTTCTGCGCCCGTAGCATTCCGCATATGCTGGAACATTTCCGTCCGGGTTCCCTGCTGGTGACCTCAGCAGACCGCCCTGACGTACTGGTCGCAGCTTGTCTGGCCGCGATGAATGGCGTGGAGATTGGTGCCATTCTGCTGACCGGTGGCTATCAGATCGATGAACGGATTGGTCGTCTGTGCGAACGCGCCTTCCAGACTGGCCTGCCGGTATTTATGGTGAAAACCAACACCTGGCAAACCTCGCTGAGCCTGCAAAGCTTCAACCTTGAAGTTCCGGCTGACGATACACAGCGCATCGAGAAAGTGCAGGAATACGTTGCCAGCTACATTAACAACGACTGGATCGAATCACTCACGGCAACCTCAGAGCGCAGCCGTCGCCTGTCGCCGCCAGCCTTCCGTTACCAACTGACCGAGCTGGCACGCAAAGCGGGCAAACGCATCGTACTGCCGGAAGGCGACGAGCCACGTACCGTGAAAGCGGCTGCCATCTGCGCTGAACGTGGTATCGCCACCTGTGTGCTGTTGGGTAACCCGGACGAGATCCAACGCGTTGCCGCCGCTCAGGGTGTTGAACTGGGCAAAGGTATCGAGATTGTTGATCCGGAAGTAGTACGTGAGAACTACGTGCCGCGCTTGGTTGAACTGCGTAAGAGCAAAGGCATGACCGAAGTGGTCGCGCAGGAACAGCTGGAAGACAACGTGGTGCTCGGCACCATGATGCTGGAAAGCGGCGAAGTCGACGGCCTGGTCTCCGGTGCGGTGCACACCACGGCCAACACCATCCGTCCACCGTTGCAGCTGATCAAAACCGCGCCGAACAGCTCACTGGTTTCTTCGGTGTTCTTTATGCTGCTGCCGGAGCAGGTGCTGGTATATGGCGACTGCGCCATCAACCCAGACCCGAACCCGGAACAGCTGGCTGAAATCGCAATTCAATCCGCCGATTCTGCCAAAGCCTTCGGTATCGATCCGCGCGTGGCGATGATCTCCTACTCCACCGGTAACTCTGGTGCCGGTAGCGATGTTGAGAAAGTACGTGAAGCAACGCGTATCGCACAGGAAAAACGTCCGGATCTGGTGATCGACGGTCCGTTGCAGTATGACGCCGCCATTATGGAAGACGTGGCGAAATCCAAAGCCCCGAACTCGCAGGTTGCGGGTCGTGCAACGGTGTTCATCTTCCCGGATCTGAACACCGGTAACACCACCTACAAAGCGGTACAGCGTTCCGCTGACCTGATTTCTATCGGGCCGATGTTGCAGGGGATGCGCAAGCCGGTAAACGACCTGTCACGCGGTGCACTGGTGGATGATATCGTCTACACCATCGCGCTGACGGCGATTCAGTCACAGCAGGCTGAAGGCTAAGACCTTGAAGGCGTCCTCGGACGCCTTTTTTTGCGCGATAAATCGCGCCGCTACAGATGCATGCCGTTCCGCGTAGCGGCGCGATTTATCGCGCATTACTGCATTACTGCAACATCACATCCAATGCCCGCAGATGCTGGGGCTGCCACGACAGTGTCACCTGTGCGCCCGGCTGCCAGCTTTTATCCATCTTCGACGGCGACAGTTTCACCATAAAGTTACCCTGCCCCGCTACGCTGGTCAGCATGCGAACATGGTCACCAAGGTAAATAAACTGCTGGATCTGCGCCTGCACGATCTGATCGCCCTGTTCTGGTGCATTGACATTCACACGCTCCGGACGAATGCTGAGTTGGATCTTTTTACCCGGCGAGCTGGGACGCACTTTCAACGCATCCAGTTGCGTACCATCATCCAGTTTTACCTGATAAAAATCCCCGTTCTGTGCCACCTGGGTAGCCAGCAAGCTATTGTTTTCACCGATAAACTGCGCGACGAAGGCATTTTCCGGCTGCTCGTAAAGTTTATCCGGGCTGTCCATCTGCTGAATCATGCCATCGTTAAACACCGCCACCCGATCGGACATGGTCATCGCTTCGCTCTGATCGTGCGTCACATAGACGATCGTCAGGCCAAGCATGTCGTGTAACTGTTTGATCTCCATCTGCATATGTTCACGTAGCTGCTTGTCCAGCGCCCCAAGCGGTTCATCCATCAGCACCAGCTTCGGCTCGAACACCAGGGCACGCGCCAGGGCCACGCGTTGCTGTTGTCCACCGGACATTTGCGCCGGGTAACGATCCGCCAGCGAAGTCAGTTTGATCATATCCAGAATACGATCCACGCGCGATTTGATATCGGCTTTGTTCATCCGGCGGATCGACAGCGGAAACGCGAGGTTTTCCGCCACCGTCATATGCGGGAACAATGCATAGTTCTGGAACACCATGCCGATATCGCGCTGGTGCGGCGGCAGCGTATGCAACGGTTTATCACGCAATAAAATCTCGCCATCGGTCGGCGTTTCAAAGCCCGCCAGCATCATCAGACTGGTGGTTTTACCCGAGCCGGATGGGCCAAGCAGCGTGAGAAACTCCCCTTCCTCCACGTCAAGATTGAGGTTACGTACCACCAGCTTATCGCCGTCGTAACTCTTTTTTATGTTCCTGAAACTAACGAAATTTCTCATGACGTTCTCTCGTAATGCGTGAAGGAAATGTAATCCAGGCACGGTTCCTGCATGAACAAGCTAAAAATGCACATGCTGGCGGCTCTTTTTTTAGCACTACCACATCGCATTTCAGGAACACAAGAGAAATTTGACAATTTAACTACAAAATTAGCCTGAATCAAAAATCGCAGGCTATTGATTTCTATTGCCTTTTAAAGGCATAAGTTACATAAATGTTAAAAATAACCGAAGTGCACTGATTACGTGCCCTGCACCGTGCCAGGGCACTACAGGGTCACTGAGCGACAGGTGTGGTTTTGAGGTGATGCTGTAAGCGTTGCAAAATCGGTGCGAAGGCGGTGGCCATCTGCGTTTCATCAACGCAGGCGTAGCCCAGCAGCAACCCACGACGCAGGGTGCCACGCTGGTAGTACGACGAGAGCGGGCGCGTCAGCACACCGTTTTGCTCCAACTCGGCGCTGAACGCCACATCGTCGATGCTCTCCGGTAAACCCAGAATCAGGTGCAATCCGGCGTTGCTGTGGTGCACCACCCAGGACGCACCCAGCGTTTCGCTAATCAACGCCACCAGTGCCGCGCGCCGACGGCTGTAAATCTGCCGCATGCGGCGCACGTGCGCCGCGTAGTGGCCTTCCCGAATAAACTCCGCCAGCGTCAGTTGCACCAGACCATAGCCACCGCGATACAGCTCCGAATGGGCCATTTTCATGCGCGCCGCCAGCGGTTTAGGCACCACCATGTAACTCAGGCGAATACCGGGATAGAGCGTCTTGCTGAACGTACCGAGGTAAATCACCGGCGCATCAGGCGATAACCCCTGGAGCGCCGGAATCGGACTGCCGGCAAAACGGAACTCACCGTCATAATCATCCTCCACCACCCAGCTGCCGCTACTTTTGGCGCGATTTAATAACTCATGGCGGCGTTGCAGGCTCATCACCGCCCCCAGCGGGTACTGGTGCGAAGGCGTCACGCAGATCAGGCGTGGTGCAGGCCGGTCATGCTGCTCCGGTGGCAGCACCAGTCCCTGCTCGTCCACTTCGGTTGGGATCAAGTCGATACCGTTGACCGCCAGCACATTGCGGATGCCCCAGTAACCCGGCTCCTCCACCAGTGCGCTATCCCCCGGATCGCACAGCATTTTCGCCAGCAAATCGAGCGACTGATGGGTGCCAGCCGTGACCAGCACCTGCTCCGCGGTGCAGTTGACCGAACGGATCACGCGCAGATACTCGGCCAGCGCTTGTTGCAGCTCAACGCAGCCGCCGTGATTGGCATAGCTCAGGGATTCCACCGGCAGGCGGCGGCTGATGCGCAGCTGGATTTTGCGCCAGATGTCGTGCGGCATGTAGCTGACGTCCGGCACGCCGGGCATAAACGCTCCCCACTGGAACGCCCCCGCCCCACTTTGTGACAGTAATCGCGATCCACGCCGGGACAGGCGGATAGTATTCATCCCCTGTGACCTGGCAACCGCTGGTGCCGGGGCCACTTCCGGGCTTTCCTCCGGCAGTACCAGGCTGACGAAGGTACCACTTCCGGTACGCGTCTCGAGATAACCTTCCGACTGCAATTTTTCGTAGGCCGCCAGCACCGTATTGCGCGATACCGACAACTCCCGCGCCAGGTCACGGCTGGCAGGCAGGCGCACGCCGGTGGCAATGGCCCCTTCCTGGATCGCCCCCTGCAACGCATCGTACAGGCGCTTCGCCAACGGGCCGCCGGAGAGCTGATTTAAACGCTGAAACAGCAGGTCACCCAGTAAGCTGCGCAAAATTGGTTCCTCAAAATAAAAAAAACTGGCTCTGGATTATAAAACCCTGAAAACGCTAAAAAGCAAGCAGGGCAGTTTTCCGGCATGCAATCAGCCGGCGAATCACATGATGAGGTTGAGCTATGAGTAACAGCGAATTACAGGCACGTCGTTTAAACGCCACCCCGCGTGGTGTGGGTGTGATGTGCGATTTCTATGCCGTGAAAGCGGAAAATGCCACGCTCTGGGATCATCAGGGCCGCGAATACACCGATTTCAGCGCAGGCATCGCGGTGCTGAACACCGGTCACCGCCATCCCAAAGTGATGGCGGCAGTGAAGCAGCAACTGGATTGCTTCACCCACACGGCGTTCCAGGTCATCCCTTACGAAAATTACATCAGCCTGGCCGAACGTTTGAACGAACGCGTTCCGGTAGCCGGTCCGGCTAAAACCACCTTCTTCTCCACCGGCGCGGAAGCGGTCGAAAACGCGGTGAAGATTGCCCGCGCCGCCACCGGACGCCCTGGCATCATCGCCTTCACTGGCGCGTTTCATGGCCGTACCCATATGACCATGACGCTGACCGGCAAAGTGGTGCCGTATAAAACCGGCTTTGGTCCGTTCGCCAGTTCGGTATTCCACGCCCGCTATCCGAATGCCCTGCACGGCCACAGTGTCGCCGCAGCGCTGGAAAGCATCGAAGCGATTTTCAAATGCGACATCAGCCCGCAGCAGGTGGCGGCCATTATTTTTGAACCGATTCAGGGTGAAGGCGGTTTCAACGTCGCGCCGCCAGAATTTGTCAGCGCACTGCGCAAGCTGTGCGATCAGCATGGCATTCTGCTGATTGCCGACGAGATTCAGAGCGGGTTTGCCCGTACCGGCAAGCTGTTTGCCTGCGAGTATTACGACGTCAAACCTGACCTGATCACCATGGCCAAAAGCCTCGCGGGCGGTATGCCGCTGTCAGCAGTGGCGGGCCGGGCCGAAGTGATGGATGCGCCGCAACCGGGCGGCCTCGGCGGCACCTACGCCGGTAGCCCACCTGCGATTGCCGCTGCACATGCGGTGCTCGACGTCATCGATGAAGAACAACTGTGCCAGCGTGCCAATCAGCTGGGTGCAAAACTCACCGAAACCTTGCAGGGTGCCGGTTGTCGCGCACTGGTTGAAGTACGCGGCCGTGGTTCGATGATCGCCGCAGAATTTAACGATGCCGCGGGCAAACCCTCTGCCGATATCGCCCGTTCCATCCAGCAACAGGCGCTGGCACAGGGTCTGATTCTGCTGACCTGTGGCGTACATGGCAACGTGATCCGCTTTCTCTATCCGCTCACCATTCCGGACGCGCAGTTCAACAGCGCATTGCAACTGCTGACCGGCATTCTGGCACAACACTAAGTCTCCCCCGGCGCGTCGCTCCGTTCCAGCGACGCGCCGGTTACCTGGCATAAAAGCTGCATTGCAAACACCACGCAGGTTCGCCTGCACATCAATAATAATTCAGGAGTTGTGGGATGGTTAAAAAGTTAGCTGTACTCATTTTCGCTACCATAGCACTGCAAGCACAGGCAGAAACCCTGACTGTGATCTCTTTTGGTGGCACCAATAAAGACGCCCAGGACAAAGCATTCTATAAACCGTTCACCGCCGCAGGCCATGGCACCATTGACGCGGGTGAGTACAACGGTGAAATGGCACGTATCCGCGCAATGGTCGAAACCAAACAGGTAGGCTGGGATGTGGTTGAGCTGGAAACCCCGGAACTGCTGCGTGGCTGCGAAGAAGGACTGTTCGAGACCCTTGACTGGAGCAAGCTGGGAAACAAAAGCGATTTTATTCCTGGCAGTGTGAGCGAATGCGGTGCCGGGATTTTTGTCTGGTCAACCGTACTGACCTATGACGCCGACAAACTGAAAACCGCGCCAACCAGCTGGGCTGACTTCTGGGATGTGAAGAAATTCCCCGGCAAACGCGCGCTGCGTAAGAGTGCCAAATATACCCTCGAAATCGCGCTTATGGCCGATGGCGTGAAGCGTGAAGATGTCTACAAAGTGCTGGCGACCCCGGCCGGTGTCGATCGCGCCTTCAAAAAACTGGATGAACTGAAACCAAACATTCAGTGGTGGGAATCGGGTGCACAGCCGCTGCAATGGCTGGTGTCGGGCGACGTGGTGATGGCTTCGGCCTACAACGGCCGTGTCGGCACCGCGCAGGCTGAAGGCCACAACTTCAAAATCGTCTGGGACGGCGGCCTGTATGACCTGGATAACTGGGCCATCGTCAAAGGTTCGCAACATAAGGCGCTGGCGGAACAGTTTATCGCCTTTGCCAACCAGCCGGAAAACCAGAAAGTTTACGCCGAAAACATCCCTTACGGTCCGACCAATATCAAAGCCGGATCGCTGCTGGAGCCTGCGCGTCTGAAGCAGCTGCCAACCGCGCCGGATAACCTGGCGAAATCGGTGCAGGTGGATGCCAATTTCTGGCTGGAACACGGCGAAGATCTGGAACAGCGCTTTAACAGCTGGGCCGCGAAGTAAACCCTCCGGTAGCGGCGCGATTTATCGCGCGGGGTGTTGCGGTCTGTCCCCTCACCCCGCCCCTCTCCCGCAAGACGGGAGAGGGTGATGTGCAATATGTTGAATAGTAAGGAGTCCGGCCATGAGCCAAAATCCCGTTTTGGACCCTCCAGCACAGTCGGCGCTCAGCGCCAACGAACCGACACTGCGCCAGCGCCTGCAACGCAGTGAGTTTGCCAAAACCCGGCGTTCGCTGCTGCTGATTGCGCCGTTGCTGGTGTTCGTGGTGGTCTGCTTCCTCTTCCCGATTGGCTCGATCCTCAGCCAAAGCATCAATAACCCAGAGCTGCCTGAAGCGCTGCCGCAAACCAGCAAAGCCTTGCAGGCATGGTCGGGGGAAACGCTGCCGGATGAACATCTTTACGCCCTGCTGGCGAAAGAGTTAATCGCCGCTCGCGATCAGGGACAAATCGCCAGTGTGGCGAAGCGTCTCAGCTACGAAGATGCCAGCTATCGTCGTCTGATCCTCGCGGTCCCCCGCCAGGCACCGGCCAATGGTGTTGACGTGAAAAACACCCTGATTGCCAAACAGCCACAGTGGGGAGAGATCACCACCTGGCGCACCCTGCAACGCGCCGCCAGGCCCCTGACCAGCCTTTACCTGCTGTCAGCCTTTGACCGTAAAGTCGATGCCCAAACCGGCGCAATCGTCAGCCAACCCGCTGACCAGGCGCTGTACGTCAATGTGCTGCTGCGTACCTTATGGATGGCAACCGTCGTGACCCTGCTGTGTGTGGGCATCGGGTATCCGCTGGCCTACTGGCTGGCGAAGCAGCCGTCAGGTCGCGCTAACCTGCTGATGATTCTGGTGCTGCTGCCGTTCTGGACGTCGTTAATTGTGCGCACCGCCAGCTGGATTGTGTTGCTGCAATCGGGCGGGTTGATCAACCGCGCGCTCATGGGGATTGGTCTGATCGATCATCCACTGACGCTGGTATTTAACCGCCTCGGCGTCTATATCTCGATGACCCATATCCTGCTGCCGTTTATCGTGCTGCCGCTGTACGCGGTAATGAAAGGTATTTCGCCGAGTTACATGCGCGCCGCGATCTCGCTGGGTGCGCACCCGTTCCTCGCCTTCTGGCGTGTCTATGTGCCGCAAACCTTCGCGGGCATCACCGCCGGTGCGTTGCTGGTGTTTATGATGGCGATTGGCTATTACGTTACCCCGGCGCTGCTTGGCGGCCCTGACGACCAGATGGTCAGCTACTTCGTTGCCTTCTTTACCAACAGCACCATGAACTGGGGCATGGCCGCGGCACTGGGCAGCCAGTTGTTGATCATCGTGATGCTGCTGTACATCGTCTATGTTCGTGTTACCCGTACCCCCGCCGAAGCGGCGGCGCGTTAAGGAGTGGTGAAGATGAAACAACAAGGTTCTACCCTGCTGCGCCTGTGGGGCGCGTTCTTCAACTTCTATGGCGCAGCGGTACTGCTGTTTTTAATTCTGCCGATTCTGGTGATCGTGCCGCTGTCGTTTAATGCCAGCTCGTTCCTCAGCTATCCGCTGAGCGGCTTTTCCCTGCGCTGGTATCAAACCTTCTTCCATTCCCAGGAGTGGCTGGGGGCGCTGGGCAACAGTTTACTGATTGCGCCACTGGCGACGCTGCTGGCCACCATCCTCGGCGTGCTGGCGTCGATGGGACTGGTGCGTGGCGAGTTTCGCGGTAAAGGCATCGTGATGGCGATCATCATTTCGCCAATGGTGGCACCGGTGGTGATCATCGCGGTGGGGATGTTTTTCTTCTTTGCCCGGCTGTCGTTGCTGAATAGCTATTTCGGCCTGGTACTGGCCCATACCTTGCTCGGCGTACCCTTTGTGGTGATTACCGTGGTGGCCGTGCTGAAAAGCTATGACACCAACCTGTCGCGTGCCGCCGCCAGCCTCGGTGCCTCTCCGCTGCTGACGTTTCGCAAAATCACCCTGCCGCTGATTGCGCCGGGGGTATTTTCTGGCGCGCTATTTGCCTTTGCCGCCTCATTCGATGAAGTGGTGGTGACGCTGTTCCTCGCCAGTCCGAGCCAGCGCACGTTGCCCATCCAGATGTTTGCCGGGATTCGTGAAAACCTCGACCCGACCATTGCCGCAGCGGCCTCGCTGATGATTGGGGCATCGCTGATATTGTTGATTGTGATGGAGATCCTACGGCGTCGCGGTGAGCGCATGCGTCAGTCGCATCCGGCCCATTAAGACCAAAGGCGCCAAACTGGCGCCTTTGTTTTAGTTATCGCTGTTACGACTTAACCATAGCGACAGGGCTTTCAGTGAATCATCGGTGAACTCATCACACCGCGCGGTGATCTCTTCCGGCGTCATCCAGAACACCTCATCCACTTCCTCCTCTTGCATCGCAAAAGGACCGTGTGAAACGCAACTGAACAAACCGCCCCAGACGCGGCAATGTTCATCTTCGAAGTAGAATTTACCGTGTTCGGCAAACGGCACGGCGGCGATACCCAGTTCTTCTTCCGCTTCGCGCCGCGCCGATTCCAGCATATCTTCACCGGTCTGCACCACGCCACCGGCGGTCGCATCAAGCTTGCCTGGCATGAAGTCTTTGATTTCGGTCCGACGTTGCACCAGAATTTTTCCCATGCCGTCGTGCACCACGATATAGGTGGCGCGATGACGCAAGCACTGCGCACGCATCTGTGCGCGGCTGGCCTGCGCAATCACTTCATTCTCTTCGTTAACGATATCTACCCATTCGATACCGTCAGCTGCAGGTTGATCCACCATCCGTAACCCTTTTCTGTTTAGGCGTGCCGGGCACGCGCCTGTTACTGTTCTTTATTAGAGTGAGCGGTAAGGTAAAGGGTTCTTTTCCCTATCGCAAGACCTCTTCGTGCTTAGCGTTGTTTGCCTGATTCGGCCAGCCACAGCTGCACAGAAGCACGCTGCCATTGGAACTCGGCATAGTGCTGTAACTTCACCGGTAACGTATCGCCATGCAACGCCAGACGATTAATCATCACCGCCAGATCGGTATCGGCAATCGACCATTCGCCAAACAGATTCTGCTGCCCATCCGGTAACAGACGCTGTACCGCGCTGATCAGCTTTTCCGCTGCCTGCTGGGCCGCCGGGGTCAGCGGCGCAAAACGTTCGCCCGCAAACAACACTTCGGTAGGCCGTTCCTGACGCAGCGCCATAAAATCACTGCGTACCCACGCCTGGATCTCACGGGCATGGGCGCGCTTTTCACGATCGCGTGGATACAGGCGTTCATATTCCGGTGCCGGAAAACGCTCCTCAAGATATTCGGCAATCGCCGAGGACTCGTTGAGGATCAGATCGTCAATCTGCAAGGTCGGCACCCGGCAGGTCAGTGACAACGCACGATATTCATCATCCCATTGCGCATTACGCGACAGGTCAACACGTTTCAGGGTGAAAGGGATGCCCTTTTCGGTCAGTGCTACGTAGACCGACATTGCATAAGGGCTGAAGAAAGAAGCATCGGACCACAACGTCATGTTCGGGTAATTCATCGGCTGCCTCGGATATGCATCAGGAGTGCTTCATGTTTACCGATTTTTAGTGCGTTAGGCAATGCCAGACAGGCCGGTTGTTGATGGGGTAAGACCAGTGGAGGCTGAGGTTTTTTCATCGTAAGCGTCGGCGCGGTCACGCCAGCTATACGCTTCTCTTCTATGCTGAAACTGAGCACAGAACAAGCACAAGGAGGCTCAACATGCATCTGCTTATTACCGGCGGCACCGGTTTAATTGGTCGCCATCTGATCCCGCGGCTATTGCAACTGGGTCAGCAGGTGAGCGTGGTGACGCGCGATGTCGCCGCCGCACGCGAAAAACTGGACCCGCGCGTGGCTTGCTGGTCTGGTCTGGCGCAGCAGCAAGATTTAAATGGGGTGGATGGCGTGATTAACCTTGCCGGTGAACCGATCGCCGACAAACGCTGGACCGCCGAACAAAAACAGCGGCTGTGTGAAAGCCGCTGGCAGATCACCGAACGCATCGTATCGCTGATCAATGCCAGCAGCCAACCGCCAAAATTTTTGATCTCTGGTTCAGCCACTGGATTCTACGGGGATACCGGCGATCTGGTGTTGACGGAGGACGATCCGGGTCACGAAGAGTTTACCCATATGCTGTGCGCACGCTGGGAGCAATTAGCGCTGGCGGCACAGAGCGAACGCACGCGGGTGTGCCTGCTGCGGACCGGCGTGGTACTGGCGAAGGAAGGCGGGGCATTACCGAAGATGAAACTGCCGTTCAAACTCGGCGTTGGTGGCCCGATTGGCAGCGGTAAACAGTACCTGCCGTGGATTCATATTGATGATTTGGTCAATGCTATCTGGTGGCTGATTGATAATCCGCTGGAGGGACCATTTAACCTGGTCTCCCCCTATGCAGTGCGTAACGAGCAGTTTGCTGCCACTCTGGGGCATGTGATGCACCGCCCCGCCTTTATGCGCACCCCGGCCAGCGCCATTAAGCTGATGATGGGTGAGTCCGCGGTTTTGGTACTGGGTGGTCAGCATGTGTTGCCGAAACGGCTGGAGGAGTCAGGATTTGGCTTCCGCTGGTATGACTTGCAGGAGGCATTACAGGATACCGCCGCATAAACGGAGAACCTGATCGTAGCGGCGCGATTTATCGCGCAATTCCGGGCGCGCTGCCGGTAAAATCTGCGCGATAAATCGCGCCGCTACGCGGGATCGGTTATTTCAATGAACCTTTCAGGAACTGTTGCAGGCGCGGGCTTTTGGGGTTGTTGAACAGCTCATTCGGCGCACCCTGCTCCTCAATTTTCCCCTGATGCAGGAAAATCACATGGCTGGAAACGTGACGGGCAAACTCCATCTCGTGCGTCACCACCACCATGGTTTTCCCCTCTTCGGCCAGCTTCTGCATGATGCGCAGCACTTCACCCACCAGCTCCGGGTCGAGGGCGGAGGTCGGTTCGTCGAACAACAACACTTCCGGCTCCATCGCCAGCGCACGGGCAATAGAGACACGCTGCTGCTGACCACCGGAGAGATGCACCGGATATTTGGCACGGGCGCGTTCATCAATCCCGACTTTGTCGAGATACTTGATGGCACGTTCACGCGCTTCTGCTTTGCTCAGTCCCAATACCTGAATCGGTGCTTCCATGACGTTTTCCAACACCGTCATATGGCTCCACAGGTTGAAGTGCTGGAACACCATCGTCAGGCGGGTACGCAAGGAACGCAGTTGTTCTTTGTTGGATACCTTTAACTGACCGTCAGTGTCGCGCACCAGGTTGATCTGCTCATTATTGACCGCGATGGTGCCTTCACTCGGTTTTTCGAGGAAGTTAATGCAGCGCAGAAAGGTACTTTTCCCGGAACCTGAGGAGCCAATGATACTGATAACGTCACCGGCATCTGCCTGTAATGACACGCCTTTCAGGACTTCATGTTCACCGTAACGCTTGTGCAGTTCGGTAACGCTTAATTTATTTTCAGCCATAGTGATACTCAATGCGACGAAGAGGGTTTCACGTGCGCCAGCCAGCGGCGCTCCGCCATACGGAACACGCTAATCAGCACGTAAGAGATAATCAGGTACAACACCGCAGCAATGCCGAACGCGACAAACGGCTGATAGGTCGCCGAGTTGATATCGCGCGCAATTTTCAGCAGGTCTGGCACCGTGGCGGTAAACGCCAGCGCGGTGGAGTGCAGCATCAGGATCACTTCATTGCTATAGGCAGGCAGCGCAGTGCGCAGCGCCGACGGCAGAATGATGCAACGATACAATTTAAAGGTGGAGAAACCATAAGCGCGGGCCGCTTCAATTTCCCCGTGCGGCACCGCACGAATCGCGCCCGCAAAGATTTCGGTGGTGTAAGCACAGGTATTGAGGGTAAACGCCAGCAAAGTACAGTTGAGGCCGCTGCGGAAAAAGGCGTTGAGCAATTCAGACCCTTTCACCACTTCCAGCGTATACATACCCGAGTAGAACACCAACAGTTGCACATACAGCGGCGTGCCACGGAAGACGTAAGTAAATAACCACACCGGGGTGGAAACAAAACGGTTGGGCGACACGCGAGCAATCGCCAGCAACACCGCCAGACAGCCGCCAATCGCCACTGAAATAATCAACAGCCACAGGGTGATGGCGACACCGGTAAAACGGTAACCATCGGTCCAGAGCAGGGATTTCCAATACTCGTGAATAATATCGATCATAGCTCTGCCCTTTTCACACCTACCGAGTAGCGGCGTTCAAGCCACCACAACACGCCGTTCGACAGCGTGGTAAACACCAGATAAATCACCCCGGCGACAATCGCGAAGTAAAACGGCTGCCAGGTACTTTTCCCGGCCAACTGGGTGGCTTTTACCACATCTTCCAGGCCGAGCAACGACACCAACGCCGTCGCTTTCAGGATTACCTGCCAGTTGTTACCGATGCCCGGCAGGGCAAAACGCATCATCGCCGGGAACAGAATGCGGCGGAAGGTTTGCGAACCGGTAAAACCGAAAGCGGTGGCTGCCTCAATCTGCCCTTTCGGCACCGCAAGGAACGCGCCACGGAAGGTTTCAGTAAAGTAAGCACCGTAGATAAAGCCCAGCGTGATAATACCGGCCACCATCGGGTCGATATCAAATTGCGCCACGCCCAGCGCATCCGTCAGGGCATTCAGGGCGATCTGCAGACCGTAGAAAATCAGCAGCATCAGCACCAGGTCCGGCACGCCACGGATCAACGTGGTGTAGCCTTCGAACAGCATCGCCAGTGGGCGACTGCGGGAAAGTTTGGCGCCAGCGCCAATTAAACCGAGCACAACGGCCAGCACCACTGAACTGAGCGCCAGTTCCAGCGTGACCAGGGTGCCTTTCAAAATGACGTCAGAATAGCCATACAGCATGGAATAGATCCTGTCGTGGGGAAGTTAACGAAGCACTGCCCGCCTTACGCGGGCAGCCTTTTAGACAGGACGATTAGTCACCGTACACATTAAAATCAAAATATTTCTTCGCAATCTTGTCGTAAGTACCGTCTTTGCGCATCGCATCGAAGGCTTTGTCGATAGCCGCTTTCAGGTCCGCATCATCTTTACGCAGGCCCATACCGGTACCGACGCCAAAGATTTTATCATCTTTCACTGCCGGGCCAGCAAAGGCGTAGTTTTTACCTACCGGCTGCTTCAGGAAGCCTTCACTTGCCTGCACTTCATCCTGGAACGCGGCATCGATACGGCCCGCATTCAGGTCCTGATAGACCAGGTCCTGGTTAGCGTATGGCGTAACCGTCACACCCTTCGGACGCCAGTATTCGTTAGCGTAGGTTTCCTGCGTGGTGCCCTGTAACAAACCAATGTTTTTGCCCTTCAGTGACTCAATGGTCGGCTGAATGGTCGAGCCTTTCGGCGCAACCAGACGGGCGTTGGCAGCGTAGAGTTTCTCAGAGAAAGCAATCTCTTCCTGACGCTTCTCAGTAATGGAGAGGGAAGAGATGATGGCATCGATCTTCTTCGCTTTCAGCGAGGGGATCAGTGCATCGAAATCGCTTTCCACATAGGTACATTTAGTTTTGATGCGCTTACAGATTTCGTTAGCCAAATCAATATCAAAACCCACTAACTGTCCTTGCGCGTTTTTGGATTCAAACGGCGGGTAAGTCGGGTCAGTCCCGATGCGTAGCGTATGCGGTACCGCCGCGAACACGCTCGCGGCGCTGGACATGGCCAGCATCAGAGAAAGAGCCAGAACTCGCTTTTTCATAGGTAACCCTCAAGTGAAGTGCTTTTTGTTATGTGCTGCGTGATGTGTTTGCGCTGATTAATGTGCATGTTTCATGCCAGTTATGCAAATTGGCGAAACCCTGTACAGGCGCACTAAATACTGCGTCCACCAGGGGCGCAAGCACTTAGTTTGTGAGGGAAATATAACAGCGAAGTGAGCAGGAAAAAGCGACATTGTTAACTTTTGGTGCATGAAATGCACGAAGAGTGATCGCGCGCGATATTTTGCACCACTTTTGTGCGTGACTGCACCATTTAAGCGCCTTGCCAGCGGGTAAACAGATCCTGCGGTAACTCAATATCGAACTGATCCAGCACGCGATTGACCGTTTGATCTACCAGTTCCCCGATAGTTTGCGGACGATGATAAAACGCCGGAACCGGAGGCATGATTACCGCACCCAGTTCTGCGGCGGTGGTCATCATCCGCAAATGCCCGACATGCAACGGTGTTTCGCGCACACACAGCACCAGTTTGCGCTGTTCTTTCAATACCACATCGGCAGCACGCGTCAGCAGACTGTCGCTGTAGCTGTGCACAATGCCGGACAGGGTTTTCATCGAACATGGCAAAATTGCCATGCCAAGGGTCTTGAACGAACCCGAGGAGATGCTGGCCGCAATATCGCGTACATCATGCACCACATTAGCCAGCGCCTGCACATCGCGCAGATTGAAATCGGTTTCCAGCGCCAGTGTCTGACGCGCGGCCTGGCTCATCACTAAATGGGTTTCCACTTCCGCCAGCGGTTGCAGCACTTGTAGCAGGCGCACGCCGTAAACAGCGCCGCTGGCACCGGAAATACCAATGATGAGTCGTTTCATAATGATCTTGCTATGCAGGTAAAAGCTAATCATAACCCGCAGCAGGAAAAGAAAACAAAAAAAGGTAATCGCCGGAGCGATTACCTTGCAGGATAAGGCATTGTTACTGCCTAAAATGATTAGCAGCGGACAAACATAATTTTAGGTTTCGGACCGTCAACGCGTTTGCCATTCAGCATGACCTTAAGCACATAGGTCGTGGTTTTACTGTGTGGTACCGCAATGGCCGCTGTTCCACTGATGCCACCTTTTACATCCGTCTTGCTATTGTTGAGCAACTGGATATTGACCCGTTTCCCGTCTTTATCGTCTTCCGTCAGGACGGAAACCTTCTCACCAATAATCGGGTTGTCATAACGGTCGCGCAGGATGATGGTAAAGGTCGCAGGTTTACTCATCTGTATCGTTCCGGGTTTAATTTTCCCCTCTGTCGACTGACTCTGCCAAATGCGTGCCGAATTCACATCAGCAATCACGATATAAGGCTTCATCACTACCGGTTTTTTCTCACCCGCGACACGAACGGTCACACTGTAGTTACCCGCTTTTTTCTCAACCAGTGAAGCCGACACGTTACCTTGCTCATCGGTTTTGCCACCATTGTCAGCAGCGATAGTTTTACCATTGAGATCGGTAAATTCGAGGATCGCATCCTTCACCGGCTTACCATTGATGTCGGTGGCTTTCACCGTGAAGGTGGCCTTGCTACCCGCGACAAACTTGTTTTCCGTGCTGACAAAAGCCAGGTTCGTCACCTTAACCACTTCCGCTTCTTTAGCTTTTAGCTTCAGCGTGAGCGGCTGTCCTACCTGCTGGTTGCCATGATACAGCACCAGGGTTACCACACCGGTTTCATGTCCGGCGGTCAGATCCACCACATAGTTACCCTGCACTTTACCTAACTCACGGACTTGTCCAATGGTCACGCGGGAGCTGGCGCGCTGCATCGTATCATGGAGGGTCGCTTCAAGACGCAGATTGCCGGCTTCGTTGCTCAACGGGTTGCCGTCTTTGTCTTTCAGCTCAATCACCGCATGAGTCTGGTCGCTACCATTGGCCGTGAGTTCATCCTGTCCCAGAGAGAGCGTCGCAACGGCGTAATTCGGCTGTGCGGGTTCTTCTGGCTGGGTCGGATCTTCAGGCTGAACCGGCTCTTCCGGCACATCTGGCACCACTTGTTGCGCTTTTTCTACCGTGATCTGCACCTGCGCACGCGGAGAGGCTTTCCCTTTGTTGTCATATGCGATAGCACTTAGGGTGTAACGGTTATCGGCACCGTCTTTATAGGCTGGCAACACCAGCACCGAGTTAGCACCGCTGCCGACAATTTTACCGCCCGCATTAACCAGCGTCGCATCATCCCAGACAATTTTGCCCAGACCATGCTTCGCCCAAACACTGACACCAAGTGAATGTGTCGTGCTTTCCACGCCCTGGATGGCATTTGCCAGCGAGAAGGTGATCACCGTCTGCTCACGGTAATCCATGACGATTTCGTTGTTGCGTGACACCAGATCGTAACGCGATCCGGCCAGGCTACGCTGCGTTTCTACGGCATCAGGCGACAGATGCCAGTCGAGTGAACGACCAAAATTCCAGTTCAGGTTCAGCCCGACCGTGGTGTCCTCGCCGCGCTGCATACTCATACGATGACCGGCATCAATCGATACCAGCGGGATGGGCGTCCAGTTTACGCCCAACGTGGCAGCGGAAGGGTTATGTTGCAGGCGGCCACGGCTGATTAAGGCAACGTTATCACCATAATATTGTTCATATTTTACCTTGCCTCCCAGCTGTGGGTAGACCGGCAGCCAGCTTGACAGCTCAATGTCCCAGCCATTGGCCGGACGTTCATCGTGATCGGCAATAAATTTCGAATCATGCCAGCCCGTGAGTTTAAAATAGCCATTTGCGGCCAGACGCAATGCATCCGTTCCCAGCTCAGCCCCTAGCCCGATGCGACGGTTGCTGCCGCTGAAATCATTATCAAAGAAGACGTTATTACCCAGCATCCAGCCCTCGCCAAAATAACGCGCACCGAGGCCAATATTACCGGTAGTACGGTCATCAGCATGGCGTACCCCCAACTGGCTGAAGATCATGAAATCTTCACGGCTGTTCCACAGCGGAAGCAACACATCACCGGCATAGTTGTATTTCGCAAAATTTTGCGTTGAGCTGATAGCGACACGGGAAGAGCCGCCGAAACCGTTCAGCCAGGTTTCTGCCTGCTCGCTGGCCAAGGTATTCAGTTGGTCCTGACCGAACTGACGCACATTAGTGGTTTTGTCGTCCACTTTGCCATCAACCTTGCCGGGTTTCGCGACCTGGACCGTGGCAGGTGCCAGCGGTAACGTGGTAGCAGCCGGTTTTGCCGCAGGGATCCAAATGGTCTGGCCTGCCGTCGCGGCAAGGAAAGCCGCTTTATTGCTATAGGCGAAAGAGTTGATTTCCCATAAATGGTCGATCATCAGGTTATTATCGCGGGCAATATCCGCAACGCTTTGACCTGATTTTATGATCGTCGACTCAACCGCCATATCCTGATATGGCGTACTCCGCGCATGTGCGAGGCCGGTGACACCCACCGTTGACGCTGCCAGCTGCATAAAAATCGCGGTATAAATAGCGGAAAGTTTAAACTTCTTAAATCTCATTTTATAAATAACCCAGCAAAGTGAAGACGCTTGTAATCATTAAGCAAGGGGCAAAATAATGTCCTCCTGTGCTTTTTTCGCCGGGCATTCTCTATTCACTACGCTAAAAACAGTAATGAGATTTTTCACAGATATTTATGATAAGTTTATCCTGATTTTTATTTCCTGATTTCCTGGCATGACCGGTATGACATCTGAAAACCCCAACGCGTAATCGTCGATGAAAATGACGAACCAGATGATCCATCACAATAATTATCCTGCACTGCATGACTGCGCTAAAACTTTAAATCTGATAAGTATGAAAAGCCGCCGGCGTTACTTTTTGACAAAATTCCACCAGGGAAGCAGACCATTATCATAGTTTTATCATTTGCAGCCAGCGGAACTTATAAGTAGGGAATGAACGGGAAGCTGAACGTTTTTCGACGAAACAAAAAAGACAACCACCGAAGTGATTGCCTTGAAAGATATTAATAACAAAGTTTATTCAGGAAAGGCTGACGGGAAATATAAGCAGTCAAACTCTTTGCCGAAGTTGCCCGCTTTTAATCATTGATTAAAAGCGGGCAACACCACTTAACCTTCGTTATGCAGTTCCAGACCTTCGACTTCAGTCTGGCGCGCAATGGCTTTGGCATCATCATTACGCAGTGACTGGAGATAGTCGAGATAACGCTGGTCGACGTCTTTGGTCACGTAGACACCGTTAAACACCGAGCACTCGAACTGCGCGATATCCGGGTTTTCTTCGCGTACCGCTTCGATCAGATCATCCAGATCCTGGAAAATCAACGCGTCAGCTTTAATCAGCTGGCGGATCTCTTCCACTTCACGGCCATGCGCAATCAGCTCGGTGGCGCTCGGCATATCGATACCGTAGACGTTCGGGAAACGAATTTCCGGTGCCGCAGAGGCCAGATAAACGCGCTTCGCGCCCGCTTCACGTGCCATCTCAATAATCTGCTCAGACGTGGTGCCACGCACGATGGAGTCATCCACCAGCAATACGTTCTTGTCACGGAACTCGGCACGGTTGGCATTCAGCTTACGACGTACCGCGCTGCGGCGCAGATGTTGGCCCGGCATGATAAAGGTACGGCCCACATAACGGTTTTTCACAAAACCCTGACGATAAGGCTTATCCAGAATACGGGCGATTTCCAGCGCCACATCGGTGGAGGTTTCCGGGATTGGAATCACCACGTCGATGTCGAGATCTTCCCACTCGCGGGCAATTTTCGCGCCGAGCTTGGTGCCCATACGCACGCGCGCGCTGTAGACCGAAATCTTGTCGAGGAAGGAATCCGGGCGCGCAAAGTAAACGTACTCGAACAGGCACGGATTGCTTTTTGGGTTTTCAGCACACTGGCGGGTCGACAGCTGGCCTTGCTCGGTGATGTACACCGCTTCGCCCGGTGCGACGTCACGAATAAATTCAAAGCCCAGCGTATCCAGCGCCACGCTTTCCGACGCGACCATGTACTCGGTACGACCATCAGCAATGACACGCTTGCCGAGTACCAGCGGACGGATACCGTTCGGGTCGCGGAAGGCCACCATACCGTGACCGATAATCATGGATACCACCGCGTATGCCCCGCGCACCTGCTGGTGCACCGCAGCCACAGCGGCAAAAATATTGTCTGCTTCCAGCGGGTAGTGCTGAAAACGGTCCAGTTCCTGCGCAAAGATATTCAGCAGGATTTCGGAATCTGAGGTGGTGTTGACGTGACGGCGACCCACTTCGAACAGCTGTTTACGCAGTTCGTGCGCGTTGGTCAGGTTACCGTTGTGCGCCAGCGTAATGCCGTAAGGGGAGTTCACATAGAAAGGTTGCGCTTCAGAGGCGCTGGAGCTGCCCGCAGTCGGGTAGCGAACGTGACCAATCCCGATGTTGCCTTGCAAACGCTGCATGTGGCGTGCTTCGAAGACATCGCTCACCAGCCCGTTGGCTTTGCGCAAACGAAAGCAGTTTAGCGCATCGATGGTACAAATGCCGGCGGCATCCTGCCCGCGGTGCTGCAGCACCGTTAACGCGTCATAGATCGACTGGTTTACTGGCATAAAACCGGTGATACCAACAATACCGCACATGTTGTCATTTCCTCATTAGCCGCACTCCCGATGGCGTCACCGGGGTAAAAAACTGGACGTGCTTTTCAGATAGTCGAAGAACCACCTGATGATGTAACTGAACTGGGGAATGAGTTGGGACTGCTGCCAGTCCGGGCTTTTCGAGAAGCCGGTGAATGTATCGAGGAAGAAGAGAATAGCGGCAACGATCAGCACGCCACGCAACGCCCCGAAACAGACCCCCAACACCCTGTCGGTTCCCGACAGGCCGGTCTTTTCAACCAGCGTGCCGATCACATAGTTCACGATGGCACCCACAATCAGGGTGGCAACGAAGAGCACCGCGATAGCAATGCCGTTGCGAACCAGTTCGTCGTCAAAACCTGTAAACCAGACTGCAAGGTAGGCGTAGTAGTGACTGGCGACAAAAAACGCACATCCCCAGGTAACGAGAGATAAGGCTTCCCGGACAAACCCACGAACCAGGCTGACCAGGGCCGAAAAACCAACTACCGCAATAATGACGTAATCAATCCAGATCATGAACTCTTCCAGCGCCAGCGCGATTGCACCCCTGCATCCAGTTCGGGGCGCATTCTAACAGAAAAAGAAAACGTTTGCGTAGGGTTTTCCGGTTCTGCATCCATAAAAAGGGCGATGAAAAAAACTTTCCTCGCCCCAGGCCACTTCAGCATTATAATCCACTGAAATATAATCAATTTTTATCCAGCATCGCACTGAACACTCCGTGCTATGCCGCGCCTTTTTCAGCTATCGGCGCGGCTTATCAACGGTTTAGCGTGTGCTGTAGGGTTTCACCACCCCACCCAGTCCGGAGAGGTTTTTTAGCTCACCCAGAGCGGCTTGCATCTTCGCCTTGGAGGCATCCGGCCCGACATAAATACGGGTGATCTGCCCCTGTACCGGCGTCGATGGCACGGTAAAGGCGCGATAACCCGACAGGCGCAGCTGTGCGACGATCTCGTTTACCTTGGCCGCGTTTTTCAACGCGCCGAGCTGGACCACGTAAGCCTGCCCGCTGGGGGCTTCCGCTTCGCTTTGCTTCGGTGTTTCAACCGGTTTAGCGGTTTCCACCGGCTTCGGCTGCTCGACGGGCTTCGGCTCCACCGGTTTCGGTTTCGGTTGCTCGACCGGTTTGGGTTTTGGCGTTTCCACCGGTTTTGGTTTCACCGTCTGATGCACCGGCGGCGGTGTCACCACCGTGGGTTCGCTGTGCTCCGCAGGTTGCGGGCTGCTATTCTCAGCAGGTGCGGTGGTGGTGGTGGTTTTGCCATTGGCTTCGCTCTGTGCTGCTCCCGCACCTTCCGGCGGCTGGGCAGGCAGTGACTGCGTTACCGGCGGCACCATTTCGCTGTCCTGCTGGTCATCCGGTTTCGGTACCAGCGGAATGGCAGCGAACTCCTCTTTGTAGTGCTTTTTCTTGCCGTCCAGCAAACCCGGTAACACGATGACGCCAACCGCCACCAGGATTACCGTGCCCACCAAACGGTTCTGAAACTTACTTGCCACTGCCGTTCTCCGCTGCCATCGATTCCATTACCTGTGCCACGGTGTGGAAAGATCCACACACCAGAATCACATCCTCGGGTTTGGCCTGCTGACGTGCCGCCTGCCATGCTGAGTCTACGGTAGTAAATGCCTCGCCGCTCGCCAGGTGGGCAATCAACTGCTCCGCTGTTGCGCCACGCGGGCCGTCAAGCGGTGCGCAGTACCAGCTATCCACCTGTGGTGCCAGCGCCGCCAGTGTCCCGGCGATATCTTTATCATGCAGCATGCCAACCACCGCATGTACCTTACCCGCACGCGGCAATTCAGCCAGACGTGAAGCCAGATAATAAGCGGCATGAGGATTATGTGCCACATCGAGGATCACACGTGGCGCAGTGCTCACCGTCTGGAAACGGCCCGGCAAAATGGCCAGCGGCAGATGTTGACGGATGATCGCTTCGCTCACCGTCAACCCTGAGGCACGCAGTGCGATAAGCGCGGTAGCGGCGTTGGGGAGCGGTACTTGTGGAAGCGGCAGGTCACGCAATTCACCCTGCGCATCCTGCAATGTCCAGCTGTCGCCCTGCTGTTGCCATTGCCAGTCACGGTTAAGCTGCGACAACTGCGCGCCCTTCTCTGCCGCCACTTCGGCGATGGTATGCGGCATAGCGGGTTCGCCCACCACTGCCGGTTTGCCGCCACGAAACACGCCCGCTTTCTCGCGGCCAATGCTTTCGCGATCCGGTCCCAGCCAGTCGGTATGATCCAGTGCGATGCTGGTGATCACGGCAACATCCGCATCAACAATATTGGTCGCATCCAGACGTCCGCCAAGGCCGACTTCGAGGATCACCACATCAAGATTCGCCGCCCGGAACAGATTTAATGCCGATAAGGTGCCGAACTCGAAGTAGGTCAGAGAAATGTCACCGCGCCCGGCTTCAATGTCCGCGAAGCTGGCGCTGTGCAGCGCTTCATCCAGCTCAGCGCCCTGAACGCGCACCCGCTCGGTGTAACGCACCAGATGCGGCGAGCTGTAGACGCCTACGCGGTATCCGGCCGCCATTAGCAAGGTTTCCAGCGTGCGGCAGGTGGTGCCTTTGCCGTTAGTACCGGCAACGGTGAAGACAAATGGCGCAGGTTTGAGCAGGTCAAGGCGTGCGGCGACGCGCTGAATACGGTCCAGCCCCAGTTCGATAGGCTGAGAATGCAGATGTTCAAGATAATGAAGCCACGTGGCCAAAGGCGACGTGGCTTGAGGAAGGTGAAGAGTGTCCATGTGTCCCGTTAACTAACTTTATACGGTGCATTGGTGAAAAGGCGCATTACTGCGCCTTTCCGTTGCCTGTCAGGCCTCGTTGCTCTCCGGCTCAGCCGCAATCGGCTGATCACCATCCTGCAGCGGCGCTGGCAGGTTCATCATTTTCGCCAGCAGGCTGGCCAGCTTAAAGCGCATCTCCGGACGACGGATGATCATATCGATCGCGCCTTTTTCAATCAGGAACTCACTGCGCTGGAAGCCCGGCGGCAGTTTTTCGCGGACGGTTTGTTCGATAACACGCGGACCGGCAAAGCCGATCAACGCTTTCGGTTCCGCCACGTTGAGATCGCCCAGCATCGCGAAGCTGGCTGATACGCCGCCCATGGTCGGGTCAGTCAGTACTGAAATATACGGCAGACCGCGTTCCTGCATTTTCGCCAGTGCTGCGCTGGTTTTCGCCATCTGCATCAGCGACATCAGCGCTTCCTGCATACGCGCACCGCCACTGGCGGAGAAGCAGATCAGCGGGCAGTTGTCTTCCAACGCCTGCTCAACCGCACGCACGAAACGCGCACCCACGACAGAACCCATTGAGCCGCCCATAAAGGAGAACTCAAACGCAGCAGCAACGATCGGCATGCCGTGCAGCTGGCCTTTCATCACGATCAGAGCATCTTTCTCGTCGGTCTCTTTCTGAGCCGCCGCCAGACGATCTTTGTACTTCTTCGAGTCACGGAACTTTAACAGATCCTTCGGTTCCAGCTCGCTACCTAATTCTACCAGCGTTCCTTCATCCAGCAGGCTATGCAGGCGCTCACGGGCGTGCATGCGCATGTGATGGTCGCACTTCGGGCAGACCTCAAGATTACGCTCCAGCTCGGCGCGATACAGCACCTGGCCACAGCTGTCGCACTTGGTCCAGACCCCTTCCGGGATGTTGGCACGGCGCGTCGGCGTAATATTGCTTTTGTTAAGTATGCGTTCAATCCAGCTCATTGATGACCTTTCTGTTTAAAACCGACCTGGTCCAGTCTTCTCATTGCTGCTGAAATCACCTTCAGCAGGCCGTAAATGTCGCTCATTAAACCACAACCGCTTCTCGCTGTGGATAAAAATCTGGTTACGGGCTTACTGAGGTTTTTGCTGACGCGCCTGACGACGATGACGCCAGACTTCAATCACGCCCGGCAGAATCGACACCACAATGATAGCGACAATCAACAGTTTCAGGTTCTCCTGCACCACCGGCAAATCACCAAACAGATAGCCCGCGTAAGAGAACAGCAATACCCACAGCAATGCACCCGCAACGTTAAAGAGCGCGAAGTGACGATAGGACATGTGCCCCATCCCTGCCACAAAGGGGGCAAAGGTTCGCACGATTGGTACAAAGCGTGCAAGTATTATGGTTTTGCCACCGTGACGATCGTAGAAAGCGTGGGTCTTATCCAGATAGCTGCGACGGAAAATCTTGGAGTTGGGATTACGGAATAACTTCTCGCCAAACAGACGGCCAATGGTGTAGTTCACAGCGTCACCGAGAATGGCAGCGATCACCATCAGGGCCACCATCAGATGCACATTGAGATCATTACTCGGCAGTGCCGCCAGCGCCCCGGCAACAAACAGCAGCGAATCCCCCGGCAGGAACGGTGTCACCACCAGGCCGGTTTCACAGAACAGAATCAGGAACAGAATGGCGTAAATCCAGATGCCGTACTGCGCCACCAGCTCGGCCAAATGCACATCAATATGCAGAATAAAATCGACGATAAAATGGATGAACTCCATAAAGCCAGGCTCCTTACATCCTTCGAGTAACAATTAATCCGCGAGGAACAATGGTCCCAGCGCAGGCTGAGGTAACGCAAAGTGGGATGGATAATCCACCGCCACCAAATACAACCCCTCGGCTCTGGCGGTCGCTGCGGCCAGCGTGCGATCTTTCGCTGCCAACAGCGTTGCCATCCAGCTTTCCGGCTGATTGCCGCAGCCAATTTCCATCAGGCTGCCTACTATGTTGCGCACCATATGATGCACAAACGCATTCGCTTTGATATCCACAATCACATACGGTCCCTGGCGCGTGACGTTGAGATGCATCACATTGCGCCACGGTGTCCGTGACTGGCACTGCACGGCACGAAATGAGGTGAAATCATTTTCGCCCAGCAGGCATTGCCCGGCGCGCTGCATCTTTTCCACATCTAGCGGATGATAAAAATGCGTGACACCGCTGCCGAGAATCGCCGGACGCAGCCGCTGATTGTAAATCACGTAGCGGTAACGCCGCGCCGTCGCGCTGAAGCGCGCATGAAACGTTTCCGGCACCGCTTTGACCCAACGCACGGCGATATCCGGCGGCAGGTTGGCATTGACGCCCAGCGTCCAGGCCCCATCGGCACGCTGTGAGGTGGTTTCGAAATGCACCACCTGCCCCGTACCATGCACACCGGCATCGGTTCGTCCGGCGCAGAACACGCTCACGTCATGGTTAGCCACTTTCGACAGCGCTTTTTCCAGCTTTTCCTGCACGCTGCGTACTTCCTGCTGCCGCTGCCAGCCATAATAACGGCTGCCGTCATACTCAATACCCAGCGCCAGCTTATGCGTGTTACCTTCAGACAACATTAATACAAATACTCCTGCACCAGCTTCTCAGCGGTTTTTACCGCCATCAGCGCACCGCCGAAGCGAATGTTGTCCGCCACTGACCAGAATTGCAGCAACTCAGGGATACCGTAATCGTTGCGCACACAGCCCACGCTCAGCTCGCCGTTACCGGAGGCGTCCTGGACCTGCGTCGGATAATCGCCTTCGTCGCTCAGGCGGATATCCTCGGCGCGTGCCAGCTCATCACGTGCTTCTTCTGCCGACAACGGACGCAGATTCTCCAGATGCACGATCTGCGCATTCCCGTAGAACACCGGAGCCTGCACGCTGCTCACCGCAATCGGTAGGCCTTCGTCTTGTAACACTTTGCGCACCTGATCAACCAGACGACGTTCGCTCTCGACGCTGCCGTTGCTGTCGACCTGCTGTGGCAACAGGTTAAACGCCAGCTGACGGCCATAATAATGTTCATCCGCCGGTACGCCATTCAACAAACGCGCGCTTTCACCCGCCAGAGCATCCACGGCGCTCTTGCCATCACTGGAGACCGAAATCAGGTTAGTCACCTGCAAACGCCCCAGACCAGCCGCATCCACCAGCGGTTTGATTGCACTCAGCAACTGGCTGGCCAGACTATCCGCCACGCTGATGATGTTGCGATTACGATAATCCGCCAGCACCTGTGGATTCACATCCGGCACCACCAGCGGCACGTCCGGCTCCAGCGCGAACATGTCGCTGCTGTCGATCACCAGGCAACCCTGGCTGGCCGCTTCTTCGGCGTAACGCGCTGAGGCGGTACGACCCGCGGCAAAAAATGCCAGCTGCGCCTGCGCCCAGTCGAATTCCGCCGCATCCTGTACCCGTACCGAACGGCCATCAAAACGCAGAGTTTCACCCGCGCTGTTCTCGCTCGCCAGCAGATATATCTCACCAACCGGGAACTGGCGTTCAGCCAGCAGTTCCAGTACAGCGTTCCCTACTGCGCCTGTCGCGCCCAATAGCGCAATATTCCAGCCGTCAGACATGTTGGTTTACTCCAGACAATGACATAAAAACAGAAGGCGGTGACCTTCACCGCCCAAGAATTAAGATTTATCCCGCCAGGGGCCGTTTAACTGTGCTGCAGACTGGCGCGGAAACCGAGTTGATTCAACATCGCCGCCGCCTCTGCATCATCGCAGATCACCTGCAATGACGACCATTCCCGACGTTCTTCATATTGCTTACGCAGGCGATCAAACTCGCCCGGAATCGCCGCGACTTTGCGCAGCGGCGCATCATCACGGCGCACATCATACACCAGGTGCACCAGGCGTTTCAGCGTTGGCTGATCAAGCTTGCCGTGTAAGGTAATGCTGCCAAATTCCGGTGCGGGCAACAGGCTTTCCAGCGGCACCTGTTGTGGCTGGCCGAGAAACGCACACCAGGCTTCAAAGACCTGCGTAGTGCCGCGCGCCTTGCCTTCGAGGGTATAACCGGCGATATGGGCGGTGGCGATATCCACCTTATCCAACAATTCCAGCGACAGCTCCGGTTCCGGTTCCCACACGTCCAGCACCACGCTGAGATCCTGGCGAATGTTCAATACATCCAGCAACGCGGCGTTATCGACCACCGCGCCACGGCAGGCATTGATCAGAATGGCGTTGGGCTTCAGCGCCATCAACAAGGCCGCATCGGCCAAATGCCAGCTTTTATAGGGCCCATCTTTAAACAGCGGGGTATGGAAGGTCAGGATATCCGCCTGGGCCACTACCTCATCCAGCGATCGGAAATCTTCCGCATCGCCACGATCGGCACGCGGCGGGTCACACAGCAGGGTTTTCACCCCCCAGGCCTGCAAACGTTTGTGCAGGCGGCCACCAACATTACCGACACCCACAATCCCCACGGTACGATCGCGCAGCGCAAAGCCATCGCGTTCTGCCAGCAACAGCAACGATGAGAAGACGTACTCCACAACCGCAATGGCGTTACAGCCCGGCGCGGCCGAGAACGCGATGCCCGCCGCCGCCAGCGAAGCCTCATCGATATGGTCAGTACCCGCCGTGGCGGTGCCAACAAATTTCACCGGCGTGCCCGCCAGTAATGCGGCGTTGACTTTGGTCACCGAGCGCACCATCAGCCCGCTGGCATCGGCCAGTTCCGCTTCCGGTAAGGGACGTCCCGGCACGGCCCGCACTTCGCCGGTACGGCTAAAGAGTTCACGGGCGTAAGGCATGTTTTCATCGACGAGAATTTTCACCACGGCTGTCCTGTAAATTCGCAAGGGCCATATTCTGGCACAAAGCCTTTGATTAACCTAACCGACTACGATAGCGATCCGGTGTCGTGCCCGCCTGATGTTGAAACATCACAATCAGTGCAGAAGCGGAACTGTAGCCCAGCTCATGGGCGATGGCCTGGACGCTGATGCCCTGCTCCAGCAAGGTGATAGCACGTAAAAAACGCAGGCGCTGTCGCCACTCGCTAAACGACATATTCAGTTGCTGCTGGCAACGTCGCGCCAACGTGCGCTCGGTGGTAAATACGCGCTTTGCCCATTGTGCCAGCGTCGTGTTATCGCCAGGGTGCACCTGCAAAGCATGCAGGATCGGAGCGAGAAGTTTGTCATTCGAGCCAGGCAGGTAACTTTTCTGGACTGGCGCGAGGCGCAGTCGATCGCCCAGTACCTCACACAAGCGCCAGTCGGCATCGCTGAGCGGCTGCTCCAGGCCACGCCGGGCAAACTCGTCCATAATGGCATGAACGATGGTATCGACATTCAGCAGACAAGCTTGTTGCGGCAAGCCATCGCACAAGTCCGTCGCCAGATTAAAGGTACGAAACAGCGACTGCCGATGGTTATAGCTACTGTGGCGATGACCGGGAGGTATCCAGATCGGCATATCAGCCGGGGTCAGCAGACGCTCCCCTTCCACCTCCATCTCCAGCACGTGGCTTTTGACGAAAATCACCTGCCCCCAGGCGTGAGCATGCGGCAGGTATTCGGTTTTAGCGTTGGCCTGTTCGAAGCGCATAAAGTAGCGCAATTGCGACGCATCAACGGGCGGCTGATACTCGACCTGTAAATTCATTCTGTCCGGTCATCAATGATTTTTGTCCGATTTTAATTATCTGCTCTAAACCGGTCAAATGTAAACTATTCGCGTTTACTTTCAGGAGCTGTACGATGAACTTTCTGTTTCCACTGGTGGCGGTGCTGATCTGGTCGATCAACACCATCGTGAGCAAACTCTCCGCCGGTAGCATCGATCCTGCCGCGATCTCATTCTATCGCTGGATTCTGGCGCTGGTGGTGCTGACGCCGTTTGCGTTGCCGGGCGTCTGGCGTCATCGTCGCCAAATTGTGGCCAGTAGCGGGCGCTTATTGATCCTCGGTCTGCTTGGCATGGTGTTGTATCAAAGCCTGGCCTATTATGCGGCGCACAGCGTATCGGCAGTGATGATGGGGATCCTCGGCGCGACCATTCCGCTGCTGACCATTTTGCTGAGCTTGGTGGTATTACGCCTGGCACCGACACGCGGCATTTTGTTTGGCGGGTTGTTGTCGTTTGCTGGTCTGGTGTGGCTGGTGAGCGCCGGTAACCCGGCCCAGTTGCTGGATCAGCGTCTCGGCAACGGTGAGTTGATGATGCTGGCGGCCTCCACCTCTTATGCGTTGTACGGCGTGCTCACCAAACGTTGGGCAATTCCGCTGCCCACCTGGCAGAGTTTGTATGTGCAGATTGTTTTTGGTGTGTTGTTGCTGTTGCCCGGTTTCCTGCGCGCGCCGGATGTGTCACTGAACACGCACAATATCCCGCTGGTGCTGTTTGCCGGTTTGTTCGCGTCGATTATCGCGCCTTTCCTGTGGATCCTTGGCGTACAGCGCCTGGGTGCCAGTACCACCAGCATCTTTATGAATTTCGTCCCGGCATTCACCGCCATCATTGCGGTGCTGTTTCTGCATGAACAGTTGCATGCGTATCACTGGATCGGCGGCGGGATGACGCTGCTGGGGGTGATTCTGGCGCAGCGTCTGCGCACGCCACTGCGTCGTGTCCGCGTCGTGTCACCGCCGGTCAATGAAAACTGATGGTCACCCGTAGCCCGCCCAACTGCGGGCTACGATCCAAGCGCAAATGTGCACCGTGCCAGGTGCAGATATCCTTCACTAACGCCAGCCCGATGCCCGTGCCAGGTTGCTGCTGTCCATGATCAAGTCGGGAAAACGGTTGCAGCGCCCGCTGTTGGTGCGCATCCTCAATCCCCGGACCGCTGTCCTCAATCTCCAGCCCTACGGCGCTGATTCTTGCCGTGACGGTGCCGTGCGCCGGGGTGTACTTGATGGCGTTATCCAGTAAATTGGCACACAGTTCGGCCAGTAACAGGGCATCACCTTGTACCTCGCAATGACTGGCTCCCTCATAGCCGAGATCGATCTGTTTATGTCGCGCCGCCGCATAGCCGCTAAAGCACGCCTGCTGCACTATCGCCGCCAGATCAACACGCGTCATGGATTTATCTTCACCGTGACGCGCTTTGATGTGTGCCAGTTGTAACAGGCGATCGGTCAGCTGTACGGTGTCATCGAGCGTATGACGCATACCGTGCAGGCTTTCGCGCCATTGCTGTGGATCGTCGCTGTTCAACGCGACGCCCACCTGGGTTTTCAAAATGGTTAACGGCGTCCGCAACTGATGCGACACATCGGCGCTGAAGCGCTCCTGACGCGCCAGCAAACCGCGCAAACGCTCCAGATGACGGTTGAAGGCGATGATCAGCGGTTGCAGTTCTGACCATGGCAACAGCGATGGCAGCGGCGTCAGTTCGCCGGGTGCGCGCCGCAGCATCAGCCGCGACAATCGCCGCAACGGGCGCAGCACCTTGCGCAGTAACCAACCGGCCAGCAATAGCGTCATCAGTACCAGAATGCTCTGGCTAATCAACGCGGTACGCAATAACCCTTCCGCAAAGGCATGGCGTGAATTCAGTGTTTCCGCGACCAGCACCAGCGCCATGCCCTGCACGCCTTCGTCACTCACCGGCTGCCACAGGGCCACCACGCGGATCGGTTGCTGACGGTAGCGCCCATCGTAAAAATGCACCAATGCCGGAAACAGCGTAGAAAGTGGAGCATTGCGCGGCAGTGGCGGCAAATCGTCATAGCCTGACAGGGTTTGCCCTTGCGGCGAAATCACCTGATAAAAAAGCTGGTCGCTCATATTGCGTTCAAAACTGTCGAGCACCACCCAAGGCACATCCACCTGTAACTGCTGTTGACGCACCACCAGCCGTTCAGCCACGGTGCGCGCTGAAGCCAGCAGCGATCGGTCATAGGCTTGATTGGCCGCCTGGAGCGCGCTGTAGTAGTGGGTATAAACCGATACGCCCCACAACAGCAACAACGGCAGCCCCAACCATGCCAGCAGCTCGCCGCGCAGTGAGTGGATCAACCGCATCGCTGGCACTCAAGGCTGTAGCCCAGGCCGCGCAACGTGACAATCGCCACGTCGCTGCCCGCCAGTTTTTTGCGCACCCGATGGACATATAACTCAATCGTTTCCTGGCTGGCTTCATCACATAACGTGAAAGTTTGTTCATACAGATGCTGGCGCGATACCGGATGGCCAGGTCGGCGCATCAGCGTGGTGAGCACGCTGGCTTCGCGCGGCGTCAGACGCAAAGGCTTCCGATTCAGCAGGAAACAACCCTGATTATCCAGCTCAAGCTGGCCTATCACCTGTGATTGTGGCATCTGGCCGTGACCACGACGCAGCAAGGCACGCAAGCGTGCCTCCAGCTCATCCAGTTCGAAAGGTTTGGTGAGATAATCATCGGCTCCGGCGTTGAGTCCCTGCACCCGTTGTGCCAGTGCACTGCGCGCGGTCAGCAGCAGTACCGGTACCTGCTGCCCGCGTCGCCGCAGACGCGCCAGCACCTCAAGACCATTCATACGCGGCAGGGTCACATCCAGCACCACCAGCGCATACTCTTCGCTTTGTAGCACATGGTCCGCCGCCACACCATCCGCGACCCAATCCACCGCAAATCCCTTTTGCGTCAGTGCTTTTTGCAACCAGCCCGCCAGCTCAACCGTGTCTTCCACCAGTAAGAGACGCATGTCACACCCCGCCATTTTCCCTGAAAAGTGAAAGGTAAATGAAAGGCTAACCCCTTAACAATCCATTAACCGCGAATGTTCGGCGGCAATCACAAACTGTAACCCTCAATGGAGCGACACATGAAAAACAAGATTCGCACCTCCCTTGCTGCCAGCGTGTTGGCGCTGGCTGCTTCGCTGACATGGGCGGCAACGCCGGAACGCACCGAATGCATTGCCCCGGCTAAACCCGGCGGCGGTTTTGACCTCACCTGCAAGCTGTTGCAGGTGTCATTGCAGGAAACCGGGCAAATTACCACGCCGATGCGCGTCACTTACATGCCGGGCGGCGTCGGTGCCGTGGCTTATAACGCCATTATTGCCCAGCGCCCGGCGGAAGCAGGCACGCTGGTCGCCTTCTCCGGTGGTTCGCTACTTAACCTGTCACAAGGTAAGTTTGGCCGCTATTCGGTGGACGACGTGAAGTGGCTGGCCGCCATCGGTACGGACTACGGCATGGTGGCGGTACGTAACGATGCACCGTGGCAAACCCTCGGTGAATTGATGGAAGCGATGAAAAAAGATCCTACCAAAGTGGTGGTGGGTGCCGGTGCGTCAATCGGCAGTCAGGACTGGATGAAAACCGCGCTGCTGGCGCGAGAGGCCGGTATTGATCCGCGCAACATGCGTTATGTCGCGTTTGAAGGGGGTGGCGAACCGGTGACGGCGCTGCTCGGCAACCATATCCAGGTGGTTTCGGGTGATATGAGTGAAATGGTGCCCCATTTGCAAGGTGGCAAAATGCGTGTGCTGGCGGTGATGGCTGACAAACGTCTACCGGGCGAACTGGCGCAAATTCCCACCGCCAAAGAACAGGGCTTCAACGTTGAATGGCCGATTATCCGTGGTTACTACCTGGGGCCAAAAGTGAGCGATGCCGATTATCAATGGTGGGAGGATGCGTTTAAAAAGCTGGTGACCACCAAAGAGTTCCAGCAGCAGCGCGATATGCGCGGCCTGTTTGAGTTCAACCTGTTTGGCAGCGAGTTAGACGCGTATGTCAAAAAACAGGTCGCCACCTATCGTGAACAGGCTAAATCGTTCGGTCTGGCGAAATAAGGGGGCAATATGAGCGATCGTATTTTTGCCTCCGTCTGGCTGTTGCTGTGTATCGCCGGACTGTTTATCGCCTGGCAAATCCAGAGCGAATACAGTTACGAGCCGGTCGGCCCACGCCCCTTCCCGATGCTGCTGCTCGGGCTGATGGCCTTGTGTTCGGTGTTGATGCTGTTGCGCCAACCCGATGCCGTACATTGGCCCGCGCCAGCCACGCTGAGAAAACTTATCGTTCTGTGTCTGATGTTGATGCTGTATGGCTGGCTGTTTGAACGTATGGGGTTTGCCCTTTGCACCACCCTGTTGACCTTCGGCATTGGCCTGCTGTTTGGCGCACGCTGGTGGGCGGCGGTGATTTCTGGCGGCGTAATGGGCATAGCGCTGTTTTACGCCTTTGATCATCTGCTGGATGTCACGCTGCCGGTGGGTAGCTGGTTCAGTTAACGGGAGATTATGATGGATACCTGGTCTTTTCTGATGCAAGGTTTCGCCGTCGCCATGACGCCGGAAAACCTGATGATCGCCCTGATCGGCTGTTTTATTGGCACCATTGTCGGTTTGCTGCCGGGGCTTGGGCCAATTAACGGCGTGGCGATCCTGATGCCGCTGGCCTTTGCCCTGCACCTCCCCGCTGAATCGGCGTTGATTCTGCTGGCAACGGTGTATATCGGCTGTGAATATGGTGGGCGCATCTCGTCGATTCTGCTCAATGTGCCGGGTGACGCCGGAGCCATTATGACGGCACTGGATGGCTATCCAATGGCGCAGCAGGGCAAAGCGGGGGTGGCGCTGTCGATTTCCGCCGTCAGTTCGTTTGTCGGTTCCACCATTGCCATCCTCGGCATCATCCTGTTCGCGCCGCTACTGGCGAACTGGTCGCTGGCGTTTGGCCCGGCGGAGTATTTTGCGTTGATGGTGTTCGCCATCGCCTGCCTCGGTAGCATGATGAGCCACAACCCGCTGAAGTCGTTCCTCGCGGCGCTGATGGGGCTGGGGATGGCGACCGTGGGCGTCGATGCCAACACCGGCGTCTATCGCTTCACCTTTGACAGCGTGCATCTCTCCGACGGCATTCAGTTCGTGGTGGTGGTGATTGGCTTGTTCTCGGTAAGCGAAATTCTGCTGATGCTGGAATCCACCAGCAGCGGTCAGAAGATGGTACGCGCCAGCGGTCGCATGCTGTTCAACATGAAAGAAGCGGCGATGGCGACCGGTGCCACCCTGCGCGCCTCCTTTATCGGCTTCTTTGTTGGCGTACTGCCCGGTGCCGGGGCCACCATTGCCAGCGCCATCGCCTATATGAGCGAGAAAAAGATCAGCGGTAGCGATCAGTTTGGCAAAGGCGACATTCGTGGTGTGGCCGCCCCGGAAGCGGCGAATAACGCCTCGGCCTGCGGTTCGTTTATCCCGATGCTGACGCTGGGCATTCCCGGTTCCGGCACCACAGCAGTGATGGTTGGCGCACTGACGCTGTATAACATCACCCCTGGCCCGGCGATGTTTACCGAACAGCCGGATATCGTCTGGGGATTGATCGCTGCGCTGCTGATTGGCAACGTCATGCTGCTGATTATGAACATCCCGATGATCAACCTGTTCGCGCGCATGCTGACGATTCCGCTGTGGTTTCTGGTTCCGGCGATTGCGGCCATTTCGGCGGTGGGCGTGTATGCGGTGCACAGTACCACCTTCGACTTGCTGCTGATGGTCGGATTGGGCATTTTCGGGTATATCCTGCGTAAAATGGATTTCCCGATGTCGCCGCTGATCCTCGGCTTTGTGCTGGGGGAGATGCTGGAGCAAAACCTGCGTCGCGCATTGTCGATCAGCAACGGTAACCTGCCGATCCTGTGGGAAAGCCTGATCTGCAAAGTATTGCTGGTACTGGCCGTGGCGGTGCTGATTGTTCCCCCCCTCTGGAAACGCTGGCGGCGTAAACGCGTGCGTCTGGTTGAGCTAAAATAATTCCCTGCCTTCGGCTGCCCCCGTGGATTTCCCGGGGGCATTTGCTATCATATGGCCTCGTTTTTCCGGCGCACCCGGATCTGACTCGGTTTTCAAGGATTCCGCCATGCAACCTATTAGCGGTCCCGGTGTGCCCGCGGGCGATCGTTCCCCTCTCACCAACGCCACTGGCCGTCCCGGCGGACCTGCTGGCGAGCAGCCGTTAAGCCCGGCACAGCGCACCACGCTGGAACGCCTGATCGTGCGTATTATGTCGCTCAGCACCCTGAAAGCCCCTGAACTGTGGGCCGGGGTGCGTCATGAAGTTGGCGTCAAGAACGATGCGGAACTGCAATCGCGCCATTTTCCTGCTGCCGAACAACATCTCAACAGTCGCCTGACTCAGGTGCAGGATAGCCATGCCACGCGCCAGCTGTTGCAGCAACTGCTGGAAAAACTGCCGCAGGGGAACAATCGTCAGGCGGTGAGTGATTTTATCCGCCAGCAGTTTAATCAGACGGTATTGAGCGCGCTGTCGCCGGATCAACTGCGTCAGGTGCTGACCATGTTGCAGAATGGGCAGATAGCGATTCCGCAGCCACAACAAACGCGCATCAGCGATCGTACCCTGCTGCCTGCTGAACATCAGGCACTGAATCAACAAGTGACACGTCTGGCCGCCACGACCGGTGAGTCGCCGGTGAAGGTGCTGGAGGATGTGCTCAAGCTGGTGAATCTGAAGAGTGGCGACCCGATTCCGTCGCGCCATTTCCCGTTGCTGACGCAATATTTGCAGGTCCGCCAGACGCTCAGTCAACAGAGCGCCCCCACGCTGCACATGCTGGAAAGTTCGCTCAAACAGCCGCTAACCTCCAGCGAACAACGCCTGCTGGAGGATTACAGCCAGCAGCGTTTCCAGGCCACACCGCAGACGGTGCTGACGCCCGCGCAAACTCAGGATTTACTCAACCTGCTGTTCAGCCGTCGCGCCGAGAAAAATCTCGAACAGCCGTTGGCCGGCAGCGAGTTGCGCCCGCAACCGATCTGGGCACCCTCCTGGCTCAGTCAACTGCCTGCACCGCTGGCCCAGCGCCCGGCGTTGACCCTCAGTCTGGCGCTGGTGGTGTTTATTTTCCTGCTGTGGATTTTCCTGTGATTTAACAACCGCACGAGGCGGCAGGCGCGGCGGCAGGCCATTCGCCCGGCGCGCTGCCCCATGCCAGCGGATGACCGTCACGTTTCCAGAAATCCAACCCGCCAATCAGTTCCTTCACCTGAAAACCCAATGCCGCCAGCTTCAGTGCCGCTTTGGTCGAGCCATTGCAGCCAATACCATCACAATAGGTGATATAGACTTTTTGCCGATCCAGATGCGCAGTGGTGGCGGCGCTGATGGTGCGGTGCGGCAACGAGAGAGCACCGCAAAGATGTCCGGCCTGATACACCTCATACGATCGGGCGTCGAATACCACGATCGCATCGCAACCGTTCGCCATATCTTCGGCTAAATCCCAGGCGTCGGTGTAGTACGCCAGCTTGTGTTGTAAATAGGCCATGCTTGCGGAGGCGCTGGCTGGGGGAAAGGCTAAGACAGATGACATCGCATTCTCCTGCTTTGAATTTCCTTCAGTGTACGGCAAAGTGGTCTGCATATTGATACCACTTTTCACCCGATGATAAGACCACTATGACACCATCCCCTCTGCTGACCCTGTTCAGCCATCAAAGCCAGGGCGGTCTGCGCGAACGGTTGTGCGCGACATTACGTCAGGCGATTGCCAGCGGCCATCTGCGTTACGGGCAGAAGATCCCTTCCAGTCGTCAGCTCGCCAGTGACCTCAGCCTCTCAAGGGTAACGGTGGAGGCCGCCTATGCCCAACTGGAGAGTGAAGGCTATCTGCAACGTCACAGCGGACGTGGCACGTTTGTTGCGATTGCTATGCCGCCGCGCACGCCGCAAGAGCAGCCGCGCAGTGGCCTGCGCTTTTCTGCGCGTGGCAGCCAGGTTCTGGCGACCGGGGGGTGTCAGGACCCGCCTTTTCCCTCTGCCTTTGCCGCCGGTTCGCCGGAACTACGCGCCTTTCCGCATACCACCTGGCGTCGCATCAGCGCCAGCGTACAACGTTCACTCGGCAGTCAAGTGATGGGGTATGGCGACCCTGGTGGCTATGCGCCGCTACGCCAGGCGCTGGCTGATTATCTGGCGCTGTCACGCGGTGTACGCTGTAGCGCCGAGCAAGTGTTGATCCTGACCAGCTCCCAGCAGGCGTTACAGTTGCTGGCGTTGATGTTTCTGGATAGTGGCGACGATGTCTGGCTGGAGGAACCGGGTTATCCCGGTGCGCGCAATGCGTTTCTCGCTGCGGGTGCCCGCTGCCGGGCGATGCCGCTGGATGCCGCCGGTGCCGTGCCACTCGATGGCAACGCAAAGCTGGTCTATCTCACCCCGTCACACCATTATCCGACCGGGACACCGATGAGTCTCGCACGTCGCCTTGCGTGGCTGGCCTGGGCGCGTCAGCAGCAGAGCTGGCTGATTGAGGATGATTACGACAGCGAATTTCACTATGACGAACGTCCGCAACCGGCGTTGCAAGGACTGGAAGCGGATAGCCGGGTGATCAGTCTTGGGACATTTTCCAAATCCTTATTTCCCTCGCTGCGACTGGCATGGATGGTGGTGCCTCCCGCGCTGGTAGATGCGCTGGGCCGTGCCCGCAGCGTGCTGGACGGCCACAGCGCGTTGCTGCCACAGGCGATCACCGCCGAATTTATCCAGCAGGGACATTTCGCCAGCCACCTGCGCCTGATGCGCCAGCTGTACCACAGCCGTCGTGATGTGCTGCTCCAACAACTCAGCACGCGCTGTGCCCCGTGGCTGGCAGCGTTCCCGGCGACCGGCGGCTTGCAACTGACAGTACGGTTATTACAGGGGGAAGAAGCGACGCTCACCGCCCAAGGGCAAGCATTAGGATTGCAGCTGCCACGGCTGTCGCCGCTGTATGCGGGACCGGCGTGGCAGCCGGGTTGGCTGTTGGGTTTCGCCGCACTGACACCCGGTGAAATTGTCAGTGCCTGCGATAAGCTGGTTACGCTGTTGTCGCGCTCCGGGCAAAACGCCAGGTGACCACGATGCCCAGAACCGCGCAGCAGGCACCTGCGGCATAGACCGAACCGTAACCCAGCGCCGTGGCCAGTAATCCGGTCAACGGGCCGCTGGCACCGTAAGCAATGTCCTGAAACGCCGAGAAACCGCCCAGCGCGGTGCCGCGAATCTGCGGTGAGACGCGTTTGATCACCTCCACGCCCAACGCCGGGAAGATCAACGAACAGCCGCTGCCGGTCAACGCCGCCCCCAGCAAGGCGACCCAGCCCTGCCCGGCCAGCGCCAGCAGCGTCAGGCCGATGGCCTCAACCAGCAGAGACACCATCGCGACCCGCACCCCACCGTGACGATCCGGCAGGCCGCCAAACAACACCCGCACCAGCACAAAAGCACACCCGAAGGCGGTGAGCGCCAGACCGGCATTGCCCCACTGCTGCGCAGCAAAGTACAACGAGGTGAAGGTACCGATCACCGCAAAACCGGTGCCCTGCAACGCCAGAGCCAGACCCGGCTGAAAGATGGTTTTCACCACGCTAAACAGCGAAGGACGTTCACCGCCCATCACCGGCACTGGGGCAATCCAGCTGTTCATCGCCAGCGCCAGCAACGGCAACAGCAGCGCCACGCCCCCCAAGGCGGCAAATCCGGCGTACTGATGAACCAGCAATCCGAGCGGTGCCCCAGCGGCCAGCGATCCATAAATCGCCATCCCATTCCACGACATCACCAGCCCGGAACGCCGACTCCCCACCAGCCCCATGCCCCAGGTGAGATTACCGGTCAGCAACAGGCTTTCACCAAAGCCCAGCAGCAGGCGGCCTAGCGCCAGCAGGCCAAACTTCCCCCACGGTGACACTGGCAACAGCGCCGCCGCCAGATAAGCCACGCCCACCAGCGCAATCGCCATCATGCCATGTTGGGTCGTGAGTTTGGCCCCGTGCTGATCCGCCCGCCGTCCGGCAAAGCTGCGCGTCAGCAACGTGGCAAAGAACTGAATCCCCACCGCCACGCCAACCATGACGTTGTTCATGCCCAGCTCCTGGTGGACATACAATGGGATCACTGGCAGCGCCAATCCCGCCGTCAGATAGGTCAGGAATACCGCAAAGGAGGTGCAGGCTAAAGGAAACACAGATTGCGTCTGCGCATCGGCAGCAGTAGACATAATGGACGTAACTCCTTGTTCTGAGACGTGCCATGCAGGCGAAAACCAGACACACGCACGTCTCCTGTGATTAACAGAAACGGGTGCGTTGATTCACGTGAACGCTTACGTATTACGGGATGAGGGAATTGATTGTGGCAAGCGAAGCGAAGAATGTCAAAACAGCGAGGGCCGGATTAACCGACCCTCGTGCAAGCAAGCGAACGGATGTTATGCCGGATATTTACGCATCGTCAGGGTGGCGTTGGTGCCGCCGAAGCCGAAGCTGTTAGACATCACGGTAGTCAGCGCTTTTTCTGTCGGCTGAGTCACGATATTCATGCCTTTCGCCGCGTCATCCAGTTCTTCCACGTTGATGCTTGGCGCGATGAAGCTGTGCTCCAGCATCAGCAGGGTGTAGATCGCTTCCTGCACGCCTGCCGCACCCAGTGAGTGGCCGGTCATGGCTTTAGTGGCAGAGATGTACGGTGTGTTGTCACCGAACACTTCACGAATCGCACCCAGCTCTTTCACATCGCCTACCGGGGTAGACGTGCCGTGGCTGTTCAGGTAATCGATCGGCGTATCCAGACCCTGCATCGCCATCTTCATGCAGCGCACTGCGCCTTCACCTGACGGTGCGACCATATCCGCGCCATCAGAGGTTGCGCCGTAGCCAACGATTTCCGCATAGATATGCGCGCCACGCGCCAGTGCGTGTTCCAGTTCTTCAACCACGACCATACCGCCGCCGCCAGCGATGACGAAGCCATCACGGTTTGCGTCATAGGTACGCGACGCTTTTTCCGGCGTTTCGTTGTATTTGGTGGAGAGTGCGCCCATGGCATCGAACTCACAGGCCATTTCCCAGCTCAGCTCTTCGCCGCCGCCAGCAAATACCACATCCTGTTTGCCCAACTGGATCTGCTCAACTGCGTTACCGATGCAGTGTGCCGAGGTGGCGCAGGCGGAGCTGATCGAGTAGTTTACGCCGTGGATTTTGAACGGCGTGGCCAGGCAAGCGGAAACGCCAGAAGCCATCGCTTTGGTCACCACGTAGGGGCCAACCGCTTTCAGGCCACGCGGGCTACGCATGGCGTCAGCACCGAACACCTGGAAACGCGGAGAACCGCCACCAGAACCGGCGATCAGACCCACACGTGGGTTGCTCTGATACTGTTCTTCGGTCAGGCCAGAATCTTTGATGGCTTCCGCCATAGAAAGGTAAGCGTAAATAGAGGCATCACTCATAAAACGCACGATTTTGCGATCGATAAGCCCGTTCGTATCCAGTTTTACATTACCCCATACGTGGCTGCGCATACCGGCTTCTTTCATCTCTTCGGAGAAAGTAATGCCAGAACGGCCTTCACGCAGAGATGCCAGCACCTCTTGCTGGTTATTACCAATGCTGGAAACGATACCCAGGCCAGTAATCACTGCACGTTTCATTCAAATAGTCCTCATTCCACTTCTTTTGGATTGACGTGCACTCTAGCTTACAGTTGTAAGCCGAACAAGTCCGATCAGCCATTTCCTTTTGTAAATTTGCGTCATGTGACGGCACTCGCTAAAATCACGCCACTGCCTGAAATATGAGCCTTTCCCTTGAAGTTATCCCCGGTTGAACACGCACAACTGAACTGGAACGAACAGGGTACACCTGTTTCGCAAGCCTTCGACGACGTTTATTTCTCCAACGACAATGGTCTGGAGGAGACGCGCTATGTTTTCCTTGCGGGTAATGGCATTCCGCAACGTTTCCCTGAACACGATCGTGACCTGTTTATTGTGGCGGAAAGTGGCTTCGGCACCGGGCTTAACTTTCTCACCTTGTGGCAGGCCTTCGACCATTTTCGCCGCCAGCATCCCAACGCCCGCCTGAAGCGTCTGCACTTTATCAGCTGTGAAAAATTCCCGCTGACGCAGGCAGATCTGGTGGCAGCACATGCGCACTGGCCGGAACTGCAACCGTGGGCCGCCCAGCTGCAACAACAGTGGCCCGCAGCCTTGCCGGGCTGCCAGCGTCTGCTGTTTGGCGGCGGCGAGGTCACCCTTGACCTGTGGTTAGGCGATATTAACGCGCTAATTGATACCTTTGATGACAGTTTGCATCGCCAGGTGGATGCCTGGTTCCTTGATGGCTTTGCCCCGGCGAAAAATCCGGAGATGTGGACAGCCGGTTTATTTGCCGCGATGGCACGAATGGCGCGCCCTGGCGCTACGCTGGCAACCTTTACCTCGGCCGGATTTGTCCGGCGCGGTTTACAGGCATCGGGTTTTCACATCAGCAAACGCAAAGGCTTTGGCCATAAACGCGAGATGCTGACCGGCCAGCTCAGCGATGCTCCGGCCCTGCCCCAACGCCAGCCGTGGTATGCCCGCCCGCAGGCAAAAAGCCAGGAAGTAGCACTGGTTGGCGGGGGCGTCGCCAGTGCGGTGCTGGCGCTGGCGCTGCTGCGTCGTGGCTGGCGCGTCACCCTGTATTGTGCCGATGCCGCCGCCGCGCTGGGCGCATCGGGTAACCGCCAGGGAGCGCTTTATCCGCTGCTCAACCAGCATGATCCGGCGCTGGCAACCTTTTTCCCCGCCGCGTTCAGCTTTGCCCGACGTCTCTATGATGCGCTGCCGGTCGCGTTCGAACATGACTGGAGCGGTGTACTGCAACTGGGATGGGACGAGAAAAGCGCCGACAAAATCGCCCAGATGCTGAACATGGGGCTGCCGCATGACATCGCTTACGGCGTTAATAAAGAAGCAGCGGAAGCGCTGGCAGGTGTGCCATTGGCGATGGGGGGGATTTACTACCCACACGGTGGCTGGCTGTCGCCATCGGAACTGACCAGCAATGTGCTGGAGTACGCGCAAACGCTGGGATTACGTGTGCACTGGTTGCATCGCGTGACCCGACTTTCGCCGCAGGAACAGGGCTGGACGCTGAGTTTTGCGCAACAACCCGACGTACAGCATCAGCAGGTGGTGCTGGCGAATGGTCATGCGTTACTGGATATTGACCAGAGCCGGGATCTGCCGGTATATGCGGTTGCGGGCCAGGTCAGCCACGTGCCAACCAACCCCGCACTGGGTGCATTGCGCAGCGTGTTGTGCTACGACGGCTATCTCACCCCCGTCAGCCCAAACTACGCAACCCATTGCATCGGGGCCAGCTATCATCGTGGCGATACCACAACCGATTATCGAGCCGATGATCAGCAGGAGAATCGCCAGCGGCTGATCAATTGCCTGCCCGCCGCCGACTGGCCAGCTCAGGTGGATGTCAGCGGCAGTGAGGCGCGTATCGGCGTGCGTTGTGCCACGCGTGACCATCTACCGATGGTCGGTAGCGCGCCGGACTACGACGCAACCCTGCAGCAATACGCCACGCTGGCGGAGCAGCGGGCGCAAGGCGCCGCGATCGCCACTGCCCCGCTTTATACGGGATTGTTTGTGCTGGGTGCCTTGGGATCGCGGGGATTGTGCAGCGCTCCGCTGGCCGCAGAAGTGCTGGCGGCGCAGATGAGTGGCGAGCCGCAACCGCTGGATGCCGCCACGCTGACGGCACTGAATCCGAATCGCTACTGGGTAAGGAAGTTACTGAAAGGCAAGAAGGCGGGACGCTGATGCGCCCCGAGGCATCAGGCGGATTGACGCGCCTGGTTAAACAGGTTGTCCCACATACCGACCACCAGCGCCTGATCGCGCGGTGACAGCTCACCGGCAGCAATGGCTTTTTGCAGGCTGTTGGTGACCTGAATCTGCAACGCTTCCGGCGTGTGTTCGCCGCTTTGTTCAATTTCGGCCACCGCCAGCGTCAGATGTCCGCGCAGATAACCGCCCGCAAACAATTCGTCGTCACTGGCGTGATCCACCATATCGTCAATCAGCGCCAAAATGCGTGACTCAAATTCTACGATCATCTCAATTTTCCTTCATTAATGGTCACAGATCTTCCGGCCAGGGAAACTGTGCCGCAGTCAGCGCAGGGGTGCCGTAATAATCTCGTAATGCCTGAATAAACCGCGCCGGACGCGCCGGGATGCCTTGCTCAAGGTAGGTCATCACCTGGGCATGCACCTTACGCTGAAACGCAATGCGATCTGGCTCACAATCTCCTTCGAGATTGTCACAACTTACGTTGAAGGGAAAGCCCGCCGCCATACAAAACATCCACTCCAGCGCCTGCGGCTTAATCTCCACCGATTCAAACTGGTTTTGCGTCTGCGCATCGCGCCCATCCGGGCAATACCAGTAACCAAAATCGACCAGTTTGCGCCGCGCCTCACCGGCGATACACCAGTGGGAGATTTCATGCATGCCGCTGGCGTAAAAACCGTGGGCAAAGACAATGCGATGCCACGGTGAGGTTTCATCAGCGGGAAGATAAATGGGTTCGTCATCGCCTTTAATTAGACGCGTCTGAAACTCATCCTGAAAGCAGCTATCGAACACGCTAATCAGCTGCTGGTAATGATGTGTTGTACTCATGATGTCATTGTTCTGTTGAAAACCGGCGTCATTGTCGCATCGGCTGCCGGTATTGACGAGTGTTTGATCACAGGGTGGCCATCCATGCCAGCAACGCGCTGCCGTGACTATCCCATAACAGTTTGGCGCTCATCACCGCAGACACCGTCACCACCATCGGGCGGATCAGTTTCTGACCACGGCTCAATACCAGACGCGCGCCGAGTCTGGCACCGCAAAACGCGCCCAGCAGCATAATCAGGCCGGTGCCCCACACCACCTTGCCGCCAAACATAAAGAACAGCAGGCTGCCAAAGTTGGAGGTGAAGTTGAGGATCTTGGCGTGCGCGGTGGCTTTGGCCAGATTGAAACCACACAGGGTGACGAAAGCCAACGCATAGAATGAACCGGCTCCGGGACCGAAGAAGCCATCGTAAAAGCCGACACAGCCCCCGCCCACCAGCGCATAAGCCAAACCGTGCAGACGCTGCGCGCGATCCTGTTCACCGATACGCGGCATCAACAAGAACCACAAGCCAATACTGATGAGCAGCAGCGGCAGGATCTGGCGCAGGATATCGGCTTTGATATGCTGGATCAGCACCGCACCGCAGATCGCGCCGATAAAGGTCATAGCGATATTTAACCGCTGCGCCCGGAGGTTGATCACCCCACGCCGGACAAAGTACAGACTGGCGGAGAAAGAGCCCCCCACCGATTGCAGTTTATTGGTGGCTAACGCCTGGGCCGGAGAAAGTCCGGCCGCCAGCAAGGACGGCAGCGTCAACAAGCCACCGCCACCGGCAATAGAATCAATAAACGCCGCCAGCACCGAGACACCAAACAACACCACCAGCACCAGAGGGCTGGCTACAAACCATTCCATAATCTTCTTACGTCCCTGTTATAACAGATGGTTATCCAACAATGCCTGGCATGAAGGTGGCAACGGTGGCGGTTCTTTTTTGACTGGCGCGGTGCTGCCCGGTTGTTTCGGCAGGAACCAGCTTTCCAGCTCGGCACCACAACCGTCTCCCGGCGGCGGTGCGGGCTGATCCTGACATTCCAGGCTTCCCGGCGGGCAGCGCAGTCGTACATGCATATGCGCACGATGCGCAAACCATGGACGCACTTTATTCAGCCAGGCACGATCGCTACCGGCATCGGCACAAAGCTGCTTTTTAATCGCCGGATTGACGAAGATACGCGTTACTTCATCATCTTTCGCCGCCAGTTTGATCAGACTGTCGATCTGCGGCTGCCAATGACGCGCCACCACCTGCTTGCCATCCGGCGCGACCAGATCAAGGGGTTGTGGTTTCAGCAGTTGCTGCGCAGTCCAGCGGTTGCGTGGCAGTTGCAGCCAGATATCCACATCCAGCCCGGTTTGATGGCTGGCATGACCGCTGCTAAAACGGCCACCTGCCGCCATCCCCATATCGCCAATCAACACCTGCCCCAGTTGCAACTGATGGACCTGGTTACTGAGACGCTGAATAAAAGCGATCAGGTCGGGATGGCCGAAATAGCGGCGCTGATCCTGACGCATCACCTGATAATCGGGCGAGTTTAGCGGCAGTTGTTGGGCACCCACAATACAACCATTAGCAAAGCTGCCAATGGACTGCGGCGCACCGCTAATCGGTTGGTGAATTTGCTGCCACGGGGTGGCAGCATGGACGGCGGCGCTACAGAGCAGCGCGGCAAGGGTAAGCAGCAGGCGACGCATCGATTTACCAGCGTGGAACAGTAGAGTTAACGTCAGCACACTGCGCACGCTGGCGCAGCAGATGATCCATCAGCACGATCGCCATCATCGCTTCAGCAATCGGCACTGCGCGGATACCGACGCAGGGATCGTGACGACCTTTGGTGATCATCTCAACTTCTTCGCCGTCACGGGTAATGGTTTTACCCGGTACCGTGATGCTGGACGTCGGTTTCATCGCCAGATTTGCACTGATGGTCTGGCCGCTGCTGATACCGCCGAGAATGCCACCTGCATGGTTGCTCTGGAAGCCGTTGGCACGGATTTCATCGCGATGCTGGCTACCACGCTGGTTAACCACCGCAAAACCGTCACCAATCTCGACGCCTTTCACGGCGTTGATGCTCATCAGCGCATGGGCCAGATCGGCATCGAGGCGGTCAAACACCGGTTCGCCAAGACCCGCAGGCACATTTTCTGCCATCACCGTCACTTTAGCACCGATAGAGTCGCCCTCTTTTTTCAGCGCCCGCATCAGTTCATCCAGCGCGTCCAGCTTGTCGGCATCCGGGCAGAAGAACGGGTTTTCTTCAACAATGCTCCAGTCCTTCAGCTCACAGGCGACATCGCCAATCTGCGCCAGATAGCCACGCACCTGAATACCGTGTTTCATTTGCAGGTATTTTTTGGCGATGGCTCCCGCCGCCACGCGCATCGCAGTTTCACGCGCCGACGAACGACCGCCGCCACGATAATCACGCAGGCCGTATTTTTGTTCGTAGGTGTAATCCGCATGGCCCGGTCGGAACAGATCTTTAATTGCGCTGTAATCCTGGGAACGCTGGTCGGTGTTCTCAATCAGCAGACCGATTGAGGTTCCGGTGGTCACGCCTTCAAACACGCCTGACAAAATTTTCACCTGATCCGGCTCACGGCGCTGAGTGGTATAGCGCGAGGTGCCAGGACGACGACGATCGAGATCGTGCTGAATATCGGCCTCAGTCAATGGAATGCCCGGCGGCACGCCATCCACAATGCAGCCCAGCGCAATACCGTGCGACTCGCCAAAGGTGGTTACGCGAAAAAATTGTCCGATGCTGTTTCCGGCCATACTGATTCCTTGTTGCGATGTTCGCTTTTAGTCTTTAAAGAATGAGAAATGATGCTGCGCGTCAACGATTTGCTGACGAGTCAGCATAAATACGCCGTCACCACCGTTGTCGAACTCCAGCCAGGTGAAAGGCACATCGGGATACTGTTCAATCATGTGCACCATGCTGTTGCCCACTTCGCAAATCAGCACGCCCTGCTCGCTCAGATACTTCGGCGCACAGGCAAGAATACGGCGCACCAGCTTCAGGCCGTCACTGCCTGCTGCCAGTCCCAGCTCCGGCTCGTGACGATATTCACCCGGCAGATCATCCATATCCTCGGCATCGACGTAAGGAGGGTTGGTGACGATCAGATCGTATTTCACCTCCGGCAGGCCCCGGAACAGATCGGCGCGGATTGGGGTAACGTGGTTGAGCAAACCATGTTCTTCGATGTTCTGTTCGGCTACGGCCAGTGCATCGGTCGAGATATCGACAGCGTCGACTTCAGCTTCCGGGAAGGCATAGGCGCAGGCGATGGCGATGCAGCCACTGCCGGTGCACATATCAAGAATATGGCTCGGGTTATCGGCGATCAGCCCGGCAAAACGGTGGTCAATCAATTCACCAATCGGTGAACGTGGCACCAGCACGCGTTCATCGACATAAAACTCGTGGCCGCAGAACCAGGCTTTGTTGGTGAGGTACGCCACCGGGATGCGCTCGTTGACGCGGCGAATCACACGTTCAACGATGCGATGACGCTCGCTGGCGGTCAAACGCGCATGGCGCATATCTTCCGGGATATCCAGCGGCAGCCAGAGGGTAGGCAGGACCAGTTGTACCGCTTCGTCCCAGGGGTTGTCTGTGCCGTGACCATACCAGATACCGGCCGCAGAAAAACGGCTGACGGCCCAGCGCAGCATATCCTGAATGGTGTGCAGTTCGTTGACTGCCTCATCGACGAAAATTTTGTCCACGTAGCCCTCCAGCAGGCCATAAAATCAATCGGCCGATAGTTTGCCACGAAGCCGGGCAGAATTCAGCGCGGCGAGGCGAAAAAGCTGACATTTGTTAACACTTAAAGGTAAGGTAGGACCTCAGAATCCCCCGCCATTCCTGAAGATACCAATTGAGACATGAGTAAGAAGACGCCGCTAAGCCAGGACGATCAGGCGCTGTTTCGCCAATTAATGACCGGAACACGCAAGTTGAAACAGGATACCATCGTGCATAAACCGGTGGTGAAAACGCGTGAACTGCCGTTGAAAAGGCTGCTTTCCGAGCAGGCCGATAACAGCCATTACTTTTCTGACGAGTTTCAGCCACTGCTGTCGAGCGACGGTCCGGTCCGCTACGTGCGCGCCGATGTCAGCCATTATGAGTTAAAAAAACTGCGACGCGGCGATTATACCCCAGAGATTTTTCTCGATCTGCATGGCTTAACCCAGATGCAGGCCAAACAAGAACTGGGCGCGCTGATTGCTGCCTGTCGTCGTGAGCATCTGTTTTGCGCCAGCGTGATGACCGGCCACGGCAAACACATCCTCAAGCAGCAAACGCCGCTGTGGCTGGCACAACATCCGTGGGTCATGGCGTTTCATCAGGCACCGAAAATGTTTGGCGGTGACGCCGCCTTGCTGGTGCTGATTGAAGTGGAAGAGTGGCAACCACCAGAGTTGCCTTGAGGGTGCCTGGGCCGCCGCAGCGGCCCATCGCGGGATTACATCGCTTTGGCCAGTTTTGAGGGACTGACCTGCCACTCCAGCTTGCCTTCGCAGTTTGCCGGGTCAAAATTGACGCAGGCAATCGCAGAGGTCGCGAACATCGGCGGCGCTTCCTGCGGGCACAGCTCAGAAACCAGATAGCCCACCAACGGCAGGTGCGAAATCACCAGTACCGATTTCACGCCTTCGTTCGCCAGCGTCTGCAAATAGCAGGCGACCAGCCCCGGATCACCGCCCGGCGTCAGCTCTGGCAAGACATCCTGCTCTTCCGGCAGCGTCAGAGCTTCGCGTACCGTTGCCAGGGTTTGCCCGGCACGCAGATAGGGGCTGACCAGCACCCGTTCGATATCCAGCGCCTGGCCGTTGAGCCAGCTCGCCATCTGGCGTGATTCGTCGCATCCGCAAAGCGTGAGTGGTCTGACTGAATCACTTGCTGCTTCCAGAGCCGCATCGCCATGACGCATGATAAAAACTTGCATAAAGCACCGCTGTTGTTTGTCGATATCATCCGGTACCACAGCACCAGACGCTTCATTCTGCGAATGAACGCTGTGTTTTACCGCAATGGCTTCAGTATAGTCAACCGGTTGTTTATTAAATAAGCATATCTCAGATTGCTACCGCATAAGCCTTATCCGAACTGCCTTTCTAACCCGCTGAATCTGTAAGCCTATTCAGATTTGTGCGGAAGTGTAAAATTTCGTTTGTTCTTGTAGCGCTGTCATCAGTGCGTCACAAGGTGCGAAACGATCGCCGTGTCGCTGCATTAAGACGTTTAATGTATTGACCATTTCAGCAGCACCCAACTGATCCATATAGCGGAAAGGCCCGCCGAGGAACGGCGGAAAACCGATGCCAAATACCGCGGCAATGTCGCCATCGCGTGCGCTGCGAATCACTGCTTCGTCCAGACAGCGAGCAGCCTCATTCAGCATCATCATGACGCAGCGCGTGGCAATTTGTTCCTCGCTTTGCCTGGCCTGCGGTTTGATGCCCAGCAGGTGGTAAAGCGACGCATCAGCCCGGCGTTTCATCGGGAAACGTGCGCGTTGATATAAATAGAAGCCCTTGCCGTTTTTCCGTCCTTTGCGATCGTCAGCCAGAATCGCCGCCACCGCCTCCGGCGCGCTAAAGCGATCGCCATATGCCTGTTGCAGGATCGGGCTAATTTTGCTGCCAACATCGATCCCCACCTCATCCAACAGTTGCAACGGGCCGACCGGAAAACCAAACTTCACCAGCGCCCGATCGATATGTTCGATCGGCTCGCCTTCCAGCAGGCAGCGCATCGCTTCATTTATATAGGGTGCCAGAATTCGGTTGACGTAGAAGCCCGGTTTATCTGCCACCACTACAGCGGTTTTACCCTGCTGACGCGCCAGTTGCACTGTGGTCGCCAGCGTCGCAGCGGAGGTTGTGGCGTGAGGGATCACCTCCACCAACGGCATTTTGTCCACCGGGCTAAAGAAATGCAGGCCGATAACGTTCTCCGGGCGCTGTGCATTGGCAGCAATCTCGCCAATCGGCAGCGATGAAGTGTTGGAGGCAAAAATGGTATGTGACTGGCAATGGCTTTCAATTTCCGCCACCATCTGCTGCTTCAGTGCCAGATCTTCAAATACCGCCTCAATCACCAGATCGCGTCGGGAAAAGCCCTGATAATCCTGAGTACCGCTGATCAACGCCATCTGTTGCTGACGCTGGGCCGTTTTGATCTGGCGGCGTTTCACCCGCTGCGTGAGGCGATCCCAACTGTATTGCAACGCATGATTGATGCCACTGAGGTTAATGTCACGAATACGCACCGGCAATCCGGCCTGCAAAGCCGTGACGCTGGCAATACCGCCGCCCATCAACCCACCACCGAGAATCCCGATATGTTGCAGCTCGCGCGGTGCGGCATCGGCAAACGCCTCTTTCTTTATCGCGGTAGAGGCGAAGAATAAACTGCGTAGCGCGAGCGATTCGCGCGTCATCGCCAGTTGACCAAACGCGCGCGCTTCTGCCTCATGCCCGGCGCTACTGCCCTGCTCCAGCCCGGTGCGCACCACCTGCAAAATCCGATCGGCTGCGGGATAGTTGCCGTGGGTTTTGCTGTCGGTCTGGCGCTTTGCCAGCGCGAACAGCACTTGCCGGGCGATCGGCCCTTGTAGCAGCCGATCACGACACGGCAGCGTCCGCAGGGTCTTTTTCCCCTGCCGCACCCGCGCAAGCGCGGTTTCCAGCAGAATGGATTGTGGGACCGCATCATCAACCAGCCCCAACTTTAATGCCTGCTTCGCCCGCAGCTGTTTCCCGGTCAGGATCAGCGGCAGTGCCTGCTGCACACCAATCAGCCGTGGCAAACGCTGCGTGCCGCCAGAGCCAGGCAAAAGCCCTAACTGGACTTCCGGTAAACCCAGACGGGTTTTGTCATCCAGCGAGCAAATGCGTGCATCGCAGGCCAGCGCCAGTTCCAGCCCGCCACCCAGACAGGCACCGTGAATCGCCGCCACCACCGGAAACGGCAAGGCGGCAATCGCCGCCATCACTTCCTGCCCCTGACGCGCCAACGCCTCAGCCTCTTCTGCGCTGCGGCAGCGGTCGATCATGCTGATATCCGCGCCAGCCACAAAGTTGTCACGCTTACCGGAGATCAGCACCAGTCCAGCCAGCTCAGGATCGCGTCGCGCTTCCGCCAGCACCGCCTGGATCTGCGGAACAAATTCAGCCTTCAGGGTGTTCATTTTCTCGCCCGGCACATCAATGGTGATCACCCCGATGTGATCGAGGCGCATATGCAGGTGAAATGCGGAATCACTCATTATTCGGCCTCCAGTACCATCGCGGTGCCTAATCCACCCGCCGCACAGGCGGTCACCAGTCCCAGCCCGCCACCGCGTCGCCGTAATTCCTGTAACGTTTGCGTGATCATGCGCGCACCGGTGGCGGCAAAGGGATGACCGTAAGCGATCGATCCTCCCAGTACGTTAAAACGCTCTTCATTCACCTCACCCAGCGCATGCGGACGATTTAACACCTCGCGTGCAAAGCGTTCATCATTAAACATTTTCAGGTTTGCCAGGGTTTGCGCCGCAAAGGCTTCATGCATATCGATCAACGTCAGGTCGTTGAGGCCGATACCGGCACGCTCCAGCGCCAGCGGCGAGGCATAGGCCGGTCCCAGCAGCATATCCTGCCAGACATCGATGGCGCTAAACGCGAAGCTGCGCAGATAACCGAGCGGCGTGATGCCCAGCTCACGCGCACGCCCTTCACGCATCAAAATCACGGCGGCTGCGCCGTCGGTGAGCGGCGTACTGTTGGCGGCGGTGACCGTGCCGTGGTGGCGGTCAAACGCCGGACGCAGCCGGGCATAATCCGCAGCAGTGGCGTTAAAACGGACGTTGTTATCTTGTTCGATGGGGGCTTTCCACGGTGGCACAAAGGCGGGCATCACCTCCTGGGCCAGCACGCCAGATTGCCAGGCACGCGCCGCACGCTGATGCGAACGCAGGGCTAACGCATCCTGCTGCTCGCGGGTGATGCCATGGGTTTTCGCCATCTGCTCGGCGGTATCCCCCATGCGCAGGCCGGTGGAGTACTCGGCCACCGCGGGTGGTACCGGTAGCAGGTCACGCGGGCGCAGACGACGCAGAATCTGCAATTTCTGGCTAAAGCGACGCGCTTTATTAAGATCGACCAGCGCACGTGCCAGGGTTTTACTGACACCAATCGGCAGCACCGAAGAGGAGTCGGCTCCCCCGGCGATACCGGCATCAATGGTGCCCGCCATCAGGCTTTCTGCAACATTCGCCACCGCCTGGAAGCTGGTGGCACAGGCGCGGCTGACGCTATACGCATCGGTGTGAACACTCAGCCCGCTGCTCAGTACGATTTCACGGGCGATATTTGGGGCTTCCGGCATCTGTACCACCTGGCCGAACACCAGTTGGTCGATGACCTCGACCGGCAGTTCGCTGCGTGCCATTAATTCGCTCACCACCATCCGTCCCAGCTCCAGCGCCGGGATACCATGAAAATCACTCGCCTGACGGGCAAAGGGGGTACGGAGTCCGTGGGTTATGGCGATGCGTTCGCCCTGACGCGTCAGCAGCGGCTGCGCTTTGCTCATTGCCTGTCACCTGTGCTTATCGACCGGGGCGTCATTGCCCAAAGAGGTCTGACCTGATCATCAGTGTTAACCAGGAGCGCGTAAGTCGCCAATATGCAGAGGGAAAAAGTGCGAGGAGAAACACGAAATTAACAAACACTGCCGGAACGGTGTCCGGCAGTGGGGGGAATTAACGCAGGCCGAGTTGGAAGATCAGCGATTCCGCCTGACAGGCGAAGATAAAGTCGATATTCAGGCGCACGCCTTCCGCTTCATTCTCCAGCCGTGAACGGATATCACAGGGTTCGGATTCCACCTGCCGCGCCCGTTCACTCAGGTGCTTCAGCATCGCTTCCGCCGCATGGCGGTCCGCGAACAAGCCGGACCAGTTGGCAGTGCAATCGGTGTTGTCGACAACGGTGCCAACATCAACGCAGCAGCAGGCTGCGGTCTCGGTAGCACTACAGTTCTTAATGGCATCAGTCATGGCTTTCTCCTGACGATAAAACAGACAAAAAGGGATTTTTTCTGCCCCAAAGTGTACGCCTGAAGCCCCACCATCGCCACGCTCAACCTGCTAAGTGACGAATATCACACTAAAAATTGATCCAAAACAAATTTGACTCGCTATGCTGGAACGTAACGGCAAGGATTTTGTTAAGCAGATCTGATTTTATCGATCAAATTGGAAATATTTTAAAAACATTATTGCAACAAATACACAGGTCCGACCTATACTCGTCGCACTGGTCTGATATGTGTCTCTGTCGTCAGTCCCTACAATCCGCCGTCCCTTGTTACGCGATGTAACAACGTTTAATAATAATTGATGAGGTTGTGGTCATGAACCATAAGAACCTGTTTGCAAAGTCAGCTGTGGCAGCTGCAGTCGCGCTCGTCTCTTCTCATGTTTACGCTGCTGGCTTTCAACTTAATGAATTTTCAGCAATCGGATTAGGCCGTGCCTATTCAGGTGAAGGTGCGATGGGTGATACCGCCGCCTCTGCCAGCCGTAACCCGGCAACGATGGCGTTAATGGACCGCCCCGAGTTCTCCATTGGCGCTGTGTATATCGATCCTGATGTCAACATCTCGGGTACCAGCCCGTCGGGCAAAAGCCTTGATGCCAAAAACATCGCCCCGAACCAGTGGATCCCCGATATCCACTTCGTGCAGCCCATCAATGACCAGTGGTGGGTCGGTGCCTCTGTCACCTCCAACTACGGTCTGGCGACCGAATTTAATACCGGTTATACCGCAGGCCCTTACGGTGGTACGACTGATTTAACCACCGCCAACGTCAATCTCAGCACCGCGTATCGTCTGAATGAGCATTTTAGCTTTGGTATCGGTTTTGATGCCGTCTATGCGAAGGCGAAGATTGAGCGTTATGCCGGTGAGTCGTTATCGTCGCTCGGCATCCCGGCAGATACCCAGATCGCGCATCTGAAAGGTAACGAATGGGGTTATGGCTGGAACGCCGGTATCCTGTATGAAGTGGATAAAAACAACCGCTTTGGCTTTACCTATCGTTCTGAAGTGAAAATTGACTTCGATGGCGATTACAAAAGCAACCTGCCGACCTCGCTTAACCCTGTCAACCAGGCGCTGGGCTTAGGTTTGCCGTATGCCACCGGTGGCTCGACTATCCCTGGCTCGCTGACGCTGAATCTGCCGGAACAATGGGAAGTGTCTGGCTGGCACAAAGTCGCACCGCAATGGGCCGTGCACTACAGCCTGACCTACACCAGCTGGAGTCAGTTCCAGGAGCTGAAAGCCACCAACAACGGCCAGACGCTGTTCTATAAAGATGAAGGCTTCCACGATGCTTATCGCATCGCGCTGGGCACCACCTATTTCTACGACGATAACTGGACTTTCCGTGGCGGTATCGCCTTTGATGACAGCCCGGTACCGGCGGATAAACGTTCTATCTCTATCCCCGACCAGGATCGCCTGTGGCTGAGCGCCGGTGCTTCCTATGCGTTTAACAAGGATGCTTCCGTCGATATCGGTGTGTCCTACATGCACGGCCAGAACGTGACGATTAAAGAAGGTGATTACACCTTTAGATCGGAAGGTAAAGCGATGCTGTACGCGGCGGGCTTTAACTATAAGTTCTGATAGCGTCGGTTATACATAAAAAAAAGCGGCTGATTCAGCCGCTTTTTTCTTTATTCCGCATCAATCTCGTTGAGTTCACCCTGAATCGCTTTGGCATTCGGGTTCTCTTCCGGCTTCAGCTTACCGCCATTGGCAATGAAGTCATGGCGCTGGAAGTAGGCGTTACGGATGAAGGCATACGGGTCTTGCTGCTGGCGCAGAATGGCATCGGAATCGAGCAACTGGGCACGGGTTTCCACCCCTTCCAGCGTCCATTTCCCGATCGACATCGGCCAAGTGAGCCAACTCAGTACCGGATAGAGCGTATCAACAAAATCGCCGCCATCTTCACGGATGGTGAAGCTGCCGTAAGCCGGCAGTTCCACATAAGGACCGTAGCCTACGCCATAACGCCCCAGGGTGCTGCCGAAACGGTGCGGCTGTTCACGCGCCAGTTCCGGGTTAGCTTTACTCGCCACATCGATAAAACCACCCAAACCTAAGGTGGTATTCAGGAAGAAACGGGTAAAGTGAATCATCGCACGCCGCGGCTCGCCGGTCAGGAAGGCGTTGACCATTCCTGCGGGTTCATCGAGGTTGCCGAGGAAATTACTTAAACCACTGCGCGCAGGCACCGGCACATAATCGCGCCAGGCTACCGCCACCGGACGCACCACATACGGATCCAGCACGTTGTAGTTGAAGTTAAACATCGTGCGGTTAAAACCTTCAAACGGATCGCTGCGCTGCGCAGGTTGATCGTTGTCAGCCGGTTTAGAGCTGGCGCATCCCACCAGCAGTACACTGGCCAGCGCCAGACCGGTCAGGCGATAATTCATTATTCTCTCCCTGTGCGTGCAGATTTTAAGGTGTATCGCCTCAGGGCTGCTGCTGATTAATCTCTACAGCCAGTTGCTGATGACCGTCCCAGGGCGTCGCTGCGCTTAAGCCAAACCAGTCTCCAGACTGCGGATTGGCGCTACCATCGCGCGAGACACGCACCCGGACCTGCACCTGATGCTGCGCCGACAATAAACGGTCTGGCATCATAGCGTTACTGTCATCCAGCGTGAGCGATAACGGAAAGTGGCTGAGCGGTAAACGCTTCACAGCCACAGGCACCGGTGATACACCGTCAGTCACAGAAATATACAACACTCCGCCTTGCGGTAACATTTTTTCTGCCTGCGGCGTGAGACTCACCGTTAATGCCAGGTGCGTATTTTGCTGTCCCGCATCCGTTTTTGCTTGTTCAATGCTGCGCTCGATCATCGCAATACGCTGATCACCCGCCGGTAACAATTTCAGCATCATCTGCCAGGCACCAATCGCCTCGTCATACTGCTGCTGCTCGAAAGCATTAAACGCCAGCAAACTCAGGGTGCGCACATTGCTGTGATCGCGTTTCAGCAGGTCACGCAACAACATGCTGGCCTGGCGATTATCCTGCGGATCGCTGGAGCGCGTCAGTACTTCCGCGTAATCCTGTTGCAGTTCCAGATTATTCGGAGCCAGTTGCAACGCGCGCTGGAATGCCTGGCTGGCATCAGTGGCGTTATTCAGCACCATGCCGAGACGCCCCAGCATGGTCCAGTCATTCAGGTTCTGCGGATCGGATTGTAAGGAGGTGCGCAGTCCCAGTTGCAAACGCGCCAGTTCTTCCATCGTCAGCGGCTTGGCCTGCGGGTCCATCACGCGAGCGCGCAGGGCCGGATACTCCTGCTGCACCGAAGTCCAGCCCGCCAGTTGTGCCAGCCCGCCAGTTTTCAGATACATGCCCAGCGAAACCACCACCAGTAAACCGACACCCGGTAACAGAATCCAACGGCTGCTTTGATGGCTGCGCGCCTGATCCTGTTGCGGCACATCGGTCAGCAACGTTTGTTGCAGCTCGCGCACCATTTCGGGACGCTCCGCCACCACGCCCTCGTCTTCATCACGCTCCAGCTCGCGCAGGCGCTGCTGATAAAAGTCGGTGTTCAGACGGTCACGATCGCCATTGCTGGCGACCCGTTGACGCCAGCCCGCGCTAAGGAACAGTGCGGTGGCTGCCGCCAGTAAAACTATCAGGGTAATCCAGAATCCACTCATTACGGCTTCCCGTCACGCTTCAGAATCGCCGCAAGGCGCTGTTGTTCGTTGTCATCCAGTTCGCTGCGCGTTTTACGCTGGCGACTGCGCAGGATAATGATCAGCCCGCCGAGCACCGCAAACAGTGCCGGGCCGACCCAGAGGATCAGCGTTGATGGCGTGACCGGTGGTTCATACGTCACGAAGTTGCCATAACGCGCGACCATGTAATCAATGATTTGCTGACGACTCTGGCCCTGCTTCATCAGTTCATACACTTTGAGGCGCATATCCGCAGCAATCATCGCGTTGGAGTCGGCGATGCTGTTGTTCTGACATTTCGGACAACGCAGTGAACCCGTCAGATCGCGGTACTGTTCCTCTTGCTGTACCGAATCGAACTGGTAAGTATCAATCGCTGCCCACAGGCTGGTGCTCAGCAGCACGCCGACGAGCAAAAGAAGCAGCCGTTTCACGCCCCTGCCCCCTTGCTGTATTTATCCCACAGCGGTTTCACTTCCTGCTGCCAGACACGCTCGTTCATATCACCTGCATGGCGATAACGAATAATGCCTTTACCATCAATCAGGAAGGTTTCCGGCGCGCCGTACACACCGAGATCAAGGCCGAGCATGCCATCACCGTCATACAGACTCAGCGCGTAGGGATTACCCAGCGTGTTCAGCCAGGTCACCGCCTTGGTACGATCGTCTTTATAGTTGAGGCCCACCACACGGATGCCTTTTTCCGCCAGCGTGTTGAGATATTCATGCTCAGCACGGCAGGTCGGGCACCAGGTGGCCCAGACGTTCAGCAGAATCGGTTTGCCATCGGTCAGCACCTGTTGGTCGTAGATTTTTCCCGGTTTATCGAGCGCTTCCAGTTTGAATACCGGCACCGGCTTGCCGATCAGCGCCGATTCCAGCAGCGTCGGATCATCGCCATTGGCATTACGCGTCAACTGCCACAGCAGCGCGGCCGCCAGCAATAAAAACAGCACCAGCGGGATAAAAAGGATTTTCTTGTTCATGCCTGTTCCTCCCGTTGCGCTTTTTTGCGCGAACGATAACGCGGATCGAGCAGACACAGCAGGCCACCCACCGCCATAAACACGCCGCCAAACCAAATCCAGCGCACGAAAGGTTTGTAGTAAATACGCACCGCCCAGGAGCCATCATCTAACTCTTCACCCAGCGCCGCATAGAGATCACGGGTAAAGCCACCGCTGATCGCCGCTTCAGTCATCATGGTCCGTGCCGCGGTATAGAAGCGTTTCTCCGCGTGCAGTACCGCTTCTGGCTTGCCATTGCGGGTCACATCGATAATCGCCACGCCACCGCTGTAGTTCGGCCCTTGCAGGTTGTGCACGTCACGGAAGATGAAGTGATAGTTGTGGATATCAATATTATCGCCCGACTTCATACGCACATCACGCTCAACGCTGTACTGGGTACTGAAGGCGATACCAATCACCGTCACCGCCACGCCGAGATGACCGAGCACCATGCCCCAGTGGCTGCGCGTCAGATGGCGCAGTCCTTTGAAGAAGGTGTGGCGATGCGTGGCGCGTTCGTGCAGCTCCATTAACGTCAACAGGATCACCCAGATCGACATCAGCAGGCCAATCACCGTCATCGCTTCAATGCGATCCTGCAACAACCACGGCAGCGCAATGGAAAGGATGAGCGTCACCACCAGGGCAATGCCGAGGCGTTTCCACAGTTTCTGCGGCTCATCACGCCGCCAGCGCACCAGCGGACCAATGCCGAGCATCAGCGCAAACGGTGCCATCAACCAGGTGAACATCGTATTAAAGAACGGCTCACCGACCGAAATACTGCCCAGCCCCAGTTGCTTGTGCACCAGTGGCAGCAAAGTGCCCAGCAGTACCACTAACATCGCGGCGATCAGCAGCACGTTGTTACCCAGCAGGAACGATTCGCGCGACCAGGCTTCATTTTGTACCCGGCTACGCACCTGGCCGCCTTTAATCGCGTACAGCAGCAGCGAGCTGCCAATCACAATCACCAGGAAGGCGAGGATAAACATGCCACGCGCCGGATCGGAGGCAAACGAATGGACCGACACCAACACGCCAGAACGCACGAGGAAAGTCCCAAGCAAACTCAGCGAGAAGGCGGTAATCGCCAGCAGCACCGTCCAGGATTTGAAGCTACCGCGTTTTTCCGTGACGGCCAGCGAGTGCATCAACGCCGTACCCGCCAGCCACGGCATAAAGGAGGCATTTTCAACCGGGTCCCAGAACCACCAGCCGCCCCAGCCGAGTTCGTAGTAGGCCCAAGCTGAACCCAGTACGATGCCAATGGTCAGGAACACCCATGCGGCGGTGGTCCACGGACGTGACCAGCGCGCCCAGGCGGTATCGAGACGGCCTGCCATCAACGAAGCGATAGCAAAGGCAAACGCCACCGAGAAACCGACATAGCCCATATACAGCAGCGGCGGGTGGAAGATCAGACCGATATCTTGCAACATCGGGTTGAGGTCACTGCCGTCAATCGGGAAGTTGGGTAACGTGCGGGTAAACGGATTGGATGTCAGGGTGATAAACAGCAGGAAACCGAGGTTGATCATCCCCATCACCGACAGCACGCGCGCCAGCGCATCCTGCGGCATACCGCGACTAAAAATCGCCACCGCCAGTGTCCAACTGCTTAGCAGCAACACCCACAGCAGCAGCGAACCTTCGTGCGCGCCCCAGGTTGCAGCGATGCGATAGTAAACCGGCAGCAAGGTGTTGGAGTTGGTAGCGACATAAGCCACGGTAAAATCGTTAACGATAAACGCGTGCACCAACAGCAGAAACGCCGCCGCGATACAGGCAAACATGCCGACCGTGAGCGGGCGAGACAATGCCATCAAACGCGCGTCCTGACGCACCGCGCCCCACAGCGGATAAATACTTAACAGTAGCGCCAGTCCCAGCGCCAGGCAGAGCAGAAAGCTGCCAATTTCTGGCATCATGATTGAGCACCTGCCTGCTGATAGGTTGCCGCAGGTCCTGTGTGATTTTTCTTCATAGCGTCCTGAATTTCCGGCGGCGTATATTTTTCATCGTGCTTCGCCAACACTTCTTTGGCATTCACCAGATTGCCATCTTCCAGCACGCCCTGTGCGACGACGCCCTGCCCTTCGCGGAACAGGTCCGGCAGAATACCTTCGTAGCTGACGCTCACCACGCCGTTGGCGTCATACAGCTTGAACGAGACGGCGAGGGTTTGCGGATCGCGCTTGACGCTGCCTGGCATCACCATGCCACCGACGCGCAGGCGCTGGCCCGGCTCCGGTTTCTGGTGTTCTTCGCCCTTGCCGTACAGGATTTCACTCGGGGTGTAGAACAGGTCAATGTTGGAACGCAGCGCATACATCACAAGCGTAGTGGCGAGGCCGAGGCCCACCAGCACCGCCACCACCACGTACAGGCGGTTACGACGACGGATATTCACACGGTTTCTCCTGCCGCTTCACCGGCGGCTTTTTTCGATTTTGCCGCGCGGATGCGGCGCTCCCTGGATTGACGCTGGCGAATATCAGCCAGCAGGCGACGGCGGAACAGCACGGTGTGCAGCACCAGACCGATCAGCGGAATCAGCGTGAAGACCACGGCGAGCCAGACATAAAAGGCATAGCCGCCCATGGCAAAGAAATCCTGCCAAGAAGAGAAAGCTGGCGTCATGATTTGCGCCCCCCCTGTGCGACCTCAATCGCCCACGGACGATGACGTTCAGTAAACAGAATCATATTGCGCAGACGCATCAGCGTCAGCGAGATAAACACCAGCAGATAACCGAGGATCGCCCAGCGCAACGGGGTGCGCATGCTCGGCGCAATCGCCTGTTGCAGAATACCGGACGATCCCTGATGCAGGGTGTTCCACCACTGCACGGAGAAGTGAATGATCGGCAGGTTAATCACGCCCACCAGAATTAAAATTCCGGCAGCACGACCGGCAGTACGACGGTCGTCAAAGGCGTGATACAGGGCAATGACCCCCATATAAAGGAACAGCAATACCAGTTCCGATGTCAGACGGGCATCCCAAATCCACCAGGTGCCCCACATCGGCTTGCCCCAGGCGGAACCGGTGACCAGCGCGATAAAGGTGAACACCGCCCCAACCGGTGCCATTGCTGCCGAGACCAGGTCAGCCATCTTCATCTGCCACACCAGGCCGATAAACGCCGCAATCGCCATCGAGGCATAGACGCCCATGGACCACATCGCCGCAGGGACATGGATGTACATAATGCGGAAGCTGTCGCCCTGCTGATAATCCGCAGGCGCAAAACCAAAGCCCCACACCCAACCCAGCAACAGGGTGACAACCCCCAGTACCGCGAACCAGGGAATTAAGCGGCCACAAAGCCGATACAGCTTTTCAGGCTTTGCCCACTGGTGTAACCATTTCCACATTTGCATAGCTCACAATATAAGAAGAGAGATTCCGGCATCTCTGTGGATGCACGATTTAATGCAGGCTTATACGCAGCGCCGCCGCCGTAGCAAACGGAGACAACGTGGCGCTGCCTGCCAGCATGGCTCCGAGAATCGCCAGATAGCCGCCAATCGGCAGGCCTTGTCCGGCGGCATCAATCGCAGCGCTGGCAAAAATCAACACCGGTATCGCCAGCGGCAATACCAGCAAACTCAATAACACCCCGCCGCGCCGTAAGCCCACGGTCAGACCGGTGCCGATAGCCCCGAGAAAACTCAGGGTGGGCGTCCCCAGCAACAGGGTTAACGCCATGGCGCGCCACCCGGCAAAATCCAGCGACAACAGCAGTGCCGCCAGCGGGGACAATAAAATCAGTGGCAGTCCGGTAATCAGCCAGTGAGCAATCACTTTGCCCAGAACCGTGACCGGCAGCGGCGTTGGCAGCAGCAGCAGCTGTTCCAGCGAACCATCCAAAAAATCATCCCGGAACAGACGCTCCAGCGCCAGTAACGATGCCAGTAACGCAGCCACCCAGGCAATGCCAGGGGCAATGCGGGCCAGTTGCTGTGGATCGGGGCCAATACCCAGCGGGAACAGCGTAATGACTATCAGGAAAAACCACAGCGGGTTAATCACTTCCGCGCCACTGCGGAAGGCAATTTTCAGCTCACGCTGAATCACACGGCCCAGCATCATGCCCACTCCGATACCAAACGAATTTTACGGACCCGTCCGGCGTCGTCAGGAAGATCCTGATGCGTGGTCAGGATCACCGCGCCTCCGTTATCGGCATGCTGCGCAAAGCGCGTCATTAATTTCTCTACTCCGGCTTTATCAATTGCCGTCAGCGGCTCATCCAGAATCCACAAGACTGCCGGGCTAAGCCACAGGCGAGCCAGGGCAACGCGGCGTTGTTGACCAGCAGAAAGTTGTGCCACCGGCACCTCTTCATACCCCAGCAGATCAACCTGCTCCAGCGCAGCAAAGATCGCGTCACTGTGGCTCTCACCATGCCAGAAATGCAAATTCTCCAGTGGGGAGAGTACCGACTTCACGCCAGGCTGATGGCCGAGATAAAGCAGATTTTGGTGCCATATTTCGCGTTGTTGGCGGATCGGTTGTGCCTGCCACAGCACCTCACCTTCTTCCGCCCGGCTTAAACCGGCCAACAAACGTAATAGCGAGGTTTTACCCGCACCGTTTGGTCCCTCAATTTGCACGATATCACCGGGTTCGACAGCAAAGCTCAACCCATTGAACAGGGTACGCTCATCGCGAACGCAAGAGAGATTAATGACTTCGAGCATAAAAGAGGGAATCACGGCAATGAAATTAGGCCAGGATAATACCACAATGAATCTGTGGGCCGTAGTCTGTGAGCCATGTCACACCTCCCCCAAACGGGGTAAACGGGTGGTTTAGATCAATAAATCGCTCAAAAAACCACCACGGTTAAAATCTTGTTACTCTTAATTTGAATCAACGTAACAAATCGCGCTTGCGCAAAACGGCTACGCTTATTACGCAAGGGCACTATCACCGGGGGAAAACATGAAGCAATCGCCATCGTTTTCATCAGAGCGCAATGACGTGGAAAGCGAAGAAAAAACGCAAGGCACAGCAATAGAAGTCGATGAGGAGGCATTACCCTCACGTGCTGCAGCCATCCATGAAGAGATACGTCAGGACGGGGAAAAGGAACTGGAGCGTGACGGCATGGCGCTGCTGTGGTCGGCGATTGCCGCCGGTATGTCCATGGGCGCATCGCTGATGGCGAAGGGGATATTTCAGGTGCATCTTGAGGGGGTTCCCGGTGCCTTTTTGCTGGAAAACCTGGGCTATACCTTCGGTTTCATTATTGTGATTATGGCGCGCCAACAGCTGTTTACTGAAAATACGGTGACGGCAGTGCTGCCCATCATGCATAAGCCTACGTCGGGCAATGTGTTGCTGCTGCTACGCTTTTGGGGCGTGGTGCTGGCGGGTAATTTGATTGGCACGGCGCTGGGCGCACTGGCCTTTAATTACATGCCGATCTTTGACGAGGCGACCCGCCAGGCTTTCACGGTGATCAGTGAAAAAGTTATGGCAAATTCACCGGGGGAAATGTTCGCCAATGCGGTGATTTCCGGCTGGATCATCGCCACCATGGTGTGGATGTTCCCGTATGCCGGGGCAGCGAAAATCGTGGTGATTGTGATGATGACCTGGCTGGTGGCGCTCGGTGATTTAGCGCACATCGTGGTCGGTTCTGTGGAGGTGCTGTATCTGGTGTTTGCCGGCCGCATTCCCTGGCATGAATTCCTCTGGCCATTTGCCCTGCCAACGTTGCTTGGCAACATCACGGGGGGAACGCTGATTTTTGCCTTAATCAGTCACGCACAGATTCGCAACGATATGAGCGAAGCGGCAAAAGCCAAAGCCCGCGCCGAGCAAAAACGCCAGACGAAATGTGAGAAATCGCGCTAATTTGTTGAGATATTGAGCAAACGGGAAACCTGCGGTTAAATTTGCGTGGACGCTGGGGTATACTGCGCGCCGACGTTCCCTTAGTTAAATGGATATAACGAGCCCCTCCTAAGGGCTAGTTGCAGGTTCGATCCCTGCAGGGAACGCCATGTCAGCATTATCCCATTCAAAACAGCCAGCGCGCCAAAATAAAATCATCCAACTTCACAGGATAGCAAAACGCGATCTCACCCCTGCTCCTGCCGCCACGCCGAAGGCGTGACACCATGCCGTTGACGAAACCGATTACTGAAGTGGCTGGAGGAGTGAAAACCACAGCGCAGCGCAATCTCGGTCAGCGGTAGCACCGTGTGTCTGAGCAGCGTCAGTGCTTCATCCATCCGGCGACGCATCACATATTGATGTGGGGCCTCACCGACGCTGGCGCGGAACATGCGAGCGAAATGGAACTCGCTGAGTGCTGCCTCGGCCGCGAGATGGGCCAGCGTCAGCGGTTGATCCAGATGCGCATCGATATACGCCAGGATGCGACGCAATACCCCCGGAGCCAGCCCGCCACGGACCTGCGGAGCCTGCCATTGCACGTCGCTGTAGTGCTGTAGCAAGTGCGTCATTAATAGCGTTGAGGCGCTACTGAGCATCAGCTGGTTGGCGGGTTGTTGCCAGTCCGTGCTGAGCAGAAAATGACGATAGAGCTGGGTGATGCGATCATCCGCCGAGAACACCTTCTCATGCAAATTCAGGCGCGCGGGACTGCGATCCCAGATTTGTTCCGCCATCTGGCGCAGGTGTTGATCGGTGCAGTAAAGATGCACAAACGACAAATCATCACGAATATCCCACACCGATTCGGTGCCAGACGGCATCAGGCAAAAACGATCAGGCCCACCGCCATTGCGCCAGCCGTGCTGGGTTTTATGCCAGGTATCATAGCCATCCGCGGTATACAGGCTAAGCGTATGATGGTTGCTCAGGTTGGTCACGCGATCGCCGCTATTAAACCAGGCCGCCAGTTTGATGCCGCTATTCAGCTGCACGCTGTCACGCAGTTGTGCTTTGTGGCGCTGAAGCATGTTGAAGGTCTGATAGTCGGGCATGGTCAAAATCACTCGCTGGGCAATGGTGTCCATTTTACGGATTCAGGCGGACAGAAAACAGGTCACATTGGGACGCAGACAGAAAAAGCGCAAGAATTTGCAATTGCAGCGCAAGCAGATGCAAGCCAACTGACAGTCGGGGCGTCACACTCGCCGCAAATAGGTTGTGGAGAGTTCAATATGAACCTGATGTTGTATCTGGCGGTGGTTTTAATCTGGGGAACCACCTGGATTGCGATTTTTTTACAGCAGGAAGCAGCAGATACGCCGGTATTGGTGGCGGTATTCTGGCGCTTTTTACTGGCCTCGCTGGTCATGCTGGTGGTGCTGAAACTGATTCGCCGCCTGAAAAAGCTGGATGCGCAGGATCATCTATTCTGCCTGTTACAGGGATGCTGTGTGTTTGGCTTCAATTTTGTCTGCTTCTATCATGCCGCCGCATGGATCAGCAGTGGGCTGGAATCCGTCATCTTCTCAATGGCCGTGCTTTATAATGCCCTGAATAGCTGGATTTTCTTCCGTCAACGTCCGCCGTTCCGTTTACTCCCGGCTGCTATTCTGGGCCTGGGCGGTATCGTGGCGTTGTTCTGGGGCGATATTCGCGCCGCACATCCGGCACCGCAGTTGTTATGGGGTGTGGGGCTGAGCGCGCTCGGTACGCTCGGCTTCTCTTTCGGCAATATGATTTCGACACGCCACCAGCGTCGTCAGCGCGATGTGTTGACCACCAACAGCTACGCGATGCTGTATGGCGCGTTGATTATGGCCGCACTGTCACTGCTGAATGGTGATTCACTGGCCCCGGCGCTGAATCTGCAATGGCTGGGTTCAATGAGTTATTTAGCGATTTTTGGTTCAGTGCTGGGATTTGGCGCGTATTTCACGCTGGTAGGACGAATTGGTGCCAGTCAGGCGGCCTACAGCACGCTGCTGTTTCCCTTGGTAGCGCTCACTTTATCTACCCTGTATGAAGGTTATCAATGGCATAGCAATGCGATTGTCGGTCTGGTGATGATTCTGGCGGGGAATATGGTGATGTTTGTACGCTGGCCAATGGCAAAACGCCTGCGACTGGCCTGAAGCACGAGAGCGGGCATTGCGCCCGCTCTCTGGTCCTCTTATCGCCAGCCCTGCACGCCGATATTAAGCTGGTGAGGTTGATTGATGGCTTTTCTGGCAATCCAGTAAAGCAATATGCGTTCATCATCTCTGTCGCGGTCGGCCATTGCCAGTAGTTTCAACGACAGTGTGGATTTATTCACCGGCTGATGTTCATCGCTTAACTCGATCACCGCCTGACCGATGATGCAGCAAACTTCATCCTCGCTTGACGCGGATTCATATGCTCGGTCTTTCATATTTCCTCCTGTTAAGTGAATTTTAAGCCTGGCAAAAGTTGGATGTTTTGCAGCCCGCATTGCGCCTGAGACGTATCTGGTTACAGATAATCACCATAAGCAACAACATTTCAGGCAATGACACGCCTGAGGTGCTAGCAGCCAACGCAATGCCATTCATACCCATTTCGCTGCATTTCATTCCATCGCCACAGCCTCTCACGCCCTTTCTTCTCACGCCCACGCGCGGGCGCTTTATGATCGCTTCAGTTTCCGAATTCCCGGATGGGAGAGAAAAATATGCAAACCACCAACTCAAATTACCAACGTACTCGCTGGCTCACTCTGGCCGGTACCATTTTGACCCAGTTCGCTTTAGGTTCGGTCTATACCTGGAGCCTGTTTAATGGTCAGCTGGCGCACAAGCTCGACGCCCCTATCAGCCAGGTTGCGTTTTCGTTTGGCTTACTGAGCCTCGGTCTGGCGATTGCTTCATCGCTGGCCGGTAAACTCCAGGAACGGTTTGGCGTGCGTAACGTCACCATCGGGGCTGGTGTCCTCATGGCGCTGGGATTCTGGTTAACGGCCCATGCGGATAACCTGATGATGCTCTACCTCAGCGCAGGTATCCTGGTTGGCCTGGCTGACGGTGCCGGTTATCTGCTGACCTTATCCAACTGCGTGAAATGGTTCCCGGAACGTAAAGGTGTCATTTCCGCCTGCGCCATTGGTGCCTATGGTTTAGGTAGCCTGGGCTTTAAATTTATCTGTGGCGCCTTGCTCAGTGTGCAGGGGTTGGAAAACACCTTCATTATCTGGGGTCTGATGGCAATGACGATGATTATTCTGGGTGCATTGCTGATGCGTGACGCCCCGGTACAGCAGAGCAATGCCGCCTCGGCCCTGCAAAGCAAAGATTACACCCTGGCGCAGTCGATCCGTTTGCCGCAATACTGGATGCTGGCGCTGATGTTCCTCACCGCCTGTATGAGTGGTCTGTATGTGATTGGCGTGGCGAAAGATATCGGTGAAGGTCTGGTCCATCTCAGCACGCAAACCGCCGCGAATGCCGTCACGGTGATTGCTATTGCTAACCTGAGTGGCCGTCTGGTTCTGGGTGTGCTGTCCGATAAGATGGCACGTATTCGGGTGATTTCGCTGGCGCAGGTGGTTTCACTGGCCGGGATGAGCATTCTGCTGTTCACCCATATGAATGAATCCACCTTCTTTATTTCTCTTGCCTGCGTGGCCTTCAGCTTCGGTGGCACCATCACCGTCTTCCCGTCGCTGGTCAGTGATTTCTTCGGTCTGAACAATTTGACCAAAAATTACGGCCTGATCTACCTTGGCTTTGGTATCGGTAGCGTGCTGGGTTCACTGGTGGCCTCGGTGTTCGGTGGTTTCACCATCACCTTTAGCCTGATTATGACCTTGCTGGTGATTTCATTATTCCTGTCACTCAGCATCCGCCTGCCGCAACGCCACAGTGTTCAGGAGCCGGTGTTGCATCGCAGCTAAGTCTCCGGGTATGCCGTGCTTCCGGGCACGGCATGTTTTTACCCTTTAAATAACGGTTCTGCCATTCCCGCCACGCTGACATCCACAGCAAAAATATCTCCCGATTGCGGATAGCGCGCCAGCTCTTCAGCGGTACGATGCTCACGCGATGAGGTGATATACAGGGTTTGCAGATCGGCACCGCCAAACGCCACCATCGTCGGCCAGCGCACCGGCAAGCTAATCTCATCGACGATCTCCGCCGTCAGCGGATCAATACGCACCACCCGGCCACCATCAAATAACGCCGACCAGTAGTAACCTTCGCTGTCTACAGCAGCACCATCCGGTAATCCTCCTTTGGCATCAAACTGCCGGAAAACCTGACGTGCGCCCGGTTCACCGGTGAATTCATTCAGCGGATAGCGATACAGCACCTCATTAGGGGTATCGCTGTGGTACATCCATTGGCGATCAGGAGCGAATGCCAGACCATTAGAGATTTTCACGTCCTGCGCCATCACCGTTAATGCGCCGTCAGGGGTGACCCGGCACAGTAATCCACCGTTTTTATCCTGCGGCTCCCACAGGCTGCCACACCAGAAATTCCCCCAGGGATCGACGCGACCATCGTTAAAGCGACTCTTTGCCGCTATTCCCGGGTTATCCGCCAGCTTGCGCTGAGGCTTGCCCTGTTCATCCAGCAGCCAGACGCCACTGCGCAACGCCGCAATTAAGCCCCCCTGCTGGCGCAACCCGATACAACCCACCTCTTCCTGTTGCGGAAAAGTATGCAGCTCGCCACTGGCGGGATCGAAACGATGAATGGCAGGTGCCAGAATATCCACGCACCACAGCACTTGTTCGCGTGTTGACCACAAAGGACACTCCGCCAGTTCCGCCTGCAAGGCCAGTACATTTCTCACTTCACGCGTCATGATCTCTCCTTATTTATGCTGTCCTGACTTTAACCTGTATCCCGGCGAGTGGCGCGATAAATCACGCCGCTCGCGTTATTTTATTTTAATTGAGAACAACTATTATTTAGACTTGATTTTCAGACTAATCGGGTTATTATCATCAGGCATTCAGCTTATTCCGATTGGTTTATATTCCTTTCTGACACTCACCCGCGCAATTTGAAATATTCAGAAATAGATCCAGAAATAACTCTACATTCGCTGCATCTTCGCTCCACTTTTCCACGGTAATCTGGCCTCATTGGAAAAGAGGAGGACTCTCCATGAAAAAACTAATTAAAGTTGCGTCCGTTGTTGCCGTTGTCGCGATGTTGAGCGGTTGTATTATTGATGGCGGCCACGGGCGTGGACCTGGCTGGGGACCGCCGCATGGTGGCTGGCACGGCGGTGGCGGCTGGCATCATGGACCCGGCCCCGGCAGACACTGGTAACCGGGCAAAGCTAACACACAGCAAATAATAAAAAAGAAAAAGGGCGGGAAATTATCCCGCCCTTATTTTTTAACTTTTCACCGCATAATTGCATTGATACCAGGCTTTCTTTAGTCCTGGAATATGACTATCCTGGGCGGGCAACGCTTCAACTTTATCAAATCCGCGCTTGCTGCAATATTCTGCTAAATCCACTTCCATCGCATCTTTATTAAATGTCTGCGGATCGTAACGATACTGGACAGTATTTGAACTGGGATCTTCATCCACGCGTTCAAATCCCCCTGGATGGCTGACACTACAGCCAGATAGCATTAACAGCGCAATGGCACCCATTAACCCATTTTTCATTGTGATGTCCTCATTTAGCGCCGCAGTGTAAAAGGCAGCGCTGCGCCTGGCTATAGGAATGGGGAGAGAAATATCTGAGCGGATCGAAGATTTTACCAATTAAATTGATAAAACCAAACGGCTATCCTTATCTCTTCTGCAGTGAGATACTTTTCTCAGACAAAACGAAGTCCACGCCACACCAGGTGAATAACTTAAGAGACTGACTGATTGTGACCTTATGCCCGTGCTGAGCGGGCTTTTTTTTTGCCCGCTAACCGGTAAGACTGACCATTTTACGCAGAAGATTGGCCGCTTGTTTGTCAGGCAATGCGAGAATGCCGCTGTAGAGGTCAATCGACATCGCGCACATCGCCGAACGATCGACCGTGGTATCGGCCGGCATATTGAGCTGTTGCAGACGATCGCCCCATTTGCTGTACAGCGTCTCGACGACTTTCTGCAAATCACGCTGTGCGGCCTGATTATCCAGCGGCTGTTCATCCCCGGTACTTTGTGCCAGCAACTCATCCAACGCCTGCGCATCACGCTGATTCAGCTGTGGCGGGAGCAATTGCTGTAAATTGACGCCGCCGCTCACCTGCGGGTAGAGAAAACGGAAGCAGCTTTGCGCGTTCTGCTGTTGCAGCGCCTGCATCTCCTGGACGGAAACCGCGATGTAATTGAGGATGGCGCTATCACTGGCACGCACCAGGCGTTGGTTGACTAAATCGAGCAGCCAGCCGCGCATCTCACCCAGCGCTTCATCCGGCGGCACCCCGGCCAGACGTTTATGCAGCAGCTCATGATTCAATAGCTGCCAAAGCGCCGGTTCCTGGGTTTTTAACAGACGATAACCCGGAGCCTGGCTGAGCTGGTTTGCCACTTCGGTCGCCAGCGCCTGCCGCTGCTGACGAGGATGTAACCAGCTAAACCACAGCAGGTTAGCCAGCAGCACCGGCAACAGAAACAACAACACCCCCTGCCAGAGACGCAATGAGGTGGTACGCAACAACACAACGATGATCAGCGCCAGCAGCACAAACGCCGCCAGCGTAATAGGGAAAAGCGAGAGCATGGAGCGGTTATTAATCCTTGCGAACGTCAATCAGAACCGGACAGTTGGCACGTTCAATCACGGCGGCACTGACCGAGCCTTTCAGCAGGCGGTTAAACGGTGAAAGATGGCGGCGTCCCATGATAATCATGCTGGCCTGCACCGCCGCCGACTGAGCAACAATGGTTTCCGCCGCTTCTCCGGCCAGAATCACCCCTTTTGCGGCCACCCCTGCGCGCAGAATGGGGGCCAGCGCATGGCGCACCACCATTTCAGCGGTATTTTGTTCATCTTTTGCCACCAGAAAATCATCCGGATCTTCCCCGGCATCGATTTCGATCGGCTGGTTACAGGAGGAATAGGCCGGGTCGATGCAGCACAACACCACCACCTGCGCCTGGTGCGCCAGGGCCTGTTCAATCGTCAGGGCGATCACTTTTTCCGCCACCGGAGAGTTATCAATGGCCATTAACAAGGTTTTCATCAGTGCTTATCCTTCAACAGCGGTCATTTTGCCAATTTCGCGGGTCAACGCCTCTTTACACTTCAGGATTTCCTCACAATAACGCGCCTCATGTTTACGAAAACGCGCTGTTGGCACCAGCAGTGAGATAGAGAAGCGGCCAAATAAAGTGTCGATCGCCACCGCCATGGTTGAGATGCCCTCCAGCGTCTCACCACGGTCGTAGGAGAAACCGGTTTTGCGCACCTCGCCAATCAGCTCCAGCAGTTGCGGCAGCGTTTTGATGGTCATCTCCGTCAGCTCTTTATAGGCTTCGCCGACCATCACCCTGACATCCTCATCGCTCTCCAGCGCCAGCAAGGCGCGACCGCCCGAGGTGCTGTACAGCGGCAGGTTCAGTCCCATGCGTGGCACCACGCGCAACTCGCGTGACGCCACCACATAATGGACGATAGCCAGTTGCGTACCACTGGCGCGCGCCAGTGAGACAGTTTCATTCGTCTCTGCGGAAAGTCGTTCGAGAAAAGGACGCACCACTTCAACCACGTCACTGTGCACGCTGGAGATCAGCTTCAGCAGTGCCGGACCCAGCCGTAAACCGCCCGCGCCAGTGCTGCGCACCAGTTGCGCATTATCCAATGCGGCGACGATACGTTGCACCGTAGAACGTGGCAAATCCACCGCCTGAGCAATCTCCCCCAGGCTCATACCGCCGGGGTGCTCACCCAATGCATTTAGAATTTTTGCCGCGCGGGCAATGACCTGAATGCCGCCCGCTTTTTCATCCTCACGGCAGGAGGGAAGTTCAACCATAGTGCGATCCTTTGTGGCCTGCCTTACTTTAGCGCGATTAACCGCACTTTTACACCCTGTATCACATTGCAATACAACATACCGGGATGTAATATGTGAGCTGTATCACATCGCAATACACTGCATCAACATAACGAGAAACCTGCTATGAATGCCCAGCCCGTAGCGGCCCCGGCACCCCATCCTTTTACCCTGCGCCTTGCGCTCGGTCTGGTGGGTGTGCTGATTGCTGCACTGACCGCCGGTTTAAACGATCGCGTCACCGATATTGCGTTGGCGGATATCCGTGCGGCGATTGGCATCAGTTACGATCAGGGTAGCTGGATCATTTCGGCTTACCAGGCCGCCGAAGTGGCCGCGATGATGATTGCGCCCTGGTTTGCCGTCACCTTCTCGCTCCGCCGTTTTGCGCTTACCGTCTCGGCGGGTTTTATGATTACCGGCATCCTGCTGCCGCTGCTACCGAATGCCACCTTATTTATTACCTTGCGCGTTATCCAGGGCCTGTTCGGTGGCGCTCTGCCGCCGTTATTAATGACGGTCGCGCTGCGTTTCTTACCTCCGCCGATCAAACTGTATGGCCTCGGTGCTTATGCGCTGACGGCAACCTTCGGTCCCAATCTTGCCGCTTCGCTGGCCGCCTTCTGGACCGATGATGTCAGCTGGATGTTCGTATTCTGGCAGGTGGTGCCCGCCATGCTGATCGCCATGTTACTGATTGGCTGGGGCCTGCCGCAGGACCCACTGCGTTTCGAGCGTTTTCAGCAGATGGATCTGTTCGGCATGCTTACCGGTTGCAGCGGTATGGCGTTGCTGATCCTGGCGCTAACGCAGGGCGAACGGCTGGACTGGCTCAGTTCGCCGTTAATCGTCGCGCTATTATTCAGTGCCGCCGCATTGCTGATTGTGTTCTTTATTAATGAATGGTTTCACCCGTTGCCGTTGTTTAAGTTGCAGATGTTGCAACGCCACAACCTCGCGCACGGTCTGCTGGCTCTGGCCGGGGTGCTGATTCTGTCGCTTTCCGGTTCTGCCCTGCCCTCGGCGTATTTTGGTCAGATCGAAGGTTTCCGCACCCTGCAATTTGCTCCGCTGGCGCTGACGGTAGGTTTACCGCAGTTGTTAGTCGCACCATTGATTGCCGCGTTGTTGAATATCCGCTGGATTGATTGCCGCTGGATGTTAACCGCAGGCGTGGCATTGCTGGTGGCTTCGTGTTTGCTCGGTATGCAGATCACCACAGACTGGGGACGACAGAATTTTTGGCTGATACAAATTTTGCAGGCTTTTGGTCAGCCGATGGTGATTCTACCGGTGTTGATGAGTGCCACCAGCGTGGTTGCGCCTCCGGAAGGCCCGTTCGCCTCGGCGATGTTTAATACCGTGCGCGGTTTTTCCAGCGTCGCCGCCAGCACGCTGGTGGAGTGGTTTATCAGCCATCGCGAACAGTTTCATTCCAATATTCTGATCGGCAATGCCGCCAGCCGCTCCTGGCTGATGACCGCACCCACCAGCGCGCAAGCCAGCAGCAGCTTCCCGCTCTTGCCGGATGGCAGCGCCAGCAGCAGTGAAAACCTCAGCGGCTTCGCCAGCCTGCTGAAGCACCAGGCGATGGTGCTGAGCCTGAGCGACAGCTATCTGATGCTGATTGGCTTCGCCGCACTGCTTCTGCTGCTCACCGCCTGGCTGCCAAAACGTGTCTGGCCGCCACAAACCCTGATTCAACCTGTTACAAACACGTCGAGATAACTGATATGCGTGCTTTTGCTCTGAAGAGAACGGTGCTGCTGAGCGCCTTACTGCTGCTGTTACTGATCATGGCCTTTTTTGTCTGGTCGGCGATGACCGGTAACGATCATCGAACGGATGATGCCTACGTCAATGCGGATTACACCCTGGTGGCACCGAAAGTCTCAGGTTATATCGCCAGCGTGAATGTGCAGGATAACCAGCGCGTCAAAGCCGGTGAGCTGCTGGCAACGCTGGATGACCGCGATTATCGCGTGGCGCTGGAAACGGCCAAAGCCAATTTACAGGTCAGCGAGGCCAAACGTCTGAGCAGCCAGGCACAGCTGGAGCAGCAGCAATCCACTATTGATCAGGCCAAAGCCACGCTGGCGGCCAGCCAGGCTTCAGCGCAATACGCTGGACAGAGCGCAGCACGTTACGACAGCCTGTATAAAAGCGGCACCATCGCCGCCGATGAGCAGCAAAAAGCCACGTCAACGCAGCGTTCCGCTGCCGCCACCGTCCGTCAGAGCGAAGCAGCGCTGGCTGCCGCCGTGAAGGAAGTCGGCGTGTTGCAGGCGGCGCTGCGTCAGGCAGAAGCGGATGTCACCGCCGCACAAGCCAGCGTCGATCAGGCGCAGCTCAATCTTTCCTATACGCGTATCGTCGCCCCGGTCGATGGCATGGTCGGTCAGCGCTCGGTACGACTGGGTGCCTATGTCACCGCCGGAACCCGTTTGCTGGCGGTGGTGCCGTTGCAGCAAACCTATATCACCGCCAACTATCTGGAAACCCAGTTGACCGATGTGCGTGAGGGACAAAAGGTATTGGTGCGGGTGGATGCCTTGCCAGGCAAGACCTTTTCCGGCCATGTTGACAGCATTGCACCGGCCACGGGTGCGACCTTTTCTGCCATTTCACCGGATAACGCCACCGGCAACTACACCAAGGTGGTTCAGCGTTTGCCGGTGAAAATCGTGCTGGATGCAAACCAGGCCGATCTGGCGCAATTACGCGTTGGGATGTCGGCGATCCCTGAGATTGAGGTGCGATAAAAACGTGAGAAATATCTCAGAATGGATCTATTTCTTTTCGGAAAAATTACGCGTAAATTAGCGTTCGATCCTGTTCTGAGTTCGCTCTGAACGACCTGAGATGAAAGCGTGTAGCGGTGATGAACTCCACCTTTCTCTTATTCTGTCGCGTTACGCTGGTCTGGGATCACCATCGTCGTAAACGCTCAGAGGAGTTGTAGTGTGAAATACGCTTTGATGGGAATCTCTTTTTTCCTGTTAATCTGGGTCGGCACCTTCATGCTGATGCTCTAGAATCACCAGGAGGGGCGACGGGATTGTCGCCCCTGACATCGAAGGCTATTCGTCTTCTGTGTTTTTCACGGTTCCGGGCAAAATCCCGTCGGCACGGAACATCGCTTTAATCCCCCGCACCGCCTGACGAATACGATCGCTGTTTTCAATCAACGCGAAACGCACATGGGTATCACCGTAATCACCAAACCCGATGCCCGGTGACACGCACACCTTCGCCTCCTGCAACAAGCGTTTGGCAAACTCCAGCGAACCAAGATGCGCGTAATGGTCAGGAATCTTCGCCCAGACATACATCGAGGCTTTCGGCATCTCTACCATCCACCCCGCTTCGTGCAACCCTTTGACCAGCACGTCACGGCGACGCTTATATTGCTCGGCGATATCACGCACGCATTGCTGATCCCCTTCCAGCGCCGCGATTGCCGCCACCTGCAATGGGGTAAAGGTTCCGTAGTCGTGGTAACTCTTGATGCGGGCCAGCGCCGAGACTAACTCTTTATTACCGACCATAAAGCCGATACGCCAGCCCGCCATGTTATAGCTTTTCGATAGGGTGAAGAACTCAACCGCAACATCGCGGGCACCCGGCACCTGCATGATCGACGGCGCTTTCCAGCCATCATAGACAATGTCGGCGTAGGCGAGATCGTGGATCACCAATACGTTGTACTGCTTCGCCAGGGCAATCACGCGCTCAAAGAAGTCCAGCTCAACACACTGCGCGGTCGGGTTGGACGGGAAACCAAGAATCATCATCTTCGGTTTCGGATAGCTTTCACGAATTGCACGTTCCAACTCGTTAAAGAAATCGACGCCCGCCACCAGCGGCACAGAACGGACCTGCGCCCCGGCGATCACCGCGCCGTAAATATGAATCGGGTAGCTGGGGTTCGGCACCAGCACGGTGTCGCCGTGGTCGAGGGTAGCCAGCATCAGGTGCGCCAGTCCCTCTTTCGAACCGATGGTGACAATGGCTTCGGATTCAGGATCGATATCCACCTGATAACGGTCAGCGTACCAGCGCGAAATGGCCCGGCGCAGACGCGGAATCCCTTTCGAGGTGGAGTAGCCGTGGGTGTCCTCGCGTTGGGCCACCTGGCACAGTTTTTCTACGATATGTGGCGGCGTCGCGCCATCCGGGTTCCCCATCGAGAAATCGATGATGTCTTCGCCGCGCCGACGCGCAGCCATCTTCAATTCAGCGGTGATGTTAAAAACGTAAGGGGGAAGGCGGTCAATACGAGAAAAACGACGGGGTGTGCTGTTATCAGCCATGATGTCCTCTGGAGTACGTTAGCGCCCGGACCGTCCGAGCGACGTGGGTCACTGCTGTGACCGAATCAAGAACATAACGCGGCAATAACGGGATTGTCGAGTGCCGAAGATAATTTTTTTATTGCTGTTGATTCAGACGACCGAGCACCCAATCGTTTACCCATTGACCATTTAGCAGATAATTATCTCGCAAAACCCCCTCCAGCACGAAATCATTCTTCTCCAGAATGCGTCGTGACGGCCAATTCCCCTCCACCACTAACGCTTTCAGCTTATGAAATTCGGCTTGCAGCAAAAATGTACAAAGTGCACCCAACGCTTCACTGCCGTACCCCTGACCGGTAAAGCGGTGCAACATCATATAACCGACCTCGGCCTGTCGATACGGTTCCCATTCCGGGTTACAACCAAACAAGCCAATGGCTTCGCCGGTTGCACGTAAGCGCGCTACCATGCACAGCATATGAAAGCTGCTGACCTGCCACGGAACAAGGCGCTCCGTAAAGCGCTGGCGAATATCCTCCTCATCGGGAATTTCACTCACCCAGGTCATGGTGGCGGCATCTTCGTGTACCGCTTTAAATATCTGCCAGTCTTCAGGCTGGAGGCGGTTAAGGATCAAACGAGCTGTGACTAATTGCATGGCTGCGCTCCGAAAAAGGCTTAGGCCAACATAACAAACCGGGCCAATGACAACCAGTCTCACAGCAGGGAAAAACTAATCCTCTTTTTAGCAATCAACTTTTCCCCTTTTTGTTTTTTAGCCGATAAAAATTGATCCTGGCCATAAGAAGTGTCTGAGGCCTGTCAGGGCGCTGGCGGATCGTGATCACATTTTTTATCATAGCCCTACCCCCTGGTTACCGACGAGATGCCTGTGCCTTCTCACTTTGACATGCTGCTGGCGGTGTTTGACCGTGCCGCACTGATGCTGATTTGCCTGTTCTTTCTTACCCGGACGCGGGCGTTTCGCCAGCTACTGCAGAAAGATGAACACTCGCGTCAGGAAAAAGTGGTGGTGACCGCGATCTTTTCGCTGTTTGCCCTGTTCAGCACCTGGTCAGGTATTGATGTCGATGGTTCATTGCTCAACGTGCGCGTGATTGCCGTGATGTCAGGCGGTATTTTGTTTGGCCCGTGGGTCGGTATCGCCACCGGCGTCATTGCCGGACTGCACCGTTTTCTGATTGATATTCATGGCATTACCTCAGTCCCGTGCCTGATCACCAGCGTGATTGCCGGGGTCGCTTCGGGCGCAATTAATCGCCGGGTGAGCAAGGAACAACGCTGGCGTGCCGGTATTCTCGGCGGCATGTTATGTGAAAGCCTGACCATGCTGCTGATTGTGCTGTGGGCCAGACCGATGTCACTCGGCCTTGATATTGTCTCGGAGATTGCCTTGCCGATGATCCTTGGCTCCTCCAGCATCGGTTTGATTGTGCTGCTGGTGCAGAGCGTCGAAGGGGAAAAAGAGGCGATTGCGGCACGCCAGGCCAAGCTGGCACTGGAAATCGCCAACAAAACGCTGCCGTTGTTCCGCCAGATTAACAGCCATTCACTGCATCAGGTGTGCGATATCATACGCGACGAAATCCATGCCGATGCCGTGGCGATTACCAATACCAAACAGATTCTCGCCTACGTCGGCTATGGCGCACAAAACTATCAAAATGGCGACGATGGCCTCAGCCCTACCACGGCGCAGGCGATCACCAGCGGCAAAATCATCATCAAGAATAATGATGAGGCACACCGCACCAAAGATATTCACTCAATGCTGGTTATTCCCCTTTGGGAAAAAGGGGAAGTCACTGGCACGCTAAAAATCTATTACCGCCGCGCCCACCGTATCACCGGATCGCTCAAAGAGATGGCTGTCGGGCTGTCACAAATCATCTCCACCCAGTTGGAAGTGTCCCGCGCAGAACAACTGCGTGAGATGGCCAACAAAGCGGAATTGCGCGCGTTACAGAGCAAGATTAACCCGCATTTTCTGTTTAACGCCCTGAACGCCATCTCGGCATCGATTCGAATGAACCCGGATACCGCGCGCCAGTTGGTGATTAACCTGTCACGTTATCTGCGTTACAACCTGGAACTGAATGACGACGAACCGATCGATATCAAAAAAGAGCTGTGGCAGGTGAAGGATTACATTGCCATCGAACAGGCGCGTTTTGGTGACAAGCTATCGATGATCTATGACGTTGATGAAGACCTGCATTTTACCCTGCCCAGCCTGTTGATTCAGCCACTGGTCGAGAATGCCATCGTGCACGGCATCCAACCCTGTCGCGGTAAAGGCGTGGTGACACTCAGCGTCAAAGATCTCGGCGACCGGGTGCGCGTGGCAGTGCGCGATACCGGAGCTGGCATCAGCGAAGAGGTGATGGCGCGTGTGGCGCGAGACGAAATGCCCGGCAATAAAATTGGCCTGCTGAATGTGCATCATCGGGTGAAACTGCTCTCCGGCCAGGGATTGACCATTGTACGTCATCAGCCTGGCACCGAAATCTCCTTCACCCTGAGCAAAAATGGCCACCGATTACCGCTAGCGCGGACCAGCGTGACGGAGACTTCAGCGTGAAAGCCATTATTGTCGAAGACGAATTTCTGGCACAGCAGGAGCTGAGCTGGATGATTCAGCATCACAGCCAAATCACCCTCGAAGCGTGTTTTGATGACGGGCTGGAAGTGCTGAAATATCTGCAAAATCATCGGGTCGATGTCATTTTCCTCGACATCAACATCCCCTCGCTGGACGGGATGTTGCTGGCGCAAAACATCAATCAATTCGCACATAAGCCATTGATTGTTTTCATTACGGCGTGGAAAGAACATGCGGTGGAGGCGTTTGAACTGGAGGCTTTTGACTATATTCTGAAGCCGTATCATGAATCACGCATCATCACCATGCTCAACAAACTTGAGGCGAGCTGGCAACAGCAGCAATCTCCCGCCAGCAGCCCGCAAACCCTTGCGCCACAGACAGTGAACCTGGTAAAAGATGAGCGCATTATCGTCACCGATATTAACGATATCTATTATGTGGAAGCACACGAGAAACTGACGTTCGTGTATACACGGCGGGAAGCTTATGTGATGTCGATGACCATCAGCGAATTTTGCAGCCGTCTGCCGGAAAGTGTTTTCTTTCGCTGTCACCGTTCATACTGCGTCAACCTGAGTAAAATCCGCGAAATCGAACCCTGGTTCAACAATACTTATCTGGTGAAATTACGCGACCTGGATGCGCAGGTACCGGTGAGCCGTAGCAAGGTAAAAGCCTTTCGGCAATTGATGCGGTTATAAGGCGAACGGCGCTGCAGGCCGCTCGCCCAAGGGCATTACAGCACGCGACCTAATGTCTGACGCAGATGTGCGCCCGCACCGAGCAGGCCAGGCTGATCGTGGGTGATCATAAACACCGGAATATCCAGCAGATAGTCGCGGAAGCGGCCTTTATCTTCAAACGCCGCGCGGAAGCCAGAAGCTTTAAAGAAGTCGAGGAAACGCGGCACAATGCCACCGGCGATATACACGCCACCAAAGGTGCCAAGGTTCAACGCCAGGTTGCCGCCAAAACGGCCCATAATCACGCAGAACAGCGACAGCGCGCGACGACAATCGGTGCAGCTGTCTTGCAGAGCGCGTTCGGTGACATCTTTCGGCTTCAGGTTTTCCGGCTCGCGCTGGTCGGATTTGACGATGGCGCGATACAGATTGACCAGCCCGGAGCCAGACAGCACACGCTCCGCTGAAACATGGCCCAGCTCCGCGCGCAGCACTTCCAGAATCTCAGCTTCTTCTTCGCTGTTCGGCGCGAAATCCACATGACCGCCCTCACCCGGCAGGCTCACCCAGCGCTTATCGACATGCACCAAATGGCTGACGCCGAGGCCAGTACCGGCACCGTAAATGGCGATCGGTTTATCCTTCACCGCGGCTTTGCCACCAAACTGAATCACATCGTTTTCTGCCAGCATCGGCACCGCCATTGAGATGGCGGTGAAATCATTGATGATTTCAAGATGGGCAAAGCCGAGGCTCTCTTTCATCTGCTTTGTGGAGAAGGCCCAGTCATGGTTGGTCATTTCGACCCAATCGCCGGTGATCGGGCAGGCAATGGCGATGCAGCCATCTTTAATATCCTGCTTTTGCTCGTCCAGATAGTGACGAATCACCGCTTCAAGATTGTCATAGTCTGCTGTTGAGAATGTTTTGGCCTGGGAGATGGCACCGGTTTCCACCTCACACAGGGCGAGACGGGCATTGGTGCCGCCCACGTCGCCGACCAGGGCGTATTTTGTCATTCTTCTGCTGCTCCGCTTGGGTCATAAATAATTGCAGGACACTATAAAAGCCTGCCAATAAAACAACAACGCCCATCAGTGCGTCAGATGGGCGTAATCACTCAAGTGCGACCACATCCTGCCATGCAGCTGGCGGACTGCACAGAGGCAACTGTCCGAATTCAGCCACCGTTGCGCTGGTGCAGCGAGGCGGTCACTTTACGCAATAACGGTGGGATGTCGTCCTTATCCAGCACCACCTCCACCAGCGCCAGGCGCTGATTCTGCGCCAGCCGCGCCATCACCGCCTCCAGTTGCTGCGTTTCACTCACGCGCCAGCTTTGCGCTTCCCCTGTCAGGCTGAGCGCCTGCGGCAGCGCGGTCCAGTTCCACTGCGCAATATCGTTATAACGCTGATGCGCACCGTGGATGGCGCGTTCGACGGTATAGCCTTCATTATTCAAAAGAAAAATAATCGGCTGCTGACCATCGCGCTGCATTGAACCCAACTCCTGGATGGTTAACTGCGCCGAACCGTCACCGATGATTAAAATCACCCGTCGATCCGGTTGCGCCGTTTGCGCACCAAAGGCGGCAGGTAAAGTATAGCCAATCGACCCCCATAACGGCTGCACCAGCAACTGCGCATCATGGGGAAGGCGCAATGCGGCAGCCCCGAAGGCGGCAGTACCTTGATCGGCCAGGATAATATCACCCGGTCGCAGGAAGTGCTGCATTGCCTGCCAGAAAGTATGCTGACTGAGAAACGCCTTAGCATCGGGGGTTTGTTGCCATTCCAACGCGTTCGCGGTGGCCCAATGCTCGCCATAACGGCGAAACAGCGGTAGCAGCGCCTCCAGCGCTTCTGCCATGGTTAATGGCGCGAAGGTCGCCCCAGCGACCACCGCATGAAACGGTTGCAGATCGATCAGCTTTTCGGCGGGCAACTGCTGGGTAAAACCGGCGGTGACGGTATCGGTGAAGCGCACGCCAACGCAAATCGTGACGTCGGTATCTTCGATGGCCGCCCGCACCGCAGGCGTACTGCCCTCCCCGGCATAGGTGCCGACAAAGCCCGGCTGCTGTTCATCCAACACCCCTTTGCCCATTAGCAGCGTGGCGGCAGGAATACTGCGCAACTGGCGCAGGGCGGCTAACTGCGGCTGTAGCTGCCAGCGCGCGGCAAGAAAATCTGCCAGCAGCGCCACCTGGCGGGCGGATGCCAGCAGGGTTTCCGCTGCCAACGCAAACGCCGCTACCGCAGAAGGAGGAGGTGTGGTGGTGGTGGCGGCGGGCAAAGGAAGCGCGATCTCCGCCTGGGCGACATCCACCGCCAGCAACAAATAGCCGGGACGGCGCTGATGCAGAGCTTCGCCAATCACGCGATCAATTTCCTGCGCCGCATTCGCTGCGGTAAGCACCGCACTCGCCACGCTAACTTCCTCCGCCATGCGGCTGAAATGGCGAAAATCGCCATCGCCCAGCGAATGATGGACGCAATCGCCCTGCCGTTGTACCTCGCTGGCCGGTGCGCCAACGATATGAATCACCGGTACATATTCGGCATAGCTGCCGGCGATACCGTTAATCGCGCTCAGTTCGCCGACCCCAAAAGTGGTCAGCAAGGCGGCTGCGCCGTTGCAACGGCCATAGCCATCTGCTGCATAGGCCGCGTTCAGTTCGTTGGCACAGCCAACCCAGGTGATATCCGGATGGGCAATAACACTGTCGAGAAACTGTAAATTGTAATCGCCCGGCACACCGAACAGGTGCCGGACGCCCGCCTGCTGTAAACGCATCAACAAATATTCGCCAACTTTGAGAGTTTTCATGCACCGCGACTCCTTATGTGGGTTATATGAGGAGTATTAGCGATGCGGCTGAATTGGTTGGATTTTCATCATCATTTCTCAGAATGATCTGGCAATAGATCGTTACGAGGACGGAAAAATCTGTAAGTTGCGATCGGCGACGCGTTTGCCATTAGTGTAAACGCATACACTGCTATGCTGATGACACTTTCTCCCCTTTGAGACAGGAACGCTGCATGAGTGTTTTTCCCCATCCCGAACGTTATCAACAGATGCAATACCGTCGCAGTGGCCGTAGTGGCCTGAAACTTCCCGCCATTTCGCTGGGCTTGTGGCACAACTTTGGTGACAGCACCCGGGTTGATAACAGCCGCGAGCTGCTGCGCCACGCCTTTGATTGCGGCATTACGCATTTTGACCTGGCAAATAACTACGGGCCGCCGCCGGGATCGGCTGAAGAGAATTTTGGCCGCATTCTGCGCGAGGATTTTCGTGGTTATCGTGATGAGCTGCTGATCTCCACCAAAGCGGGTTACACCATGTGGGATGGCCCCTACGGTGACTGGGGATCGCGCAAGTATCTGATCTCCAGCCTCGATCAAAGCCTGAAACGTATGGGGCTGGAGTACGTGGATATCTTTTATCATCACCGCCCAGACCCGGAAACGCCGCTGGAAGAGACCATGCGCGCGTTAGATCAGGTGGTACGTCAGGGCAAAGCGCTGTATGCCGCCATCTCTAACTATCCGGCCGAACGCGCCGCTGAAGCGATTGCCATTTTACGCGACCTCGGTACGCCCTGCCTGATCCACCAGCCACGCTATTCGATGTTTGAACGTGGGCCGGAACAAGGGCTGCTGGATGTGTTAGGCGATAATGGCGTCGGCTGCATTGCCTTCTCCCCGCTGGCGGGCGGCGTCCTGACCGACCGCTATCTGCAAGGGATTCCCGAGGATTCACGCGTTGCCAGCGGCAGCAAATTCCTGCGCGAAGATCAGCTGACGCAAGAAAAAATGGCCAGGGTGCGTGCACTGCAAAACATCGCACAGCAGCGTGATCAGAAGCTGGCGCAGATGGCGCTGAGCTGGGTGCTACGTGATACCCGCGTCACCTCAGTACTGATTGGTGCCAGCAAAACGTCACAAATTGATGATGCCGTTGCCATGCTGAGCCAGCCTGCACTGAGTCAGGAAGAGTTACAGGCCATTGAGGCAATTTTAGTGTAACCGCTTTACCGCCCGGCCAGCGCCGGGCCTCTTCTTCAGCAGAAAACTCTTATTTCAGATTTTCCTCAACGCATTCAGACTACGTCTTAAGGACTTTTTGGTCCGATCTGGCAGACTAGCGCAACGGTGGCAACACATAAGCTGCCGAAAAGGAGAATTATGAAACGTGGAATCTTGTTTGCCGCTTTGCTGGCAACGCTGTCCCCACTGGCACTGCACACAGCCCATGCCAGTAGTGCCACCCTGAATATTGCCCCCGGCATCACCCTGCATTTAGGCGATCGCGATCATCGTGGTTATTACTGGGATGGTGGCCGCTGGCGCGAACCGCGTTGGTGGAATGATCGCTATCGTTACCACGACCATCGCTGGTGGCGTCATGAAGAGTGGCGTCGCCATGAGGCGTGGAAACGCGAACAGGAACGTCGCCGTCATGAGCGCTGGCGTCATGAACATCGCCATGATCATCATGGTCGTGGCCCGGACCGCTGGTAAATAGCGATAAAAGGTGCGCCAAGGCGCACCTTTTTTATAATCCCAACGCCTGCCCCACCAGCAGATAAATATTCAGCGCGACAACCAAGCCAACAATCACCCAGCCAATGGTTTGCATCAGACGTGAATTAACCATCTCGTCCCCCATCAGCGCGCGGTTGCCGGTAAAAAACAGCAGCGGCACCAGAGCCAGCGCGATACCAAAACTCAACAGTACCTGGCTAAACACCAAAATGCGCGTGGGATCCCAGCCAGCCCAGATCACGATAAATGACGGCAGCATGGTAACGGCGCGGCGTAACCACAGCGGAATCTGGAAACGGATAAAGCCCTGCATCACCACCTGACCGGCCAGGGTTCCCACCACCGTGGAAGAGAGCCCTGCCGCCACCAGGCTAAGACCAAATACCGTCGCCGCCGCGTGGCTTAACAGTGGCTGTAACGTCAGGTAGGCCTGATCAAGATCGGCAATACCGGTATGACCGCTAAAGTGAAAAGCCGCCGCCGCGGTCGCCATCATCGCCAGATTAACAAACCCGGCAATGGTCATGGCAATCGCCACATCCAGTTTGGTAGAGGAGTAACGCTGCCCTTTGGTGCCCTGATTGCCGTACTGCGTCAGCGCCGAATGCAGATAGATCACGTGCGGCATAATGGTGGCACCCAGCACCCCGGCGGCGAGGAATACCGCATCCGCCGAGGGCAGTGATGGCAGCGCCATGCCGGTAATCAGCTCACTGACTTTCGGCTGGGAGAAGAACAGCTCAACAATATAGGCCGCCGCCACAAACAGCAGCAGCCCACCTATAACCAATTCGAGGGGCTTTTGTCCGCGGTTTTGCAGCATTAGAATCAGGAAAGTCGCGATGCCGGTCAGCACTGCGCCCTGAAAAAGCGAGATGCCCAGCAACAGCTTAAAGCCCAGGGCAGCACCGATAAATTCCGCCAGGTCGGTCGCCATGGCGATAATTTCGGCCTGTACCCAGTAGAACCACACCGCCGGGCGCGGGAAGCGATCGCGAATGTGTTCCGCGAGGTTTTTGCCGGTCGCAATCCCGAGCTTGGCGGACATCAACTGGATCAGCATCGCCATAATGTTCGCCCAGACCACGACCCACAGCAGTTTATAGCCGTAAGCGGCCCCCGCCTGAATATTGGTGGCGAAATTGCCGGGATCGATATAACCGATAGCCGCGATGAAGGCCGGTCCCAGCAGGGCAAGTTTGATCTTTCTGGCTCCACGAGCGGCGCGCTCTGCGGTGCGGCTTTCTGACATAGTTTAGGACCCTGTCTTAACGCTTGTTTACCCGTACAGGTTACGGGGCAGGCGCGGCAAGTGAAATATGGTTATAGTTATCGCTTTAATAGATAGTGCTATAAAGTATAGCCTTTGCTATACCTTGCGGTAAAGTCAGGTTTTGCCAAAATGTGTGCAACAGGTTTCAATCTACCCTCGGCTCATTTTATAGACAATCATTTTGTGGTTATTTTTCTTGTTAGAAGTGTGTGAAGAAGTTGTGATGGTTGAGACTAATCTTAAAAATATGTCGATAGTTAATACTTATAATGTGGTTTAGATCTCGTTTTTAAGTAACGCGTTACATAGAATACGCAGCAAAATACAACCCTCCTCAAATTTGGAGCCGACATGTCCCATATTTTGCACTTTCTTTTGGCATTGGTGGTGGTAGCCGTGCTGGCCTTATTGGTCAGTCACGATCGTAAAAGCATCCGTATCCGCTATATCGTTCAGCTTCTGGTGATTGAAGTTCTGTTAGCCTGGTTCTTCCTTAATTCTGAAGCCGGTCTCGGCTTTGTGAAAGGTTTCGCCGGTCTGTTTGACCATCTGCTGAAGTATGCCGCAGAAGGGACCAACTTCGTGTTCGGCAATATGAATGAAAAAGGCCTCGCCTTCTTCTTCCTGAACGTGCTGTGCCCGATTGTGTTCATCTCCGCACTGATCGGTATTCTGCAACATTTCCGCATCCTGCCATGGGTGATTCGTGGCATCGGGACCGTGCTGTCAAAAATCAATGGCATGGGCAAACTGGAATCCTTTAACGCCGTCAGCTCTCTGATTCTGGGACAATCAGAAAACTTTATCGCCTATAAGGATATCCTCGGCAAAATGTCACAGCGCCGCATGTACACCATGGCGGCTACCGCGATGTCGACGGTGTCTATGTCGATCGTGGGTGCGTATATGACCATGCTGCAACCGAAATATGTCGTTGCCGCGCTGGTGTTGAACATGTTCAGTACCTTTATCGTGCTGTCGCTGATCAACCCGTACCGCGTCGATAGCGAAGAAGATTTGCAGTTGCAGGATCTGCACAAAGGTCAGAGCTTCTTCGAAATGCTGGGCGAATACATCCTTGCCGGTTTCCGCGTGGCGATTATTGTTGCCGCTATGCTGATCGGCTTTATCGCCCTGATTTCCGGCCTGAATGCGCTGTTTGATGTGATCTTCGGCATCAGCTTCCAGGGTGTGCTGGGTTATGTCTTCTATCCCTTTGCCTGGGTGATGGGCGTGCCTTCCAACGAAGCGTTGCAGGTGGGTAGCATCATGGCGACCAAACTGGTCTCTAACGAATTCGTGGCGATGATGGATCTGCAAAAAATTGCCGGTCAGCTGTCACCGCATGCGGAAGGTATTCTGTCGGTATTCCTCGTTTCCTTTGCTAACTTCTCTTCTATCGGGATTGTGGCGGGTGCGATTAAAGGTCTGAACGAAGAACAGGGTAACGTTGTTTCCCGCTTCGGTCTGAAACTGCTGTATGGCTCCACCCTGGTCAGCGTGCTTTCCGCCGCGATTGCCGGTCTGGTGCTGGCCTTCTGATGCACAGGGCGAGCGACGGCTCGCCCTTCTCTTCTTTAATATTCCTATCAGTTATATCCTCTTTTTTCACACCGCTTTCCGCGCCCTTCCCTGCTTCACCGTCAAACGCAAAACCTTTGCACAATATTGAATTTCCGTTGCCACCGCCTGCGCCCGTAGCTTTTCTCCATTACCTCACTTCAGGAGAACAGTATGAGCATTCAGTTTCTTGGCATGATTGGCCACCGTCTCGCCTCGGAAATCATCCCCGCCAGCGGCCCGCTGTTTGATAAAGATTACATTGCCCGTTTCGCCCGCGCGCATGAAGAGGCCGGTTTTGATCGCATTCTGGTTGGCTACTGGTCTGATCAACCGGACGGTTTTCTGGTCACCGCCCATGCCGCCGCCCATACCTCGACGCTGAAATTCCTGCTGGCACACCGTCCGGGCTTTGTCGCGCCAACCCTGGCCGCGCGCAAACTGGCTTCGCTTGATCACCTGACCGATGGTCGTCTGGCCGTGCATATCATCAGTGGCGGCAGCGACAGCGAACAACGGCGCGATGGCGATTTCCACCCTAAAGCCGAACGTTATGCCCGCACCGATGAATTTCTCACGGTGCTGAAGCAGAGTCTGGAATCCACGCAGCCCTATGATCATAAGGGAACCTTCTATCAAGCCGAGCAGGCGTTCTCCGCCATTAAGCCGTTGCAGAAAAAGCTGCCGATCTATTTTGGTGGTTCTTCCGCAGAAGCGATCGATGTCGCCGCACGCCATGCCGATGTGTTTGCCCTGTGGGGCGAACCGCTGCAAGGCGCAGAAGAAACCGTGCGCACTGTCCGTGCCGCCGCCGCAAAACAGGGACGGGAGATTGATTTCAATATCTCCTTCCGACCCATCCTCGGGAAAACCGAAAAAGAGGCCTGGGAACGCGCTGAATATATCCGCGAAACCGCCGGGAAACAGCTGGCGGAAAGCGGTTATACCTTCGGCTTGCCCAAACCACAGAGCGTTGGAGCACAGCGTCTGCTGGCGGCCGCTAATGCCGGGGATCGCCACGATAAAGTGCTGTGGACCGGTGTCGCCAAACTGGTACAGGGCGGCTACAACTCCACCGCGCTGGTGGGTACGCCTGAGCAGGTGGCGGATGCGCTGCTGGATTATTACCGCCTCGGCATCCATAACGTGCTGATTCGCGGCTTCGATCCGCTTAATGATGCGGTGGAATATGGCCGCGAGTTGCTGCCACTGACGCGTGAAAAAGTGGCGGCCGTTGATCGCCAACAAAAAAGGAGCGCCTGATGCGGCTGGCTGCGTTATTTGCCGGTCTGACACTGGCACTATCACTTAACCCACTGTTCGCTGCCGAGAAAGTCACTCTGCGTCTTGGTGATGTGAAGGGGGATCGCTTTGCGGCGCTGAAGGCGTCTGGCGAGCTGAACAATCTGCCTTATGACCTCAAACTCACGGCATTTGATTCCGGTGCGCCGGTGCAGGAAGCGCTGAACGCCGGGGCGCTGGATGTCGGTTTTACCGGCGATTTGCCGTTCCTGTTTGTCTATGCCGCAGGGGCTCCGGTTAAAGCGGTCGGCGCATGGCAGAATAACCCTGATAGCATCGCCCTGCTCACCCGCCCCAATGCCGGGATTCACAGCTTACAGGATTTGAAAGGCAAGCAAATTGCAGTGAATCGCGGTGGCTGGGGCCACTATCTGATCCTTGGCCTGCTGGAGCGCGCGGGCCTTAAGCCCAGTGATGTGACGCTGCGTTTTCTCGGCCCGGTGGATGGTCGTGCCGCGTTAACGTCTGGAGCCGTAGCCGCCTGGGCCCCGTGGGAACCTTATATCGCCACCTCTACCGCCGTCGATGGCACGGTGCGCGTGCCACAGGGCGGTGGCAAAGGAATTATGTCGGGCTACTCCTATGCGCTGGCGCGTGATGAAGCCCTGAGTAACCCGGAAAAACGCAAAGCCATCGCCGATTTGCTGGTGCGTTTAGCCAAAGCGCAGATCTGGGCACAACAGCATCCGAGCGAGTTTGCGGCGGTCTTGGGGAAAACCCTCAATATGCCCACCGCCATTACCGCCAGCTGGATTGCCGATGCACGCATCCGCCCGTTGGTTTTCGATGCCAGCCTGATTGGCACACTGCAACAGTCAGCCGATTTCTTCCACCGCTACCAGGTGCTGCCTAAACAGGTCGATGTCAGCCAAGCCTTTGATTTCAGCCTCGCAACCGGGGCCAATCAGGTGGCAAAAAGCGTTCAGGGAGATAAATCATGAGTGAACGTCAGCACCAGCGGTTACGCACCTTTGTTGGCAATTTGGCGCAGTTGCTCGACAGCCAGCCCGCTGAATCCACCGTTTTGCAACACGGCAGTGCCTGGTTAAGCGAGTTGATTCGCCATGACGACTGGCTGGATGAGGCGTTTACCCAACCCCATCCCGAGCATTACCAACAATATTTGTTGTATGCCGATGCGCAGCAGCGCTTCTCGGTAGTGAGCTTTGTCTGGGGTCCCGGACAGCAGACGCCGATACATGATCATCGCGTCTGGGGGTTAATTGGCATGCTGCGCGGCGCGGAGATTTCCCAGTCGTGGCAACCGGGTCCAAATGGGTTACAGCCCGCAGGCTCGCCGGTCCGCCTTGAGCCTGGCAGCGTCGAAGCGGTATCACCGACGGTGGGTGATATCCATCGTGTCAGCAACGCCTTTGACGATCGCGTCTCCATCAGCATCCACGTCTATGGTGCGAACATCGGCGCAGTTAAGCGCGCGGTCTATCGTGAAGACGGCAGCGAAAAAGTGTTTATCTCCGGATACAGCAACCGTTATTTACCAAACATTTGGGATCTTTCACATGACTAAACCGGTTTTTCCGTTACGCCAGGCCGCCGATATTTTGTCCGCATTGCGTCAGCAGCAGGAAGTGGCACTGGTCGATGTCCGCGATGAAGCGCTGTATGCCACGGGACACCCGTTATTTGCGGTGAACATCCCGTTATCCAAACTGGAACTGGAGTGGCTGGATCGTATCCCACAACGCGACACTGCCATCACCCTGTACGATAACGGGGAAGGACTGGCACAAACGGCGGCGGAACGTATTAGTGCGCTGGGTTACCGCCATGTCGCGCTACTGGCAGGCGATCTGCCTGGCTGGCAGGCCGCAGGCGGTGAGTTGTTTATCGACGTTAACTCACCCAGTAAAGCCTTTGGCGAACTGGTGGAACACCATAACCAGACGCCATCGCTTTCCGCCGATGAAGTGCATGCTTTGCTGAACAGTGACCAGGAGGTGGTGGTGCTGGACGCGCGGCGCTTTGATGAATATCAGACCATGAGCATCCCACACGCCACCAGTGTGCCTGGCGGTGAGTTGGTGTTACGGGTGCGCGATCTCGCCCCCTCACCGGAAACCACGGTGATCGTCAATTGTGCGGGCCGTACTCGCAGCATCATTGGTACACAGTCACTGGTGAATGCCGGAATCCGCAACCCGGTGTTTGCACTGCGTAACGGCACCATCGGCTGGACGTTGGCAGGTTATTCACTGGATAAAGGGCAGGCGCGTCGTTATGTCGCAACCAGCGAAACCGCACAACGTCAGGCCGCGCTAAAAGCACGCGCCCTGGCGGAGCGCGCCGGTGTGGAACACATCACCCTCGACGTACTCCACAGTTTGCGTAAAGAGCATCGCACCACTTATCTGTTTGATGTACGCGATGCGCAGGAGTATGCCGCAGGTCATGTGCCGGGCAGCCGCCCGGTGCCAGGCGGCCAACTGGTGCAGGAAACCGATCACTACGCCAGCGTGCGTGGCGCGCGCATTGTGCTGATTGACGACGATGGCGTGCGTGCCAATATGGCCGCCTCATGGCTGGCACAACTCGGTTGGCAGGTGGCGGTAGTCGAGGGATTGCAGGCCCATGATTTCAGCGCGACGGGCAACTGGCAAGCGCAGGTGCCCTCAACCGCAGCGCCAGAATTTGTTTCGCCAGCGCAGCTCGCCAGCCTGCTGAATGAGGGGAATACGCAGGTGTTGGATTTCACCACCCACGCCAATCATCTCAACAGTCATATTCCTGGTGCAGCCTGGCTGCTGCGCTCCACCCTGCAACAGCAGGGCAACGCCGCATTGCCTGAGGCGCAACACTATGTCCTGACCTGCGGCAGTAGTTTGCTGGCAGGTTATGCGGTGCAGCAGGTGGCAGAAGTGACCGGAAAACCGGTATACGTACTGGAGGGGGGCAACGCCGCCTGGCGTGCCGCCGGTCTGCCAACCGAGCAAGGCGCACAACGGTTGCTGTCGCCAGCGATTGATCGCTATCGCCGCCCGTATGAGGGCACGGATATTGAACCTGCGGTGATGCAGGCTTACCTCGACTGGGAATACGGTCTGGTCGCGCAGTTGGATCGTGATGGGACGCATGGGTTCAGGGTACTGAAGCCGCTGTCGCAGGTTGCGGCAGTCTGATTCGTAGCAGCGCGATTTATCGCGCTGTTTTTTATCCCGTGCAATAAATCGCGGTTATTAAAACCCGCGCGATAAATCGCGCCGCTACGGGATAATGCAAGGTAATGATTTTTTTGAAAATGTGTTCGGAACGAACAGAGAAATGGTGGAGATAAGCGGGATCGAACCGCTGACCTCTTGCATGCCATGCAAGCGCTCTCCCAGCTGAGCTATACCCCCACATCTGGAATCGTTTTTTCAGTGCCAAACTTTTGGGAAGAAGTTTGGTGGAGCTAAGCGGGATCGAACCGCTGACCTCTTGCATGCCATGCAAGCGCTCTCCCAGCTGAGCTATAGCCCCGAACCGAAAAAACCGCCGAGTCACCTCGACGGACGGCATAATATGAAACCCCTTCCTGGGTGTCAACGTCAAATTTCCGTTCTGTGTTCGATCGCTGAAAAAGGCGGCAAACCCGCGTCACAATGGCTTTTTTTTCATCATCATCTGACCATAAAACCCTGGCCACAGACGCAGGCTAAGGTTAACCCGGCGTTAATGATGTTAGGAGAAATCTTGTTTTCGTTACGCGCACGTGTAAACTTAGCGCGCTAATTAACCGATCACCGACCAGGGTTCCGCCTTTTGACCGGTTAGCACCTTCCCCTTGCTATTAAAAAGATAAGTGAGTTTATGTCGCTGCATACACCTAAAGAGATCGCCCAACTGGCGATTCAGTCTGGCGTGGTTAAAAGCCAGGCGTCAGTTTCTACCTTGTTGATCCTTGGCTTTATGGCGGGCGCATTTATTGCTACCGGCTTTCTGCTTGATCTGCATGTCATTAACCAACTGCCAGCCGATTGGGGTTCCTTCGGTGGATTTCTCGGCGCGGCTGTGTTCCCGGTCGGTCTGATCCTGACGGTGCTGGCCGGTGGCGAGTTGTTGACCGGTAATATGATGGTTATGCCCATCGCCTGGTTCGCGCGTCGCATCAGCGGTTTCAGCCTGCTGCGCAACTGGTTCTGGGTCACCATCGCCAACTTCCTCGGCAGTATCGCCGTGGCGTGGTTCTTTGGTCATATGTTGGGCATGACCGAAGGGGATTACCTGAAGAAAACCGTGGCTATCGCCACGGCGAAGGTGAATGCCGATTTCCTGCATGCCTTTATCTCCGGCATTGGCTGTAACTGGCTGGTGTGCCTGGCGGTGTGGCTGGCGTTCGCCAGTAAAGATGTGGTGGGCAAAATTTTCGGTATGTGGTTCCCGGTAATGGCGTTTGTGGCGATTGGCTTCCAGCACGTGGTGGCGAATATGTTTATCGTCCCGGCGGCGATTTTTGCCGGACAGCTGGGTTGGGCCGAGTACCTGCCGAATTTTGTCGCCGTGTTCCTCGGTAACGGTGTCGGCGGTGCAATTTTCGTCGGTCTGACCTACTTTATCGCCTTCCGTCCAGCCATGGCGGCAACCAGCGAAGTACGTTAATCGAATGGTGCCTTTTGCCTCCGGGCAGAAGGCATTTTCCACCGTGGTTACTTTCACCTGTAACGTTTTGTTGTAATATGTAGATCTAATGTATTTAACAGGGAAAGCGTCGTGAAAAAGGAATGGCTAACACCCGAAGAACTCGCGCTGGAAACCGGATACAGTCGCCAGACTGTTAACAAATGGATTAAACGCGAAAACTGGACAACCACGCCGAAGCCCGGTGTACAGGGCGGTAAGGCGCGTTTGATTCACATTGATGAACGCGTTAAAAGCTTTATCCAATCCACTCGCCACGCGAATGAACCGGCAGCCCATTACGCTACACAGCAAAATACGTTACCTGCGTTATTAATAAATTCTATCCAGCAAATGACCGTCGCCGAACAGGAACAATTGGTGGCGCTGCTATTGCGGGAAGGGATCAGAGGCGTATTGCTACGGCTGGGAATTCAGGAAAAATAAAAAAGCCGGGAGCACAGCTTCCGGCTTTTTTACATCACTCAGGATTATTAGGCCTGAGCTTCGCGCTCAGCAATAAATGCCAGCGCTTTTTCGATACGCGCCACGCTGCGGCTGCGACCAATCGCCTGTACCGTCACATCCAGTGCGGGTGACTGCCCGGCACCGGTCACGGCGACACGCAGAGGCATACCCACTTTGCCCATTCCCAGCTCCAGTTCATCGGCAGCGCTTTGAATGGCGTGATGCACATGCTCAGCGGTCCAGTCGTTGTCGCTGATGGCGGCCAGTTTGTCGCGCACCACTTCCAGCGGCTGACGCGCCACCGGACGCAGGTGTTTCTTCGCGGCGTCGGCATCAAAGGCCTCGAACTCTTCATAGAAGTAGCGGCAAGATGCCGCAATTTCCACCAGGGTTTTACAACGCTCACCCAACAGTGTGACCAGTTTCGCCAGTTCCGGACCGGTACGGGTATCAATGTTTTGCTGTTCAATGTGCCATTGCAGATGGGTGGCGACATATTCCGGCGGCAGCGTATTAATATAGTGATGGTTCAACCACTGCAATTTTTCCGTGTTAAAGGCGCTGGCTGATTTGCTGACCGCATCAAGGGTAAACAACTCGGTCATTTCCGCCACGCTGAAAATTTCCTGATCGCCATGTGACCACCCCAAGCGTACCAGGTAGTTAAGCAGCGCTTCCGGCAAGTAGCCGTCATCACGGTACTGCATCACCCCTACCGCGCCATGACGCTTGGACAGTTTTTTGCCGTCATCACCGAGGATCATCGAGACGTGGGCGTAGGTCGGCACTTCGGCACCAATGGCTTGCAGAATGTTGATCTGACGCGGCGTGTTGTTGATATGGTCTTCACCACGAATCACGTGGGTGATGCCCATATCCCAGTCGTCCACCACGACACAGAAGTTGTAGGTCGGCGAACCATCGGTACGGCGAATGATCAGGTCATCCAGCTCCTGGTTGCTGAACTCAATCGGACCACGAATCTGATCGTCAAAAATTACCGAGCCTTCCTGCGGGTTGCGGAAACGCACCACGCAAGGTTCATCAGCAGCATGATGTTCATGGCTGTCACGGCAACGACCGTCATAACGCGGCTTTTCACCCTTCGCCATCTGCTCTTCACGCAACGCTTCCAGACGCTCTTTCGAGCAGTAGCATTTATAGGCGGTGCCCGCTTCCAGCATTTCGTCGATCACCGCGTTATAGCGATCAAAACGTTTAGTCTGGTAGTACGGGCCTTCGTTCCAGTCGAGGCTCAGCCAGTTCATGCCATCCATAATGGCTTCGATGGCTTCCGGTGTGGATCGCTCCAGATCGGTATCTTCGATACGCAGAACAAATTCGCCCTTGTTATGACGAGCATAAAGCCAGGAGTAAAGAGCAGTACGAGCACCGCCCACATGCAGATAGCCAGTGGGGCTGGGTGCGAAGCGAGTTTTGATTTTCATTCAGCATTGCCTTAAATGCGCGGAGGTTCGTTGTCTGGATGACAAAAAACAGGTTAACGCGAAAAAACAGTGCGCATATTCTAGCAGCTGACCATGATTCCTCAATGATTGTCGCGGCGTGGGTCACGATTGATCGTGGTTTTTCTGCTAATAAAACCAGCACATTGGCTAAAAGCGCCGCGAGATGTTTAATTTTAAAGCGAACGCACATTTATGTTTTAAAAAGCGTTGACTCACTTCGAAGGATCCCTATAATGCGACTCCACACAGCGGGGGTGATTAGCTCAGTTGGTAGAGCATCTCCCTTACAAGGAGGGGGTCGGCGGTTCGAGCCCGTCATCACCCACCACTCTTCAGGTGGCCCGCAGTGAACAAGAGATAAGATATGGGTGATTAGCTCAGTTGGTAGAGCATCTCCCTTACAAGGAGGGGGTCGGCGGTTCGAGCCCGTCATCACCCACCATATCTTAGTCAGATGACACGCTTGTTAAGTAGTACCGAAGTGGGTGATTAGCTCAGTTGGTAGAGCATCTCCCTTACAAGGAGGGGGTCGGCGGTTCGAGCCCGTCATCACCCACCACTTCGGGTCGTTAGCTCAGTTGGTAGAGCAGTTGACTTTTAATCAATTGGTCGCAGGTTCGAATCCTGCACGACCCACCAATGTAGAAAGGCGCCCTAAAGGCGCCTTTTTGCTATGCGCCATTTGCAAATTCCTTTCAAAACCTTAACGCTTTGCGCCCTCATGTAATTTTATCCCCTTGCCGATAACGACTGTGAACTATTGCAAGGAGAAAACCATGAGTACCATTTCCAGTGTGTCCAGTAGCACCAGCAGTGCCAGCAGTAGCGGCAACACGTCGCAAATTGCCAGCCTGAATAAACAAATCCAGAGCCTGACCAAAGAACTCAAAGATCTGTCCAGCGATGACACCCTTACAGATGAACAAAAATCTGAACAGGAGCAGTTGCTGGAGTCACAGATTCAGATGATTGAATCGCAGATCGCGCAAATCGAGCAGCAAGCAGCGGAGAAAGCGCAACAGCAGCAAGAACAGCAGCAAAAGCAAGAAAGCGCCACCACCACCAGCGCGACCAAAGCCGATGGTATCAACCGCCCTACTGATACCAATCAGATCAACGTTTACGTTTAAAACGCTGGTTTGAGGGAACGTTGTTGCGTCAGCAGCGCTGCCTGCTGGCGCACTTCCTGCCAAATCGCCTCCGCGGCGGGCGTCAATGACCGGTTTCGGCGTTTAATTAACATCAGACTGCGGTTGATTTCCGGGTAAAGGCGTCGCACCGTCAGTTTGCGCCCCGCAGGCAATGGCAACGCCAGCGCCGGCAGAATGCTAATGCCAATCCCCGCCTCAACCATCGGATAGAGCGTGGCCGGATGACCAATCTCCTGCACCACATTGACCGAAACCCCCTGCTGGTGCAGTGCGGCATCAATCAACAAACGGCTGCCCGACGCATAATCCTGAAGCACCATGGTGCGACCATTCAGCATTGACCACTGCGGCTGAGTCGCCTGCGCCAACGCATCATCTTCCCGACACAACAGTAAAAAGGGTTCATCCATGATGGTCTGATAATCAAAATCGCTATCCCGTAATGGCCCGATAATGATACCGAAGTCCACCTCCGCGTTACGCACGCTTTGCAGCACCCACTGCTGCGCGCGATCATGCAAAATCACACGAATATCAGGGTAACGTTGTTGACTACTGGCGAGACATTGCGGCATCAGGTGCGCAGAGGGCGTCTGGCTGGCGGCCACCCGTACCGTACCGCTGCGCTGCTCCCCGTAGCTCCGCACATCCAGTACCGTGCTGTTCAGCTCTTCCAGCAAATGCTCCAGCCGGGTTGCCAGTTGCTGTCCAGCCCCGGTCAGCAACACTTCGCGCGTGGTGCGATCCAGCAAGCGCACCCCCATTTCCGCTTCCAACTCTTTAATACTATGACTGACCGCCGATTGGCTCAGGCCAATCACTTGCCCGGCCAGGCTGAAGCTACCGTGCTTAGCCACGGCAACAAAAGTGCGCAATTGTCGGAGCGTATAATTCATCGATATCACTCATAGATTAATGCAATAAATCAATTTTATTTCTAAACCCGTTTGGCGCACAATCAGCAACATCAAATTTTAATTAACCGGATTGTAACAATGGGATTTTTACGCCTCGACCCGATGATGGTCAAACTCATCATCACCGTGCTGCTGGCCAGCTTCTTACCGGCCAAAGGCGGGTTCGTCGATTTCTTTGAATGGCTGACCACCGCCGCCATCGCCCTGCTGTTCTTTATGCACGGTGCCAAGCTGTCGCGTGAGAAAATCATCGCCGGCAGCAGCCACTGGCGACTGCATTTGTGGATTATGTGCAGCACCTTTGTGCTGTTCCCGATCCTGGGTCTGCTGCTGGTGTGGTGGCATCCGGTGAACGTGGGCACGGAAATCTATACCGGGTTTATTTACCTGTGCATTCTGCCTGCCACCGTGCAGTCGGCGATTGCCTTTACCTCAATGGCCGGTGGCAACGTCGCGGCAGCGGTGTGTAGCGCGTCCGCCTCCAGCCTGCTTGGCGTGTTTGTTTCACCGTTGCTGGTCAATCTGGTGATGAATGTGCACAGCGATGCCCCGAGTAACGGGCTGGAGCAGATTGGTAAGATCATGCTGCAACTGTTGGTGCCGTTTGTACTGGGCCACATCTCGCGTCGCTGGATTGGCGGCTGGGTGGAGAAACACCGTAGCCTGATTGGTAAAACGGACCAGACCTCGATTCTGCTGGTGGTGTACTCCGCCTTCAGTGAAGCGGTAGTGAACGGCATCTGGCATCGCGTCGGTGTGGATACGCTGCTGTGGATTCTGGCCGGTAGCCTGCTGCTACTGGTGGTGGTACTGCTGATCAACCTTGGTGCATCGCGTTTGTTTGGCTTTAGCCGCGCCGATGAGATTACGGTGTTGTTCTGCGGTTCGAAAAAGAGCCTGGCAAACGGTGTGCCGATGGCGAATATCCTGTTCCCGGCCAGCAGCGTGGGGATTATTGTGCTGCCGCTGATGATCTTCCATCAGGTGCAGTTGATGGTGTGTTCTTTCATTGCTCAACGCTACAAAACCAGCAATGCGAAACGGCTGGCGCAGCAGCAACAGGTGTCGTAGCGGCGCGATTTATCGCGCGGGTTGTAAAAAAACGGCGCGATAAGCCGCGCCGCGTTACATCAAGTCCGTTTCAGCGGTTTTACCAGGCCTTGTAACCCTTCAATCTTGATCGCCAGGGTGAGCTGCATCAGCTCACCCAGCTTACCGGCGGGAAACTCACCGCTGCGGGCAAACCACAGCAGATACTCCTCCGGTAAATCAATCAACACCCTGCCCTGATATTTCCCAAACGGCATTGGCGTGTTGGCAATCTCAACCAGTTGCTGCTTATCCATATCAGGCTCCAAGCAGGCGAATCATCTCTGCTTCGTCAATCACCGCAATGCCCAGCTCCTGCGCTTTCGCCAACTTGGAACCTGCGGCCTCACCGGCAATTAACAAATCGGTTTTCTTCGATACGCTGCCGCTGACTTTCGCCCCGAGAGCCGTCAGACGGGCTTTGGCATCATCACGGTTCATCTGCGACAGCGACCCCGTCAATACCACGGTTTTACCGGCAAACGGGCTATCGATTTCTGCCGCATTCACCACCTCAACCTGCGGCCAATGCACCCCCATCTCCTGCGTCAGCTCGCGGATCACCTCGCGGTTGCTCTCTTCGTCCATAAAGTTGCGCACGTGGCTGGCGACCACCTGACCGACATCCTGCACCGCAATCAGCGCGTCAAGATCGGCATCCATCACTTTTTCCAACTCACCAAAATGATTGGCAAGGTTAGCCGCCGTGGCCTCTCCCACTTCGCGAATGCCCAGCGCATAGAGAAAACGCGGTAGCGTGGTGAATTTGGCTTTCTCCAGCGCGTCGACCACATTCTGCGCCGACTTCGGCCCCATACGGTCCAGTCCGGTCAGCTTACCGGCGGTGAGACGGAACAGATCGGCGGGGGTTTTGACGTACTCTTTTTCCACCAGTTGATCGATGATTTTGTCGCCCATGCCGTCGACATCCAGTGCGCGGCGCGACACAAAATGCTTGAGTGCCTCTTTGCGTTGCGCGCCACAAATCAGACCGCCGGTGCAGCGCGTCACCGCTTCGCCTTCTACCCGCTCGACATCAGAACCGCACACCGGGCAGTGGCTGGGGAACACGATTTCACGCGTGTCTTCCGGACGCTCTGATTCCACCACGTTCACCACTTGCGGGATCACATCGCCTGCACGGCGAATCACCACTTTGTCACCAATACGCAGTCCGAGGCGGGCAATTTCATCCGCGTTATGCAGTGTGGCATTGCTCACCACGACTCCGGCAACCTGCACCGGCTCCAGACGAGCAACCGGCGTGATAGCACCGGTACGACCGACCTGGAACTCCACATCGCGCACCACCGTCATCTGCTCTTGCGCCGGAAATTTAAAGGCGACCGCCCAGCGCGGTGCGCGAGCGACAAAGCCTAACTGCTCCTGCAACGCCAGCGAATCGACCTTGATCACCACGCCATCGATATCAAACCCCAGCGTTGGGCGCGCCTCTTCAACCTCGCGATAAAACGCCAACACGTCGTCGGCATTATTGGCCAGACGGATGCGGTCGCTAACCGGTAAACCCCAGGCCTTAAATTGTTGCAGACGCCCGAGGTGGCTGGCAGGCATCTCACCGCCTTCCAGCAGGCCAAGGCCGTAGCAGAAGAAAGTCAGTGGACGTTTCGCCGTGATACGCGGATCGAGCTGGCGCAGCGAACCGGCGGCGGCATTACGTGGGTTGGCGAAGACTTTCGCACCGGTACGACGCGCGTCTTCATTCAACTTTTCAAAGCCGCTTTCGGTCATAAACACTTCGCCACGCACTTCGACGCGGGCCGGGATATTGTCGCCATGCAAACGCAGCGGAATGGCGTGAATGGTGCGCACGTTGGCGGTGATGTTTTCCCCGGTGGTGCCGTCGCCACGCGTCGCGGCGCTGACCAGCAGGCCATCTTCATACAACAGGCTGACCGCGAGACCATCCAGTTTGAGTTCACAACAGTACGTCAGGTCATCGCTACTTTTCAGACGATCCTGAACGCGTTTGTTAAAGGCAAGGAAACCGGCTTCATCAAAGGTGTTATCCAGCGACAACATCGGAACTTCGTGGCGAACCTGCTCAAAAGCGGCCAGCGGTGCGGCCCCGACCCGTTGTGTTGGTGAATCCGGGGTGACCAGCTCAGGGTGCGCACTTTCTAATTCACGCAGTTGCGCCATGAGTCGGTCATACTCTGCATCCGGGACTTCCGGCGTATCCATCACATGATAGAGATATTCGTGGTGACGTAACGTGGTGCGCAGCGCGGTGATCTGCTCCTGAACCGATTTCATAGTGCCTCATCCGATAAAAAACCCCCGACAGGCGGGGGTTAGAAGTAGAGATTGTTGACGCCTGCGTAGGTTATCAACCGATAACCTCGCGAATACGTGCTTTATAAGTTTCCAGCTTTTGCGGCGTCATCATACGACGCTCATCATCCAACACCACGCCACCGACATCATCAGCGATACGCTGTGCGGATTGCAGCATCAGTTTAAAGTTCTGGTTCGCATCACCGTAGGACGGCACCATCATAAAGATGGACACGCCAGGCGTGCTGAAATCACCCATTTCATCCGGGTTGAACGAACCGGGCTTCACCATATTCGCCAGGCTGAACAGCACCGGGCCACTGCCGGCCGGACTCAGATGACGATGGAAAATATTCATTTCGCCGAACTGGAAGCCTGCCTGCAAGATCCCCTGCAACAGGGCCTCGCCATTCAGCACGCCACCCGCATGGGCAGCGACATGCAGCACCAGCACCGCTTCTTTCTTGCTGCCCGCAGCGGCGGGTTGCGGCTGTTCTTGATGGGCAACAGGCGTCTCTTCTTCCGGCTCAGGCTGTGGTGCCACGACCGGTGCTGCGGCAACCAGCGGCTCCTGATCCAGTAGCGGATCAGCCTGAATCGGCTGCGGCTGAACCACCGGTTTCACAACCGGAGGCGCAGGCGGAACGGGTTGCTGGCGCACTTCTGGCTCCGCATCAAACAGCGGATCGCGCGCAACGGAAGGTTCCTGACGCGGTGCAGGCTGACGAACAGGTTCAGGCGCGCGGACAGGCTTTTCTGCGTAGCCACTCAGATCCGGTTCATCATGCGTATCGCGACGAACACGTACTTCGCCGACGCCTTCATCATCGTCGCTCAGCAGATCATCATCCGCTTCTTCGCGTTGTTTCAGACGTTTGTGCGGGCGATCGCGAAACACGGAAGAGCGCTCTTTACGGCTGGTCCACAGTCCGTGAAGTAGCAGCGCTATTATGGCGATCGCGCCAACAACGATTAATATCAGACGCAAATCCTGCATCATTGTATTCTCTGTTGTTCCAATACCTTGCCACCACGGCAAACTTTACCCTCTAACTGTATTTGCCCAGCTACACAAGTGCAAGTCTGTGCAGTATTTTCTGACAAATAAGATAGCTCCCCCACGCTTTTTTGCTGTTTTTTCGTGCAAAGCGACCCTGTTGCCGATAAAAAGGCAGGTTATGATGTTCGCGCCCCTACACATTGGAGAAAGGCTTGTTATGCCCGCTGAGAATTCAGTCTCATCTTTGAATGGTATTCATTACTTTGCCGAGGGCTGGAAGCTGGTGCGCCTGCCCGGCATTCGCCGCTATGTCATCATCCCGTTGTTGGTCAATATCCTGTTGTTGGGTGGTGCCTTTATTTGGCTATTCCATCGTCTGGGGCAGTGGATTCCGCAATTAATGGCGCATATCCCCGACTGGCTGCAATGGTTGAGTTATCTGCTGTGGCCGCTGTCGGTCATCTCGATAGTGCTGGTGTTCAGCTACTTTTTTTCGACCATTGCCAACCTGATTGCGGCCCCCTTTTGCGGACTGCTGGCGGAACAACTTGAGGGACGTTTGACTGGCAAACCGCTGCCCGATAGCGGCTGGCTTGCCATGATGAAAGACATTCCGCGTATCATGAAACGAGAAATGCAGAAGCTGGGCTACTATTTGCCGCGCGCACTCGGTTTATTGCTGCTCTACTTTATTCCAGGTTTTGGTCAGACCGTGGCACCGGTTTTATGGTTTTTGTTTAGCGCCTGGATGCTCTCCATCCAATATTGCGACTACCCGTTTGATAACCACAAAGTGAGTTTTCAACAGATGCGCAATGCGTTACGTCGCCATAAAAGCGCCAACATGCAATTTGGCGCGTTGGTCAGCCTGTTTACCATGATTCCGATTCTCAATCTGGCAATTATGCCGGTGGCCGTTTGCGGTGCCACCGCCATGTGGGTAGACCGCTATCGCCAGCAAAATGGCCGCCATTAATCCATCAACAAGCCTTATGCATTTTTGCATGGGGCTTATGGTCGTGGGCTATATAGATATACGATTTCTTTCCTTCCGCACACGGGCAGAAAAGGTATGCTCTGAGGGTTCCCAATATTTCATACAGTTAAGGACGAGCTATGAGTAAGATCTATGAAGACAACTCGCTGACAATTGGTCATACGCCGCTGGTTCGACTGAACCGCATCGGTAACGGCCGCATTCTGGCGAAGGTCGAGTCCCGTAACCCGAGCTTCAGCGTAAAATGCCGTATCGGTGCCAATATGATTTGGGACGCAGAAAAACGCGGCATTCTGAAACCTGGCGTAGAGCTGGTGGAACCGACCAGTGGTAACACCGGTATCGCTCTGGCCTATGTGGCTGCGGCCCGTGGTTACAAGCTGACGCTGACCATGCCAGAAACAATGTCGATCGAACGTCGCAAGCTGCTGAAGGCACTGGGTGCGAATCTGGTCCTGACCGAAGGCGCGAAAGGCATGAAAGGTGCCATTGCCAAAGCAGAAGAGATTGTGGCCAGCGACCCGGACAAATATGTACTGCTCCAGCAGTTCAGTAACCCGGCTAACCCGGAAATCCACGAAAAAACCACCGGCCCGGAAATCTGGGAAGATACCGATGGTGCTGTGGACGTGTTCATCGCCGGTGTCGGCACCGGTGGTACGCTGACCGGTGTGAGCCGTTACATTAAGAATACCAAAGGCAAGAAAGATCTGATTTCGGTCGCGGTTGAGCCGACCGACTCACCGGTTATCGCGCAGGCGCTGGCGGGTGAAGAAATCAAACCCGGCCCACACAAAATTCAGGGCATCGGCGCAGGTTTCATTCCGGGCAACCTTGACCTGAAGTTGATTGACCGCGTCGTTGCCATCACTAACGACGAAGCCATCAGCACCGCACGTCGTCTGATGGAAGAAGAAGGTATTCTCGCCGGTATCTCTTCAGGGGCTGCGGTCGCCGCTGCGCTGAAGTTGCAGGAAGATGAAGCCTTCGCCAATAAGAACATCGTGGTGATCCTGCCTTCCTCTGGCGAACGTTATCTGAGTACCGCGTTGTTTGCTGATCTGTTCACCGAAAAAGAGCTGCAACAGTGAGCGGTCAAAGTCTGAAATGACGAAAAAAGCACCCAAATGGGTGCTTTTTTGTGGCTTAGATCTCACTTTTACCACCTGGCAGATTGCTTTCAGTGACGTGGGTCTGGTATTTAAGCAACCAATTATTTCGATGCCTGAAATTAATCAGGCTTTGAAGTGGATCAAGCTGAATCGATTTACTGATTTGGCGATACGGCGAATCACGGCATAATGAGCAGATGGAGCGATCATCTCTGCTTTTGATCCTTCCGCTGGATATGATGCTCACATCGCATGCGCATTTTTTTGGTTAGCGTGATGCCATCCAGTGCACCTACACAGGCTAAAGTTACGGCTCCAGGCTAGACTTTAGATCCATAACACCAAACCTGATAAAGTTGGGGAAATAGAATGTTCCAGCAAGAAGTTACCATTACCGCACCTAACGGCCTCCACACTCGTCCTGCAGCTCAGTTCGTTAAAGAAGCTAAGGCTTTCCAGTCAGAAATCACTGTGACCTCGAATGGCAAATCTGCCAGCGCGAAAAGCCTGTTCAAACTGCAGACACTGGGTCTGACTCAGGGTACGGTTGTTACGCTGTCTGCCGAAGGTGAAGATGAGCAGCAAGCGGTTGAACACCTGGTGAAACTGATGGCTGAGCTGGAGTAATCCACTCAGTTTGTGACTAAACCGACTCCTTTGCCCCATTGAGTGCAAACATCTTGATCGCGGACAACTTGTCCGCGTTATTGCTTCCGTAGATTACACGTCCGCGACAATGGCAATGCATTGGGTCAACGAGCCATCGTGATTAAAAGGTAGGGTTATGATTTCAGGCATTTTAGCATCACCGGGTATCGCCTTCGGCAAAGCATTGCTGCTGAAGGAAGATGAGATCGTCATCAACCGTAAAAAAATTTCTGACGATCAGGTTGAGCAGGAAGTACAGCGCTTCCTCGACGGACGCAGCAAAGCTGCTATCCAGCTCGAAGCCATCAAAGTTAAAGCCGGTGAAACCTTCGGTGAAGAGAAAGCGGCGATCTTTGAAGGTCACATCATGCTGCTGGAAGACGAAGAGCTGGAGCAGGAAATCATCGACCTGATCAAAAAAGATCACGCGACGGCTGACGCTGCTGCCCACTCGGTCATTGATGGCCAGGCGAAAGCCCTGGAAGAGCTGGATGACGAATACCTGAAAGAACGCGCCGCTGACGTGCGTGATATCGGTAAACGCCTGCTGCAAAACATCCTCGGCCTGCACATCGTCGATCTCAGTGCTATCGAAGACGAATCCATTCTGGTGGCAAAAGATTTAACGCCGTCAGAAACCGCACAGCTCAACCTGAAAAAGGTGCTGGGCTTTATCACCGATCTCGGTGGCCGTACCTCACATACCTCCATCATGGCGCGTTCGCTTGAGCTGCCAGCGATTGTCGGTACAGGTAACGTGACCGCGACCGTTAACAACGGTGATTTTCTGATTCTGGATGGCGTAAACAACAAAGTTTATGTCAACCCGACGGCAGATGTACTGGAAGAGCTGAAAGCCATCCAGACGCAATATCTGTCTGAAAAACATGAACTGGCAAAACTGAAAGATCTGCCGGCTATCACGCTGGATGGTCATCAGGTTGAAGTCTGCGCCAACATCGGTACGGTACGTGATGTAGCCGGTGCAGAGCGCAACGGTGCGGAAGGCGTTGGCCTGTATCGTACCGAGTTCCTGTTTATGGACCGCGATTCGCTGCCAACGGAAGAAGAGCAGTTCCAGGCGTACAAAGCCGTTGCTGAAGCGATGGGTTCACAGGCGGTTATCGTCCGTACTATGGACATCGGCGGTGACAAAGATCTGCCGTACATGAACCTGCCGAAAGAAGAGAACCCGTTCCTCGGCTGGCGCGCTATCCGTATCGCGATGGACCGCAAAGAAATTCTGCATGCCCAGCTGCGTGCCATTCTGCGTGCCTCGAAATTCGGCAAACTGCGTATCATGTTCCCGATGATCATTTCAGTGGAAGAAGTTCGCTTCCTGAAAGCCGAACTGGAAACCCTGAAAGCGCAACTGCGTGAAGAAGGCAAAGCCTTTGATGAGACCATTGAAGTGGGCATTATGGTGGAAACACCGGCTTCAGCGGTTATTGCTCGTCATCTGGCGAAAGAAGTCGACTTCTTCAGTATTGGGACAAACGACCTGACACAGTATACTCTGGCGGTCGATCGTGGTAATGATTTGATTTCTCACCTCTATAACCCAATGTCGCCTTCCGTTCTGGGCCTCATCAAGCAAGTGATCGATGCATCACATGCCGAAGGGAAATGGACCGGCATGTGTGGTGAGCTGGCTGGTGATGAACGTGCTACACTACTGTTACTGGGAATGGGGCTGGACGAATTCAGCATGAGTGCCATTTCAATCCCAAGCATCAAGAAAATTATTCGTAATACCAATTTTGAAGATGCGAAGGCATTGGCGGAGCAGGCTCTGGCTCAACCCACAGCAGACGATTTGATGAACCTGGTTAACAAGTTCATCAAAGAAAAAACACTCTGCTGATCCGCGAGACGCTGGCCCCAAATTACTGCTTAGGAGAAGATCATGGGTTTGTTTTCTAAACTTTTTGGCGATAAAACAGAGAGCGCATCAGGGACTATTGAAATTGTAGCGCCTCTGTCAGGCGAAATCGTGAATATTGAAGACGTACCAGATGTGGTATTCGCGGAGAAAATTGTCGGTGACGGTATTGCGATCAAACCGACCGGCAACAAAATGGTTGCGCCGGTTGATGGCACCATCGGTAAAATTTTCGAAACCAACCACGCATTTTCAATCGAGTCTGACAACGGCATCGAGCTGTTCGTCCACTTCGGTATCGACACGGTTGAACTGAAAGGTGAAGGCTTCAAACGTATCGCTGAAGAAGGCCAGAAAGTGAAAAAAGGCGATGTGGTGATCGAGTTTGATCTGCCGCTGCTGGAAGAGAAAGCAAAATCCACGCTGACGCCGGTGGTGATCTCGAACATGGACGAGATCAAAGACCTGATCAAACTCTCTGGTCCGGTAACCGTGGGCGAAACCCCGGTGATTCGTATCAAGAAGTAATTCGCAGTCTGGATAGTAAAACGGCACCCACTGGGTGCCGTTTTTGTTTCTCAGGGAAGTTAGTCCTGTTTCCAGCGTGGCAGCCTGAGCGTTAGCTCCAGCCCCCCTTCCGGGCGGTTAACCGCCTGAACTTCGCCATGGTGCGCCAGCACCACCTTGCGCACAATCGACAGCCCCAGGCCATAGCCCTTGCCCATCAACGGTGAATTGACGCGGACAAAGGGGTCGAAAATGCTGGAAAGCTTTTCATCATCGACACCTGGCCCTTGATCGCGCACACGAATCGCCAGCCACTGATTTTCCGCCTGCAAGCGCACCTGAATATGCTGCCCCTTGTGGGAGAAACGCAGGGCGTTGCGCAGCACATTCTCTACCCCACGCCGAATCAGCTCAGCATTGCCATGCACGGTGTAATCTGCGTTTTCATCGACCTGAAAATCGACCTTCACCCCTGGAATCTGTGCCTCGTAACGAACATCGGTCACTATCGCATGCAGCAGGCCGGTCAGGTCGAAATACTGCTCACCCGGCATACTCTCGTGCTCGGCACGCGAGAGCGTCAGCAGTTCCCCGATCATCTTATCCAGGCGACGCGCTTCTTCGTCGATGCGGTTCAGGGAAGATTCAACACTTTCCGGCGTCTGACGCGCCAGACCGGTCGCCAGCTGTAAACGAGCCAGCGGCGAACGCAGCTCGTGGGAGATATCATGCAGCAGCTCCTCACGTGCTTTCACCAGCGTATCCAGTCGCTCCACCATCGCATCGAAATCCTGCGCCACACTGGAAAGCTCGTCATGGCGTTTGCGCATCACCGGATAGAGCCGCACACTCAGGTCACCGCTGCTCACGCGGGCAAAACCTTCACGTAACTGGCGCATCGGACGTGTCAGGTTCCACGCCAGCAGCAGGCTGAACAGCAAACCGAGCGCACCGGCAAAGGTAAACATCGGCTCAGGGATATTCAGAATGCGGCGAGGGCCGCCGACCCCCATAGAGCTATCTTCCCGCAACGCTTTGACGTCGTAACGCAGCTCATACTCTTTACCGTCCGCCCCTTTCACCCAGCGGACAATCACATCCGGGAAGGGACCGTGGAACGGCTCATTAAAGCCTGAAGGTGGCAATCCTTCCGGTGGTGTATTCACCGTGGTGTTGGGTTTACTGTGCTGGATCACCGAAAAAAACTGACGATCGTTCGGTTCCCAGTCGGCCATCATATCATCCAGCGCGCCTGGCCCACCGCGCTCCAACACCGACACCGCCGAGGCCATCTGCAAATTCACGATACGACGAATCGCCACGATTTCTGGTGGCTCGTGGCGATTACCGGAAAGCGAAAAACCAAGCCACAGCAGCTGGCTGATAATGACAAATACAATCCAGAAGCCCAGCAGGATCTTCCAGAACATCCGGCCACGGTAGCTGTGCTTCATCGAATGCGATAACCAATACTGCGCACGGTTTCGATATTGACGCTGTCAGCGGTCAACGCTGCCAGTTTCTGGCGAATATTGCTGATATGTACATCAACGCTGCGATCGTAGGCTTCACGCGGACGCCCCAGCCCTTTTTCTGACAGCTCATCTTTTGATACCACGCGATCGGGCGCACGCATCAACAGGTCGAGTAGGTTGAATTCCGAGGCGGTAAGGTCAAACGCCTTGCCCTGCCATTCGGTAATACGGGTCGCAGGATTGAGACTCAAATCGCCCCAACGCAGCACTTCTTTCTTATCGGGTAACGGAGCCTGATCTTCAAAGCGACGCAGCACGGCACGCAGTCGCGCCACCAGTTCACGTGGATAACAGGGTTTTGGCACATAATCGTCCGCCCCCATTTCCAGACCGATAACGCGATCGATATTGTCGCCTTTGGCGGTCAACATGATCACCGGCAGACGGCTGTTCTGGCGTACCTGACGCAGCACATCAATTCCGCTCATATCCGGCAGCATGATATCGAGGATCATGGCGGTGTAATTACCTGAAAGCGCACCTTCAACCCCGGCACTTCCGGTCAAAACCAGTTGTGCATCAAAGCCTTCAGCAATCAGGTATTGGCTCAGCATAGTACCAAGCTCTAAATCGTCATCAACAAGCAGAATTTTCATCTTTATCTCTCGTACAAAATTGCCGCTATTTTGTCCTGAGTTCGTCCTGAGCGCAGCCGGTTTTACTCGATCCTTACAGTGACGATACTCCGTAGCGACGCGATTTATCGCGCGAATTTAAAACACAGGAAAACAGCGCGATAAATCGCGCCGCTACGCATTTTTACAAGAGGATAGTTTAGTGGAAAACACCCGTGGAGAGATAACGATCGCCGCGATCGCAAATAATTGCGACCACAACGCTGCCCGGCTGGGCCGCCGCGATGCGTAACGCACCCGCCACCGCACCGCCGGAGCTGACGCCGCAGAAAATGCCTTCACGCTGCGCCAGGGCACGCATGGTTGCTTCCGCTTCCTGTTGAGTCATATCCATCACGTCATCCACCAACTCCGGGCGAAAAATCCCCGGCAGATAGGCGCTTGGCCAACGGCGGATACCGGGAATGCTGCTGCCTTCCTCGGGTTGCAGGCCGATGATTTTCACCGCAGGCGCATACTCACGCAGGTAGCGCCCCACCCCGGTAATGGTGCCGGTGGTGCCCATGCTGGAGACGAAATGCGTCATGCGTTGCTGGCTCTGCTGCCAAATTTCTGGACCGGTGGTCAGGTAGTGGCCGAGGGGATTATCCGGGTTGTTAAACTGATCCAGTACCCTGCCCTCACCGCGTGCGGCCATCTCCTGCGCCAAATCACGCGCCCCTTCCATGCCCTGCTCACGGGTCACCAGCACCAGTTCAGCGCCGTAGGCACGCATCGCATCCTGTCGCTCCTGGCTCATGTTTTCTGGCATCAGCAAACGCAGACAATAGCCTTTCATCGCCGCAATCATTGCCAGCGCGATGCCGGTATTGCCGCTGGTGGCTTCAATCAGGGTATCGCCCGGTTTGATCTCGCCGCGCAACTCCGCCTGATGAATCATCGACCAGGCGGCGCGATCTTTGACCGAGCCAGCCGGATTGTTCCCTTCCAGTTTTAACCAGATTTCGCTGCCGTTGTCAGGCGTCAGGCGCTGCAACTTAATCAACGGCGTGTTACCGATGGTATTTTCCAGTGTGGTCACGGTCAGATTCCCGGCGTAGAAAGAGGGGCAAAGAAATCGGGCGGGAAAATCCCGCCCGAAGGAGTGTCAAAAATATCAGGCGCTCTCGGCAAAGGCAACCGCGCGCAGCGGTGTCGTCCCCTGGTAAAGTCGTGCCTGTTGCAGGCCAACAAACAGACGTTCGCCACGAATCGGCGCGGTTTGCTCACCATCAAACACCAGGGTGAAGGGTTCGCTTTGCCAGCCAGTTGGCTGCACCACCAACTGCCAGAAGTGGCCACGCGGGCTGACTTCCAGCACCTGCACCGGCAACGGGCTTTCCAGGCTGCTCTGGCGCGAGACATCAATCTCCCACGGGCGCAGGAACAACTCGACCTTGCCCTGGTGGGCAGGGGTATAACCCAGCGGCCAGCGATGCGCAGCGACATGGAACTGCGATCCGTGGACTTCACCGTCAAAGCGGTTCACTTCACCGAGGAACTCCAGCACAAAGCGGGTGGCCGGGTCGCGCCATACTTCATCTGGCGTGCCCACCTGTTCGATATTGCCCTGGCTCATCACCACCACGCGGTCAGCGACTTCCATCGCCTCTTCCTGGTCATGGGTGACGAATACGCTGGTGAATTTTAACTCTTCATGCAACTGACGCAGCCAGCGGCGCAGCTCTTTACGCACCTGCGCATCCAGCGCACCGAAGGGTTCATCCAGCAGCAAAATCTGTGGTTCCACTGCCAGCGCACGCGCCAGCGCCACACGCTGCTTCTGGCCGCCTGACAGCTGCGCCGGGAAGCGGTTGGCAAGATGCGCCAGTTGCACCATTTCCAGCAAACGGGTTACACGTTGTTTGATTTCAACGCTGGAAGGACGCTCACGACGTGGCAGCACCGTCAGGCCAAAGGCGATGTTGTCAAACACCGTCATATGGCGGAACAGCGCGTAATGCTGGAACACAAATCCAACCTGACGATCGCGGGCATGCAAGCGACTGACATCTTTGCCGTGGAACTGAATCTGCCCACTGTTCTGATGTTCAAGCCCGGCGATAATTCGCAGCAGCGTGGTTTTACCGGAACCGGACGGCCCCAGCAGCGCCACCATCTGGCCGGAAGGAATATCCAGAGAGATATCGTTCAGCACCGGGGTACGGCCAAACGCTTTGTTAATTTGTTTAATCTCAATGCTCATGATTTTCCTCCTGTTGGCGTTTCTGCTGATGCTCTAAACGCCACTGCAGCACGCTTTTCAGAAACAGTGTCACTATCGCCATCAAGGTCAACAGCGCGGCGGCGGTGAAAGCCCCGACAGTGTTGTAATCCTGATGCAGTAATTCAACCTGAAGCGGCAACGTATAGGTTTCGCCGCGAATCGATCCCGATACCACCGAGACCGCACCAAATTCGCCGATGGTACGCGCGTTGGTCAGCACCACGCCGTACAGCAGCGCCCAGCGAATGTTCGGCAGCGTCACGCGGCGAAACATCTGCCAGCCGGATGCGCCAAGCAGCACCGCGGCTTCATCTTCATTGCTGCCCTGGCTCAGCATCACCGGCACCAGTTCACGCACCACAAACGGACAGGTGACGAAAACGGTCGCCAGCACCATACCCGGCCAGGCAAACATAATCTGGATATTGTGCGCATCCAGCCAACCACCGGCCGGGCCGTTGACGCCCCAAAACAGCAGATACATCAAGCCTGCCACCACCGGCGACACGGCAAACGGAATATCAAACAGCGTCAACAGCAGCTGACGACCAGGAAAGTTAAACCGCGTCACCAGCCATGCCAACAGCGTCCCGAACACCAGGTTGACCGGCACGGTGATCAGCGCCACCATCACCGTCAGCCAGATGGCATGCAGCATGTCGCCATCTTTCAGATTGCTGATGACACCCCCCAGCCCCTGCCCCAATGCCTCCCAGAAAATCGAGATCATCGGCACCACCAGTAACAACAAGGAAACCAGCGCGCCAATACCAATCAGCAGCCACTTAGCCCAGTTGATCGGTGAACGGTCCACACGATTGATTTGCGAAATCTCGGCCATCAGTGACCTCCTAAACGACGGCCAAAGCGGCTTTGCAGGGTGTTAATGCCGAATAGCAGCAGCAACGACGCCGCAAGGATCACCGACGCAATGGCACTGGCCGCCGGGTAATCAAACTCCTGCAAACGCACAAAAATCATCAGTGAGGTGACTTCGGTCTTCCACGCGATATTGCCCGCGATAAAAATCACCGCGCCAAACTCACCAAGGCTACGGGTAAACGACAGCGCAGTGCCTGCCAGCAGGGCGGGAGCCACTTCCGGCAGCACCACACGACGGAAGCTTTGCCACGGCGTGGCACCCAGCGTTTCCGCCGCTTCTTCATATTCCGGGCCTAACTCTTCCAGCACTGGCTGCACGGTACGCACCACAAATGGAATGCTGGTGAAGGCCATCGCCACGGCAATACCGAGCCAGGTGTAAGAGACTTTGATATCAAACTGCGCCAGCCACTGCCCATACCAACCGTTGACTGAGAACAGCCCGGCCAGCGTCAGACCGGCAACGGCGGTGGGCAGCGCAAACGGCAAATCCATCAGACCATCAAGCAAAGTACGACCCGGGAAGCGATAACGGGTCAGGATCCACGCCATCAACATGCCAAACACCGCGTTGAAGATCGAAGCGACCCCGGCAGACAACAGCGTGACCTTATAGGCGGCCACCAGTTGCGGGCTGGTGATCACTTCCCAGTACTGCGCCAGCGTCATTTTGGACAGCTGCATCAGCAGCGCGCTGATCGGCAGCAGCAGGATCAGGCAGGTAAACAGCAGGCTGGTGCCGAGGCTGAGACCGAATCCGGGCAGCACCCGTTTTTGCGTTGAGGCAAACATCAGCCGCGCCCCGCTGCCAGCAGTTTGTCCAGCTCAGCGCCGGAAGCGAAATGGGTTTTCATCACGTTGTCCCAGCCGCCAAACGCCTGATCCACGTTAAATAATGCCGTCTGTGGGAAGCGATCTTTCTGCTCCGCCATCAGCTGCGGGTTGTTTACGCGATAGTAGAAACCGGTGATAATTTTCTGCGCTTCCGGGCTGTAGAGGAAATTCAGGTAAGCCTTGGCCGCATCGGCGGTGCCATTGTGCTCAACATTTTTGTCCACCCAGGCCACCGGAAACTCAGCGAGGATATTGGTTTTGGGCACAATCACTTCATAACCGTCTTTCGCGTACTGGTTGCGAATGTTGTTCACTTCAGATTCAAAGCTGATCAGCACATCCCCCAGACCACGCTCGGCGAAGGTGGTGGTGGCACCGCGACCGCCGGTATCAAACACTTCGACGTTCTTCAGGAATTGGGTCATAAAGGCTTCGGTTTTGGCTTTATCTTTACCATCAGCCTGATCCGCCGCGCCCCAGGCCGCCAGATAGGTATAACGGCCATTACCGGAGGTTTTGGGATTCGGGAACACCAACTTCACATCATCACGCGCCAGATCGGCCCAGTCGTGAATGTGCTTTGGATTGCCTTTGCGCACCAGGAACGCCATGGTGGAGTAAAACGGCGAGCTGTTATTGGGCAGACGGGTTTGCCAGTTGGCCGGGATCAGATCGCCTTTGTCATGCAGCACCTGCACATCCGTCACCTGGTTATAGGTCACCACATCGGCACGCAAACCTTGCAGGATCGCCAGCGCCTGTTTTGAGGAACCGGCATGGGACTGCTTAATGGTCAGCTTGTCACCCGGATGGCTGGCATCCCACTGCTGCTCAAAAGGCGCATTCAGCGCCACAAACAACTCGCGCGAGACGTCATAAGAGCTATTAAGCAGTTCAGTCGCCTGCACAGCACCCGCCATTGCCAGCGAAAGCGCGATACCGCCAACCAACTTTTTCAAAACGGGAAGTGTCATGCTGCACCCAGAGATGTGGAGTTCAGGCCGATGCCATTAGATGTTGTCAGTGTATTTATAACTCAGGGCAAACCAGTAACGGTTTTATATATCGTTTGATGATTTCAAAGTCTAAAAAGGCATAAGACAGCGGGGAAGAATATGCAGCAGGCGGGATAGAAGACGGACGGCAGCGACGCCGTCCGACGCAAGTTTACAGCGCCTGTAAGGCGTCGAGCGAGGGAGCAAAATAGTAGCTGCCGGTCACCGGTTTGGTGAAGCGCAGCATCGCGTCCATCTTGCCATCGCGCTCGCCAAACATACTCAGCAGTTGCTGCTCGATGTTATACAGACGGTTGCAGTAAGCGATAAAGAACAGGCCGTGGGTGCCGCTGGCAGTACCGTAAGGCAGGCTTTGACGCAAAATCTTCAGCCCTTTCCCCTCTTCTTTCAGATCGACACGGCTGAGATGCGACGTCGCCGGACGCTCCTCGCCGGGTATCTCTTCGTTCTCCACTTTGGTGCGTCCCATCACCGCTTCCTGTTTCTCAACCGCCATGCGATTCCACAGCTTCAGGTTATGCTCCCAACGCTGCGTGAACACGTAACTGCCCCCGGCATCCGGGCCATCGGCGATGATCGCCACCTGCTGACGCTGTTCACCCTGGGGATTCTCCGTGCCATCGACAAAACCGGAGAGATCGCGCTCTTCCACCCAGCGGAAACCGTGCGTCTCTTCTTCGACGCTCACGGCATCAGCAAACGCTACCAGCGCTGCCTGTGCCAGTGAGAAGTTAACGTCATGACGCAGCGACTGGATGTGGATCAGCAAATCATGCTGAGTGGCGGGCGCAATACCTTTACCCAGCGCGCTAAAGGCTTTCAGCTCCGGTGCGCTATCGGCACCCTGCAAATCACGCCACAGCGTATCGCCAAACGCGACCACCGCGCCCAGACCGGCATCGGCAAATTGTTGTTGGAGCAATGCGAGGTGTTGCAGAAAGGTTTTGCTGCCCAGGCGCAGCGCATCGAGGTCGCCCGTGACACGGGCTTCCAGCCAAATGGCGAAACGGCGGTGTTCCAGCAGGATTCCGCTCTGAAATTGAGACATCGACATGCTCTCCGGCAATGGGGGTTAAACGACGTTTTTTTCGCCCATATCATACCGGAAAGCGGCGGTGATAGCCCGTATCACCGCACTTTTTTCAGGGTTACCGTTGCCAGACGATCTTGCTGATTTTCCAGCTTTTCAGCGTATCATCAGACGGCATCAGACCTTCAGGCCCGTGCCATTCACCGCTGTAGATATAAGCGATGTGCTGGCTATTCGGCGCACGACACTCAACATCACGGCTATCGAGGCCGGGCACCATTTTGCAGTTGTCGAAGGCTTTGCTGAATTTCGCACTGAACAGGTCACCGATTTTGCTGCCATCGGCGCTTTTCGCGTTGCTATCCAACACTTCGATACGCTCAACGCTGCTTTGGCCGTGAATCACCATTTTGACCTTGCCATCATCCAGCGCCTGCCAGAACTCTACCACCTGGCCGTTCTGGGTGCGCATGCCCTGCCGCAGGGTGTAATCACCGCTGAGGGCTTTGTCGATGGCAGTTTGCGTCATCGCGGTGCTGCTGGAAAGCCCGGCAACCCCCTGCTCCGTCACGGTGAGCGAACCGCCAAACCAGTGCAGCGGATTCAGTGCTGACCAATGATAACTGAGCGGATTATACCAGTGGCTTTCATCCGCCGGGGAAGAGCTACCCGAGCTGGCACAACCTGCCAGTACCAGGGCCGACGCCAGCAGCGCGGGACGAACAACTTTCATGAAAACTCCTTGATCTTCTTTGCCGGTTGGCGTGCCTGTTGGAGTCGCAAAGCGACAAAAAGTTTATTCGTGATGCTGATGTTCAGGCAAAAAACAGTCACGCAGACGACGATGGGTTTGCAGCCAGTACAGCGCCAGCAGGTCAAACAACGTCAACAGCAGCGGGAAAGGGGAATCGGGCATGTCGCCTTGCCACAGGTTACCGCCCTGCCACAGCAGGTTAATCAGCAGCGAAAGGCTCAGCACCCAGCGCCAGCTCTGCCACAGGCGCGGCCAACGCTGGCGATAGCCGGTGAGCAGTAAACCGATGGCCGCTGGAATGCCCAGCGCCAGGCCGAGCCAGAAACTTTGTCTGTCGGGATAAAACAGCGCCAGCAGGTCATTGCCCTGTTGGCGCGAAGCGCCGGCCATCACCAGCAGCAGCCAGGTGCGCGCCTGCAATAACAGAATCAACCAGAAAAGAAATGGCAGCCGTAGCTGCCCTTTCGCATCGTACTCTTCGGGGGAATATTTCAGCGTGACCACTTAATACTCGCGATCTTCAATCAACCGTTTACCAAACAGCAGCGAGTCCACCGGTTCGTAATCGAGCTTTTCATAGAACGCCACCACCTGATCGTTCTCTTCACGCACCATCAGATGAATTTTCGGGCATCCCCGCGCGATCAGTTTCTTTTCCAGACGGTTCATCAGTGCATTAGCAAAGCCGCGCCCCTGATAATCCGGATGCACCGCCAGATAGTAAGCCGCGCCACGATGGCCATCGTAGCCGCCCATCAGCGTGCCCACGACCTCGCCACCGACTTCGGCTACCAGGAAGAGATCCGGGTCATGGTTCATTTTGCGTTCGATGTCCAGCTCCGGATCATTCCACGGGCGCAACAGATCGCAACGCTCCCAGAGCGTGATCACTTCTTCAAAATCTTCCTGGCGGAAAGAACGGATTTCCATCGGCGTTACCCTGCTGTTAGGCACAATTCGCTGATTATCACGCATTCTTTGCCAGGTGCAAACCTTGCACCGCTCAGTGGCGGAAAAAAGCGGCAAAATTCCTGTTAGCGACCTGAAATACAAAGTAAAGCCCTGAAATAGTTGTGAGGTCGCGCCTGACAGGGTGTTACGCTATAACACTTCGCAGGTATACCTGTCAGGGATTCATTGATGAAAAAGATTTCACTGCTCAAACGCTTAACCAATCGCCGTCAGCTGCTGCTGTCCGGGCTGGCGCTGGCGGTGCTGTCACCGCGTCTGGTCCAGGCCAAAGAAGAGAGCGCGGATTTGCGTATGCTGCCACGCCACAGCAAACCCGCACCGCCTGCCCGCAACGGCAAACGCATTGTAATGATCGATCCCGGCCACGGCGGCATCGATTCCGGTGCCGTCGGTGAACAAGGCTCGGAAGAAAAGCATATCGTGCTGGATATCGCCAACAACGTGCGGCAGTTGTTGCAGGATCATCCGAAGGTCGAAGTCCGCCTGACGCGTGACACTGACTACTTTATTCCGCTGTACCAGCGGGTTGAGATCGCCCACCAGCACGGCGCGAATCTGTTTATGTCAATCCATGCGGATGGCTACACCAGCCCGGATGCCAACGGCGCTTCCGTGTTTGCCTTATCGAACCGCGGTGCCAGCAGCGCGATGGCACGTTATATGTCGCAAAAAGAGAACGATGCTGACAAAGTCGGCGGCGCAGAAGTAGCGGCGAAGGACCAGTATCTGAACCAAATCTTGTTCGATCTGGTGCAGACCGACACCATTCGCAACAGCCTGACGTTGGGTAAACATGTGCTGGACCAGATCCGCCCGGTGCACCACCTGCACAGCCAGCACACCGAACAGGCGGCGTTTGCGGTACTGAAATCGCCTTCAATTCCTTCGGTGCTGGTGGAAACCTCGTTTATCACCAATCCGCACGAGGAGCAGTTACTCGGCACTCAGGCGTTTCGCCATAAAATTGCCAGCGCGATTGCCGATGGCATCGTCAATTACTTTGATGAGTACGATCGTCGTCAGGCTTAGGTATAATCGCGGCAAATTTCCGGAACGAGTGACTCATGAGCAATCCCGATATTTCCCGCGTTAAAGCCTTTTTGCTGGCGCTCCAGGATGATATTTGCGCCCAGCTGGCGGCGGAAGATGGTACAGCGGACTTCACTGAAGATAGCTGGCAGCGCCCGGGCGGCGGCGGCGGACGCAGCCGCGTCCTGCGCAATGGTGCGGTGTTTGAACAGGCAGGCGTTAACTTCTCCCATGTCCATGGCGACCAGATGCCTGCCTCCGCCACCGCACACCGTCCAGAGTTAGCGGGTCGCAGTTTCGAAGCCATGGGTGTGTCACTGGTGATCCACCCGGAAAACCCTTACGTGCCCACCAGCCACGCCAACGTGCGGTTCTTTATTGCCGAGAAGCCGGGAGCCGATCCGGTGTGGTGGTTTGGTGGTGGTTTCGATCTCACGCCTTATTACGGTTTCGAGGAAGATGCGCTGCACTGGCATCAGACGGCGTTTGAGTTATGCCAGCCGTTTGGTGACGAGGTCTATCCGCGCTTTAAAAAGTGGTGCGACGATTACTTTTACATCAAACATCGTGACGAGCAGCGCGGCATTGGCGGCCTGTTCTTTGATGATCTCAACACCCCCGATTTTGACCATTGCTTTGCCTTTACTCAGGCGGTGGGCAACGGTTTTCTGCACGCCTATCGCCCGATTGTGGCGAAACGCAAAGCGCTGCCGTGGGGTGAACGTGAACGTCAGTTCCAGCTGTATCGCCGTGGCCGCTATGTCGAGTTCAACCTGGTGTGGGATCGCGGTACCTTGTTTGGTCTGCAAACCGGTGGCCGAACCGAATCGATTCTGATGTCGATGCCGCCGCTGGTGCGCTGGGAATATGATTATCAGCCGGAAGCCGACTCGCCAGAAGCCGCGTTATATCGCGACTTCCTGCCCGTGAAGGATTGGCTGAGTACCGCGTCAAGATAATGACCATTTCGTAGCGGCGCGATACATCGCGCCGCTACGATCTTACAACGGTTCGGTCTGCGCCTCGACCACCGCCAGCGCCACCATATTGACGATCCGTCGCACTGAGGCGATGCGGGTTAACACATGCACTGGTTTGCTGATGCCCATCAACACCGGCCCGACCGTCACCCCTTCCGAACAGGAGACGCGCAGCAGGTTATAGCTGATACGCGCCGCTTCAACATTTGGCATGATCAACAAATTGGCGGTGCCTTTTAACGGGCTGTCCGGCATCAATTCCCGCCGAATGTTTTCCACCAGTGCCGCATCACCGTGCATTTCACCGTCAATCTCCAGATCCGGTGCACGCTGCTGAATCAGCGCCAACGCTTCGCGCATCTTACGCGCGCCCGGTGCATTCGAGGTACCAAAACTGGAGTGCGACAGCAGCGCCACGCGTGGCTCGATACCAAAGCGTCGTACCGTCTCGGCAGCCATTAACGTGATATCCGCTAACTGCTCTGGTGTCGGATCTTCATTAACATAGGTATCGGTGATAAAGGTGTTGCCACTCGGCAGCAGCAGGGCATTCATCGCCCCGGCGACACGCACATCAGGACGGAAACCAAACACCTTCTCAATCACCTCGTAATGTTCGTGATAATCGCCAACGGTGCCGCAAATCATCGCATCGGCTTCACCACGATGAACCATGATCGCCCCGATCAGGGTGGGATTACCGATCACCGCGCGCTGCGCCATCTCCGGTGTGACGCCACGGCGTTTCATCATCTGGTAATATTCGCTCCAGTAGGCTTTGAAGCGTGGGTCCGATTCGTTATTGACCACCTCGAAATCTTTACCGGCTTCGATTTTCAGTCCCTGCTTTTGCAGACGCATGGCGATCACGTTGGGACGACCAATCAGAATCGGTTTCGCCAGCCCGAGCGTGACCAGTTCCTGAGTCGCATGCAGCACCCGCGCCTCCTCCCCTTCTGCCAGCACCACCCGCTTCGGCTCTTTGCGCGCCTGCGAGAAAATCGGTTTCATAAACAGATTGGTTTTATAAACAAATTCGGTGAGCTTTTCGCGGTAGGCGTCGAAGTCCTCAATCGGTCGCGTGGCGACGCCAGATTCCATTGCGGCTTGAGCCACCGCTGGCGCAATCTGCACAATCAGGCGCGGGTCAAAGGGTTTGGGGATCAGATAATCCGGTCCAAAACTCAGATCCTGATCGTCATAGGCCGAAGCCACCACATCGCTCTGCTCTGCCTGCGCCAGTGCCGCAATGGCGTGCACCGCCGCCAGTTTCATCTGTTCGTTGATGGCCGTCGCCCCGACATCCAGCGCACCACGGAAGATAAACGGGAAACACAGCACGTTATTGACCTGATTGGGGAAATCCGAACGTCCGGTACAGATGATGGCATCGGGCCGCACCGCTTTGGCTAACGGCGGCATGATTTCCGGTTCCGGGTTAGCCAGCGCCAAAATCAACGGATCTTTTGCCATCTGCCTGACCATCTCTGGCGTCAGCACCTGCGGCCCGGAGCAACCGAGGAAAATATCCGCCCCGGCTATCACCTCTTCCAGCGTGCGTTTACCCGTATCCTCAACGGCATACAGCGCTTTGGTTTCAGCCATCTCAGCATCCCGGCCCCGCCAAATCACCCCCTTCGAATCACACGCCACAATGTTGTGGCGCTGCATACCCAATGCCACCAGCAGGTTGAGACAGGCGATTGCTGAAGCGCCCGCCCCCGACACCACCAGCCGTACATCGGAGATGGCTTTTTTCACAATCTGCAACCCATTCAGCACCGCGGCGGTACAGATGATGGCAGTACCGTGCTGATCATCATGGAACACCGGGATTTTCATGCGTTCACGCAGCTTCTGCTCAATATAGAAGCACTCCGGCGCTTTAATATCTTCAAGGTTGATACCGCCAAAGGTCGGTTCCAGTGCGGCGATCACCTCAATCAATTTATCCGGGTCGTGCTCGTCGATTTCGATATCAAACACGTCGATACCGGCAAACTTCTTAAACAGCACGCCCTTGCCTTCCATCACCGGTTTACCCGCCAGTGCGCCGATATTGCCGAGGCCCAGTACCGCCGTACCGTTCGAGATCACGGCGACCAGGTTACCGCGCGCGGTGTATTTATGCGCCGCCAGTGGGTCCACGGCAATCTCAAGGCAGGGGGCCGCCACGCCCGGTGAATAGGCCAGCGCCAAATCACGCTGAGTCGCCAGCGGTTTGGTGGGTGACACCTGAATTTTTCCGGGGGTGGGATACTGGTGAAAATCGAGAGCGCTTTGCTTCAGTTGATCGTCCATTGGGCATCCTGTTGCGCGGAGAAAGAGCGTTCAGTATAGAAATCAACCGCTCAAAAGACGGTGAAGGCGCTCAAAGAATACGCGGCTTACAAGGGCACAGATTGCCACAGCCGGATCAACGCCCCGGTCACAGACTGCTATGCTTAGTGGTGGTAAAACGCGCAGCTGATATCTCAGGCTGGCCCCCTATCACAACCGCGCGCAGTGGGCACCCCAGCGTCACAATCAGAGAAAACGCATTTTCTTAACCTGACGTCTGTAGCAATGTGTTGGACCGGTACTCACCTGGAAATGGCGTAATAAGGCCAAAGCTGCCTGAGGTTTTTTATTTGCCATAATGATTGCTAATCAAGGAGTTAAGCGATGAACCAGCTAGATGCATTAAAACAGTTCACCACCGTGGTGGCGGACAGTGGCGATATTGAATCCATTCGCAACTACCACCCGGAAGACGCCACCACCAACCCTTCATTAATCCTCAAAGCCGCCGGACTCGACGCCTACAAACACCTGATTGATGACGCCATCGACTACGCGAAAAAACAGGGTGGCAGCAAAGAAACCCAAATCATCAACGCCAGCGACAAAGTGGCGATCAACCTCGGTATGGAAATTCTGAAAAGCGTACCAGGCCGTGTCTCGACCGAAGTGGATGCGCGACTCTCTTTCGATCGGGGCATGTGTGTCACCAAAGCCGAAAAACTGGTGCGTTTATATGAAGAGTACGGCATCGATCGTTCCCGCATTCTGATCAAACTGGCGTCAACCTGGGAAGGCATCCGTGCTGCCGAGGAGCTGGAGAAAAACGGCATCAACTGTAACCTGACGCTGCTGTTCTCCTTCGCTCAGGCGCGGGCCTGCGCCGAAGCGGGCGTGTTCCTGATTTCACCCTTCGTTGGCCGTATTTACGACTGGTACAACAGCCGTAAACCCCTCGACCCGTATGTGGCAGATGAAGACCCGGGCGTGAAATCCGTGCGTCGCATCTACGATTACTACAAAAAGCATCGCTACAACACCGTCATCATGGGTGCCAGCTTCCGTAAAGTGGAACAGATCCTGGCACTGGCGGGTTGTGACCGACTGACGATCTCGCCCAATCTGCTGGAGGAGTTGGCCAACAGCGATGCGCCGGTAGAACGTAAACTGGAGCCGTCAACCGAAGGCTTCCATCAGCCGGCACCGCTGTCCGAAGCGGAGTTCCGCTGGGAGCATAATCAGGACCCAATGGCGGTAGAAAAATTGTCCGATGGCATTCGCCAGTTCGCCATTGACCAGCAAAAACTGGAGGACGTGCTGGCCGCTCGCCTCTAACCGTTCATCACCTCATGCCAGACGGGCGTCTTGCCCGTCTTTTTTGCCAAATCACAAGGGAGAACCCTATGTCTTCACGCAGAGAGTTGGCTAACGCGATTCGTGCCCTGAGCATGGACGCGGTACAAAAAGCGAATTCCGGCCACCCAGGTGCCCCGATGGGCATGGCGGATATTGCCGAAGTGCTGTGGCGCGATTTCCTCAAACACAACCCGACCAACCCCCACTGGCCCGATCGTGACCGCTTTATTCTCTCCAACGGCCATGCCTCGATGCTGCTGTATAGCCTGCTGCATCTCACCGGTTATGACCTGCCAATGGAAGAATTGAAAAACTTCCGTCAGTTGCATTCGAAAACGCCGGGACACCCGGAGCTGGGATATACCCCCGGCGTGGAAACCACCACCGGGCCACTGGGCCAGGGGCTGGCGAATGCCGTAGGGATGGCCATTTCCGAGCGCACGCTGGCGGCACAGTTTAACCAGCCGGGGCATGACATCGTCGACCATTACACTTATGTGTTTATGGGCGACGGCTGCCTGATGGAGGGGATTTCGCACGAAGCCTGCTCACTGGCGGGGACGCTCGGGCTTGGTAAGCTGATCGGTTTTTACGACCACAACGGCATCTCTATCGACGGGGAAACCGAAGGCTGGTTTACCGACGATACCCACAAACGCTTTGAAGCCTACAACTGGCATGTGATTGGCGATATCGATGGTCACGATCCGGCCGCCGTCGCCAGTGCCATCAAGGAGGCACAGAGCGTCACCGATAAACCGTCGTTGATCATCTGTCGCACCATCATCGGCTTTGGTTCACCGAATAAAGCCGGTAAAGAGGAATCACACGGTGCCGCGCTGGGCGAAGCCGAAGTAGCACTGGCGCGTAAGCAACTGGGCTGGAATTATCCGCCCTTTGAGATCCCAAAAGACATCTATCAACAATGGGATGCGAAAGAAGCCGGTGCCGCGCGGGAAAAAGCCTGGGACAGCAAATTTGCCGACTATCGAGCGGCGCATCCTGAGCTGGCGCAAGAATTTACCCGCCGTATGAACGGTGAAATGCCGACCAACTGGGAGAGCGAGGTCCAGGCATTTGTCGAACAGCTCCAGGCGAATCCGCAAAAAATTGCCAGCCGTAAAGCGTCGCAAAATACCCTTGAAGTGTTTGGCAAGCTGCTGCCGGAATTTCTCGGTGGTTCTGCCGACCTCGCGCCCAGTAATCTCACGATTTGGTCAGGTTCTAAGTCGATCAAAGAGGACATCGCCGGTAACTATATTCACTACGGCGTGCGTGAGTTTGGTATGACGGCGATCGGCAACGGTATCGCCCATCACGGCGGCTTTTTGCCTTATACCGCCACCTTCCTGATGTTTGTCGAATACGCCCGCAACGCGGCACGTATGGCCGCGTTGATGAAAGCGCGTCAGGTGCTGGTTTATACCCATGACTCGATTGGGCTGGGGGAAGATGGTCCAACGCATCAGCCGGTGGAGCAGCTGGCCAGCCTGCGACTGACGCCCAATATGAGCGTGTGGCGTCCCTGCGATCAGGTGGAAACCGCGATCGCCTGGAAGGCGGCAGTGGAACGTCACCACGGCCCGACGGCGCTGATCCTGTCGCGCCAAAACCTGTTACAACCGGAACGCAGTAAAGCGCAGGTCGCCGACATCGCCCGAGGCGGTTATGTGTTGCAGGATTGCAGCGGTACGCCGGAAGCCATCATCATTGCGACCGGTTCGGAGATAGAAATCGCTCTCGGCGCGGCAGATAAACTGACTGCTGATGGTCATCAGATCCGCGTGGTGTCGCTGCCTTCGACCGATGTATTTGATAAGCAGGATGCGGCTTATCGTGAGTCGGTGCTGCCCGCCGCAGTCAAAGCACGGGTGGCGGTAGAAGCCGGAATCGCCGATTACTGGTTCAAATATGTCGGCCTTGACGGTGCTATCGTTGGGATGACCACCTTTGGTGAGTCGGCCCCGGCCAGTAAGTTGTTCCCGGAATTTGGCTTTACGGTGGAGAACATCGTTAGCCATACTGCAGCGTTACTCAAGCCTCACTAATCGATATGGCCCCGCGTCATTCTGGCGACGGGGCCACTTTCGGTCACAGCCTGAAACAGAAAAAAATCTTACTTGACCTCTTTAAGCCCCTGGCAAACTGATTACTATAAGACGTTCCTTTAATTAGCCTGGCGGACGCTTTCCCGTTGAAAAAACGTACACCTTTTTTACTGAGCTTACTGGTTTCGCTGCTTCCGTTAAAAAGCATGGCGCAGGTGTCACCGGACCCCCTGCTTGCTTCGCAGATCGTTGATCGTTACGCAGAACATATCTTTTACGGCAGCGGTGCCGTGGGCATGGCATTGGTGGCGATTGATGGCAACCAGCGCGTGTTCGCCAGCTTTGGTGAAACCAGCCCGGGCAACAACACCCGGCCACAACAGGATTCGCTGATTCGTATCGCTTCACTCAGCAAACTGATGACCAGCGAAGTGATGGTAAAAATGGCTGAGCGTGGTCAGATTCGCCTCGACGATCCCTTAAGCAAATATGCGCCGTCTGGCGTGCGTGTGCCGAACTTCAACGGCCAACCGATTCGGCTGATTAACCTGTCTACCCATACCAGCGGCCTGCCACGTGAGCAGCCAGGTGGTAAACCGCATCGTCCGGTATTTGTCTGGCCGACCCGCAGTGACCGCTGGCAATGGCTTTCGCGTGCTGCGCTGAAAGCAGCTCCGGGTGCCAATGCGGCGTATTCCAACCTCGGTTATGACCTGTTGGGCGACGCGCTGGCGAAAGCAGGCGGTCAGCCCTATCCGGCGCTGTTCCAGCAGCTTATCACCCGTCCGTTGGGGATGAAGGACACCACCTATACGCCGTCGCCGGATCAATGTAAGCGTCTGATGATTGCTGAAAAAGGTGCCAGTCCATGTAATAACACCCTCGCAGCCATTGGCAGCGGTGGTGTCTATTCAACGCCGGATGATATGGGGCGCTGGATGCAACAGTTCCTCAACTCCGCCGTCAACAAACGCACGCCGCAGATCGATCGGATGCAAACGTTGATTTATCGCCGTGACCAGTTGAATAAAGTGGAAGGGATGGATGTTCCCGGACGCGCCGATGCACTGGGCATGGGTTGGGTGTATATGGGGCCAAAAAATGGCCGTCCGGGCATTATTCAGAAAACCGGCGGTGCGGGCGGTTTCATTACCTATATGGCAATGGTGCCCCAGCAAAATGTCGGGGTGTTTGTGGTGGTGACACGCTCGCCGCTGACACGCTTTACGCCGATGAGCGATGGGGTTAACGATCTGCTGGCCGAACTGGTGGGCAACCAGAACGGCTCACCGATGATGGTGCAGGCGATCCGTTAAGGCGAGGATGGCGCGGTTTCCGGCTGGCTAACCCACAAGGTTGGCCAGTCGTCGCTACTGTGCCAGGCGTCGCAGGTTTTCTCTTCCGCATACTCCGCCAGCACAAATTCGTTGCCATCAAACTGCCAACGCGTGGCAATACCGCAATCTCCCAGCCCGCGTCCCTTACTAAAGGTGTACAGGAAGCCGCTGTTGGCATCATATTCGGCGTTTACCACATCCAGTTGATTATCCGTGCGCGACGGCGGCGTAAAGGGCAGTGTCAGTGTCAGACCACGCGCGACATAAGGCTGGCTGCGCGTGACCTCAAAAGCCAGATCAATCACGTTGTACGCCCCGGTTTCACAGCTTACCAGCAGCAACGCTTTGTTATCGGTCAAGGGCGCGACGCTGACCTCGCGCCGCATCGGGTCAAGGGAGCAGCTGTCAGTATTAATACGCCAGGTGCCGTAATCAATTAAACCACTGGTTTCTTCGTGGGTGAGCGGCGCGGGCTGTGGCAATGGTGCAGGTAAACGGGGTAACGCGGGTGGCGGCGGGACATCCCACACCACACGGTCGCCACGCTTTATCCAGGCACTCAGGCCATTCACCCTGCCCTGCACCTCATCCATCAGCAACAACGCCGCTTTCATACCGTGCAGTGAAACTGCCGCTTTAGCCTGATACGTGAGCTGGAGGGTATCCGCATCCAGCGTTTGGGCCAGAAACTCATCAATGGCGATGGGATTACTGGTCGCAAGATGATGAGGTTCCACACTCCAGTGTTTGAGATCGGGTTTCAGCAGGCGCTGATCGAGCAACAGATTATCCTGCAAAGGCGCGCCGGGAAGCTCACCACTGTAAGCGCTGCCATAATCAATCCGCAGCAGCGGCCGGTCATCACTCCCCGCATGCCGGGAGAGGGTCATTACCAGGCCATTGTCGCCCGGAAAACTGCGTGCTACGCAAAAAGCCGCATTGTTGCAGGTCAGCTGCCAGTCAGAAAATGACTTTTGCAGTGGATCCGCCTGCACTCCCGCAGCAAACAGAAAAAGCAATAAAAGCAGCGATTTCATCCAATACGACATTAAGAAAACCGGTCCCCAAATTCTTAGAGAGAAGATGATAGCGCAATGGCAACGCTGACACCGGGCCTAATCTGTGAGCTGGCCCTAAAAGCGGTACTAACTGCCGAAAAAGGCGTCGCTTAGGAGCGATCTGTGCGGATGATGCGAGGGGTCATCATCCTTGTCGAACGCGGAACGCTCAATCGGATTTGTCGCACAATTAAGCAGGCCGTTCAGCATGTGGCCAATAATTACCAGAGAGATTGTGCGGATTTGACAAATCGTCACATTATCGCCGTAGCGGGTCAGGTATTTTTATCACTGGAAAAGTGTTATTGCCCGGCTTCACGCGACTGGCGAAGCAAGCATGGCAATTAAATGCGTTATCATCAGGGAAGAGGATGAATTATGCCAAACAATACGGTTTGCAAACCATTTAATACATCGATCACTGCCTCACCAGAAATATCGACTACAACGTCTGCGGTAATGGACAGAATAACCACTGTTAATCCCAATAGCACCTTGCCTTACAGTCAATGCAGTGTGCAATCATTAGCATCAACATCAAGGCCAACATGGGTGGCCCCCTCTTCATCCTATGATAATGTTATTTCGTCAACCAGCCCAGGAGGCTTTACTCTCCAGCCCGCGGTTGATGGTAGCCGAGCGCTCAACGGCGAAAGAATCATAGGACGAATAACCAAACTCTCTGACTTTGTCGGGGGCATCACGACTGTAGTAAAAACCATGGCAGACTCGTCCAACCCGATGGTATCCCAATACCGCAATTCCATTCTGGATTTGGAAAGACAAAATACAGAAGTGAAAAGAAATATACGTGATAAAGCACGTAAAACATACGAAATAAATATCAACACAGTCAAAAAACTACTTGGAACTATCAATAACTATGACCTCAGGCAATTCTTTAACTCAATACTCGCCATTCATGAAGCAAAAACCAGCAAGATATTCAAAGAAAGGATAGCAGCCATAGATATCTATGTGGACATGTGTGAAAAACAGCCAAATAACACAGATGGCCTTAAATATTTATGGCTCGGAATTATTGATGAAAAAGAGAATCCCATAAGAGAATTCTTAACCAAATTTGACTTATGGAATGACTTTGAAGCTAACGTTAAACATATGCTCGATAAAATTGATGATAGCTTCATGGCACGACATCGCGAGTTATATGATGAATTAATGACACTATGCAGCCCACAGACTCACGCACAGGAAAATGCTAATGTTTTTTTTCACCAACTTTGCCATCTGTGCTTCATGGAACATAGCGTCACCGCAGCGATAACATCACTACAGAAAAACGAAGGATTAACCGAGGTATTAAAATGTACAGAACACGGAAAAAAATTACTAAAAAAACTTAACAATTACACCTTATTAATTGATTTGGAAACAAGAAAAAAAACAAACACTTATCTCAAAACCGAAATAGCAGCAAAACATCAGAAACAGGAAGCAGCGAAAAAATCAGGAAATTTAATAAAACTTTGCAGGTCTATTAAACAAGCATTTAGCTCATCACTGAGCATACAAGACTTAAAAAGTGAGCTAAAAGCATCCGAAACCTTAAGTCTTGAAATTTCAATCGCTAAAGATGCTGGATTTAAAAGTTTACATGACATCTCTCGTTCACGCATCGAACATACATTTAATGAGTTAAAGCCAAATAAAGAGACCTGCGATAATGTGATAAGTGCAATCGGTCTATCCAGGGAAGCGACCAGAGTCACCCCTGAATTTATGACTGAAGACTTACAGATATCTGAGGCAATTTGCGTGGCCAATGCACTGTATCACGCGCGTCAGGTGGCAGATAATCTCCATGATCTGGAACAGTTATATCGGGTCATGAGAAAAAAATTCCTGCATCCCGACGTCATCGACAAACTCACTTTTAGCCGTACCGACCATCAGGGTCACGTCATTATAAAACCGTTAATGCTGGCTGCTTTACATCAGTGTTCAGCTGTTCCTGAAATGGACTGGATTGCACAGAGGAACATTTTACTGGGGTTTGCCGACCCTCAACACGTCACAGGTATTGATGCCAGCGCACAAACATTCAACCTTTACGATAACTATGAAGCCAATCTTTTGGTTAAACTTGATCATTTCGATCATATCAAACGGGTAATTTCAGAAAAAATAAATAAGAAAACCTTAAAAATCCGATTTCAACAAAGCATTGAACATGACCGCCATCTTATTAAACTGTTAAATAACAATATCACGCCCGAGGTGCGACAGGAAATAGCCACCAATATGGTGAATTTTCTGCTGAGTGACGGTGATTATGCTGATGCCGATATCAAGCCGATTGTTTTTCGCACAAACCTTGCCCGTTTGTTTAAGCTGACACCACAAAAATTCCTCAGAGACCTGGATAAAATTAACTATTCGCCATCACATCATTTTGCGCATCATGAAAAAAAAGTAGATAACCTCCTCACGTCAAAGCAAATGAGTGCTATTGATCATTTGGTCGTAATTTTTCAGCATCTCCACGAGACGGTTTCTGAAACGAATAAGACGCTTTACTTTGCCGATGAATTATTAGAAGAAGTCACATTTTCTGACCTCACCGAATTCAGCACCACAGAACAGAAAGCGTTAAAAAAGGAATTCGCCGAGCTAACAGATCGTTTATATGAACAACCTTATGATGGCCAGCTAAAAAACCAGCTTAAAGAGAAAGCGGAGACTATCCTTGAGGCCGTGAACCTGAAAAGATTATGCTCCGCAGGTAATGAAAGGTCGTTGAACAAAATAACCCACCTGCAAAATTATTTTGCCTCTTTCCGCACACGCGATATTCGCCACTTCTATGATTTGATGGAGGAGATGGGGCTTCCTCTTCATCACAGCAGTCAGGAAAACGTCACACAATATCTGACTGAAATATTAGGTCAAGGGCAAACAGATGAAAGCTATTGTAGTAAAGCCATGTCCGTTATCCTACGGGAATTATTTTCTTCTCCGCTTCTGTCAGAATTGCACAACACCCCACAAAGCCTGCAATCGGCTGAGCAACTCGATAATCTTACCAAACAATATTTAGACAACATAGACAATATATTGCAGCAGATAATAGAAAAAAACCTGGCCCCCTTTAGCCCCGACAGCAAACAAGTTGATCGTAACCTGCAAGCAATTTGCAGAATAATTGATGACCCTGAGGCTATCGAAGCCTCGCTGAACGAATTTATTATTAAACCCAATATAAAAGACACCCGTGAAAAGAAGACGCGCTTGACACCAGAACACTATCAAACGCTTAAAAACGGATTGTATGATCTCTTTAAGCTGGGCAGTGACAACTTCGATGCGGACAGAGATAAATTATTTGAAAGCATGAAAGCATCCGCGATAGCAACTGGCGAAAATTACACCCGATATGTCTATAACGCCTATCTAAACCTAAAGCAAACATACGATAACCAACAAGCCAAAAAGGAAAATGAAATTTACAATGAAATCATCAACCTTGATCTGGAGAAAGGCATTCCGGCTCTTATTAGGCGGGATCATAGAGATGTAAAAAAGGTCAAGACGGCCAGGCAGGCTAAAGAAACCTTTATCTTAGGAAAAATGAATGCCGCAAGCCACGCTGACTTCCTGAAAAAATTAAACGATATGCACCAGCTTTCCACTTCATTATACTTTCAGTTTATTCGTCTTAAAGCCGGACTGTTAGTTGCGACTGAAATCCGTGAGGATGAAATCACCTACCAAAATAAAAGAATTAAAGATATCGCCTTTTCTCAGGCTGCAAGCGAGAGGCATGCATTGATGCAACAAGGCGCCTACTTTTCTCAAGCTGAGATCGATATGGCAAAATACCGGGCTAATTGTGAGCGGGAAGATTCCAAAAAAGAGCAACGACGTGTAGACGACAGAAATGCACGAGATGTCTGGAACCATGATATGAAGATAGCGTCAAATGCATTTCTTGCCCGGATCAAAGAGTTTTCCGATGAATTTGCCTACTGGTGGCAGCCAGTGTATATCGTCTTTAAAACAAACGTGACCGATACGCATAAATCAGTCATTATTTTTTCCAACGGACAGCTTTTCCAAAGCGAACATTCCCAGACATATGATGGTGCTATTACCATGCTGCGGGTGAAGAATGTCGATATCAGAAATGATAAAAGGGAGCTGGTTCAGGATAAAATCACCAACCTCATTAAGAAATATGTTCCTGGCTTTAAATTTGAAAATACCGAAAGGACACGCACGGAAGTGGACCACAAAATCATGGTGGAAATCGAGAATGATAAGGATTGCCAGCAGCAGCAAGCTGCCGCTATCACAAAAACACAAACAGTCAGCACAAAAGTCGTGGTAAACACGCTAGGTGCTAATTATACCTTTGGCCACCCTGAATATTACCCCAGCCCAAACGAACCCCAGTACGTGTATAAAGAAATCTTCTTTCAGCCGGCAACGTCACCGGTACTCTCACCCCCGGTAATGGCAAAAATCAATGAAGAAAAGCAGACCTGGTTACCATCAGAGGCTACTCTCCCTGCGTCATTATCCCATGATGCTTCCCCCACTGCGGTAGCATCAACATCCAGAGAAACCAGGCCATCCGGCCCCATTGTTGATGGTTTGAGAGAATCGGTCAGTATTTTTACGCAATGGCGCGACCCAAACTTACATTTTTCTGACTCTGCCATGGAACAGATACAGGTGCATCTCTCACAGACCATTCAAAGAGATATCATGACGATAAACAGTGATAACCAAATCACCTGCTTTTACCCGGATGGAAGACATGTTTTATTTGACCAAAAACTTGATATTTCTGACAGGGATGCGAAGCAAGGAAATTATTCGTCAGTGTTGGCGGACCATATAATGAAAGATGTCCTTGAAGGGAAAACAGTCTTGTTACGCGAAGATCAACACCACCAATTCAATGCAATTCAGGTTCAGCTAACGGATGCAGGCTATATATCGAGCATGATTCCGCACAGCCCTGAATTGCGTGACGCTGTTATTAACAGTAAATTAAATGACTTACCAAAATCGCTGATTCCTGCCGTGCAAACAATATTTCCCGCAGTCATGAATGCTGGTTACAGCGCCATATTTGACGCCAAACCGGAACATGCTATTTCATCTTACACCTTGCAACGGGCATTTCTGGAACAATTGAATAAAACGGATGAACAAGCCAATGATGAGAATTTGCCTGGCCCTTCCGGTTACGGCGCTCATTAAGCCGTGACACCCTCCCTGAAGTGGCTTCAATTATCGCACCACTTCAGGGATTAATTAATGGGCAGACATCAGGCGCGTAACCATCCCGCCAGTTGCGCATGTTGCAGCAACATAATGGTTTTACCATCGCGGATACGGCCATTTTTCACCATCGCCAGCGCTTCGGGAAAACTCAGTTCCAACACGGTAATCTCTTCATCTTCCACCCCGCCACCTTTATTGGCGCGCTGCGCTTCGCTGTATTCAGCGGCGAAAAAGTGCAGAATTTCGGTAACGCCACCGGGTGACATATAGGCTTCCCAGAGTTTTTCCACTTTCCCGACCTGGTAACCGGTCTCCTCGATGGCTTCCTTACGGATGCAGTCTTCCGGGGTATCGTCGTCCAGCAAGCCAGCGCAGGTTTCAATCAGCTCTCCGCTCTCATTGCCGTTCAGGTAAGTCGCGATACGAAACTGACGCGTCAGCACCACGCTGTTTTTTTCACGGTTATACAACAGAATAGTGGCACCGTTACCACGGTCGTAGACTTCACGTCGGTGACGCAGCACTTCGCCATTGTTGCGGGTGATTTCGTAGGTAAAGTTGCGCAGCACAAACCAGTTTTCTGACAGCAACTTGTCTTTAATGATGTTGATCTTTAACGGCATGATCACTCCACTGCAAATTTTGAGGGAGCCTGAAATAGTAAAACGATATGGTGGGGAAAACTATCTGAATTGTTTGTCACAGAGAACAAAAGAGCGCAATAAATTGCGCCGCTACGCACCTTTCTCGTAGCGGCGCGGTTTACCGCGCTATAAACATCAAAACCCGTTTTTTTCCTCTTTCATGTCGGGCAGGTGATGCGCAATCCCTTTATGGCAGTCGATACAGGTTTTACCTTCCTCCACCGCTTTGGTATGCATTTTCGCCGCCACGGTCTTCTGCGCCGTGAAATCCATATACTCAAAGTTATGGCAGTTGCGACAGGCCTGCGAATTGTTGTTCCGCATCCTGCGCCATTCGTTCTGTGCCAGTTCGAGCCGCTTTTCCTCAAACTTCTCTGGCGTATCGACAATGCCAAACAGCTTGGCGTAAACCTCTTTACTGGCTTCGAGTTTACGCCACATCTTCGGTCCCCACTCATGCGGTACGTGGCAATCCGGGCAGGTGGCACGCACGCCGCTGCGGTTGTTGTAGTGCACCGTCTGCATATATTCCTGATAGACGTTGTTACGCATTTCATGGCAACCAATGCAGAATTGCTCGCGGTTGGTCATCTCCAGGCCGGTGTTAAAGCCGCCCCAGAAGATGATACCACCCGCAAAACCAATCAACAGCAGAGTGCCCAGCGCCAGACGGCTGGGACGCCGCCACCAGCGCCAAATACGCATGATCATCTGTTTCATTGACCAAAGCCCTCTGCCGGACGGAAGGTGTTTTCTACCACCGGTTTGGCATCGGTCTGCGGCACATGACATTGCAGACAAAAGTAGCGACGCGGTGACACCGAACTGCTAACCAGCCCATCACGATCGGTAAAGTGGGTCGGGCTGACGCGTGGCGCACCGGTAGTGAGATAACTTTGCGTGCCGTGGCATTGCAGGCAGCGGTTAACGTTCTTCGTCACCTGGTAGCCATCCACGCTGTGTGGGATCACGGGCGGCTGATTGACGTAGTTCAGCGGTTTGCGCCCCTGCTCTTTGGGCTGATGGATGGTGCCCTGCTGCGTCGCCGTCACCTCCGGTGACCGTTGCAGATCTACGCCATTATCGGCCCAGACCGCGCCACCCAGCATCAGGGCGGCGCATGTAAGAAGTGTGATAAGAGGTTTCATTGCATCCTGCCTTAAATTTTCACCAGCTTGACGGCGCATTTTTTGTAATCGGTCTGCTTCGAGAGCGGGTCAGTGGCGTCCAGCGTGATATTGTTGACCAGCACTCCGGCATCAAAAAACGGTGTAAACACCAGTCCCTGGGGCGGCTGATTGCGACCACGCGTCTCGACGGTGGCCATCGCTTCACCACGTCTCGACACCACACGAACCTTCTCGCCCCGGCGCAGACCGCGCGCTTTGGCATCAAGCGGATGGATATACAGCAGCGCCTGCGGCACCGCGCGGTGCAGTTCCGGCACGCGGCGCGTCATGGTGCCGGTATGCCAGTGCTCCAGCACGCGGCCGGTACAGAACCACAGATCATATTCCGCATCCGGGGATTCTGCGGGCGGCTCGTAAGGCAGGGCAAAAATCGTGGCTTTACCGTCTGGTTTGCCGTAAAAACGCACGCCTTCGCCGGCTTTAACGTAGCTGTCATGACCTTCGCGATAACGCCAGCGTGTCTCTTTACCGTCGACCACCGGCCAGCGCAGGCCACGCGCCTGATGATAGGCATCAAAGGGGGCCAGATCGTGACCGTGACCTCGGCCAAAGCTGGCATACTCTTCAAATAACCCTTTTTGCAGATAGAAACCGAAAGCGCGCGCGTCGTCGTTCAGTTGGTCGTCTGCAACCTCACTTAGCGGGAACTGGTTGACCTGGCCGTTGGCGAACAGCACGTCATACAGGGTCTTATCACGCAACGCGGGTTCCTGCGCCAGCAGCGCTTCTGGCCAGACGTCCGCCACACGAAAGCGCTTCGAGAAGTTAACCAATTGCCAGAGATCCGATTTCGCCTCGCCCGGCGCTTTCACCTGCTGATGCCAGAATTGGGTGCGGCGTTCAGCGTTGCCATAAGCACCCTCTTTTTCTACCCACATGGCGGTAGGCAAAATCAAATCAGCCGACAGTGCGCTGACGGTCGGATACGGGTCCGACACCACCACAAAGTTGCGCTCGTCACGCCAGCCCGGCATACGTTCCTGCGTCAGGTTGGGTCCGGCCTGCATGTTGTTGTTGCACATCGACCAATAGACGTTGATTTTGCCGTCCTTTAACGCCCGGTCCTGCGCCACCGCGTGATAGCCGGGTTTGGCCGGAATAGTGCCTGACGGCAGTTTCCACAGCTTTTCTGCCAGCGCGCGATGCTTGTCATTGGTCACCACCATATCGGCAGGCAGTCGATGGGAGAAAGTACCCACTTCACGTGCGGTCCCACAGGCTGAAGGCTGGCCGGTGAGCGAGAAAGGCCCGGTGCCCGGGCGCGAGATTTTTCCGGTCAACAGATGCAGGTTGTAGACCAGGTTGTTGGCCCACACGCCACGTGTATGCTGGTTGAACCCCATCGTCCAGTACGAGACAACGTTAATCTTTGGATCGGCATACAACTCGGCCAGCTTCACCAGCTGATCCTGCTCGACGCCACTCATCGCACTGGCTTTTTCCAGCGTGTATTCCGCGACAAACTTCGCGTATTCGTCGAAGTTAATCGGGGTAGAGGCATCGCTGTCCGGGTTCTTCGCTCTGGCCTGACGTGGGTCGGACGGACGCAGACCATAGCCGATGTCGGTTGCCCCCTGACGCAGCGTGACGTGGTTTGCCAGGAAGGTTTTATCCACCTTGCCGTTCTGAATGATGTAGTTGGCGATAAAGTTGAGGATCACCAGATCGGTCTGCGGGACAAACACCATGCCGTTATCCGCCAGTTCAAAGCTGCGGTGGCGATAGGTCGACAACACCGCAACCTTGACGTTTTCATTGCTCAACCGGCGCGCCGTGACACGTGACCAGAGGATCGGGTGCATCTCAGCCATGTTCGATCCCCACAACACGAACGCATCGGCCTGCTCAATATCGTCATAGCAGCCCATCGGCTCATCCATGCCAAAGGTGCGCATAAAGCCGACGACGGCCGACGCCATACAGTGACGCGCATTCGGATCGAGGTTATTGCTGCGGAAACCGGCTTTCATCAGCTTTGAGGCGGCATAGCCTTCCCACAGCGTCCATTGACCCGAACCGAACATGCCGATAGATTCCGGCCCATTGGCCTTGAGCGCCGCCTTGAACTTCTCTTCCATGATGTCGAACGCCTGGTCCCAACTGACAGGCGTGAATTCACCGTTTTTATCGAAACGGCCATCGGTCATACGCAGTAACGGCTGGGTAAGACGATCCTTGCCATACATAATCTTTGGCAGGAAGTATCCTTTGATGCAGTTAAGGCCACGGTTCACCTCGGCCTGCGGATCCCCCTGCGACGCCACGACGCGACCCTCCTGGGTGCCCACCAGCACGCCGCAACCGGTGCCGCAAAAACGGCAAGGTGCTTTTTCCCAGCGGATGGGAGCAGCCAGCGATGTGGCGGCTTTGGTCACGGAAGGAATCACTAATCCGGCAGCAGCCGCCGCAGCAGCCGCTGCATTGGCTTTCATAAAATCACGACGACTCAGTTGCATACGATTTCCCTGGCAAGTTCTTGCGATTCATCCTGCTGGTGATACACCAGCGATACCGCCAACACGCCGGGTATATTGCGGGTGGCTTCAATATTGTTGAGTAGCGCGGCACTGTCGGAGGCAGCCAGCGTGACGGCCAGAGTGCCGCGCGCAGCATCCTGCGCCGCAATATCGCTGTCGGCCCAGCTCAGTAGCTCTTGCGTGACCGCAGCCAGTGCGCTGGGTCGCGCCTGAATCACCAGGCCACAGACGTGCCAGCTGTTATTCGGGTTCATGATGTAATCCTGTGGCGGATACCGGACATGGCGCGATACATGCGCCACAACCGGTACAGTGCTGTGGTGTAGTTTCGGGCTGTGCAATGCCGTGGGCGGTGAGGCGAAACACGATCGCCTGCTGCGCGCAGCTCTCCTGGCAACTGCGGCAATCCACGCCCTGAAAGCTGAGGCAATGGTGACTGATGCGGATACGCTGCTGCCAGGGGCGTTGCTCACGCGGATGAAACAACGGCTGTGGGCATGCATCGACACAGGCGGCGCAGAAGGTACATTCACCCCGTTGAAAATCGAGCTGTGGAAACGCCCCGGCGCGCAGTTGCACAATCTGCGTTTCACAGGCAGTTACGCAGTGACCACAACCGTCACATCCCGCCTGGTGACGCCACCACGGCAAAGCGATCGCCCCGGTGACAGCGTTACGCTGCCCGGTAAAGAATGCGCGTCGTGACAACACCATCGGAATACCTTAATTCGGGTTAGAAAATTAGGGCGTAAAATAACCTGATAGTATTAAGGGCTATATCACCCGAAAGGAGTAATTCCCGGGACAGGATCAAGGGGGGAGCAGATGGCGATCAGACCGGTCTTGAAGCGAGAAAAATCGGGAGTTTACCTGAGCTAAAAAACAAAAAAAGGCCGCCAAACCGGCAGCCTTTTATTCACACATTCTCGACGTTTAGCGGGAAGACTCTTCCGCCAGTGTGCGCGGTGCGTCATCCTGATCATCAACATGATGATCATGCTCTTTCATGGCTTCCTCGTGTACACGCTTACGCACACCGAACCAGCCCAGAATCAGCACCACGGCAATCAGCGGAATGGAAGCAATAGTGTAAGTACCATTCGGATAGTCAAACGCCATCAGCACCAGTACGCTCGCCAGGAACAGCAGCGTCAGCCATGAAGTGACCGGTGCCCACGGCAGTTTGAAGCTGACATCTTCCGCTTTGCCTTCTTTGATCGCTTTGCGCAGACGCATCTGGCAAACCACGATAAAGCCCCACGAAGAGATGATGCCCAGCGATGCCACGTTGAGGACGATCTCAAACACCTGCGAGGGTACGTAGTAGTTCAGCACTACACCTACCACATAAACCGCGATGGTGACCAGGATACCGGCAAAGGGCACCTGCTGGCCGCTCATCTTCGACATAAACTTCGGCGCAGAACCGCCCATCGACATTGAACGCAGAATACGACCGGTGGAATACAGACCTGAGTTCAGGCTGGATAACGCCGCGCTCAGCACCACGATATTCATGACGCTGCCGATGTAAGGCACACCCAATTTAGAGAAGAAGGTCACGAACGGACTCTGTCCTGCCTGATACGCATTCCACGGCAGCAGCAGTACCAGCAACACCACCGAACCGACATAGAACAGGCCGATACGCCAGATCACGCTGTTGATGGCTTTTGGCAGCATGGTTTTCGGGTCTTTACACTCACCCGCCGCCGTCCCGACTAACTCGATAGAGGCAAAGGCAAACACCACCCCTTGTACCAGTACCAGCGCCGGTAACAGGCCATGCGGGAACAAGCCGCCGTTATCGGTTATCAGGTGGAAACCGGTGGCGTTGCCGTCCAGCGGCTTGCCGCTGCCGAGGAACACCACACCGACCACCAGAAATACCACAATCGCCAGCACCTTAATCAGCGCAAACCAGAACTCCATCTCGGCGAACCACTTCACACCGATCATGTTCATGGTGCCAACAATGGCCAGCGCGCCAAGGGCAAACACCCACTGGGGTACATCACCAAACGCACCCCAGTAATGCATGTACAGCGCAACGGCAGTGATATCGACGATACCGGTCATTGCCCAGTTAACAAAGTACATCCAGCCCGCCACATATGACGCTTTTTCCCCAAGGAATTCACGCGCATAGGAAACAAAGCTGCCGCTGGAAGGACGGTGTAACACCAGCTCGCCCAACGCACGCAGAATGAAGAAAGAGAAGATACCGCACACCAGATACACCAGTGCCAGAGCCGGGCCCGCCATCTGCAGGCGCGCACCTGCGCCTAAAAACAGCCCCGTACCAATAGCACCACCGATAGCGATCATTTGAACCTGACGGTTACCCATGGCTTTCTGGTAACCGGTGTCGTGGGAATTAAGCCAGCGTCGTTTCGCAGCGCGTTGTTCGGCTGCGGTTTTTTTAGTAGGTTTCATAGCTTTCCTGTTTATCCTGACCATCAATCACCGGCTTACCAAACGTTTGCGTAGCACGGTGCGAAATGGGGTAAAACCCCGGTTGCAGGCGGCGGAACGATGTCGCGCGGCAATCCGGGAAATTACGGCGATGAATCCTACCCGTTCTGCAAGAACGAAGCAAAATATACCGCCAGATTGCACAGAATGAATTGAGATAATCCTTCTCAGTGCACAAAAAAACCGGCCAGCGGATGCTGGCCGGTTAAGATTGCGACAGAAAAAAGCGGGGAATTAGCGATAAATCTCGGCAGTGCCACTCCACATGCTGGAGTCACCCGGATTTTGTACACCGATAACCCGGTAATGGCTGGCACCCTGCTCTTGCGCTTTAAGTGACAACTGACGGGTAGCATCATCCAGCGAGCCGCTGACACCGCTCACCGAGACGCTGCCCATACTTTGCATATTTTGTGTTTGATCCGCGTTTACGGCTGTCGCGGCCAGCGAGCTAAAACTTGCGACGGCTAGCAGTGCACCAGCCAGAACAGCATATCGAGTCTTCATGGGATGCTCCTGTTGTCTTGCGGGGGAAACCGACGGCCTACGCAAAAAGTATTAGCCAGCCAGCAGAAAGCGGAATGACGCAAGCGGTAAAGCTGTTCAATTTTTCGACAACGGTGTCAGATTTATCCTGGGAAATGTAAATTGCGGTTACTTTATGTGCGAAGAGTAACTTGATGTAGCGAGATTACATCGCCGCCATGACAGCGCTGCTCTATAATTCCGCGCTCATAACAGGGTTTTTATCGTGATGGTTAAACGTCCCGTAATTCGCACTATCGCCCGCGCGCTGAGCGCGATTGTTCTGCTGTCGCTGCTCACCTCTGGTCTGGCGTTGATGACGCTTTCCAGTAGCTTACGCGATGCCGAGACGGTCAATGTTGCCGGTTCACTGCGTATGCAGATTTATCGCCTCGCCTGGGATAGCACGCGCGATCCACAACAACTGGCGCATCATATTCGGTTATATGAGCTCACCCTGGACTCCCCGGCATTAAGCAATCTGGAGCGGCCGTGGGTGCCTGTTGAAGTGCAAAATCGCTATCACTATCTCCGGGATAACTGGCCAGAATTAGAGCAGCGGTTACACACGGAAAATACTCAGGTTTATCAACAGCAAGTCGCCAGTTACGTTAGTGAAATTAATCGATTTGTGTTGGCCGTACAGCATTATGCCGAGCTAAAAATGCATCTGGTGGTTGCCAGCAGCCTGTTTGGGTTTCTGGCGATTGTCGGGCTGGCTTTGTGGACCATCCGCTTTCTGCGCCGCAACGTGCTGGGCCCCCTCAACTCGCTGGTCACCGCCAGCCAATACATCGAGCAAACCCGATTCAGCTTTCCACCACTGCCGGTGGAACAGCCCAACGAACTCGGCGTGCTGGCCCATGCCTTCACCGCGATGGCCGCCAGACTACAATCACACTATCGCCTGCTGGAAGATGCCGTGCAGGAGAAGACCGAAAGCCTGACGCAGGCGAACCGCACGCTGTCGTTGCTGTATGAAAGCTCACAAATGCTGACCAGCAGCGCGCTCAACCCGGATGTTTTTCAGGGTTTGATCGAGCAACTCAAGCAGCGCGAGGGGTTTAACGTGGTGGTGCTGGAGAGTGAGAACCAGACCTTCTGCGCGGGCAACAGTGATGCCACCCGTCCCTGGCAACGCCTGACATTGCGCCAGGATGAGCAACCCTTCGGCGAGTTGCGTTGGCAATCGCCTCAGCCCACCAATTCCGGCGAGATGATGCAAAGTCTGGCCAATATGCTGGCTCGCGCTCTGTGGGTGTGGCAGACACAAAAGCAATACCAGCAAATGATGTTGATTGAAGAACGCGCAACCATCGCCCGCGAACTTCACGATTCGCTGGCTCAGTCACTCTCCTTTTTACGCATTCAGCTTACTCTGTTACGACGCACAGTAGATGGCAGCCAACTGGAAGCGCAGAGTATTATCAGTGAGTTTGACCGGGCACTGGCGGACGCCTATCAGCAGCTCCGTGAGTTGCTGACCACCTTCCGCCTGACCATTGAACAGGCCGATTTGGTGGCAGCGATGCAGGCAATGATTGTTCCCTTACAGGAGCAATCCAGGGCGGCAATCCAGTTTAACTATCAACCGGGGCTGCAAAGCCTTGATGCGCAGCAGCAGGTACATGTGTTGCAGATTGCGCGCGAGGCCTTACTCAACGCCATCCGCCATGCCGACGCGCAGCAAATCATTATTTGCTATCAGCGCGTCGCGGAGGAGGATCATCTTTTAACCATTGAAGATGATGGAATTGGCATTCGCAGCACCGAAGAACCGCCGGGCCATTATGGCCTGACGATTATGGCAGAACGCGCAACGCGCCTTTCCGGCACGCTGCTGATTACCCCGCAGGAGCGCGGCACGCGTGTAACCTTACGTTTTCCGCCTCGCCCGGCTTACCTGCTGGAATAACGCGATACATGGACTGTTAATTGGAGAGAATATGGACCAGCCAAAACTGACCATCATGATAGTAGATGACCATCCCTTAATGCGCCGTGGCATTCGCCAGTTGCTGGCGCTGGAACCCAGACTTCAGGTGGTGGCCGAGGCCAATAATGGGACGGAAGCGCTGGCCGAGGCCCGTCGCTTGTCGCCGGATGTCATTCTGCTCGACCTGAATATGAAAGGCATGTCCGGGTTGGATACGCTAAAAGCGTTGCGTCATGAGGAGATCTCCGCCCGCATCCTGGTGTTGACCGTTTCTGACGCACGTAATGACATCTATGCCATGATCGATGCCGGGGCCGATGGCTATTTACTGAAGGACAGTGAACCGGAGCTGCTGCTGCAACAGATCTTGTCGGGAGCACAGGGGGAAACCGTGTTCAGTGAAGTGGTCGAAGAGTATCTCGCCAATCGACCACACAGCGCCAATCCGTTCCGCGAGTTAACCGAACGTGAACTGGATGTGTTACAGGAAGTCGCGCGCGGCCTGTCGAATAAAGAGATCGCCACCACGCTGCATATCTCTGAAGAGACGGTAAAAGTGCACATTCGCAATCTGCTACGAAAATTGGATGTCCGCTCGCGCGTGGCCGCGACGGTACTGTGGCTGGAGAGCCGCAATGTCTAGCACATCACATAAAACCGTCGGGACATTTACACTTTCTCCATAATTTCTCCACGATTATCTAATTTGCGCCGCGTAGAGTAGGCAGCGGCAGGAGATTCCCCGAGATAGCGCATCCCCTCCGCCAGCGTGAACCCAACAGGGTTCACGCTTCTGATAATAAAAGTAAAAAACACGCAGCTGAGGAGTGTCGGTTCCATGTCGAATTTTTTTATCGACCGCCCCATTTTTGCCTGGGTTCTGGCGATTTTGCTTTGCCTGTGCGGCACGCTGGCGATTATCTCGCTGCCGATTGAGCAATACCCCGACCTCGCGCCGCCCAACGTGCGCATTACCGCTAACTATCCCGGTGCCTCAGCAGAAACGCTGGAAAATACCGTTACCCAGGTGATCGAGCAGAACATGACCGGCATCGATAACCTGATGTACATGTCCTCGAACAGCAGCAATACCGGTCAGGCACAAATCACCCTCACCTTCACCGCAGGCACCGATCCGGACGAAGCGCGCCAGCAGGTCCAGAATCAGTTACAGACCGCATTACGCCAACTGCCGTCAGCGGTACAGTCCCAGGGGGTAACCGTCAATAAAACCGGTGACAGTAATATCCTGATGATTGCGTTTGTTTCTACCGACGGAAGTATGGACAAACAGGATATTTCAGATTATGTCGCCAGTAACATTGAAGATCCGCTCAGCCGTATTGATGGTGTAGGTGAAGTCGATGCCTACGGTTCGCAATATTCCATGCGTATCTGGCTCGATCCCAACAAACTGAACGCCTATGCGCTGACGACCGATGATGTCGTCAGCGCCATTGAGTCGCAGAACGCCCAGGTGGCCGTCGGCCAATTGGGAGGACTCCCCTCCGTAGAGAAACAGGCGCTGAACGCGACGGTCAATGCCCAATCAATGCTGCAAACTCCGGAGCAGTTCAAGGCCATCACGCTGAAAACCAATAGCGATGGCTCGGTTGTGACCGTGGGCGATGTCGCCGATGTGGCGATGGGCGCAGAGAAATATGACTATCTCAGCCGCTACAATGGCCAGGCGGCATCCGGCCTTGGCATCAAACTGGCCTCCGGTGCCAACGAGATGAACACCGATAAACTGGTGCGCGCCCGTATTGCCGAGTTGTCGCAATACTTTCCCCACGGGCTGGAAGCCAAAGTCGCCTACGAAACCACGCCGTTTGTGAAAGCCTCCATTACCGACGTGGTGAAAACGTTGCTGGAAGCCATCCTGCTGGTATTCCTGGTAATGTATCTGTTCATGCAGAACTTCCGCGCCACGCTGATCCCCACCATTGCGGTGCCGGTGGTATTGCTTGGCACCTTTGCCGTGCTCTATGCCTGTGGCTACAGCATCAACACCCTGACCATGTTTGCCACAGTGCTGGCGATCGGTTTGCTGGTGGATGACGCCATTGTGGTGGTGGAAAACGTCGAACGTCTGATGAGCGAGGAAGGGCTTTCACCCCGCGCCGCCACCCGCAAATCCATGGGGCAGATTCAGGGGGCGCTGGTCGGAATCGCGCTGGTGCTTTCGGCGGTGTTTGTGCCGATGGCATTCTTCGGCGGCACCGTCGGGGCGATCTACCGTCAGTTCTCCATCACCATCGTCTCCGCGATGATTTTGTCGGTGCTGGTGGCGTTGATCCTGACCCCTGCGCTCTGTGCCACCCTGCTAAAACCGCTCGAAAAAGGCCAGCATCATGGCCGACGTGGCTTCTTCGGCTGGTTCAACCGTCATTTCAACGCCAATGCTGCACGATATGAACGCGGCGTGGCGCGTATTCTGGTCAAAAGTGGTCGCTGGATGTTGCTCTATCTGGCGATTATTGGCGTGATGGCGTTTATGTTTATCCATCTGCCGACATCGTTTCTTCCGCAGGAAGACCGCGGTGTGTTTCTGACGCAGGTCCAACTCCCGGCGGGTGCCACGCTGCAACAAACGTCCAACGTGGTGGCTAAGGTGGAAGAGTATTATATGACCGCCGAGAAAGATAACGTCCTGTCGGTGTTTTCCACCATCGGTGCAGGTCCTGGCGGTAACGGGCAAAACGTGGCGCGTATGTTTATCCGCCTGAAGGATTGGGAGGATCGCCCCGGCTCCGACCGTACCTCGTTTGCCATCATCGATCGCGCAACCAAAGCCTTCAACAAAATCAGAGAAGCGCGGGTCATCGCCAGCAGTCCACCGGCGATTACCGGCCTCGGCAGTTCATCCGGTTTTGACCTGGAAATCCAGGACCATGGTGGCATTGGCCATACGGCATTGATGGCGATGCGCGATAAGTTACTGGATGCTGCAGCGCGCGATCCGGCGCTGTCTCGCGTGCGGCATAATGGTCTGGATGACAGCCCACAGTTGCAAATTGACGTTGACCAGCGGAAAGCGCAGGCCTTGGGCGTTTCGGTGGACACCATCAATGACACCCTGACCACCGCCTGGGGTTCGACCTATGTGAATGACTTTATCGATCGTGGTCGCGTGAAGAAAGTCTATGTGCAGGCCGCACCGGAATACCGCATGCTGCCCGACGACATCAACAAATGGTACGTGCGTAATTCCAGCGGTACCATGGTGCCCTTCTCCGCTTTCGCCACCAGCCGCTGGGAAGTTGGCTCACCGCGACTGGAGCGTTACAACGGCTATTCCTCACTGGAAATTGTCGGTGAAGCGGCAAATGGCGTCAGCAGCGGGACAGCCATGGATGCGATGGAGAAACTGGTCAGTCAGTTGCCTATGGGCATAGGCTTCCAGTGGACCGGCGCCTCTTATCAGGAACGTCTCTCCGGTTCACAGGCCCCGGCGCTGTATGCCATCTCATTGCTGGTGGTGTTCCTGAGTTTGGCAGCGCTGTATGAAAGTTGGTCGATCCCGTTCTCGGTGATGCTGGTGGTGCCGCTTGGCGTGGTGGGGGCGTTGCTCGCCACCTGGTTACGTGGACTGGAAAATGACGTCTATTTCCAGGTCGGGCTACTGACGGTAATTGGCCTGTCGGCCAAGAACGCCATTCTGATTGTTGAATTTGCCAATGAGATCAACAGCAAAGGACGCGAGTTGATTGAATCGACGCTGGAAGCTTCACGCCAGCGTCTGCGTCCGATCCTGATGACATCGCTGGCGTTTATCTTCGGTGTGTTGCCGATGGCGATCAGTGCCGGAGCCGGTTCCGGGAGCCAGCATGCGGTGGGGACTGGCGTGATGGGGGGGATGATCTCAGCGACGGTGCTGGCAATCTTCTTTGTGCCGTTGTTCTTCGTGCTGGTACGCCGCCGCTTCCCGCTAAAAGAGAAGCCGCATGACTAGCATGTAGCAGAAATAAATAAGGCAGCCTGTGGCTGCCTTATTTACGTATTGGTAAGAATTACAGCAAGTTGGGGATTTGCCCTGCTTTTCTCTTCACGTATTACTTACGTAACATCGCGTCAATAAATTCTTTCCAGTTCCCCAGTTCAGTGTCAACCATAATACCCTCTCTTATTGTGCTGGCGATAATACGCCGTTTTTTTCTACAGGTGAATACGTTTCCACCTGTTATCTGTATCGGCAAAAGCACACAAAAGCGTTAATTTGCTCAAAATGCGTACTGACGCACATTTCAGCAAACCCCTAACGTAACGGGAGAAATTTCCTGATGACAAGGCGTAGCACATTTTTCTGGTTAGGATAATTCTGATCATGCTTATGGTGCAGAAGGGAATTATTCAGGACGTTAATGAAAGCGGTTACTGGTCCTGATTCAGGGTGTGCGGAAGAGTAAATAAAAACAGCGCGATAAATCGCGCTGTGGCAAAACCAATCGACATTAGACTTCCGGGCAGCCCCGGAAGTCCGCTGGATGCTTTAGAAACGATCAAGGTTCATCACTTTGGTCCAGGCGGCCACGAAGTCGTGCACAAACTTCTCGCGACCATCGCTGCTGCCATACACTTCCGCCAGCGCGCGCAGGATAGCGTTTGAACCGAACACCAGGTCAGCGCGGGTGGCGCTATATTTAGCGACACCGCTGCTGCGGTCACGCCCTTCATACAGACCTTTCGCCTGATCGACCGCTTTCCATTCGGTCCCCATGTCGAGCAGATTGACAAAGAAGTCATTGCTCAACACGCCTTTACTCGCGGTAAACACGCCGTGTTCACTGCCATCAAAGTTGGCACCCAGCACACGCAAGCCCCCTACCAGCGCCGTCATCTCCGGTGCGGTCAGGGTCAGTTGCTGTGCTTTGTCGATCAGCTGCGTTTCCGCTTCCTGGCTGGTACCCGCACGCTGATAGTTACGGAAACCATCGTAGCCAGGTTCCAGCAGTGCAAATGCCTCAACATCCGTCTGTTCCTGTGTCGCATCGACACGCCCGGCGGTGAACGGCACTTTAACCGCCACATTAGCTGCCTGCGCGGCCTGCTCAACACCAACCACACCGGCCAGCACAATCACATCGGCCAGCGAAGCTTTACCGGATGCCTGCTGAATGGCTTTCAGTTTTGCCAAGGCAGGCTGGATACCCGCATTCACTTCCCAGCTATTTTGCGGCGCTAAGGCCACGCGTGCACCATTGGCACCACCACGTTTATCGCCACCACGGAAGGTCGAGGCAGAAGCCCAGGCCACCGCAACCAACTCACCTACGGTCAGACCGGCTTCGGCAATCGCCGTTTTCAGGTGATCAATATCGGCTGCGGTCGGATTGTGTGACGGATTCGGCAGCGGATCTTGCCAAATCAGCGCTTCTTTCGGCACTTCCGGGCCTAAGTAACGTGCAATCGGCCCCATATCACGGTGGGTCAGTTTGAACCACGCGCGGGCAAAGGCTTCATTAAACGCCTGCGGATTGTTAAGGAAACGGCGCGAGATCTTCTCGAATTCCGGATCAAAACGCAGCGTCAGGTCGGTTACCAGCATGGTCGGCTTACGTTTTTTCGCCGGATCAAACGGGTCAGGGATGATCTCCGGTCCGTCTACCGCTTCGTACTGAATCGCCCCGGCCGGGCTGTGAGTTTTCACCCATTCATATTTGAACAGGTTCTCAAAGAAGTAGTTGCTCCACTGCGTCGGGGTTTGCGTCCATACCACTTCGAGGCCCGAGGTGATGGCGTCCGCGCCAACACCGCTGTTGTAGCTGCTTTGCCAGCCAAAGCCCTGAGATTCCAGCGGAGCCGCTTCCGGTTCTGCACCAACGTGGCTGGCCGCACCGGCACCGTGGGTTTTACCCAGCGTATGACCACCGGCAATCAGCGCCACGGTTTCTTCATCGTCCATGCCCATATTGCCAAAAGTGGCACGGATAGCCGGGGCCGCCGAGGCCGGATCGCCACTGGCGTTCGGACCTTCCGGGTTGACGTAAATCAGACCCATTTCGGTGGCAGAGAGCGGATTTTTTGCCAGCGCTTCCGGGTCACGGTGGGCCAGCCAGGCTTTCTCATCACCCCAGTTCACATCCAGATCCGGTTCCCACACATCTTCACGTCCGGCACCAAAACCGAAGGTGCGGAACCCGGCGTTTTCCAGCGCCACGTTACCCGCAAGGATATACAGGTCTGCCCAGGAAATTTTCTGACCGTATTTCTGTTTCACCGGCCACAACAGGCGACGGGCTTTATCCAGGCTGACGTTATCCGGCCAGGAGTTCAGCGGCGAAAAGCGCTGCTGACCGCGGCCAGAACCGCCACGTCCATCAGTCATGCGGTAAGTCCCCGCGCTATGCCAGGCCATACGAATAAACAAACCGGCATAGTTGCCCCAGTCGGCAGGCCACCAGGGCTGAGAGTCGGTGAGCAGCGCTTTCAGATCGGCTTTCAGGGCAAAATAGTCAAGCTGGCTAAAGGCTTCGCGGTAATTGAAGTCTTCACCGAGGGGATTCGAACGATTGGAATGCTGATTCAGTAAATCGACACGTAACTGCTTGGGCCACCAGTCACGGTTGTTAGTTCCACCGCCCGCCGCAGGCAAGTCTGCACCCTGATGAAAGGGGCATTTAGCTGCTGTCGGGTTTGTTTCGTTTGAATTGCTCATGTTGCTCTCCGCTTTTTTAATTTGCGACTAGATTAAAACACCTCAATTGATAGGTAATACTCGTTTAGATCAAACGATTTGATAGTTATTATCTTTATACAATAGCGGGCCTGGGCTTAATTGCCAGCGAGGATACGAGATCGCTGTTATCCCGTCTGGCAACCTTGTTACAATCCCTGGCCTGGCACGCAATCTATCTTCACGCTAAAAGAGTAGTCAAATACTATGTTCCAGCTCTACGGCATTAAAAATTGTGACACCATTAAAAAAGCCCGCCGATATTTAGAGGCATCTGGCATTGATTATCGCTTCCATGATTACCGGGTAGATGGCGTGGACGATGCGTTGTTGCAGTCGTTTATTGACAAGCTTGGCTATGAGCCGCTGCTCAATACGCGCGGCACCACCTGGCGTAAGTTGCCCGAGGCAGAGCGCGCAGCAGTGCAAAATGCTGACAGCGCCAAAGCCATCATGCTGGCACAACCTGCCGTCATCAAGCGCCCGGTGCTGGCAGCAGCCAATGGCGATCTGCTGGTTGGCTTTAATGAATCCCTTTATCACGCGTTTATCCAGGAGAAGTCATAACATGTTCTGTCCGGTTATTGAGCTGGCTCAGCAGCTGATTCGCCGCCCTTCCCTCAGTCCGGATGATGCGGGTTGCCAGGCGCTGCTGATTGCCCGATTGGAGGCGATTGGCTTCCAGGTGGAGCCGATGCACATTGGCGATACCCTTAACTTCTGGGCAACGCGTGGTCAGGGTGAGACCCTGGCATTTGCCGGTCATACCGACGTGGTGCCACCTGGTGATGCCAACCGTTGGATTAACCCACCGTTCGAGCCAACCATCCGTGATGGCATGTTGTTTGGTCGTGGTGCTGCGGATATGAAAGGCTCACTGGCGGCAATGGTGGTGGCGGCGGAACGCTTTGTCGCGGCCCATCCCAATCATCAAGGGCGGTTGGCCTTTTTGATCACTTCTGATGAAGAAGCCAGCGCCGTCAACGGCACGGTGAAGGTGGTCGAACGCCTGATGGCGCGTAATGAACGCATGGACTACTGCCTGGTGGGTGAGCCATCCAGTACCGAAGTGGTCGGCGATGTGGTGAAAAATGGCCGTCGCGGCTCCATCACCGCTAACCTGACCATTCACGGCGTGCAGGGTCACGTGGCTTACCCACACCTCGCAGACAACCCGGTGCATCGCGCCATGCCCGCGCTGAATGAACTGGTGGCTACCGAGTGGGATCAGGGCAATGAATTCTTCCCGCCCACCAGCATGCAGATTGCCAACGTCAAAGCGGGCACCGGCAGCAACAACGTGATTCCCGGCGAATTTTTTGTCCAGTTCAACTTCCGCTTCAGCACCGAACTGACCGATCAGATGATCCGCGAGCGCGTGGCCGCCCTGCTGGATCGCCACCAACTGCGCTACACGCTGGAGTGGAATCTTTCCGGCCAGCCGTTCCTGACTTCACGTGGCAAGCTGGTGGATGCCGTGGTGAACGCGGTAGCACACTATAATGAGATCAAGCCGCAGTTGCTGACCACCGGCGGTACCTCCGACGGACGCTTTATCGCTCGTATGGGCGCGCAGGTGGTAGAACTCGGCCCGGTGAACGCCACCATTCATAAAATCAATGAATGCGTGAAGGCGTCAGATTTGCAGATGCTGAGCCGCATGTATCAGCGCATCATGGAACAACTGATCGCCTGAGAATACGCATAAGGAGTGGGCAAATGGAATGGTTGAAAGAGTATTGGTGGATCCTGGTGATCCTGCTGATGGTCGGTATTTTGATGAACGTTTACAAAGACCTGAAACGTATCGATCATAAAAAATTTCTGGACAACAAACCGGATCTGCCACCACATCGTGACTTCAACGATAAGTGGGACGATGACGACGACTGGCCCAAAAAGAAATAACATAAAGCACTATCGTAGCGGCGCGATTTATCGCGCAGTTTTTCCCGCATCACGCACCAAACCGCGCGATAAATCGCGCCGCTACGGGGCTATTGGTTACACCATCATCACCACATCATCATCGCCGGGTTTCGCACCGCTCAACGCTTCGTCAAAGTAGCGACGCGGCACGGTATAGCGTAAATGATTCAACGCCAGTTCCATGCTGCGATCGTCAATGGCATGCGGCAAATCCTCGACAATATCCAGAGTGACGTCACCGCCCAGCGCGGTTAAACGCTGCGCCGCTTCCTCGGCATGGTGCATCGGGATCTGATCATCGTATTCACCGTGGATCAGATGGATAGTGGTGCGCGTGCTGGCGCGTTCCGGTAACGTGGCGTAACGCCCACTGAACGCCACCACGCGTCCGGCCAGATCCGGCTGCGCCTTCACGCCCTCCAGCACCATGGTGCTGCCCTGCGAGAAACCAATCAGCGCCGTGGCCTCCGGTCGTACACCAGTTTGTTGCTGCCAGTGGCGCACCGATTCAACAAACTCCGGCATCGCCGCATTCACGCCCTGCTGTTCAGAACGATCGTGCGCCGGGATTTCGGCAAACCATTTGCGCCCGTGCGCAATGCTGCCGGGCAAGGGAGCGCCTACCGCCACTACCTGCGCCTGCGGGAAGGCACGCGCAAACCAGCTACCGATCTGCGCCATCGAGTCCGGGTTGTCGTTAACACCGTGGTACAACAGAAAAAGCTGTGCGGGATCGGTGTCTGGTTGCTGAACAATCACATAATGAAGTGCCATAATATCCTCCTGCCATCACTATACGCCGCTGACGGGACAGTGATATCGGGAAAATTTGAATGAGATAATGGATTTATTGCAACGACGCGAGCCGTGGTTGCCAGTGCTCTGCCAGCGTGGCATCCCGTTCTCGTAACGCCTGAGCCACTTCAGCACGGAGCTGCGCCAGCACCGCTTTGCGCCCCCCTCTTCCCGCCTGGCTCAGCGGTTGTTTTTGAACAAGTATGGCGGACAACATTGGCTGCGGATGTTGCCGCACCAGACGCTGTAAAGCGGCATAGCTGGCTTCCCACGGACGCTGTGCCCAGGCAAACCCGGCCAGCAGCGCCAGATCTTCATCATCAAGCGGCGATGTGGCATCCCCCTCCAGCGGCAGATCCAGTTCGATTAACTGTTGCAGCCACGGCCAGTCACGCTCCAGCCGCCGGGCTGCCTGCTGTTGCAACGCCTCACCGGCTGGTGTCAGGGCCAGCATCGCCATCGCCGCATAGCATCCACTGCTGGCTTCACGCTGCGAACCGATACGTACCAGGGTGAAGCCGCAGCGCTGCCAGAAATGCCACAATGGCGCGGTATAGCCAAAACTCACCGAGAGATAGTCGCAGCCGCTGGCTTGCTGGCGCGCCATTGCGACCAATGCCGTCCCAATACCACGCTGTCGCTGCGCCGCCATCACCGCGATACGGCTGATACGCAGGGAGCGTAAGGTCGCCGCCGCGACGAAACCGGCATGAGCAGCCAGCGATTGTGCCACCAGGTTGCCGCGTGGGCGACGCCGCCCCGCCCATACCGACCAGGCCAGCGCAGGATCCAGCCCGCCCTCCTCTACCAACCACAATGCCCCCTGGACGTTGTCCTGCGCGCCCGCCAGCCAGAAATGCTGGCCTGGCGCATCCAGCATCCGTCGCAGATCGAGTGGCGAAGTACGATAGTGGGCACTGGCTAACAGGCGGTAGCCTGCGGCCAGAGCGTCGGGATGGCGTAACGGTGAGGCCGGAAACAAAGCGATTTCCGGCGGTGGCGCACTCTCTTGAGCATCTTCAAATAACAGGGCGTGACTCAGCCAGGCTTCTAACGGGTCGCGTGGCGACCAACGCAGCGGCTCGTCGAGCGCGAAATAGTGTACTTTCGGTAACGCCGCGCAGAAGCGCAGCATAAAACCGCGTCCGGTGCCTTCGTAGCCCTGGACCGTGGTCGTCAGTAAGACACGGGGAAAACGCGCCACCAGTTGTGCCAACAGCGGCGCGGGAATTGCCGCCGCTTCATCGATAATCAGCCACTCCGCCTGCGGGGGAGGATCGCACGCCAGTAACGCATCCGGGGCGATAAACTGCAAATGTTCCCCGGCAAACTGGGCCAGTACGTCCGTGGCGACTTTCGCGGGGGCTGTCACAAGGCAGTGACGATTTTCCCGCGCCAGCATCCCCGCCAGCGCCGATTTACCACGCCCGCGTGCGGCGGTGATCACCGCCACCCCGGCGGGCATGGTCAGCAATTGTTGCAGGATACGCTGCTGCTGTTGCGGTGCCTGGCAATGCCACTCGGGCCAGGCGATCGCCACCGGTTCACGCACCGGATGATCTTCACGCAGCAACATCACATGGGGATCATCCAGTAATCCCTGTTGCAGTTGGCGGGTGAAATGCGGCGTGGCAATCGGTTGGGCGACATCCGCCCAGCGCAGGCTGTCAGCATCAGGCTGGTTGGCCCAGCGCTGCCACGCAGGCGTCAACAATAACAGCCAGCTACCGGCTTTGAGGGTGCCGGCCAACGCGGCAAAGGCTTCGGCATGGAACCCGTCGCGTGCATCAAAAATCGCATGCTGGAATTCCCGCCCCAACAAGGTGCGTAACGCGGTGGGCGCGTGTGGCATGGCACTGAGATCGGTTTGTTGGCTGACGGTGAGCCAGTCACCCACTAAGGTGTTGCGCCATACGGCAGCCTGCTGGCTCGTCCACGCGCGGCTGCCGCTGATCACACATAAACGGCGAATGCCTGCCCGCTGCATCGCCGTACTGATTTCGACCAGGTTCATCCTTTGCTGGCAAAGGTGTTGCATTGCCCCGGGTTGCCGCTATCGAAACCCTGTTTGAACCAGCTATAACGTTGCTGTGATGTGCCATGGGTAAAGCTATCTGGCACCACCCGCCCCTGGCTTTTTTGTTGCAGGCGATCATCACCGATCGCCTCAGCGGCATTCAGCGCTTCCTGCAAATCCCCCACTTCGAGGATGTTTTGCTGCTGCATGTAATGGCCCCAGACACCGGCAAAACAGTCGGCTTGCAGTTCCATCTTCACCGATAGCTGATTGATCTGCGCCTGGCTGGCACCCTGCTGCATCTGGCGTACTTTAGGTTCGATACCCAACAATTTCTGCACGTGATGGCCGACTTCATGCGCGATCACGTAGCCTTGGGCAAAATCACCGCCTGCACCGAGTTTGGTTTTCATGTCATCGTAAAATGATAAGTCGATATACACGGTTTGATCGGCCGGGCAGTAGAACGGCCCCATCACCGACTGACCGGTGCCGCAGCCGGTGCGCGTGGCACCGCGATACATCACCAATTTGGGCGGCACATATTGTTTGCCCATCTGCTGAAACAGTTTGTCCCAGGTGTCTTCGGTGGTGGCGAGGATCACCGAGGTAAATTTAGCCGCCTCATCCTGTGCAGGTTTGGCCTGGCGCTGTTGCTGCGTGGTGGGTGTCAGGTTGCCACCCCCTTCGAGTAAGGCCGTCAGGTCATAGCCGTAATAACCGGCTACCGCGACGATAATTAATAAGATGATGCCGCCTTTACCCCGCGGCAGACGGATCTGGCGGCCACCGCCATAGCCTGGCGACTGGTCGCGTCGGTCTTCTACATTGTCGCTTTCGCGACGTCCCTGCCAGCGCATGGCATGCTCCTGATGTGATCAAAATTGGCTTTGCATGATTTTAGATGGCGGCAGGAGGAAGCACCAGCGCGTAGCGGCGCGATTTATCATGCTGTGGGGGGAATAGATGTCGATGGATGCCCTCACCCCAGCCCTCTCCCACAAGATGGGAGAGGGAGGCGTGCAACATGTGGCAGAATGGTGCAGATTAATCCAGTTTCACACCCAGGCGATGTGCCACTTCTTCATAGGCTTCGATCAGGCCACCCAGACTCTGGCGGAAACGGTCTTTGTCCATTTTGTCCATTGTCTCTTTGTCCCACAGGCGTGCGCCGTCCGGTGAGAACTCATCGCCGAGCACCACTTCGCCTTTGAACAGACCAAACTCCAGCTTGAAGTCGACCAGGATCAGACCAGCATCATCAAACATTTTGCTCAGCACGTCGTTGGCTTTGTAGGTCAGCTCACGCATGCGCGCCAGATTCTCTTTGCTCACCCAACCAAAGGTTTCGCAGTAAGATTCGTTCACCATCGGGTCGTGTTTGGCGTCATCTTTCAGGAAGAGATCAAACAGCGGTGGATTGAGCAGCATGCCCTCTTCCACACCCAGACGTTTTACCAGTGATCCTGCCGCGCGGTTGCGCACGACGCACTCCACCGGCACCATCTCCAGCTTTTTCACCAGCGCTTCGTTATCCGACAGCAGCGCTTCCATCTGGGTCGGAATGCCCGCTTCCTGCAATTTGGTCATGATGAAATGGTTGAACTTGTTGTTCACCATCCCTTTGCGATCAAACTGCTCGATTCGTGCACCGTCTCCTGCTGACGTATCGTTGCGGAATTCAAGTACCAGCAGATCCGGATTGTCGGTGCTGTATACGGTTTTCGCTTTACCGCGATACAACTCAGCTCGCTTTTGCATCTTGTTAACTCCAAACATGAAAGAACCCGTGTTCAACAGCGGTTACCCGCTGCACGGCGGCAATACGCAATCGTTTACCTCGCCGGGCGCTATTATGCCAAAATCTCAAAAAAAAGGCCGGATATTCTCCGGCCTGAGGCAATTTATTTGTTCAGTGCGCCCTGCATCACCGCCACCAGCGCATCATTCTGCGACTGGGTCAGCACGTGACCTTTAGGATCAATGAACTGCAGACTGCTGCGGTTATCGAGATCGCCGACCTGCAATTTGTAATCGCCGTTCGGTAAGCCCGGATCTTTGGCACCAATGTCATCCCACGCGCCGCTACCCGGCTGCTTGTAGGTCACATTCAGGCTACCCTGCGAGCGGTTGCTGTCGGTCACTTCCATGCCCGCACGTTTCAGCGCCGCTGGCAGACGCTGCCAGGTCAGGTTGAACGGTGAACGCAGAATCAACAGCGGCAGGCCCGTGTCATCAGCGCCGCTCTGGACGGCAATCTGTCCCACGCCACGTCCGGCTGCGGCATCCTGAGCAGCGGTATCGATTTTATCCATACCGGTACTGATGTCGTTCAGCATCTGCGCGGTATAGCGCTGAGTCTGGACCGGAGAAGTCACCGTTTTGCCTTGTTGTTGCAGTTCCAACAGACGAACCGTCAACACCTGCTGATAGCCCTGGTTCTGCACGCTGATCTGGTAACGGCCACGATACTGATTGTCTTCATCCGCACGGTTCCACTGCACCCAATCGGTGGTCAGCTGCTGTGCAGCATCATCACGCTGGGCGATCGGGAATTTGTACGACTGCACCACGTTGACCACCTGAGACCAGATGGAACCACGGCTGCTTTCTACCGCCAGTACGCCGGTATTGCCGGTGAACTGCGCGCGCGTCCCGTTCATCAAAGCCAGCGGCTGGGCAGGAGGACGGATATCCAGCTCTTTACCCACCGCGCCTTTGGCAACGGCATGCGGTACATCGTAATCACCATTCTGCAAAGGCAGAATCATCCCCGCCGGGGCGTTTAAATCATGCAGTTCAGGCGCCTGCAGGTAAGATTCATCACCGCTGACCTGGCGCTTATAACGCTGATCGCTGGAACAAGCTGACAGCAGCATCAGGGTGGAAAGACCCACCACTGTGGCCAGCGTCGAGCGCTTAACTGAATAACTCATTGATTCTCCCTAAATTATCGCAGACCCGCTTTGATCAATGCCTGCGCCGTTTTGCTCTGACCGGCTTCGGTCAGCGGCGTCATTGGCAAACGCAGCGTGTCATCCGCGATTAATCCTAGCTGTTTCGCGGCCCATTTCACCGGGATAGGATTGGGTTCACAGAAAAGCGTCTGGTGCAGATGCATCAGACGCTGATTCAGGCGACGCGCTTCGGCGAAGTTGCCCTGCTGCGCCAGTGCGCACAGTTCAACCATCTCACGAGCCGCAATGTTGGCCGTGACCGAAATAACGCCTTTACCGCCCAGTTGCATGAAGTCCAGCGCCGTGCCGTCATCGCCACTCACCAGAATGAATTCATCATCAACCAGCTCTTGGATCTGACTAACCCGCGATAAGTTCCCGGTTGCCTCTTTGATTCCGATAATATTTTTGATTTCGGCCAGACGAGCAACGGTTTCCGGCAGCATGTCGCAGCCGGTACGTGAAGGCACGTTATACAGCATCTGTGGCAGATCGGTGCTTTCAGCAATCGCTTTGAAGTGCTGGAACAACCCTTCCTGCGTCGGACGGTTGTAATACGGGGTCACGGTCAGGCAACCCACCACACCGGTGCCGGTAAAGCGTTTGGTGAGGGAGATCCCTTCAGCGGTGGCATTCGCGCCGGTTCCGGCAATCACCGGAATACGGCCATCGGCCAGTTCGAGGGTCATCATCACCACATCGCCATGCTCTTCATGGCTGAGGGTGGCAGATTCGCCGGTGGTGCCAACAGAAACAATCGCCGCGGTGCCGCTGGCGACATGATAATCAATCAGTTTTTTCAAACTCGCGCGGCAGACATTGCCTTTGTCATTCATTGGCGTAACGAGCGCAACAATACTTCCGGTGAACATGGGCGATCCCCTCGACAAACAAGTGCTTCATGGTACGTTTTACGCCGAGGGAAAAGCAAGCGAGCCAAGCCATTCCCGCGCTTGTCAGCAGTTTTTTTTATGTTTACCTTATGGTTATTAGCGAACACACAGGAAATGTCATTTTGTCGCAGCCACAGCCTCACCATCTGGTGATCACCGCATTGGGCGTTGATCGTCCGGGTATCGTGAATACCATCACCCGCCATGTCAGCAGCTGCGGCTGCAACATTGAAGACAGCCGTCTGGCGATGTTGGGTGATGAATTCACCTTTATTATGCTGCTCTCCGGAAGCTGGAATGCCATTACCCTGATTGAATCTACCCTGCCGATGAAAGGGGCCGAGCTGGAGTTGTTGATCGTGATGAAGCGTACCAACGCACGCGTCACGCCGCCGATGCCCGCTACCGTCTGGGTTCAGGTTGAAGTCCCGGATTCTCCCCATATCATCGAGCGGTTCACCGATTTGTTCGACAAACATCAAATGAATATCGCCGAGCTGGTTTCGCGCATTCAACCGGCGCAGGATGGCGTACCGCCTACGCTGTATATTCAGATGACGGCGCACAGCGCAGAAGATACCCGTATCGAACCGGCGTTTAATCAACTGTGTCAGGAACTGCACGCCCAGGGTACGATTCGTTTATATAGCGTGGCGGATGATGCCGTACCACACTGATGCGACCTCCGGGTTATTTCGTCACACACTCTGTCCAGATTGGGCAAACAGTGTGCGGAAATAACCCTGACGGTAAACTCCACCTGGCACTTTTGGTCCTGATGGTGTATTACCCACAGCATGAAGAAAAAAATGGAGAGTTGTGATGAATCCACTGAAAGCCGGTGATACCGCACCGAAATTTAGCTTGCCCGATCAGGATGGCGAACAAGTAAATTTGGCCGACTTCCAGGGACAGCGCGTTCTGGTCTATTTCTACCCGAAAGCCATGACGCCGGGCTGCACCGTACAGGCCTGCGGCCTGCGCGACAACATGGATGAATTGAAAAAAGTCGGCGTGGAGGTGCTGGGCATCAGCACTGACAAACCGGAAAAACTATCGCGTTTTGCCGAAAAAGAGCTGCTTAACTTTACGCTGCTGTCTGATGAAGACCATCAGGTATGCGAACAGTTTGGTGTCTGGGGGGAGAAATCCTTTATGGGCAAAACCTACGACGGCATTCACCGTATCAGTTTCCTGATTGATGGTGATGGCAAGGTGGAAAAGGTGTTCGACGACTTCAAGACGTCTAACCACCATGACATCGTGCTGGACTATCTCCAGTCAGCCTGATAGCAACGGGTGCGTTACGCACCCGTTTTTTTTAGTTCACGATGGTCTCTTCCGGCCAAGCGCGTACCACCGCTTTTATTAAGGTGGCAAGCGGGATGGCGAAAAACACCCCCCAGAAGCCCCATAACCCACCGAAAATCACCACCGACAGAATGATCACCAGCGGATGCAGGTTGACGGCTTCCGAGAACAGAATAGGCACCAGTATGTTACCATCCAGCCCCTGCACCACCAGATACACCACAAACATGGTCCAGAAATCGCTGCCCAGTCCCCACTGGAACAGACCGACACCGATCACCGGGATGGTCACCAGCATCGCGCCGATGTAAGGGATCAGCACCGATACCCCAACCAGCACCGCCAGCAGCAGCGCGTAGTTCAGGCCGAGCAGCAGAAACGCCAGCCAACTCACCACGCCCACCGCCACCATTTCCAGCACTTTGCCGCGAATATAGTTGGTGATTTGCTGGTTCATCTCCTGCCACACCACGCCCGCCAGGCCACGGTTGCGCGGCAAGACGCGACGCACCGCATTCAGCATCTGCTCTTTATCCTTCAGCAGGAAAAACACCATTAGCGGCACCAGCACCAGATAAATCATCAACGTCATCAGTCCGACCAGCGACGCCAGTGAATATTTCACCAGCGATTCGCCCAGTCCGGTCAGGCGGCTACGCAGGTTTTCGACCACGATATCAATGATGCCCGCATCCACCAGTGCCGGGTAACGTTTCGGCAGCCCGGCGGCAAACAGGTAAAGTTTGTTGAGCATGTTGGGGAGATCGCGGGTGAGGTTGATACCCTGCTGCCACGCCACCGGTGCGACAATCAGCACCATCACCAGCACAATACCGCCGAACAGCACCAGCACGATGCTGGAGGCCCAAGTGCGGCTACATCCCACCCGTTCTAAGCGGACAGTGGGCCACTCCAGCAGGTAGGCCAGCACCACCGCCACCAGCAGCGGGGCCAGCAAGCCACTAAAGAAGAAGAGGATAAGAAACGCCGCCAGCAAAATCGCCACCAGGCCAATTGCCTGGGGATCGCTAAAACGACGCCTGTACCATTGAATGAGCAGAGCCAGCATACCTTTCCTTTCCCGTAGCGGCGCGATTTATCGCGCAAACCCGTGCACTATACGGGAAAAATCTGCGCGATAAATCGCGCCGCTACGAATCCTTAATATCTGTTTAACGTGTGATACTGCTGACCAGGGCATCCTGCCCGGCCTGCATCACACAATTTCGTCCGGCATTTTTTGCCTGATACAAGGCCGCATCGGCCTGCTTCAGGCTCTGCTCCTGCGTGCCCTTTTCCGGCTGCCACAAAGCGATGCCCACCGAAATGGTGATATTGCCCACCTTATCGATCCAGTTGTCAGCAATATTTTTCCGCAAGCGCTCAGCAAGGTGCCGGGCCTCTTCGGCGGGGGTGCCTGGCAACAACATCAGAAACTCTTCACCGCCATTACGGCAGACCACGTCGGTCTGGCGGGCACTGTTACGCAGCGCCTGCGCCACCTTTTTGATCACCTCGTCACCCACATCATGACCAAAGTTGTCATTGACCCGCTTGAAGTGATCGATATCCAGCGCCAGCACCGCAAAGGGTTGGCGCATGGCGTGGAAATAATCCAGCACCGCGCCGAGACCGCGTCGGTTGAGCAAATTCGTCATGGGGTCGGTCTGGACTTCGGATTTCAGTCGGCCAATTTTATCCTGGACCAGACCGATGCCTGTCAGCATCGCGCGTTTAACCTGTGCGGCTTCAAAGTACCAGGCGCGGATACCATTGATTTCACCCGAGACACTTTGGGTATCCATCTGGCTGGCCTTACGCGCCAACTGCCACAAGGGTAAAGCAATCAGACGCGAAAGGATGATTGCGGCCAGCAAGGTTAACAGCGCAAAGGGCACCGAATTTTTCAGCACCTTCAGCAACAAACCGGAGAGCGGTGCCAGCGTCACATCCGTCGGTTTCAGTGCCACCACCATCCAACCGGTAGTGGGGACAATCGCGTAACCCGCCAGCTTCTCTACCCCTTCTTCGCGAGTTTCAAGGGAGCCATTGGTCTGCTCCCCGCGCTGACGATCGCTGATAATGCCTGGCACGCTTTTGCCAATCAACTGACTGTTCTGGTGATACAGCACCTGGTTGTTGCGATCCAGTACGTAAACATGGGTACCATCGCGGTAGTACTGCTCACCCAACAAGGCATTTAAAATACTTTTCTTTTTCAGATAGATAGTGCCGCCAACATAGCCAAGATAACGTCCTTCTTTGCTCCAGATCGGCCAGGAGACGAAGACGATCAGGTTATTGGCCGCCGAAAGCGTCGGTTTGCTCACCATCGGCTGGCGCCTTGCCAGCGCTTCACGGGATGCCTGGCTGGTCAGCTGCATGCCCTTCAGCATCAGGGATTCCGGTGAAATGGCTTTCACAATACCGTCGCTATTCACCACCGCCACCGAGTTGAAGCTGCTGGTCTGCTCGCGCAGGCGGTTCACCTCTTCCTGCGCCAGATCGTTATTATCGAAATCTTTGCCCAGTTGGGTCGCGCTGTAGTGCAGCTGCGATTCAGCCAGTTGAAAGAAGACTTCGGTGGTGGAGGCCAGCTTGGTGGCATAGGCGCGATTGGCTTCGAGGGTGCTTTCGATCAGGACCATGCGTTGCACGCGCCATGTTGCATACAGGGCATTAGCAAGCGTGATAACAATACTGGTGATCGCCAGCAGCATGATTAGCGTGCGCAGATCAGTTTTAGGCCAGATGCGCGTTAACATGGCGCACCCGCCATCAGGAGTCTGTTCATCATTGGTGTGCCTGGCAGTCTTGTTATTGTTGGACGTACTTACCCTGGTGAGGTAACGGAAGATTGTACACCCACAACCCAATTTGAGCACTAAGCATCCTGCCGACACAGCCATTCTTTTGCTTTTATCTGGTGCTAATTAGTCAATTAATCCGTTTATGTCGTAAAAAGGAAACGGACCGGGATAATCACCAATCGCGCACAAATGGGTCGTCATCCCCTGCTGCGGATGCCAGCGATGCAGTAAAAAACCGGGGGGTTCGAGGACAAAATTGGCCGGGCCATGTTGCGACAAATCAAACGCGACCTGATGTGACACCCCCGGTGCCGTACAGGCCAGCGTACCGGCAAAACGCGCCTGAATGGAGCGATGCAAATGGCCACTCAATACCCGTTCCACCTGCGGATACTGGCTGATCACCGCTGCCAGCGCCTCAGGATTGCGCAGCGGCTGCCGGTCCATATGGCCGATGCCGGTCATAAAAGGTGGATGATGCAGCATCACCAACGCGGGCGTATGCGGTGCCTGCTTAAGTTTTTCATCCAGCCACTGCAATTGCGCTTCATCGACATAACCCCACGGCTGCTGCGGCACGCTGGAATCCAACGCCAGCAAATTTACTCCTTTGACGTGCTGCTGCCAGTGGAGGGTTTCGCCCTGTTGCAGATAGCGATGCTCAGGAAACGCGTCACGCAACGCCTGGCGATCATCATGGTTACCCGGCATGAGCAGGTATGGCAGCTGTAACTCTGCCAGCGCCTGACGCAGAGTTTGATACTCTTCCGCCAGGCCGAAATCGACCAAATCACCGGTGATCACCACCACATCCGGGCGCGGCTGCAACCGGTTGAGCGTCTCAATCACCCGCAACAGCGCGGCCTGGGTGTCGACTTTTTTATAGGAGAGGCGACCCTGCGCCTTAATATGTAAATCGCTGATTTGCGCAATCAGCGTCATGGCTTCAGACAATCTTCGTTCCTCAGGAAGCAGAAAAATGGAGGGCGGCATCCTGCGCCAGCGACCAGCTCACCGGTTGTCCGGCATGCCAGGCTTCACGCGCATGACGATCCACCTGGATCGGTGCGGCAAGGCCGATATCAATCATCAGCCGCTGAGACGCGCCGAGAAAGGTACTGGCAACAACAAACCCCTGTCGGGAATAGCGTTGATCACTGGCGAGCAGCACATCTTCCGGGCGACAGAAACGTTGCGGGTTGCCGCGGGCATCCACATCAACGCAGTTAATCGCACCAACAAAATCGGCGACAAATTTTGAGGCCGGATGTTGATAAATGCGTTGTGGCGTATCGATTTGCACCAACCGCCCGTGCTCCATCACAGCAATGCGGTCACCGAGTGCCATCGCTTCTTGCTGGTCGTGCGTCACGTACACCGCAGTGATCGCCAGCTGTTTTAGCAATGCGCCAATCTCCAGCCGTAAACGGTCGCGCAGGCGCGCATCCAGTGCCGCCAGCGGCTCATCAAACAACAAGACTTTAGGGCGTGCTGCCAGCGCGCGCGCCAGGGCCACACGCTGTTTCTGTCCACCGGAGAGTTTGTCGATGCTACGCTGCGCCAACGCGCTGAGATCCACCAGCGCCAGCATCTCCTGTACCCGCGCCTCACGTTCGGCACGCGGTACGCCCTGCACTTTCAGGCCATAGGCGACGTTGTCAGCCACGTTGAGATTGGGAAACAGCGCGTAGTTCTGGAACACCATGCCAACATTACGTTTCTCAATCGGTAACTCGGTGACGTTGCGCCCGTCAAACCACACTTCACCACCGGCATCACAGCGTTCCAGCCCACTGATGATACGCAACGTGGTGGTTTTACCGCAGCCCGAGGGGCCGAGCAGCACCAGGGTTTCCCCGGCATTAACCGTCAGGTCCAGCGGGTGCAGCGCCAGGTGATGATGAAAACGACGCGAGCAATTGTGAAGCCGAACAGTGACTGGGGCGTTATTCATGTCGATGCCTTGTGTTGGCGCGCAACTGCGCGGTTGAGCCATTGGTTGAGCGCGTTCAGCAGCAGCAACAGCGGCAGAATCATCAGGATAAAAATCAGGGTGTAGGCAGAACCCACTTCCAGCCGCATCGAGGCATAGCTGTCAGCAAGACCGACCGGCAGCGTTTTGGTCAGCGGCGTGTGCAGCATCCAGGTGATGTTGAACTCCCCCACCGACAGGGTGATAACCATAAAAGCACCGGCAAGAATGCCGTTACGGCAGTTGGGCACCACCACGCTAAAGAAACGCTGCCAAAGGCTGGCACCGAGACTGGCGGAGGCTTCTTCCAGACGCGGCATATCCACCGCCTGCATCACCGCCAGCACCGGACGCATCATAAATGGCAGGGTAAACAGCACATGGCCAATCAGGATAAATAACCAGCTATCGCGCAGGCCGGAGAACTGGCCATATAACAGGATGATACCCAGCGCCGTGGCTAATCCCGGCAGCGCCACCGGCAACATCAGACACTCTTCAATACGCGCCGCCCAGCGGCCTGGCGCTTTCAGCAAGCCCCATGCGGCCGGTACGCCGATCACCAGCGTCACCAGCAGACAGCACAAGGCAATCAGCAACGACAGCCAAAAGGTGTCGGCATACATCTGCCACACCTGCTCCACCCACTTCAGCGTCAGACCGCTGCGCAGGCCGATAAAATAGTTGTTGGTCACCCCGGCCAGCATCGACAGCACCACCGGCACGATCATAAACAGCGCGGTGAGAGCAGTAATCAGCAGTTGCAGGGTAAAAAGTCCACGACGATTCATGCCGCCTCCTTCTCAGTGCGCTGCGCCAGACGGCGTGCAAGCATCAGTGCCAGCCAGGCAACGCCCCCCATCACCACGGACAGGGCCGCCGCCGTCGCGAAGTTGGCATAGTTGGTGAACTCGCCGTAGATGGTCAGCGGTAGCACCGCCAAATCGGTGCCAAGGGTAAACGCGGTGCCAAACGCGCCCATGCTGGTGGCGAAACATAACGCCCCCGTGGAGAGCAGCGCCGGTTGCAGCCCCGGAACAATCACATCCCAGGTGATGCGCCACTGACTGGCACCGAGCGAACGGGCCGCCTCTTCCAGTGAGTGGTCGAGTTTTTCACTGGCCGCCACCAGGGTGACAATGGCGCGCGGCAGAGAGAAGTAGAGGTAGCCGATAAACAGCCCGATCAGCGAATAGGCCAGCGTCCAGCGTTCGTGCACCAGACTCATACTGATCTGCGCCAGTAACCCTTGTCGTCCGGCCAGCATCACCACCAGAAAACCGACCACCACGCCGGGAAATGCCAGCGGAAAGGTCAGCAGCGCCAGCAAAGTGCCGCGCCCGGTAAAACGCTGGCGTGCCAGAAAACAACCGACAGTCGCAGCAATGAGCAGCGTGGCGAACGTCACCGCCAGCGACAACAGCACGGTATTGAGCAAACTCAGCAGGTACTGCGGTTGACTGATCACCGTCCAGTAACCACTGTGTTGCGTGGTACGATCCGCCTGCATACCGATTTGCAGCAACCGGGCAAACGGCAGCAGCCAGAAGGCGCAGAAGAACAACAGCGCGGGCAGCGTCAGCCACAGCCAACGGCTGCCCGGCAGTTGGCGCGTCTGGCGGCGCGAGGCCGCCAGGGTGTCGGACAGCGACATTAATGGATCTCGCTCAGGTAACGGGCAGAGAACGCTTTCTGCGCATCGGCCATCTGCTGGTAATCAACGGTTTTAGCGCGCGCGTAATCACTATCTGGCAGGAAGTATTTTTTCGCTTCTGCCGACATCGCGGAGGTGCGAACCGGACGCAGGAACGCATTGGCCCAGATCGCCTGCCCTTTGTCGGACAACACATAATCGATCACTTTTTTGCCGTTGGCCTCATGCGGCGCGTTCTTCACCAGGCTGATAACGTAAGGCACCGTCACCGTTCCCTCTTGCGGGATCACAAAGGCCACGTTGGCGTGATCTTTGTATTTGGCGCGATAGGCGTTGAAGTCGTAGTCGAGCAGGATGGGGATCTCGCCGGAGATCAGACGGGCATACGCGGTTTGCTTCGGTACAATCGGTTGGTTGGCCTGCAATTTCTTGAACCAGTTCAGACCCGGCGTGAAGTCGTGCATATTGCCGCCCAGCGCCTGGTTAACCGCCACTGCCGCGACATAGCCAACGAAGGCGCTGGCGGGATCAAGATAGCCGATCATCCCTTTGTATTCCGGCTTCAACAGATCATTCCAGGAGTGCGGAATTGGCGCGCCGCCCAGAGCATCAACGTTGACCATAAAGCCCATGGTGCCCGAATGCAGCGCCACCCATTTCCCGTTGGGATCTTTCATCCCGGCCGGGATTTCATCCCAGTGCTGCGGTTTGTAGCCGGTGATGACCCCGGCGCTGTCCGCCTGGATGCCAAAACTGACGCCGTAATAAACCACATCTGCCACCGGATTGCCCTGCTCCGCCACCATTTGCGCCAGCGCCTGGCCCGAGTTTTTGTTGTCCTGCGGCACCTGAATGCCGGTGTCTTGCGCGATGGCCTTTAACTGAGTGCCCCAATCAGCCCATTCTGGCGGGCAGTTGTAGCAAATCGCCGTCTCCGCCGCCTGGGTCAGCCCGCTGAATAACGAACCGATCGTCAGGGCCAGTGCTCCGGCCACGATTTTAACTTTTTTCTTTAATTTCATGATGGTTCCCTGGTGTTGGCAATGTCAGAAGCAAAAGGTGCGGCCACGCTTTCGCCGGGCCGCAGTTGGTGAGCCAGTACGCGCGTACCGCGGCTGGCCTGTTGTAAAAGCATGTCGATGGCGCAGGTTCCCAGCCCTTCACCGGGTTGCGCGACACTCGCCAGCGAGGGCGCGAGCTGTTCACCGATATCGATGCCATCAAAACCCATCACCGAAAGCTGTTGCGGGATGGGTACTCCGGCACGCTGGGCTGCGCCAATCAGGCTGATGGCCAGCAAATCGTTGGTGCAGATGACGGCAGTCAAGGCGGATGGCCCCTGCAACCAAGGTTGCAGCAGGGCAAAATCAGAATGGGTGTGACTGGGCATTTCAATTACCGGCAGGGCGGCCTGTTGCAGCGCATCGCAGTAGCCCTGATAACGCAGGCGGGCGCGATCGGACTGCAACATCGGTCCGGCAATCATGCCGATGTGTTGATGCCCGAGTCGGCGCAGGTAATCGGTCGCTTCACGCATCGCGACACGGTTATCGACACACACGGCTGGCCAGTCGTGCTGTTGCGGTACATTATGCGCCAGCACAAACGGCATCTGCGCCTCATGCAAGGTATGCAGCACCGCGCTGTTATCGGCATCCGCCACGGTTAATACCAACCCGGCCACCCGCTGACGCAGCATATGTTCGACAATCGCCGCTTCGCGCTCCGGTTGATAATCACTGGTCGCCACCAGCAGCCCAAATCCCGCCTGGCGCGCCTGGCGTTCCATGGCCTGCAACTGCTGTGAAAAGATCGGGTTCAACAACGAGGGCAGTAACACGCCGAGTGTGGTGGAGTTTTGCGTGCGAAGCTGACGAGCAATATGGTTCGGGCGAAAACCCAATTGTTCTGATGCGGCCAGTACCTTGTTTAAGGTATCCGGGCGCAGCAGATGGGGATCAGAGAAGGCACGTGCCGCTGTTGCGCGCGAAACGCCAGCCAGCTTTGCCACACTCACTAAATCGGACATGTTCGCCTCGTTGGTTGCTAATGAGATCGATCTCATTGGCGCTTAACTTAACGGCGAACTGTGACAGCCACATCGCGGGGAGATGACAACAACATGACAGCAGCCGAAGCTGCCGTCCGGGAACCCTTACAGCATCAGGAAGGCATAACCTTCGTTTTGCAGCGTTGCCACCGTGGTGCCGCTGGAGAGGGTATGTGTCACCATCGGGTCAATCCATTCGCGCTCCAGCTGATGGAAAGCCACCGACTGATCGCAAATCGATACCTTCACCCCGGCTTTTTCCAACTCACTGATCAACTTCAGGTTGGGGTTATCCACGCCATAGGCTTTGCGGAACTGTTCGTTGTTCAGTGCCGCAGGCACCGCATCGCTATTGATCGACACAACAAAGTTCAGCTGTTCCAGCGGCACACCGGCGGCGTAATAAAGATTGGTCACACGCGCGACACGTTCCAGTCCGAGGTTCGGCTGGCGAATATCCCCTTCACTGCGGTTAATCTGGAACACGATTTTATTGCTCAATCCAGGCGTGCTGCCTGGATTGTATGCAGGCGTGTTGACGAAGTGGATCTTACCGTAACCCGCGATCGCTGGCGTGCTCCAGAAATCAGCCGGTTCGGTTTTCTTGTCCGCAAACTTGTCGCTGAATTTATCGACAAGTTCGGGAAGCTGGAGCACGTTGCCGCCCACAAAACCGGCCAGTGCTGCTACAACAATGTATGTCGCTGGACGCATTTCACTTCTCCTCAACCATCACCAAAATGCCTGTTACATTTGCAACCACGCATAACCCTGATTTTGCAGCGTCGACACCGTCGTCGGGCTGGAGAGCGCGTGAATTACCGATTTATCGATCCAGTCATTGGGATAGTGATGAAACGCCACCGACTGATCGCACACCGACACCTTTATTCCCTGTTTATTCAGTTCCGCAATCAGCGGCAGATTGGGGTTATCGGTGCCATAAAATTGTTTGAAATGCGTGTTATCCAGCATTGCCGGAGTGGCATCCCCGGTGACCGACACCACGAAGTGCAGCTGATCGGCCGGTACGCCAGAGGCGATATACAAGTTCACCACCCTTGCCACACGCTCCAGGCCGAGGTTAGGACGGGCAATATCCCCTTCGTTTTTGGTGAGCTGAAAGACGATTTTATTGCTCAATCCGGGCACCGGTTTAAAGGCCGCATCGGGTTCGTAATGGATCTTGCCGTACCCTTCAATACCCGGGGTGCTCCAGAAGCCTTCCGGGTCGACGGGGGGCGCAGAAAAGTGGTTCATCACCCGTTGATAGATATCATCGCTTCGACTGACGACAGCTCCGACAAAGCCCCCAACAATCGCTATCAGGGTCCAGGAGACAACAGTACGCATAGAGACTCTCCGGCAAGCATTCACAGTCCGTTTGAACAAAGTACGTTATCTATACCACACCAGGACAACGCCTAAAGCAGGCGGATTCGCTGACCACGCGCGGTTTAGTTGCAGGAAAAATAATGAGTAACGCTAATTGAATAACAACCTTGATGGAGTCAGCGCGAGGAGTTGAAAAATGGCTGGTCGGAAGTTTTGCCAGGCACCGCGATTGTCATGACAATCACCGACTTAAAATATGACCATCTTAATATGCAGTGCCGCGTTTAACCTTTTGCGTCATGATAAACAACGTCGATGGATAAATCGGGCCAGTATGGCGTTTCATCAGATGTTTTTCAGAGTAAACCTGGAAAAAATCATGCCACATTCAATTATTTTGAGTAACTTTACGCATCTTTAATCTAAGCCAACCGAAAACAACCTGTAGATATTCAGGTTGCCTTATTCAAATTTTTGCTACTGTTATCCACCTGTCACAGCAACATTTTGCATTCATCACCTTCCCTTACGCTGCTTGCTTGTCAGCTGCGCGTGGTTAAGATAAAGGGTCAGTGTCGCGCCGCGACGGAATGTGCGTTAACTGAACGCGATGACAGAACATTTGCATCACTTAACGGTCCAATTTTCGGACACTTTTTACAGGATCAAGGCATGTTTAACCGGTTGAAGAAATCAGCGCTGGCGGCCCTTATTCCTGCGCTGCTTCTCACGCCTGCGCTGAGTGCCAGAGCTGACGTGAGCGACTCGCTACCCGATATGGGCACCACCGCTGGTGCCACGCTGTCGATTAATCAGGAATTGCAGATTGGCGATTTCTATGTGCGGCAATTACGTGCCAGCGCACCACTGATCAACGATCCGCTGTTGAATCAATATATCAATCAACTCGGACAGCGACTGGTGGCCCACGCCGATTCAGTCCGGACGCCGTTTCATTTTTACCTGATCCAGAATGATGAACTGAACGCCTTTGCTTTCTTTGGCGGCAATGTGGTGCTGCATTCGGCGCTGTTCCGTTTTACCGACAACGAAAGCCAGCTGGCATCGGTAATGGCGCACGAAATTTCCCACGTGACGCAGCGCCACCTGGCACGTGCGATGGAAGAACAGAAACGCAATGCCCCGCTCACCTGGGTCGGCGCTCTCGGTTCGATTCTGTTGGCGATCGCGAACCCGCAGGCGGGTATGGCCGGTTTGATGGGCACCCTCGCCGGTACGCAGCAGGGCATGATCAGCTTTACACAAAGCAATGAACAGGAAGCGGATCGCATCGGCATTCAGGTGTTGCAACGCGCCGGCTTTGATCCCCAGGCGATGCCGAATTTCCTGCAAAAACTGGCTGATCAGAGCCGCTTCTCATCCAAACCCCCGGAAATTCTGCTGACCCACCCCCTGCCCGATAGCCGCCTGGCGGATGCGCGTAACCGCGCCAACCAGATGCGCCCGGTAGTGGTGCAGTCTTCGCAGGATTTCTATATGGCAAAAGTGCGTGCCCTTGGCATGTATTCCACCGGTCAAAATCAGCTGACCGATGACTTGCTCGATCAATACGCTAAAGGTAATGCCCGCGAGCAACAGGCGTCGCAATATGGCAAAGCCGTGCAGTTTTTGCAGGCAAAAAGCTTTGAAAACGCGAAGAAAATTATCGCGCCGATGCTGGCCAAACAGCCGGATAACCTCTGGTTTCTCGATATCATGAGCGACATCGATATTGGCCTGAATCAGCCGCAGCAGGCCATCAATCTGTTGAGCAGCGCCAAAGGCAGCAACAGCAATCCGGTGATCCAGATTAACCTCGCCAATGCCTACGTTGAGGCCAAACAACCGGCCAACGCCAGCCGCATTCTCCATCGTTACACTTGGTCAAACCCGAACGATCCGAACGGTTGGGATCTGTTGGCACAGGCATCGGCGGCCCAGGGCTTGCAAGATGAAGAATTATCGGCACGCGCAGAAGGGCTGGCGCTGAATGGTCAGATGGATCAGGCGATCAGAGCACTGAGCAGCGCCAGCGCCCAGGTGCCGCTCGGCAGCCTGAAACAGGCTCGTTATGATGCACGCATCGACCAATTCCGTGAGCTGCAAAAACGCTTCCAACAGTATCAAAAAGGATCTTAATCATGGTGACCATTTATCATAATCCACGTTGCAGCAAGAGCCGCGAAACTCTGGCGCTGCTGCAACAGCAAGGCGTGCAGCCGGAAGTGGTGCTGTATCTGGAAACACCACCAGACGCGCCCACGCTCAAAGCGTTGTTGAAAAAACTGGGTATGACGAGCGCACGCGAACTGATGCGTCGCAAAGAGGATCTGTATAAATCGCTGGAGTTAGCCGAACCCGGTCTCAGCGAGGATCAGCTGATACAGGCGCTGGTCGAGCATCCCAAATTGATTGAACGCCCGATTGTGATTAAAGGTGAACAGGCGCGTCTTGGCCGCCCGCCGGAAGCGGTACTGGAGATTATTTAAAGCCCCAGCGCTTCTTTGACAAAAGGAATGGTGAGTTTGCGTTGTGCGCTGATGGAGGCGCGATCCAGCCGGTCCAGCGTGTCAAACAGAGTCCGCATTTCGCGGTCGAGGCGTTTCAGCAGGAAGCGCCCGACATCCTCCGGCAATTCAAAGCCACGGATCCCGGCTCGCAGCTGCATCGCCTGCAATTTGTCATCATCCGACAACGGCTGTAAACGGTAGATCTGCCCCCAGTCGAGGCGCGATGCCAGATCCGGCAGTCCGAGATTGAGCTGACGCGGTGGACGATCGCCAGTGATCAGCAAACGCGTTTTACCGATTTCCAGGATGCGATTGTAGAGATCGAAAATCGCCATCTCCCACTCCGCCTCCCCGGCGATACACTCGATATTATCGATGCAGACCAGCGCCAGATGTTCCATACCTTCCAGCACTTCCGGCACGAACCAAGTGCGTTTATCCAGCGGGACATAGCCAACCGCCTCACCCCGAGCCGACATCTCGGCGCACGCCGCGTGCAACAGATGGCTGCGACCACCGCCTTCGCGGGACCAGAAGTAGAGATAGCTGCCGTGTTGCTGCACCAACGCACCCTGAAGTGCGGCTAACAGGGACGGGTTTTCCCCTGGCCAAAAGCTGGCAAAGGTTTCGTCATCAGGTAAGTAAAGTGGCAATGAAAGCTGTGCCGGCGTGTTCAGAAGCACCTCAGCGTATGAACGGGCAGAAAACGCGGCAAGTCTATCACGATCCTTGCCAGAGATGAACCGGGCTTCCCTGCCCGGCAAACGCGCTTAGGAATGGCGCTGTTCTTCAGCATCCAGCACCACTTCTTCAGGACGTAACAGGCTGATTACGCGGAAGATCAGGCTAAGCGCCACACCAACGATGGTTGCCAGTGCCATGCCTTTCAGCTCGGCGGCACCGATATGCACCTTGGCACCGCTCACACCGATGATCAGGATCACTGAGGTAAGGATCAGGTTCTGCGCTTTGTTGTAATCCACTTTGGATTCAATCAGTACACGAATACCGGAAGCCCCGATCACCCCGTACAGCAGCAGCGACACACCGCCCATGACCGGCACCGGAATGGCCTGAATCGCGGCGGCCAGTTTGCCCACGCAGGAGAGCAAAATCGCCAGGATTGCCGCCCCGCCGATCACCCAGGTACTGTAGACGCGGGTGATCGCCATAACACCGATGTTTTCACCGTAAGTGGTGTTTGGCGTTGACCCAAAGAAACCGGAGATCATGGTGGAAAGGCCGTTGGCGAACATAGAACGATGCAGACCCGGATCGCGGATCAGATCTTTTTTCACGATATTCGCCGTCACTACCAAGTGGCCGACGTGCTCAGCAATCACCACCAGCGCCGCAGGCAGAATGGTCAACATCGCCGCCCACTCAAAACGCGGAGTATAGAAAGTCGGCAGGGCAAACCAGGGCGCATTCGCAACCGACGACCAGTTAACGATTCCCATAAAGGAAGAGAGTGCGTAACCCACCAGCACACCGATCAGGATCGGGATAATGGCGAAGAAGCCACGGAACAGCACCGAACCAAACACGGTAACACCCAGCGTTACCATCGAAATAAAGATGGTGGTGCTATCAGGTGCAGTCCCTTCAGCAGGCAGCAGACCAGCCATGTTGGCCGCCACGCCCGCCAGCTCAAGGCCGATCACCGCAACAATCGCCCCCATTGCCGCAGGGGGGAACATCACGTCCAGCCAGCCGGTGCCTGCTTTTTTCACAATCAGCGCGACGACACAAAACAGGAAGCCGCAGAGGATAAAGCCACCGAGCGCCACTTCATAGCCCAGCGGCAGCAACAGCAATACCGGAGAAATAAAGGCGAAGCTGGAGCCGAGATAGGCCGGGATTTTCCCTTTACAGATAAAGAGATACAGCAGTGTACCGACACCGTTGAACAGCAGCACTGTGGCCGGGTTGATATGGAACAGAATCGGCACCAGCACGGTTGCGCCAAACATGGCGAACAGATGTTGCAGACTGAGTGGAATGGTTTTAAGTAGCGGCGGTCGTTCGCTAACGCCGATGGCGCGACGAGTCATTCAGTGATCCCCTTGAGTTGTGTAGTGCATTTTTGCCAAAAAAAAGCCGACTCTCTGGCCGGCTGCTTTATTTATTTGGTTCCGAAAATCTTGTCACCGGCATCGCCGAGGCCAGGAATAATGTATCCCTTCTCATTCAGGCCCTTGTCGATTGAAGCGGTATAGAGTTCAACATCCGGATGCGCTTTCTCCAGCGCGGCAATCCCTTCCGGTGCCGCCACCAACACCAGCACCTTGATGCTGTTACAACCGGCCTTTTTCAGCAGGTCAATGGTCGCGATCATCGAGCCACCGGTCGCCAGCATCGGGTCAACCACCAGCGCCATGCGCTCTTCAATGTTGGAGACCAGTTTCTGGAAGTACGGTACCGGCTCCAGCGTCTCTTCATCACGGTAGACGCCGACTACGCTGATACGCGCGCTGGGTACGTGCTCCAGCACCCCTTCCATCATGCCCAGACCCGCACGCAGAATCGGTACGACGGTAATTTTTTTGCCTTTAATTTGTTCGATTTCAACCGGGCCATTCCAGCCTTCAATCGTAACGCGCTCGGTTTCCAGGTCGGCAGTGGCTTCATAGGTCAGCAGGCTGCCGACTTCTGACGCCAGTTCGCGGAAGCGCTTAGTGCTGACATCATGCTCACGCATCAGGCCCAGTTTATGTTTGACCAGCGGGTGTTTGACTTCCACGATCTTCATGATTGTTCTCCCGGAATTGAGTTGAGCTAAAAAAAAATCGCGGGATTATACCGCCTTTTTCCCGCTGCGCCATATGTCATTGGTCAATACAACGCCTTCCACGATCTGAGATTAAGGATTAGCGAAAAAGCGGTGCCGTGCAAAGGTGGCGTGAGATGGGACTCGCAAACGTTTGCCTGCGCTGGTAGAATTACGCCGCTTTATTTTAACCACCAACCGCAACTCGCGTGGGGATTCCGCAGTGACCGACAAGACCTCTCTCAGCTACAAAGACGCCGGTGTTGATATTGACGCTGGTAACGCTCTGGTTGACCGCATCAAAGGCGTAGTGAAAAAGACCCGCCGCCCGGAAGTGATGGGTGGATTGGGCGGCTTTGGCGCGCTTTGTGCGCTGCCGCAGAAATACCGCGAGCCAGTGCTGGTCTCCGGCACCGACGGCGTCGGCACCAAGCTGCGTCTGGCGATGGATCTGAAGCGCCATGACAGCATCGGTATCGATCTGGTGGCGATGTGCGTGAACGATCTGGTGGTACAAGGCGCGGAGCCGCTGTTCTTCCTCGACTACTATGCGACGGGCAAACTGGATGTCGACACCGCTTCCTCGGTGATCACCGGTATCGCTGAAGGCTGTCTGCAATCAGGCTGTGCGCTGGTTGGCGGTGAAACCGCAGAGATGCCAGGTATGTATCACGGTGAAGATTACGACGTGGCCGGCTTTTGCGTTGGCGTGGTGGAAAAATCCGAGATCATCGACGGCTCGAAAGTGCAGGATGGCGATGTGCTGATCGCGCTGGGTTCCAGCGGCCCGCACTCCAACGGCTACTCGCTGGTACGTAAGATCCTCGAAGTCAGCCAGACCAACCCGGAAACCAAACAGCTGGAAGGTAAGCCGCTGGCTGACCACCTGCTGGCCCCGACCCGCATTTACGTGAAAAACATCCTTAGCCTGATCGAACAGGTCGATGTGCACGCGATTGCGCACCTGACCGGTGGCGGCTTCTGGGAAAATATTCCGCGCGTACTGCCGGACAACACCCAGGCGGTGCTGGAAGAGAGCAGCTGGCAGTGGCCGGCCGTGTTCAACTGGTTGCAGCAGGCCGGTAATGTCAGCCGTCACGAAATGTATCGCACCTTTAACTGTGGTGTGGGCATGGTGATCGCGCTGAGTGCCGCTGAAGCTGATAAAGCAGTACAGCTGATGACCGACGCAGGCGAGCAGGCGTGGAAAATCGGTGTGATCAAAGCCTCTGACTCTGAAGAGCGTGTGGTCATCAACCCATGAAAAAACTGGTTGTACTGATCTCCGGTAACGGTAGCAATCTTCAGTCCATCCTCGACGCCTGCGCAAGCGGGCGTATTAACGGCAGCGTCGCTGCCGTTTTCAGTAATAAAGCCGCAGCGCTGGGTTTGACCCGTGCGCAGGAAGCCGGTGTTCCGACGCATGCGCTGGCCGCCAGTCAGTTTGCTGACCGTGAAGCCTTTGATCGCCAGCTGATGCAGGAGATCGATGCTTACGCCCCGGATCTGGTAGTACTGGCGGGATATATGCGTATCCTCAGCCAGGGATTTGTCGCGCATTATCACGATCGTCTGGTCAACATCCACCCTTCCCTGCTGCCGAAATATCCCGGCCTGCATACTCATCGTCAGGCATTGGAAAATGGCGACGAAGAGCATGGCACCTCGGTGCATTTCGTCACCGATGAGCTGGATGGCGGACCGATTATTTTGCAGGCGCGCGTACCGGTGTTTGCCGATGATACGGAAGAAGAGATTACTGCCCGTGTGCAGCATCAGGAACATGCCATCTATCCGCTGGTGATTAGCTGGTTTGTAGAAGGACGTTTGCAGATGCGCGAGAATTCAGCCTGGCTGGATGGTCAACCGCTGCCACCGCAGGGCTATGCCCACGATTGATGTGATACTTGCACGATCCCGGAGCAGCGCGATTTATCGCGCTGTTTTTTTGTACGGTGAAAACCGCGCGATAAATCGCGCCGCTACTTTCAGAGCCCGGCATTCAGGTCGCATTTCATATGCGTCCAGCCTTGATAGTTTTTTACTTCGGGTACGCGGTCGGGTAGGTTCTGGAAGTTGGTGTAATGCTGTTTTACCGAGCGATGTAAAATGCGTGGGTCGATATAGTCCCGCCCCCACAATGACGTATCCAGCCTTCAGCCGGACGTATAGCATCGATATGATGCGGTATTTTCCTTCCCCTGAACTCCACAACATAATCAATGCCTGTCCCGCCAGGTTGCAGACGCGGATCATCAAAGGGCAGCGACGACATATAAATGCGACCTTGTTTGGTCAGCAGAAAACCCTGGTCATTGACAATCGTTGCAGAAACGATGTCATCATAATTAGGAGAATTAGATCCATTATCTTCTTCGCCTTCAATTGACGCATTTTGCCAGGTTTTTCCGTAGTCTTTGGATACAACAAATCCCGATTCCCCCCAGTTGGGAACGGCTATATATCGCTCTGATGCATTGATATAGGGTTTGGTGAATATCCGGTAAAACTGAGACCATATTTCACTGCGAATACCCCGTTTCTGATCAACGAACCACAATGCGCCCTCACAATTAAATCCCTTTAATTCCAGCCAGCGGTGATCGTCAAAACGGTATACCACCTGTACCGGCTTCTGGCGTGACTTAGAGAACAGGCCGTGACATCCGGTGATGATAAAAACCACAGATAAGGTGAGCGCTGCAGTAAATCCTCGCCAACGTTTCAGGCTGAAAACATCCCTGGTCATATTTTTATTCCTTTAATTTCCTGTAACGAGCTTTCCTCTTCATGCTATTCAGAGTCCGGCATTCAGATCGCACTTCATATGCGTCCAGCCCTGATAATTTTTAACTTCAGGAATACGGTCGGGCAGGTTCTGGAAGTTGGTGTAATACTGTTTTACCGAGCGATGTAAAATGCGTGGGTCGATATAGTCCCGCCCCCACAATGACGTATCGAGGCCTGCAGCCGGACGTATAGCATCGATATGATGCGGTATTTTCCTTCCCCTGAACTCCACAACATAATCAATGCCTGTCCCGCCAGGTTGCAAACGCGGATCATCGAAAGGCAGGGAGGACATGTAAATGCGTCCCTGTTTGGTCAGCAGAAAGCCCTGGTCATTAACCACGGTCAGGGACTGGATATTTTCATAGCCAGGTGCATTTGAACCATTGTCTTCTTCACCTTTTATGGAAGAGGTTTGCCAAGTCCTGCCATAATCTTTTGAAATACTCATTACTCCTGTCATACCCCAGCTGGGTACTGCAATATAGCGTTCTGAGGCATTGATATAGGGCTTAGTAAAAATCCTGTAAAACTGAAACCAGAGCTGACTGCGAATTCCCCTTTCCCGGTCCACAAACCAGAGTTCTCCCTGACAATTATAACCTTTCAGTTCCAGCCAGCGGTGATCGTCAAAACGGTATACCACCTGTACCGGCTTCTGTCGTGGCTTAGCGAACAGGCCGTGACATCCGGTGATGATAAAAACCACAGATAAGGTGAGCGCTGCAGTAAATCCTCGCCAACGTTTCAGGCTGAAAACATCCCTGGTCATATTTTTATTCCTTTAATTTCCTGTAACGAGCTTTCCTCTTCATGCTATTCAGAGTCCGGCATTCAGATCGCACTTCATATGCGTCCAGCCCTGATAATTTTTAACTTCAGGAATACGGTCGGGTAGGTTCTGGAAGTTGGTGTAATACTGTTTTACCGAGCGATGTAAAATGCGTGGGTCGATATAGTCCCGCCCCCACAATGACGTATCCAGGCCTTCAGCCGGACGTATAGCATCGATATGATGCGGTATTTTCCTTCCCCTGAACTCCACAACATAATCAATGCCTGTCCCGCCAGGTTGCAGACGCGGATCATCGAAAGGCAGGGAAGACATATAAATACGGCCCTGTTTGGTTAGCAGAAAACCCTGGTCATTGACCACAGTCAGGGACTCAATATTGTCGTAGTTTGGTGCATTAAAACCGTTATCTTCTTCGCCATTTATGGAAGATGTTTGCCAGGTCCTCCCGTAATCTTTTGAAATACTCATTACTCCTGTCATACCCCAACTGGGTACTGCAATATAGCGTTCTGAGGCATTGATATAGGGCTTAGTAAAAATCCTGTAAAACTGAAACCAGAGCTGACTGCGAATTCCCCTTTCCCGGTCCACAAACCAGAGTTCTCCCTGACAATTATAACCTTTCAGTTCCAGCCAGCGGTGATCGTCAAAACGGTATACCACCTGCACCGGCTTCTGGCGTGTTTTTAACGAGAACCCCTGGCATCCACTCAACATAAAAAGAGCAATAATCAGCACCATTGATGTAATTCCGTTTACATATTTCAGCATCATTAAAACACCATTTTGTGACCCGTTGAGGGGAGATCCAAATAATTCATAGGTTCCGGCATATCCCACTGCGGTAACGGGATTTCCTTATGATGAAACTCTGGTGGACGGGCAGGTTTAATTTTTACAGCCGGGTGGTATTCGTTTACCACACCGAACTCTCCTTTAGGTAGGATGCCATCGGGTTTGTTCATGAAGTCCTTGGTCTTCTTTTCGTTTAATTCACCCGTTTGATAATATCTATTTGTATCCTCATCCGGATTATACATATGCCGCCAGTCGGCCAGTTTCCGCAGCCGCAGCCAGAACTCCGGATCTTCAAACGCCATACAGTTACCAATCGCCAGGTCATAGGCCACCGCTTTTTCCTGCACGTTCGGGTCCATCACAATGGCCGAATGCTGGCTGAGTTTTACCGGGTCGCCATATTTCGCCATCTCATCAATTTCCTGGTCGGTTTTATTCCGTAACAGCAGATATTCCATCCGCTGCTGCGAACCGATAATACGGCCACCGGTGAATTGGGTTTTGTAATGAACATTCACCGCACTCAGTTCGGCTTCGGTCAGAATATGCCCCGGCTGCATGCCATAAGCGTACAGCGGGAGCAGCGGCCGGGTTTCCTTCACCTGCCACACGCCCTCATGGGCACGGGCGGAGTAGTCGATATAGCGATCTTCCCCTGCTACCCCGGTCTTAAACTTCATCTCCCCGTCATGACTACTGCCCATCAGGGTCAGCTCAAACACCTGCGGCAGCGCTTCAGCATTGAGGGTCACGCCACTGTGGTACGGATAGGCGGCGTTGGTTGCCCGGCCGTCATAACGGAAGTCCCCTTCCCGCCAGGCGGGCTTCTCAAAGGGCCGGTGCGTTGGGTTGCCGCCGGTGGTGTAGTGCTGGCAAAACGCCCGCTGGTAAAGATTCTCCATCCCCGATGCAACCTGATCGGGAATGCCGCGCCAGCCAACCCCCTGCACGTTCTGTAGCGACACAATGCCATCGTCCGGGCAGAAATAGTTATATACCCGGCCATAATTGTTGCGGCTGTAGCGCGGGTCGCTGTACCACTGGTGTTTGCGCGCCAGGGTGCCGTCGTTCACCATCGCCTGCACAAAATCTGGCTGGTAGCGACCGGCAGGATCATATTTGGGGTTGGTGGCCATCAGGCGGCAAAAGTTGCGCAGCGTTTCCTGACGGGCTTTAGCGGTCTGCTGACGGCCCGGCAGCAGGTTTTCCAGAAAACGCGGTTCCAGCGAATACGGGGAGTGGCAGAGGATGGTGCAGTCAGCAACGGGATAGTCAGGTGCCTTCTGCCTGAGAATCATGTTCGCCAGCATGGTGATAAGGGTGCCCTGACTGTGCGCCACGATATTGATGGTATCGTAACGGGTATCAGGGTTATCTCTGATCGCAAAAATCAAATCCGCCAGCCGCTGCGCCGCAAAGAACTGATAAATCCGGTGCGGATTGCCGTAAATCGGGTGGGTAAAGTCACCGCCGTTGAACTTGCGGCTGTAGACTCCCGCCATCCAGATTGCGCCGCCGTTGGCTCCCGGCCCGAACATATCCGGGATACAGGTGGTGGCATTGGCAAAGGTGCCACCATTTTTAGCCGCCGCGAGATTCAGTACGTTACCGTAGTTATCGTTGCAGAAACCGCGCATTTCCGGATTAAGTTTTTTCAGGCGTTTTGGATCATTCTCCTGAAAAGCGTCATACGGCAGCACCGCTTCCAGCCCGAGTTTTTTGACCTCGTCACGATAACGCTGCTGGTCAGCGTCATAGGTTTCCCGATCCACCGGCCGATATCCCCAGTAAAACGGGATCACCGGCGAGCGACCGCTGCGGGTGATACGCCGCGCGGCACCGCTCAGGTCGGTTAAGCCGCACATCTCCCCCCACTCATTGATATACATATCGGTGCGGGCCAGCCGGGTATTCAGCCCGGCGACAATCCCCTGCTCCTGGGTCTCGTAGGCTTCACCAATATCGTTGACGCCATGCACCAGAATCACGATGCAGGGTAGCGGGCTGCCAGCCGCAAAATCCTGGGTGATCATCGCCCCCCCGGTCTCACGATCCACACCAATACAAGTCCCGAGTACCGGGTTGTTAAACGCACTGTTCGCGTAAGTTTCCTTGCTCATCGTGCTGCTTCCCTAACTCACGCTGTCAGGCGTGATATCCATTTAGTTGCGGGATAGGATAGTCAACAACGGTGATTAAGCGAGGAAATCTTTGTCAATCTGGACGACAGCACACAAAATTACCCGGTTAGCCAAATCGTCCGGTGATGTAATCTTCGGTGCGTCGCGCCTGCGGTGAAGTGAAGATACGATCGGTTTCGTCAAACTCTACCAACTGCCCGTTATGCATAAACGCGGTGTAATCCGACACGCGCGCCGCCTGCTGCATGTTGTGCGTCACCAGCACCAGCGTGAAATGCTGCTTTAGCGTGGTCATCAACTCTTCAATCACCAGCGTGGAGATGGGATCAAGTGCGGAGGTGGGTTCGTCCAGCAGCAACACTTCCGGTTCGATGGCGATCGCACGCGCAATCACCAACCGTTGTTGTTGACCGGTAGACAGGGTTAACGCGTTTTGTCCCAGTTGGTCTTTGACTTCACTCCACAATGCCGCCGCGCGTAGCGCACGCTCACAAGCTTCGTTCAGGATCCGGCGGTCGCGTACCCCTTGCAGGCGCAAGCCATACACCACGTTTTCATAAATCGATTTGGGAAACGGATTCGGTCGCTGAAACACCATGCCCACTCGCCGACGCAGTGCCGCCAGATCCTGTTCCGGCTGCATAATGGCATGCTGCCCCAGCCAAATCTCCCCTTCCATGCGGCAACGATCAATCACATCGTTCATGCGATTAAAACAGCGCAGCAGCGTCGATTTGCCACAGCCAGAGGGGCCGATCAGCGCCGTGATATGATTCTTTGGCAGTTGCAGATCGATATTATTCAGCGCCTGGCGTTCGCCATACCACAGCGAAAGCTGATTAACCTTGAGGGCGATGTCGTAATCGGGCGTCATGTGAAGAACCTTTTTAATGCGTCATAAGCCGGTAACGCTCACGCAGACGGTGGCGCAGCGCCATTGCCAGCAGATTGAGCGACAGGATAATTGCCACCAGCAACAAGGCAGTGGCATAAACCAGCGGGCGGTCGGCGTCGATATTCGGGCTTTGAAACGCCAGATCGTAAATCTGAAAACCGAGGTGCATAAATTTGCGGTCAAGATGCAGATACGGGAACACCGCGTCTACCGGCAGTTCCGGTACCATTTTCACCACCCCCACCAGCATCAATGGGGCCGTTTCCCCGGCAGCACGCGCCACCGCCAGGATCAAGCCCGTGAGCATCGCCGGAACCGCCAGTGGCAACACCACGCGCCACAGGGTTTCGGCCTGGGTTGCCCCCAGTGCCAGCGACCCCTGTCGCAGACTATCCGGGATGCGCGATAATCCTTCTTCGGTAGCGACAATGACCACCGGCAGCGTCAACAACGCCAGCGTTAACGACGCCCATAACAATCCCGGCGTGCCAAAGGTTGGATTGGGCAGTGCACGTGAATAAAACAATTGGTCGATAGTGCCGCCAATCAACCAGACAAAAAAGCCAAGGCCAAACACGCCATAGACAATCGATGGCACCCCCGCCAAATTGACCACCGCAATACGCACCAATCGGGTAAGCGCGTTGCGCCCGGCGTATTCATGTAACCAGAGAGCAGCCACCACACCGAGCGGCATGACGATCACCGACATCAGCAGCACCATCAGCACGGTGCCAAAAATCGCCGGGAGTGCACCACTTTCACTCTCGCCTGCCGCCGGATTATTGCTGACAAATTGCCACAGCTGGCTGAGGAAGTGCTGCGCTTTCTGGCCGACACTCATGCTATTCGGATACCAGGCCGCGACAACCTGTGCCAGCGGAATCACATGGTCCTGCCCCTGAACATCACGCAACACCAGCACATCGCGCTGGCTTGCGGTTTGCAGCTGGCTCAGTTGATTCGCCAGGGCGTTAAAGCGCCGTTGCAATGCGGCGCTATTGGCATCGAATTCGGACTGGCGCAGTGCGCTGAATTCCCCTTTTCGTTGCTGTTCTTCCGCCTGTTGTTGCAGGTTTTCCAGCTGGGCATTGAGGCGCGCCATATCAATACGGCGAATCCGACTCGCCTGACGTAATTGGTCATGCACCGCTTCAAGCCGCTGTTGCAGCAGCGCATCACGATCGCGCGCTGTCAGCACTTCATTATCTTCACGCAGCTCGATAAACCAGCCGTAAGCATTCCCGCCACTGCGCCGTTGCAATACCATCACATCCGCTGGCTGACGGGTTTTAGCGGGTGTCTGGCTATCAATCACGCGGAAATCGGGAGGGGCAAAATCGCGGTTGCCGGTTTTCACCACATAACGCCAGCCGCTGCCGTGTTGCTGGCGTTGCACGGTTTCGCCCAGCAGCATAACCGATTCCCCCTCAGGCGGCTGGAACTGGTATTGATCGACTGGCTGGGGCCAGAAGGCGCGCATTCCCTGCCAGGCCAGCAGGCCAATCAGCAAGGTAAAAGCCAACAGGCAGACAGCCACGGCACCGGCCGTCAGCCAGCGCCAGCGATCATTTTGGCGCATGACCCTCATCCCTGCCCCTCATGCTGGCTGTAGCGCTGGCGCAGACGTTGACGAATCACCTCCGCCACCGTATTGATAATCAAGGTGAAAATCAGCAGGATCAGCGCGCTCAGGAACAGAATGCGATAATGGGCGCTGCCTGCTGCCGCCTCTGGCATCTCAATGGCGATATTGGCGGACAGCGCGCGCAGCCCGGCAAATAACCCACCTTCGCTGACCGGCGTGTTACCCGTCGCCATCAGGACAATCATGGTTTCGCCCAGCGCGCGGCCAAAACCGATCATCAATGCGGCGAAAATACCTGCTGATGCCCCCGGCAACACGACGCGTGTCAGGGTTTGCCACGGCGTCGCGCCCAATGCCAGCGAACCTTGCCCCAGCGAAACCGGTACGCTGAACAGGGCGTCCTCCGATAAGGTAAAAATCAACGGCACCAGCGCAAACCCCATCGCCAGCGCGGCCACCAGCAGGTTGCGTTGTTCATAATGGGCGAGACGTTCACCGATATTCGGCCAGAAGTGGGTTGGCAGCCATAACGTCAACAAGGTGACGACCAGTAATATCGGCAGCAATAGCAAAACTTCATAACCCGGTTGACGCCAGCGTGCGGGCAAACCCGGGCTGAACAGGCCGCACAACAGTAAGGTTACTGCCAGCACCAGTGGCAGCAACAGCACGCCAATCAACGCATTGCTGATGTGGGGTGCCAGCCATACCCCGGCAATCAAACCGATGACCACACTCGGTAGCGCCCCCATCATCTCAATGCCCGGTTTGACCCAGCGGCGCAGACCCGGCGTCATAAACCACGCGGTATACATGGCCGCCGCCAGTGCCAGCGGTGTGGCAAACAGCAGCGCCAGACTGGCCGCTTTCAATGTGCCGATCACCAGCGGCATCAGGCTAAACTTCGCCTGATAACTATCCCCGGCAGCCGTGGATTGCCACACCCAGCCGGGTTGCGGATAGTTTTCGTACCAAATTTTTTGCCACAGGTTGCGCCAACTGAAATCCGGCCAGGGATCGTCAAGATGCAAGCGTTGCCATTGTCCCGCCCGCTCCACCAGCAGCGTATCGCCGCGTGGGGAGAAAGCGGCCGCCTGAATGCCCGGTGCCAGCTTGCGCGTGACAATCGGTCCCTGCTGTTTGCTGGCGAACAGGCTGACCTCGCCAGCGGTATTCAGGGTGGCAAATACGCGGCGCTGTGGCTCGGTGACAATCAGGCTGGCACCCGCGCTGCTGTTAAAGGTCTGTATTTCGTGTAACCGCGGCCCCTGCGGCCCGGCAATGGCGAACCACTGGTTGACGCCGCGCGTATCCTGAATCAATAAGGTACGGCCACCAGCCAGCAGATGCAGGCTTTGCGGTTTCTCCGTCAGGGTTTGTGTTTCGCGCAGTTGCGCACCGTCAGCCGTGATTTGCCAGACGCGCAGCAAGCGGCCTTCGCTGGTATACAGCAGGCTGCCGTCGGGCGAGAGAAGTAACTGATCTGCCTGCTGCTGCGGCAGGGTAATCTGCCCCACGCTGTTTGATTTATCCAGCGTGAGCAGGATGATCCCGGCAGCGGTTTGCGCGGCAATTCGCCATTGGTTTTCTGCCAGCGTCGCCAGCGCCATCTGCGACACGGCTCCCTGGGGGAGATGCAATGGACGGTCGCCGAGTGGCAAGCGCCATTCGCCGTTCACCGGCTGCATCAGCAACAGATCACCCTGCATATTCAGCAACAGGCTGTGCTGGTCGGCGCTTGGCACCACCGCATCCGGTTTCCCCTGCAACGCCAGTGCTGGCCCGGCAGGTTGTCCATCCAGCGGAATAAAACGCGCTTCGTTACGGCTGATACGCCAACCGAGCTGCCCATCGCTGCCCAATGCCAGCACCGGGGCTTTGTCCCACAGCTGTTGGCTGGCCCCCGTTTGTATCCCTGGCGTGCTAAAAAGAGGTAGTACCACCCAGATTAACCAGAAGAACAGCAGTAACATCAGTAGCAGAATCCCCACGCCACAGGCGGTGACAATACGCTTCACCCACCGGTCAACGGCACGGCGGCGGCTATCGCTAAAATGGACGGGAATGCTTGTTATGCTCATGCAGCTCTGGGTTACGATCGTAGACAAGCCGCTATGTTGCCCGTAGCTGATTGATAAGACAACTGTTGGCGTTGGACAAGCCTGCCATACTCTCGCCATAATGGTGACGGACACTGAGCGAAACAGCGCGATGGCGCCTTTTCGCCGGACATCCCGTCCAGCAACAGCATCACGGAGTCAGAATGGGTCAGGAAAAGCTGTATATAGAAAAAGAATTAAGCTGGTTATCGTTCAACGAACGCGTATTACAGGAAGCAGCGGACAAAAGTAATCCGCTGATTGAACGTATGCGCTTCCTCGGGATCTATTCGAACAACCTTGATGAATTTTATAAAGTTCGCTTTGCCGATTTAAAACGCCGCATTCTAATTGGGGAAGAACAAGGATCGCCCAGCACACCACGTCATCTGTTGAAGAAGATCCAGCAACGGGTGCTGAAATCCGACCAGGAATTTGATGCACTGTACAACGATCTGCTGTTGGAAATGGCACGTAATCAGATCTTCCTGATCAACGAACGCCAACTGTCGCCCAACCAGCAGGTATGGCTGCGTTATTACTTTAAACATCAGTTGCGTCAGCACATCACGCCAATTCTGGTCAATCACGACACCGACTTAATCGAATTTCTGAAAGACGATTACACCTACCTGGCGGTAGAAATTATTCGTGGCGACGATAAACGCTACGCACTGCTGGAGATCCCATCCGATAAAGTGCCACGCTTCGTCAACCTGCCCGCTGAATCGCCGCGTCGCCGCAAGCCGATGATCCTGCTCGACAATATCCTGCGTTATTGCCTCGATGACATCTTTAAAGGCTTCTACGACTATGATGCGCTCAACGCTTATTCAATGAAGATGACGCGTGATGCTGAGTACGATCTGGTCACGGAGATGGAATCCAGCCTGCTGGAACTGATGTCCTCCAGCCTGAAACAGCGCCTGAACGCCGAGCCGGTGCGTTTTGTCTATCAGCGTGATATGCCGGATGAGATGGTGGAGATGCTGCGCCATAAGCTTTCCATCACCAACTATGATTCGGTGGTGCCGGGTGGCCGTTACCACAACTTTAAAGATTTTATCGGTTTCCCGAATGAGGGCAAAAGCAACCTGGAAAACCGCCCGTTGCCCCAGATCCGCCATATCGGTTTTGATGGCTTCCGCAATGGATTTGATGCGATTCGCAACCGCGATGTGCTGCTCTACTATCCCTATCATACGTTTGAGCACGTGCTGGAATTGCTGCGCCAGGCGTCCTTCGACCCGAGCGTGGTGGCGATCAAAATCAACATCTACCGCGTCGCCAAGAATTCACGCATCATGGATGCGATGATCCACGCGGCCTACAACGGCAAAAAAGTCACGGTGGTGGTGGAGTTGCAGGCACGCTTCGATGAAGAAGCCAACATCCACTGGGCGAAGCGTCTGACCGAAGCCGGAGTTCACGTTATCTTCTCTGCGCCCGGTCTGAAAATTCACGCCAAGCTGTTCCTGATCTCGCGCCGCGAAGGGGAAGAGATTGTGCGCTACGCCCATATCGGCACCGGTAACTTTAACGAGAAGACCGCGCGCATTTATACCGACTATTCTTTATTAACAGCGGATGCTCGCATCACCAACGAAGTACGCCGGGTGTTTAACTTTATTGAAAACCCCTATCGTCCGGTGAGTTTCGACCATTTAATGGTCTCGCCGCAAAATTCGCGCAGCATGCTTTATCAATTGATTGATAACGAAATTGCCAATGTGCAGCAGGGAATTGCAGCGAGCATTACGCTGAAAATTAATAACCTGGTGGATAACGGATTGGTGGATCGGTTGTATGCTGCTTCAGCGGCGGGGGTGAAAGTGAACCTGCTGGTGCGCGGCATGTGCTCGCTGATCCCCGATTTACCCGGTATCAGCGAAAATATTCGCGTGATCAGCATCGTTGACCGCTACCTTGAGCACGACCGCGTCTATATTTTCGAAAACGGCGGCGATAAAAAAGTGTTCCTTTCCTCAGCGGACTGGATGACACGCAATATCGATTACCGCATTGAAGTGGCCGTGTCGATCCTGGACCCGCGTCTGAAACAGCGCGTACTGGATATCATCGCCATCCTGTTTAGCGATACAGTTAAAGCCCGTATCGTCGACAAAGAACTGAGTAACCGTTACGTACCGCGCGGCAACCGCAGAAAAGTGCGCTCGCAGCTGGCGATTTACGATTACATCAAGCAACTGGAACAACCTGAATAATTCCTATGCCAATATCCCATAAGAGTACGCCGAAGCCTCAGGAGTTTGCGGCCATCGACCTTGGCTCCAACAGTTTCCATATGGTGATTGCCCGCGTGGTCGATGGTGCCATGCAGGTGCTGGGACGCCTCAAACAACGCGTGCATCTGGCCGATGGGCTGGACGCGCAGAATCGCCTGAGCGAAGAGGCAATCCAGCGTGGGCTGAGTTGCCTGGCGTTGTTTGCTGAGCGCCTACAGGGATTCAGTCCGGCCAATGTGACCATCGTCGGGACGCATACGCTGCGTCAGGCCATCAATGCGGAAGAGTTTTTGCAACGGGCGGCCGATGTCATCCCCTACCCGATAGAGGTCATCTCCGGTAATGAGGAAGCACGTCTGATTTTTATGGGCGTGGAACATACTCAACCGGAAAAAGGCCGCAAGCTGGTGATCGATATTGGCGGTGGATCGACCGAGCTGGTGATTGGTGAAGATTTCGAACCACAGCTGGTCGAAAGCCGTCGTATGGGTTGCGTCAGTTTTGCGCAGCTTTACTTCCCGAAAGGTGAAATCTCGCCGGAAAACTTCCGGCGCGCGCGTCTGGCGGCAGCACAGAAGCTGGAAACGCTGTCATGGCAATATCGCCTGCATGGCTGGCAGTATGCGCTGGGCGCGTCGGGCACCATCAAGGCCGCCTGTGAAGTCCTGCTGGCGATGGGCGAGAAAGAGAAACTGATTACCCCGGAACGGCTGGACCAGCTGTACAGCGAGGTGATCAAGCATAAATCTTTTGCCGCACTAAGCCTGCCGGGTCTTTCGGAAGAGCGCAAAGTGGTGTTTGTTCCGGGTCTCGCCATTTTGTGTGGCGTGTTCGATGCGCTGGCGATTCGCGAGTTGCGCCTGTCTGATGGTGCGCTACGCGAAGGCGTGCTGTACGAAATGGAAGGCCGTTTCCGCCACCAGGATATTCGCAGCCGCACCGCCCAGAGCCTGGCAAATCACTACGCCATCGATAGCGACCAGGCCCGTCGCGTGCTGGAAACCACCGAACAGCTCTATCTGCAATGGCTGGATCAGAACCCCAAACTGGCTAACCCGCAGCTTTCAGCCTTACTGAAATGGGCGGCGATGCTGCACGAGGTCGGGCTGACCATCAACCATAGCGGCATGCAACGTCACTCCGCCTATATCCTGCAAAACACCAACATGCCGGGTTTTAACCAGGATCAACAGATGCTGCTGGCAATGCTGGTACGCTTCCACCGTAAAGCGGTGAAGATGGATGAGATGCCGCGCTTCACGTTGTTTAAGAAGAAGCAATTCTTACCGCTGGTCTTCCTGCTGCGCCTCGGCACCTTGCTGAATAATCAGCGCCAGGCCACGACGCGTCCGGATTCGCTCAAGCTGTCCACCGATGACGGTCACTGGACGCTGACCTTCCCGGCCGGATACTTCAGCCAGAACACCTTGGTGCAGTTGGATCTGGAGCGCGAGCAGAGCTACTGGAATGAAGTGACCGGCTGGAATCTGATTCTGCAAGAGGAGTAAACGCGGTTTACTATGACCATTCGTCCTGACAATTACTTCGCGGAAAAATATGGCCTGACGCCGCCGCATTCAGAAGTGCTGGAAGCGTTGCCCAAATTAACACCGGGCAACGCGCTGGATCTGGGTTGCGGCCAAGGCCGCAACAGCCTGTTTCTCAATCAGCACGGTTTTGATGTGACCGGCTGGGACAGCAATCCGCAAAGCCTGGCGCGACTCCAGCAGATTATCCATGAGGAGCAGCTGCAAAATATTCGCGCGGAAGCCTGCGACCTGAATCAGGTACGCTTCAACGGCGAATATCAGCTGGTGCTGTCCACGGTGGTGATGATGTTCCTGCAACCGCAGACGATCCCGCAGTTGATTGCGGATATGCAGGCCAGCACAGTGAAATATGGCTATAACCTGATCGTCGCGGCCATGAGCACCGACGATTATCCCAATCCGCTGGATTTCCCCTTCACCTTCAAATCCGGGGAACTGAGCCATTACTATCGCAACTGGCATATCGTGAAATACAACGAGCATGTCGGTGAGCTGCATCGCCGTGATGAACAGGGCCAGCGCATCCGCTGCCGTTTCGCCACGCTGCTGGCGCAGAAAGCCAGTTACTAACTTCCCCTGCGTAGCGACGCGATTAATCGCGCCGCTACGCATAGCGCCGATGTTTAACCTTTTCTGCTCATTTTTCACACAGCGATTGATTTACCGATCTAAGTATGACTAAATGTTGCAATCGCCCAGACGGGTATCGACAGGAAACTCCCCGCGTGAATAACGCTTTCCCCGCACGAAGACGTCCCAAAACCGGTTCGATGACACGCATTGTTTTGCTGATCAGTTTTTTTATTTTGGTTGGCCGTCTGATTTTCACCATCCCGGGTGCCATTGAGCATCATCAGCAGAAGAAAGTTACGTCCGACCCGGTGACACAAAGCAGTAACGACACGCGTTAAGGAAGTAGCGAGTCACTGCGCCTGCACATTGTCCCTTGTGACGATGATGCCTGTTACGTCCTGTTTACCCGTAACGCGCTACACTTCGACCTGATATCTACAGACACAAAGGACGCGTTATGTCTGCCACGCCCGCGCAACAACTGACTGAAACCCGCCATCGCATTCTTAACCTGCTGCTTACGCAACACGACCTCGTCGACGTCTTGCTGGATAAATCGGTTGATCTGCCGGCCAGCAAACTGAAGGAAGTCAGCGCATGGCGTCATCAGCTGGAAAGCGATTTGCAGATGCTGCACGCCGCCGATTTGGCCGATATCCTTGAGGCATTGCCGCAGGAGGAACGCCAGGCACTGTGGCGCTTAGTTCCCTGTGAACAACGTGGTCGGGTATTGGTAGAAGCGTCTGAAACGGTCTGGGCCAGTCTGACGGAAAGCATGACCGACCGAGAAATCCTGCGCGCTATTCAGCCGCTGGATATTGACGATCAGGCTTATCTGGCGCGTTACCTGCCACGTGATCTGACGGGGCGTCTGCTGACCACGCTTGATCCCAGCCAGCGCGCCCACGTACTCAGCGTGGTGGAGTTCGATCGCGATCGGGTTGGTCGCATTATGGATTTCAACATTCTGACGGTACGCGCCGACGTCACACTCGGCACCGTACAGCGCTTTCTGCGCCGCCGTCAGACCATGCCAGACGGCACCGATAAGCTGTTTATCACCGATAAACGTAATCAGTTGCTGGGGGAACTGCCGCTCACCACCATTCTGCTCAACCCGCCAGAAACACGGGTAGACGCAGTGATGAATGCGCATCCGACCACCTTCCAGCTCAATGATAAAGCCGAAGACGCCGCTGGCGCGTTCGAACGTTATAACCTGATTTCCGCTGCCGTTACTGATGCCAAAGGCAAACTGATTGGCCGCGTCATCGTCGAAGACGTCATTGACCTCGTCAATGAAGAGAATGAGAGCAATATCCGTAAAATGGGCGGTATCAGCCAGGAAGAGGATGTGTTCGCACCGGTACGCAAAGCGGTGAGCAAACGTTGGGCCTGGCTGGCGATTAACCTGTGTACCGCATTCGTCGCCTCCCGCGTTATCGGCCTGTTTGAAGCGACCATTTCGCAGCTGGTGGCGTTGGCTACCCTGATGCCGATTGTCGCTGGCATTGGCGGCAACACCGGTAATCAAACCATCACCATGATTGTGCGTGCGCTGGCCCTGCATCAGGTGGAGCCGGGCAACTTTTCCTTTCTGATTCTGCGTGAGTTAGGTGTTGCGCTGCTTAACGGCGTGTTCTGGGGCGGCATCATGGGCGCAGTGACCTGGATGATGTACGACAATTTGGCGCTGGGCGGTGTGATGATGTTAGCAATGGTGTTGAACCTGCTGCTGGCCGCGTTGATGGGGGTGTTGATCCCGCTGGTCATGACCAAGTTGAAGCGCGACCCGGCAGTCGGTTCCAGCGTGCTGATTACCGCCATTACCGATACCGGCGGTTTTTTTATTTTCCTTGGCCTCGCCACCCTGTTTTTGCTGCACACGTAATTTCGCACAACCTAATGCGCAAGACCGCTGTCTGCCAGCTAGAATCAGCCGATACCTTAACCTCGCTGGAGAATAAGATGTTTAACGTGGATGATTTTGTGCAGTCGAAAACCGGTGGTCCGAAAATGTTAGTGCTGCGCGTTGATGGCGATACCTTGTGGTGCGCCCGGGTCGATGATGCCAGCCAACAGGAAATCGAGGTTAAAGCCGACACCGTCAATCTCTATCACGAAGACGGTGACTTCGGCGTGTGTTGAGCGGACGCGCCGGGCGATTAACCCGGCGGATTATCCTGCTGCACGTTGTCGCTGCCAATGCCGCCAATAAAGGGTAAGCGTAGACGCAATGGGGTGAAATCCAGCCCCATATTCAACCCCAGAATATTGAGTTCAAATCCCTCTTCTGCACCAAGGGTGACACCCGCAATCCCCAGCACCGACACCTGAATGCCGCGTCCGGATGGCGGCAAGCCGATTGGACGCCACAACGGCCGATAATCTTTACCCACCGCGTTGGCGGGTAGATCCAGTTCCAGCGCAGGGACTTCACGGCCAATATGGGCGAGAAAGGTGTTACTGTTCGGCCCGGGCCAGGCGTGGTAAGTCTGCGGCCAGGGATAGGATTTAATTGCCGCTTCGATCTGCGGAATCATCGCCTGCGCCGCCGCCCCGCGATGATCAACCAGCAATCTCGGACGCGCACCATACCAGTAACCATCCGGCAGATTGGCGTTGTGCCGCACTTTGTCGTCGCTGCCCCAGCTAATCACCTCATAGCGGTTGTAATGCGTCTCCCCGGCACGTTTAAAGATGATCCACGGATGTACCGCCACCGCCCCTTTCCAGCCATAAGTGGGGGCGGCATAGACCTGTACAATAGCTTGCGCAGCGTAGACACGCGGATCGGGCGCAATGCCAGCGGAATCACGCCGCGCTGACCACCAGCCACCGCGTTCGTTGGAGAGTGAGCCGCCATGCGTGGCCTGCGCCAGACTGGCAAATAGCGACAACAAAACGATGATAAAAACACCAATGGAAAACGCTTTGACAGTCAGCATGGCAACATCCGGCGAGAAAACAGGCATCTACCATAACCTGTCGCGCGCGCGCCTGCTTAACGTGGTGTGACTTTCGGGGTGCGTTTCAAAAAACGCATCATGCACGGGCGGCGTTCAGAGGTAAATAACAGACGATTATCATCGGTCATATCTCTTAATTCCGACAGATGTGAGATGTTCAGACCGGGTAGCGGTTTTTTTCAGCCGCAGCGGTCGCCACCAACCAGTCACGGAAGCGACGGCTGATGCGCTGCAACACGGCTGACTCGTCCCAGACCAGGTAATAGGCGATGGGAGATGTCACCGCCACCTTGAGCGGATTCATTAACAAATTCTGAGCGAGTTCCTCACTGACCAGCGATTGGCGGATAAGCGCGATACCCCTTCCTGCCAGAGCCGCTTCAACGGCACCATTCGAATCAATAAATACCGGCCCTTTAGCGGTGTCGGCATCGTGGAAGCCCAGGGCGTGGAACCATAGTCCCCAGTCCAGACGATGTTCGTCATGCAGCAGGGTGTAGCGCAGGATATCAGGCGGTGTCAGAGGCGTTGCCAGTAGCTGCGGACTGCATACCGGTATCAGTCGATCATGCAGCAGACACTCAACCTCCAGCCCTGGATAGTCGCCGGTGCCGTGGCGCACCGCAAAATCAATCCCCTCAGCCAGCAGATCCACCTTACGATTGGTGGTGCTGATCTGGACCTCCACGCCGGGATTGGCCTGTTCAAAAGCAGGCAGGCGCGGCAGCAGCCACTGCATAGCAAAGCCGCTGGTACAGCTGACCGTAATTTTATTGCGTTTGCCTTCATCCATCAGCCGTTGCGTTGCTTCACTGATTTGGCTGAAGGCTGGACGAATCGCACGCAGATAAATCCGTCCCTCGGTGGTCAGCTCCAGGCGGCGCGGCACACGAAGAAACAGCCGGACATTTATACTTTCCTCCAGTTTGGCAATCTGCTGGCTGACCGCGCTGGGGGTGACACACAACTCTTCTGCCGCTTTCTTCATACTGAGCAGCCGGGCAGCCGATTCAAAGCACATCAGTGCGTAAAGTGGTGGGAGTTTCATAGGTCTCCATAAATTAGAAAATCTAAATTCGTGAAGAAATCGTTGTTTGAAAACTCTTTATTAGTGTCGCAGTGTGACATTTACGATTAAGTTCAGCTAATGGAGTGATCACATGCGTATCCAGGACTATACAAGACTGATTCTTCTGGCCGCAATCTGGGGGGCGAGTTTTCTGTTTATGCGTATTGCCGCGCCGCAGTTTGGGGCGATAAATACCGCCTTCCTGCGTGTCCTGTTTGGTTTTATCGGACTGGCGGTGATACTGCTGGTTCTGCGTTCCTCGTTTGATTTCGCCGGTAAACTACGCGCCGCCCTCATCCTCGGCGTGATCAATTCCGGCCTGCCATTTTTTATGTATTGTCTGGCGGCGAAATGGCTCCCGGCGGGTTACTCCGCCATCCTGAATGCGACGACGCCATTAATGGGGGCAGTCATTGGGGTGACGTTTTTCAGTGAAAAACTGACGGTACGTAAATGGATCGGCGTGATACTGGGACTGATTGGCATCACCGTTATCACCACGCTTGGCGAAAGCCATGCTGACAGCAACGTGCTGGCGGGCGTCGCAGCCTGTCTGGTGGCAACCGGCTGTTATGGACTGGCTGGCTTCCTGACGCGACGCTGGATTTCCCAGCGCGGTGGCCTGGATGCCAAGACCGTCGCCTTTGGTAGCCAGATCGGCGCGACGTTATTTCTGCTGCCGTTTTTTGCCTTTTCTGTCGCGCATGAACCAGACATTAACTGGCAGCAGCCGACCGTATGGGCCAGCGTGCTTGCTGTCGGTCTGATCTGTACCGCGCTGGCTTACATTCTGTATTTCCGCCTGATCGCCGATATCGGTCCGCTACGTTCGCTAACCGTCACTTTTTTGATCCCGCCTTTTGCCGTGCTGTGGGGTTATCTGGTGCTGGATGAGACGCTGTCCAGTGGCTTTGTGCTGGGCGCGGTGATGGTTTGTGTCGCGGTGTGGATGGTGGTGGGACCGGGCAAGAAGCAGACGCTGGAGAATTAATAGCCTGCTACGTTATTCTGTCATCATTACCATGCAGTATGGGCGACCATAAAATTCATAAAAAGGTAATCATGATGAAAAACGCAAATCCCACTGTTGCGCTGATTGGCCCCGGCGCTATTGGCACCACCATTGCGGCTGCGCTGCATGAAGTGGGCCGCACACCGATGATTTTTGGTCGCACGGCACATGCCAGGCTGGAACTGCGTCACGACGAGGGCAAGATTATTGTGCCCGGCCCCGTGTACACCAACCCTGCGGAAGTACCCGCCCCTTTCGATTTGGTTTTTGTTGCAGTCAAAACCACCCAGATTACAGACACCGCCCCCTGGCTGACTGCGCTGTGCGATAAACAGACGGTGGTCTGCGCACTACAAAACGGTGTTGAACAGCAAGCCCAACTGGCACCCTTTGTCTCAGGTGCCACGGTTCTCCCTTCGGTGGTGTGGTTCCCTGCACAACGTGAACCGGACGCCTCGGTGTGGCTGCGCGCCAAACCGCGCCTGACCCTACCGGATACGCCGCAAACCGACCTGGTGCTGACGGCGTTACGCGATACGCGTTGCCAGGTGGATGTCTCGGACGATTTTAAAACGATTGCCTGGCGTAAGCTGCTCCAGAACGCCGTCGCCGGATTGATGGTACTGGCAAATCGTCGTGCGGGCATGTTTTCACGCCCTGATATTACCGGACTGGCACTGGCCTATTTGCGCGAATGCCTGACGGTCGCTCGCGCCGAAGGGGCTAATCTGAGCGATGCCGTGCCACAGGAAATTGTTGATGGCTTCCATCGTGCCCCTGCGGATTTAGGCACCTCGATTCTGGCCGATCGCCAGGCCGATCGCCCGCTGGAATGGGATATCCGCAACGGCGTGGTACAGCGTTATGGCCGTACCCACGGTATTGCAACCCCGATTAGCGATGTTGTGGTGCCGCTGCTGGCAGCGGGCAGTGATGGGCCGGGCTGAAAAAACAAAAAAGCCCGCACGGATGCGGGCTTAATGTATTTATTCCACTGAAGCAGGAATTATTCCCACTCAATGGTGGCCGGCGGCTTACCAGAAATATCGTAAACCACGCGTGAAATACCGTTCACTTCGTTGATGATGCGGTTGGAAACACGGCCCAGGAAGTCATACGGCAGGTGCGCCCAATGTGCGGTCATAAAGTCGATAGTTTCGACGGCACGCAGTGATACCACCCAATCGTATTTACGACCATCGCCCATCACGCCAACCGAACGAACCGGCAGGAATACGGTGAACGCCTGGCTGACCTTGTTGTACAGGTCAGCTTTATGCAGTTCTTCGATGAAGATGGCATCGGCGCGACGCAGCAGGTCACAATACTCTTTCTTCACTTCGCCCAGCACACGCACGCCAAGACCCGGACCCGGGAACGGATGACGGTATAGCATGGCGTATGGCAAGCCCAGTTCCAGACCGATTTTGCGCACTTCGTCTTTGAACAGCTCTTTCAGCGGCTCAACCAAGCCCAGCTTCATCTCTTTCGGCAGGCCACCCACGTTATGGTGCGACTTGATCACGTGCGCTTTGCCGGTGGCAGAAGCCGCAGACTCGATCACGTCCGGATAGATGGTGCCCTGTGCCAGCCATTTCACGTCAGTCAGTTTGCCCGCTTCTTCGTCGAAGACTTCAACAAAGACGCGACCGATGATTTTACGTTTGGCTTCTGGATCGTTTTCACCTGCCAGCGCTTCAAGGAAGCGTGCTTCCGCCGCAACGTGGACAATGTTCAGACCGAAATGGTCACCAAACATCTCCAGCACCTGCTCGGCTTCGTTCAGACGCAGCAGGCCGTTGTCGACGAACACACAGGTCAGACGGTCGCCAATGGCGCGGTGCAGCAGCATTGCGGTAACAGAAGAATCCACGCCGCCAGACAGGCCGAGGATCACTTTGTCTTCGCCAACCTGCTCGCGAATACGCTCAACCGCATCCTCGATGATTTTTGCCGGGGTCCACAGCGCTTCACAGCCGCAGATATCGCGCACAAAGCGCTCCAGCATACGCAGGCCCTGACGGGTGTGCGTCACTTCCGGGTGGAACTGCACGCCGTAGAAACGCTTCTCTTCGTTCGCCATGATGGCAAACGGACAGGTTTCGGTGCTGGCGACGGTGACGAAATCAGCCGGGATGGCGGTCACTTTGTCACCGTGGCTCATCCACACGTCCAGCAGCGGTTTGCCGGCATCGCTGATGGCATCTTCGATGTCACGAATCAGCGCGCTCGGGGTTTTCACTTCAACCTGCGCATAACCAAACTCACGTTCGGTGGAGCCTTCAACTTTACCACCGAGTTGCATCGCCATGGTCTGCATGCCGTAGCACACGCCCAGCACCGGCACACCCGCGTTGAAGACGTATTCCGGCGCGCGCGGGCTGTTCAGTTCAGTGGTACTTTCCGGGCCGCCAGAAAGAATGATGCCGTTCGGGTTGAACTGACGAATTTGCTCTTCGGTGACATCCCACGCCCAGAGTTCGCAGTAGACGCCCAGCTCACGCACGCGGCGCGCGACCAGTTGCGTATACTGAGAACCAAAATCGAGGATCAAAATGCGATGTTTATGAATATTTTCAGTCGTCATTGCGGCGTTTCCATTGGGATGGACTTAATAATAAAAGCGCCCGGCGAAAGCCGGGCGGTAAATCTTACGGGATTATGAACCCAAGCGGTAGTTCGGCGACTCTTTGGTGATGGTCACGTCATGGACGTGGCTTTCCTGAATGCCCGCGCCGCTGATGCGCACAAATTCTGCCTTGGTGCGCAGATCATCGATGGTTGGGCAACCGGTCAGACCCATACAAGAGCGCAGGCCACCCATCTGCTGATGTACGATCTCTTTCAGGCGGCCTTTGTAGGCGACGCGACCTTCAATACCTTCCGGCACCAGTTTGTCGGCGGCGTTATCGGTCTGGAAGTAACGGTCAGAAGAACCTTTGGACATCGCGCCCAGTGAACCCATACCGCGGTAAGATTTGAATGAACGGCCCTGGTACAGCTCGATTTCACCCGGCGATTCTTCGGTACCAGCCAGCATAGAACCGACCATTACGGCTGCTGCACCCGCCGCGATGGCTTTAGCGATGTCACCTGAGAAGCGGATACCGCCATCGGCGATCACCGGAATGCCAGTGCCTTCCAGCGCTTCCACTGCGTCAGAAACCGCTGTGATCTGCGGTACACCAACGCCGGTCACGATACGGGTAGTACAGATAGAGCCAGGACCGATACCCACTTTCACCGCACTCACACCCGCTTGTGCCAGCGCCAGCGCACCGGCACCGGTCGCGACGTTACCGCCGATGATCTCGAGGTCTGGGTATTTCGCACGGGTTTCACGGATACGTTGCAGTACGCCTTCAGAATGACCGTGTGAGGAGTCGATCAGCAGTACGTCCACGCCTGCCGCAACCAGCGCGTCAACACGCTCTTCGTTACCGGCACCGGCACCTACTGCTGCACCAACACGCAGACGGCCCTGCGCATCTTTACAGGCGTTCGGTTTACGTTCGGCTTTCTGGAAATCTTTAACGGTGATCATGCCCAGCAGGTGGAAACTATCGTCAACCACCAGTGCTTTCTCAACGCGTTTTTCGTGCATTTTCTGCAACACGATGTCACGGGCTTCACCCTCTTTCACCGTAACCAGACGCTCTTTCGGTGTCATCACCGCAGAAACCGGCTGGCTCAAGTCGGTCACGAAACGCACGTCACGACCGGTGATGATGCCCACCAGCTCGTTGTCGGCGTTGACCACCGGGTAACCGGCAAAACCGTTACGCTCGGTCAGTTCTTTCACTTCCGCCAGGGTGGTGGTCGGCAGCACGGTTTGTGGCTCGGTAACCACGCCGCTTTCATGTTTCTTCACCTTGCGAACTTCATCCGCCTGGCGCTCAATTGACATGTTTTTGTGGATAAAGCCCAGACCACCTTCCTGTGCCAGCGCGATCGCCAAACCGGCTTCGGTCACAGTGTCCATAGCAGCAGAAAGCATTGGAATGTTAAGACGAATGTTTTTCGTCAGTTGGGTGCTGAGATCGGCCGTGTTAGGCAGAACGGTAGAATGAGCAGGAACGAGCAGAACGTCGTCAAATGTGAGTGCTTCTTTAGCGATTCGTAGCATGGCAATATCTCAACCTGGGGGTGAATGAGAACAGATAAAATATTGCCGCGGCATTATACAGGCCGAAATCGGTTGCCTCCAGTGTTTTTTTAGAAAAACTCTTGATCCCCTGTACCAGCCATGTAGTATCGGTTAATTAACCCTCTGATTTGATATTTGATCTCCATCACATGTCGCTACCGCCAACCGCCAATATTTTTACTGTCAGCCGCCTGAATACCACGGTGCGTCAACTGCTGGAAAATGAAATGGGCCTGGTGTGGCTCAGTGCTGAAATCTCCAACTTTACCCAACCTGCATCCGGTCACTGGTACTTCACCCTGAAGGATGACGGAGCACAGGTACGTTGTGCCATGTTCCGCAACAGCAACCGCCGGGTGGCCTTCCGGCCTCAGCACGGACAACAGGTGTTGGTACGGGCCAGCATCACGCTGTACGAACCGCGTGGCGACTATCAGCTGATTATCGAAAGCATGCACCCGGCCGGAGAAGGCCTGTTGCAACAGCAGTTTGAGCAGCTGAAAACCCGGCTGGCGGCAGAGGGCTTGTTTGACCAACAATTTAAACAACCCTTGCCAGATCCGGCGCGCCAGGTGGGGGTCATTACCTCGGCAACTGGCGCAGCGTTGCACGACGTGTTGCGCGTATTGCATCGTCGCGATCCTTCCCTGCCGGTGGTGATCTACCCCACGGCGGTACAGGGCGTGGATGCGCCTGCCGCCATCGTGCGCGCCATTGAACTGGCCAACTTGCGTGATGAATGTGATGTGCTGATTGTCGGACGCGGTGGCGGTTCACTGGAAGATTTATGGAGTTTTAACGACGAACGGGTAGCTCGCGCCATTTTTGCCAGCCGCCTGCCGATTGTCAGCGCGGTCGGGCATGAAACTGATGTCACCATCGCCGATTTTGTCGCTGACCTGCGCGCCCCCACCCCCTCCGCTGCCGCCGAGTTGGTAAGCCGTAATCAGTTGGAGTTGCTGCGTCGTCTGCAATCCCAGCAGCAGCGGCTGGAAATGGCGATGGATTACTATCTGGCACAACAGCAACGTCGCTACACGCGCATCCTGCATCGTCTACAGCAGCAACACCCGCAACTGCGGCTGGCGCGTCAGCACACCGCTCTGCTGCAATTGCAGCAGAAATTGCACGAGGCAATGGATCAACGTCTGCGTAGCGCCAATCGTCAGCAGGATCGCCTGCTACAGCGCCTTAACGTGCAGCAGCCACAGCCGCGTATTTTGCGTGCCCAGCAGCAGCTACAGCAGTGGCAATATCGGTTGCAACAAGGCATGCAGAATCAGCTGAATCAACATCGTCAGCGCTTTGGTACCCTGGCAGCCCAACTGGAAGGGGTCAGCCCGTTGGCGACGCTGGCGCGCGGTTTTAGCGTCACCACCGATACTCAGGGCCATGTGGTGAAAAAAATGCAGCAAGTGAGTAAGGGCGACCTGCTACGCACCCGGCTGGATGATGGTTGGGTGGAAAGTGAAGTGACCGCTCTCACCCCGCGTAAATCCGCACGATAAATCGCGCTGCTGTCAGTTGGCCTATACTTTCTGGCACATTCATCTGCCAGGGAGTCTGGTATGCCTTACAGCGTGATTCCTCCTTACATCCTGCGCAACATCATTGCGCATGGCTCCGGCCCTCAGCAGGATTATGCCCGCCGTACCCTGACCCATGTGCAGCATCTGATGGCCGAACATCAGCACACCGCATCTCCCAACAGCGCCGCTACCCCAGGTCAGGTGGTGCGTGCCATTTACGATGCCGAACAGACGCAGAATCTACCCGGCACCTTGATTCGTCAGGAAGGCCAGCCCGGCAACGGTGATGTGGCCGCAGAAGAAGCCTGGAACTACCTTGGCGTCACTTACGATTTCTACTGGCAAGTCTATCAGCGCAACTCACTGGATAATAAAGGGTTGAAGCTGGACGGTACCGTGCATTACGGCAAGGCTTACCAGAACGCCTTCTGGAACGGCCAGCAAATGGTATTTGGCGACGGTGATGGTGAGATCTTTAATCGCTTCACCATCGCCATCGATGTGGTGGCGCATGAACTGACCCATGGCGTAACCGAGAGCGAAGCCGGGCTGGTTTACTTTTCACAGTCGGGCGCGCTGAATGAGTCGATGTCGGATGTGTTTGGATCGCTGGTGAAACAATTTAACCGGCAACAAACTGCCGATCAGGCCGACTGGATCATTGGCGAAGGGCTGCTGGCAAAAGGGATCAACGGGCGTGGCTTGCGCTCCATGTCAGCGCCCGGCACCGCCTACAACGATCCGATGCTGGGTAAAGATCCGCAACCCGCGGATATGGCCCATTACATCGAAACCCGCGATGATAACGGTGGCGTGCACCTCAATTCCGGCATCCCCAACCGCGCATTTTATCTCGCAGCCAAAACGCTGGGCGGCTTTGCCTGGGAACTGGCAGGTCAGGCATGGTACGACACGCTGTGCGATCACAGCCTGCCGCAGGATGCCAATTTCAGCACCTTTGCCGGCTTCACCATCCAGCATGCCAGCAAGCGTTTTAATCGCTCCGTGGCGGATGCGATTCAATCTGCCTGGCAGCAAGTAGGTGTATCGTGAACATTCCTCCGCTCACCGATGATGCGATTATTGAGCTGGCACGTGAGGGCGGGCTGGCATTTATGCCACGTTTGCGTGGCGAGCGACGTTTTGCGCTGGCGCAGTTGCCAGAACCGCAAAAACAGCGGGTATGTACCGTACTTGAACAGGCCATGCCGCTGGGTGAACCGGAAGATCAGGCCGCCAATCTCGGGCGCGGCGATCAGCGCTACTTCCGCCTGCAAATCAGCTATGCCACGCATCAGCAGTCAGGAACGATTGTGATACTGATTCCGGAACAGGTTGCGCCCCCTGAGCTGGAAGCCCTGTGGCGCGATGGCGAGCAGGCATAAAAAAAGGACCGGCGATGTCGGTCCTTTTTTCGTTTACCCGGCCAGCAGGCACTGGCCGAGGCAGTGACGGTTACGGCAGAGCGTAGGCGATCACGTAATCACCACGGTCCGGAGACTGACGAGCACCGCCTGCGGAGATCAGGATGTACTGTTTGCCCGTTTTCGGCGACACGTAGCTGATCGGGCCACCCTGGCTACCCACTGGCAGACGGGCTTTCCACACTTCTTTACCGGTTGAGCTGTCAAACGCACGCAGGTAGTAATCCTGAGTACCGGCGAAGAATACCAGGCCACCCTGCGTTGCCAGAGAGCCACCCAGCGTCGGCATGCCAATTGGCATCTGTGCGTGCATCTTAATACCGAACGGACCGGTATCCTGCACCGTACCTACCGGTACCTGCCAGACGATTTTACGGGTCTTCATATCAATCGCGGACATGGTACCGAACGGCGGAGCCTGGCACGGGATACCCAGCGGCGACATAAAGCGGTTTTTGTTGACAGCATACGGCGTGCCTTTCAGCGGCACCGCGCCCATACCGGTGTTCACCGATTCACCACCATTGCTGGCGGCTGATTTGCTGGTGTCTTGCGGGATCATCTGCACCCACAGACCCAGACGCATATCGTTGACGAACATGTATTGGTTGTTCGGGTCAAACGAGATGCTGCCCCAGTTCATACCACCCAGTGAACCCGGGAAGCTGAGGGAAACATCCGTATCCGGCACAGTGAACAGACCGTTGTAACGCATCGATTTGAAGCTGATACGGCACATCAGTTGGTCGAACGGCGTAGCACCCCACATATCAGACTCTTTCAGGGTCTGGTTGCCGATGTTCGGCATTTCCACCGAATGCGGCTGCGTTTTGGTGTACTGCTCGTTCGGGATGTGGCCCTGCGGCATCGGCAGCTCTTCAACTTTGGTCAAAGGCTTACCGGTCAGACGGTCCAGCACCCAGATCATACCGGTTTTCGCACCGATAACGACCGCAGGCTTAGTGGTACCATCCTTCATCGGGAAGTCAACCAGGCTCGGCTGCATCGGCAGGTCGAAGTCCCACAGATCGTTATGCACGGTCTGATAAACCCACTTCTGTTTACCGGTGGTGGCATCCAGCGCGAGGATTGATGCTCCGTAGGTGTGATCCAGTTTGGTACGATCAGCACCATACAGGTCAACAGACGAGCTACCCATCGGCAGGAACACCGTGTTCATGTCCGGATCGTAGGACATCGGTGCCCAGGAGTTCGGGGTACTACGGGTGTAGTCTTTGCCCGGCATCAGCACAGCATTCGGGTCCACGTTGCCTGGGTCAAACGCCCAGCGCATCTGGCCCGTGATGACGTCGAAGCCACGCAGTACGCCGCCCGGCATGTCGGTCTGCACGTTATCCGCAACACGGCCACCCACCACGACGGTGGTACCTGCCAGAGCAGGCGCAGAGGTCAGCTGATATTGCGGGTCTGGCGCATTACCGAGACCGGTTTTCAGATCCACCACACCGTGGTTGCCAAAGTCTTCACAGAATTCGCCATTGTCAGCGTTGATAGCGATCAGGCGCGCATCGATGGTGTTCATCAGAATACGACGCTGACAGGTATCACCGGCAGCCAGCGTGACCGGGGTCACCGGGGTAGAGCCAGGCTGAGTTGGTTGCGTCAGAGGTTTGGTCGCGTCAAAGTACGCCAGACCACGGCAGCGGTTCCATACCTGAGACTGGGCGTTAACTTCACGTTTCCAGATCTGCTTACCGGTATCGGCGGCAACAGCGATCACGTTGTTATGCGGCGTACACAGGTACAGGGTGTTACCCACCTGCAACGGAGTTTCCTGATCTTCCGCACCGTTTCCGCCGGGGCTGATTGGGGTATCACCAGTGTGGAACGTCCAGGCCACTTGCAGGTCTTTCACGTTGTCACGGGTGATCTGGTCCAGCGCCACAAAGCGGTTACCGCCCGGGGTGTTGCCGTAGTTGTCCCAGTCTTTCTGCTGCTTCGCTTTATCGACCGGAATCAACGGCAACTCTTTGCCTTCAAACGCCACGGTTGGGTGCGGCTGGAACATCTGGACAAACGTCGCCACCATACCGACGGCAAGCACCGCAGAGAGGACGTAAGACAGTTTTGCCAGAGAGGTTTTGCCTTCTGCTTTACGCAGGGCAGGCCAGGTTACGAAGGCCAGGAACATCAGGCCCGCAGGCACCATCAGACGAGAAACCAGCGGCCAGAATACCCAACCCGCGTCTACCAGCGCCCAAATCAGGGTGCCGACAAAGACCAGGATAAACAGGGTGACTGCTGAGGATTTACGACGGAAGAACTGAATCGCCGACAGCAGCATAACAATACCGCTGATCAGGAAGTACCAGCTGCCGCCAAGGGAGACCAGCTTACCACCACCGATGACGAAGAACAGGCCAACGGCCAACAGGACCAGTCCTAACAATACAGACCAGATGCTCAACCCTTTACAGGGGCGAGCGGAATTTTCTGCCATAACACAAACTCTCCTGAAAAAATAAAGCGCAGGTGCCGGATATTGGGTGTTGTCCGGTCACAGATCCCCTGCCCTGCCTGTGACAGGAATCGTTTCGTTTACGTCTTTATTTTAGAACTATTGGTACGGGTGAGACGCCCGAGATGCAGTCTTGTGAGGAAGGACACAGCGAAGCGCTATTGAGACTCGCCACAAGGCGGCAGGATTGTACCACCTGGTACATTAAAAAGTGAACATCCATAACGCAGGAGTTACTGGGCAATAGCATTTTTGCTACAAATCCAGTCGTAACTTATTAAAATTTATGAATCTGAAACGAACATCTTTTTGTAGCGGCGCGATTTATCGCGCAATTTCGTGCGTTGCGCAGAAAAAAATGCGCAATAAATCGCGCCGCTACGATTTGACAACATCGGGGATAAACGTCACCCGCGTTTTCGAAATCAATCCGTCACCGTGCTGGCAAAAATAATCCACTGCGCCACAGGCTTTCAGCACCTGCAACGGTTGATGGCAATCCGGGCAGATGGCGATCTGGTCAAAATGGCTGCCACAATGCGGGCAGTCAAAACCTTCTGTTACATGCGTCAGGGCTTGCTGACAGTTGGGACAATGAGCATTCATCTTCTTCTCCTGATACACAAAAAAAATGAGGGCCACTTTGGCCCTCATCATCTTATTTCTTGTTCTTTTTCAGGTGCGCCATCAGACGCTTACGTTTACGCTGCTGCGTTGGCGTCAGCAGGTTACGTTTGCCTGCATAAGGGTTATCCCCCTCTTTGAACTGGATACGAATTGGCGTACCCATTACGTTCAATGAGCGACGGAAATAGTTCATCAGATAGCGCTTGTAGGAATCCGGCAGGTCTTTCACCTGGTTGCCGTGAATCACCACAATCGGCGGGTTATAACCACCGGCATGCGCATATTTGAGCTTCACGCGGCGACCACGCACCAACGGTGGCTGATGGTCTTCAGCAGCCATGTTCATGATGCGCGTCAGCATCGAGGTATTCACACGCTTGGTGGAACAATCGTAAGCTTCCGTCACTGACTCAAACAGGTTACCCACGCCGCTGCCGTGCAGCGCCGAGATAAAGTGCACACGCGCGAAGTCGATAAAGCCGAGACGGAAATCCAGCGTCTCTTTCACTTCATCTTTCACTTCCTGCGACAGGCCATCCCATTTGTTGACCACAATCACCAGTGAGCGCCCACTATTCAGGATAAAGCCCAACAGCGACAGATCCTGGTCAGAAATCCCGGCACGCGCATCAATCACCAGCATCACGACGTTGGCGTCTTCAATCGCCTGCAAGGTTTTGATCACCGAGAATTTCTCTACGGTGTCGGTGATTTTGCCTCGTTTACGCACACCGGCGGTGTCGATCAGAATATATTCACGATCGTCACGTTCCATCGGGATGTAGATGCTGTCACGCGTGGTGCCTGGCATGTCATACACCACCACACGGTCTTCACCCAGAATACGGTTAGTAAGCGTTGACTTACCTACGTTAGGACGGCCAACAATCGCCAGTTTGATCGGCAGCGTGGTCGGGTCGAAATCATCTTCTTCCTCTTCCTCCAGCTCCTCGCCGTTTTCTTCTGCCGCTAACGCCGCCCAATAGGCTTCGTTCTCATCTTCTTCGCTGACTTCCAGCGGGGCCACTTCGTCCATCCACGGCAGCAATGCCGTCTCCAGCAGCGAAGTCACACCACGACCATGGGAAGCCGCAATAGCGTGAATTTCCCCCAAGCCGAGTGCGTAGAAATCCAGCACTGCCGCTTCGGGATCGAGACCGTCAGTTTTGTTCGCCACCAGGAAAGTCGCTTTCTGACGTGAACGCAGATGATTGGCGATCTGCTGATCGGCTGGCATCACACCCGCGCGGGCATCCACCAGGAACAGCACCACATCCGCTTCTTCAATCGCCAGCAGCGATTGCTCCGCCATGCGGTTTTCAACGCCTTCTTCAGTGCCATCGATACCACCGGTATCAATAACAATAAATTCGCGCCCTTCCACTTCGGCGCGACCATATTTGCGATCGCGAGTCAGTCCAGGAAAATCCGCCACCAGCGCATCACGGGTGCGCGTTAAGCGGTTAAACAGCGTAGATTTTCCCACATTGGGACGCCCAACCAGCGCGACCACAGGTACCATAACACTTGCCTCAGTTTTTAAAATTTAATCGCCCGAATGGCGTGATTATAACGGCATTTGCCGTCAGGTTCAGGCTGAAGGCGCTAAGAATACCATAAAACGAAACGGCCCCTGAACAATCAGGAGCCGTCTTAACCTACAACCAGACTAAGCCCTTAACGGGAAATGGCGTAAACCTCACCGTCTTTCGACTGGATCAGCAGCTTGTCGCCTGCCACTACCGGTTCGGTCTGGAAGCCGGAGCTGTCAAGTTTCTGCTGGGCCACAAAGCGACCATCCAGCGTGTTGATCCAGTGCACGTAGCCTTCGCTGTCACCGACCACCAGGTAGCCGTCAAACAGCACCGGAGAAGTCAGGTTGCGATGCAGCAACTCACTTTGACGCCAGATCGCGACACCGCCATCCGCATTCAGGGCATCGACGCGATCATTCTGGTCAACCAGGTAAATACGGCCACCATCAACAATCAGGTCTTTCACGCCACCGATTTCGCGTTTCCAGATAATCTGACCAGAACGCAGATCCAGCGCCGTCAGGTTACCGTTGTACGCCAGTGCATAAACCACGCCATTGACGATCACCGGGGTGGTATCAACGTCGTTCAGACGATCAATCTCGGTCGCCCCGCTTGGCTGCGAAATGCGCTGCTGCCAAATCAGCTGCCCCTGATTCATGATCACTGCACTGACGCGACCATTGTCACCGCCAACAATCGCACCGCCAAAGGCGACCGCGGGTGCAGATTCACCACGCAGCGACAGGGCTGGCATATCAAGGTTGACGCTCCACTTGATGGCACCGGTGGCCTGATCCAGCCCCTGCAACTGACCGTTGCTGGTATGAATCAGTACCAGACCATCGCTGACCACCGGACGCGATAACGCTTCACCCGCAACCTTGGTCTGCCAGGCAATGCTGCCATCGCTGGTATTCAGCGCATAAACCTGACCGCGTTCACTACCAATAAAGATGTGATCGCCGTTAGCAGTCACGCCACCGGACAGCAGTGCAGAGATGTTTTTCGAGAAGAAGCCGGTCTTCTCAGAGAGATTCACTTTCCATTTTTCTTTGCCGTTGCTGGCATCGAGCGCTTTCACAATGCCAAAGCGGTCAGCCGCGTAGACAGTGCCATCCTGCCAGGCCGGATGCAGATTAGAGTAGAAATCACCCACACCGTCGCCCACCGAGGTGCTCCACGCGGTCTGCGGCGTAAACTGGTTTTCTACCTTCGGCAGCGGGGCCATTTTCACTACATCTTCTTCGCCGCTGAACAGCGAGCAACCGCTGAGCAGGGTGACTGAAATCAGCCCTGGCAGCAGGTATTTACGTAATTCCATGTGCGCTCTCTTGACTGGCTTAACTTAAGTTATTCATCTTCATCTGCAACATTTGCTTCAGTGCCGGAGAAGCTTGCGACTCCGCACCTTTGCTCCAGGCATCACGCGCGCCCTGCTTGTCGCCTTTGCTCAGCAGCGCTTCACCACGAATGTCCGCTACGATAGCTGTCCAGCCATCACCCTTAACATTGTTGAGGGTCGAAAGTGCGGCATCGGCCTGATTTTGTTGCAATTGAATGCGTGCCAGACGCAGGTTAATGACCGCCTGCAGATTGGCATCTTTAGTATCTTTCAGCCCGCTCTGTAACAGAGCAATGGCTTTGTCCAGCTGATTGGTCTCAACGTACTGCTTCGCCAGGTCCAGAGACGCCAGAGCACCGTAGGTGTTGTTGTTTTCACTGGCAAAACTGGCAACCGCTTCCAGCGTTTGCGGCTTATCAGCCTGCATGGCGCTGGTCAGCTTCTGATACTCCGCAGAGGCTGCTTTGTCGTTTCCGGCTTCATGACTGGCCCAAAAACGCCAGCCACCTAATGCCGCGATACCGATGATAACGCCTACCGCCAGTGCCTTGCCATTGTTGGCAAAAAAGCGACGCAGCGCATCAACCTGTTCGTTTTCGTTGCTGTAAACTTCCACGCAATCTTTCTCCTAAAAATGGCTGTTGCGATGCACGCTTACTGCAACAGCGTGCGCAACGTCGCGGCGGCTTCACTCTGGGCCAGCGTCTGCTGATCACCGGTACGCAGGTCTTTAATCACCACCTGCCCGGTTGCCACTTCATCTTCACCCAGCACCAGCGCAATGCGCGCGCCCCACTTATCTGCACGGGCAAACTGCTTCTTGAAGTTACCACCACCGAAGTTAGTCATCAGCTTCAATTGTGGGTCAGCATCACGCAGTTTTTCCGCCAGCTGCATCGCGGCGGACTGCACGCCCTGCCCCGAAGCGATAACATAGACATCAACAATGCGCGTCGGTTCAAATTCTGGGTTAACTGCCTGAACCAGCAACACCAAACGCTCCATGCCCATGGCAAAACCAACGGCTGGCGTCGGGCGTCCGCCCAGTTGCTCCACCAGGCCATCATAGCGACCACCACCGCATACCGTGCCTTGTGAGCCCAGTGCACTGGTTACCCACTCAAACACGGTACGGTTGTAATAGTCGAGGCCACGCACCAGACGTTGATTGATGCGGTATTGGATACCGGCATCGTCGAGCAACGCACACAAGCCGCTGAAATGCGCGCGTGAGTCTTCATCGAGGAAGTCACCCAGCGTCGGCGCATCATTCAACAGCTGCTGGACATCCGGGTTCTTGCTGTCGAGTACACGCAGCGGATTGGTGTACATGCGGCGTTTGCAATCTTCGTCCAGCACGTCTTTGTGCTGTTCAAGGAAGGCCACCAGGGCGTCACGATAGTTAGCACGCGCTTCCAGTGAACCGATAGAGTTCAGCTCCAGCTCGACATGATCGGCGATACCCAGCGCTTTCCACCAGCGCGCGGTCATCATAATCAGCTCTGCATCAACGTCCGGCCCTTGCAGACCAAACACTTCTGCACCCATCTGGTGGAACTGGCGATAACGGCCTTTCTGTGGACGCTCGTAACGGAACATCGGTCCCATGTACCACAGACGCTGCTCTTGGTTATACAGCAAGCCGTGTTCAATACCGGCGCGCACACAGCCCGCCGTACCTTCCGGACGCAGCGTCAGGCTTTCACCATTGCGGTCCTCAAAGGTGTACATCTCTTTTTCAACCACGTCGGTGACTTCACCAATCGCGCGGCTGAACAACGGGGTCTGCTCAACGATCGGCAGGCGGATTTCACTGTAACCATAGCTGGCCAGCACCTGCTTGAGCGTGCCTTCGATACGTTGCCAGATTGCTGTGTCAGCTGGCAGGTAATCGTTCATCCCGCGAATCGCTTGAATATTCTTCGCCACGTTAGAATCTCTTAAGACAAAAAAACCTGTCCGGCATCATACCTTATGAGGATGAAACCGCACAGGTTCAATCACAAACCGGTGCGCAGATGCGCACCTTCCCTTATTTTTCCAGCTGCTGCACGTTGATGCGACGGCTTTCGTCCAGCATCGATGCTTTGGCGCGGATGCGCGCCTCCAGCTGGTCGATCATGTCCTGATTATCGAGACGATCGCGCTGACGCACGCCATCTTCGTAGAAACCACTTTTCTTGTTGCCACCGGTCACGCCCAACGTCGAGACCGTCGCTTCACCAGGGCCATTCACCACACAACCAATGATCGATACATCCATCGGCGTGATGATGTCCTCAAGACGCTCTTCCAGCGCATTCACCGTGCCGATCACGTCAAATTCCTGACGTGAGCAGGTCGGGCAGGCAATAAAGTTAATGCCACGCGAACGAATACGCAGTGATTTGAGGATGTCGTAACCGACCTTAACCTCTTCTACCGGATCGGCCGCCAGCGAAATACGCAGGGTATCGCCGATACCTTCAGACAGCAGCAATCCTAAACCAATGGCGGATTTCACCGCCCCGGCACGTGCGCCGCCCGCTTCGGTAATACCGAGATGCAGCGGCTGGTCGATGGCTTTCGCCAGCAGGCGATAAGATTCCACCGCGAGGAAGACATCCGAGGCTTTGACGCTGACCTTGAACTGATCAAAGTTGAGACGATCGAGGTGATCCACATGACGCATCGCCGATTCGAGCAGCGCCTGCGGCGTTGGCTCGCCGTACTTTTCCTGCAAATCTTTTTCCAGAGAACCGGCGTTCACCCCGATACGGATCGGGATATTGTAGTGACGCGCGCAGTCCACCACCTGACGAATACGCTCGTTGTTGCCGATATTGCCGGGGTTAATACGCAGACAATCGACACCGTATTCGGCGACTTTCAGTGCAATACGGTAGTCAAAGTGAATATCCGCCACCAGCGGCACATTGACCTGTTGCTTAATCAGTTTGAAGGCTTCCGCCGCATCCATCGTGGGCACCGAGACACGGACGATATCAACGCCCACGCGCTCCAGCGCCTTGATCTGATTGACCGTCGCTTCAACATCCGTGGTGCGGGTGTTGGTCATCGACTGAACGGCAATAGGCGCACCATCGCCGACTGGCACCTTGCCGACGTAAATCCGCGTTGATTTGCGACGGATAATGGGTGCTTCGTTATGCATATTCTCTCTCCACAATTGCCCGGCAGGCGAGGTGCGCGTTATTGCGCACCCACAGTCAGACGAGCAACCTGGTTATTACGGATAAAACGACTTAAATCAACGGGCTGATTCTGATATTGCACCTGTACAGCGGCAGGAGCCCCAATTTTCAGACGATACGGAGGCTGACCGGCGAGGCTGAGTTTACCGCCGCTACGTTGCAGGCCGCTGAACAGTTTTTTACCGCTCGCGTCGGTCACTTCCAGCCAGCAGTCGGCGCTGAAGTTCATGACCAGTGCGTTCGGATCGCTCGAAGCCTGGCTTACGCCTGCGCCACCGGTTGGCAGCTGACCAGCCACGCTATTGGCCGGTGCCGGAGAGGTGGCGGGCGGCGGGGTGGTATCTACCGGAGCCTGACTGGGAGAAACCACTGCATTATCATTACCTTGCGTGGCTGTAGCCGGTGCAGACGTGGCCGCTGGCGCATTGCTGGCCTGTGCTGGCGTGTTGGTCGCACTGTCCGGCGTCGCCACGGCACCCGCGCCATTATCCACTGGCGTACCTGCACCGTTGCTGTCGGCATCGGCGCTGGCGTCGCTGCTGTTATCGCCCAGCGGGATCGATTGGCTGTTATCGCTACTGTTGCTGCCGTTCTGGTCAGCCATGGAGACCAACTCATCCTGGGAGGCTTTATGGTTCTGCCACCACCAGGCACCGGTCAACCCGATAACGACGAAGATCACCAGCCAGGTGAAGATCATCAGCCAGCCATCGCGTTTCTTACGGCGTTTACCCAAGGAGAAGCTCTGCATCGGCTCGATTTTGGCCGCACGTACCGGTGCCTGCTTCGCCATCATCGGCAGCAGATCGTCTTCCGGCACATGCACCAGACGTGCATAGGATCGAATGTAACCGCGCAGGAACGTCGAGGCTAAATCGGCTGGCGACTTGTCCTCTTCAATATCACGCACGGTGGAAAGTTTCAGGCACAGGCGTTCCGCGACGTTTTGCTGGGTCAGCCCCATCTGCTCACGGGCCAGTCGCAGGCGTTCACCTGTGGAATGTACTGCAGATTTCTCTTGAGTGGCTTCAGTATTCATTAGCTAAATAACGCTGGTACTGTATCGATTGTGGAAAACTTCGCGCCAACCGGTCGCCATAACGTGTAACGTCAGCAGCGTTTCCCTGTTGCGCGGCGAAACGTATCTGTAACCATAAACTGTCTGCACTGGCAGGCAGCCTGTGGTGGTAAACCTCTAAGAGCAGTGAAACCTTGTTCCACGCTTGCCGATCAAATTGCTTTTCCGCCTCCGCCAGCAGTTGACTGCCCTGCTCCGGCGCTTCATCCAGCGCGAGCGTTAATTGCTTTCGCGCGGCGGCATCATCTTCAGCTTGCAGGTAACAATAGCCCGAAAATAATAATGCATCGTGACGAGCGTCGGGTTCCTGCGCATCAGCCGCTAACTTAAACTGTTGATGCGATTCGTCATACTGCCTCAAACCGCAAAGAAACGCACCGTAATTGTTAGCGACGTAGCCGTTGGCAGGAGCCAGTTGCTGCGCACGCTGGTAGTACCAACGCGTTTGCGCGATATTTTGCTGCGCCTGAGCCACACGTGCAAGCGCCAGAGGCACACGATAGTCATGTGGTGCAGCTTGTTGTGCTCGCAGCAAATTACGCTGCGCGGATGAAAAATCCTGCGCGGCCAGATAGTGCAATCCCAACTGCAGGCGGATATCTGCCGCGTTCTGACGCGCAGGTTCACTGACACAACCGGTTACAACAAAGCCTGCTAATAACACTGCCGGTAATCCCTTACTCATTGTCGCTTCTCCCTGAGTGATTCAGGCGGGAGAGACTGACATGAGTTGCGCCTGGTGCAAATTACCAGGCGCTGAGTTTCAGAGCGCCTTCACAGAGATGGCTTCACCCGCCATCTTTTTACGCATAGTACGTTTGGTACGGTCGATCACATCACCGGCTAACTGACCACAGGCGGCATCAATATCATCACCACGGGTTTTACGCACGATGGTGGTGAAACCGTATTCCATCAACACCTTAGAGAAACGATCGACACGGCTGTTGGAGCTGCGGCCATAGGGCGCGCCCGGGAAGGGGTTCCACGGAATCAGGTTGATTTTGCTCGGCGTATCTTTCAGCAGCTCAGCCAACTGATGAGCATCGTCCGTGCTGTCATTGACGTGATCCAGCAGAACGTACTCGATGGTGACGCGCCCCTGGTTCGCATTTGACTTCGCCAGGTAACGTTTCACGGCGGCGAGGAACGTTTCGATGTTGTATTTCTTGTTAATCGGCACGATGTCATCGCGCAGCTTGTCGTTCGGTGCGTGCAGAGAAATAGCCAGCGCGACGTCAATCATATCGCCCAGCTTGTCCAGTGCCGGAACCACACCCGAGGTTGACAGGGTGACGCGGCGTTTGGACAGGCCAAAACCGAAGTCATCCAGCATGATTTCCATCGCCGGTACCACGTTGTTGAGGTTCAGCAACGGCTCGCCCATTCCCATCATTACCACGTTGGTGATAGGACGCTGACCGGTCACTTTCGCGGCACCGATAATTTTCGCCGCACGCCACACCTGACCGATAATTTCTGATACACGCAGGTTACGGTTAAAGCCTTGCTGCGCCGTCGAACAGAATTTGCACTCCAGTGCACAACCCACCTGTGAAGAGACGCACAGCGTGGCGCGGTCATCTTCCGGGATGTACACGGTTTCCACCAGTTGGTCACCCACGCGAATCGCCCATTTAATGGTGCCATCGCTGGAACGTTTCTCTTCCGCCACTTCCGGGGCGCGGATCTCAGTGAGCTGCATCAGCTTGCCGCGCAGCACTTTGTTGATATCGGTCATCTGCTCGAAATCATCGCAGCAGTAGTGATACATCCACTTCATCACCTGATCGGCGCGAAACGGTTTTTCACCCAGCGAGACAAAGAATTCGCGCATCTGCTGACGATTGAGATCCAGCAGGTTAATTTTTTCGTTTTTCGGGGAAACAACCACGGGGGAAGCGGACGACGGCGTCACAATCTGTTCGGACATAATGTTCTCTGGCCTCGTTGTTACACGTTATGGCTCTGGTTAAGAATAGGAAAAAAACAGCGCCCTTGCTGAGCAGGCTCAACAAGGGCGCATAATTGTACTACATCTGCGGCATGATGCCAGGGGAACAGATTTACACCTGATTAAAAGGTGTAAATCTTATGCCACCTTAGCGAGTGCGCGGGCAGACTTCGTTTTCAGCGAAGAAGTAGGCGATTTCACGCGCAGCAGATTCGGTAGAGTCTGAACCGTGAGTGGCGTTCTCGGTGAAGCTGTCCGCGTAGTCAGCACGCAGGGTGCCAGCCAGTGCGTTGTCCGGGTTGGTTGCACCCATCAGGTCACGGTGACGCTGAACGGCGTTTTCACCTTCCAGTACAGAAACCACAACCGGACCAGAGGTCATGAATTCAACCAGACCGTCGAAGAACGGACGGCCTTTGTGCTCCGCGTAGAAACCTTCAGCCTGTTCTTTGGTCAGGTGCAGCATTTTTGCGCCAACGATTTTGAAGCCCGCGCTTTCAAAACGGTTGTAGATAGCACCAATTACGTTCTTAGCGACAGCGTTTGGTTTAACGATTGAGAAAGTACGTTCGATTGCCATGTTGACCTCTGTTTTTACGGCATAGCCATTCTGAAGAAACCGGGAACCGGCCCGGTAAGAAAACGGGGCGATTATAGGGACATCATCGGGCGTTGCCTATTGCCGATCGTAGGAATTATTGAAAATAATTGATTTTAGTCGGGGCAGACCGCTGAAAAATGTGCCATACCGGGATGTTCATCCCCAACTTTCTCCTTACTAACCCTTGAGATAGCGTCCACATTCCCGGACACTGAGTCTTTCCCGATTGATGAGAAGAGGTTGCTATGACAGCTCCCCTGTTTGTGTCTGCTGACTGGTTAAAAGAACATTACACCGAGGAAACTCTACAGGTGCTGGATGCGCGCATGCTGCCACCCGGCCAGGAAGCGGTGCGTGATATCCAGGCGGAGTATCTGGCGGGCCATCTGCCCGACGCCCCTTTCTTCAATATCGAAGCCTTATCCGATCACACCAGCCCCTACCCGCACATGATGCCGCGTGCCGAAGCCTTTGCGGTGGCAATGCGAGAATTGGGCGTCAGCCAGGATAAGCACCTGGTGGTCTACGATGAAGGCAACCTGTTCTCCGCACCGCGCGCCTGGTGGATGTTACGCGCTTTTGGTTGCGTCAACGTCTCGATCCTGGCAGGAGGACTGGCGGGCTGGAAAGCAGCCGGTTACCCGCTGGCAACCGGTCCGGTGGTGTTAGCGGAAGGGGAATTTGACGCCAAATATGACAGCACCCAGGTGAAACGTCTGACCGATGTGTTGCTGATCAGCCATGAAGGTGGTGCGCAGATTATCGATGCCCGTGCCGCCAATCGCTTCAATGCCGAAGTGGACGAACCGCGTCCCGGCCTGTTGCGCGGACATATCCCCAACAGCCGCAACGTGCCGTGGAACAATCTGGTGGTGAACGGCGCACTGAAACCGGCAGCGCAACTACGCGAGGAATTTGATCGGGCTGGCGTGCAGTTGGATCAGCCGATCATTGCCAGCTGCGGCTCAGGTGTGACCGCAGTCGTGGTGATTCTGGCGCTGACAGCGCTTGGCGTGCGGGATGTCACGCTGTACGACGGTTCCTGGGGAGAATGGGGTAGCCGCGACGATTTGCCGATTGAGAAATGATAAAAAGCGCGGTCGTCGGACCGCGCTTTTTTAGATAATGCGCTGACTGCCTTTAAAGTCACGCAGGAAACTGCCCCAGCGACGCTCGTAAAACGGCGTAATGTGGGCAGTGAAGAAATGGCTGACGCCATGTTCGCCGCTCACCACTTCACACAGATCAATCGGCGCATCGTCGGTAAGCGTATCGGTCGCTACACTACCCGCCGCCTGAATGATCGCTTCAATATCACTGTCCGCCTCGATACCAATCAACAGATTCGGTTCCGCACCGGCCTGCTCACGAATGCTGGCAATATACGCGCGACGTACCTGCTTATATTTGGCAAACAGCTGGGTGAGCGAATCAACCATCTGCGCCGGGGGTGCAGCCACTTCTGAGAGCAGCAATGACTGGCCGCCCTCCAGCACCGTTTGCTGACTCAGCGCACTGCCCTCTTCGCCCAGCAAATGGGCAATTTCACCCGGTGAAAACTCTTTCCCGGTCGGCAGCTTGGGGTTGAGGAACAGGGTTTCGCCCAGCGTCATTTCGAACAAGGTGCGTACCGGCAGGCGCAGGTACGGCTGCTCATCTTTGATGGCTTCACTCATCGCCTGTTCAGATGTGAAAAAAGGGATGACGCTGCCGCCCCCTTCTTTTTCCCAGTGCTGAAGATCAACCGGTGTGGTGGCGTCAAATTGCTGCGCGCTACTTTCGCCCGGCACCCAGACATCCGCGTCCAGCAACAGCTGAAAAAACTCCGGGCGGTGCGCAGGCTCAGTGGCCGCCAGCTTCAGCACCTCTTCAAGACGGTTACTCATGGTTTGGTTTTTCCAAAAAAAAAAGACGGCAGGATTATACCTGCCGTCAGCGGGATTATTTCAGCAGCAAATTGGCGATGGTGCGAACCCCAAGGCCGGTTGCGCCTGCTGACCACTGATCCACCGCGCTTTTACGGTAGGTCGCTGAACAGTCGATATGCAGCCAGCCTTGCTGGTACTTGCTGACGAAGTGTGACAGGAACGCCGCCGCGCTGCTGGCACCGGCGGAGTGTGCCGGGCTGGCAATGTTGTTCAGATCGGCAAAGTTTGACGGCAGATGGCTGCGATGGAATTCTGCCAGCGGCAGACGCCAGAACGCTTCGTTCTCACTGGCTGCACTACCCAGCAGCGATTGTGCCAGCACATCATCAAAGGTGAACAGCGCGTGGTAATCGTTGCCGAGTGCGGTTTTCGCAGCACCGGTCAGCGTAGCGGCATCAATCAGCAATTCCGGGTTCTGCTCGCTGGCATCGATCAGGCCATCGGCCAGCACCAGACGCCCTTCGGCATCGGTGTTCATCACTTCAACAGTTTTGCCGTTGCGATAGCGAATGATATCGCCAAGACGGAACGCGTTGCCGCTCACCATGTTGTCAGCGCAGCACAGGTAGAGTTTCACACGTTTATTCAGACCACGAGAGATCGCCAGCGCCAGTGCCCCCGTCAGGGTGGCGGCACCGCCCATATCGGACTTCATCGAGTCCATAAAGCTGCTTTGCTTCAGGCTGTAGCCACCGGTATCAAAGGTGATGCCTTTACCTACCAGGCAAGCGTACACCGGGGTGTTCTCGTCACCGCCCGGATTGAAATCCAGCGCCAACAGCACCGGTGCGCGGGTAGAACCACGGCCAACGGTATGAATGCCGAGATAGCCCTGCTCGCGCAGATCTTCACCCTTGGTGATGCGATAACTCACGGCATCACCGCCAACTTCAGAAATCAGATCAATCGCGCCGTGTGCCAGCTGTTCCGGGCTGAGATCTTCAGCCGGCAGGTTGATGGTGTTGCGTACCCAGTCAACGATCTTCAGCCGGCGATCAAATTCGCGCTGATCCTGTTCGCTCAGGGTCGGCCAGTCCACCTGACGCGATCCTTTCGGGCCACGGTAGCCCTGCCAGAACGCCCAGCTTTTCTCCAGATCCCAGCCTTCGCCGCTTAACGCAACATGGCGAATGCCCTGACCGTCGAGTTTGCGTGCGGCGCGTTGAATGCTCAGCAGCGCATCCGCACCGGTGAGATGAATCGTCATGCCACTGTCATTGCTGCTCAGCAACGCTTTTTCACCCCAGCGCGCATCGGCGGCCTGGGAGCTGAGCGTAATTGTCATCGGTTGTGTTGTCATCGCGTGGCTCCGTATGCGTGAGTTATCACCTTCCGCCAGACCAGCGGAATGATGCTGTTAAACCAGTAATTAGCGAGAATTTGCCGCAGGCATCAGCGCCCGCAGACGGGTTACCGCTTTGTTGACCAGCTCGATGGCGTAATCAATTTCCTCTGCGGTGGTAAAACGTCCGAGCGAAAAACGCAGCGAGCTGTGTGCCAGCTCCTGCTCAACGCCCATCGCGCGTAGCACGTAAGAGGGTTCGAGACTGGCTGAAGTACAGGCGGAACCGGAAGAGAGCGCCAGATCTTTCAGCGCCATAATCAACGATTCACCTTCAACGTGGGCAAAACTGATATTGAGGATATTGGGCGCACCCTGCTCCAGCGAACCATTCAGCGTGACATCGCTCAAGGCGCTGATGCCCTGCCACAGACGCTGGCGCAGGGCAGCGAGACGGGCAACTTCACTGCTCATCTCTTCACGGGCAATGCGGTAGGCTTCGCCCATGCCGACGATCTGATGCACCGGCAAAGTGCCGGAGCGCATGCCGCGCTCATGACCGCCACCGTGCATCTGCGCATCAATCTGCAAACGCGGTTTGCATCGTACCCAGAGCGCACCAATGCCTTTCGGGCCATAAATTTTGTGTGCCGAGAACGACATCAAATCCACCGGCAGCACACTGACGTCAATCGGCAGCTTACCGACACTCTGCGTCGCATCGACATGGAACAGAATGTCACGTTCACGGCACAAGGCACCGAGTGCGGCGATATCCTGAATCACGCCCGTTTCGTTGTTGACGTGCATCTGCGAAACCAGCACCGTGTCTTCACGCACTGCCGCCGCCAACATCTCGCGGGTAACGATACCGTCAGGACCGGGTTGCAGATAGGTGACCTCGAAGCCTTCGCGCTCCAGCTGCTGGCAGCTATCGAGCACCGCTTTGTGTTCGGTCTGGCTGGTAATGATGTGTTTGCCGCGCGCCTGATGGCACTGCGCCGCGCCTTTGATGGCGAGGTTATCGGCCTCGGTGGCACCGGACGTAAACACGATTTCACGCGGATCGGCATTGACCAGCTCCGCAACCTGATTGCGTGCCACATCAACAGCTTCTTCAGCCTGCCAGCCAAAACGGTGAGAACGGGAAGCGGGGTTACCGAACGTGCCATCCAGGGTGAGAAACTGCATCATTCTGGTGGCAACACGCGGATCCGCAGGCGTAGTGGCTGCGTAATCCAGGTAGATCGGTAATTTCATTGCGCTAAAGCTCCGTATAAAAAATCATACGACGTTATAGCATGATTCAGCCTTCCCTGCCTTAGCAGGAAAGGCCGAAAGAGAGCGGATCAGGCACGCAGGTTAACGTTGATGGTTTCCTGCACGCGGTGAGTCTGGAAGCGGCGATTGTCGATGGCATTCTGACGGTCAGCGACATCCAGAATTTCCTGATTGTTGACCAGTTCCGCCAGCGTGATGTTGTTGAGGAATTCGCTGATACGCACGCTCAGATCACGCCACAGGACGTGAGTCAGGCAACGTTCGCCGCCCTGGCAACCTTCTTTGCCCTGGCATTTGGTGGCATCAACGGATTCGTCAACGGCGGTGATCACCGCACCAACGGCAATCGCGCCAGCATCTTTACCTAACAGATAACCGCCGCCCGGACCACGAACGCTGGCAACCAGACCGTGCTTACGCAGACGCGAGAATAACTGCTCCAGATAGGAGAGCGAAATGCCCTGACGCTCAGAAATGTCAGCCAGCGGCACCGGCCCCTCGTGCGAGTGCAGGGCAACGTCCAGCATAGCGGTAACGGCATAACGTCCTTTGGATGTCAGTCTCATAGCATACAACCTCGTAAGCGTCCGTCGGTTATCGGCGGGTATCTGATGAATGGCCGCTAGTCTGACATTCCTGAGTAAATTGGTCAACTATTTAACCGAGTAATTTGCTCAACTATTTAACCAAGCGATTTACTCAACTATTACCCTCACTGCCCTTACGTTTTTCAAACGACGCCAGCATACCGCGCAGAATGTTCAGCTCATCGCGTTCCGGGCGCGCGCGGGTGTACAGACGACGCAGCTTGCTCATCACCTGGCCGGGATTGCCTTCGCGGATAAAGCCGCTGTTCAGCATCATCTGTTCCATGTGCTGATAAAAACGTTCCAGATCATCAACCAGCGGATACGGCGACTCAGCAAATTGCGGTTGTGGAGTGGCCTTTTCCTGCGCATCCAGCCAGGCCATCCGCACTTCGTAAGCAATGATTTGTACCGCCATCGCCAGATTCAGCGAGCTGTATTCCGGGTTGGCCTGAATCGCGACATGATAATGACACTTCTGTAGCTCTTCGTTGGTCAGGCCCACACGCTCACGGCCAAACACCAGCGCAACCGGTGCCTGCTGCCCCTCTTCCACGCTTTTGATGCCGCATTCACGTGAATCCAACATCGGCCACGGCAGCGAACGTGAACGCGCACTGGTGCCGACCACCAGGCTACAGCCGGCAATCGCCTCATCGAGGGTATCGACGATCTGCGCATTGCCAATCACATCGCTGGCTCCAGCGGCAAGGGAGATCGCCTGAGAGTCGGGTTTCACCAACGGATTAACCAGATAGAGATTACTTAAACCCATGGTTTTCATGGCACGGGCGACGGAGCCCATGTTGCCGGTGTGGGAGGTTTCCACCAGTACAATTCGGATATTTTGCAGCATAATAGAAGCAGGTAAGAAAATGATGGCGCGATGCTAACATAAAAGCAGGACATTTACCGAATGCGCTGCTATACTCCGCGCCGTTTTCCCTGTTCTTTAACATCCAGCGAGAGATACCGATGCATCCGATGCTCAACATCGCCGTGCGCGCTGCGCGCAAGGCCGGAAATTTAATTGCAAAAAATTATGAAACCCCGGACGCTGTCGAAGCCAGCCAGAAAGGCAGCAACGATTTCGTCACCAATGTTGACCGCGACGCAGAACGTCTGATTGTCGAAGTGATTCGCAAGTCATACCCGCAACACACCATCATCACCGAAGAAAGCGGTGAACTGGCGGGCGACGATCAGGACATTCAATGGGTAATCGATCCGCTGGATGGCACCACCAACTTTATCAAACGCCTCCCTCATTTCTCCGTTTCTATCGCTGTGCGCATTAAAGGCCGCACTGAAGTTGCGGTGGTTTACGATCCAATGCGCAATGAACTGTTCACCGCAGTACGCGGCCAGGGCGCGCAGCTGAACGGCTACCGTCTGCGTGGCAGCACCGCTCGCGATCTGGATGGCACCATTCTGGCAACTGGCTTCCCGTTCAAACTGAAGCAGCATGCTCAGACCTATATCAATGTGGTTGGCAAACTGTTTACCCAGTGCGCTGACTTCCGTCGTACCGGTTCAGCGGCGCTGGATCTGGCTTATGTGGCGGCGGGTCGTGTGGATGGCTACTTCGAAATCGGTCTGAAACCGTGGGATTTCGCTGCCGGTGAACTGCTGGTGCGCGAAGCGGGCGGTCTGGTGACTGACTTCACCGGCGGCCATGGCTACCTGATGTCAGGTAACATCGTTGCCGGTAACCCGCGCGTTGTTAAAGCTCTGCTGTCCACCATGCGTGACGAACTGAGCGAAGCGCTGAAGCGCTAATTTTTCTGTCGCGGCGCGGATTCGCGCGCCACGATGTTAAAATGGCCGCAGACCACTGCTCATCATGGGTTGAGCGCTTTGCCACAGCAACGCCCCCACCACCACTAACACCACGCTACCGACGATTGCCAGCAATGGCATCAGCACTTGCGCGCCTTGCGTTGTCGGGCTGGCGCTGCCCAGTTTCTCCGCCAGTTTACGCGAACGCTGCACCAGCAACCCCATCGCTGACACGGTCACCGCCGTGCCCATCGCCATGGCAATGGCGGAGGCGACGCCCCAGACATACACATCAATCACTTTCGCAAACAGCAGCATCATAATGGCACCCGAACAGGGACGCAGCCCCATCGAGAACACCACCAGCGCCTGAGTTTTGCCACTGACAGCCTGCTCCATCTGCGCAGCACTTGGCAAATGGGCGTGGCCGCAGCCGCAGTGCTCATCATGCTGATGGTGAGGGCGGATCGCATGGATCTGCATTTTTGCCACGGGCTTTAACGCCGCCCGCAGCGCGCGGACTGCACGCCATCCCACCCACACCCCCAACGCCATCACCAGCAGGTAACTGCCCTTCTCCAGCCAGTAGCTGCCCAGATGCATCGTGCGTGATGAGGTTTGTAACACCACCAGCATCACCGTCACCAGGCCGATCGCCACACCCCCCTGCAACAACGCCGCCAGCAGTGTCAGCTTCATACTGGTTTTTAAACGCGCCGGATGGGTCGCGAGGAAGGTGCTGATCACCACTTTGCCATGACCGGGGCCAAGGGCGTGCAGTACGCCGTAGGCGAGGCTGAATAGCATCAGGGTCACCCCCGCCTGTTGTGGCTGTTGCGCGACCTGCTGCAACAACTGCGTCATCTCACGATTCAACACCTTTTGCCACAACACGCTTTGTAGCAAGATTTGCGGCCAGTATTGCCACAACATGCCCGCCGCCAGCAGCAAAATCAGCGCCAGCAACCAGAGCGGCCATAAACGGCGGGAACCGGCAGGCAGGGAGATTAATGACATGTCAACGTTACCGTCTGTGCGAATTGCTGCCCAAGATCCATATCTTCCGGTGGCGCATCGGCTTTATCCAGTGACAACGCGTACTGTTTTAGCGAGTCGTCCGGTTTTGGCGTGTGTAAATCGAGCTGGCAACGCGCTTTCAGCGTGTCCGGCAGGGTCAATGCCTGCGCGTTGTCGTAATACATATCGACAAAGTAGCTCGGATCAAAGGTGAGAATGCGGTACTGCGTATGACTCAGGGATTGCGGTTCACCCAACGGCAGAATGAACTCCAGCACCGCTTTGTTGCCGTTGCGCGATAGCTGGTATTCCTTCGGCAAATTGAGGAATTTCACCCGATTTTTCCCCTGCCACACTTCGGTGAAGTAATGCTGACCCAGCACATTAGCCATCACCTGTGCGGCCAGTTTTTTCCACACCACACTCCCCGGCGCGGCTTTACCGGCATCGTACAGCAGGTCGGCGGAAGTGATTTCATCCATGGTCCACACCATTTTAAAGCCGGTGAGATGATCATTGTCGGTCAGAAGCTCAGTTCTCATATCAATAAAACTATGCGGATGTGACCAGGCCACGTGACTGACCAACAGCATCAGGGTAAAAAGCGCAATTTTCATAACGTTATAAAGTAACAATTAAAAGGTGCAGATTCCAGTGGTCCAGAAAAACTGTGACCCGCTTTAAAGCTCTGAATAAAAGTCACGACAAAGTGCAGGGTTACCACACGGAGTTGGCTATTCTTAGCTCAAAAATGACCTGCTGGAATGACCATTGATGAGTTCTGCAACTTCCTCTGCACCACTCTTCAGCCGTTCCCAACGTCGCTGCCATCTGCTGTTGCTGCTGTTTCTGCCCGCTCCCGCGCTGACGCTTGACAAGCTCTGCCAGTTAAATGGCGTGGACCCTGTTGTCGCCCGACAGGATATCGCGGATGTCAGTGACGAGATACAGCGTTATCATCAACTGGAACTACACCAGATGGTTGATGGCAGCTTTCGCGTACATGGAACGGAGCTGGACAGGCGTTTATGCCTGCTCCACTGGCTGCGACGCGCTTTGCGCCTGTCGCAGGATTTCGTCTGCGAACACTTTGCCCCGGTGCTACGCCAGCGCCTGAAAGTGTTGAAAATCGAAAAAGCGTTGTGGGATGAAACCAACTTACAGGCGCTGATTCAACATTGTAGCCTGCGCCTCAATCGGAACTTTAGCCCGCGCGATCGGCTATTTCTGCAAATCTATATGAAATATGCCCTGTGCCAACGGCAGATGGCGCTGTTCAATGATACGCAGCGTGCCTGGCTGGCAGAGAAGGCAGAGCGCGACGCCGCCGATGATGTGATTCATCACTGGCAAAAGCGTTGCCACTTGGTGCCTGATGCCAGCGAAACGGATTTCTGGACGCTGCTGTTTAGCCTGATTCATGCACCAGATGGCTCGCAATTGCAGCATCCTCAGGCGCAAGTGCTGATGCAGGCGGTGGAGGCGTTAATCATCCGCTTTGAAAAGCTGGCGCTGACCCAAATCAGTAATCAGGAAGAGTTGAAGCAGCAGCTGTTCACCCACTTGGCGCAGGCGCTGGATCGCAGTCATTTTGCCATCGGCATCGATAACAGCGTGGCGCTGGATGTGGCACGCCTCTATCCACGCCTGCTGCGCACGACCCGCGCCGCGCTCGATGACTTTGCCGTGCAATTTGCGACCCGTTTTAGTGCTGAGGAAGTGAGTCTGGTGGCGGTGCTGTTCGGTGCCTGGCTGATGCAGGAGAGTGCCTTGCAGGAAAAACAGGTGCTGCTGCTGACCGGTGACGATGCCGGCCTTGAGCAACGGCTGGAGCAGCAGATCCGGGAACTGACGTTGCTGCCCATTAACATCACCTATCAGGATATCGTGCAATTTCGTCAGGATGGCGCACCGCGAGATATTGCGCTGGTGATTACCCCTTATGCGACTTCGCTGCCGCTCTTCTCACCGCCGATGATTCATGCGGAGCTGCCGCTGAGCGAACATCAGCAGCAGCGTATCCGGCAATTGCTGGAGTCCTAAACCGCCCGGGGGCGCAGGAACAAGGCAGGCAGCGCCACCAGCGCCATCACCCAGAACAGATGCCCCTGCAAAGGGGTAAACAGCACGCCACAAATCATGGTCATCACCGCGATCCCGCCGCCCATCGCCAGCGCCGAATACAGCGATTGCAGACGGATCACCTCCGCGCCTTGACGGGCCGCGATAAAGCGCATCGCCGCCAGATGGCAAACGGTGAAGCTGCCGCAGTGCAGAATCTGCCCGACAATCAGCAGCGGTAATGCGGTGCTGGCTCCGAGTAGCGTCCAGCGCACCAGCGCGCACACGCAGGAAAGCAGCAACAGGTCGCGTGCCGTCCAGCGGCGGAATAGCCAGTTGCTGAGCGCGAACACGATGATTTCCGCCACCACCCCGAGCGACCAAAGATAGCCTACGGTGCGGGCTGAATAGCCGGATTCCTGCCACCAGATAGCACTGAAGCTGTAATAGGCAGCATGTGCGCCCTGCATCAGGGTCACGCACAACATAAAGCGCCAGACGGCGTTTTCGCGCAGCAGATTACGCCAGACAGACCAGCCGCCACTCGCCCCCTGACGTGCATCGCCCTGCGGTTGCGTTTTCGGCGGCAACATCATGCCGGACAACATCGACAGCACCCCGACCGACAGCAGCACCAGAATCGCCTGCGACGAAAACTCGCTCACCAGCATCCCGGTCAGCGCCGAGCTGATCACAAACGCCAGCGATCCCCATAAGCGCACCGGACCATAGGCAAGACCGATTTGCTGCGTCCAGGTGGCCGCCAGCGCATCGCTCAGCGGCACCAGCGGCGAAAAGAACAGGTTAAAACCAATCATCACCAACAGCAGCCACAGCCACTGGCCGCCCAGCCAGAAGCCGAGCGCGAACAGACAGGTCAGCAGCGCCAACAGACGTAGTGCGCGAATCAAATGGGAGGGGGTTTTTACTTGCGAAGCAATCAACAGGCTGCCGACAAAGCGTGCCACCATGCCGCAACCGATCATCAGACCGATTTTTTCCGCATCTAACCCCAAGCCTTTGAGCCACACACTCCAGAAGGGTAAGTAGATGCCGTAACAGAAAAAGTAGGTGAAGTAACTGAGGCCCAGCCATTTAGCCGATCCGAGGGTCATACAAACTCCGCAGGGTAATTATCCATGTTATTATTTTGCGCGGTACTTTGTCAGAGCCATGAGTAAAAGGGAATAGAAAAAAGGATTATCTGCCGCCGTCAACGCTGAGGGTTTGTCCTGTCACCCAGTTCGCCCAGTCCGACGCGAAATACAGTACCGCGTGGGCAATGTCCTCGGCCACGCCAAGTCGTCGCAATGCAATATTGTCAATCAAGCGCTGCTGGCCAGCACTGCCCATCGCCTCCCACTGTTTTTCGGTAGAGGGATTGCTGCGAATAAATCCGGGGGCCACGTTATTGACGGTGATGTTCCACGGTCCCAACTCATGGGCCAATTGACGTGTCAGGCCAATTTGTCCGGCCTTGGCACTGGCGTAAGCCTGGATACCGGTAAGACTGACATCCAGCCCGGCACGGCTGGAGATATTGATAATGCGACCAAATTGCCGCGCTTTCATCCCGGCCACCGCCGCCTGCGACATTAAAAACACCCCGTTGAGGTTAACATCGACAATCGCCTGCCACTGCGCGAAGGTGACATCTTCCAGCGGCTGCCCCACCTGCCTGACCACGCCGCCCGCGTTGTTGACCAGCGTATCGACCTGAAGCTGACGCGACGCCAGGGTGCTAAATAAGGCATTTATCGCCTCGGGCGAACTGATGTCGACGGTAAACGCCAGTGCGCCCTCACCACATAACGCGGCTGTCTCCTCCACCTGCGTTTGCTGGATATCACAAGCGATAACCTGCGCGCCGCGTGCGGCGAAGGCCAGACAAATCGCGCGGCCAAATCCCTGCGCGGCACCGGTCACCAACACCGTTCGTTGTGCATAGTCAAAAGGGTTGTGCATCAGGAGGTTCCCGTTTCGTGACCTTCGAGTAAGGCCAGGGTAGTCAGGCTTTGCGGCAGTTCGCCCTGCTCCACCTGGTGAATCAGTTGCACCAGCCGCGAGGTCAATGGCATCGCTACATTAACGCCAAGACCGATCGCGATAGCCGGGGCAATCTGCGCGTCGATCTCAGTCTGACGCTTACGCACCGCCAGATCGCGCCAGATGCCGGAGTGCGATTTCGCCGAACGGCGGTTATGCGCCACCATATCATCAAAGGATTGGCGGGTATGGTCAGGGCTGGCGTCGGGGAGAAACGCCGATGGGTCAAAACCATCAAACCCTTCCAGCACGATGTTTTGTGCCTGTGCCACGCTGCCGATTTCTCGTGCCAGTGCCGTCAGCACCGGGCGGTAACGCGGCATCGCGAGGACATCGGCAATGCTGTCGTTGGTCAATGCGGTGGCAAACAACAGCGCACCATAGATCATCTTGGCCCACAGAAATCCCCAAATGTTGGGCGTGAGGATCGCCGCAGGATCGAAGTGCAACAGCAACTGATAAAGCGTTTCAGTGCGTGGGCGGGTGATACCGTCCAGCTCGCCAATCACGACCGCACCGCGACCACCATGGTGGATCACACCGGGTTCAAGGAAGTCTGCGCCAAAATTGAGGAAAGCGCCGACGGTACGTTCAACGCCAACGACCTCGGCGATAACCCGCTCGTTGAGGCCGTTTTGCAATGACACGACAAAGCCGGTGGCTGCGAGGTGTGGCGCAATCTGCTGGATCGCCCCCGCGGTATGGTGGGACTTCACCGCCAGCAGCACACAACGATAGTGGCCGCTAAGCTGTTCAGGTAAAAACGCCGGTGCCTGCACCACAGTTTCACCGAGGGGGCCAGTAATACGCAGCCCCTGAAGGTTAATCGCGGCAACATGTTCCGCCACGTTATCGACAAAAATGACCGGCTGACCGGCGGCGATAAATGCCGCACCGATCGCGCCGCCAATCGCCCCTGCCCCCCAAATCACCAGGGGTTCCTGTCGAGGCAGCGCTGCGAGGGAAAGATCGGCTTCTGGCTGAGTGACAACTGACATCCGTACCTCCGGGCAAGTCGCGCATCACCGGGCTAAAGCGCGTCAATAATCTCGCGAATTTCCGCCAGCGCGGTTTGCCAGATGGCGAGCATTTCCTCATCAGCGCGCTGATAATAGCCGCCGTAGTTACCGTCCCCGAGATACGCTTTCGCACGCGTCGGGTCCAGTTTGCGTAACGCCACCAAATCCACCAGCGGTTTTTGCTGCTCCGGTTGGGTCACGCCGGGCAAACGTGTCCACGGGAAGTTTTCCATCCACGACGCGTGTGACGCGACCGGATCGATAGACATCACTTTTTCCCAGGTCTGCGGCGCATTCCACCAGTTATGCAACTGGACCGTCAGCCCCGGATTATTCACCATCCATTCACTGATGATGTTCTGCGCCGGTGCATTACCACCGTGGCCGTTGATAAACAAAATGCGGCGAAAACCCTGGCGTTTCAGGTTATTAAGTATGTCATTTAGCAGGCATACATAGGTGTGCATGCTCAGGCTGATGGTGCCGGGATAGTCGCTAAACGCTGGCGTCATACCAAACGGCAGCACCGGGAAGACCGGAATGCCATAAGGCTCTGCGGCCTCAGTGGCGACTCTCTCGGCCAGAATCGAGTCCACTGACAGACTGAGCAGCGCATGCTGTTCGGTGCTGCCGAGCGGCACAATCACCCGGTCGTCGGTGGTGAGATAGTGGGCTAACTGTTGCCAGTTCATTTCACTGATTTTCATTACGGTCCCCGGTGTTGGACGCGTGTAAAATATCCTGTTGCAGCAACGGCACAACCACCCGTTGAATCTCCCCTGCATCAGGAACATGGCGGTACTCAAAAGAACGCTGGTGTTCTGCCAACTGGGCGGTGAGTTCCTGAACGCCGGTGGCGTACACCAGCGCATCGGTCTCTTTTAATCGTTCACCCAGTTGCGGGTCATCACTTTGCACCACGGTGACCTGAGTGACATGGGGCGCAAAGCGCGCCACGCCAGAGGCCATCAAGGCGGTAAATTCCGGGAAAATCGACACCACCAGCGTGCGCGTCAGTGGATCGAGCGAAGCCAACGCACGGCGGGTGGCTTCAGACGGAATAAAACTGATATTCAGTAACGGTAGCCCCGGAATCAGTTGGCTGACCTCACGCCGACGATGGGCAAAGGTCAACAACAGATCAGCGCTGGCAACTCGCTGACGGAGTAACAGGTCGTTTTTGATATCAGTGAGGGTTGTCGCCTCGACACGGGCGATGTCACCCAACGCTTCTGCGATGCAATGCGCATAATCGCGTGCCGCATCGATAAAGTTGCCAATAAAAAACACCGTCTTCTTCTTCAACTCTCGCTGCCGCTCAGCAAAACGGCTGCTGACCAACGCACCGAGATCCGTTGCGGTTAAGCCCAGCAACATTCCGCTGTTGATAAACGCATCAAGATGTTGATGCAGCTCGTCAAGAGCCACGTCGGAAGATCCCAGCGCCAGCGCCGCATCGGCAATAAAGGTGCCTGCGCCCGGCTTGCTGTACACCAGCTCAGCCGCTTTAAGTTCGCGATACACCTGCGCGACAGTCATCGGCGCGACACCGACCTGTTCGGCCATGTCGCGCACCGAGGGTAGCTGCTCGCCGGGTTTTAACGCGCCAAAGGTGATGGCGTATTCGATAATCCCGCGCAACTGCGCTCCCAGCGGGATTGAAGAGTCACGGTCGAGGTGGAATTCCATAACCTGCCTGGTCAGTGTACTGGTCTGATAATACAATTATGCTGTTTTTTACATCAATTCAAGCCATCAGGCAAAAAAATCATGAAGAAATAACTTACTGTTATAACCAATTCTTATTTTTTGCATTTTTTTTGCGCTGATTATTGACAGTTTGTGAGCAATACATCAATTATCGTACCAGTTAACTAGAACACAATCATTACCGCCATTTTTGCCGGCTCCGTCCGCCCACGTTTTCGGGGGGCATAAGAGGGCCTGACAAACATTTTTCTGACTTACAAACAGAGGGGCAAGGTCATGAAAGTTATGCCTAAATTAACGTTAATCGCCTTACTGGCAGCCGGTGCGCTTAACGCCCTGGCGGCTCAGGCAGCAGAGGTAGTACAGCGCGGTGGAACCCTGGTTTATGGGCGCTATGCTGACAGTAATTTCCTCGAACCTATCCTGAACGAAAGCAATAACGATATCTGGATCCTCTCTAACCTCTACGACACCCTGCTGCTGCCGACTAACGACGGCAAAGGAATCCGACCCGGTCTGGCGACCGCCTGGAAGCTGTCAGAGGATGGGAAAAGCCTGACGCTGACTCTGCGTCCCGACACCAAATTCTCCGATGGATCACCGATCACCGCCGAAGACGTGAAATGGTCGCTGGAACGTGCCGCCAAGCCCGGCAATGGCGTGTGGCAATTTCTGGTGAGTGCTATCGCCAATGTCACCATCAGCGATCCGCACACGGTCGTCATTCATCTGTCGCATACCGATCCCGCCATTCTCACCGCGCTGACGGTGTTCAACACCGCGATCATGCCGGAGAAACTGTTTGAAGCGGAACCCGGCGCGACCGATCACGATAAAGCCGCAGCGTTTGCCGAGCATCCGGTGGGTTCCGGTCCGTTTATCCTTAAGTCGTGGCAGCATAACGCCACCATGACGTTGGTACGCAACCCGTACTACTGGGCGAAAGGCGCAGACGGCAAAGCGCTGCCTTACCTTGACAGCATCAAATTTGAAATCATCCCCGACGATGCGACCCGTATTCTGAAACTGCAATCGGGTGAGCTGGACGGTGCTGAGTTTATCCCTTACTCACGCGTTAAAGAGTTGCAGGGCAATGCGGCGTTGAATATGGCGCTGTTCCCCTCCACCCGCGTGGAAGTCGCCAGCGTGAACGCACGCCCGGAGATCGACGGCAAACCGAACCCACTGGCGAATCCAAAAGTGCGTGCAGCGCTCAATTACGCCACCGACAAAGAGGGTATTATTCAACTGGTGACCTTTGGACTCGGCAAGCCGATGACCTCGTTTATGTCAACCTCCACCCCGCTCAACTCCGGCACCAAGCCGTTGTGGCCGGTAGACGTTGAGAAAGCGCAGTCGCTGATGAAGGAAGCCGGTTACCCGGATGGATTTAGCACCAGCATGAATATCCTGGCAGGCAATGAAGACAGCCTGAGTATCGCCACTGGCCTGCAACAGATGTGGGCGCAGATTGGCGTCAAGCTGACCATTAACCAGATGGATAACGCCACGCTGAACGCCAACTATCGTAAGGGGAATTTCAGCACCCGCATCGGTCCGTGGACCGATGACATCGCCGACCCGAACGAGATCACCTCCTACTACGCCTATTCGAAGAACATTCAGGCGCTGCATTCCGGCTGGAAGAGTGACGAGTTAGACACGCTGTTTGAAGCCTCGCAGCAGGAAACCAATGCCGCGAAACGTGCCGAGCAATACAAACGCATCCAGGATATTTACAACAGCACCGGCCCGACGATTCCGCTGTATGAAAGCTCCTATCCGGTCGCGCTGAAGAAAAGTGTCGAAGGATTTGTTCAGATCCCGCTGGGGAATAACATCTTCACCGAAACCTGGCTGAAGAAGTAATTCACCGTCCATAACATCGAGTGAAATCCAGGCATCTGGCGCTGTACCCCTGTGGGCTACAGCGCCAGTACGCTGGATTTGGGAGCACGCGTTGACTGAGCTGAATTATATTTTTAAACGCATTCTGCTGATTATCCCGACGCTGCTGGTGATCCTGATAGTCACTTTTACCATCGTGCGTCTGCTGCCTGGTGATCCTGCCAGCGCAATGATTGGCGATCGCGCAACCGACGCCGACGTGACGCGCATCAATAACGAGCTGGGATTGAGCCAACCGCTGCCGGTGCAGTTTTTGTACTTTGTGCGCCAGGTGGCCAGCGGCAATCTCGGCAACTCCTATGCGATGCATGCCCCGGTCACCACGGTGATTGCCGAACGTTTACCCGTCACGTTATTGCTGACCGGGATGGCCGCGCTGTTTTCGCTGCTGATGGCGATCCCGCTGGCCTTTATCTCGGCACTCAAACGTAATAGCACCACTGATATCACCATTCGTGGCGCATCGCAGGTCACGTTGTCGATGCCTTCGTTTTATATCGGACTGGTGTTACTGACGGTATTCGCTGCCCAGTTGCACTGGTTCCCGGTGGGAGGTTACGGCGACAGCTGGGGACAGCGTCTCTGGCATCTGTTTCTTCCGGCCATGACGCTGGCGGTGAGCATTACCTCGGTGTTGATTGGTAGCCTGCGCAACTCCATCATCGCGGTGCTGGACGCGGAATATGTCACCTTTGCGCGTGCTAAAGGTCTGAGCCATCGCGTGGTGTTACTGCGACATGTATTACGCAATTCACTGATCCCGATGCTGAGCCTGTTTGCCCTGAATATCGGCACCACCATCGGCAGCGCCGTGATCACCGAAACCGTTTTCGCCGTGCCCGGTATTGCGCGACTGATGGTGGATAGCATTTTCAGCCGCGACTACCCGATGATTCAGGGTCTGGTCATCGTGCTATCGGTGCTGGTGTCGCTGATTTTCCTGCTCACCGATATCGTGCAGGTGATGATTGATCCGAGGAGAGCGCGATGAGTGAATTGATTGCCCGGCGCTCCCTCACGCGCAAATGGCGCAGGCATCTGCCCTGGCCGTCGCTGCTGGGGTGCACCATCCTGATTCTCAGCCTGTTGATGGCGTTTTTCCCGCATCTGATCGCCACCGCCGATCCGCTAAAATTTGATTATCGCGCCATCCTGAAAGGGCCGAGCCTGCAACACTTTTTTGGCACCGATAACTTTGGCCGTGACATCTTTTCACGTGTGGTCTTCGCGTACCGTATCGACCTGCAAATCGCTTTCTTCACCACGCTGTTTCCGATGGTGTTTGGCACCCTGGTCGGACTGTTGGTGGGGTATTTTGGTGGCGTTGCCGAAATGTTGTTTCAGCGCATTGTGGATGCGGTGGTCACCTTTCCGCTGCTGGTGTTGGTGATTGCCATTGTCGCGATCCTCGGCCCGGGCCTGAACAGCATGTACATCGCCGTCGGCATTATTTATTGGGTGTTCTACGCCAAGCTGATCGCCGGGGAAGTCAGTATTCAAAAGCGCCTTGAGTACGTTGCCGCAGGTAAAGTCATGGGTTACAGCACGCCAAGGATCATCTTTCGCCATGTGCTGCCGAACGTTATCACCACCACGCTGGTGTACTGGATGACAGATATGGCACTCGCCATTCTGCTCGGCTCCAGCCTCGGTTATCTCGGCCTGGGCGCGCAGCCCCCGACGGCGGAATGGGGGGTACTGATTGCCTCCGGCAAGAATTTCATGGACACCGCCTGGTGGATCACTATTTTTCCTGGCCTCGCCATCGTCCTGACCGGACTGGGATTTAGCCTGTTTGGCGATCTGCTGGCCGACTGGCTCCGCCCCGGCAGCCGTTAGCAAACATGAGAACGAATTATGCCCAGTGATACATCCCCTTTGCTGGAGGTGAATCAGCTCAACACCCTGATTCATACCTCACGTGGTAGCTTGCGGGCGATCCAGGACGTCAATTTCAGCCTGAAGCCGGGCGAAATTCTCGGGTTGGTTGGCGAATCCGGTTCCGGCAAAAGTGTCACGCTGCGCTCGTTACTGCATTTGATGCCGTCGAGCGCGGAAATTTCCGGCTCGGTCAAATGGCAGGGGCGTGAGATTGCGAGCCTGCGCCCTGCTGAACTGCGCAGCATCCGTGGCGGTGAAATTGCGATGATTTTTCAGGAACCGATGATCGCGCTGAACCCGGTATTAACTGTCTGGCGGCAAATCGAGGAAAGCCTGCGCGCGCATACCGATCTGAACCGCAAACAGTGCCGTCAGCGCGCCATTGAGCTATTAAATCAAGTCGGGATTCCGGCCCCGGAGCTGCGCCTTGACGATTATCCACATCAGTTTTCCGGCGGGATGCGTCAGCGCGTGATGATCGCCATTGCTCTGGCGGGCAATCCACGTCTGTTGCTGGCCGACGAACCCACCACCGCGCTGGATGTCACCATTCAGGAGCAGATCCTGCAACTGCTGTTCAGCCTGCGCGATCAGCTCGACATGGGGATTATCTTTGTCACCCACGATCTGGGGGTTGTCGCTCAACTCTGCGATCGCGTCGCCGTGATGTATGCGGGACGGATCGTCGAAACCGCGCCGGTGGAAGAGATCTTCAGTCAACCGCGCCACCCTTATACACAAGGGTTGATCGCTTCGGTGCCGCAGACAGGCGGCGAACGCCAGCCGCTGTTGTCAATCGAAGGGACGCCCCCTTCCCTGCTCGATCTGCCAGCAGGCTGTAGTTTCAGCCCACGCTGTCGTTATAAAACTGACGTGTGTCTCAGGCAACTGCCTGTGTCTGAGGCACTGAATCCACATCACCAGGTGGCCTGCCATCATCACGCCAACCTGACGTTGCCGGAGGGGGTTTAAGATGAGTGAAGTCACTCTGCAACGAGGTTTGCCGATTGTCAGCGTCGAGGAAGCCATGGTGCACTTTCCGGTGGCCCAGTCGATTTTCGATAAAATTCAGGGCAAGCCACGCAAGGTGGTCCAGGCGCTGAACGGGGTCCGGCTGGAACTGATGCCCGGCGAGACGCTGGGCGTGGTGGGTGAATCGGGCTGCGGTAAATCGACACTGGCCCGCGCCATGGTTGGGCTGCTGCCCACCAATGAGGGAAAAATCTATTTCAATGGCAAAGACATCGCCACCCTGCATGGCAAAGCACGACGCAGTTTTAACCGCCAGGTGCAGATGATTTTTCAGGACCCCTACAGCTCACTGAACCCACGCATGACCGTCGGGCAGGTGCTGACCGAGGCACTCTCGGTGCACAACATGTGCCCGAAACAGGCGATTCCCGCACGCATTCGAGAACTGATGACGTTGGTACGTCTCCCGCTCGACGCTATCGATAAGTTGCCGCATGAGTTTTCTGGCGGCCAACGTCAACGTATTGGCATCAGCCGCGCCCTGGCGGTAGAGCCAACGGTGCTGATTGCCGATGAGTTGGTGTCAGCGCTGGATGTCTCGGTGCAGGCGCAGGTCGTTAACCTGCTGCTGGATTTGCAGCAGAAACTCAACCTGACCGTGCTGTTCGTCGCCCATGATCTGCGACTGGTCAGGCATATTTCGCACCGTGTGGCGGTGATGTACCTGGGTGAAGTGGTCGAAATTGCCGAGACAGAAAGGTTGTTTACTTCGCCATTGCATCCTTATACCCAGGCCCTGCTGCGCGCCGCACCAAGTATGAATCCGCGCGATCGCGGGAAAAATGTCAGCCTGACGGGGGAACTGCCCAGCCCGCTGTCTCCCCCGACGGGCTGCCGCTTTCACACCCGCTGCCCGTATGTCACCGATCGCTGCCGTGCAGAACGGCCGGTACTGGCGTTGAAAGCCGAGGGGCAACGTGTGGCCTGCCATCTGGTGCCGGTTGAATCCGGGGCATAAAAAAAGGATGGCTTTACGCCATCCTTTTTTACGCTGCGAACTCAGGCCTTATCAGGCATAAACCGGCAGACGTGCACAGATATCCAACACTTTCTGTTTGGTACGTTCGATGGTTGCTTCGTCGTTGATGTTGTCCAACACATCAGCGATCCAGCCAGCCAGTTCACGGACTTCCGCTTCTTTAAAGCCACGACGGGTTACCGCCGGGGTACCGATGCGGATACCAGAGGTCACGAACGGGCTTTTCGGATCGTTCGGCACGCTGTTTTTGTTGACGGTGATGTTGGCACGGCCAAGCGCGGCATCCGCTTCTTTACCGGTCAGGTTCTTGCTCACCAGGTCAATCAGGAACAGGTGGTTATAGGTGCCACCTGAAACGATGTTGTAACCGCGTTCCAGCAGCACTTCTACCATCGCTTTGGCGTTTTTAGCCACTTGTTGCTGGTAAGTTTTGAACTCAGGCTCCATCGCTTCTTTGAACGCGACCGCTTTACCGGCGATAACGTGCATCAGCGGGCCACCCTGACCACCCGGGAATACCGCGGAGTTCAGTTTTTTGTACAGCTCTTCGTCACCGTTTTTCGCCAGGATCAGGCCGCCACGCGGACCCGCCAGGGTTTTATGGGTGGTAGAGGTCACGATGTGCGCATGCGGAACCGGGTTCGGGTAGACGTCAGCGGCGATCAGACCGGCAACGTGTGCCATGTCAACGAACAGCCAGGCGTCAACGCTGTCAGCGATTTCACGCATTTTTGCCCAGTCAACCACGCCTGAGTAGGCAGAGAAGCCACCAACGATCATTTTCGGCTTGTGGGTTTTCGCCAGTTCAGCCAGTTCGTTGTAGTCAATTTTACCGGTTTCATCGATGCCGTATGGCACGACGTTATACAGTTTACCGGACAGGTTAACCGGTGAACCGTGAGTCAGGTGACCACCGTGCGCCAGGTTCATACCCAGAATGGTATCGCCTGGTTGCAGCAGCGCGGTGTACACCGCAAAGTTAGCCTGAGAACCAGAGTGCGGTTGCACGTTGGCGTAATCTGCACCAAACAGCGCTTTCGCGCGGTCGATCGCCAGTTGCTCAACGATATCAACGTATTCACATCCGCCGTAGTAGCGCTTGCCCGGATACCCTTCCGCGTATTTATTGGTGAGCTGTGAACCTTGCGCCTGCATAACGCGTGGGCTGGTGTAGTTTTCAGAAGCAATCAGTTCAATGTGCTCTTCCTGACGCACTTTCTCTTGCTCCATCGCCTGCCACAACTCGGCATCATAATCGGCAATGTTCATATCACGCTTTAACATCCGCATCTCCTGACTCAGCTAACTTTTTAACGGCAGTTTAAGCCCCGCGAAGGGGCGAAGGCCCACAGTGTAAACCGTTTTGGCAGGTGACGGTAGCCGCAATCCTTTCTTTTTACGCAAACGATTGGCACGGCGCTGGAACGGGTTTTTTACGCATTTTTGCAAGCCGGATAATCAGGATATTTCCTCAGCATGAAGCGGAAAAAATTTCAGGTTTGCGAGACAGATTCCAGTGCAGGTGAATGATCCCGCAACGATCGGGGGGATTTACAACCGCTGCGTCGCGATTATAAGATGCATTTAAAATACATCTTTTAAATCGCTATGAGGATTCACCATGCTCGACGCGCAAACCATCGCCACGGTTAAATCGACCCTGCCCGCCATCGCTCAACTTGGCCCGCAACTCACGGGGCATTTCTATCAGCGTATGCTGACGCAACACCCGGAACTCAAAGACGTGTTCAACATGAACAACCAGCGCAGCGGTAATCAGCGTGAAGCGTTGTTCAACGCGATCTGCGCTTACGGTGCCAATCTGGAGAACCTTGCTGTGCTACTGCCAGCGGTAGAAAAAATCGCCCAGAAACATGTCAGCCTGAATATTCAGCCGGAGCAGTACGCTATCGTTGGTGAAAATCTGCTGGCGACCATGCAGGCGTTGCTGGACCCGGGCGAAGAAGTATTACAAGCCTGGGGTAAAGCCTATGGGGTGTTGGCCGAGGTGTTTATCCAGCGCGAGGAAACCCTTTATCGCGCTTCAGCGACGAAGGTTGGCGGGTGGCGCGGCGCGCGCGATTTCCGCATCCGTGCCATTCACCAGCAAAGCAGCGTGATCAAAAGTTTCGAGCTGGCCCCCGTTGATGGCGAGGCCGTGGCAGATTTCCTGCCAGGCCAGTATTTGGCGATCAGCCTGCGCCCGGACAGCGCGGGGCATCTGCAACATCGTCAATACTCGCTGACGCACCAGCCGAATGGTCAGTGCTACCGCATAGCCGTAAAACGTGAAGACCGCGGCAGCGTCTCCGGTTGGTTGCATGATCAGGCAAAAGTGGGGGATGTGGTGCAGTGCGCAGCACCGGCTGGGGACTTCTTCCTGCAAGTAACACCAACGACACCGGTTACGCTGATTTCGGCGGGGGTCGGCCAGACGCCGATGCTGGCGATGTTAGCCTCGCTGGCCGCACAGGCCCATCCGGCGGCGGTTAACTGGCTGCATGCGGCGGAAGATGGCACACAACATGCGTTTGCTGAAGAAGTGACCGCACTGGGTCGCCGCCTGCCGAATTTCACCCGCCATGTCTGGTATCGCCAACCCACGGCCGCAGATGCAGGGCACTACGATGCGCAGGGGTTGATGGATTTAGGCAGCGCTTCCGCCGCGTTGGGCGAGGCTGAGCGTCAGTTCTGGCTGTGCGGCCCACTGGCGTTTATGCAGTTTGTCGCTCGCCAGTTGCTGGATGCTGGCATCGATGCTGACCGCATTCATTACGAAGTATTTGGTCCGCATAAGGTGCTGTAAATCAGGGATTGCGCGATAAATCGCGCCGCTACGCCAGGTACAATAAAAAAGCCCGCAGCGCGGAACGTTGCGGGCTTTTCAGCCATTCAAAGGGCGATTAGATCGCCTCTTCATCCTCTTCGCCAGTACGGATACGTACAACACGGGCGACATCAAAGACAAAGATTTTACCGTCGCCAATTTTGCCGGTCTGCGCGGTTTTCATGATGGTCTCAACGCAGGTATCAACGATATCGTCACCCACCACCATCTCAATTTTTACTTTCGGCAGAAAGTCGACCATATACTCGGCACCGCGATACAGTTCGGTATGGCCTTTCTGACGACCAAATCCTTTCACTTCGCTGACCGTCATCCCGGTGATGCCGACTTCGGCTAACGCCTCGCGTACATCATCGAGTTTAAATGGTTTGATAATTGCATCGATCTTTTTCATGACAGATCCTTTTTTCACTCCCTCCGTGGCCGGACGGATAACAGATAGTATAAGTGTTTCTGCCGCAGCCGCAGCAAGCTACTCTTTAAAATCGCTGGCGTCCAGTTCATGGCGCGACAGCAGCTTATAGAATTCTGTGCGGTTGCGTCCAGCCAGACGCGCCGCATTGGTGACATTTCCTTTGGTCATTTGTAACAGCTTGCGCAGATAATTCAGCTCAAACTGGTTACGCGCTTCGACAAAGGTCGGCAGCGCCGTGTTCTCCCCCGCCAGCGCCTGCTCCACCAGCGCGTCACCAATCACCGGCGAAGTACTTAACGCCACGCATTGCTCGATCACGTTGACCAACTGACGCACATTACCCGGCCAGCTGGCGCCCACCAACCGTTTCATGGCATCGACGGAGAAACTGCGCACAAAGGGTTTATGCCGATCGGCCGCCTGGCGTAACAGATGATTCGCCAGCAACGGAATATCTTCCGCGCGTTCGTGCAGCGCCGGGATCTTCAGATTCACCACATTAAGGCGATAGTAGAGATCTTCACGAAAACTCTTCTTCTCCATCGCTTTAGGTAAATCACGATGGGTGGCCGAAATGATGCGCACATTGATGTTGATATCGTTGTTGCTGCCGAGCGGACGCACTTTGCGTTCCTGCAACACCCGGAGCAGTTTCACCTGCAACGCCTGCGGCATATCACCGATTTCATCAAGGAACAGCGTACCGCCTTCCGCCGCCTGAAACAGCCCTTCACGCGCACTCACCGCACCGGTAAACGCGCCTTTGGCGTGACCGAATAGCTCTGACTCCAGCAATTGTTCCGGTAGCGCACCGCAGTTAATGGCGATAAAGGGTTTGCTGGCGCGCGGGCTGGCGGCATGGATGGCTTGCGCCAATACCTCTTTACCGGTACCGCTTTGACCGTTGATCAAAATGCTGACATCCGATTGCGCCACCATATGTGCCTGTTCCAGCAGCCGCAGCATCAGTGGATTACGTGTGACGACCGCTTCACGCCAGCTGTCATCACTGGCCGGGGCACGTTGCGCCAGTGCCTCGTCAATCGCTTTATACAGCGCATCGCGATCCACCGGCTTGGTGAGAAAGCTGAATACCCCCTGCTGGGTAGCAGAAACCGCTTCCGGGATCGATCCGTGTGCTGTCAGGATGATCACCGGCAGGCCCGTATGACGCTTCTGAATTTCGCCGAACAGCGCCAGACCATCCATCTCATCCATCCGCAGGTCGCTGATCACCAGATCGACCTTCTCTTTTTGCAGATGACGTAACGCCTCCGGGCCACTGGCCGCGGTTGCCACCTGATAGCCTTCACTGCTTAAACGCATCCCCAGCAGCTTTAGCAAGCCAGGATCATCATCCACCAGCAATAAACGTGCCGCCTGTTTCATCATGGCTGCTCCTCATTGGTACTGCTGCTGTGCGCATTGTCGCTGCTATCGGGTGCCTTACGCGAGGAGAGCTGGCGTTCAATATCGGTCAGACGCTCCAGCTTGTGCTGCGTATCATTCAGCGAATTACGCAAAGTGCGTTGCTGCTGACGCAGGCTATCCAGTTCGGCATCACTGCTTTCTTGTAGCCGCGTATAGCGTCCGCGTGCCTCGCTCAGTTCAAGTTGAGCCGCCTGATTGCTACGCCACAGTTGAATCAGCGGACGTACCGCCGCCGGAAACGCCGTGCTGTAACTATCCAGCGCCTCGACGTAATCACGACGCTCCTGCGGCGTGACGTTGCCGTTCGCCAGCAAGATGCCTTGTTTAAAGGCGCGTGACCAGCTTTGTACCGGCCAACGGCGCGCTTCCACTCTGGCTTCCGCCGGGGAGAGGCGTTCGGCGCAATCAATTGCACGTTGCCAGTACAGCGGGTTATTCATTGCGGCAAGATAATCGATTTGCCAGATATTGCCACAATCGGTGGCCAGATAGTCCGGTAAGCGTACCTGTGGTTCCGGCAGCGTGCTGTCATCACGCAAGGCGCTGTCGGTGGTGGGTGCATGGCAACCCGCCAGGCCGAAGACCATCAGGCCAGCGGCAAGAAAATCTTTGAGGGATAATTTCATTGATCAGGCATTCCCGGCGGTGGTAGTCAAAATAATACGAAAACAGACATCCGCATCCTTGCGGGTCACCAATTGCAAATCACCCTGCATCCTGCGCAGGCAATCTTTAGCGATGCTTAAACCCAGCCCGCTGCCTTTAACTGGCCCTTTACGCTGCTGGCTGCCCTGATAAAAAGGCTCAAAAATCATCGCCTGCTCCTCAGCCGGAATCGGTGTGCCGGTGTTTGCCACCTCAATCCACACCTCATTGCCCTTCTGTTGGCTTTGCAGCCAGATGTTACCGGATTCGCTACCGTAGTTCACGGCGTTCGAATAAAGGTTATCGATCACCCGTTGCAACAAGGTGGCCTCCGCCAGGCAATGGTTCACCTGCAAATCAACATGGGTCTTCATGTGCCGGGCATGCGCGGGCAGCGAATGCGACTTCACCACCGTATCGACGATAGCATCCAACGCGACGCTATCGAGCGCCATCGGGCCATCCGCCAGCTTGCGGTTGTAATCCAGCAGTTGCTCAATCAGCCGTTGCAGATGGCGGCTGCTGGTATCGAGAATCGCCACCACTTCCTGCTGCTCGCTATTGAGTGGACCTGCTACCTGATCGGCCAGCAGCTCCGTGCCCTCACGCAGGCTGGCAAGTGGCGTTTTCAACTCATGGGAAAGATGCCGTAAAAATTCATGTCGCTGGGTCTCCAGCCAGCTCAGGCGTTCACTCAGCCAGACAATGCGCTGCCCGAGGGAGCGGATTTCGCGCGGCCCACGGAAGCTGACGCTATCGCCCAGCGCTTTACCTTCGCCCAGCCGGTTAATCATGCGTTCGACACGTTTCACCGGGCCGATGATCATTCCGGTAAACAGCAATACCAATGCCAGACTGATCAGGAACAATATCAGCGCCTGCCAGCCAAAAAACTGACCGCGATCGGCAATTTCTCGCTGCAATTGAAGTCCGCGTGAAAATACCACTTCGCGCGTGGCCTGGACCATCTGGGCGTTGGTATCAGAGAACCGCTCCAGCGCCGCCGCCGCCGCGGTTGCCGGGTTTCCATTGGAACATTGCAGCGTTTCCAGTTGCGGTAGCGTCGCGGATAAGATTTTGAACGCCGGTAACTCCGGCAGGCTGGCTGCGTGACTGCTGAGCATTTGGTCGTAGCGCACGCGTTGCGACTGATACAAATGAGCCAGCGTCTCATCCCCCAATACACAATATTGGCGATAGCTACGCTCCAGTTCGATAGCCGTCCGTGCCATCGCTTCGCTGCGGCGCACATCCGTAAAGGTGTTGCGATTGGTATCCGCCGCCTGATTACTCAGCGCCGACAGGCTTTCCCAGGCCTGCCATGCCAGCACCAACAAAGGCAGCAGCACCAGCAGGAACGCCATCAGCACCAGCTGACGCAACGATCGGGGAAACAGACGCCATCTCTTCACAACAGATTTCCTTAAAATTTGACTGAGGAATGCTAGCGGAGTCTGACAGCGGAAGAAAGTACAGAAAAGAAAACGGCAGGCGCGATGCCTGCCGTTATGCGCGACGCGAAATGCCTCGCGCGGGAATAAGGTGGTGCCTAACTCAACGTTACGTCCGATGCTTGATAACGTTGCAAAGCAAGCGATTATCGGTTGGGTGGACGGCAGGCACCGTTTGGTGCGTCATTCAGTTTTTATGAGCTCAACCGCAATGCGGGGCAATCATAAGCAGGAGAATGAGCAACGTGATTATTATAGCAAGTATCGTGCCAAAAATAAAATAACGTTTATTATCAGAGGAATGCCCGATGAACGGCGCACTCTGCTGGACATTTTTTACCGTCCGGTCCATTAAAGTGTCGCTGATTAGCAACGCGTTTCAGAGGCGAAAATTACTTCATGAAATATCAACAGGTTACGTGTCACCTTTTAGCGACAATTTAACCGTAGCGGTGTCGCTGTTTTCCGACACCCCATAAAAAAGGGCGTCCTGCTGGACGCCCTTCATGGTGCGATATCTCGCGCCGCTACAACGATTAACCCAACTGCTTACGCGCGTTGCGGAAAATACGCATCCACGGGCTGTCCTCGCCCCACTCAGCCGGGTGCCAGGAGTTGCTGACGGTACGGAAGACACGTTCCGGGTGCGGCATCATAATGGTGACGCGGCCGCTTTCGTTGGTCACGGCAGTGATACCGTTCGGCGAGCCGTTCGGGTTGGCCGGATAGGTTTCCGTCACTTTACCGAAGTTGTCGACGAAGCGCAGTGCCACCAGACCTTTGCTTTCCAGCGCGGCGAGATGTGCACCGTCACGCACTTCAACAAAACCTTCACCGTGCGACACGGCGATTGGCATCCGCGAACCGGCCATACCGTCCAGCAGCAACGACGGGCTGGCGGCCACTTCCACCAGGCTGAAACGCGCTTCAAAACGTTCTGACTGGTTGCGGACAAAGCGTGGCCACAGTTCGCTGCCCGGCACCAGCTCACGCAGGTTGGACATCATCTGGCAGCCGTTACATACGCCCAGCGCCAGTGTCTGCGGACGGTGGAAGAAGTTTTCGAACTCATCACGCACGCGGCTGTTGAACAGAATCGATTTCGCCCAGCCTTCACCCGCGCCCAGTACGTCACCGTATGAGAAGCCGCCACAGGCGACCAGCGCGTGGAACTCTTCCAGACCGCGACGCCCCGCCAGCAGGTCGCTCATGTGTACGTCGACCGCAGTGAAACCGGCACGATGGAACGCCGCAGCCATTTCAACGTGTGAGTTAACGCCCTGCTCACGCAGCACGGCAACGCGTGGACGCGCACCTGTGGCGATCATCGGCGCGGCGACATCTTCTTCCGGTTTGAAGGTCAGATGGACATTCAGGCCCGGATCGTTGTCGTTTTTCTTCGCTTCGTGTTCCTGGTCAGCACAGGCCGGGTTATCACGCAGGCGCTGCATCTGCCAGGTGGTTTCTGCCCACCAGGTGCGCAGAGTAGTACGGCTTTCGCTGTACACCGCGTGCTCGCCAGAACGGATAACAAAACGGTCGCCCGGCAACGCCTGACCAATCACATGCACGTTGGTCGCCAGACCGTGATCGGCGAAGGTCTTCAGCACCGCATCGCGATCGGCAGCGTTGATTTGCAGCACAGCACCCAATTCTTCGGTAAACAGTGCGGCCAGCGCATCGCTACCCAGTGCGGCGATATCCGCCTCGATACCGCAGTGGCCGGTGAACGCCATCTCAGCCAGCGTCACCAGTAAACCGCCGTCGGAACGGTCATGGTAGGCCAACAGTTTCTGCTCAGCCACCAGCGCCTGAATGGCGTTGAAGAAACCAGCCAGTTGCTGAGCATCACGCACATCGGCCGGTTTATCACCCAGTTGACGATACACCTGCGACAGCGCGGTTGCGCCGAGGGTGTTGGCACCGTTGCCCAGGTCCACCAGCAACAGCAGGTTGTCCTGGCCCGCCTGGAGCTGCGGGGTGACGGTACGGCGTACATCTTCAACACGGGCAAACGCCGTGATCACCAGCGACAGCGGAGAAGTCATCTCACGTTGCTCATTGCCCTGCTGCCAGCGGGTTTTCATCGACATGGAGTCTTTACCCACCGGGATGGTGATACCCAGCGCCGGGCAAAGTTCTTCGCCAACCGCTTTCACCGCTTCATACAAACCGGCATCTTCACCCGGGTGACCGGCTGCTGACATCCAGTTGGCAGACAGCTTCACGCGCTTGAGCGAACCAATCGCCGTAGCCGCCAGGTTGGTCAGGGCTTCACCGACGGCCAGACGGCCTGAAGCAGCAAAGTCGAGTAACGCCACCGGTGCACGTTCGCCCATAGCGAAGGCTTCACCGTAATAGCTGTCGAGGCTGGCGGTGGTCACCGCGCAGTTGGCAACCGGGATCTGCCACGGGCCAACCATCTGGTCACGCGCCACCATACCGGTCACGGTACGGTCGCCAATGGTCACCAGGAAGGTTTTTTCTGCCACGGTCGGCAGGTGCAGCACCCGGTTTACCGCATCGGCAATGGTGATGCCGTCGCGCTGCAACGCTTCACCTTGCGCCTGTTGACGTACCACGTCACGCGTCATCTTCGGCGTTTTGCCCAGCAGTACGTCCAGCGGCATGTCGATCGGTTTATTGTCAAAATGGCTGTCGGCAAGGCTCAGATGCTGCTCTTCTGTGGCTTCACCAATGACCGCATAAGGGGCGCGCTCGCGTTTGCACAACTCGTCAAACAGCGGCAGTTTGTCCGGCGCAACCGCCAGTACATAACGTTCCTGCGATTCGTTACACCACACTTCCAGCGGGCTCATGCCCGGCTCGTCGCTCAGCACATCACGCAGATTGAAGCGACCACCACGGCCACCGTCGCTCACCAGTTCCGGCATGGCGTTAGACAGTCCGCCCGCACCGACGTCGTGGATAAACAGAATCGGGTTAGCTTCACCCAACTGCCAGCAACGGTCGATCACTTCCTGACAACGGCGTTCCATTTCCGGGTTATCACGCTGAACGGAAGCGAAGTCGAGGTCAGCATCAGACTGACCGGAAGCCATGGACGATGCCGCGCCACCACCCAGACCGATATTCATCGCCGGGCCACCCAGCACGATCAGCTTGGCACCTACAACGATCTCACCTTTCTGTACGTGGTCGGCACGGATGTTACCAATGCCGCCCGCCAGCATGATCGGCTTGTGGTAACCACGCAGCTCTTCACCGTTGTGGCTGTTAACGCGCTCTTCATAAGTACGGAAGTAGCCGTTCAGGGCCGGACGACCAAATTCGTTGTTAAAGGCTGCGCCGCCCAACGGGCCTTCGGTCATGATATCCAGCGCGGTGACGATACGATCGGGTTTACCGAAATCTTCTTCCCAGGGCTGTTCAAAGCCGGGAATACGCAGGTTGGACACCGAGAAGCCCACCAGACCCGCTTTGGGTTTAGCACCACGTCCGGTTGCCCCTTCGTCACGAATTTCGCCACCGGAACCGGTCGCAGCACCCGGCCACGGTGAAATCGCCGTCGGGTGGTTGTGGGTTTCCACCTTCATCAGGATATGGGCTTGTTCCTGATGGAAGTCGTATTCGCCTTTTTCCGCATCCGCGTAGTAGCGGCCAACTTCAGACCCTTCCATCACCGCCGCGTTGTCTTTATAGGCAGACAACACGTGATCCGGCGTTTGTTCGAAGGTGTTTTTGATCATTTTAAACAGCGATTTCGGCTGTTTTTCGCCGTCGATAATCCAGTCGGCGTTGAAAATTTTGTGACGGCAATGCTCAGAGTTCGCCTGCGCGAACATATAGAGTTCAATGTCGTTCGGGTTGCGGCCCAGTTTGGTGAAGGCATCCAGCAGGTAGTCGATTTCGTCATCGGCCAGTGCCAGCCCCAGCGTGCGGTTGGCCTGATCCAGTGCCTGACGGCCGCCAGTGAGGACATCAACGCTTTTCAGCGGTTGCGGCTCATGATGAGCAAACAGCTGCTGCGCGTCGTTGAGGTCGGCAAACACGGTTTCCATCATGCGGTCATGCAGCAGGCTGGCGAGGGTTTGCCACTGCGCATCGTTCAGTTCAGGTGCCTGTACATAGAACGCCATACCGCGCTCCAGACGACGTACCTGCGGCAGATCACAATTGTGGGCGATGTCGGTCGCTTTGGAAGACCAGGGAGAAATAGTGCCAGGACGCGGCGTCACCAGCAACAGACGCCCTTGTGGCGCATGCTCGGCGAGAGACGGACCGTATTTCAGCAGACGTTGCAGGCGGGCTTTTTCATCCGCACTCAGCGGCGCGCTGACATCGGCAAAATGGACGTACTCGGCGTAAATATCACTCACCGGCAGATGAGCGTCCTGAAAGCGGGTCAGCAGTTTGTTTACACGAAATGCCGACAGGGCGGGCGAACCACGCAGAATTTCCATCATTAAAGATCTCTCGTCTTCGAAGCGCCGGGCGACGCTTCATTGGGCGCAACAGGGAAAACGGGGCGTATTATAGAGAAACAGCACCGGTTACGAAACCGTTTGCGCAGAATTTATGAGTCTTAGTATTTGCCTGAAAATTGCGCAAATCTTGCTATATAAGTTGCTCCAGCTCGCTTTGTTGCGCAAAATGCCCTTCGCTCTGGGAGTGCCAAGAAGATCAATACTGCCTAATAAAGACAGAGGCCTGAGAGCCAGCGAGAGACAACTATTTGAAACGCCTGAAATTAAACTATCTGTTCATCGGTCTGATCACCGTGCTACTTGCGCTGGCACTGTGGCCGTCGATCCCCTGGTACGGGGGTGGCAAAGACGCGATATCGCAGATCAAATCACGGGGAGTACTGCGCATCAGTACCGTTAACTCCCCGCTGACTTACTACACCGTCAATAATGCACCAGCGGGTATGGACTACGAGCTGGCGAAGCGCTTCGCCGATTATCTGGGTGTCAAACTTGAGGTGACGGTGCGTCCGAACCTCGGCGACCTGTTTGACGATCTTGATGATGGTAAAGCGGATTTGCTGGCGGCAGGCCTGATCTACAACAACGATCGCATCGCCCGTTATCAGACCGGACCGAGTTACTACTCGGTGTCACAGCAGTTGGTGTACCGTATTGATAAGCCGCGGCCAAAGAACCTCGGTGACCTGAAGGGTCGGCTGGTCGTGCAGTCCGGATCGGCGTACCTGTCAACTTTACGTTCCGCCAAAGCCGATCACTATCCCGATCTCGACTGGTCCATTGCCGCCGATCAGGGACAAAAAGCGCTGCTGGAAGCCGTGGCGGATGGCAAGCTGGATTACACCGTAGGGGATTCGGTCACCATCGGCCTGCTGCAACGCATCCATCCACAGCTGGCGGTCGCCTTTGATATCACCGACGAAGAACCGGTGACCTGGTATCTGCCACACAATGAACAGGATGACAGCCTGAACGCGGCGATGCTCGACTTCTATAGTCAGATGGGCGAAGAAGGCACGATGGCGCGACTGGAGGAGAAGTACCTCGGCCATGTTGGCACCTTTGATTATGTCGATACCCGCACTTTCTTGCGCGCGATAGACAACACCTTGCCGGACATTAAGCCGTTATTTGAAAAATATGCGTCCAGCATCGACTGGCGATTGCTGGCAGCCATCTCCTATCAGGAATCACACTGGAATCCACAGGCAACATCCCCCACCGGGGTACGCGGTATGATGATGCTGACGCGTAACACTGCCGACAGTCTCAACGTTGGCGACCGCCTTGACCCTGAGCAAAGCATTCGTGGTGGCAGCGAGTACCTGCAACGGATGATAGAAAAAGTCCCCGACACTATCCCGGATGATGAACGTATCTGGTTTGCTCTGGCGGCTTACAACATGGGCTACGCCCATATGCTCGATGCGCGTAAGCTGACCGCCAAACAAGGTGGCAATCCCGACAGTTGGGCCGATGTAAAGTTACGCTTGCCGATGCTGAGCCAGAAACGCTATTACGCGCAGACCACCTATGGCTATGCACGCGGTCATGAAGCCTATAATTACGTCGAGAATATTCGTAAGTATCAGATTAGCCTGGAGGGTTACCTGCAGGAGCAGGAGAAGCGGCTGGCGCAGCAATCCGCGCTGGAAGCAGAACTGGGTGCCGGTTACCCGGCGGTCGAACCTAAAATTGCCATGAATTAACCGGCATCACGCTGCGCCTGGCGCAGCGCTCGCTTTTGCTCGCGGCGCATGCGGAAAAAATCACTCAGCATCGCTGCGCACTCCTCCGCCAGCACCCCCGAATCGATCTGAATCTGGTGATTCATTCCCGGATGACCAATCACATCCAGCAATGAACCGGCTGCACCGGTTTTTTCATCTTTTGCCCCGTAGACCAGCCGCGTAATGCGGCTGTGCACCATCGCCCCGGCGCACATCACACAGGGTTCCAGCGTGACATACAGGGTGGTATCCAGCAGGCGATAGTTTTCCAGTACTTTGCCGCCCTGGCGTAGTGCCATGATTTCCGCGTGAGCCGTGGGGTCGTGTTGACCAATTGGGCGGTTCCAGCCTTCCCCAATCACCGTATCGCCCTGCACCAGCACCGCACCGACCGGCACTTCACCCTGCTCCCACGCCAGCCGTGCGAGACGCAATGCGTGACGCATCCAGTATTCATCTGTCTGTGGGTTCACCAGGTTACTCCTGCGGGCTGTCAAGGCGGCGCATTATAACGGAATCGAAAGGTTATTCCAGTTGTTGCAAATCACCGCGCGGGGTGACGCGCCAGCGATGCTGACAAAAGAACAACAGTGGGTTGTCCTGCTTGCTGTCGCTGTAGCCACTATACAGCTGCAGCGGCGTGCCAATCTTTTCCTCCAGCTGCGCCACTTTTTCATGCCCCAGGCAGCGCATCGCCAGCACCCGTCCTCCCCGGCCCGGCTTCATCTGGCTGGCGATTAACTGCACGCGCGGCAGAAAAGAGGAGTCGAAATAGACCTGCTCCACCAGTGACTGCGGCGAACCGGTGATTAACCAGACATCCGCATCATCGCTGCTGAGATAGTCGCTTAATCGTTGCTGAACCACAGGAAACGCAGTGACGCGTTGACGAAACCACTGGGCAAACTCCGCTTCACGCTGCAACAGGCGTTTTTCGCTGTGACCAAAGGTGATCGCCCACAGCAATAAACTCATCGGCCAGCGTGCGGCGCGACCTTTCCACAGCAATCCCACGCCGATCACCGGCAACAATGGCAGCACCAGTAGCAGATTCAGCGGCTGATGTTTCAGCAGATAGCGCATGAACGTACCAAACATATCCTGCTGATGCAGCGTGCCGTCGAGATCAAAAAACACCACGCGTCGTTGCGTACCCTTTGTCAAACCACTCTCCTGAGATTCTGCCGTTGATGCCCTACAGTGTAGCCAGCATCCGCGATGGGGTGAAAAGTGTCATTTTTAATTCCAATGACTACAATGCCTGCTGAATAGTTTATTCTCTTGGTCGGTAGTCTGTCATGCGACATTCCCTGCCGCATACAACAGACTAAAAACGCATTACGTTCTGAATTAAGGATCGGACATGAGTTCATTGCTGCGGATTCGCCAGCTTTATCCGCGCCTGGCGCTTAACGAGCGTCGGCTGGCGGATTTTTTGTTGTCGCAGCCAGACCGGGCGCGACATCTGAGTTCGCAAAAACTGGCGGAAGAATCCGGTGTCAGCCAGTCCAGCGTGGTCAAATTTGCCCAGAAGTTGGGCTATAAAGGCTTTCCAGCATTGAAGCTGGCACTGAGCGAGTCGCTGGCCGATCGCGATGCCATCACCGTGCACAACCATATTCTCAGCGATGATCCCCTCAAGGTGGTGGGTGAAAAACTGTTGGCCGAGAAAATATCGGCGATTCGCGCCACGCTTGATATTAACAGCGAAGAGATGTTGTTACAGACGTTGCAGTTACTGAAAAATGCTAACCGCATTCTGCTGGTCGGCATTGGGGCATCCGGTCTGGTGGCAAAAGATTTCTCGTGGAAACTGATGAAGATTGGCATCAACGCGGTGGCCGAGCAGGATATGCATGCGCTACTCGCCAGCGTGCAGGCAATGGCCGCGGGTGATGTATTGCTCGCCATCTCTTATACCGGCGAACGGCGCGAAATCAATCTCGCCGCACAGGAAGCAGCCCAGACCGGTGCTGATGTGCTGGCATTTACCGGGTTCACCCCCAATACCTTGCAGCAGTGCGCTACCCATTGCCTGTATACCGTTGCAGAGGAACAAAGTACGCGCAGTGCGGCGATTTCCTCGACCAGCGCCCAGCTGGCGTTGACCGATCTGCTGTTTATGGCACTGGTACAGAACGATCCGGAACGTGCCTCCAGCCATATTCGCCATAGCGAAGAACTGGTGAAAAAACTGGTGTAGTTCTTACCGGATATGCAGTGGCGCGATTAATCGCGTCACTGCAAGTAGGGTGTTTAATTATTCCTATCGTGCGGCATACGCGCATAACCAACGCCACCACCACAAGGGACGCCAATATTTTCTTATTTTTGGTGCCGGGATTGACTGTCGGTTATGGCTTTTTACTTTAATCCAGTCAAAATTAAGAAATAGCCGACTATGGCCAGACTCCTTACCGAAATAACTACACTCCTGTTTTTTACGCAAGTCAATGGGCGTATTCACTGATAAATCGCGTTCTAAACTGTGGTAGGTTTTATCTCTATCCAGATCGCGTTCATAACACCAAACATTTTTTGGCATATAACGCTGCTGTGAACCCTGATATTTTTGGTATTTCACAAAACGATAATCTTCTGCGCCGTAATGACCACAATACTCTTCGTCGTAACCATAAAAACGCAGGAAACGCGCGCGACTCATAAAAAAAAGATTAGCATGGCCTTTATAGTAGCGCCCATTGGCACGCTTGCGGTACAGCTTGTAGAAACACCGCCCGGGGCTTGCCGCGTTCGCCAGCGAGGTAAGTGTGGCAGCCGGAAATGCGTGGTCGAGATCCGACATTAAGATTTTATCAGATTTGGCATAGGTCACTCCCAGATTACGCGCCCCACCCTGATTCCATTTAATATCCGTCGTAATACGCAACCAGGTAAAATTAATATTTAGCTCAGGAATAGCGTAAGTTATGGGCGAACCGTCATCGACAATAATAAACTCAATCCGATCTAACAACTCATCGGGATAGGTTGCATACTCTGTTAATAGCGACACAACGGAATCAATCGATTCTTGATTACAATAAAAGTGGGTAATATAACTTAAATCAATATGGGACTTATCAGCAGCATGACGCTGCCTGATTAATTCAGCCGGAACATCCATGTTCAATCCATCTATCTCATCCTTGATAGCGCAAATACTAACTCAACACCGTTCTGTTTCCCCGTGAGTAACGCTGAAAAAAAATTGAGATTATTAATCTGAAAGAAAAACCAAAAAACTCATGATGCCATCACGGAAATCTACTCAATCACCTCACGCCAGAGTCTTGCGCTAGCGCAAGATGGATGAAGAAAAACCGGACTTCAGATTGGGGTAGCAACTGAATTGTGGTAAGGTGCGCGCCTTATTTTAATCACCTTGCCTCAGACACCGAACCGATCATGGCTTTACTGATTACCCAGCGTTGCATCAACTGTGACATGTGCGAACCGGAGTGCCCTAATCAGGCCATCAGTCTCGGGGATGCCATCTACCAGATTGATAGTGACCGCTGCACCGAATGTGTCGGCCATTATGATGTGCCGACGTGTCTGAGCGTGTGCCCGATCGATAACACTATCATTCCCGACCCTCAGCACCCCGAAAGCCGCGAGGCGCTGTGGGAGAAATTTGTGGTGCTACACCACTAATTTTCGATAATCACCGTGGCACAGGCGTAATGACGTTCATCCGCCAGCGTGACATGCACATGTTGCACCCCGAGCTGGCTGGCAATATCGGCGGCATGCTGGAAGAAACGCAGCCCCGGTTTGCCCAGCGCATCGTTATAGACTTCAAACTGGTTGAACGCCAGCCCGCCACGGATGCCGGTGCCAAACGCTTTTGCCGCCGCTTCTTTCACCGCAAAGCGCTTCGCCAGAAAACGCACCGGCTGCTGGTGCGTCTGATATTGTTGCCACTCAGCTTCGCTTAACACACGGCGCGCCAGGCGATCGCCGGAACGCTCAATCACCCCGGCAATACGCTCGATCTCAACAATATCGGTGCCCAGCCCGAGAATAGCCATTAACGGCGCGCTTCCCGCAGCAGCAGCTTCATCTCTTTTACCGCTTCAGCCAGACCACTCATCACCGCACGACCAATAATCGCGTGGCCGATATTCAGCTCATGCATTTCCGGCAGCGCTGCAATCGGCAGCACGTTATGGTAGGTAAGACCGTGGCCCGCATTCACTTTAAGGCCAAGGCTGGCCGCAAAGGTTGCCGCTTTACGAATACGCTCCAGCTCCGCATCGCGTGCCAGGCCTTCAGGCGCTTCTGCGTAGGCACCGGTGTGAATTTCAATGTAAGGTGCACCGCTCGCCACGGCCGCTTCGATCTGGCGATGATCGGCATCGATAAACAATGACACCAGAATACCCGCCTCGCTCAGCAGCTTCACCGCAGCATTGATTTTATCCTGCTGACCCGCCACATCGAGGCCGCCTTCGGTGGTCACTTCCTGGCGCTTTTCCGGCACCAGACAGCAAAAGTGCGGTTTGATGTCACAGGCAATGCCAACCATCTCATCGGTCACCGCCATTTCCAGGTTCATGCGCGTCTGGATGGTATCGCGCAGAATACGCACGTCACGATCGGTGATATGGCGGCGGTCTTCACGCAGGTGCACGGTAATGCCATCCGCGCCAGCTTGTTCAGAAATAAATGCGGCCTGCACCGGATCGGGATAATTCGTGCCACGTGCGTTACGAACAGTGGCGATGTGGTCAATGTTGACCCCTAACAGCAACTCAGCCATGACAATCCTTAACTAGGTTTAGTGTGTTTGCAGTGTACCGCGCGGCGGCAGGACTGGCATCATTCGCGCGTCGCATCCGGCTTCTTTTTCGGCACGAACTGGCGAAAGAGTTCCTGACTCTTGAGCGGTTTGCCACCCAGATACGGCTTCAGCGCCATCCTGGTAAAGCGTTTGGCCGCACGCAGGCTATCGGCATCAGGGAAATCACGTTCCCAAAGCGCCCGCAGTTGGCGGCCGGTAAAACTCCGCTGATTCACCACCAGGCTGGCAATAAATCCTTTCTCTTCACGATAGCTGTAGGTCATACCGTCATCCACTTCTTCGCCGCTGCCTGCACAGTGCAGGAAATCGACGCCGTATCCCAGATGGCCAAGTAACGCCAGTTCGAAACGGCGCAAGGCTGGCTCCGGTGTCCCGCTAGCAGCGGCCAGTGCCTGGATACAATTCAGGTAATCAAAGAAAAGATCAGAGAACGGAATTTCCTGCTCCAGCACCCGTGACAGCAATTCGTTCACGTACAGGCCGCAGTAGAGCGTGATACCACTCAGAGGGAGCGCCAGCGAGACCGCTTCAGCGTTGCGCAGCGTTTTGACTTCGCCACGCCCGCCCCAGCGCACCAGCAAGGGGGTGAAAGGTTGTAACGCACCTTTGAGTTGCGAACGACGCGAACGTGCACCTTTGGCAAGGACACGCACCCGCCCTTCGCTTTCGCTAAACAGATCGAGCAGCAGGCTGGTTTCGCTGTAAGGGCGACTATGCAGCACAAAGGCGCGTTGCCAGCCTTCCATCGATTAGAGGTCGTCTACATAACCCAAGCTGCGCAGCGCACGTTCGTCATCCGCCCAGCCAGATTTGACCTTCACCCACAGCTCAAGGTGGACTTTGGCCTCGAACATCTCTTCCATATCTCTGCGCGCTTCGATACCGATGGTTTTGATTTTGGCACCTTTGTTGCCAATCACCATTTTCTTCTGACCTTCACGTTCGACCAGAATCAGGCCACTGATATCATAGCCACCGCGTTCATTAGTCTCGAACTTTTCAATCTCAACGGTGACGGAATACGGCAGTTCGGCACCGAGGAAACGCATCAGTTTTTCACGGATGATCTCGGAAGCCATAAAGCGCTGTGAACGGTCGGTGATGTACTCTTCCGGGAAGTGGTGCTCCGCTTTAGGCAGGCGCTTACGCACGATCGCGGCGATAGTATCGACGTTTTTACCCGTTTCCGCAGAGATCGGCACGATATCCGTGAAGTTCATCTGCTGACCAAGGAACTGGAGATGCGGCAGCAGGATGCTTTTATCCTGGATGTTATCCACCTTGTTTACCGCCAGCACCACCGGCACTTTGCCGTCACGCAGCTTGTTCAGCACCATTTCGTCATCTGGCGTCCAGCGCGTGCCGTCAACCACGAAAATAACCAGTTCAACGTCACCGATGGAACTGCTGGCAGCACGGTTCATCAGGCGGTTAATCGCCCGTTTCTCTTCCATGTGCAGTCCGGGTGTGTCCACGTAGATAGCCTGATATGGCCCTTCAGTATGGATACCCATAATGCGGTGACGCGTGGTTTGCGGCTTGCGTGAGGTGATCGACACCTTCTGCCCCAGTAACTGGTTCAGCAAGGTGGATTTGCCGACGTTCGGTCGGCCAACAATCGCGACAAAGCCGCAATAAGTTTCGTGTTCGCTCATTCGAGTCCTGACTTAATCAGCACCGGTCAGGGTGCTGCGATGTGACTATTCGAGGCCGAGTTTAATCAGCGCCTGTTCGGCGGCGGCCTGTTCTGCTTTACGGCGGCTGGAGCCTACGCCCACCACCGGTTCAGCCATGCCACTCACCTGACAGTGAATGGTAAATTCCTGATCGTGGGCTTCCCCACGCACCTGCACCACCAGATACGAGGGCAGCGGCAGATGACGTCCCTGCAAAAACTCCTGCAGGCGCGTTTTCGGATCTTTTTGTTTATCACCCGGACTGATTTGTTCCAGTCGCGTTTGATACCAGTCGAGAATCAGCTTTTCGACGTTTTGAATATTGCTGTCGAGGAAGATGCCGCCAATCAGCGCTTCCACGGTATCAGCAAGAATCGATTCGCGGCGGAAACCGCCGCTTTTCAGTTCACCCGGCCCCAGACGTAAGCATTCGCCAAGGTCGAATTCACGCGCCATTTCAGCCAGCGTGTTACCACGTACTAGCGTAGCACGCATGCGACTCATGTCGCCTTCATCAACCCGCGGAAAGCGGTGATAAAGCGCATTGGCAATCACATAGCTGAGAATTGAATCGCCAAGAAATTCGAGACGCTCGTTGTGTTTACTGCTGGCACTGCGGTGAGTCAGAGCCTGTTGCAGCAATTCCGGATGAGTAAAAGTGTAGCCCAGTTTGCGCTGCAGCTTGTTAATGAGGATGGGGTTCATGCGATTCCAGTTCTTCTGTGCGTCTGTCACTCTGCATACGAAACAGGGCTGAGGTTCCAACACGTTCCGTTTCGTGTGCAGTGGCTCCCCGCAGGGAGCCAACCGTTTATCAGTGAATACCGCCAATGCGACTTAAGCGCACGCCAGTTGGCCACTGTCCTTCTTGTTTCTCAAAGCTCATCCAGATAGCAACCGCTTTACCGACCAGATTTCTCTCGGGCACAAAGCCCCAGTAGCGACTGTCGGCACTGTTATCACGGTTATCACCCATCATGAAATACTGCCCCTGCGGCACAATCCAGCTCGACTGAGGCTGGCCTGGCTGCTGGTAGTACATGCTCGCCTGACTCTGCGCTTCGTTAACCAGCAGAATATCGTGCGTCACGCTGCCCAGCGTTTCTTTACGTGTACCGAGGCGTAAGCCACCACGCATGGTTTCACCCTGAGGGACCTGGAAGAAACCATTGCCGGTTTCATTACCATCAAAGCCGCTGAAGGTCTGAATAAAGCTGCTTGGCTCAATATTGGTATAGGTGATCGGCAGCGCGGTGTCGCATTTGCCATTACCACAACCCGGATTGACCGTCAGGGTTTTGCTATAGGGATCATAAACCACTTTGTCACCCGGCAAACCAATAACCCGCTTGATGTAATCCATGCTGGGATCTTTCGGGTATTTGAATACCGCGATATCGCCACGCTGCGGATGCCCCGTGGGGATCAGCGTCGTTTGCGTAATCGGGTCTTTCAGGCCGTAGGCAAATTTTTCCACGAGGATGAAATCACCAATCAACAAGGTGGGCATCATCGAACCCGACGGGATCTGGAACGGCTCGTAAACGAATGAACGCACGATAAAGACCACCGCCAGCACCGGGAAAACCGAGGCGGCGGTTTCCACCCAACCCGGTTGTGCAGAGACTTTCGCCAGCGTTTTGCTGTCCAGCGTATTGCCAGCCTGCGCTTGTGCAGCAGCCTGTTTCGCGCGACGCGCCGGTGCCCATTTAAAACGATCAATACACCAGATAACACCCGTTACCAGGGTGGCGATCGCCAGAATCAGGGCGAACATATTAGCCATTGAGGTTCCTTATTTGCTGTCTTTACCGACATGCAGAATGGCAAGGAATGCTTCCTGCGGCAGCTCAACGTTACCGACCTGCTTCATTCGCTTCTTACCTTCCTTCTGCTTCTGCAACAGTTTTTTCTTACGGCTAACGTCACCGCCATAGCATTTCGCCAGAACGTTTTTACGCAGCTGTTTGACCGTTGAGCGAGCGATAATGTGGTTGCCAATTGCTGCCTGAATCGCGATATCGAACTGCTGGCGGGGGATCAGATCTTTCATCTTTTCCACCAGCTCGCGGCCACGATATTGCGAGTTATCACGGTGAGTAATCAGCGCCAGCGCATCGACACGTTCTGCGTTGATCAGCACGTCGACACGCACCATGTCAGAGGCCTGGAAACGTTTGAAGTTATAATCCAATGAAGCATAGCCACGCGACGTCGATTTCAGACGGTCAAAGAAGTCGAGAACCACTTCCGCCATCGGAATTTCGTAAGTCAGCGCAACCTGGTTGCCGTGGTAAACCATATTTGTCTGAACACCACGCTTCTCAATACAGAGCGTAATGACGTTGCCGAGAAACTCCTGCGGCAGCAGCATATGACACTCGGCGATCGGTTCGCGCAGTTCTTCAATATTATTCAGCGGCGGCAGCTTAGACGGGCTGTCAACGTACACTACTTCGCCATCTGTGGTTTCCACTTCATACACCACGGTCGGTGCGGTGGTGATCAGATCGAGATCGTATTCACGTTCCAGACGTTCCTGGATGATCTCCATATGCAGCAGGCCGAGGAAGCCACAGCGGAAGCCGAAGCCCAGCGCAGTGGAGCTTTCCGGCTCGTAAAACAACGATGCATCGTTCAGGCTCAGTTTGCCCAGCGCATCGCGGAAGGCTTCATAATCATCAGAGCTGACCGGGAACAGACCGGCATACACCTGCGGCTTCACTTTTTTAAAGCCTGGCAGCGCTTTATCTGCCGGGTTGCGTTGCAGCGTCAGGGTATCGCCCACGGGCGCGCCGAGAATATCTTTAATGGCGCACACCAGCCAGCCTACCTCGCCGCATTTCAGCTCAGTACGATCAACTTGTTTAGGGGTGAAAATCCCCAGGCGATCGGCGTTGTACACCTGACCGGTGCTCATCACTTTAACTTTATCGCCTTTGCGCAACGTACCGTTTTTAATACGGATCAGCGACACCACGCCGAGATAGTTATCAAACCACGAGTCGATGATCAGCGCCTGCAATGGCCCTTCCGGATCACCTTCCGGCGGCGGAATGTCACGCACCAGACGCTCCAGCACATCCGGGACACCGACACCGGTCTTGGCGGAGCAACGAACGGCATCGACCGCATCAATACCGACGATGTCTTCAATCTCTTCCGCGACACGTTCCGGATCAGCCGCAGGCAGGTCGATCTTGTTCAGTACCGGTACGACTTCCAGATCCATTTCCATGGCGGTATAGCAGTTCGCCAGCGTCTGTGCTTCTACGCCCTGACCTGCATCGACCACCAGCAACGCCCCTTCACAGGCCGCCAGAGAGCGCGATACTTCATAGGAGAAGTCCACGTGTCCGGGAGTGTCGATAAAATTGAGCTGGTAAGTTTCACCGTTCAGCGCTTTGTAATCGAGCGTTACGCTCTGCGCTTTAATAGTAATGCCGCGTTCACGCTCCAGATCCATCGAATCCAGAACCTGCGCCGCCATCTCACGATCGCTCAGGCCACCACAAATTTGGATCAAACGGTCTGACAGCGTCGATTTGCCGTGGTCGATATGAGCGATGATAGAGAAATTTCGTATGTGCTTCATTTATATGAATATCTTCACTTATAATATCAGTTGAATACTTGAGCACAGACACATTCAGGAAATGGAGTTTTACCTGGAACCCTGTCAGCCTCATTAATGACGACGCATATTACACTGTTAACGCCTTGCGTTAAAGAATGGAACTGCGGGGAATCGCAACAGATTTCAGCGGCTAAACGCCGTGATAAAGACCGCGTTCGACGCGGCCCGGCAAGAATCAAACTTCAGTTTCCACCCGCATCGCATCAGGCGGCAAAGCAACGTTGAGAATCACTGGCTGAAAAGCCTCGCGTTCACCGAACACCGCAGAAACGCCCTTCGCCACAATGAAGCCACCCACGCCGCCCAGTAACGCACCACAGGCGGAAGCCAGATCGCTGTGGAACAGCATTTGAAACAGGCCCGCGACCAGAAACAGGCCAAACAGTGGCGTCATATAAACCAACAACGCTGAACCCAACAAACTGCTTTCACGAATGCCCAGCTCGATACGCTGACCAGGCTGCAACGGTTCCGGGCTGGCGATTTGCATCACATGCGCATTTTTTGGCCCCAGCTTATTCAGCATATGGCTGCCGCAACCTTTACGCGCCGAGCAACTGTTACAGGAGGTTTTCGCTTCTGTATGCAGCGTCGCGATACCCTCTTTCCACGCCACCACGGTGGCCCATTCTCTCATCATTTTGCTGATCCCGAATCAATGCTGTCCGCAATACGTTTTGCTGTGGTCGGTGGAATCTCACCCACCACGGTAATCTCGTTATTATTGCGCACTTCAGTCTGCACCGTGCGACGCCCAGTGCGCAATGTCTGCGCAACACTGCTTTTATCTGCGGGCGTTACATTTATCGCAAAACTGAACAGACCATCGCTATAGAGACGGGATTCAACGGTTTTGCTCATTGCCGGGATATCACGGCGACTCTGCGAGATCAACGTCATCCCCGCCGGAAGCCATGTCGGCTGCCAGTTGAGCTGAACTTTATCGCCAGCCGGTAACGACAGGGTGGGTGGCAGATTGGCTTTCTCCAGCCCCTGCATCAGATTACGCACGCCTTCATCAACAGCAAAACTGATGACACGGAACTGCTCCAGCGTTTCGCCGTCGCGATCCAGCAAGTCGATACGTAGTGGCAATTTAGTATCGACATCCAGCCACACCACATAGCTGTAACGCGAGCCGTCACGGGAGACGATACGAACCACTTCACACAGCTGATCGGCAATACGTGAACGCCCCACCGGAATGAAATCATAGGCATTGCTCAGGCGGGTGAAGTCGGCAAACATCAGCGGCGGCAACGCATCGATAATGTGGTTGCCGGGCAGCGAGAACGGATCAAGACCCGGTTCGAAGTAGCTGATATCGTTGCCACGCTGAATCACTTCACGACGCGGACCGTCCATCTGCAATAACTGAGCAAAGATACGGTTATCGATCACCGCATGACGATAACGCAAAGATTCAATGCCCAGACGTGAGACATTGATGTAAGCGAATTCGTAATTGAGGGACTGGCTTGCCTGCTCCATCTGCTGTAACAACGCCCCGGACGCAGAGGTCTGCGCCGGGGCGGTAGATGTATAAAGCAGGCTGCCTGCCAGCAGGCTAACGGCACACCAAAGCTGCTTCATTACTGCTGCTGAATTCCTAACGACTGATTACCGGGAACATTCGCTTGCGCCTGTTGCGGATCGTTCTTCTCAAACTGAACCTGATCAGCATGCAGACGACGTTGCAGCTCATAATCTTGCAGCATCGCATTGATGCGACGACGCTGTTCCTGCACCTGCTGGTTTGAACTGTTGGTATCAAACGCATCAGACGGCACACCGAGACTTACCGGCGAAGCCTTGCCCATCATCGGCAGCGTATTGAACACGGGCGAATCGGACGCTTCTGTTGCGCTGCTACCTGCTGGCTGGTTGTAATGTTGAACACCGACAATCACCGCCAGCGAGACACAGGCCGCTACGCCAACCTGCGCCAGTTGCGCTGTCCAGGAACCGGACTTGCGCCAGAACGGCATTTTCTTCCAGCGCACCGGTTCGGGCTGTGCTTCAGGGATCAGCGAAGTCACTTTACGTACCGGCTCATTTTCGATGGCTGCCGCCACGCGCGCGGAGATATCAAAATGCAGCACTTCACCCACATCGCCCCGCAGGGTGTCGCGGATCAGATGGTAGCTTTCCCAGCTTTTTTGCAGATTTGCATCCCTGGATAACGACGCCAAAAGCTCGTTATCTAAAGTTTCACCATCCATTAAAGCGGAAAGTTTTTCTTTCTGCATGCTTTGGTACCCTTCCAGTAGCCGTTATCACTGACGTTGGATAAGCGGTTGAACTTTATTATCAATAGCCTCTCGTGCACGGAAGATACGAGAACGTACCGTACCGACCGGGCAATCCATGATGGCGGCAATCTCTTCGTAACTTAACCCATCAAGTTCTCTGAGGGTGATTGCCATACGAAGATCCTCAGGTAGCGCCTCAATGGTACGAAAAACAATTTGTTTCAGTTCGTCAGACAACATTAAGTTCTCAGGGTTCGAAATTTCTTTTAATGCCCCCGCACTTTCGAAGTTTTCCGCATCAATTGCGTCAACATCGCTGGTCGGCGGACGGCGCCCCTGAGCCACCAGATAATTTTTTGCTGTATTTACCGCAATACGGTACAGCCATGTGTAAAACGCGCTGTCGCCACGGAACGATTCCAGTGCGCGATACGCTTTGATAAAAGACTCCTGTACCACATCTGGCACATCGCCCGATGGGACATACCGTGAAACCAGGCTCGCCACTTTATGCTGGTATCGAACCACCAGTAAGTTAAATGACTTTTGATCTCCCTTCTGAACCCGTTCAACGAGAACCTGATCCGTTAACTGCTCGCTCATCCGAGGTAATGTCTCCCCAAACTCTTTTTTTATGCGTAAATGAACTGCCAGCACATCTCATTGTTCTGAGCAAGCATGCGCTTAGAGTCATATTCTGGCATGAAGTTCACCACGACCTGAAAATTTTCCGTACCGGAACCCAGACGTTTTTGTTGTTGATTGTCTTTCAGTGTAGCGACTTGCCGCGCTGGCAGCGTCATATTCGGCACCGATAATCGCTGGCAGAGTAACCCATGACGCCATGATTTTCATCTTTATTACCTGAATTTTCAGTAAGTTTGGTATAAAAAACACGTAAAGGTTATTTTCAGACATAACTTACTGAAATCGCGCTATTATCGCCGTGAATCGCTGAATTCATCGACGAAATCTGTTTAAAATACTTCACAGCTGCCGCATCCGGGCTTATGCTCGGGGGACCTTTTGTTTAGTAAATTAAACATTATGACTTCCCTACCCGATTATCAGTGCGATGTCCTTATCGTCGGCAGCGGCGCTGCTGGCCTGTCGCTGGCGTTACGCCTGGCACCGCATTTTCAGGTTACGGTCCTGAGCAAAGCCCAGGTGAATGAAGGTTCAACGTTTTATGCCCAAGGCGGCATTGCGGCGGTGTTTGATGAAACCGACAGCATTGAATCGCATGTGGAGGATACGCTGATTGCCGGAGCGGGGTTATGCGATCGCGACACCGTCCGTTTCATCGCCAGCAATGCGCGCGACTGCGTGCAATGGCTGATTGATAATGGCGTGGCGTTCGACAAAGAGCCGCAGGGTGATGGCGAAACCCGCTACCACCTGACACGTGAAGGCGGCCACAGCCATCGCCGTATTTTGCACAGCGCCGATGCAACCGGCCGCGCGGTGGAAACCACGCTGGTCAGCCAGGCCCTTAGCCATCCCAACATCCGCATTCTTGAGCGTACCAACGCCGTTGATCTGATTCTATCCGATAAAATTGGCGTGCCGGGGCCACGGCGCGTGGTGGGCGCATGGATCTGGAACCGTAACCGCGAGCAGGTTGAAACCTGTCGGGCACGGGCGGTGATCCTCGCCACAGGTGGCGCGGCCAAAGTGTATCAATATACCACTAACCCGGATGTCGCGTCCGGGGACGGCATTGCCATGGCATGGCGTGCCGGTTGCCGGGTGGCGAATCTGGAGTTCAATCAATTCCACCCTACCTGCCTTTTCCATCCGCAGGCACAAAATTTCCTGCTCACCGAAGCGTTACGCGGCGAAGGCGCATGGCTGCTGCGCCCAGACGGGACGCGCTTTATGCCGGACTTTGATCCGCGCGCCGAACTGGCACCGCGCGATATCGTCGCGCGTGCCATTGACCACGAAATGAAACGTCTGGGCGTCGATTGCATGTATCTCGACATCAGCCATCAACCGGCCAGTTTCGTTCGCGCTCACTTCCCGATGATCTATGAAAAGTTGCTGACGTTTGGCCTTGATCTGACCAAAGAGCCGATCCCGATCGTTCCGGCTGCCCACTACACCTGCGGCGGCGTGATGGTTGATCAACAGGGGCGCACCGATGTCGATGGCCTGTATGCCATTGGTGAAGTGAGCTATACCGGCCTGCACGGCGCTAACCGTATGGCTTCGAATTCCCTGTTAGAGTGTCTGGTGTATGGCTGGTCTGCCGCCGAAGATGTGATGCGTCGTCTGCCGACGATACAACAGGTTGATCAGTTGCCGGCGTGGGATGAAAGCCGCGTTGACGATGCCGATGAACGCGTAGTGATTCAACATAACTGGCATGAGCTGCGGCTGTTTATGTGGGATTACATGGGCATTGTGCGCACCACGAAACGGCTGGAACGCGCGTTGCGCCGCATCAACCTGCTGCAACAGGAAATTGATGAGTACTACGCGCATTTCCGCCTGTCCAACAATCTGTTGGAACTGCGCAACCTGGTGCAGGTCGCTGAACTGATGGTGCGCTGTGCACTGGATCGCAAAGAGAGCCGCGGTTTACATTACACACCGGACTACCCGAACTTGCTGGCAGAAGCGCTACCTACCGTTCTGGCACCGCCCCACTACATGAACAAGTAGAAATCCCGCGTCAGACTGCACCAATCCTCCGAGTATTGTGTGCTTTCATCGCGGATGGCCAACCGCTCCATCAGTTGTTCCCCGGCCGAGGGGGAGAAGCCCAACAACACCCGATGGGGCGGTCGGTGGGCATATTCAGCAACGTCATAGCGAAAACGCAGATGCCAGCCGTCCTGCTGTGCCTGTTCAATCATGCTTTGGCCGAGTGACTCCGGCAGCACCACGCAAAAAAAGCCTTCTTCTTCAATTAACTGCGCAGCACAGCGCAGCAAGGTCTGATGATCGAGCGTATCCGTAGATCGCGCGGTAGCCCGTTGCGGCGTGGCGCATGCTACGCCTGGGGCAAAATAAGGGGGATTGCTGACAATCAATGAGTAACGTTGTTCGCAGGCATCCGCCCATTGGGCAATATCGGCCTGATGGAGGGTTACCCGCGCGGCCCAGGGGGAGGCCTGCACATTCTCCTGCGCCTGCTGTGCAGCGTCAGCATCCAGCTCCACCGCATCAATTTGCACCTCATCCGCGGTACGCTGGGCAATCATCAGGGCAATCAAACCGCTGCCGCTACCGATATCCAGTACGCGTCGCACCCCCGCCACCGGTGCCCACGCACCCAACAAAATACCATCGGTGCCGACTTTCATGGCACAGCGATCGTGGGCAATAAAAAATCGCTTAAAGGTAAAACCATTTTTTTGTAACTGAGGCCGCGGATGCGGCGTCGTTTCTGTCATTCTCTGCAACCACTCAACAAAATCTGCCCAATGGCAGAGCTTCAGTGTAACGTGACATAGCAGGGAAAACATCTCCTGGCATGGCGACATTGGCACACAAACAGATGAAGATTATGTTTGTTCTGTCTATAATCAGCGCCCCAAACTGAGGTAGACCATGACCGTAACCACATTCTCCGAACTCGAACTCGACGAAAGCCTGCTGGATGCCCTGCAGGAAAAAGGCTTCACGCGCCCGACAGCCATCCAGGCTGAGGCCATCCCTGCCGCGCTGGAGGGCCGTGACGTACTGGGTTCAGCACCGACCGGAACGGGGAAAACCGCAGCCTATCTGCTGCCGGCTATGCAGCACCTGATCGATTTTCCTCGTAAAAAATCAGGCCCGCCGCGCATTTTAATTTTAACACCCACGCGTGAACTGGCGATGCAGGTTGCCGATCATGCGCGTGAGTTAGCGAAACATACGCATCTGGATATCGCCACCATCACTGGCGGCGTTGCCTACATGAACCACGCTGAGGTATTCAGCGAAAATCAGGATATCGTGGTAGCGACCACTGGCCGCCTGCTGCAATACATCAAAGAAGAAAACTTTGATTGCCGTGCGGTTGAAACCCTGATCCTCGATGAAGCCGACCGTATGCTCGACATGGGATTTGCCCAGGATATCGAGACCATCGCAGGCGAAACCCGCTGGCGTAAGCAGACTCTGCTGTTCTCTGCCACGCTGGAAGGCGACAACATTAAAGACTTCGCTGAGCGCCTGCTGAACGACCCGGTTGCCGTCGAAGCGGATCCCAGCCAGCGCGAGCGTAAGAAAATCCAGCAGTGGTATTACCGTGCCGACGATCTTGAGCATAAAACCAAGCTGTTGGTACATTTGCTGAAACAGCCGGAAGTCACCCGCTCGATTGTGTTTGTCCGCAAACGTGAGCGCCTGCATGAGCTGGTCACCTGGCTGCACGAAGCCGGAATCCGTTGTAGCTATCTTGAAGGCGAAATGGTGCAGGCCAAACGTAACGAGGCTCTGAAACGCCTGAATGATGGCCGCGTTAACGTATTAGTCGCAACCGATGTTGCGGCTCGCGGCATCGATATCGAAGATGTCAGCCACGTGTTCAACTACGACATGCCGCGTACCGCGGATATCTATCTGCACCGTATCGGACGTACCGCGCGTGCCGGACGCAAAGGCATCGCACTGTCACTGGTTGAAGCGCATGATCATGTGCTGCTGGGCAAAATCAGCCGCTACATTAATGAGCCGTTGAAATCACGCACTATTGATGAGTTGCGCCCGGAGTCACGCGCACCCAGCGCTAAAGTGACAGGCAAACCGTCGAAAAAGGTGCTTGCGAAGCGTAAAGAGCAGAAAGAGAAAGAAGCTGAGAAACCGCGTGTGAAGAAACGTCACCGCGATACCAAAAACATTGGCAAACGCCGCAAAGCAAGCGGTTCCGGCACACCGGAACAGAATGCGGAATAAATCAGCGCCCTGACGATAAAGTCGCCTCATTTGAGGCGATTTTTTTATCCCTTACCGCCCAAAAAAGCCATTCCAGATCTTTTCTGCCGTCAGCTGAGATAAAGCCAGCCATCTTGATCATTGATGAACACAAAAAGGCCGCCCCGGCATACACCGGTGCGGCCTGAATTGCTGTGTGTCTTTTCGTCAGTAATACAAAAAGCCGAATTACAGGCTTTCAGTGAAAGTACGGGTGATCACGTCACGTTGTTGTTCCGGGGTCAGTGCGTTGAAACGCACCGCATAACCGGAGACGCGAATGGTCAGCTGTGGGTAATTTTCCGGATGCTTCACGGCATCTTCCAGCGTTTCACGACGCAACACGTTAACGTTCAGATGCTGGCCGCCTTCAATACGCACCTCAGGTTTCTGCTCCAGCGGGATTTCGCGGTAAGCAATTTCGCCGAGATCGCTGATGGCAACGACCTGATCTTCAGCAAAATCACCTTTTGCACACAGACAACGTGCTTCCGATTTCTCATCGTCCAGCAGCCAGAATGAATTCAGTAACTGCGGATTGTTGGTTTTAGTAATTTGAATACCGGTAATCATAGATGGCCTCCTGAGCCTGGCGCTGCCGCAGGCGAACAGCGTAGTTAGCGAAATTTTGTGATGCTCAGGTATATCACTGCAACAAACCAGCCGTTTTGACCTGCATCAATTTCAGCCGGGCACACTGGCGACCACCCACTCTAATAAATTGATTTAAAATAATTTTCCCAATTAAATTTATTTTGTAAATTCTCAAATTTTTTTGACCTTCAGCTCGCCGCCAGGACGCGTTAAGCTAGGCGCAATTTTTTGGCAGGGAGTCAATGATGACCGAGAAGCTGACCTGGCACGATGTGCTGGCTGAAGAGAAAGAGAAACCTTACTTTGTGGAGACGCTGAAAGCGGTCGCCAACGAGCGCGCGGCGGGCGTCACGGTCTATCCGCCGCAAAAAGATGTCTTCAATGCCTTTCGTCTGACCGAACTGGGCGATATTAAAGTGGTGATCCTGGGTCAGGACCCTTATCACGGCCCAAACCAGGCTCATGGACTGGCTTTTTCCGTGCTGCCTGGCGTCGCTATCCCGCCCTCGCTGCTGAATATGTATAAGGAGCTGGAACAGGATATTCCCGGGTTTGTGCGGCCACAGCATGGATTTTTGGAGAGCTGGGCAAAGCAGGGGGTAATGCTGTTGAACACCGTATTAACGGTGCAGGCGGGCCAGGCCCATTCGCATGCGCGTTTTGGCTGGGAAACCTTTACCGACAACGTGATCAGTGCGATCAATCAGCATCGTGAAGGGGTGATTTTTCTGCTGTGGGGATCCCATGCGCAGAAGAAAGGCAGCATCATCGATCGCCAGCGCCATCACGTGTTGAAAGCACCACATCCTTCGCCGCTTTCCGCGCACCGCGGCTTTTTCGGTAGCAAACATTTTTCACAGGCCAACGCCTTGCTGGGCCAGGCCGGGCAAGCGCCTATCGACTGGACGCCGGTGCTACCGTGAAATAAAAACGGCCGCATCAGGCGGCCGTTTTTATTATGCGACGAATCAGCTTTTCGCTTTTGCCACAGCAACCATGGCCGGGCGCAGCAGGCGACCATTCAGCGTGTAACCACGCTGCATCACCATCATCACGTGATTCGGTGCAACGTCTTCGGACTCCATCATCGACATTGCCTGATGCACATCCGGGTTGAACGGGACATTGGTCTCGCCCACCACCTCAACACCAAACTTACGCACCGCACCCAGCAGGGATTTCAGTGTCAGTTCGATGCCTTCAATCATCGAGGCCAGCTCAGAATTCTCTTTGTCAGCCACTTCCAGCGCACGCTCCAGGCTATCAATCACCGGCAGCAGCTCGTTGGCAAATTTTTCCAGCGCAAACTTATGCGCCTTTTCCACATCCATTTCAGTACGACGGCGGATGTTCTCAATTTCCGCCTGCGCACGCAGCTGTGCATCACGCACGCCTGACTGTGACTGGGCTAACTCAGCCTCCAGTTGCGCGATACGCTCATCACGCGGATCCACCTCAGTTGCCGTCTCTGCGTCCACGTGCTGTTGATCCTGTTGAATTTCGTCTGAGACTTGCTCGTTTGGGGTGTTCTGTTCTTTACTACTCATGAATTTCTCCGCGTTTTGCACATTCATCTCGCTGTTCGCTTATTATGGGGATCAGTTTGACGGTTTCAAGGGAACCCTTCACATTGCCTGGCCGTTTTGGCTTATGAGGAACACCAGCCCAAATGAACAAACACTTTAACTGCATTGGAATTGTCGGCCATCCACGCCATCCAACTGCGTTAACCACCCATGAAATGCTCTGGCGCTGGCTAACAGCAAAAGGCTATGACGTGATTGTCGAGCAGCAAATTGCGCGTGAACTTTCGCTGAAAGATGTGCAGACCGGTTCACTGGCGGAAATTGGTCAACGCGCCGATCTGGCCGTTGTGGTGGGCGGTGATGGCAATATGCTCGGTGCCGCACGCGTGCTGGCGCGTTACGATATTAAAGTGATTGGCATCAACCGTGGCAATCTCGGATTTCTGACCGATCTCGACCCCGATAACGCGCAGCAACAGCTGGATGATGTCCTGCAGGGTGACTACTTCATCGAAAGTCGTTTTTTACTGGAAGCGCAGGTATGCAAAGAAGATTGCTCCCCGCGTATTGGCAGCGCCATCAATGAAGTGGTGCTGCATCCGGGAAAAGTGGCACATATGATTGAATTTGAGGTTTATATCGATGAAGTTTTTGCCTTTTCACAGCGTTCAGATGGTTTGATCATTTCTACCCCGACGGGTTCAACAGCCTATTCGCTCTCTGCGGGTGGCCCCATCCTTACTCCGTCACTGGAAGCCATTGTGCTGGTGCCGATGTTCCCGCATACCTTGTCGGCGCGCCCTTTGGTGATCAACAGCAGCAGTACTATTCGTCTGCGTTTCTCTTCACTACGCAGTGATTTGGAGATCAGTTGCGACAGCCAAATTGCGCTACCCATTCAGGAAGGCGAAGACGTGCTGATTCGCCGTAGCGCTAATCATCTCAATCTTATTCATCCGAAAAATTACAATTATTTTAATACGTTAAGCTCAAAACTCGGTTGGTCAAAAAAATTGTTCTGAAAATCATTCATCACCACTTTACTGGATAAAAAACCAGTTTATACTGTATGAAAAACCATATCTGTTTTTCTATACAGGTGAATGTATGCTGGCACAACTGACCATCAGTAATTTTGCTATCGTTCGTGAACTGGAAATCGATTTTCATCGTGGTATGACGGCGATCACCGGGGAAACCGGCGCAGGAAAATCCATTGCTATTGATGCTCTGGGCCTGTGTCTGGGGGGCCGCGCGGAAGCAGATATGGTGCGCCAGGGGGCGAGTCGCGCGGATATTTGCGCGCGTTTTCAACTGAAAGCCTCCCCTTCCGCTCAGCGCTGGTTGACTGAGAACCAGCTCGACGACGGCAACGAATGTTTATTACGCCGGGTGATCAGTGCCGATGGCCGGTCACGTGGCTTTATCAATGGCACATCAGTTCCTCTTTCTCAACTGCGTGAGCTGGGTCAGCTCCTGATCCAGATTCACGGCCAGCATGCCCATCAGTTGTTGCTCAAACCCGATCACCAAAAGCACCTGCTGGACGCTTACGCCGCACATGACGATGTCCTGGCGCAGATGCGTATCCATTATCAGCGCTGGCACCAAAGCTGTCGTGCTCTGGCGCAGCATCAGCAGTTATCGCAGGAGCGTGAAGCACGACGTGAGCTGTTGCAGTACCAGTTGAAAGAACTGAATGAGTTTGCCCCTCAACCCGGGGAGTACGAGCAGATTGATGAAGAGTACAAACGTCTGGCCAACAGTGGACAGTTACTCTCCACCAGTCAGCAGGCATTACAAATCCTCGCCGACAGCGATGACACCAACATGCAAAGCCTGTTGTACAGCGCACGTCAGATGCTGAGTGAATTGGTCGCGCTGGATGATAAGGTCGGCGGCGTCTTTAATCTGTTGGAAGAAGCGGCGATTCAGTTAAGTGAAGCCAGTGATGAACTGCGCCACTATTGTGACCGCCTTGACCTCGATCCCAATCGCCTGCATGAGCTGGAGCAACGCCTGTCGCGTCAGATTGCTCTGGCACGAAAGCACCACGTTACGCCTGAAACGCTGCCAGTATTGTACCAGCAACTGCTGGATGAAGCAGAGCTGCTCTCGCAGCAGGAAAGCGACCAGGAAACATTACAGGCTGCCGTCAGCGTACATCATCAGGAAGCGCTGGCGAGTGCCGAGATGCTTCATCAACAACGTGAGCGTGCGGCCCGGGAGTTGACGCATTTAATTACCCAAAGTATGCGCACACTGGCGATGCCGCATGGTGAATTTGCCATTGTGCTGGAGTTCAACCCGGATCAACTGACTGCCGAGGGTGCCAGCCGTATTGATTTCCGCGTTACCACTAACCCCGGGCAGCCGTTGCAACCGCTGGGTAAAGTCGCCTCCGGGGGCGAATTGTCGCGTATCGCCCTGGCGATTCAGGTGATTACCGCACAGAAAATGGAAACCCCGGCGATGATTTTCGACGAAGTGGATGTCGGTATCAGCGGCCCTACCGCCGCAGTGGTCGGTCAGATGCTGCGTCAATTGGGTGAATCAACCCAGGTAATGTGTGTCACGCATCTGCCACAGGTTGCAGGTTGCGGTCATCAGCATTTCTTCGTCAGCAAAGAAACGGATGGCGCCATGACCGAAACGCATATGCAACCTCTGGATAAGCGCGCGCGTCTACAAGAACTGGCGCGTCTGCTGGGGGGGAGTGAAGTCACGCGCAATACCCTGGCGAACGCGAAAGAACTTTTAGCAGCCTGATACCGCACTTTTTTCCGGCCCGGTGGTCATATGCTTGCTCTGTAGAGGTTTCAAATAGCGAAAAGGTTTATTATCATCGGCAACTTATGTCGCCAGAGTAATAAAGCCTGCCGCAGGCAGAGTTCAGAATTTGATGGCAAAAAAACAGCCTGGTGAAAGGCGTTTGGCCCCAGAAAAGGAATGTATAGATGCGCTGTAAAATGCTGACTGCCGCGGCAGTAGTAATGTTGATGATGACCGCCGGATGTTCCACCCTTGAGCGCGTTGTGTACCGCCCGGATATCAATCAGGGGAATTATCTGGTCGCCAACGATGTGGCTAAAATTCATACTGGCATGACGCAGCAGCAGGTCGCGTATACCCTCGGGACCCCGATGATGCGTGATCCCTTTGGCAGCAATGTCTGGTATTACATCTTCCGTGAAGAGCCGGGCCATGAACGCGTGAGACAGCAAACGCTGACGCTGACATTCGACAGCAATGGCGTGCTGACCAACATTGATAATAAACCGCGTCTCACGGTCGATGAAGGCTGAGTGAGCCGCAACAAAAAAGGCGCCTGAGCGCCTTTTTTGTTTCTGAGCTTCCGCTATTTCTTCTCAGCGGCGCGTTCCGCCCGCTGGCGTCGCATCTCTTTCGGGTCGGCAATCAACGGACGATAGATTTCTACCCGATCGCCATCCTGTAATACATCGTCCAGCTTGACCGGGCGACTGTAGACGCCGACTTTATTCGTGTTCAAATCGATATCTTTGCGCAGCGACAACAGCCCCGAGGCTTTAATCGCCTGCTCTACCGTTGCCCCTTCTTCAAGGGTCACGGTGCGCAGATACTGTTTTTCAGGTAGCGCGTACACCACCTCTACCGTCATATCAGGCACGATAAACCTCTTTGGCGCGCTGGGTGAACGCCTGCACCATACTGTTGGCCAGCTCTTTAAATACGCGGCCAAACGCCATTTCTACCAGCATATTGGTAAATTCAAAATCTAAACTCAGCTCAACTTTGCAGGCATCGTCCCCCAAAGAGACAAAACGCCAGCCACCGCTCAGCTTACGAAACGGACCATCAACCAGTTGCATATGGATGCTTTGATTGCTGGTTAAGGTGTTACGCGTGGTGAAAGTTTTACTGATGCCCGCTTTCGAGACATCGACAGCGGCGGTCATCTGATTTCCGCTGTTATCCAGCACCCGACTGCCGGTGCAGCCCGGAAGAAATTCGGGATATGAATCCACATCATTCACGAGCTGGTACATCTGCTCAGCGCTATAGGGGACCAGCGCTGAACGACTTATCTGGGCCATAATGGTTCCTGTTCATCACAAAACCGTTGAATAATACCATTTTCAGCCTTCAAACAAAAATTCACCGGTGTGCCAGCTGTGCTAAAATACCCTGTTTTTTACCGCCCCGCAGGACAGGGGATGCGTCCACAGACTGAGTGATGTAGACTACGCCGCACTATGACAAAGAAAAAAGCTCACAAACCCGGTTCAGCCACTGTTGCCCTCAATAAACGCGCTCGCCATGAATACTTCATTGAAGAAGAATTTGAAGCGGGAATGTCGTTACAAGGATGGGAAGTAAAATCTCTCCGCGCTGGCAAAGCCAACATCAGCGACAGCTATATTCTGCTGCGCGATGGCGAAGCCTATTTGTTTGGCGCGACTTTTCAGCCGCTGGCGGTGGCCTCTTCGCACGTGGTGTGCGATCCTACGCGCAACCGCAAACTGCTGCTGAAGCAGCGCGAACTCGATTCACTGTATGGCCGCGTTAATCGCGAAGGTTACACCGTAGTCGCACTGTCGATTTACTGGAAAAACGCTTGGGCCAAACTGAAAATCGGTGTGGCGCGTGGTAAGAAAGAGCACGACAAGCGCGATGACATCAAAGAACGCGAATGGAAGCTCGACAAAGCGCGTATCATGAAAAATTCCAACCGCTAAGGGATGGATTAAGCAGAAATTTTTGCTATACTTAGAAGTTCCTGGGGCTGATTCTGGATTCGACGGGATTGTGAACCCTTAGGTGCATGCCGAGGTGCGGTAGGCCTCGTAAAAAAACCGCAAAAATATAGTTGCAAACGACAACTACTACGACGCACCTGCTGCTCTCGCAGCTTAATCAGCTTAATAAACTGAGTGCTCCCTCTCTCCCTAGCCTCCGCTCTTAGGACGGGGATCAAGAGAGGTCAAACCCAAAAGAGATCGCGTGGATGCCCTGCCTGGGGTTGAAGCGTTAAATCCAATCAGGCTAGTTTGTTAGTGGCGTGTCCATCCGCAGCTGACAGGCGAATGTAAAGATTGGACTAAGCATGTAGTGCCGACGGCGTAGTAATTTCGGACGCGGGTTCAACTCCCGCCAGCTCCACCAAAATTCTCCGTCAGTGATTACCAGAGTCATCTGATGAAGTCCTGAAAGCCCGCAAAGCGCAAGCTCTGCGGGCTTTTTTGTGTCTGTCATTTTTCTGAATGGCGCGATGGGAAAGTGATCGACGTCCTGGTTTCTGCAAAGACAGGAAAAATAAATTGATCATTGTTTGATCACGGCAAATAGTTAAGCCGCCGGTGCAAGACGCGCCGGAATGACATAAGGAGATATCACATGGGTTATTACCTTCTGAAGAAGAGTACCAAAACGCTACAGGACCAAAAATATTATTTTGTCCTGAAAGCAAGCAATGGTGAGACCATTGCTACCAGCGAAATGTATTCCAGCAAACAGGCAGCCCAGACCGGGATTCGATCGGTACAACAGAATGGCAGTTCTGTTGACGTACGCGATCAGACTTAAAAATACAAATCTTATAAAGGGCTGCTATCAGCCCTTTTATCATGGCACACTGACCTCCCAATTCCTGTGTGACACGGTGAGGCAGTAAGTGGATCTTCTTGAACAGGTTGACGGTAAGCTAACTATTCTCGGTATTCTGGGTGACCCCATCAGCCAGGTGAAAGCCCCCCTGATGATGAATGCGGAACTCAAACGTCTGCAGATTGCTGATACGTTAATGGTTCCTTTCCATGTCAGCAGTGAAGGTTTGAGAGGGATGGTCACTGGCCTCAAATCACTGCACAACTTTCGTGGTGCTATCGTCACCATGCCGCATAAGAAAGCGATTCTGCCCTTGCTCGACCATGTATCAGACCAGGCAAAAGCCATTGGTGCCTGTAACGTTATCAGGAGAGAAGCTGATGGCAGCCTGAGTGGCACCATGCTTGATGGCGAGGGACTGGTGAGTAGCCTGATTGCCAGCGGATATGCGGTGCAAAATAAAAGCATCTATCTTGCCGGAGCCGGTGGTGCGGCCTGCGCAATTGCTCATGCCCTTGCAGCGCATGGTGCAACAACGATCACCCTTTACAACCGCAGCATGGACAAAGCAAAAACACTCCGCCAGGCAATACAGAATCTATATCGCGGCATCACAATTAACCTGGGATCAAATGAACCCACTCATCACGACATTATTATTAACGCGACCTCAGTCGGTATGGGGAACGATGCAGATATGCCCTTCTCTCTTGAAAAGCTACATAACTCTGCGTTGGTCTGTGACATCATCATCTACCCGGAAAAAACTGCATTGCTTCAGGCAGCAGAATTGAAAGGCCATCCCACCCATTATGGTAGAGCAATGCTACAACATCAGATCAGCCTGATGCGGAAGTATATGTTAAATCAATAAGTTGTCGCTTATGGTACTCATTGACATAAGTCGCGCCCCAAATAGGTATACCTATTATTGTATAATTTCAATTTGCATTAAGTAAGGATTTTATAAGGACAGATTTTACCCTCATTATTCAGGATTCAGCATCGGCAATTCAGCATCCCATCCGCCGGCCATGTCCGGAATGCCTCTGAGTAAATTGTGATATAGCAGGGCTACAAATTATAAATAGCTAAAAAGAGAGCCAATTATTGATGTAACCCAGCTTTAGATACATGCATAAATGATGACGCTCCCCTCCCCATTGCTTTAGAATGAAGAGTTTATAAGGCCATACGCCATCTTTAAGATATGTTCTGGGAGAGTCGTTTTGAATGAGAAGCCACTTGTAGTGGATTTGGATGGTACGTTAATCCATTCAGATATGCTGCACGAATCTGCATTAAGGGTGTTTAGGGATAGCCCGTTTGAAACGCTCCGTATTCCATTTCTTTTAAAAAAAGGCAAAGCGTGTTTAAAACAGCACCTTGCCTCACTCACAGAGTTTGATCCCAAGACACTTCCCTATAATGAGGAATTGCTTGAATGGCTTAAACAACAACGCGCGGAAGGTCGACATCTGGTGCTGTGTACGGCATCCGATAGCTCAATTGCAAACCGCATTGCTGAACACTTGGGTATTTTCGACGACGTCATCGCCAGTGATGGTGTTGCCAATATTGAGGGGAAACACAAAGCGGCTGCTTTGGTACAGCGCTTTCAGCAGCATGGGTATGATTACGCTGGCAACTCAAATGCAGACTTAGCCGTATGGTCGCAAGCTGATAAAGCAATTGTGGTTAATGGTTCAGGCGATCTGATTAACAAGGCGCGGGAGATTTCCACCGTTGACCGGGTATTTCCTAAACGCGAAATCGGTTTTTCTGCATGGCGTCGCGTGCTTCGCATTCACCAGTGGTTAAAAAACATTCTCCTGCTGGTTCCGCTATTTGCCGCCCATGATGTCAGTAATGGTGAAGCCTGGCTATCTCTGCTGTTGGCCTTCATGGCATTCAGCCTTTGTGCTTCATCCGTTTATATCGCCAATGATTTACTCGATCTCGACAGCGATCGCCTGCATCCGCGCAAACGAAACCGACCATTTGCCTCTGGACTGGTGCCCGCCTGGATGGGCGTTTTGCTGGCACCCCTGCTGCTGATTATCAGTTTGTCCGTGGCCGCGTTTGTCGGAAAACAGTTTTTCTCCTGGTTGGTTTTCTATTTCGCCCTGACGTGCGCCTACTCATGGGTACTTAAACGCTTGATGTTGGTTGATTGCCTCACCCTGGCAATGCTTTATACCTTGCGCATTGTTGCCGGTGCGGCTGCTGTTGGTCACGAACTCTCCTTCTGGCTGCTGGCATTTTCAGTGTTTCTGTTTCTTTCTCTTGCGTTCGTCAAACGTTACGCGGAACTGGAAGTTCAACTACTCAGTGGAAAAGAGAAAATTCATGGACGTGGATACCACACCGCTGATGCACCGTTGATTCAGACCATGGGTATTGTGGCGGGTTACACGTCTGTTTTAGTCCTAGCACTCTATCTGAACAGTGATGCGGTACTGAAGTTATACGCCTCACCGGAACTGATTTGGGGAGCCGTCCCTGTGATGCTGTTTTGGGTAAGCTGGATGTGGATGCAAGCCCATCGGGGAAAAATGCATGATGACCCTCTGGTCTTTGCCGTCAAAGATCGTGCAAGTCTGAGCGCAGGTGTCATTTTCGCCGCCATCCTGGTCGCCGGTACTGTGGGGGTCTCATGGTAGCAATCACTTCATGGGGCCGTCTGTCACGTGATGAGCATAAGGTGGTCGCACTTAGCGATCGCGGCCAAATCCCGGCCAGCCTCACGGCACCCGGTCTGGCTCATGGCATGGGACGAAGCTACGGTGACGTCTGTCTGAACCCGCAGGGCGAGCTGTGGCTGACGCCCGGGCTTGACCACTTTATCTCCTTCGATGAAAGCAGTGGTCGTCTGGTCTGTGAGGCTGGGGTTCTGTTGCAGGACATCCAGAGACTGATGATTCCACGTGGCTGGATTCTGCCCGTCACTCCGGGAACGCAGTTGGTCACCGTGGGTGGCGCCATCGCTAATGATGTGCACGGCAAGAACCACCATGTGGTGGGTTCCTTCGGCGATCACATCAAAAGTCTGACCCTGATCCGGACCGATGGTGAAATCATTCAGTGTGGCCCAGACGAACGGCCAGATTGGTTCGCCGCCACTGTCGGTGGAGTGGGTTTGACCGGTGTGATCACCACTGCCGAGATCCAGCTTCGCCCGGTTGCTGGTCCCTGGTTGGACACTGAGACCATTCCTTTCGACAACCTGGACGCGTTTTTCCAACTTGCCGATGGCTCCGAAGCGCAATGGGAGCACACGGTTTCGTGGATCGACTGCATCTCAGGAGGGGGAGGACGAGGTTTGTTTATGCGTGGTAATCCTGCTGATTTAAAAGATCGACAGGCTCCCAAGTCAGGCAAACTCACCATGCCCATCGTGCCACCGGTCTCAATGGTCAACCGACTGACACTGCGTCCCTTCAATATGACCTACTACCATCTCAAAAAGTGGCGGGCAGGAAGGGAAATCGCCCATTACGAACCCTTTTTCTATCCCCTGGACAATTTACTGCACTGGAACCGCATGTACGGTCCCAAAGGCTTTTTCCAGTATCAGAGTGTCGTGCCGCGCGAGGTTGGACAGGACGCGGTTCAGGCCATGTTGAAGGAGATCGCCCGTTCAGGTGATGGCTCTTTCCTCGCCGTGCTCAAAACTTTTGGCAACCGACAAGCCATGGGGATGCTGAGCTTCCCGCAACCCGGGGTCACTCTGGCGCTAGACTTCCCCAATCACGGGAACCGTACACATAAACTCTTCGAACGACTGGATGCCATCGTGCGTGAAGCGAAGGGCCGTATCTACCTGGCCAAAGATGCACGTATGCCAAAAGATCTGTTCGAGGCGGGCTATCCGCGCCTGGCCGAATTTATCCAATATCGAGACGCAGGCATCAGCTCAGGTCTCTCACGCCGCCTAATGGGAAGTTGAATGAAGCTTAAGAAGAAGATCGTCATCGTTGGTGCAACCTCTGCGATTGCTGAACAGTGCGCACGGTTGTGGGCGAAAGAAAACCCGTCCGAGATCGTGCTGGTCAGTCGAAATCAGCAAAAAGCCGAGCGCGTTGCCTCAGATCTTAAAGTACGCTCCCCGGAAACGACAATCACTAACCTTCAGGTAGATTTTCTCGACCCGCGTCAAATTCAGGATCTGGTTGATCATATCTATCAGGCAGGAAATGTTGATATTGCGCTGGTTGCGCACGGTTCTTTACCTGACCAGGAAGCGTGTCAGAATGATCTCACGCTCTGTCGTGAAGCGCTGGACGTCAATGGCTTATCACCCATGCTGTTTGCCGAAGCCTTTGCTATGCACATGCAGCAAGCGAAAAACGGAACCCTGGCTATCATTGGTTCCGTCGCGGGTGACCGGGGTAGAAAATCCAACTATGTCTATGGTGCGGCAAAGGGATTGGTAGCCAGCTATGTTCAGGGCTTACAACACCGTTTCGCCAATACAAATATTAACGTGGTTTTAATTAAGCCTGGTCCGACCGATACGCCGATGACCGCACATCTCAAACAATCCGGTGCCAAACTCGCTGCTGTTGACCGCGTGGCCGCGGAGGTGGTGCGTGGCATTGAAAGTGGACAACGAGTTGTATACACTCCGAAAATTTGGTCGGTAATCATGATGGTTATTCGCAATCTGCCGCATTTCGTATTTAAAAGGTTGGATATTTAATGTCAGGATTGAAAGCGAATATGGCTTCAGGAAGGAGCGCTAACCTGAATAATCACCATCCCATAAAAGACGCACTCTTTTTATTGGCACTATTACTGGTGTCGATTGCTGTTTTTGTTCCCTTGTCACCCAGAATGCCGTGGGAAGGCCTCGATCCATCCTGGTCTTATGGGATGAATGAGGCGCTGGCTCACGGAATGTCTATTGGCAAAGACATCATTTTCACCTTCGGACCCTACGCATCAATTTATACGCAAAGTTACCATCCAGCCACGGACCATTTGATGATATGGGGAGCACTTTATCTTGCCATTTCATTCGCTATCGCTGTCTGGCTTAACTTTAGAGTCAGCGGATGGCCGTTAAAAATTGCAGTCCTGGCTGTTCTGAGTGCATTAATATATGGCCGTGATGCACTATTTTTCTTCTATCCCATGCTGGTTGGTATCCAGGTTTATCGTTGGGCGATCGCCTTCGATACCAAACAAACGATGACACGGGGTGAATGTTCGCTTATCGTCGCCTTATTTTCGCCGTTTGGTTTATTACCACTGATTAAAGGTTCGACACTGGTAGCATGCGTAGCAATCTCTATTTTCTCGATTGCTCTGCTGGCAAAAAGAAGGCAATGGAAACTTTCGCTCCTGATTGTTGCAACCTTTTTAGTCTCAACCGCAATTTTTTGGGTATTTTCCGGGCAGCCATTAAGTGGACTGGCTGATTATTTTATCGGCCTGACCCCCATCATTAGTGGTTACACCGAGGCCATGGCAACCAATGGCGATTTGTCTCAGTGCGTCCTTTATATCGTGGCAACAGCAGCCATGGCCGGGTTCCTGCTGTATGGAACTCGCGGGACGTTTTACGACAAATCGGTTGTTACGCTGCTTTTTCTTTGTATTCTCTTTTTAGCTTTCAAGGCAGGTTTCGTCCGGCATGACGGCCATGCGCTCATTTGTGCCTCGATGATTCTCCTTGGGGCCTTACTGGCAGGAACACTGCTTCCCGCACGTAGCGCAGTAGCCGTTATCGTAGTCTGTTTAATTACATGGACTTACATCGATATTGCCTATATCAAGAAACCCGTTGATAGCGTTAAAAACAATTTCATAAATACGTTCTCCAATTCATGGGATGGACTAAAACAGCGCATACTGGAACCTCAAGCGCTGGCAAAAGATTTTGAAGAACGTGTCAATCTGCTCAAAAAACGCGGAGGCATTCCAAAGCTTAACGGCACCGTTGATATATATTCATTTGATCAAGCCTATTTGCTCGCATCGGGAAATACGTGGAGTCCACGCCCCATTTTGCAAAGTTATTCGGTCTACACCCCGAAACTGGCAGAATTGAATAAGATGCACCTTCTCGCAGCGAACAGGCCAGATAATATCGTCTTCAATGTTCAGCCCATTGATAAGAGATTGCCATCACTGGAGGATGGTGCGAGTTGGCCTGTTTTATTGTCCAATTATCAACCCACATCATTTGCGGGTGGCTACCTTTACCTTAAGCATCGAGACACGCCAAATCCGACATCCGAACCTTCAGAAAAAATAGGCGGAGGTTTTTATTCATTTGGTGATACGGTCAGTTTGCCTGATTCCCACACGCCGATATTTGCGAAGCTAACTATTCGCAAAAGTTTTGCTGGCTCCATCCTGAATACGTTATTCAAGCCAAGCCAGCTTCAGATGAAACTGACCATGCAAAATGGTGTTACACGCAGCTACAGAATCATCTCGGGAATGACGGAGTCGGGTTTTATTATTTCTCCCTTGATTGAAAATACTGCAGAATTTGGGCTACTTTCCGCCAGTGCAGATTACCTCAAGGATAAGAGAGTTAAATCGATTGAGATTTCCGCCACCGACCTCCCCTTCCTTTGGAAAAGGTCGTTTAACATCGAATTTTATGCTCTCAACTACCCATCCTCACCGGATGACATTAATTTGCTGGGCTTTGCTAAACCTCAGCCAGAAACATTTAAAAATACAACATTCGTTCAGCAATGCAGTGGCAGCATTGATTCTGCGAATGGTGTTTCGCCCTCATCTGGCTTAGTTAAAACGTCAACTTTACTGAATGTTCAGGGATGGCTGGTCGCTTCCGTGACACCGGCTCAACTCCCGGATAACGTTTATGTGATGCTGTCTGATGCCGATGGCAAGCGTTTCTTATTTAACGCTCAGCGTAAGTCACGCCCGGACGTTGGTGCATATTTAAAGCAACCATCACTAAATTCATCCGGTTACGAACTGACAGCCGACGTGTCAAAATTAAATGGGGACTATAAGTTGGGACTTGCATACTCAAAAGACAACGAACTCTTTATATGCCCCCAATTCAAAGTTCCGGTTAAGATATCTCAGGAGTAAATTTTGCTGCAAAAAAAGATAATACTTTCTGGTGGCGCAGGCCTGGTTGGTCAAAATCTGGTGGCCCGACTGAAAGCGAAAGGCTACTCAAACATTGTTGTTCTCGATAAGCATCGCAACAATCTTGAGGTGCTCAAACGCGTTCAGCCCGACATCACTGTCGAGTATGCCGATCTTGCCGAACCGGGTCAGTGGCAGCAACACTTCGTGGGTGCGGATGTCGTGGTGATGTTGCAGGCGCAGATCGGCGGCAACGATTACCAAGAGTTCGTGCGGAACAATATCGATTCGACCCGTCTCCAACTGGATACCATCAAAGCGAACAATGTGCCGTATATGGTGCAGATCAGCTCCTCGGTCGTCGAATCAGTGGCGGATGATTTCTATACCAACACCAAAAAGGAACAAGAGAAAATGGTGTTGGAATGTGGTATCCCCTGCCCCATCTTGCGCCCGACGTTGATGTTTGGCTGGTTCGACCGCAAACACCTCGGCTGGTTATCACGCTTTATGAAGAAGGTACCGGTGTTCCCGATTCCGGGAGATGGCCGTTATATGCGTCAACCTCTGTACGTTGGTGATTTTGCCAATATCATCATCAGTTGTATCGAGAATGGCATCCGTGATGGCGTGTACAACATCTCAGGTCATGAAAAAATCGACTACATCGACATGATTCGCGAGATCAAACGTGCGATTCGCGCAAAAACGCTAATTTTACGTATCCCATATTCACTTTTTTATGCCCTGTTATGGGTTTGGGGCAAGTTTGATAAAAACCCGCCCTTTACCACCCAGCAGTTGGCCGCTTTGACGGCGAAGGATGAGTTTGAGGTGATCGATTGGCCTGGAATCTTCGGTGTTCCTTACACCCCATTCAGGGCCGCTGTGGATGAAACCTTTAATGATCCGCGCTATAGCGGCGTAGAGCTGGAGTTTTAAGATGGGACAACGAATTGCAGTATTGGGCGCGGGTCCAATGGGCTTGGCCGTGGCTTACCAGTTGGCACTTGATGGGCACACGCCGGTACTTTTCGAGGCTGATGACCGTGTCGGCGGCATGACCGCGACGTTTGATTTTGGCGGCCTGGAAATCGAGCGCTACTACCACTTCCATTGCATTTCCGATCACGCGTTTCTGCAGGTACTCAATGAACTGGGCATTGCCGATCGGATGCAATGGACAGAAACCAAGATGGGCTACTGGTATCAGGGGCGTTTGCAGCCTTGGGGTAACCCGGTTGCCCTGCTCAAATTCCGTGGCTTGAGTCTGATGGCCAAATTCCGCTACGGCTTACATGCCTTCCTGTCGACCAAACGTGATGACTGGCGACCGCTCGATCATGTCGAAGCGAGTGGCTGGATCAAACGCTGGGTAGGTGCTGAGGCCTGGGAAGTGTTATGGCGTCGACTTTTTGACTACAAATTCTATGACTATGCCCATGGCTTGTCTGCCGCCTGGATTTGGAGTCGTATCCGTCGTATTGGTCGCTCCCGTTACAGCCTGTTCCGCGAGAAACTGGGCTACCTGGAAGGTGGTTCAGCCACGCTGTTAACGGCATTAAAAAGCGCCATCGAAGCAAAGGGTGGCGAAATAAGGCTGAAGTCACCTATCGAGAAGGTGGTCATCAACAATGGCAAAGTGGCTGGCGTGCAGGTTGCAGGCCAACTGGAAACCTTCGATAAGGTGATCAGCACCATTCCACTGCCTTACGTACCGAAACTGATGCCGGATTTGCCTGCCGAAATTATGGCTAAATTCAGCACCACCAAAAACATTGCCGTCGTCTGCGTGATTGCGAAGCTCAGAAAGGCCGTAACCGAGAACTTCTGGTTAAACACCAATGATCCGGATATGGATATACCTGGCTTGGTGGAATACACCAACCTGCGCCCACTCGACCAACATGTCGTGTATGTGCCGTTTTACGTTCCGGGTGAACATCCGCTGTACGCTGAGTCTGATGACGCGTTTCTGACCAAAGTGCGTAACTATCTCAAGAAGATCAATCCGGCACTGACCGATGATGATTTTATTGACATGCGCGCCAGCCGTTATCGCTACGCCCAGCCGATCTGCGATCCGGGATACCTGGATAAACTGCCTCCGGTGGCATTACCGGTGCAGGGACTGTGGGTGGCCGATACGTCTTACTACTACCCGGAAGATCGCGGCATTTCGGAAAGTATCGGATTTGGTCGTCAGATGGCGAAGATGGCCACCACTGAGAATATGGAGTCGTCACAGCAATGATTTCGCCCCAGTTCCTTCGATTTTTGGTCGCGGGAGGAATCGCTGCCGGTGCCAACTTTGGCTCACGGTTCGTCTTTAGTATGTTTGTCAGCTATGGCTTCGCGGTTTTTTTTGCCTACCTGGTCGGCATGCTGGTGGCGTTTCTGCTGATGCGCGGGCATGTTTTTAATGCGAGCCAAGGCCCACTGGCACCGCAAATTTATAAGTTTGTTGCGGTGAACGTTCTTGCCGTTCTGCAGACGTTGGCAATCAGTCTGCTTCTGGCGCGCTGGTTGCTGCCTTCGGTGGGCATCGTGGATCACGCCGAAGCGATCGGCCATTTGGTGGGTGTGCTGGTGCCGGTAGTGACCAGTTATTTCGGCCATAAGCTGTTAACTTTCCGATGAGCAAGCTGTTCACACGACTCCAGGGTGCGCTGCTTGAGCGGCGCACCATTCGGGCCATTGTTTGGTTTGTCACTTTTGGCGTGTTGCTTTACCTGGGGGCTGTTTTCTGGTCTGGATGGCACGCAACGGTGGCAGCTTTCGCAGGGCTGGGACTGCAGACATTGGTGATCAGTGCCGTGGTGTCGAGTAGTTCTTATCTTTGGCGCTTTGCCCGCTGGGAATACTCTCTGCAATGCCTTGAGAATGTCGTGCCCCGATTCACCCATCTCGCCGTTTATATGTCCGGGTTGGCCTTAACGGCTACGCCCGGCAAATCCGGGGAAACTTTCCGTTCTGCATTATTAGTCCCGCATGGCGTGAAAGTGACGCACAGTCTCGCCGCCTTCCTGGTAGACCGGGGATCAGACGTTCTTGGAATGGCGTTACTGGGTACACTGGCTGCGATGATGGCGGGACAGCATTTGGCGTGGGTGTGGTTGTTGGCGTTTATCGCCCTGCTGTTGGCCAGTTGTCTGTTTGCCTGGATTTTGTCACATCCCAAGGCCCACATCGGCTGGAACCGGCTGGGGCATTCTTTAGCATGGTTGCCTGTCAAGGGCGGACAAGCGACGCTTGAAGCCTGGGCTAAGGTGTGGAAGATCCCAAGAGTGTCAGCTTTTGCAGTGGTCGCGATGCTGGCTTATGGCACGCAAGCCCTGGTCTTTGCCTGGTTCTGCCAGATGCTGGAGACCGGCGTTTCAACTGCTGACTGCGTGTTAATCTTTGTGCAGGCCACGCTGTTCGGCGCGGCAAGTATGATACCCGCGGGGCTTGGCATCATGGAGGCAGCGCTGGTTTTTCAATTGGTTCAGCATGGCGTAAGTGATGCTACGGCAATGTCGTTAGCCATCGCCATTCGTCTGGTGACGCTCTGGTTCGGCATGTCACTGGGGGCGTTGTCTCTGTTGCTCTTGTCTGGTCGGAACCTGGGGGCAAAGTAATGCCCCACAAGAACACAATGATTCATTTACAGTTTATTCCTAAAGCCAGTTGTTATTGAGCGTGCCATTGTTAATTACAGTCATAACATTGATGACTTTGATGAGGGAATATTCATGAAAAAGACAATTATCGCTTTATCAACATTTCTGCTGGCTTCCTCGGCGTTTGCCGCTACCACACACGCAACAGATAACGATGTGGCCAATGCGCAGGCTGGCGCAAACACGGCTAAAGAGAAACTGCATCAAGCTCAGGATCAGGGCGCAGAGTTGAAGCTCAAGTCCAAACATGCCGCGGAAGGCAAGAGCGATAGCCTGAGCAGTAAAGCCAGCGAAGGTACGCAAAAAGCTTGGCACAAAACCAAAGAAGGCACCGAAAAAGGTGTTGATGCCACCAAAGAAGGTGCGCAAAAAGGCTGGAACAAAACCAAAGAAGGTGCCAGCGAACTGAAGAAAAAAGTGACCGAATAAGCACTATCTGAGGCCGCTAACGCGGCCTTTTTTATCGGTAAAACCTCGCTTTTTGCATCCAGCCCTCATAGCGCTTACACTGGCGTTTTCCAGCCATAACCATTAATCACGCTTATGTCAGACACATTCACCCGTCAATCCCTGCCGTTGCCGAATGGCCACAATAAAGTGCTGCTGCACTCCTGCTGCGCGCCCTGTTCGGGGGAAGTCATGGAGGCGATGCTGGCTTCCGGTATCGACTACACCATTTTCTTCTACAATCCGAACATTCATCCGCTGAAAGAATATGAACTGCGCAAAGAGGAAAATATCCGCTTCGCCGAGCAGTTTGGCGTCCCTTTTGTCGACGCGGATTATGATAAAGATAATTGGTTCGAGCGCGCCCGTGGTATGGAGTGGGAACCGGAACGCGGCGTCCGCTGTACCATGTGTTTCGATATGCGTTTTGAACGCACGGCGCTGTACGCACATGAACACGGTTTTCCGGTAATCACCAGTTCTTTGGGTATTTCCCGCTGGAAAAACATGCAGCAAATCAACGATTGCGGGGTGCGTGCCGCAGCGCGCTATCCCGACATGTTGTACTGGGAATTTAACTGGCGTAAAGGTGGTGGTTCGGCGCGCATGATTGAGATCAGCAAACGTGAGCGTTTTTATCAGCAAGAATATTGTGGCTGCATCTATTCATTGCGCGACACCAATCGCCACCGCGTAGCCAGCGGCCGCGAACGCATTGAAATTGGCGTGCAGTATTACCAGCCGGATGAATAAAGCCGCAGATTAATGTTGCAGGATGCTGGCGAAAAAGCGTTCTACCATCGCCGCATCCGGTTTCACGCCTTCCTCAATGATGGAACGCAGCAGCCAGGCATCGGTAAACGCCACAGCAGCCTCGGCCTGCTGCGTCGTCAATGCAAACTGCTGCTGTAAAATATGCTGATGGCTGGCAATCCACGCCGCCGCCGCCTGGCGCAGACGTGGGCGCGATACCGCCGCGACAAACAACGCATACTCGCAAATCAGCCTTTCACGTTCATCCAGCGTCCAGAAGAGAAATTGAGTCAACTGTTGCGCGACGGGGCTGGCTGCCATGGTGCAAAACCATGCGCGCGTTTGTCGCGTAAAGCTTTCCACCGCCCGTTCAATCACTGCCGCATGCAGCTCATCCAAATTTTTAAAATGATAGGTGACGGTGCCAGGTGAAATCGCACAAGCCTCTGCCACCGCACGATGGGTGCAGGCATGTAACCCTTCCTGGCGGATGATCATCGCCGCATGATGCAAAATGGCCTCACGCTTCTGTTCGCCCCCGGCACGCACGGCCCTTTTTCCGTCACCTGACATGGGATTCACCTTATTTCAGCAGCTCGGCAGTGCCAGAAAAGGTGTTCTTACCGTTGGCGGAAGTGATGTGGAATGCCGATGCACCTGCACGGTCAGCTTTCTGCGCCAGTGCAGCCACCAGCTCGTCCAGATTACGGGCACCACTGGCGCTGATATGCCCAACCACCTGCTGTGTACCCGGCGTCATAACTTCCGTCGCCGCCAGCGAAGAGGCACTGACTGCAGCCAGCGCGCCTACCATCATCATTTTCACAAGGATATTTTTCATGTTTGCTCCAATTAACAGGGAAATGTTGGAGCGCATGGTAGAGCGGCCTTGGGGCAAACATAACCCCGCCCTACTGACAAACTTATTCACTAAAATTGAATGATTTAATCCATAAAATTTACCGTACAGCGTACAAATCACAGCATTAAAACCCAAAAATACACCCTGAAGCGCAGCGATGCAGCCAAAATCTCCGCAAACCGTACTGACGTACAATCAAATCGTGTCAAGCCTTCCCGATGTACAGCAAAAAAAAGCAGCGTTTCTCGCGAAAACGCTGCTTTGTTAACAGCCCAAATGGTTAAATTCGTTAGCGCATCACCACGGTTAACAACACAATCACCACCATGATGATGAGGCAATGGCATACCACTTTATCCAGTTTGCGCATCATGCCTCCCTGGGTTTAAAACCACTGACCAAAACGTTTGATATAGAGGGTTTTCATCCCCTGAGCCACCAGGCAATAACCCAGTAAGGTCGCGACCAGCCAGGGGAAATAGGCCCACGGCAACGGGACCAATCCCACCATCGCGCCCAACGGTGAGAACGGCAGCAATATCCCTGCCAGCATCACACCGGCCGTTGTAAGCAGCACGGGTAACGCTGCGCGACTCTGAATAAACGGGATCTTTTGGGTACGCAGCATATGCACCACCAATGTCTGCGACAGCAATCCCTCAACAAACCAACCGGACTGGAACAGCGACTGCATAGCCGGAGAGTTAGCGGCGAACACATACCACATCACCGCAAAGGTCGTGATGTCGAAGATCGAGGATGTCGGCCCAATCCACAACATAAAACGTTTGATGTTGCGCGCATCCCATTTACGCGGTTTACGCAGGAATTCGCGGTCCATTTTGTCCCACGGCAGTGCCAGCTGCGAGACGTCATACATCAGGTTCTGAATCAACAAATGAATCGCCAGCATCGGCAGGAACGGAATAAACGCACTTGCCACCAGTACCGAGAACACGTTGCCAAAGTTAGAGCTGGCGGTCATGTTGAGGTACTTAATGATATTGCCGAAGGTTTCACGCCCCTTCATCACCCCGGCTTCCAACACCATCAAATCTTTTTCCAGCAGAATGATATCAGAGGACTCCTTCGCGATATCTGCGGCACTGTCCACTGAGATCCCGACATCGGCATCACGCAGCGCCGGGGCATCATTGATACCATCACCAAGAAAGCCCACGGTATGATCCTGCTGCTGCAAGGCACGCAGAATGCGCGATTTTTGTAACGGCGACAGTTTGGCAAACACAGCGCTACGTACCGCTACCGCTGCCAGCTGCTCATCATTCATGGCAGCGATATCATCACCCGTGATAATGGTGCCACAGTCGATCCCCACCTGCTGGCAGATACGCGCGGTGACCACCGGGTTATCCCCGGTCAGCACTTTAACGCTAACACCATTCTCCTGAAGCGCGGTGATCGCTTTTGCCGCACTCTCCTTCGGCGGATCGAGGAAGGTCAGCAACCCTTCCACCGTCAGCCCCTGTTCATCGGCCACGCTCAATGCCTGTTGCAGGCCCGGTTCGGGTAGTACACGGCTGGCCACCAGCAAAACGCGAAACCCTTGTTGGTTATATTGATGTGCCAGCGCCAGCAGCTCCGCACGGCGGGTTTCATTAAGCGGCTGGATCAGTTTACCTTCACGTTCAGCGACGGAAATACTCAGCATCTCTTCTACCGCGCCTTTACAGATCAGCAACTGCTGGCCGAGACGGCGGTCGCCCACCACCACGGATACACGGCGACGGACAAAATCAAACGGTAACTCATCCACTTTGCTGTAATAATCAGCCACCGCATGGCTGACGCGGGTTTCACCGTAACGCAGGATCGCGCGATCCATCAGGTTAGGCGTGCTGCTCTGGTAGTGGCTGTTCAACCAGCTCAGCATCAACACGCGCGAGTTCTCTACACCTGCACAATCCAGGTGGTGCTCCAGAATGATGTTGTCCTGGGTCAGTGTGCCGGTTTTGTCGGTACACAGGATATCCATTGCGCCCAGGTTCTGAATCGCGTTCAGGCGTTTCACAATCACTTTGCGGCGCGACATGGCGATCGCCCCTTTCGCCAGGTTCGAGCTGACGATCATCGGCAACATTTCCGGCGTCAGACCAACCGCGACCGCCAGCGCAAACAGGGTGGCATCCAGCCAGTCACCTTTGGTCAGGCCATTAATCAGCAACACCACTGGCACCATCACCAGCATAAAGCGAATCAATAACCAACTGACGCTATTTACTCCCCGGTCAAAGGCGGTTTGTGTGCGATTGCCCACAATGGATTTCGCCAGGCTGCCAAAATAGGTTTCTTCACCGGTTGCCACCACCACCGCTTTGGCGGTACCGCTGGAGACGTTGGTCCCCATCAGGCAGATGCTACCCAGCTCTAGCAAGGATGCGCCCTGCTGATTTTCGCTGCTGCTTTTGCTCGCCACATTACCGGTGACATCATATTTTTCCACCGGCAGCGATTCGCCGGTCAAAATCGCCTGGCTGATAAACAAATCGCGTGAATCCAGCAGACGCACATCGGCTGGCACCAGATCCCCGGCAGACAGCCAGATAATGTCCCCCGGCACCAGCGTGGTGATATCCACTTCCTGTTTGCGGGCGGGTTGCTGTGCCGATTCACGCCGCTGCACCGTGGCGGTGGTACGCACCATCGATTTCAGCGCCTGGGCGGCTTTATTGGTGCGGAACTCCTGCCAGAAGCGCAGTAAACCGCTCAACGTCACCATCGTCACAATGATGATCACGCCGGTCAGATCGGTCTCCTCACCGCGACGAGCGGGCAGCCAGAAATCGGTGAAGAAACTCACCAGGGCCAGCACCATCAGGACATAAATAAACGGATTGTTGAATGCCTGTACCAACTGCACCAACGCCGGTGGTGCTTTGTCATGTGCCACCTGATTGTGGCCAAACACCGCAAGGCGCGCTTCGGCTTCGCTGTCACTCAGCCCCTGTGCATCGCTGTGCATACGTGCCAAGGTTTCATTCACGGTGAAAGCCGCTTCTTCTTCAATCAGATAGCGAGGCGTTTTCTGGCGCGGCGGACGTGCAAAGTTCAGCACACTTTTTTCATTATTGAGTTTCATGTCAGTCATCGTGACATTCCTCTTTTTACGGCAATAAATATCCCTGCATGTCAGGCATGCATTATTGGGGGGCAAATTAACGGCTATGCGTTATTTAGAAAAAAACAACCTGTCGGGATTTTTCATATATCCTCCCGGAAATAAACAATAAATAACTCACCTGCCTGGCAGGCAAGAAGCAGAACGTTAAGATGTGGGGCTGTGCACGACAGGCGCAGCAAAACTCAGCACACTGAAGATCAGTGTGCGCACCGAGGTGGAGGGAAAAGTGCGTGTAAAATCATATGCATGACGTTAATCCCCGAGCGTTAGCCCGTACCAAATCTACATAAGGGGAACAATCGTCAGAAATGAGAGAGGATTGCTGCCCGCCGACGCCGGCAAGCAGCAACAAAAGAATTCGTGCGTCAGCTTGCCTTGTGTAATGCTAAATAAGGGTGACTGTCCAACTGAATTCTCCTGTTTGAAGTTGCGGCCATTATATTCCCGGCCTGCGCATTGTAAAGTTAATTATCCGGCCATCGATTTCCGTTTAATTTCCGTTGTAAATTGCCGGAGATCCCTGCCGCCAAATGTTAAGGTTTCGCAAATCCATTAACCTCCTTATAACCGTAACGTTAGGCTTAGAACAATCAGGCATATGCATAGCCGATAATTGACTATTCTTCATGACAGCGCTTTCGTAAACTCGCGTTACTTTTTATAAGGCAAGGAAATCACATGAAAAAAATAATCCCCTCCCTGCTGGCGTTATCGATGGTAGCCGCTTTCACCACTCAAGCTGCCACGCCGAAAGATACGCTGGTGATTGCCCAATCCACTGACGATGCCGACAGCTTTGACCCGGCGAAAGGGTTTGAACTGACCACGGTACAAGCGTTTACTAACCTTTATCAACGTCTGGTCCAGTCTAACCCGCAGAATCCAACCGAACTGCAACCGACGCTCGCCACCTCGTGGCAACCGGGTAGCGACAACCGCAGCCTGACCTTTGCACTGCGCAAAGACGCGAAATTCTCCAGCGGTAATCCGCTGCGCCCGGAAGATGTGATCTTCTCCTTGGGCCGCGTGGTGAAACTGAACCTCGATCCTTCCTTTATCCTGACCCAGTTGGGCTGGAACAAAGACAACGTCGACAGTTTCCTGACCAAGGTTGACGATAACCACGTCAAAATCAGCTGGAGCGCCAACGTCAGCCCGGCTTACGTGTTGAGCCTGCTCTCGGCACCGGTATCCTCAATTGTTGATGAGAAAACGGCGCAGGCGCACGAGAAAAATGGCGACTTCGGCAATGGCTGGCTGGCGACGAACTCCGCAGGCAGCGGTCCGTATCAGATTCGCAAAGTGGTACTGCATGAAGTGGTGTTGCTGACGGCTAACCCAACCTCTCCGGCTGGCGCGCCGAAACTGAAAAATATCCTGATTAAAAACGTGCCGGAACCGGCTGCCCGTCGTCTGCTGCTGGAACAGGGCGATGTGGATATCGCACGTAATCTTGGCGCTGACCAAATCGCCGCGCTGAAAGGCAAAGCAGGCGTCAAAACCGAAGCAATCCCGATGGCCTCGCTGTACTACATCCAGTTCAACGTCGGTAGCGATCCGGTACTGAAAAACCCGGCCCTGTGGGAAGCGGCACGTTACCTGTTCGACTATAAAGGTATCGCTAACGATCTGCTGAAAGGTCAGTTCGAGGTGCATCAGACTTTCCTGCCGAAAGGTTTCCTCGGCGCGCTGAACGATACCCCGTACAGCTACGATCCGGAAAAAGCCAAAGCGATTCTGAAGAAAGCCGGTCTGACTAACGTCAGCTTTACCCTCTCCACCAGCAACCAGCCGCCGTATCTCGACATCGCGCAAGCGTTGCAGGGCAGCTTTGCCAAAGGTGGCGTGAAAGTTGAAGTCCAGCCGGGCCTCAGCTCTGAAGTCTCCACCAAAGTGAAAGCGCATCAGTATCAGGCCACACTGAATGCCTGGGGTGCCGACTACTTCGATCCCAACACCAACGCCGCTTCTTTCGCTTACAACCCGGAAGATGGTAGCAAAACCATCGCTTACCGTTCCGACTGGCACATCCCGGAGTTAAGCAAACAAACCCTGGCGGCCACCGCCGAGAGCGACAACAACAAACGTGTTGAGCTGTACCAGGCGATGCAGCGTGAAGTGTTGAAGAACTCACCGTATGTGATTGGCTTGCAGGCACGTAACCTGATTGCGTTACGCGATAACCTGAAAGGCTATGTGCAGGGTATCAACCCGGATATGGTGTATTACTCACAGGTCACCAAGTAATGGCGGCGTCAGCCCCACAGGCCGGGTTCGCCCGGCCACTCTGGCAACGCACCAGCCGCCTGCTCACCAGCCTGCTGTCGCTGCTGGTGACGTTGGTCGGCCTGTTAGCGTTTACCTTTATGCTGTCGCACCTGTCGCCGGTCGACCCGGTGCAGCAGATCGCCGGCGATCACGCCAGTGAAGCCACCTATGCGCAGGTACGTCACGATCTCGGCCTCGATCAACCGGTGTTGGTGCAGTTCTGGCGCTATATCAGCCAGCTGGCGCAGGGTAATCTTGGGCTGTCGCATCTGACCAATCAGCCGGTGAGTGCCGACCTGATGCGCACCTTCCCGGCCACCATTGAGCTGGCGACCTGTTCGATGATTTTTGCCGCCGTGTTCGGCGTGGCGCTGGCGCTGCTGGCCGCATGGAAGCCGGGCAGCATCATTGACAACGTGGCGCGTTTTATTTCGCTACTCGGCTACTCGGTGCCGGTGTTCTGGCTCGGCCTGCTGGGTCTGCTGTTGTTTTATGCCGTGCTGCACTGGTCTGCCGGGCCGGGGCAGTTAGATGATATCTGGATTTATACGCTGGAGCCGAAAACGGGCTTTGTGCTGATTGATAGCTGGCTGTCGGGCGATGCGGAGATGTTCCGCAACGCCATTGCCCATATCTGGCTGCCGGTGGTGATCCTTGGCCTGCTGGCGATGGCGGGCATTACGCGTCTGTTGCGTGCTGCGCTACTGGAAGAGAGCAGCAAGGAGTATGTCATCCTGGCACGCGCCAAAGGTGCTGGCCGCACGCGTATTCTGCTGCGCCATATTTTTCCCAATGTGCTGGGCACGCTGATCACCGTTATCGCCCTCTCTTACGCCACCTTGCTGGAAGGTTCAGTGCTGACGGAAACCGTTTTTGCCTGGCCGGGGGTGGGACGCTATATGACCAATGCCCTGTTCTCCGCCGATGTTCCGGCGATTCTCGGCGCCACCTTGCTGATTGGCAGCTGCTTTATCCTGCTCAACGCCGTGGCCGACGCCCTGACCTGGTTAACCGATCCGAGAACCCGATGACTCAACAACTCTCTGAACTGGAAACTTTGCGCCCGCGCCGCAGCCGTCGCCGCATCACCTCGCTCAGCATTGGCCTGACGTTAATCGCCATTCTGCTGGTGATGGCGATTTTTGCCCCGCTGCTGGCCCCTGACGATCCCAATGTGCAAACCATCGGCATGCGCTTGCTGCCGCCCTCCGCCGCCCACTGGTTCGGCACCGATGGTTTTGGTCGCGATCTGCTGTCGCGCGTGATTTATGGCACCCGCCCAACGCTGATGCTGGTAACATTGATTCTGGTGCTGACTATTCCGGTTGGCCTGTTGGTCGGTATCACCGCCGGTTATGTTGGCGGCTGGACCGAACGCGTTTTGATGCGCATTACCGATATCTTTCTTTCGCTGCCTAACCTGGTGATCGCACTGGCGTTTGTCGCCATGCTTGGCCCCGGTCTGATGAACGGTGCGCTGGCGTTAGCACTCACCAGTTGGCCGCCATTTGCCCGTCAGGCGCGTGCTGAGACTCTGGCATTGCGCCGCAGCGATTATCTCGCCGCCGCACGTATGCAAGGCATCACCGGCCTGCGCCTGATGTTTGGCCATATCCTGCCACTCTGCCTACCCACGGCGGTGGTGCGTGCCGCGCTGAGCCTTGGTGGCATCATTCTTTCCGCTGCCGGTTTGGGTTTCCTCGGGATGGGGGTACAGCCGCCGACCGCAGAATGGGGATCGATGGTAGCGGAAGGCAGTAAAGTGATTTTCGACCAATGGTGGGTCGCCGCTGCACCCGGCGGGGCTATTTTGCTTGCCAGCCTGGCGTTTAACCTGACAGGCGACGGCCTGCGCGATCAACTGGATACCCGTCATGCCAAATAATCTGTTAATTGATGCCCAGGGCCTGACCATTCGTAGCGATGATGCCTTGCTGGTCGACAACATCCACTTGCAGCTGGGGCGTGAACGTGTGGCGCTGGTCGGCGAGTCCGGCTCAGGCAAATCCCTCACCGCCCGCACCCTGATGGGCCTGCTGGCACCGTCGTTACATTTGCAGGCGGAACGTTTGCAGGTGGTCGGGGAGGATGCACTACATATGCGGGAGCGTGACTGGAGCCGACTGCGCGGTAGCAAAGTGGCGATGGTGATGCAGGACCCGAAATATGCACTCAACCCGACGCGCACCATCGGCTGGCAGGTGGAGGAGCCGCTGGTGCTGCATCATCGTCTGAGCCGTGCCGAGCGCAAAGAGAAGGTGTGCGAGATGCTGGATGCGGTGGGGTTGCCCGATCCACGCCAGTTGATGAAGCGTTATCCTCATCAGCTCTCCGGCGGTATGGGGCAGCGCGTGATGCTGGCGATTGCCCTTATCACCGATCCTGAACTGCTGATCGCCGATGAACCCACCTCAGCGCTCGATCACGCCATGCGCGATCAGGTGCTGGCGCTGATTCGTCGTCTGGTGGAACAACGCAATATGGGGCTACTGCTGATCAGCCACGATCTGCAACAGGTATCAGAGCACTGCGAACGGGTGATGGTGATGTACAAAGGCAAACTGCTGGACACGCTGCCTGCGGCGGCGTTGTCCCACGCCAGCCATCCTTATACCCGCACGCTGTGGGCCTGCCGACCGAGCAAAGCCACCCACGGCACCGCACTGCCGGTACTGGATCGTGCCGCTCTGGAGCAGAACCATGATTGAGTTATCCAACCTGAGCGTGTCGCATAAGCAGGGCTACGAGCTGCGTACCGTGGTGCATGACGTCACCCTGAACGTGAAAGCGGGCGAATGTTTTGGCCTGGTGGGGCCATCAGGCTGCGGCAAGTCGTCGTTATTGTGGGTGATCGCCGGACTGAACCCACACTGGTCAGGCAGCATGGCGCTGGCAGGCACCCACGTGCAGCCAGGCAAGCCATTTACCGGCCAGTTACGTCGTGATGTGCAAATGGTGTTTCAGGACCCCTACGCGTCACTGCATCCACGTCACCGGCTGCGCCGCACGCTGGCCGAGCCACTGAAGATGCTGAAACAGGATAATATCGACGATCGTATCAACGAAGGTTTTCGGCATGTCGGTCTCGATCCGGCGTTAGCCGATCGCTATCCGCATCAGTTGTCCGGCGGTCAGCGCCAGCGCGTGGCGATCGTGCGCGCCCTGCTGTTGCAGCCAAAGATCCTGCTGCTGGATGAGCCGACCTCCGCGCTGGATATGTCGGTACAGGCGGAGATCCTCAATCTGTTAAACGATCTGAAGCGTGATGACGGGCTGACGATGGTGCTGGTAAGCCACGATCCTGATGTTATCGATCATATGTGCGACCGCGCGGTGCGTATGGCTCAGGGGCGGATTGTTGAACAGTTAAGTGCCTAAATGGTCGCACACTCCCGTAGCGGCGCGATTTATCGCGCAGAGCGGTTAAAACCGCGCGATAAATCGCGCCGCTACGGGTGGATGCATCACGCAATCCATTAATGCGCCATGGTTTGCAGCGTTTCGCTACGAATCGACTCGGTTATCTCCGCCTTCAGCGTCATAAACTCCGGTGAGGTTTTGATGGTGTAATCACGCCCACTGTTAAAATTCACCGCCACTTCCTGCTTGATGCGCCCCGGCCTGGCGCTGAAAATCGCCACCTTATTCGCCATAAAAATCGCTTCATCGATGTCGTGAGTCACAAACAGCACCGTCTTACGCGATTGCTCCCACACCGACAGCAGCAGCTCCTGCATCATCACGCGCGTCTGATTATCCAGTGCCCCGAATGGCTCATCCATCAGCAGGACTTTGGGATCGTTAGCCAGCGCGCGCGCAATCGCGGTACGCTGTTGCATCCCACCCGATAGCTGGCGCGGATAGTGTTGCGCGAAACCGCGCAGGCCCACCTGCTGGATATAATAATCGCTGCGTTCTTTCTGCTGCGCGGCACTCAGGCCACGTTCACGCAGGCCGAAGCGAATATTTTCTTCCACCGTCAGCCACGGAAACAGCGTGTAGCTCTGAAACACCATGCCACGGTCCGCACCCGGGCCATCTACCGGTTGCCCATCGAGCCAGATTTCTCCGCGCGTCGGGGTATCCAGCCCGGCGATAATACGCAACAGTGTCGATTTACCACAGCCGGACGGCCCGAGAATGGTAATGAAATCATTCTCTTCCACCTGATAGTGAATCGGTTGCAGCGCCTGCGTTTGTTCGCCTTTCGGCCCGGTAAATACGCGCTCCACCCCGCGTACATTCAGCTTGCTGTGTTTCATCACAGGTTACTCCATGCAAACAAGCGCCGGTTGGCGACTTTGAACAGATAATCCGACACCAGACCGATGCAACCAATCACGATGATGCCAAAGATAATTTGCCCGGTATTCAATAGCGCCTGGCTGTCGACGATCATATGGCCGATACCGCTTTCCGATCCGATCAACTCCGCGACGATCACATAAGTCCAGGCCCAGCCCAGCACCAACCGCAACAGTTCTGCAATGCCTGGCGCGGCGCCGGGGATCAACACCCGGCGCACGATCGAGCGATTGCTACAACCCAGCGTATAGGCCGCTTCGACCAAATCACGCCGGGCGCTGCTGACGGTGACGGCCACCATCAACACAATCTGGAAAAAGGAGCCGATAAAGATGACGAGGATCTTCTGCATCTCACCAATACCGGCCCACAGGATCAGCAACGGCACAAAGGCCGATGCTGGCAGATAACGGCAGAAGGAGACAAAGGGTTCGAGAAAGGCTTCCCACATTTTGTACGCGCCCATCATGATGCCGAGCGGCACACCAATCAGCGCTGCCAGCAGGAATCCGGCCAGTACGCGCATCACCGTCATACCGATATCCAGCGAGAAATTATATTCGGTGAACAGCGATACGCCCTGCTCCAGCATGGTGATGGGATCGGCCAGGAAAGTGGGCGAAACCATGCCACTGAACGTCACCAGTGCCCACACCGCGACAAACAGCACAAAGAACGCCACACCGAGACCAATACGCAGCCGGGTTGAGATCGCTTTTAACGGCACCATCAGCGGATTGTGCCAGCGACGTGGCGCATCCGGCAGTGCCTCAGGCGGCGTTACGGGTTGGCTTTTACTCATCTCCATCTCCTGTCTCCCTGATTACTGCACAAAGCTGGCGTCGTACAGGCTCTTCACATCCGGCATTTTCTTGATCACGCCTGCACGTAACAGCAGCTTGCCCGCTTCATCGCTGAAGCTTTCGATTTCACCGTTAAAGAATTTTTTGTTCTCTTCCGGTCCCGCCCAGCGCAGGTAGCTGGCGGACTCGGCAAACTCTTTGCCGGTGGATTTCACCGCAGCACCCATGATTTCGTTCGACTTATCCGGTTGTTGTTTGATCATCTCCAGCGCATCGTAATAGCTTGCCACCAGCGCTTTCGCCGCCTGCGGGTGCTCTTTCAGGAACGTTGGTGTACAGCCGAGGGTATCCATCACCATTGGGTAGTCGAGGGTGGTGGCAAGGATTTTGCCGGATTTCGGCTGGTTACGGATTACCGATAGATAAGGTTCATAGGTCACCGCCGCGTCGTTTTGCCCGGCAGCGAACGACTGTGCCGCCGCCTGCGGTGCCATCGTCGCCAGGTGGACGTCTTTCATCGTCAGGCCATTTTTATCCAGCATCCACGCCAGCAAGAAGTAAGGTGATGTCCCGGGCGCATCAACAGCAACGGTTTTGCCTTTCAGATCTTTGATGCTGGTGATATCGCTACGGGTGGCCAGACCGTCAGCCCCGTAAGATTTATCCAGCTGGACGATCTGTTTGATCGGCACACCGGCCGCATTCCACGAAATATAGGTTTCCACCGTGGTGGCAGCACACTGGATGGTGCCGGAAGCCACTGCCAGATGACGGCTGCTTTGCGGGATCATTTTGACATCGACATCCAGGCCGTGTTTTTTGAAGATTCCGGCTTTTTCGGCCAGAGTCAGCGGTGCGAATCCGGTCCAGCCGGAAATCCCTATCGCCACTTTGGTGTCGGCCGCCTGGGCGCTGAGCACGCCTCCTAATATCACTGCCACGGTTAACGCACGAACTGCATGTTGCACTGGCTTACCCATCTTCCACTCCTGTCAAAAGGTGATGAAAAACAACAGTTGTATAGGCTTATCTATACAAGCAAAGCAATGGCTGTGCCAGAAAGGAAATTGAGTCTGTGCGGTGGCGCACGCTGATGATCCGAAAATGCGCTGCACCGTCGCAGAGCAAGCATCCAGGCGTAATAACCACTTTGGTGCAGCTATACTCGGCACATCTCAGTTGAAGAAGGAATGCCGTATGACGGTGAAATTGCGTCCGCTGGAGCGGGAAGATCTGCATTTTGTGCATCAGTTAGATAACAACGCCAGCGTGATGCGTTACTGGTTCGAGGAGCCATACGAAGCGTTTGTCGAGCTTTCGGACCTGTACAACAAACATATTCATGATCAGACCGAGCGTCGTTTCGTGGTTGAGCATGATGGGCAGAAAGCCGGGCTGGTGGAGCTGGTCGAGATTAATCACGTCCATCGCCGCGCTGAGTTTCAGATCATCATCGATCCGGCGCATCAGGGCAAAGGGCTGGCGAGCCAGGCCGCAAAACTGGCGATGGATTACGGATTTTCCGTGTTGAATCTCTACAAGCTCTACCTGATTGTCGACCAGGAGAATGAGAAGGCCATCCACATCTATACCAAGCTGGGTTTTGAGGTGGAGGGGGTGCTAAAACACGAGTTTTTCATCAACGGTGCGTACCGCAACACCATTCGTATGTGCATCTTTCAGCAACAATACCTGGCGCAACATAAAACGCCAGGGGCGATGGTGCAGCCAACCGCGCAGTAGCGACACGATTGGCGGCCAACATTAACCGCGTGCACCCACCGGGTTGAGGAAAGGTTTGGGGTTGGCTGGCTTCAGGTCATACATGCCGCCGTAGAAGGGATCGACCAGCAGCCAACCCGGGAAACCGAGCAGCGGAATATTGCCCAGCAGATACCACAGATTGGCACTGCCCTCGATCGGCATCGTCAACGGCACATAGCCCGGCTTCTCCAGCATCACCTGATAATGTTTTTTGCCAAAATAACTGCCGGTGGATTTCGCCAGTTCGACGAACTGCGGGGTAAAGCCCTGCGCCACCGCATGACCGGTCTCATCCTGCACGGTAAAACGCGCGCCCTGCGGCACGGAGTCAATTCGTACCGATTGCGTTTCGGTGCCAACAATGGTCGCACAGCCGCTTAACAGCAGCGCACAGGCAGGAAGGAGATGTCGCAGGTTCATAGCAGGTCCGCTTCAGGGTCAGAAGGAACAGTCTAAACTGCCCTTCCGCCCTTTTCACTCGCCTCAATCGCGCTATCAGTGGCGCTTTTCTGCGCTTTATTGCGGTTGACAACAGGCAGCAATCGCCGCGATATCCTGTGGCGTGGTGCGGCAACAACCGCCAATCAGGCGGGCACCTGCCTGCTGCCATTCAGGGAATTTGTCATGCAACGTGCAACCTGACGGGGCTGAATGCCAGGTTTTGCTGGTGGCATCGTATTGCTCACCGGAGTTGGGATACACCAGCAGCGGCTGCGTACACAGCGCCTGCAAGGAACGCAGTGCGGGCGTTACGTTCTCCAGCGCAACACAGTTGATCCCTACCGCCACCACCTGGGGTGATGCGTTGAGCAACGCCGCAACTGTGCTCAGCGGTGTGCCATCGCTGATGTGGTTTGCATCGCGTAGCGTGAAGGAGAACCAGGCACTGCTGTCCGGAAACTCTGCCAGCAGGCTGACCAGCGCCTGCGCTTCGGCGAATGATGGCAAGGTTTCACATGCCAGCAGATCGACCCCGGCCTCCAGCAACGCGGCGACCCGGGGACGATGGAAGGCTTTCATTTCCGCTGCCGGTAACGCGTAATCACCCCGGTATTCCGCGCCATTCGCAAGAAAAGCGCCGTAGGGGCCAATTGACCCGGCCACCAGCAACGGAGCGTTTGTGCCAGACGCCGCACGATAATCATCACGCGCACGCTGTGCCAGCGCCGCGCTCTGCTGAATCAACGCCCGGGACTGGGCTTCATCGAGGCCGCGTTGCGCGAAGCCCTGCGGTGTGGCCTGATAGCTGGCGGTAATGGCGCAATGGGCACCGGCGGCAAAATAGTCGTAGTGCACCTGATAGATCAGTTCAGGGTTTTCCATCAACACCTTGGCCGACCAGAGCGTGTCAGCCAGATTACAGCCACGCGCTTCCAGCTCGGTTGCCAGCGCACCATCAAGGATCAGGGTATCGGTTTGGGATAGCGCCTGCGCTACCGGGTTACGCCACATCGTTGGCCTCCTCAGCCTTCAGGGATGATTTACGTCGTTGCGTGACATGGTATGCGGCATAGCAGAAGAGAACAAACGGAATCCCGCACCACAACGCAATGCGCTGTGACGGGTCGAAAGCCAGACCAACACATGCCAGCAGGCACAGCAGAAAGCCGAGAATCGGCGTCAGTGGGTAAAGTGGCGCACGATACACCAGATCTTTCAGCGAACCGCCCTGCTGCAAATGATGACGACGGAACATAAAGTGAGATGCGCAGATACTGAGCCACACCGCCACCACGGCAAAACCGGAAATCGCTGACAGCGCAACGAACACGGTATCCGGCGCAATCACGCTGGAGAACAGCGCCAGCAGGCCACCAATCATGCTGATGGTAATCGCCCGCACCGGGATGCCACGACGATTCACGCGGGCGAAGCAGCGCGGCAGGGTGTTTTCATTGGCCAGCGACCACAGCATACGACCCGAGGCGTACAGGCCGGAGTTCGCTGCCGACAGAATCGCGGTGAGAATCACAAAGTTGAAGATATCGGCTGCCCACGGAATACCGATCTTCTCGAATACCAGCACAAACGGGCTTTTCACGATCCCGGCCTGATCCATAGGGATCAGCGCCGCCAGCACCAACACCGTGCCGATAAAGAACACAATCAGGCGCGCGACCGTGGTACGGATCGCCAGCGGCAGGGCTTTTTGCGGCTGCTCGGTTTCACCGGCCGCAATACCAATCAACTCGGTGCCTGAGAAAGCAAAGTTGACCGCGACCATCGTCATCAGAATCGGCAGCGTGCCATGCGGCAACCAGCCGGAGGCGGTAAGGTTATGCAAGCCAGGCGCGGCGCTGCCATCCTTCATCGGGATAAAACCAAACATCGCCCCGGCACCGAGAATAATAAAGGCGACAATGGTGATCACCTTGATGATCGAGAACCAGAATTCGCCCTCGGCGAAGAAACGCGTTGAGACAATATTCAGCAGATAGATAGCGATACAGAACACCAGGCACCAGACCCACACCGGGATGGTGGGGAACCAGTATTGCATACAGAATCCGGCGGCCGTCAGACTGGAACCCAGCGCGACAGTCCAGGTGAGCCAGTACAGCCAGGCCACGGTATAACCGGTGGCGGGACTCAGGTAGCGTGCCGCATAAACGTGGAACGCACCGGTTTCCGGCATCGCCACCGCCAGCTCGCCCAGGCAGACCATCACCAGCCACACCACCAGCGCACCGATCAGATACGCCAGCAGCGTACCGGCCGCACCGGTGGTTGAGATGATATAACCGGTATTAAAAAACAGACCGGTGCCGATCACGCCGCCCAGTGACAACATCACCAGATGGCGTACCTTCATGGTGCGCTTAAAATTTTCCTGCGGAGGATTTTGCTCGCTTTGCATTATTTTTATCCATATGGACGTCTAAACATCTACATGGACACAGGGTTATACGCGCCAGCGCGGCGAAATGCAACGTGGCAAAAGGTAAGGATTTTGTCGGGTGGATGCGGCCCCGCGCAGGCGGGGCACAGTGTCAGGCGCCAAACACGCCTTGCAGATAGCGTTCCAGCGCGATGCGTGAACTAAAGCCATGCGGGATACCGTAATGCTCCTGGCTATCGCCTGCCAGATAGAGAGGAAACTGCGTATAGTGATCGCAGGTTTTCATTTCTGATGCCGGTTCGGCAAAGTTCAGACTTTTCTCTTTCAGCGTGGGGTGGATGATCAGGGCCGTGCGCCCCATACGGGCTTCACGGTTGACGTAGACATAATTGTCGCCACGACGATAACCATAGATTTTGGGCGTAAGGGTATCCATTTCGAACCCTGCTTTTTCCAGTACGCGCGCTACCTCATCCGGTCGTAAATACATGCTTGCTCCTCTCTTCTTCGCCTCGCAACCTTACAACAGCCGTGCTGCACAAGGCATTCGGAATTTTCCATAAAGCCAGGTGAAAAACTGCCACCACTGACAACCCGTCTGCATTAAGTATTACGTTTTAATTTAAAGGGAGCGAAAAATGTTTAACCCTGGGTCGCTACGGATTCCCGCAACGCGCCTGAACCACCGTAAATGCACTGCAAATAGCGCTTCAGCGAAGCACGTGAGGTAAAACCATGGGCGATACCATAATGCTCCTCGGTCTCTCCCGCCAGATAGAGCGGAAACTGCGTGTAATGATCGCAGGTTTTCATCTCTAAAGCCGGTTCAGCGAAACTAAGGCTGCGCTCTCTCAGTGTCGGGTGAATGACGAGTGCGGTGCGCCCCATGCGCGCTTCGCGGTTAACGTAGACGTAGTCTTCGCCGCGACGATAACCAAAGATTTTGGTGGTAAGGGTATCCACTTCGAAGCCTACTTTTTCCAGTACGCTCGCTACCTCATCCGGTCGTAAATACATGATTGTTCCTCTGTTATAAAAGTGGCGCAACTTTACACAGCGGCAAAAAACGGGGCATCCGGAATTGTCCCGAAAACCAGGAGAAAATCTGCGTTTGATCGCGATTCGTCTACACTAAGTCTGACGTTTAACGTAAAGGGAGCGAAAAATGTTTAATCGAACCACTAAAAACGAAGCCACTGATATCAATCAGGATGTGAACGAACTGGCTGATTCGCTGGAAGCATTATTGAAATCCTATGGCAGCGAAGCCAAAGATGAAGTGGATAACGCGCGCAGTAAAGCACAGTCGCTGCTGAAACAGACGCGCGCTAAGCTGAATGGCAACAACCGCGTTTCCCAGGCCGCACGCGATGCGAGCTATCAGGTTGATGCCTATGTGCATGACAAGCCGTGGTACGGTGTCGGCATTGGTGCCGCTGTCGGTCTGGTGATTGGTGCACTGCTGGTCTCCCGCCGCTAACCCTTAGCATGCAGCAAAGCGCCTCGCAAATGCGGGGCTTTTTTGTGCCTGTCATCCGCCATAGTGACACTGCGACGATCCAGCCGTTGTTCAAATTCACGGCAAAATTTGCCTTAAATGCCCTCCCCTCACCCTGTGCAAAATTTTTTTTCGCTCGCCAGGGCGCATGATCTCTGGCCTTAGGCATATTCTGAGGGTCTAAATCATAAAACCCTATATCTGGTGGGCTTGACCATCACAAACACTACATCTAGTATTTGCTTCATCAGCTCGCTACCAGATGTCAGCAAGGATGAGGCTCGCAGCAAAAGGATTTTTTGCTTCGTATCTCGCATCCTGACCATAACCAGAGGGAAATACGAATCATGCGCATTATTATTTACACCAAGAACAACTGTGTCCAGTGCAACGCGACAAAAAATGCAATGGATCGTAATGGCATCGATTACCAACTGATTAACCTCGATTCCCAGCCTGAAGCTATCGACAACCTCAAATCCCTTGGCTATCGCCAGGTGCCGGTGGTGATGACCCACGATGACCACTGGAGTGGCTTCCGTCCCGATAAAATCGCCAGCCTGCGCCAACTCGCAGCTGTCGGGGGATAAGGCGATGTTTCCACTGGTGTACTTTTCCAGCCAGTCGGAAAACACGCACCGATTTATCACACGTCTGGGCCTGCCTGCACGACGGATTCCCATCGACAGCACGCAGCGCCTGCATATCGACCAGCCCTATATTCTGGTGGTGCCAAGCTACGGCGGCGGCAGTGCCCGAGGCGCGGTGCCCGGACAAGTGATCCAATTCCTCAATGATGAAGCTAACCGACGCGGTATCCGCGGGGTGATTGCTGCCGGTAACCGCAACTTTGGTGCGGGATTCTGCCTGGCGGGCGACATCATTGCGCAGAAATGTCAGGTTCCCTATCTCTACCGCTTTGAGTTGATGGGAACCCCCGACGATATCGCTAATGTAAAAGCGGGAGTGACCCAATTTTGGCAACGACAGACACCCTCAACGGCGCAGGACTTGACTACCACGCCCTGAACGCGATGCTGAACCTGTATGACGCCGATGGCCGCATCCAGTTCGAAAAAGACCACGAAGCCACGCATCAGTTCTTCCTGCAACATGTTGCACCCAATACCGTGCCTTTCGCCTCTGCGGCGGAACGCCTGCGCTATCTGGTGGCCGAAGGCTACTACGAAGCCGAAGTGTTGAATCAGTACGATTTCAACTTCCTGTGCCAGTTGCACGACGAAGCCGATGCCTGGGGTTTTCGTTTCCATACCTTCCTCGGTGCGTGGAAGTTCTACACCAGCTACACGCTGAAAACCTTCGACGGCAAACGCTACCTCGAAAGCTTCGAACAGCGCGCCTGCATGGTGGCGCTGACGCTGGCACGCGGTAACGAAGCGCTGGCACGTGAACTGCTGGCAGAGATGCTCAGTGGCCGCTTCCAGCCCGCGACCCCCACTTTCCTGAACTGCGGGAAACAGCAACGCGGTGAACTGGTTTCCTGCTTCCTGCTGCGCATCGAAGACAATATGGAGTCGATTGGTCGTGCGGTGAACTCCGCGTTACAGCTTTCTAAACGCGGCGGTGGCGTGGCGTTTCTGCTGTCGAACCTGCGTGAATCCGGTGCCCCGATTAAGCGTATCGAGAACCAATCTTCCGGCGTGATTCCGGTGATGAAAATGCTGGAAGATGCGTTTTCTTACGCCAACCAGTTGGGCGCACGCCAGGGTGCCGGTGCGGTCTGGCTGAATGCCCATCATCCAGATATCCTGCGCTTCCTTGATACCAAACGCGAAAACGCCGACGAGAAGATCCGTATTAAAACGCTGTCACTCGGCGTGGTGATCCCGGATGTGACTTTCCGCCTGGCGAAAGAAAACCGCGAGATGGCGCTGTTTTCGCCGTATGACGTCGAACGTATTTACGGCAAAGCATTTGGCGATATCAGTATCAGCGAGCATTACGATGAGATGCTGGCCGACGATCGCATTCGTAAAACCTTTATTCAGCCACGCGACTTCTTCCAGACGCTGGCGGAGATTCAGTTTGAATCCGGCTATCCCTACATCATGTATGAGGACAGCGTAAATCGCAGCAACCCGATTGCCGGTCGCATCAACATGAGCAACCTGTGTTCGGAGATTTTGCAGGTGAACAGCGCCAGTGAGTTCCATGACGATCTGAGCTATCGCCGTGTGGGCAAAGATATCTCCTGTAACCTCGGCTCGCTTAATATCGCGCATGCCATGGATTCACGTAATCTGGCGCAGACGGTGGAAGTCGCGGTGCGCGCCCTGACTGCCGTGTCGGATATGAGCGAGATTAACTCGGTGCCCTCAGTAGCAGAAGGTAATCGCCGTTCACACGCGATTGGTCTCGGCCAGATGAACCTGCATGGCTACCTGGCACGAGAAGGGATGGCTTACGGTTCAGCAGAGGCACTGGATTTCACCAATCTCTATTTCTACTGCGTTACGTATCACGCGGTGCGCACCTCCAATCTGCTGGCGCAGGAACGTAAACAGAGCTTTGACGGTTTCGAGAAATCTACCTATGCCAGCGGCGCGTACTTCGATAAGTACAGCGAACGTGCCTGGCAACCGCGTACCGCACGTGTCGCGCAGCTGTTTGCAGATGCTGGCATTGCCCTGCCCAGCCAGGCCGACTGGCAGGCGTTGCGCGATGCGGTGATGACGCACGGTTTGTATAACCAGAATCTTCAGGCGATTCCGCCCACCGGTTCGATCTCGTACATCAATCACGCGACCTCCAGCATCCACCCGATCGTGTCGCGCATTGAGATTCGCAAAGAGGGTAAAACCGGACGTGTTTACTATCCGGCACCGTTTATGACCAACGACAACCTGGATTTCTATCAGGATGCGTACCAGATCGGCCCAGAAGCGATCATTGATACCTACGCCGAAGCGACCCAGCATGTCGATCAGGGACTTTCTCTGACGCTGTTCTTCCGTGATGACGTCACCACGCGTGATATCAACAAAGCCCAGATTTACGCGTGGAAGAAAGGCATCAAAACGCTTTATTACATTCGACTGCGCCAGATGGCGCTTCAAGGCACTGAGGTGCAGGGCTGCGTCTCCTGCGCGCTGTGATGAAAACTATGCGACTAAATCAAATTCAAGCGATTAACTGGAACCGCATCCAGGACGAGAAAGATCTCGAAGTGTGGAACCGCCTGACCAGCAACTTCTGGCTGCCGGAAAAAGTGCCATTGTCCAATGACTTGCCCGCCTGGCAGACGCTGGATAAACAGCAGCAACAGCTGACCATCCGCGTGTTCACCGGCCTGACGCTGCTGGATACCATTCAGAACGTCATTGGTGCGCCTGGGCTGATGGAAGATGCACTGACGCCGCATGAAGAAGCGGTGCTGTCTAACGTTAGCTTTATGGAAGCGGTCCATGCCCGCTCCTACAGCTCGATTTTCTCTACCCTGTGTAACACTGCGGATGTTGATGCCGCCTATCGCTGGAGTGAAGAAAACGAGGCGCTGCAAAATAAAGCGAAGATCGTGCTGGAACATTATCGCGCGGATGACCCGCTGAAGAAGAAGATAGCCAGCGTGTTCCTCGAATCATTCCTGTTCTATTCAGGCTTCTGGCTGCCGATGTACTGGTCGAGCCGCGGTAAGCTGACCAACACGGCGGATTTGATTCGTCTGATCATCCGCGATGAAGCGGTGCACGGTTATTACATCGGCTATAAGTACCAGAAAGCGCTGGAAAATGTCGATGATGCACGCCGTGAAGAGTTGCAACAATTCGCCATCGAACTGCTGCTGGCGCTGTACGAGAACGAGGTGGTTTACACTGAAGCGCTGTACGCCGATGTCGGCTGGGCGGAAGAGGTGAAAACCTTCCTGCACTACAACGCCAACAAGGCGCTGATGAACCTCGGTTACGAAGCCCTGTTCCCGGCAGAACTGACCACGGTGAACCCGGCAATCCTCGCTGCATTGTCACCGAATGCCGATGAAAACCACGATTTCTTCTCCGGTTCCGGCTCCTCCTACGTGATGGGGAAAGCGGTCGAAACTGAAGACGAAGACTGGAACTTTTAATCGCTTCATATCGGGCTGCTCTCAGCCCGATATTTCCTCTGGCTACTGTTGGTTATTTCCCCGTTATTTCGCCTCTGAATCGTCATCACGCCGTCATTTTATCGTCATTACTATGGTCCTTATATCGCCAATTAAAGCGCGATTTATCACCTTTCAACCAAATAATTCGGTCAAAAGCGCAGAAATTCAGCCTGAAATTGAGAAAAAATTGATCCTTGCTTATCCCTTGTGAGCACTGGAAATTCTCGCCATTTCATCCACCACTGCCCGCCAAATATCGTCCTCAAGGGTTGTCAGATAATCTCATTATGTTACGGTATAGGCCGCTTAATTTTAATCAGGGCCACAACAAGAAATAGCGAAACATCAATTAACCAGGAATTTAATTACTGCATGGCAATTAAACTCGAAGTAAAGAATTTATATAAGATATTTGGTGATCACCCGGAAAGGGCATTTAAACATATTGAACGCGGTGAGGGTAAAGAGGCAATTCTGGCGAAAACCGGACTCTCTCTCGGCGTAAAAGATGCCAGTCTGGCCATTGAAGAAGGCGAGATCTTCGTCATCATGGGGCTTTCAGGTTCAGGTAAGTCCACCATGGTTCGCCTTCTCAATCGTCTGATCGAGCCGACACGCGGCCAGGTGATTATTGATGGTGTCGATATTGCCAAAATATCCGATGCCGAACTGCGTGAAGTCCGCAGAAATAAGATCAGCATGGTATTTCAGTCATTTGCTCTGATGCCACACCTGACGGTGTTAAATAATACCGCCTTCGGCATGGAATTAGCCGGTGTACCCTTACAGGAGCGTCAGGAAAAAGCGCTGGAAGCACTGCGTCAGGTCGGGCTGGAAAATTATGCCCATGCATACCCGGATGAACTTTCCGGTGGTATGCGTCAGCGCGTCGGATTAGCCCGCGCGCTGGCCATCAATCCCGATATTTTGTTGATGGATGAAGCCTTCTCTGCGCTTGACCCGCTTATTCGTACTGAAATGCAGGATGAGCTGGTGAAATTGCAGGCAAAACATCAACGTACCATCGTATTTATTTCCCACGATCTCGATGAAGCGATGCGTATTGGCGATCGGATTGCCATTATGCAGGGCGGCGAAGTGGTCCAGGTCGGCACACCGGATGAAATATTGAATAACCCGGCCAACGACTATGTCCGTACCTTCTTCCGTGGCGTCGATATCAGCCATGTGTTTAGCGCCAAAGATATTGCACGGCGCAGCGCCGGGGCGTTGATCCGTAAAGCGGCCGGTCTTGGCCCCCGCTCCGCGATCAAGCTGTTGCAGGATGAAGATCGCGACTTTGGTTATGTGCTGGAAAAACAGAAATTTGTTGGCGTGGTTTCGACCGACTCGCTGAAAGCGGCTTTGGCTGCGGGTGAAGGTCTGGACAACGCACTGCTGGATATTGCCGCGGTTCCTGCGGACACCTCACTGAATGATCTGCTCTCCCACGTGGCACAGGCACCCTGTGCCGTGCCGGTGGTAGGTGAAGAAAATCAGTATGTTGGTGTGATTTCGAAAAGCACGCTGCTGCGCGCTTTAGACCGTGAAGGAGCCTGATAATGAGTGAACAAAGTAGCAATCCGTGGGATAGCGCCAGCCAGAGCACGCAAGCAGCCACCCCAGACAGCAGTGCAGCCGATCCCTGGTCAACCGGGGGCAGCGCCCCTGCAACCCCAGGCACGCACGAAGCGGCCAGCAACGCCGCCAGTAACAGCGACTGGTTAAGCAGCGCGCCTGCGCCGCAGCCGGAACATTTCAATATTATGGACCCGTTCCATAAAACGCTGATCCCGCTCGACAGCTGGGTGACCCACGGCATCGATTGGGTCGTGAACCACTTCCGCCCGGTGTTCCAGGGCATCCGTGTGCCGGTGGATTATATCCTCAGTGCCTTCCAGCAATTGCTGCTGGGTATGCCTGCACCGGTGGCGCTGGTGGTATTCGCGCTGATTGCCTGGCAGATCGCCAGCCCGGCAATGGGTATCGCCACCCTGATTTCGCTGGTGTTAATTGGCGCGATCGGTGCCTGGTCCCAGGCGATGGTGACGCTGGCACTGGTGCTGACCGCCCTGCTGTTCTGCATCATTATCGGCCTGCCGCTGGGCATCTGGCTGGCACGCAGCGAACGCGCGGCACGCATCATCCGACCGCTGCTGGATGCGATGCAAACCACGCCAGCCTTCGTCTATCTGGTGCCCATTGTCATGCTGTTCGGCATCGGTAACGTGCCGGGCGTGGTGGTAACCATTATCTTTGCCTTACCGCCGATTGTGCGTCTGACGATTCTGGGGATTAAACAGGTTCCGGCTGATCTGATCGAAGCCAGTGAATCCTTCGGTGCCAGCCCGCGCCAGATGTTGTTCAAAGTACAACTGCCACTGGCAATGCCGACCATTATGGCAGGCGTTAACCAGACACTGATGCTGGCGCTGTCGATGGTGGTTATCGCTTCGATGATTGCCGTGGGTGGCCTGGGTCAGATGGTGCTGCGTGGGATTGGCCGTCTGGATATGGGCCTCGCCACCGTCGGCGGCGTCGGTATCGTGATTCTCGCCATTATTCTTGATCGCCTGACCCAATCCGTGGGTCGCGACAGCCGCAGCCGTGGTAATCGCCACTGGTACAGCAGCGGCCCTGTTGGCCTGCTGATGCGCCCTTTCAGTAAAAAACCGTGATTTATTTGGGCGGCACAGTGTGGCCGCCCGTCTCCGACGCCACACGTAAAATAAGGAATGACTATGCGCAAGACAGCTCTATTCGCTGCCGTCCTGACGACGTTCGCCGTGACGCACGTGTCCGCCGCCGACCTGCCGGGTAAAGGCATTACCGTTAAGCCGGTGCAGAGCACCATCTCAGAAGAAACTTTCCAGACGCTGCTGGTAAGCCGCGCGCTGGAAAAACTGGGTTATACCGTCGATAAACCCAGCGAAGTGGATTACAACGTTGGTTACACCACCATTGCCGAAGGTGATGCCACTTTTACCGCCGTCAACTGGCAACCGCTGCATGATGATATGTATAAAGCCGCCGGTGGCGATCAGAAGTTTTATCGCGAAGGGACTTATGTGACCGGTGCGGCTCAGGGTTACCTGATCGACAAAAAGACGGCGGAGCAGTATCACATCACCAACGTTGCCCAGTTGAAAGATCCCAAGCTGGCAAAGCTGTTTGACACCAACGGCGATGGCAAAGCTGATCTGACCGGCTGTACGCCGGGTTGGGGCTGTGAAGCCGTGATTAACCACCAGATTGACGCTTACGGCCTGAGCAAAACCGTGGAACATAACCAGGGGAATTACTCGGCGATGATCGCCGATACCATCACCCGCTTTAAGCAGGGTAAACCGATCCTGTACTACACCTGGACGCCTTACTGGGTGAGTGACGTGCTGAAGCCGGGTAAAGATGTGGTCTGGTTGCAGGTACCGTTCTCATCGTTGCCGGGCGAACAGAAAAATGTCGATACCAAGCTGGCGAACGGTGCCAACTATGGCTTCCCGGTTAATACCATGCATATCGTTGCGAACAAAGCCTGGGCCGAGAAAAACCCGGCGGCGGCGAAACTGTTTGCCGAGATGAAACTGCCGATCACTGACATCAATGCGGAAAACGCCGCGATGCATGCCGGGCAGTCCTCTGAAGACGATATCAATCGCCATGTCGACGGCTGGATCAAAGGCCATCAGGCTGAGTTCGATAAGTGGGTGCAGGACGCACTGGCTGCAGCGAAATAAACGCACCAGCCCCGTAGCGGCGCGATTCATCGCGCCGCTACAGAGGGCGACCTGGTTTCCTAATCGATTCGGACGCTATAGCGTACTGGTACGTCCTGTTAATTAACACAACAATGAAATAGTTTTTTGGGTTACTATTAACCCATTATGATTATTTGCCTGCTCATGACGCTATGAATGCTTCCCATCAGGGCCTCAGTTCCGCCCTGGTCGCGCTGATGTCGGTCGCGACTGGCCTTGCCGTCGCCAGCAACTACTATGTCCAGCCGCTGCTGGATACCATCGCCCACCAGTTTTCTCTCTCCGTCAGCCTCGCCGGTTTTATCGTCACCACTGCCCAACTGGGTTATGCCTGTGGCTTGCTGTTGCTGGTGCCGCTGGGAGATATGCTGGAACGGCGCGGCCTGATTGTTTCCATGAGCTTGCTGGCAGCCGGGGGCATGATGATCACCGCGCTGTCACCTTCTCTGCCATTAATGCTGCTGGGTACGGTGGTAACCGGGCTGTTTTCTGTCGTGGCGCAAATTCTGGTGCCCCTCGCCGCCACCCTTGCCGCGCCAGAGAAACGCGGCAAAGTGGTGGGGACAGTGATGAGCGGTTTGTTGCTCGGTATCCTGCTGGCACGCACTGCCGCCGGTGCCCTGGCGCAACTCGGTGGCTGGCGCAGCGTTTACTGGACTGCCAGCGTATTGATGATCCTGATGTCGCTGGCATTGTGGCGCTATCTGCCGCGTTATAAGCAGGATGTCCCGCTTAACTATCCGCAATTATTACGTTCCATTTTCAGCCTGTATGCCGGTAATCGGGTTATCCGTACCCGCGCCCTGACCGGCTGCCTCTCCTTTGCCAATTTCAGCATGCTGTGGACCTCGATGGCGTTCCTGCTGTCAGCACAACCCTATGGCTTTAATGAAGGAGAAATTGGCCTGCTCGGTCTGGTGGGGGCGGCTGGCGCACTGGCGGCACGTCAGGCGGGTGGCCTCGCCGATAAGGGAAAAGCCAAACTGACCACCAGCGCCGGATTGCTGATTATGCTGGTGGCGTGGGGCGTCACCGCGCTGGGGGCACACCATTTGCTGGCCCTGATTATCGGGATCCTGCTGCTCGACCTGGCAGTGCAGGCGGTGCACATCACCAACCAAAGTGTCATTTACCGTCACAAGCCAGAGGCGCGTAATCGTCTCAATGCGGGTTATATGACCAGCTATTTTATCGGTGGCGCGCTGGGCTCGATTATTTCGGCGAACGCATTTCATCACGCCGGTTGGTACGGCGTTTGTGGTGCTGGCGTGCTGTTCACCATCATTAACCTGTTGATTTGGTGGCGTAATGCTCGATTTGAAAGTGTTTAGAAAACGTAAAGACTGGACCGAATCGATGAGCAATACTGTTCATCAATGATTGGGTTTGTTATGGTTAGCCAGAGAGTTATTCATCATGGTTATTTTTTCTCGCGAAATTATTCAACTGTAAAAAGATTTCGCGAGGCGAATTGATAGCATCCAATGCCTGCGCCTGCGCAGCCTTGGATCGGGCTACACGCCCAAGGTCAGGGAACGGCCTGGAATCGCCGGGTGCTGACAGTGTGATCGTGCTAACAATCACTGGCGTGAATTATGACTACGCTTAATCTGTCACCATCATTACTATACCAGTTGCAACTAGTGAGGTTTTTTTAGAATGGAAAGTTCGTTTACTCCCATTGAGCAGATGCTAAACATCCGTGCTACTCGCCACAAAGATTTTCCATTGCAGGAGATCATCCTGACGCGTCTGTGCATGCATATGCAGGGCAAACTGCTGGATAATCGCAACAAAATGTTGAAGGCGCAGGGGATTAACGAAACCTTATTCATGGCGCTGATCACTCTTGATGCCCAGGAAAACCAGAGCATCCAGCCTTCTGAACTGAGTTCGGCCCTGGGTTCTTCGCGCACCAACGCCACGCGTATTGCCGACGAACTGGAAAAACGCGGCTGGATTGAACGTCGTGAAAGCGATAACGACCGTCGCTGCCTGCATCTGCACCTGACGGAAAAAGGTAACGAATTCTTACGCCAGTTGCTGCCACCGCAGCATCAGAGTCTGCAATATCTTTGGTCCTCGCTCTCTTCTGATGAGCAAGGTCAGTTGGAAGCGATTACCCGTAAGCTGCTTAACCGTCTCGACAAAATGGATGAAGAGCAACTCATCGCCTCGCTGTCACGCTAATAGCAAGAAGTGCGACACAATCACCTGTCGAAACCGATATTTTAATCCCCTTTTTATCCGGCCAGCGTCACAAGCGCTGGCTTTTTTCGACTCGGGAACCCGTGTTGATGGATGAACACATCCCGAAAAAATGGAAAACGTGGAGAATAACATGAGTGCGACAGCGGCCGGTCAAAGCCCGCAACAGCCAGCAAATAAAAAGAAAAAGCGCAAAGGCGCGCTTATCCTGCTGGCTATCGTGTTTGTCATTATAGGTATTGCGTATCTGGCTTACTGGTTCCTGGTGCTGCGTCACTTCCAGGAGACGGATGATGCTTATGTTTCGGGAAACCAAGTGCAGGTGATGGCACAGGTTTCCGGTAGCGTCAATAAAGTGTGGTTTGATGACACCGACTTCGTGAAAAAAGGGGATGTGTTAGTCTCGCTGGATAAAACCGATGCGGAACAAGCGTTTGAAAAGGCGCAGACCGCACTCGCCACCAGTGTACGCCAGACCCATCAGCTGATGATCAATGGCAAGCAGGATCAGGCCACCATCAAGCTGCAGCAAACGGCACTGGAACAGGCTGAGGCCGACCTGAAACGCCGCGAGCCATTGGGTGCCGCCAACCTGATTGGACGTGAAGAACTGCAACACGCGCGTGACGCGGTGGCAACCGCCAAAGCGCAACTCGACGTCGCAGTACAACAATACAATGCTAATCAGGCGATGATCCTCAACACCTCGCTGGAAAACCAGCCTGCGGTGAAACAGGCCGCGGCTGAACTGCGCGATGCCTGGCTGGCGCTGCAACGCACCGAGATCCGCAGCCCGATGGATGGCTATGTCTCCCGCCGTAGCGTGCAGGTTGGCTCGCAAATTTCCACCAGCACACCGCTGCTGGCGGTCGTGCCTGCCACTAATTTGTGGATAGACGCGAACTTCAAAGAAACCCAACTGGCAGAAGTGCGCATCGGCCAGCCTGCCACGGTGGTCAGCGATATCTACGGTGATGATGTGGTGTATCACGGCAAAGTGGTCGGTCTGGATATGGGCACCGGTAGCGCCTTCTCTCTGCTGCCCGCCCAGAACGCCACCGGTAACTGGATCAAAGTGGTTCAGCGCTTGCCGGTACGTGTCGAGCTGGATGCGAAGGAAGTGGCGGAACATCCGTTGCGTATCGGTCTGTCAACCCTGGTGAAAGTGGATACCACCAATAAAGAAGGCGCAGCGTTGGCCAGCAGCGTCCGTACCCAGGCCGCTTATGAAAGCAATGCGCTGGCAATCGACCTGACGCCAGTAAACCAGATGATTACTGACATCGTTCGTGCCAACGCCGGCTGATAACGCGGGAGGCTGTTATGGCACAAAAACCGCTTGAAGGCGCGCCGTTAGTCCTGATGACCATCGCCCTGTCGCTGGCGACGTTTATGCAGGTACTCGACTCGACCATCGCCAACGTGGCGATCCCGACCATCGCCGGGAACTTGGGTGCCTCGAACTCACAAGGCACTTGGGTGATCACCTCTTTCGGGGTGGCAAACGCCATCTCGATCCCGATCACCGGTTGGCTGGCAAAACGCGTTGGTGAAGTGAAGCTGTTTACCTGGGCGACGATCCTGTTCGCCCTCGCCTCATTTGCCTGTGGTGTCTCTGAAAGTCTATCGATGCTGATTTTCTTTCGTGTTATCCAGGGCGTGGTGGCCGGTCCGTTGATTCCGCTGTCGCAGAGCCTGCTGCTGAACAACTATCCCCCGGCGAAACGCAGTGTGGCGCTGTCGCTGTGGGCGATGACGGTGATCGTGGCACCGATCTGCGGTCCGATTCTCGGTGGCTGGATCAGTGATAACTATCACTGGGGCTGGATCTTCTTCATCAACGTGCCGATTGGCGTGGTGGTGGTGATGCTGACGCTGCAAACCCTGCGTGGCCGCGAAACCAAAACCGAAATCCGTCCGATCGATATGGTCGGTCTGGTGCTGCTGGTGGTGGGGATTGGTTGCCTGCAGGTCATGCTGGACCGTGGCAGAGAGCTGGACTGGTTCAGCTCCACTGAGATCATCGTATTAACCGTTGTCGCTGTGGTAGCCCTGGCGGTGCTACTGGTGTGGGAACTGACGGATGACCATCCCATCGTCGATCTTTCGCTGTTTAAATCGCGAAATTTCACCATTGGGTGTTTGTCGATCAGTCTCGCTTATATGCTCTACTTCGGCTCGATTGTTCTGCTACCGCAGCTGTTGCAGGAAGTGTACGGCTATACCGCAACCTGGGCCGGATTGGCGTCGGCACCGGTAGGGATTATCCCGGTGATCCTGTCGCCGATTATTGGACGCTTTGCCCATAAACTGGATATGCGCCGTCTGGTGACGTTCAGTTTTATTATGTATGCGGTGTGTTTCTACTGGCGTGCGTATACCTTTGAACCGGGCATGGATTTTGGTGCGTCGGCGTGGCCACAGTTTATTCAGGGTTTCGCGGTGGCATGTTTCTTTATGCCGCTGACCACCATCACGCTGTCGGGTTTACCTCCCGAACGCATGGCGGCGGCGTCCAGCCTGTCAAACTTTGTGCGTACCCTGGCGGGTTCGATCGGTACGTCGATCACCACGACGATGTGGACCGATCGCGAATCGATGCATCACAGCTATTTGTCAGAATCGGTGAATCCGTACAACGCTAACTCACAGCAGATGTACGATCAGCTGCAAAGCCTCGGTATGACGCACCAGCAAGCCTCCGCGTATATCGCGCAGCAGATTACTAATCAGGGCCTGATTATCTCTGCGAACGAGATTTTCTGGGCATCAGCCGGGGTGTTTCTCATTCTGCTGGTACTGATTTGGTTCGCACGTCCGCCCTTTGGGGCAGGCGGTGGCGGCGGTGGTGCACACTAAGCCAGAAAGCAAAACGGGCCATCATGGCCCGTTTTTTTATGCGTTCTGTCGCCACCATTCGGCAAGCAGGATGCCGGTTGCCACCGACACGTTAAGGCTTTCTACGTTACCGGTGCCGCCAATCGACAGGCTCATGTCACCTTGCTGGAAAGCGCTATCGGACAAACCTTCACGTTCCTGGCCCAGCACCAACACCATTTTGGCTGGCAGTTCCGCTTTCGCCAGCGGCGTACCTTCATGGCTGGAGGTGGTCACAATGGTGTAACCCGCTTTACGGAAGGCTTCCAGACCGGCTGAGAAGCTTTCGCCGCTGATCGCCTGAACATGCTCCGCGCCGCCTTCTGCGGTACGCACCGCAGCACCCGATTCCAGTAGGGACGCATCATTCACCAGCAGCCCCTTCACACCGAAGTGCGCACAGCTACGCATGATGCCACCGAGGTTATGCGGGTTGCTGACATCTTCCAGCGCCAGCACGCAATCTTTGGCTTCGGCCTGGCTTAACCATTCTGACACCGCCATCCCCATGCGCTTCTTAATAATAAAGCACACGCCGCCATGATGTTCCGTACCCGACGCTTTCGCCAGCTCGGCGTCTTCCACCACGTGATAGGCTTTGCGGTTCGCCGCCAGCCAACGCAACGTTTCACGGAAGCGCGGCGTCACGCTCTGGACAAACCAGGCACGGACGATGCTTTCCGGACGGCTTTGGAACAGCGCCTGACAGGCGTTCTCGCCGTAAACGCGCGTCTCTTCCTGACGCTGACGACGGATCTGCTCCGGGTCGATGGCCGGTTTGCTGATGGCACCCTCTTCCTGCGCGCCCTCTTCCGCTACCGGTGGGCGTGAAATGGTGCGCCACGGTGAATCTTCGTAACCCCGTGATTTGCGGCTATCGTCACCACGATCGTTGCGACGGCCGGCACCGCGTCCGCCTTCTTCATTATTACGTCCAGTGCGGGGGCCAGAACGACGATTCTCTTCCTGGCGCGCAGCAGGACGGCCGCCTTTGCCGGTACGGGGGTTTGGCGCACGCGAGCCTTTCTGGCCCTCATCCTCACCACGTACATACATCACTTTTACCTTGCCGCTTTTGCCTTTAATTTCGTCGTTCATGTGTTCCTCCAGCATTGAGAGCGCGAAGATTACCTGATGTATCGGCGCTTAGCTATCAACTATTGAACCTATTGGGCAATCCAGATTGAGCATAGCATTCAACCCTTTCATAATGCTCGGCAATCATAAATTTACAGATCCGGTCTGAGGTAACTATGAATACGGTATGTGCCTCCTGTCAGGCAACCAACCGCGTGCCCGATGCACGCATTGCCGATGGAGCCAAATGTGGCCGCTGCGGTGGTGAACTGTTCAATGGCGAAGTGGTGAGCGCGACTGCTGCGACGCTGGATAAATATTTACAGGACGATCTGCCGGTGGTGGTCGACTTCTGGGCACCGTGGTGTGGGCCTTGCGTCAACTTCGCGCCGGTGTTTAAAGATGTCGCCGATGAACGCCGTGGCAAAGTGCGTTTTGTGAAGGTGAATACCGAGGCCGAACCGGCGCTCAGTTCACGTTTCCGCATCCGCAGCATCCCCACCATTATGTTGTTTAAGAACGGCGAGCTGGTGGATATGCTCAACGGGGCGATGCCGAAAGCCCCGTTCAACGAATGGCTCGACGAATCGCTCTGATCCCCCTGTGGCCAGCCCGGTGCTGGCCATATTACCTTTCTGCGGCATTTCCATTACAATTGCGTTTTTTCTGCCCGCCTGAGTGTTATGTCTGAAAATGCCGTTCTGCGTCTGCGCACGCAACGCCTTGCCCGCGCCACCCGTCCGTTTCTGGCCCGTGGTAATCGGGTTATCCGCTGTCAGGGTTGTCTCCTGCCGCAGCAACATTGCGTATGCGCCACATTACAGCCGCAAACCGCTCGCAGCCGCTTCTGTCTGGTGATGTTCGATACCGAACCAATGAAACCCAGCAACACCGGACGCCTGATCGCCGACATCCTGCCGGATACGCTGGCATTTGGTTGGTCACGTACCGAGCCAGATGCGGCGTTATTGCAAGCGGTACAGATGAGCGATTATCAGCCGTTGGTGGTGTTCCCCGCGTCCTATGCCGATAGCGGGCGTACCGTACTGACGGAACCGCCGCTCAGCGGCAAGCCTCCCCTGTTTATTATGCTCGACGGCACCTGGACCGAGGCGCGCAAGATGTTCCGCAAAAGCCCGTGGCTGGATGCCTTTCCGGTGATGTCGTTGAATGTCACGACCCGCTCGCGCTATACGCTGCGCGAAGCGCATGGCGAGGGTCAGCACTGCACCGCTGAAGTCGCCGCTGCGCTGCTGGAACAGGCTGGCGATATCGCCGCTGCCGATGCGTTGCAACAGCATTTCACGCGCTTTCGCCAGGCATACCTGGCCGGGAAACCCCACCATCCGGCACACGCATTATGTGACGAGGATAACTAAAGCTGTTCTTTTTTTGCACAAAGCGCTGAACTATAGTAGTGCGTCGCCACGGAGCTGGCTTGAGATCAAGGATGATGCGCTATGAAAGCCTTTGCTTTAGCTTTTGGCCTGCTGGCCGGTTGCAGCACCGCCCCCCAACACCAACCGGGTTTTCCCCTGAAATTTCAGTCAGCCAGCACCCACCCGTCCACATTGATCGCCGCTGATGCCCTACAACCCGGCGATCTGCTGCTGTCATCCGCCACCTCAATACAATCCTGGGGCATTCGCCTGTTTAGCCTGACGGGGGTGAGTCACGCGGCTATTTATCTGGGTGATCAGCAGGTCGCGGAAGCGGTGGGTAGCGGAGTAAAGATTATTTCTCTCGAACGCGCGCTGGCCGAAAGCAATAATCTGCTGGCATTGCGCGTACCCGGTATGACCCCCGCACAGATACAGCTACTGCGCGAATATTCCGACCAGCAACTGGGCAAAAAGTACAACTTTAAAGGGATTGCGATGTTTATGCCGTTTATGGTGTCGCGCCGGGTGTGTGAATTACCCTTGGTGAATGAGCGTGTGCGCAGTCACTGCCTGACAGCCCTCGCCAGCGTCCAACTGGCTGATGAAGAACAGCCGCAACCTGACCGATTCTTCTGTTCCGAGTTCGTGCTGGCGGGTTATCGTCATGCCGGAATTGAGCTGCTGGAGGGCCAGGCGAACTGGGTGAGTCCAGCGGATTTGCTGCATCTGCGCGAGGGAGACGTTTCAGCCTGGCACGCGCAACAGCCGATAGAATATATCGGCCATCTTAAACGCTGGAATCTGAAAGAGATCCTCAGCCTGCGATCGCCGAATCGGCAAGTGCAGTAAAAAGCGTTTACAATCACGCCATTCCCCATGTCAGGAGTACATGATGAGCCAACGCGGACTGGAAGCGCTGTTACGACCTAAATCCATTGCGGTAATCGGTGCCTCGGTAAAACCGGGGCGCGCCGGTTACTTTATGATGCGTAACCTGTTGGCGGGGGGATTTAGTGGCCCGGTGTTGCCGGTGACGCCGAAATACAAGGCGGTGAGCGGCGTGCTCGCGTGGCCTGATATCGCCAGCCTGCCTTTCGCCCCCGACCTCGCCATCATCTGTACCCATGCCAAACGCAACCTGACGTTACTGCAACAGCTCGGCGAGAAAGGTTGTAAAGCGTGCATTATCCTTTCAGCCCCGCCAGACCAACTGGACGAACTGAAAGCCTGCGCCAGCCAGTGGCAAATTCGCCTGCTCGGCCCGAATAGCCTTGGCTTGCTGGCCCCCTGGCAAGGGTTGAATGCCAGCTTCTCTCCGGTGCCCATTGCTAAAGGACGCATCGCGTTTATTTCCCAATCGGCGGCGGTGTCGAACACCATTCTCGACTGGGCGCAGCAACGTAATCTCGGCTTCTCCTGGTTTATCGCGCTGGGCGACAGTCTGGATATTGATGTCGATGACCTGCTCGATTTCCTCGCCCGTGATGGCAAAACCAGTGCCATCCTGCTCTATCTGGAACATCTTAGCGATGCGCGCCGCTTTGTCTCAGCATCACGCAGTGCCTCGCGTAATAAACCGATTCTGGTGATTAAAAGCGGGCGTAGCCATCAGGCGCAGGCGATGATTGGCACCCGCAGCGGGCTGGATGCGGCCTGGGACGCGGCTATCCAGCGTGCCGGTTTACTCCGGGTGCAGGATACCCATGAGCTGTTCTCCGCCGTGGAGTCGCTCAGCCATATGCGTCCGCTACGTGGCGATCGTTTGATGATCATCAGCAACGGTGCCGCACCAGCCGCGCTGGCTTTAGACGAGCTTTACGCGCGCAATGGCAAACTGGCGACGCTCAGCGCGGAAACGTTGCAGGCACTGGCGGCACAGCTACCCGCTGGTGTCGGGCGCGGCAATCCGCTTGATCTGAAAGATGATGCCACGCCTGAGCGCTACGTTGCCTGCATCGAACAATTGCTCGACAGTCATGAACTGGATGCGCTGATGATCATCCATGCGCCCAGCGCCGTATCGCCTGCCAGTGAGACCGCCGAGCAGATTATCGCTGCGGTGGCACGCCATCCACGAGGCAAACAGGTAACGTTGCTGACCAACTGGTGTGGTGAATTTTCCTCGCAGGCCGCACGACGCGCCTTCACGCAGGCGGGCATCCCGACCTGGCGTACCCCGGAAGGGACTGTGACGGCGTTTATGCACCAGGTGGAGTACCGGCGTAATCAGAAACAGTTACGGGAAACGCCCGCGCTGCCGCTGGGCCTGACGCAGAACAGTGCGCAGGCGCATCAGCTCATCCAGCAAGCGCTGGATCAAGGTATCACCACGCTGGACACCCATGAAGTTCAGCCGGTGTTGCAGGCTTATGGCCTGGCGACCTTACCGACCTGGATTGCTGCCGACAGCAGCGCGGCAGCCAGCATCGCCGGGCAGATTGGTTATCCGGTGGCGTTGAAGCTGCGCTCGCCCGATATCCCACACAAGTCTGAAGTGCAGGGGGTGATGCTTTATCTGCGCAGTGCCAGCGAAGTGGAGCTGGCGGCTGACGCTATTTTTGACCGCGTCCGACAAACACATCCCCAGGCACGTATTGATGGCCTGTTGGTGCAGAGCATGGCCAACCGTGCCGGGGCGCAGGAGCTACGCGTGGTGGTGGAGCACGATCCCCTGTTTGGCCCGATTATCATGCTGGGCGAAGGTGGCGTGGAATGGCAGCCAGACAAGCAGGCCGCCGTCGCGCTGCCGCCGCTCAATATGACGCTGGCGCGTTATCTGGTGATTCAGGCGATGAAAAGCGGCAAGGTACGTAGCCGCAGCGCACTGAGGCCGCTGAATATTCCCGCGCTCAGTCAGCTACTGGTTCAGGTCTCTAACCTGGTGGTGGACTGCCCGGAGATTCAACGGCTGGATATTCATCCGCTGCTGGCCGCCGGTAATGAATTTACCCTGTTAGATGTCACACTCCAGCTTGCACCGTTTCAGGGTGATAACGAAGCGCGACTGGCGATTCGTCCCTACCCTCACCATTTGGAGGAGCAGGTCGAACTGAAAGATGGTCAGCACTGCCTGTTCCGCCCGATCCTGCCAGAAGATGAGCCGCTGTTACGTGACTTTATCGCGCTGGTGACGAAAGAAGATCTTTATTATCGCTATTTCAGCGAGATCAATGAGTTCACCCATGAGGATCTGGCGAATATGACCCAGATCGATTATGACCGCGAGATGGCGATTGTCGCGGTACGCCAGCAGGCAGGACGTGATGAAATCATCGGGGTGACGCGGGCTATTTCCGACGCCGACAATATTGATGCGGAGTTTTCCGTCCTGGTCCGATCGGATTTGAAAGGACTGGGCATGGGCCGCCGCCTGCTGGAGAAGATGATTCGCTATACCCGCGATCATGGTCTGCAACAATTGAACGGTATCACCATGCCACATAATACCGGCATGATTACCCTGGCGCGAAAACTGAACTTTCGCGTGAATATTCAACTGGATGACGGAATCGTCAGTCTTAATTTATCCTTGAATGATGCGATCAACTAACCTTGTAGAGAAAGGTAAAAATCCTCCCTGTTGGCTCGGTTGATGTTATTATTTAGCGTTAGGATCATGATTTGATGGCAAAAGGCCATGCGATGAACAGAGAAGAAGTGCACCGTGATGTTGTCTAAATTCAAACGTAATAAACACCAACAACACCTCGCACAGCTGCCTAAACTGTCACAATCCGTGTCGGACGTGACCACGCTTTACTCACCTGCTGAGTTTCGTGCCACCCTGCTGACGAAAATTGCCACTGCGGAAAAACGTATCTGTATCGCAGCGCTGTATCTGGAAAATGATGATGGCGGACGTGGTGTGATGCAGGCGTTGTATGCTGCGCGTCAGGCTCGTCCTGAGCTGGATATCAGTATTCTGGTGGACTGGCATCGTGCCCAGCGTGGCCGCATTGGCGCTGCGCGTGGCCTCACCAATGCCGACTGGTATTGTGAAATGGCAGCACAACATCCGGATATCGCCATTCCGGTGTATGGTATTCCAGTTAATACCCGTGAAGCGCTGGGCGTATTGCATCTCAAAGGCTTCATCATTGACGACACGTTGCTGTATAGCGGTGCCAGTCTCAACGATGTCTATTTGCATCAGCATGATCGTTACCGTTATGACCGCTACCAGCTGATTCGTAACCCACAGCTCGCTGATACCATGTATCAGTGGATTTGCGCCAACCTGAAGCAATCTGATGCGGTGCATCGCCTTGATCAGTCCGAACGCCCATCAAGCCCGGAAATCAAAAACGAGACCCGCCAGTTCCGCCAGGATTTACGTGGTTTCAATTATCAGTTTTCCGGTGATGCGGGGAATGACTCCCTGACGGTGACGCCGTTGGTTGGGCTGGGCAAACGCAGTGTGCTGAATAAAACCATTTTCCATTTAATGCCCTGCGCGGAGCGCAAACTTACCCTTTGCACGCCCTATTTCAACCTGCCAGCCATTCTGGTGCGGAATCTGATTCATTTGCTGCGTCAGGGTAAAGAAGTAGAAATCATCGTTGGCGATAAAACCGCTAACGATTTCTATATTCCACCGGAGCAGCCCTTCAAGATCATCGGGGCGTTGCCTTATCTCTACGAGATTAACCTCCGCCGCTTCCTGAGCCGCTTGCAGTATTACGTTAACAATGGCCAGCTGACAGTGCGTTTGTGGAAAGACGGTGAAAATAGCTACCATCTGAAAGGCATCTGGGTCGATGATGAATGGATGATGATCACCGGCAATAACCTCAATCCGCGCGCCTGGCGACTCGATCTGGAAAATGCGGTACTGATTCATGATCCGCTGAATCAACTGGCTGAACAACGCGAGAAAGAATTGGCGCTGATTCGTACCCATACCACGGTGGTACAGCATTTTCGCGAGCTGGAGAGCATTGCCGATTATCCCGCCAAAGTTCGTAAACTGATTCGTCGCCTGCGTCGTATCCGTATCGATCGTTTAATCAGCCGCTTGTTGTGATCGCGGATGTGCCAGCCGTCCGAACAGGAGCGGCTGGCCCTCTTTTATAACGCGATGCCTTTCCCTTTACGATGCAGCATCAGTGAAACCAAGAAGGCTAATGCCCCCATCACTGACACATACCAGAAGAAACTGGTCTCAACCCCCTCTTTTTTCAGCAATAGCGCCACATACTCAGCTGAACCGCCAAAGATAGCATTCGCCACCGCATAGGATAGCCCGACCCCCAGCGCCCGCACTTCGGGTGGGAACATTTCAGCCTTCAGAATACCGCTAATGGCGGTGTAGAAGCTGGTGATGATCAATGCCAGCATGACCAGCACAAACGCCAGCCAGCCACTCTGCACATTTTGCAGTAACGTCAGGATCGGCACGGTACCAATGGCTGCACCCGCGCCAAAGATCATCATTGAGGCGCGACGACCAATTTTGTCCGAGAGCGCACCAATAATGGGTTGAATCAACATGAATACCAACAATGCACCAGTCATCAAGCCACTCGCCGAACGAGCATCCATTCCTGCGGTATTGACCAGATATTTTTGCATGTAAGTGGTGAAGGTATAGAAGCTGAGTGAACCGCCAGCGGTAAATCCCAGCACCATCAGAAAGGCGCGCGAGTGGTTACGCAGCAATCCCAGGATACTGCCGGCATCACGATGCTCACGGTGTTTTTTCTCCGAAGTTTCATTGAGGGAGCGGCGTAGCCACAGCGCGACTACCGCCAGCAAGGCACCGAGGAAGAAAGGAATACGCCAGGCCCAATTGTGCAACTGTTCGTCACTGAGTAGCAGCTGTAGCACCACGACGGTGAGCACGGCCAACAGTTGACCGCCAATCAAGGTCACATACTGGAATGATGCATAGAAACCTTTCCGCCCTTCAAGCGCGACCTCACTCATATAGGTTGCACTGGTGCCGTATTCGCCGCCAACGGACAACCCCTGGAACATGCGGGCCAGCAGCAGGATCACCGGCGCGGCGATGCCGATATCCGCGTAGCCGGGCAGGCAGGCAATCACCAGTGAGCCGAGACACATCATGCAAACCGAGATCAGCATGGAGTTTTTGCGTCCGTGGCGATCGGCAATATAACCAAATAACCAGCCACCAATAGGACGCATTAAGAAGCCAGCAGCAAAGACACCTGCGGTTTGCAGTAGTTGGGTGGTGGTATCGCCCGATGGGAAAAAGATATGGGCAAAATAGAGTGAGAAGAAGGAGTAAACGTAGAAATCGAACCATTCAACCAGGTTGCCAGAAGAAGCGCCAACAATCGCCCAGATACGTTGTTTGCTAATGGCCGTCGTGTCGTGCTGTACCACTTTTTGTTGTAGAGAGTCTGTCATCTTTACCTCTTTTCCTTGCGAATAATCAACGCTAAAGAATTCAGTAAAGCACTTGTTGGCCGGTGAAGTGAACCGGATTAATGCCTGGAGGGAAAAATGCGTGATTTTTTTCTGATTCACATGACCTTTGTAGCGGCGCGATTTATCGCGCAGATTTACCGTGCCGTGGCTTAAAAGCGCGCGATAAATCGCGCCGCTACGGGATTTGCAGACGTAAAAAAGCCCTGAACTTTCGTTCAGGGCTTCTTCACTTATTTGATGCCTGGCAGTTCCCTACTCTCGCATGGGGAGACCCCACACTACCATCGGCGCTACGGCGTTTCACTTCTGAGTTCGGCATGGGGTCAGGTGGGACCACCGCGCTACAGCCGCCAGGCAAATTCTTTGTGCTCTGTCCTGTGTCTTTTGCACTGCTGCTGCGTTGGCTGCATTCGCGCTACTCCGTCACATACTCATGTATGCTCCTTCGTATCGTCTCATTTGCCGCCTTGCTTCAGCGCAAAATCCTTCGGACTTGACTCCGAGGACACAACGTAATCCGTTTGAACAATGCTGAAAATTCTTTGCGTCTCTCAACCAAAACGCCTCTGGCGTTGTAAGGTTAAGCCTCACGGGTCATTAGTACCGGTTAGCTCAATGCATCGCTGCACTTACACATCCGGCCTATCAACGTCGTCGTCTTCAACGTCCCTTCAGGACCCTCAAGGGGTCAGGGAGAACTCATCTCGGGGCAAGTTTCGTGCTTAGATGCTTTCAGCACTTATCTTTTCCGCACTTAGCTACCGGGCAATGCCATTGGCATGACAACCCGAACACCAGTGGTGCGTTCACTCCGGTCCTCTCGTACTAGGAGCAACCCCCCTCAATTCTCCAGCGCCCACGGCAGATAGGGACCGAACTGTCTCACGACGTTCTAAACCCAGCTCGCGTACCACTTTAAACGGCGAACAGCCGTACCCTTGGGACCTACTTCAGCCCCAGGATGTGATGAGCCGACATCGAGGTGCCAAACACCGCCGTCGATATGAACTCTTGGGCGGTATCAGCCTGTTATCCCCGGAGTACCTTTTATCCGTTGAGCGATGGCCCTTCCATTCAGAACCACCGGATCACTATGACCTGCTTTCGCACCTGCTCGAGCCGTCACTCTCGCAGTCAAGCTGGCTTATGCCATTGCACTAACCTCCTGATGTCCGACCAGGATTAGCCAACCTTCGTGCTCCTCCGTTACACTTTGGGAGGAGACCGCCCCAGTCAAACTACCCACCAGACACTGTCCGCAGCCCGGATTACGGGCCTACGTTAGAACATCAAACATTAAAGGGTGGTATTTCAAGGTTGGCTCCACGCAGACTGGCGTCCACGCTTCAAAGCCTCCCACCTATCCTACACATCAAGGCTCAATGTTCAGTGTCAAGCTATAGTAAAGGTTCACGGGGTCTTTCCGTCTTGCCGCGGGTACACTGCATCTTCACAGCGATTTCAATTTCACTGAGTCTCGGGTGGAGACAGCCTGGCCATCATTACGCCATTCGTGCAGGTCGGAACTTACCCGACAAGGAATTTCGCTACCTTAGGACCGTTATAGTTACGGCCGCCGTTTACCGGGGCTTCGATCAAGAGCTTCTCCTTACGGATAACCCCATCAATTAACCTTCCGGCACCGGGCAGGCGTCACACCGTATACGTCCACTTTCGTGTTTGCACAGTGCTGTGTTTTTAATAAACAGTTGCAGCCAGCTGGTATCTTCGACTGGCTTCAGCTCCGGGAGCAAGTCCCTTCACCTAATGCCAGCGTGCCTTCTCCCGAAGTTACGGCACCATTTTGCCTAGTTCCTTCACCCGAGTTCTCTCAAGCGCCTTGGTATTCTCTACCTGACCACCTGTGTCGGTTTGGGGTACGATTTCGTGTTACCTGGAGCTTAGAGGCTTTTCCTGGAAGCAGGGCATCAGTTACTTCACCACCGTAGTGGCTCGTCATCACGCCTCAGCATAAAGCGCACCGGATTTGCCTGGTACACATGCCTACACGCTTAAACCGGGACAACCGTCGCCCGGATAACCTAGCCTTCTCCGTCCCCCCTTCGCAGTAACACCAAGTACAGGAATATTAACCTGTTTCCCATCGACTACGCTTTTCAGCCTCGCCTTAGGGGTCGACTCACCCTGCCCCGATTAACGTTGGACAGGAACCCTTGGTCTTCCGGCGAGCGGGCTTTTCACCCGCTTTATCGTTACTTATGTCAGCATTCGCACTTCTGATACCTCCAGCAGACCTCACAGTCCACCTTCAACGGCTTACAGAACGCTCCCCTACCCAACAACACATAGTGTCGCTGCCGCAGCTTCGGTGCATGGTTTAGCCCCGTTACATCTTCCGCGCAGGCCGACTCGACCAGTGAGCTATTACGCTTTCTTTAAATGATGGCTGCTTCTAAGCCAACATCCTGGCTGTCTGGGCCTTCCCACATCGTTTCCCACTTAACCATGACTTTGGGACCTTAGCTGGCGGTCTGGGTTGTTTCCCTCTTCACGACGGACGTTAGCACCCGCCGTGTGTCTCCCGTGATAACATTCTCCGGTATTCGTAGTTTGCATCGGGTTGGTAAGCCGGGATGGCCCCCTAGCCGAAACAGTGCTCTACCCCCGGAGATGAATTCACGAGGCGCTACCTAAATAGCTTTCGGGGAGAACCAGCTATCTCCCGGTTTGATTGGCCTTTCACCCCCAGCCACAAGTCATCCGCTAATTTTTCAACATTAGTCGGTTCGGTCCTCCAGTTAGTGTTACCCAACCTTCAACCTGCCCATGGCTAGATCACCGGGTTTCGGGTCTATACCCTGCAACTTAACGCCCAATTAAGACTCGGTTTCCCTGCGGCTCCCCTATACGGTTAACCTTGCTACAGAATATAAGTCGCTGACCCATTATACAAAAGGTACGCAGTCACCTAACAAGTAGGCTCCCACTGCTTGTACGTACACGGTTTCAGGTTCTGTTTCACTCCCCTCGCCGGGGTTCTTTTCGCCTTTCCCTCACGGTACTGGTTCACTATCGGTCAGTCAGGAGTATTTAGCCTTGGAGGATGGTCCCCCCATATTCAGACAGGATACCACGTGTCCCGCCCTACTCATCGAACTCACAGTATGTGTATCTTCGTGTACGGGAGTATCACCCTGTACCCTGCGACTTTCCAGACGCTTCCACTGACACACAAACTGATTCAGGTTCTGGGCTGTTCCCCGTTCGCTCGCCGCTACTGGGGGAATCTCGGTTGATTTCTTTTCCTCGGGGTACTTAGATGTTTCAGTTCCCCCGGTTCGCCTCGTTAACCTATGTATTCAGTTAACGATAGTGCACAAGTGCACTGGGTTTCCCCATTCGGACATCGTCGGCTGTAGCGGTTCATATCACCTTACCGACGCTTTTCGCAGATTAGCACGTCCTTCATCGCCTCTGACTGCCAGGGCATCCACCGTGTACGCTTAGTCGCTTAACCTCACAACCCACAGGCGTTTTCACGCATGCAGACTGCAAGCATTTGAGAGACTCGAACACATCGCTTTCATTTCTTATTACGGAGAAATGAAACAACGTGTCGTTTCAAATTTTCAGCTTGTTCCGGATTGTTAAAGAGCAAATATCTCAAACATGACTCGTAAGCCAGTTTTGAGATACTGAGCAGCGACACCTTTCACCTGTCACCAAGCAAGTGGCGTCCCCTAGGGGATTCGAACCCCTGTTGCCGCCGTGAAAGGGCGGAGTCCTAACCGCTAGACGAAGGGGACACATGAAATGTCACGACTTCGCAGCCGTCTTGCTCATTACGTTTTCATCAGACAATCTGTGTGAGCACTTCGAAGGAAGGTATCTTCAGGTAAGGAGGTGATCCAACCGCAGGTTCCCCTACGGTTACCTTGTTACGACTTCACCCCAGTCATGAATCACAAAGTGGTAAGCGCCCTCCCGAAGGTTAAGCTACCTACTTCTTTTGCAACCCACTCCCATGGTGTGACGGGCGGTGTGTACAAGGCCCGGGAACGTATTCACCGTAGCATTCTGATCTACGATTACTAGCGATTCCGACTTCATGGAGTCGAGTTGCAGACTCCAATCCGGACTACGACGCACTTTATGAGGTCCGCTTGCTCTCGCGAGGTCGCTTCTCTTTGTATGCGCCATTGTAGCACGTGTGTAGCCCTGGCCGTAAGGGGCCATGATGACTTGACGTCATCCCCACCTTCCTCCGGTTTATCACCGGCAGTCTCCTTTGAGTTCCCGACCGAATCGCTGGCAACAAAGGATAAGGGTTGCGCTCGTTGCGGGACTTAACCCAACATTTCACAACACGAGCTGACGACAGCCATGCAGCACCTGTCTCACGGTTCCCGAAGGCACTAAGGCATCTCTGCCAAATTCCGTGGATGTCAAGGCCAGGTAAGGTTCTTCGCGTTGCATCGAATTAAACCACATGCTCCACCGCTTGTGCGGGCCCCCGTCAATTCATTTGAGTTTTAACCTTGCGGCCGTACTCCCCAGGCGGTCGACTTAACGCGTTAGCTCCGGAAGCCACGCCTCAAGGGCACAACCTCCAAGTCGACATCGTTTACAGCGTGGACTACCAGGGTATCTAATCCTGTTTGCTCCCCACGCTTTCGCACCTGAGCGTCAGTCTCTGTCCAGGGGGCCGCCTTCGCCACCGGTATTCCTCCAGATCTCTACGCATTTCACCGCTACACCTGGAATTCTACCCCCCTCTACAAGACTCTAGCCTGCCAGTTTCGAATGCAGTTCCCAGGTTAAGCCCGGGGATTTCACATCCGACTTGACAGACCGCCTGCGTGCGCTTTACGCCCAGTAATTCCGATTAACGCTTGCACCCTCCGTATTACCGCGGCTGCTGGCACGGAGTTAGCCGGTGCTTCTTCTGCGGGTAACGTCAATTGCTGAAGCTATTAACTTCAACACCTTCCTCCCCGCTGAAAGTACTTTACAACCCGAAGGCCTTCTTCATACACGCGGCATGGCTGCATCAGGCTTGCGCCCATTGTGCAATATTCCCCACTGCTGCCTCCCGTAGGAGTCTGGACCGTGTCTCAGTTCCAGTGTGGCTGGTCATCCTCTCAGACCAGCTAGGGATCGTCGCCTAGGTGAGCCGTTACCCCACCTACTAGCTAATCCCATCTGGGTTCATCCGATGGTGTGAGGCCCGAAGGTCCCCCACTTTGGTCTTGCGACGTTATGCGGTATTAGCTACCGTTTCCAGTAGTTATCCCCCTCCATCGGGCAGATCCCCAGACATTACTCACCCGTCCGCCACTCGTCACCCAAGGAGCAAGCTCCTCTGTGCTACCGTTCGACTTGCATGTGTTAGGCCTGCCGCCAGCGTTCAATCTGAGCCATGATCAAACTCTTCAATTTAAGTTTGATGCTCAAAGAATTAAACTTCGTAATGAATTACGTGTTCACTCTTGAGACTTGATATTTTTTAAGTCCGTAGACTTTTGATATCAATCCTGCGAGTGCCCACACAGATTGTCTGATAAATTGTTAAAGAGCAGTGCGAACAGCGGGTTAACCGTCTGTCGCGAGGTGGCGTATATTACGCTTTCCTCCTTCAGAGTCAATCCCTTTTTCGAGATTTTTCTCTGGCGGGATGAATCACTTCGTCCCTCGCTGACCGTCTGCGTTGCCGCTTTGCCGTGTCAGTGGAGGCGCATTATAGGGAGATAATTCTGACTGACAAGCGCTAATTTAAACTTTTTGCGCGACCGCTCATTTTTCAGCCATTTCGTTGAGAAATGCAGCAGAATCCGGTGCAAAAGGCATAAAAAACGGGCCCGCAGGCCCGTTAGCGTCATTATCTTATTTATTGATGCGCGACAATCGCGTCATCTTTGACATCCATCTCAATGGTTTTACCCGGAACCAGCGCACCAGAAAGGATCTGTTGTGCCAGCGGGTTTTCAATCTGCTGCTGGATAGCGCGTTTGAGTGGCCGCGCACCGTAAACCGGATCGTAACCGTTCTCACCCAACAACCGAATGGCCTCATCGGAAATGTGCAGCTGGTAGCCACGTTCCTCCAGACGTTTATACAACCGTTGCAGCTGAATCTGCGCAATAGAAGCAATGTGTTTTTCACCCAGCGGATGGAATACCACGACTTCATCAATACGGTTAATAAACTCCGGACGGAAATGGTGCCCAACAACCGACATCACCAGATCCTTCATTTCAGGATAATCCAGCGCGCCAAAGCGTTCCTGAATCAAATCAGAACCCAGGTTCGAAGTCATGATCACCACGGTGTTACGGAAATCGACCGTCCGCCCCTGGCCATCAGTTAAGCGACCATCATCCAGCACCTGCAACAAAATGTTGAATACATCCGGATGCGCTTTCTCGACCTCATCCAGCAGAATCACCGAATAAGGACGACGACGAACGGCTTCGGTCAGATAGCCACCCTCTTCATAGCCGACATATCCCGGAGGCGCGCCCACCAGACGCGATACCGAATGTTTCTCCATAAATTCGGACATATCGATACGCACCATGGCATCGTCACTGTCGAACAGGAAATTTGCCAGCGCCTTACACAGCTCGGTTTTACCCACACCGGTTGGCCCCAGGAACAGGAAGGAACCAATTGGCCGGTTGGGATCGGAAAGACCAGCACGGCTACGACGAATCGCGTTCGAGACCGCTTCCACCGCTTCATCCTGACCGATGACACGCGCGTGCAACTCCTGCTCCATCCGCAGCAACTTATCGCGCTCACCTTCCATCATGCGTGCCACCGGAATGCCGGTCCAGCGTGCCAGCACATCGGCAATCTCCACATCAGTTACGCGGTTGCGTAACAGTTTCATGGTTTTGCCTTCTGACTGTGTCGCCGCGGCCAGTTGTTTTTCCAGTGCCGGGATTTTGCCGTACTGCAATTCCGACATCTGCCCCAGATCACCCACACGACGCGCCTGCTCCAGCGACAATCGAGCCTGCTCCAGTTCAGCCTTGATATTCTGCGTACCGGTCAGGGAGGCTTTTTCTGCTTTCCACTCCTCTTCCAGCTCGGCGTATTCACGCTCTTTCTGGTCGAGTTCGGTTTCGAGCATCTCCAGCCGTTTAACACTGGCATCATCAGACTCTTTCTTCAGCGCCTGTTGCTCCAGCTTGAGCTGGATAATACGGCGGTCAAGTCGATCGAGGGGTTCCGGCTTCGAATCAATTTGCAAACGAATGCTGGAAGCCGCCTCATCAATCAGGTCGATGGCTTTATCTGGCAACTGACGGTCTGCAATATAGCGATGCGAAAGCGTAGCCGCTGCCACAATCGCCGGATCGGTAATTTGCACATGGTGATGCAATTCATAACGTTCTTTCAGGCCACGCAAAATAGCGATGGTGTCCTCAACGCTCGGCTCAGCCACGAACACTTTCTGGAAACGACGTTCCAGCGCCGCATCTTTTTCGATGTATTGGCGATATTCATCCAGGGTTGTGGCACCGACACAATGAAGCTCTCCGCGAGCCAACGCGGGTTTCAGCATATTGCCCGCATCCATAGCACCATCGGCTTTACCGGCACCGACCATGGTATGCAGCTCATCAATAAACAGGATGACGTTCCCTTCCTGTTTCGCCAGATCGTTGAGCACGCCTTTCAGACGTTCTTCAAACTCACCACGGTATTTCGCGCCCGCTACCAGCGCACCCATATCCAGTGCCAGCACCCGACGGCCTTTCAGCCCTTCCGGTACTTCACCATTAATGATGCGCTGAGCCAAACCTTCGACGATCGCGGTTTTACCCACCCCCGGTTCACCAATCAGCACCGGGTTATTTTTGGTACGACGTTGCAGCACCTGAATGGTACGGCGAATTTCTTCATCGCGACCGATCACCGGATCGAGCTTGCCCAATTCCGCACGCTCAGTCAGATCGATAGTGTATTTTTTTAATGCCTGGCGCTGATCTTCAGCCCCTTGATCGTTCACGTTTTCTCCCCCTCGCAATTGCTCGATGGCCTTAGCGAGTTTTTCCGGGGTTGCGCCAGCAGACTTAAGTAAATCAGCCAGCGAACCACGTGAATCCAGGGCCGCCAGAACAAATAATTCAGATGAAATAAAATTATCGCCGCGCTTTTGCGCCAGCTTGTCGCACAGGTTGAGTACGCGCACCAAATCGGCGGACGGTTGGACATCGCCCTCAGTGCCTTCAACTTGTGGTAATCGGTTAATAGCCTGTTCAATGCTGGTGCGTAGCCCAGCTACATCGGCACCCGCCGCGCTGAGCAACGGACGCACCGATCCGCCTTCCTGATTAAGCAAGGCGCTCATCACATGAAGGGGTTCAATGAATTGATTATCGTGTCCCAGAGCAAGGGACTGTGCATCGGCCAAGGCCAGCTGGAATTTGTTAGTAAGACGATCCAGACGCATGATTCCTCCCATTACAGGTCAAAATGCTACTGGAGATTAAATGAGGTCATCCCTCAAATTTTTCAAGGTTAATGACCTGAGTTGTGAGCAAAAAATACGCTAACTGGATCGTCTTGTGGCGTAAGGTTATCTCAGCCAAATCAAAGTTGCCATACGCCCGGTGATGCGATCGCGTCGGAAGGAGAAAAAATCGTCGTTTTCATGCCAGGTGCAGCGCTGTTCACCACTGATGGAGTGCACGCCTGCGGCTTGCAGACGCTGACGCGCCAGTAACCAGATGTCGGCAAAATATTTTTCACCCACCGGGCTAAATGCCGCATCCGCACGCACATCCTGCGCCATAAATGCTGCCCGCACTTCTGCACCCACTTCAAACGCCTGCGGGCCAATGGCGGGTCCCAGCCACGCATGTATCTCATCGGGTGGACAGTGAAACTGCGCCAGCGTCTGCTCCAGCACACCCTGGCACAAACCGCGCCAGCCCGCATGCGCGGCGGCGACTTCGCGGCCATCATAAGAGCAAAATAACACTGGCAGGCAATCCGCCGTCATAACCGCACAAACCACACCCGCTTCACGGGTGATCGCAGCGTCAGCATCAGGAATCGTTTTGCTATGGGGTAAGCGCACCACCTCCTGGCCGTGAACCTGATTAAGCCATTGCGGCATTGCCGGCAATTGCGCCAGCTCGACCAGACGCTGACGATTGAGGTTCACATGATTTTCACTGTCACCCACATGATTGCCGAGATTCAGTGAATGCCAGGGGGCGAGACTTACCCCGCCGTGACGCAGGGTTGAACATGCCCGAACGCCAGCCGGTGCTGGCCAGTCCGGGATGATCAGGTCACTCATAACCAATCCAACTGATCGCGGAACATGTTGGTATCCGCTTTCAGGGCGTCAATCAGATCAACCATGTCTTGCGGCAGCGGGGCGTGCCACTCCATCTCAATCCCGGTAATCGGGTGATAGAGGCGCAACATCGTCGCGTGCAGCGCCTGACGGTCGAATCCGCGCAACGTCTCGATAAATGCGTCAGAAGCACCTTTCGGCGGGCGAGGACGGCCACCGTACAGCGGATCGCCCACCAGCGGATGGTTGATATGGGCCATATGCACACGAATCTGGTGTGTACGGCCCGTCTCCAGACGCAGGCGTAAACGGGTGTGCGCACGGAAATGTTCCATGATGCGATAATGCGTGGTCGCCGGTTTGCCCATAGGATGTACCGCCATATGGGTACGTTTGGTGGAGTGACGTGCCATCGGCTCATTCACCGTCCCACCTGCCGTCATGGTGCCAATCGCTACCGCTTCGTACTCACGGGTGATTTCACGCAATTGCAGCGTTTCCACCAAATGCGTTTGCGCCGGAACGGTTTTTGCCACCACCATCAACCCGGTGGTGTCTTTGTCCAGGCGATGGACAATCCCCGCGCGTGGTACATCCACGATCGGCGGGTAATGGTAAAGCAGCGCATTCAGCACCGTACCATCCGGATTGCCTGCTCCAGGGTGCACCACCAGGTCGCGGGGTTTATTAATGACGATGATATCGTCGTCTTCATAGACAATATTCAACGGAATATTTTGCGCTTCCCAGCGTTGTTCTTCTTCGATCTCAGCGCTGATCGACACTTGCTCGCCGCCCAGAACTTTTTCTTTCGGTTTGTCGATGACGGTGCCGTTGACACTGACGCGACGCTCGAGGATCCATTCTTTTATGCGAGAACGTGAATAATCAGGGAACAATTCCGCCAAAGTCTGATCTAAGCGTTGTCCAAGTTGTGCTTCGGACACCGTTGCGGTGAGTTGAACTTGTTGTGCCATATACAGCTTCTTCGTTAACGTTGGGTTTTCACGGCGATGCCGTTTAATATAATGTGCTATCGTACCTGGTCATTACCGGGAGCTACACGGACAGCTTCCGCCATAACACTTTGAGGATAATCATTTCGTCATGACGCGTATGAAACATCTGGTGGCTGCTGCCACACTGAGCCTGGCACTGGTGGGTTGCTCCGGTTCTAAGGACACAGTACCGGACAGCCCGCCGTCTGAGATTTACGCCACAGCTCAGCAAAAACTGCAGGACGGTAACTTTAAAGCGGCGATTAAGCAACTGGAAGCGTTGGATAACCGTTATCCGTTCGGCCCGTATTCTCAGCAGGTACAGCTGGATTTGATCTACGCGTATTACAAAAATGCCGATCTGCCGCTGGCGCAAGCCGCTATTGCCCGCTTTATGCGTCTCAACCCGACCCATCCGAACATCGACTATGTCATTTACATGAAAGGTCTGACGGATATGGCGCTGGATGACTCCGCACTGCAGGGCTTCTTCGGTATTGATCGTTCCGATCGCGATCCGACTCACGCCCGTGATGCATTCCGCGACTTCTCCCAACTGCTGCGAGGTTACCCGAACAGCCAGTATGCCGCCGATGCGCAGAAACGCCTGGTGTTCCTGAAAGAGCGCCTGGCGAAGTATGAACTTTCAGTGGCGCAATTCTATACCAAGCGCGGGGCTTATGTCGCTGTTGTTAACCGTGTAGAAGGGATGATGAAGGATTACCCGGACACGCAAGCCACTCATGAAGCGTTGCCGCTGATGGAAAATGCCTATCGCCAACTGCAGCTGACTGCAGAGGCCGATAAAGTGGCAAAAATCATCGCCGCCAATCACGCCTGATTTGTAGCAAATAAAAAAGCAGCCTTCACCGGCTGCTTTTTTTTGGCGAAAAATCAGACAAAAAAATGATTTTCCACCTCAGTTAACTCGTCAATCTTGCCCGGTTCATCCCCACGCTTCAAGCTTTTTCCGCCACTTTCCCAGCCTTTCTCACAATTTGTTGGCATTGACAAAAAGTGACATTTTTACGTGATCTTGATCACACATTTTCCCGGTTTCCGCGGTATGCTGGACCTACCCAGACGGAAATGACAGAGAGGTTTGAATGATGATTCTGAACATTACCAGTAAACAAATGGAAATCACTGCGGCTATCCGCAACCATGTCGAAGACCGTCTCGCCAAGCTGGAAAAATGGCAAACTCACCTGATAAATCCGCACATTGTGTTATCGAAAGAGCCGAAAGAATTTGTGGCCGACGCCACGATTAACACGCCAAACGGCACGCTGGTCGCCAGCGCGAAACATGATGATATGTACACCGCAATCAACGACCTGATTGCCAAGCTGGAGCGACAGCTCAATAAAGCGCAACACAAACCTGAAGCGCGTCGCGCCACCACCAGTGTGAAAGATTTTACGCCAGCAGGATAATCGTCAATTTTCTCAGCAACGCGCCTACGGGCGCGTTTTTTATTGACAGGCTTAAATCAGTACGGTTAATCTCGGGTCACTTTACGTATGGAATCTAACATGAAACGTCTGCCGTTCTTCTTCGCATTCTTTTTACCTTCCCCTGATTGGGAGGCGATTCGTCATGTGAAAATGAATGCGAAGACGAACAACAAAGCCTCCCAACCGGGAGGCTTTTTTATTGGACAGCTTACAGGTGAGCCGAATGAACCCCGATAATCCACTGCTGGCATTACGCGACAAAATCAGCGCTGTTGATGAGAAGCTACTGACGCTGCTGGCTGAGCGCCGTAGCCTGGCGATTGACGTTGCGCAGGCAAAACTGGCCACACACCGCCCGATTCGTGATGTCGAACGTGAACGTGCCCTACTGGAAAACCTGATTACGCTCGGGAAGAAACACCAGCTTGATGCACACTACATCACCCGTCTTTTCCAACTGGTGATTGAAGATTCGGTGTTAACTCAGCAGGCGCTGCTGCAAAAGAATCTCAACCATCCGCATGCTCATGCACCCCGCATTGCGTTTCTTGGCCCGAAAGGCTCCTATTCACACCTTGCCGCACGCAAATATGCCGCCCGCCATTTCGATTCGATGGTGGAAAGCGGTTGCCTGAAGTTTCAGGATATCATTCAGCAAGTGGAGAGCGGCCAGGCTGACTATGCCGTGATGCCGATTGAGAACACCTCTTCCGGCTCCATCAATGACGTTTATGACCTGCTGCAGCAAACCTCGCTGTCGATTGTCGGTGAACTGACCATCCCTATCGAACATTGTGTGTTGGTGAGCGGCAATACCGATTTGCAGCAGATTGAAACCGTCTACAGCCATCCGCAACCGTTCCAGCAGTGCAGCCAGTTCATCAACCGTTTCCCACAGTGGAAAATCGAATATACCGAAAGCACCGCAGCGGCGATGGAAAAAGTGGCGGCGATGAATTCACCGAAAGTGGCCGCACTCGGTAGCGAAGCGGGCGGTGAGTTGTATCAATTACAGGTCCTGGAACGCGATCTGGCCAACCAGCAGCAGAACCATACTCGCTTTATCGTACTGGCGCGTAAGCCGATTGATGTCTCTGACCAGGTTCCGGCCAAAACCACGCTGATTATGGCTACCGGGCAGCAGGCGGGGGCACTGGTTGAAGCCCTGCTGGTATTGCGTCAGCACAACCTGATCATGAGCAAACTCGAATCACGGCCAATCAACGGCAATCCATGGGAAGAGATGTTTTACATCGACGTGCAGGGTAATCTGCAATCTGACAGCATGCAGCGCGCGCTGGAAGAGCTGCGCGGCCTGACCCGTTCGTTGAAAGTACTCGGTTGTTATCCGGGTGAGAATGTGGTGCCGGTAGAGCCGCGCATCTAAACAAAAGGGCATCCCTGCGGATGCCCTGCTGTTTTATTGTCGGCTATCATTGGCCGAACGCAGCATGCTGCGACTCTCGACCAGGAAGCGTTTCGCGTAGTCACCAAACCAGTGTTCCACGCGTCGGAAGCTCTCAATAAACGCCTGTTTATCACCGTGCTCCAGCAAGGTAATCGCTTCACCAAAGCGCTGGTAATAACGTTTAATCAGCGCAATGTTGCTTTCTGAAGACATGATGATGTCGGCATACAGCTGTGGGTCCTGCGCAAACAACCGCCCCACCATCGCCAGTTCCAGGCGGTAAATCGGTGAAGACAAAGCCAACAGTTGATCCAGATTGACGTTCTCTTCCGCCAGATGCAGGCCATAGGCAAAGGTGGCGAAGTGACGCAACGCCTGGATAAACGCCATGTTTTGGTCATGCTCGACAGCACTGATACGATGCAGCCGCGCTCCCCATACCTGAATCTGTTCAAGGAACCACTGGTAGGCTTCCGGCTGACGCCCATCGCACCACACCACAACCTGTTTTGCCAGGCTACCGCTGTCCGGGCCAAACATCGGGTGCAGACCAAGCACCGGACCGCTGTGTGCCGCCAGCATGGCCTGCAATGGACGGTTCTTCACCGATGCCAGATCGACCAGAATGCAATCTGCCGGCAGCGTTGGCAGCTGCGCGATGATTTGTTCTGTCAGATGGATCGGCACACTGATGATCACCATACCGGCATCTTTCAGTAAGGTATCAGCCTGGTCCCAGTCCTCTTTGTCGAGCAGACGGACCTGATAGCCAGACAAGGTCAGCATCTTTTCAAACAGACGCCCCATCTGGCCACGGCCACCGACAATCACCACTGGACGCAGTGTCGGACACAGGGTTTTGAAGCCCTTATCGTTTTCACTGGTGTAGGATTCGCGCATCAAACGACGCAGCACATCCTCAATCAGATCCGGCGGCACACCGAGCGCCTCCGCTTCCTGACGACGTGAAGCCAACATGCTGGCTTCACGCTCCGGTACATAGATCGGTAAGCCATAACGGCTTTTTACTTCGCCTACTTCTGCCACCAGCTCAAGCCGCTTTGCCAGCAACCCGAGCAGGGCTTTATCTACTTCATCGATTTGATCGCGTAGCGCGGTCAGTTCAGCCACCATGACTCATTACACCTCGTGTGACAGACGCGCCGACAGCACTCCCTGCAGATCCTGATGGATTTCACGCAGTAAGGTTTCGGTGGTGTCCCAGTTGATGCAGGCATCGGTGACGGACACCCCGTACTTCATCTCACTACGCGGCTGCTCAGAAGACTGGTTGCCTTCATGAATGTGGCTTTCCAGCATCAGGCCGATAATGGAGCGGTTTCCATCTTTGATCTGGGCAATAGCCGATTCGGCTACACCGGGCTGACGGCGATAGTCTTTGTTAGAATTGCCATGGCTGCAATCTATCATTAAGGCTGGGCGCAGTCCCGCTTTCAGCATCTCTTTTTCACACTGCGCCACATCTTCCGGGCCGTAGTTCGGTGCTTTGCCACCACGCAGAATCACGTGGCCATCCGGGTTACCCTGGGTCTGCAGCAGGCACACCTGACCGGCCTGGTTGATACCGACAAAACGGTGTGGCATGGCAGCTGCGCGCATCGCATTGATCGCCGTACCCAGGCTACCATCGGTGCCATTTTTAAAGCCCACCGGCATAGAAAGGCCAGAGGCCATCTCGCGATGCGTTTGCGATTCGGTGGTACGCGCACCAATGGCCGACCAGCTGAACAGATCGCCAAGGTATTGTGGGCTATTCGGATCGAGCGCTTCCGTAGCCAACGGCAGTCCCATCTCCACCAGGTTCACCAGCAGCTGACGCGCAATGTGCAGCCCGGCTTCCATATCAAACGAGTTGTCCATATAAGGATCGTTGATCAACCCTTTCCAGCCGACGGTGGTACGGGGTTTTTCAAAATAGACACGCATAACGATGTACAGCTGATCCTTCAACTGTTCAGAAAGAGTTTTGAGCAGACGGGCATATTCAAGTGCAGCTTCGGTATCGTGGATAGAACAAGGACCACAGACCACCAGCAGGCGCGGATCGCGGCCAGCGATGATATCGGAGATCGTCTGGCGGGAAGCAGCAATTTGCGCTTCCTGAGCAGCGCTCAGCGGGAATTTCGCTTTCAGCTCTCCGGGGGTAATTAAAATTTGTTCATCGGCGATATGCACATTGTTCAGCGCGTCTTTTTGCATGATAGCGATCCTTTTTACTCGTTTATGCGTGTCAGGGTCCTCACTGAGGATGCTGCACACTTTACCACAAGTCGTAAATGATGCAATCCATGCATGTACACTTTTATTACCACACAAATAAACCACTCACATAAAATCAAATAAAATATTTAAAATACATATAGTTAATAGAATTCAAAAACAGAAAAACAAAACACAGAACGTAAATAATAGTTTACACTAAAGATATAAAACACCACACGACTAGCAGCAAAGCCTGCGCTAACATTCTGTTATATGTCACTTTTCAGGATCAAATTGATGACAATCGCTGCTGTACACCTTCGCCCCTGGCATTGGCAGGATGCCAGTGCCTTTACCGAAGCAGTAAATACCTCGCTCACCAGCCTGCAGCCCTGGATGGTATGGGCGCATGAGGACTACCGTCTCGAAGAAGCCATCAGCTGGATTAAGTTTACCCATATCCAGCGTGATCAGGGTGAGGCAGAAGAATTTGCCATCGTAGATGAACATCATCGGCTATTAGGTGGTGCCGGGATCCGCTTTGCCCGCCAACCCGGAGAGTTCAGCGCGATAGGCTATTGGGTACGTTCTGATGCCCAGCGCCAGAGAGTAGCAACCCGCGCCGTCGCACAGCTGATTGAGTTAGGGTTTCAGACACCCGGTCTGAAGACACTGGAGATTCTGGCAGCCGCAGATAATCTCGCCAGTCGTGCAGTGGCGGAACGCTGTGGATTTAGCTTTGTGGATTACCGCTACGGTTTGATCGTGCTGGAAAGCGGCCCGGTGAATACCGCCATTTATCATTTAACGCGCGGATAAAAAAAGGGGCTGGCAGATGCCAACCCCTTGTTTGCTATTAACTTTGAGATGTCGCTTACGCGAGCTCTTAGTTAAGACGCTCTTTAATACGAGCAGACTTACCAGTACGCTCACGCAGGTAGTACAGTTTGGCTTGACGCACAGCACCACGACGTTTAACAGCGATGCTGTCAATTACCGGAGAGTGAGTCTGGAAGACACGCTCAACGCCTTCGCCGTTAGAAATCTTGCGAACAGTGAATGCAGAGTGCAGACCGCGGTTACGAATAGCGATAACCACGCCCTCGAATGCCTGCAGACGTTTCTTAGAACCTTCAACGACCCATACTTTCACTTCCACGGTATCACCCGGACGGAAGGAAGGTACGTCCTGTTTCATCTGCTCTTGTTCAAGTTGCTTGATAATGTTGCTCATAATTAAATCTCTTATCCTGGGTAAACTGATAGTCAGGGAAGATTACTCTTCCGCCTCATCGTTTTGTTGCTGCTGATGTTCCCGCTGGAACTCAGTAAGCAACCTTGCTTGCTCTTCAGTCAGAGCCAGGTTTTCCAGAAGTTCAGGTCTTCTCAGCCAGGTACGGCCTAGCGACTGTTTCAGGCGCCATCGGCGAATATCAGCATGGTTCCCCGACAGTAACACTGCCGGAACATCCATCCCTTCTAACACTTCAGGTCGGGTATAGTGCGGGCAATCCAGCAAACCATCCGAGAATGAATCCTCATCGGCTGACGCCTGTTTTCCCAATACGCCAGGGATAAACCGGGCAACTGAGTCAATTAACGTCATGGCTGGCAGCTCACCGCCACTGAGTACGTAATCACCGATTGACCATTCTTCATCAATTTCGGTTTGAATAACGCGCTCATCTATTCCTTCATAACGACCACAAACCAGAATCAGCTTCTGGTGTGTCGCCAGTTCGCAAACGCCCTGTTGGTCGAGTTTGCGCCCCTGAGGTGAAAGATAAATCACCTTAGCACCTTCCCCCGCCGCTGCTTTCGCTGCGTGGATGGCGTCCCGTAAGGGTTGCACCATCATCAACATTCCCGGTCCGCCGCCGTAAGGACGATCGTCCACGGTACGGTGCCGGTCGTGCGTGAAGTCACGAGGACTCCAGCTCTCAATGTTGAGCAGGCCATTTTTTACTGCCCGGCCAGTTACCCCGTAATCGGTAATAGCGCGAAACATCTCTGGAAACAGGCTAATAACACCAATCCACATCGCGTTCGCCGTTGCGTTACCGGTTTGTCCGGAGATCAAAAACCAGGATCCCAATCTACTTCAATAGTGCCAGTAGAGAGATCGACTTTCTTGATAACCTGTTCATCAAGAAACGGTATTAACCGCTCCTGTGCACCGAATGCATCTTTCAGGTTTGCCTTAACGACGAGGACGTCGTTCGAGCCGGTCTCCATCAAATCAATGACTTTGCCCATTTCGTAGCCTTCGAGGTTTACGACTTTGCAACCCATAAGGTCTTTCCAGTAGTAATCACCCTCTTCCAGCGCCGGCAGTTGCGCGGAATCAACCGTAATTTCGCAATTGGTTAATTGAGCCGCGGCATCCCGATCGTCAATGCCATTGACTTTGATGATCAGGTCCTGATTGTGGTGCTTCCAGCCTTCCAGTTCGACCAGCTGCCATTGACCGGCATGCTGAATAAACCAAGGCTGATAGTCGAAGATACTTTCGGCTTCTTCGGTGGAAGAAAACACTTTGAGCCAGCCCCGAATGCCGTAAGCGGCACCCATCTTCCCCAGTACGACCGGGTTAGCGGGAGGCTGTGCGGCAGGTTTTCTGCTCATGCTCACCACCGTGACAGATTAAGCTGCTTTTTTTGCTTCTTTGATCAGCGCATTAACGCGATCAGAAAGCGTTGCGCCCTGGCCAACCCAGTGCTCAATACGGTCCAGATCCAGACGCAGACCTTCAGCCTGACCAGCAGCGATCGGGTTGAAGAAACCTACGCGCTCGATGAAGCGACCGTTACGAGCATTGCGGCTGTCAGTAACGACGACCTGATAGAACGGACGCTTTTTAGCGCCGTGACGTGCCAAACGAATGGTTACCATAACATCCTCATTAGTTAATAAAACAACCGGGCCCCATCGAGGAACGGGGCCCGGGTGCAATATAAAAAGCCCGAAAATTTTACTCATTTTGGCGCAAAAAGCAACCTGAGCATCTCACTTTTCCGGCATTTAGCCGGTCGACTTAACGACCGGGGAATCCTGGCGGCATCATGCCCTTCATACTACGCATCATTTTCGCCATGCCGCCCTTCTTCATTTTCTTCATCATGCGCTGCATATCATCGAACTGCTTCAGCAGTCGGTTAACATCCTGCACCTGCATGCCCGAACCCAGAGCGATACGACGCTTGCGGGAACCCTTAATGATTTCAGGCTTCTCACGTTCTTTCCGCGTCATCGAGTTGATGATCGCTTCCATACGCACCAGCAGCTTATCGTCCATCTGTGATTTCACGTTATCCGGCAACTGTCCCATGCCCGGCAGCTTACCCATCAGGCTTGCCATGCCGCCCATGTTGCGCATTTGCTTTAGCTGCTCAAGGAAATCATTAAGGTCAAAGCCATCGCCGGTTTTCAGTTTCTTCGCCAGCTTTTCCGCTTGTTCGCGGTCAACCTTGCTTTCGATATCTTCAATCAGCGACAGTACATCGCCCATGCCGAGGATACGTGAGGCGATACGATCCGGATAGAACGGCTCCAGCGCCTCCGTTTTCTCGCCGACACCCATGAATTTGATCGGCTTGCCGGTAATATGACGAATCGACAGCGCCGCACCACCGCGCGCATCACCATCGACTTTGGTCAGGATCACACCGGTCAGCGGCAGCGCTTCGTTGAACGCTTTCGCGGTGTTGGCGGCATCCTGGCCGGTCATCGCATCGACAACAAACAGCGTTTCCACCGGATTGATCGCGGCATGAACCTGCTTGATTTCGTCCATCATCGCTTCGTCAACGTGCAGACGACCCGCGGTATCCACTAACAGCACGTCATAGAACTGCAAACGCGCTTCTTTCAACGCATTGTTCACGATGTCGACGGGCTTCTGGCTCAGGTCAGACGGGCAGAAATCCACGCCTACCTGTTGCGCCAGCGTTTCCAGCTGGCGGATCGCCGCCGGGCGATAGACGTCAGCGGAGACAACCAGCACTTTTTTCTTGTGCTTCTCACGCAGGAATTTACCCAGCTTCGCGACACTGGTGGTTTTACCGGCACCTTGCAGGCCCGCCATCAGCACCACAGCTGGCGGCTGGGCGGCGAGATTGAGTGCATTATTTTCTGCACCCATCGCCTCGACCAGTTCATTGCGAACAATTTTGATGAATTCCTGACCCGGAGTCAGGCTCTTGTTCACATCATGGCCGACCGCGCGCTCTTTGACGCGGTTGATAAATTCACGGACCACCGGCAGCGCGACATCCGCTTCCAGCAACGCCATACGCACTTCACGCAGCGTGTCCTTGATGTTGTCTTCGGTCAGCCTTCCGCGGCCGCTAATATTGCGCAGGGTTTGCGACAAACGATCGGTTAAATTATCAAACATGCTCTCTCACTTAGACACATAGCGAGGCCGCCAAGGCGACACAATGCGGCGGATTATAACACGAAGCCAGGCCGATCTCTGCAATTGCCCTTCAGATCGTTTGGAGCCTGCTGCGGCTGACGTTATACTAGTTTTTTCCTTATCTGACTGACACCTGAAAGGATCTATGTTCGTTTTTGCGATCGTGGCGCTGTTCGCCTACTCTCTCAGCCTTGCTTTGATCATCCCCAGCCTGCTGAAACGCAATGGGGGCTGGCGGCGCTTTGCTGTGCTCTCTGCCTGTGTGGCGCTAATCGCCCACGCTGTGGCGTTACAACAACGTATTTTTGCCGTCGATAACGGACAAAATCTTAGCCTGCTGAATATTGGCTCGCTGGTCAGCCTGCTGATCTGCGCCATTATGACTATCGTCGCATCGCGTAATCGGGGCTGGTTGCTACTGCCGGTTGTCTACAGCTTTGCCCTGATCAACCTGGCCTTTGCTACCTTCGTGCCCAATGCCTTTATTACGCACCTGGAAACCACACCGGGCATGATGATCCACATTGGTCTGTCGCTGTTTGCTTACGCCACCCTGATCATTGCGGCCCTGTATGCGTTGCAGCTGGCGTGGATCGACTACCAACTGAAAAATAAAAAGCTGGCGTTCACGCAGGACATGCCGCCGTTACTCAGCATTGAGCGCAAAATGTTCCACATCACGCAAATTGGTGTGGTGCTGCTGACGTTGGTGCTGGTGACTGGCCTGTTCTATATGCACAATTTGTTCAGCGCCGAGAATGTAGATAAAGCGGTGTTGTCGATTATTGCCTGGTTTGTTTATATCGTTTTGCTCTGGGGACACTATCACGAGGGCTGGCGCGGTCGTCGCGTCGTCTGGTTCAACTGCAGCGGTGCAATTTTGCTGACGATGGCCTATTTCGGCAGCCGTGTACTGCAACACCTGCTCACCCAATCGTCTCACTAAAGGAATTTTTGCGTTGGAACATGTTTCAACCACCACGTTGATCATCACCCTGGTCATCATGGTGCTGGTCTCGGCCTATTTCTCCGGTTCAGAGACCGGCATGATGACGCTCAACCGCTACAAACTGCGCCATCAGGCGAAAAACGGTCAACGTAGCGCCCGTCGCGTCGAAAAACTGCTGCGCCGTCCGGATCGCCTGATTAGCCTGGTGCTGATTGGTAACAACCTGGTCAACATCCTGGCATCAGCCTTAGGTACCATTGTCGGCATGCGTTTATACGGCGACGCCGGTGTGGCGATTGCCACCGGTGTGCTGACCTTCGTGGTGTTGGTGTTTGCCGAGGTACTGCCGAAAACTATCGCGGCGCTCTACCCGGAGAAGGTCGCTTATCCCAGCAGTTTCCTGCTGACGCCGCTGCAATACGTGATGCTGCCGCTGGTCTGGCTGCTGAATACCATTACCCGCATTTTGATGCGTATGGTCGGCATCAAAACCGATGGTTCAATTAACTCCGCATTGAGCAAAGAGGAGTTACGCACCATTGTGTATGAATCGCGTAGCCTGATGTCACGCCGTAACCAGGATATGCTGCTGTCAGTGCTGGACCTGGAAAAGGTCGGCGTTGAAGACATCATGGTGCCGCGTAACGAGATCGTCGGCATCAACGTCAATGACGACTGGAAATCCGTGGTGCGTCAGCTTAGCCACTCTCCGCATGGCCGCATTGTCTTGTTTCGCGACTCGCTGGACGACTGTGTCGGCATGCTGCGTGTGCGTGAAGCCTGGCGCATGATGACCGAGAAAAAAGAGTTCAACAAAGAGACGCTGCTGCGCGCTGCCGATGAAATCTACTACGTGCCGGAAGGAACGCCACTGAACGTTCAGTTGGTGAAATTTCAACGTAATAAGAAGAAGGTCGGACTGGTCGTTGATGAATACGGCGATATCAAAGGTTTGGTAACCATCGAAGATATTCTTGAAGAAATCGTCGGTGACTTCACCACGTCAATGTCACCAACGCTGGCGGAAGAAGTGATGCCGCAGACTGACGGCTCAGTGCTGATTGAAGGCGGCGCTAACGTGCGTGAAATTAACAAAGCGTTCAACTGGTCGCTGCCGGAAGAGGAAGCCCGCACCATTAATGGCATGCTGCTGGAAGTGCTGGAAGAGATTCCACAGGTCAATACCCAGGTTCAGGTCGGCAAGTACGATATCGATATTCTCGATGTACAGGACAACATGGTGAAGCAGGTACGCATTACACCGCACACGCCACTGAAATCATCGATTGGTTCCTGACATAAAAATGCCGCGATAAACGCGGCATTTTTCTTTCTGCAGCAACAGCAACTAGATGTGCAGTTCGTGCAGTTTTTCTGCCGGCAGTTTCAGATCGTCGTTGTAGTTAACGCCAATCTCGTGTGCCAGCACATTGCGAGCAATCTGTTGCGCTTCGTCCAGTGAGTGCAGCTTGTAGCTACCACACTGATACTCGTTCAATTCCGGGATCTGGTTCTGCTCTTTCACTTTCAGAACGTCTTCCATCGCCCCTTTCCACGCTTTTGCCACACGTTGCTCGTCCGGCGCACCAATCAGGCTCATGTAAAAACCGGTACGGCAACCCATCGGCGAGATATCGACGATTTCAACGCCTTCACCATTCAGGTGGTTACGCATAAATCCGGCGAAAAGATGCTCCAGCGTATGAATACCGCGCTCGGTCAGAATTTCTTTGTTCGGTCGGCAGAAGCGCAGGTCAAAAACGGTGATGGTATCGCCATGAGGAGTTTTCATGGTTTTTGCTACACGCACTGCGGGCGCGCCCATGATGGTGTGATCTACAGTAAAACTATCCAGCAGTGGCATATTGTCACCTCCTGTTTTGAGAATTTTTTTAAAACGATGAAACTTTTCTGTTCGCCCAACGTCTGAATATATGAAAGACGCGCATTTGTTATCATCATCCCTGACAACAGAGATGTTAATTCGGCCACAGTGATGTGGCCTTTTCTTTTTACCCTTCCCGGCTGGCGAGATAGCTGGCGAAATCCAGCGTATCACTCTGTTCCAGCTTCTCTTGCGCGAGCACTGAATCCTGTGCCTGACGCGTAAAATCATCCTCGCTCAGCACCTCAAGCGGCTCCTCACACAGCAGATGACGATACTGTTCAGCCAGTGCCACACCGGTTCCGGTTAAACCATTTTCCTTCATGGCATGAAGGATGCGCGCCGAATAGGTTAGCTCAGGATCGTCAAACGATGCCACCAGTTGATCGCAAACCTGTTGATATTGCGTGCTGCCTTCATTGCTGTCGAGCACTTCCGCCACGCGATGCAGGTCCGCAAACAATGCCTTACCGACTTCAACCAGCGTATGCTGGGGTTCACTGCACCCCACGGCAATCATCTGACCTGGCTTACGGCCTTCGAGCACCACACGATTCCAGTTTTTGCGACTACACAGCAACTCATCCGCACTCATTTCTGGCGCATCTGCCAGCGTACACCAAATCAGGAACAAGTCGAGGAAACGCACCTGGTTCGCATCCACGCCGATTGCAGAGAACGGATTGATGTCCAGCGAGCGAACTTCAATGTATTCAATACCGCCGCGTTGCAGCGCATCTGAAGGCGCTTCACCGCTACGCGTCACGCGCTTCGGACGAATCGGCGCATATAATTCGTTCTCGATTTGCAGCACATTGGTGTTCAGCTGCAACCAGTTGCCGTCAGCATCTTTGGTGCCAATCGCCGCATAGTCCTCAGAAGGCGTCTTGATGGCGGCTTTCAACGCGGCAACATACCCTTCCAGCGAGTTAAAGGTAATGCCCAACCCACTTTGCGATTTATTGGTATAACCGAGGTCGCTCAGACGCAGCGAGGTGGCATACGGCAGCCATAGTGTCCCCTGGTCGTTCGTTTCAAACGGCAGGTTACTGTCCCGGCCTTGCAGGAAGCTGGAGCAAATCGCGGGCGATGCGCCAAACAGATACGGAATCACCCAGCCGAAACGGTAGTAGTTACGAATAAGACGCAGATAACCGGCGGAGATGGTTTCTTTACCGCTTTCCGCATCTTTGACATCCGCCCACTCACGCCAAAATGACAACGGTAGCGAGAAGTTGTAATGGATACCTGAAATGGTCTGCATCAACGCGCCATAGCGGTTTTTCAGGCCCTGGCGATACAGCGTCTTCATTTTGCCGATATTGGAGCTGCCGTACTGCGCCAGCTCGATTTTATCCGCATCTTCAATGATACAGGGCATGCTAAACGGCCACATGCGCTCCTGACCCAATTCACGTGCCACATGGCGGTGAATGTCGCGCAGGAAACTGAGCATGTGATCGATGTTCTGATCAACAGGCGTGATGAACTCCAACAGCGTTTCGGCAAAATCGGTGGTAATCCAATCGTGCTTCAGCGCAGAACCCAGGGACTCTGGGTGCCCGGTGGTTGCCAGGTGGCCATCCGGCTCGACACGCAACGTTTCGCGTTCAATGCCACGGCCGATACCCTTTAACGCGTCGGGATGCGCTTCCAGCCAGGAAAGCGCTTTTGATACGTCCGGGATCACATTAACCTCCCGCTGTGCGAATAATTTATTTTTGTTCAGCATAATGTTAACCGTAGCCTCGAATCTGTGCGAATCAATGCCACCATTGCAAACCTTGCAAAGTGACCGTCGCGATAACGATGTAACGCAGTGTTTTACCGATGGCGAGAAACAACAACGCCGGAAGCCAGCCAACGCGCAACCAGCCTGCGAAGACGCAGAGCAGATCGCCCACCACGGGTAGCCAGCTAAACAGCAGGGCTGCAGGTCCGAATCGGTGTAACCACGTCATTGCTGTGTTATGCCATCGCCCCTGCCCTTTTGGTGGCATCAGGCGACCAAGAAAAATGTTCGTCAGACCGCCCAGCGTGTTTCCCACTGATGCAGCCAATAGCAACCCATAGACCGAGCCTTTTTGGGCGATCAACAGGGCAACCAGCATCGCTTCTGAGCTCCCCGGAAGGAGAGTGGCACTCAGAAAGCTACTGCCAAATAACGAGCCATAAGTCAGAAAGTCATTCACAGTAAACGGACATCAACCACATCCATACCTGCCGCTTTGGCTGCCTGCACGCCAAAATCAGCATCTTCAAATACCACACAACGCGCGGGTGCGACGCCCATCAGCTCGGCGCAACGCAAAAAGGTATCCGGTTGCGGTTTATGGCGCTGAACATCATCGGCGCCGACGACTGCGGTAAAAAGATGATATACGCCCAACTGCTTCAACAGCGCTTCCGCCAGGCTATGTTCGCTGCCGGTCCCGACGGCCATTGGGCGACGGCCATGATATGCCTTCACCACCTCCATCAATGGCAACGGACGAACACCTTCCAGCAGCATCGCTTTGAAGACCTGAGTCTTTTCCGCCGCCAACTGATGCGGATCATGCGAGGCGTTGTTTTGCTCGATGATAAATTGCGCCAACTGCCAAGTAGGCGCACCGTTGAAGCCCACCATTTTTTCGTCGTCAATGGCGAAACCATAGCGGCTGAGCACCTGATGCCAGGCTTTTCGATGTGTCGGCTCAGAATCGAGAATCGTGCCGTCCATATCGAAAATCAAGGCGTCATATTGGTCGTACATTGTCACTCCGGACGTCCTGCAAAGGTGCCCTTACTTTAACGTAATGCGTTCAGGTTGTCGCCAGGTGTGCTTAACAGCAAATGCTTTGAAAGCATTAGCAATTTTGGATTTAAGAAAAAGGTGAGAAAACGGTGCCGCGCATAAATGACGGTTAATTCAGTGTTTTGGGGGGAACGGGCAGATGACAAAGATTGCGAGGGTAAGGCGATGGTGCATCCAGGAGGATTCGAACCTCCGACCGCTCGGTTCGTAGCCGAGTACTCTATCCAGCTGAGCTATGGATGCATTGAGAGTTTTTCTTGCGACGGACTCACTAAATCTGGTGATGAGACAAAGAATGGTGCATCCAGGAGGATTCGAACCTCCGACCGCTCGGTTCGTAGCCGAGTACTCTATCCAGCTGAGCTATGGATGCATTGAGAGATTTTCTTACGATGGACTAACTGAAATCAACCTGGGAATGATACGAAGAATGGTGCATCCAGGAGGATTCGAACCTCCGACCGCTCGGTTCGTAGCCGAGTACTCTATCCAGCTGAGCTATGGATGCATTTCTGAAAATTCTTGTACAACGCAGGGTGCTAACAACTCACCACGAAAGGAACTGCTCGTTCACTCTTTACGACATCTTTTTCGATGGTGCATCCAGGAGGATTCGAACCTCCGACCGCTCGGTTCGTAGCCGAGTACTCTATCCAGCTGAGCTATGGATGCATCGAAAAATGGCGGTGAGGCGGGGATTCGAACCCCGGATGCAGCTTTTGACCGCATACTCCCTTAGCAGGGGAGCGCCTTCAGCCTCTCGGCCACCTCACCTTACGCGTTCTTACGAACTGTGCTGCTGAACTTGTTTCTGCTCATCGGCACTGCGTGGCGCACATATTACTTTCCCGCACTTATAAGTCAAACAATTTTTCCCACTACAGGTTCGTTTGCACAAATGACAGACAATCCGCGCAATTTGCCGACAAAAAGAGTGATTAATCAACAGTAAAAGGGCGACACAGATAACAAAATGAGAAAGAAGAAAATGAGCGGGAAAGCAGAAAAGCAGGGGAAAAGCGGTAGCGCCTCGCCGCAAAGCGAGGCGCTGAATCCGTTAGTAACTCGTAGGCTGAGCTTTTTCTGCCTGGATGCGCTGATAGATCTCTTCGCGATGCACTGAAACCTCTTTAGGTGCATTGACGCCAATACGGACCTGGTTACCTTTAACTCCCAGCACCGTTACAGTCACCTCATCGCCAATCATGAGGGTTTCACCAACTCGACGAGTTAGAATAAGCATTCTTTGCTCCTTGAAAGATTAAAAGAGTCGGGCCTGTTCGGGTTCCCGGCCATATCCATCATATACTGCCGAACAATGTCTATGACAAATACACCATTGTGGTTTGCCACGCCAATACATTCTGCTGATAGTTAGTTTAGCCGAAATACACTGCCTCAACCTGACTTTGTCATTACCTGGTGCACATCGCGTTAAAAAGCGCCGGAACATCTGTTCCTGGCGCTCTCCACGATGCTTAGTTTTATTTCGTTACAGTCGATTGCTAACCCAGTCCTGCACACCTGCAAGCGCACCGGCCAGCGCCTGCGGATTAGTACCACCCGCCTGTGCCATATCCGGACGACCACCGCCTTTGCCACCGACCTGTGCAGCCAGCTCACCGACCAGTTCACCCGCCTTCACGCGGTCGGTCAAGTCTTTGGTTACCCCGGCAATCAGTGACACTTTACCTTCCGCGACCGTTGCCAGCACGATAATGGCGGAACCGAGCTGATTTTTCAGATCGTCCATCATGGTACGCAGCATCTTCGGTTCGACGTTGCTCAGCTCACTCACCAGCAGCTTAGTACCTTTTACATCAATGGCTTTGCTACTCAGCGAGGCACTCTCTTGCGCCGCCTGCTGGTCACGCAATTGTTGCAGCTCTTTTTCCAGCGCACGCACGTGATCCACCAGACCACGCACTTTTTCATTCAGGTTGCTGCTGTTGGCTTTCACCAACTGCGCGATGTCGTGCAACTGATGACTCTGCGCATTAACCTGTGCCAGCGCACCTTCACCGGTAACGGCTTCAATACGACGCACGCCTGCCGCAGTGCCTGACTCAGACTGAATGCGGAACAGGCCAATATCACCGGTACGGGCCGCGTGAGTACCGCCACACAGCTCGGTTGAGAAATCACCCATGCTCAGCACGCGCACGCGCTGATCATATTTCTCGCCAAACAGCGCCATTGCGCCCTTCGCTTTGGCCGCTTCCAGGTCCATGATGTTGGTTTCAACCGCCAGATTACGACGAATCTGGGCGTTGACGATATCTTCAACCTGACGGATTTCCTGCGGTTTCATCGCTTCGAAATGCGAGAAGTCGAAACGCAAGTACTTGTCGTTTACCAGCGAACCTTTCTGCGCCACATGGTCACCGAGTACCTGACGCAACGCGGCATGCAGCAGGTGCGTCGCGGAGTGGTTCAGGCGAATACGTGCGCGACGTTCTTCATCAACCTGAGCGTTCAGGCGGTCACCGACACGCAGTTGTCCCTGGGTAAGCTTACCGATATGACCAATCGCCTGACCATACTTCTGTGTATCCTGGACGCTAAATTCAGCATTATTCCCAGCCAGAACACCGGTATCCCCTACCTGCCCACCAGACTCACCGTAGAACGGGGTTTCATCCAGCACCACCACGGCGTCCTGACCTGCACTGACGTGGTCAACCTGTTGGCCATCAACAAACAGCGCCTGCACAGTGGAAGCCAATGCCAGCTGGTCATAGCCTTTAAACGCAGAGGCAGAGTCAATACGGATCACATTGTTGTAATCGGCACCAAAGCCGCTGGCTTCACGTGCACGCTGACGCTGCTGCTCCATCGCCACTTCGAAGCCTGCTTCGTCGATCTTCAGATCACGCTCACGGCAAACATCGGCTGTCAGATCGACAGGGAAGCCGAAAGTGTCATACAGACGGAAGACGGTTTCCCCATCAAGGGTATCGCCCTGCAATTTCGCCAATTCTTCATCCAGCAATGCCAGACCACGCTCCAGCGTTTTCGCGAACTGCTCTTCTTCCGCTTTCAGCACGTTTTCTACCTGTGCCTGCTGACGTTGCAGATCTTCACCCGCTGAACCCATCACTTCAATCAGCGGTGCAACCAGTTTGTAGAAGAAGGCATCTTTCGCACCGAGCATATTGCCGTGGCGTACCGCGCGACGAATGATGCGACGCAGAACATAGCCACGGTTTTCATTCGAAGGAATCACACCATCCGCAATCAGGAAGGCGCAGGAACGGATATGGTCGGCAATAACGCGCAGCGATTTATTGCTGAGGTCGGTCGCACCGGTCACGTCTGCCACTGACTTAATCAGTTTGGCAAACAGATCGATTTCGTAGTTGGAGTTCACGTGCTGCAACACCGCCGCAATACGCTCCAGCCCCATACCGGTATCCACGGAAGGTTTTGGCAGCGGTTGCATGGTACCGTCAGCCTGACGGTTAAACTGCATGAACACGATGTTCCAGATTTCAATATAACGATCGCCGTCTTCTTCCGGGCTGCCCGGCGGGCCACCCCAGATATGATCGCCATGGTCGAAGAAAATTTCGCTGCACGGACCGCAAGGACCGGTATCACCCATCTGCCAGAAGTTGTCAGAGGCGTAAGCGCTGCCTTTGTTATCACCGATGCGAATAATACGTTCGCGCGGAATACCAATGTCATTCGCCCAGATGTCATAGGCTTCATCGTCCGTTTCATAGACGGTGACCCAGAGACGATCTTTCGGCAGCTTAAACCACTGCTCACCCGTCAGCAGTTCCCAGGCGTAAGCAATCGCGTCTTTTTTGAAATAGTCGCCAAAGCTGAAGTTGCCCAACATTTCAAAGAAGGTGTGATGGCGTGCGGTGTAGCCCACGTTTTCGAGGTCGTTGTGCTTACCACCGGCACGCACACAACGCTGCGCCGTGGTCGCACGCGAGTAATCGCGCTTATCCTGACCGAGGAAAACGTCTTTAAACTGGTTCATCCCGGCATTGGTAAACAGCAGCGTCGGGTCGTTGTTCGGTACGAGGGAGCTGCTGGCTACAACCTGATGTCCCTTGCTATGAAAAAAGTCGAGAAACGCTTGACGGATCTCAGCAGTGCTCTTGCTCATAAATTTCCTGGAATCACGCTAACGAACGTTCCCTTTCGTCTGGCAAGCCGCATGCGCCCGACCCACCGCTGACTGAGGAACAAAAAGTGGGAATAAGATAAATTTTCTTCAGTGGGAAGTAAAATCCCATCGCCTTTCAGTCATCAAAATTTCTGAAAATGGCTTGAATATCTTCCATCAGAAAGCCTTTTGTCATCAAAAAACGCTGCACCTTGCTCTTCCCTGCCCAATCTTGTGGCAGCGGATCGCCAAACTTGCGCGTTGCCAGTCCAGCGGCACAGGCCACCCAATTGACCTCGGTATCAAACAGCGCCTGGTCAATATCATCACGCGCAATGCCCTTTTGTTGCAGCTCCATGCGGATACGTTGCGGGCCATAGCCTTTGCGACTGCGGCTGAGGATAAAGCGTTCCGTGAAACGTTGATCGTTTAACCAACCGTTTTGTTGGCACCAATCGGCCACCTGCTCCAGCAGTTCATCCGGGATCGGCTCGACCGCTTCCTGCTTCATCCAGGCTGCGCGCTGATTGGAAAGTTGTAGTTTCCCTTTCAGCTCTGCACGGCTGTGGTCGCGCTGTGACAGGATGCGCATCGCACGATCCAGTAAACGGGAAAAAGTTGGCGCGGGTGTCGGTGATGATGACATATGATCTACCTTGTTCAGACAGTGGCGCAGGGTAAAGCAAGAATTCACAGAGGGAAAGTGCTGGCGGGGAAAAACAAAACGGGAGCAGTGTGCTCCCGTTGTGGTATCAGAAATCTTCGTTGGTTTCGCTGGCTTCTTCGTAATCTTCCGCGGAAACATCCGCAGCACCCGCCGTCGCGGTGGCACCGGTCAGCAGCATGTCACGCAACTTCTGATCGATTTCGTTGGCAATCGCCGGATTCTCTTTCAGGAAGTTGGTCGCATTCGCTTTACCCTGACCAATCTTGTCGCCGTTATAGCTATACCAGGCACCCGCTTTTTCAACCAGCTTGTGCTTCACACCGAGGTCGACCAGTTCGCCGAAGGTATTGATGCCTTCACCGTACATAATCTGGAACTCAGCCTGTTTGAACGGCGCTGCAACTTTGTTCTTCACCACTTTCACACGCGTTTCGCTACCGACGACCTCGTCACCTTCTTTAATGGCGCCGATACGACGGATATCAAGACGTACAGAAGCGTAGAATTTCAGTGCGTTACCACCGGTCGTGGTTTCCGGGTTACCAAACATCACACCAATCTTCATACGGATCTGGTTGATGAAAATCAGCAGCGTGTTGGACTGTTTCAGGTTACCCGCCAGCTTACGCATCGCCTGGCTCATCATACGTGCAGCCAGACCCATGTGGGAGTCGCCAATTTCGCCTTCAATTTCAGCTTTCGGCGTCAGAGCCGCGACGGAGTCAACAATGATGACGTCGACAGCACCAGAGCGCGCCAGCGCATCACAGATTTCCAGCGCCTGCTCACCGGTATCCGGCTGTGAACACAGCAGGTTATCGATATCCACACCCAGTTTTTTCGCGTAAACCGGGTCCAGCGCGTGCTCGGCGTCGATAAAGGCACAGGTTTTGCCTTTGCGCTGTGCTGCGGCAATCACCTGCAGGGTCAGCGTGGTTTTACCTGAAGATTCCGGGCCATAAATCTCAACGATACGCCCCATCGGCAGGCCACCCGCACCTAACGCGATATCCAGTGACAGTGAACCGGTGGAGATGGTTTCAACGTCCATCGAGCGGTCTTCACCCAGGCGCATGATGGAGCCTTTACCAAATTGTTTCTCAATCTGGCCCAGCGCGGCAGCTAAAGCCTTCTGTTTGTTTTCGTCAATCGCCATTTCCACTCCTAATCATGCCGGGTAAGCGGGCATCTCTGTATGCCAGCTCGCGTTCTGTTGCCGGTAATTATACTGTACAGTCATACAGTATCAAGTTTAATTTGTCAGAAATTCATCATGCAGCGTTTGTAACGCCCAGGCGACGGATTGACGACGCACAGCATCACGGTCGCCATCAAAGCGCTGACACTGTGCTATTACGCGTCCTTCCGGCCCGGCAAAGCCAAACCAGACGGTACCAACCGGCTTCTCCGGCGTTCCGCCATCCGGCCCGGCAATGCCGCTGACGGCAATGGCATACTGCGCCGCCGCTTCTTTACACGCCCCCACAGCCATCTCGCGCACGGTCTGTTCGCTCACCGCACCAAACTGCGCCAGCGTGCTGGTCTGCACACCGACCATCTGCTGTTTGGCCTCATTGCTGTAAGTGACGAAACTGCGTTCAAACCAGGCTGAACTGCCGCTGATATCGGTAAACACTTTTGCAATCCAGCCACCCGTACAGGATTCGGCCGCAGTAATGGTTGCCTTGCGTATTTTCAGCTGCTCGCCAATACGACGACTCAACTGTTGTAACTGTTCATCGTTCATCGCCTTCTCCTTGTCTGGCGCTCACGTTAACAGGAAATGGTGCGGCGGAGGACGCTTTTCAACCCCAATATTGCGTTTTGCGCGCGGGGTTCCAGCAGCGTTAGCGGGTTTTCATCGCCACCATAAAAAGACGCGGGAAAGCCAGCAAAACCTTGCCGTTGCTGCGGGTCGGATAAGCAGGAATTAACGCCTGATGATACTCCGCTAAAAAGGCGTGTTGCTGGCTATCATCCAGGCCGGCGAGGAAAGGACGCAATCCTGTAGCGCGTAGCCAGGTAATAATGGCCTGAGCATCAGACATCACGTGGTAATAGGTGGTACGCCAGATATCTACCTCACAGCCCGCGTCACTCAGCAAATCATAATACTGCTCGGTGGTCAGTAAGCGTTTACGATCGGCAGCCTGGGGCGAAATATGTGCTCGCCAACGTTCGCCGGCGGCGACGTCACGCATCAGACGATGGGAAGGTTCTTCAAGATTATCGGGCATCTGAATCGCCAGGGAGCCGCCGATATCAAGTTGGCTAACCAGATGCGGCAACAACGCCTGATGATCGCCCAGCCATTGCAGTGATGCATTGGCGTAAATCACCTGCTGCGGCTGTTCTGCCTGCCAGTAACGAATATCAGCCTGCGCAAAACGGCAACCCGGCAGACGCTCACGCGCCTGTACCAGCATCGCCTCTGAACTGTCGATGCCGGTGACGAGCGCGTCCGGCCAGGCCTGCACCAGTAATTCCGTACTGTTGCCCGGTCCGCAGCCTAAATCCGTGGCATAGCGTACATCCGGGGTGGCGATCCGCGTCAGTAACTCGCGTGCCGGGCGCGTCCTTTCTGATTCAAACTGCCGATACAGCTGTGGATTCCAGTCTTGCATTTGAACACTCCTGTTTTACCCGAAGAGCAAAACACTACCCGCTTTTGCCACTTTCGGGGGAGGAAAAGTGCGTTACTTCACCTTTTTAACCTTCAGGCACTGGTCAGTCATCACGAAGGATATTAAGTTAAAACGACGTTTCATTTTTAACGACAAGGAGTTCGCTATGGCAACACAACCCGCACTGGCTGGCGTCTGGTGTCCGTCAGTAACCCCTTTTGATAACCAGGATAAGGTGGATATTGACGCCCTTGGTCGCCATTTCTCCCGGCTCAACACGTCAGGAATTGATACAATTTTGTTAATGGGAAGTATTGGCGAATTTGCCTCGCTGACCCAACAAGAACGACTGCACTTACTACGCGAAGCACGCCAGCTCTCACCTTTGACGATGGTCGCTAACGTGTCCAGCACCTGCGTCGCGGATATGCTGCAACTGGCTGAAGCCGCATGGCAACATGGTTTCGATGCCGTAATGGTGCTGCCACCTTATTACTACGGGCAAACCCGGCAGCAGCTTCTGCGTTATTTCAAAGCGCTGGACTCGCAATTAGGCGGCAAGTGGTTTGCCTATAATTTCCCGGCGCGCACCGGCTGCGATTTAACGCCGTCCCTGATCGCTGAACTGGCGGCCGAACTGCCCAATTTTATCGGGATTAAAGACACGACCGATTGCCTGTCACACAATCGTGCGCTAATTGAGGAAACAAAAAAAGTTCGCAGCGATTTTGCGGTGTTGTCAGGATATGACGAGTATCTGCTGCCCAATTTGCTGGCAGGCGGTGCGGGGGCGATCTCTGGCTTGAATAATATTGTGCCTGAGCTGTTTGCCCAGGCGATGCAGGCATGGCGGGCGGGCGATTTGCGCCAGTTGACCACCATTCAGCAACGTATCGGTCAGCTCATGGCGATCTATACCATTGGTGATGATTTTGTCACGACCATCAAAACCGCCGTTGCCCGCCGTTTTGCATCCATGACGACCCGCTCACGCAACTATGGCGGTGAATTAAGCACCACACAGTGTGCTGAAATTGAACGGCTACTGGGATGACAGCAACACGGACGGCGCAACGCCGTCCGATCATCAGTTCTTTTTCACAAATTCCGATTTGAGCTTCATCGGCCCAAAGCCATCGATTTTACAATCGATATTGTGATCACCTTCGACCAGACGAATGCTTTTAACTTTCGTGCCGATTTTCAGGGTTGAGGAGCTACCTTTGACTTTCAGATCTTTGATAACGGTAACGCTATCGCCATCCACCAGCAGATTGCCATTCGCATCACGTACCACAAGGCCATCGCCTGCCGCATCATCAGCCGCCAGCGACCAGATATGCCCGCAAGATGGGCAGTTCAGCTTTTCGCCATCCTGCCAGGTATAGTCAGCATGGCATTCAGGACAGGCCGGTAAGGTATTCATAAGCGCTCCTCAGAGAAAAGGTCGCGGCAAAGATGGCGCCGCAAAAGGGGCGTCATCTTATCTCCTTACTAACTGTAAGGACAGCATTAAAATATCGCGCCCTGCCGCGCTTTGCTGACAGCCTCACCCAACTGCCACACCGCCATGGCATAATGCGTGCTGTGATTGTAGCGGGTTATCACGTAGAAATTGGGTAGCCCGTACCAGTATTGGTAACTCGTGCCGAGATCAAGGCGCAGCAAACTGGCCTGTTGGTTACCGTCAAGTGATCCCTGTGGCGTCAACCCACTCGCCGCCAGCGTGCTGACCGGATAGAGGGTTTTAAAGCCATTTTCCAGCGCCGGTGCCTGACCACTGGCCGGTACGGCAACCGTCTCACCGGCACGCCAGCCATGTGCTTTGAAGTAATTGGCGACGCTGCCGATGGCATCAACCGGGTCCCACAGATTGATGTGCCCATCACCGTTGAAATCGACCGCATATTGTTTATACGAAGAAGGCATAAACTGACCATAGCCCATCGCCCCGGCAAAGGAGCCACGCAGATCCAGCGGGTCATCCTGTTCCGTGCGCGCCATCAGCAGGAAGGTTTCCAGCTCACTGCTAAAGTAGGCGGCACGCCGTGGGTAGCTAAAGGAGAGGGTTGCCAGTGCATCGAGTAAACGGGTTTTACCCATCACCCGACCCCAGCGCGTTTCGACGCCAATGATGCCCACAATGATTTCCGGTGGCACACCATACACTTGCTGGGCACGTTGCAGCGCATCCTGGTATTGATTCCAGAAAGCAACGCCGTTTTGCACGTTATCCGGGGTGATGAATTTATTACGATAACGAATCCAGGCACCGTTAGGACCGGTGGGGGGCGTGTAACTCGGTGCCTGTTGATCCATCAGACGCAGCACATAATCCAGTCGTTTCGCCTGACCAAGCACCGCATGCAATTGTTGGCGGTCGAAGCCATGCTTAGCCACCATCTCGTCAATAAACTTTTCAGCGGCGGGATTACCGGCAAAGTCACCAAACATCGTCGGGTTAGCATGGGAGGCATCGAGTAAAAAGCCCCCCTGCGGAGCAGAAGCAACAGCGGGCTGCTGGGCGGTGTGGGGCTTGCTGCTACAGGCAGCAAGCAGAGCAATAAGCGGGAGAAGAGCAACCTTAAAACGCATCGGATATCCATAAACCAGATGAAACTAAAGCACACATATTAATCGTTCAGATACCCGACTTACAGGGCAATATCTTAAATTTTCGTCAGTTATCTCTGCCATCGTGCTGACAGACAAAATTTGCGACCCATCTCCACACTTTACCATTTTCCCGTTTTTTTATTTTTTCCTGACACAGCAATTTGTTATGGTCGGCAACCGAAAAGCCAGCGGGCGGATGAAGGAGAGAGCGTAAAAATGGTAACATCCCCTCTTTCGTTATTGCCCAGTGTGATAACGACATCTTCCCCTGCGGCGACAACGTGTCGCAGGTCATCAAAAAGTAAATACAAAGTGAGAAAGAGATGAAAGGAGCAGAGCAAATGGACTTCAGCGCCCATACGCCCATGATGCAGCAATACCTGCGTCTGAAGGCCGATCATCCTGACATTCTGCTGTTCTATCGCATGGGCGATTTTTACGAGCTGTTTTATGATGACGCCAAACGCGCCTCGCAGCTGCTGGAAATCTCTCTCACCAAACGTGGTGCGTCAGCAGGCGAACCCATTCCGATGGCGGGCGTCCCTTATCACGCGGTTGAAGGTTATCTGGCGAAACTGGTCCAGTTAGGGGAATCGGTCGCGATTTGCGAGCAAATTGGCGACCCGGCGCTGAGTAAAGGACCGGTCGAGCGTAAAGTCGTGCGCATTGTCACCCCTGGCACCATCAGCGATGAAGCGTTGCTACAGGAGCGGCAGGACAACCTGCTGGCCGCCATTTTTCAAAGCCAGCGTGGCTTTGGCTATGCCACGCTGGATATCAGCTCAGGACGTTTTCGCCTGAGCGAGCCGGGTGATCAGGAAACCATGGCTGCCGAGTTGCAGCGTACTAACCCGGCCGAATTACTCTATCCCGAAGATTTGCAGGCGATGGCGCTAATCGACCAACGGCGCGGCCTGCGTCGTCGCCCGCTTTGGGAATATGAAATCGATACCGCGCGTCAGCAGTTAAATCTGCAATTTGGCACGCGTGACCTCAACGGTTTTGGCGTTGAACAGGCGCATCTGGCGCTGCGCGCGGCGGGTTGTCTGCTGCAATATGTCAAAGACACCCAACGCACCTCGCTGCCCCATATCCGCTCACTCAGTATGGAGCGCCAGCAGGATAGCGTGATCATGGATGCCGCTACGCGTCGCAATCTGGAAATCACGCAAAACCTCGCCGGTGGCACCGACAATACCCTGGCCGCCGTACTGGATAAAACCGTCACGCCAATGGGCAGCCGCATGCTGAAACGCTGGTTGCATATGCCGTTGCGTGATGTTGACACCATCGCCCGCCGTCAGGAAGCCATTGCGGAATTACAGGCGCACAGCGAAGAACTGCAACCGGTTTTACGCCAGATCGGCGACCTGGAGCGTATCCTCGCCCGTCTGGCATTACGTACCGCCCGCCCGCGTGACCTGGCGCGTATGCGTCACGCCTTCCAGCAACTGCCGGAACTGAATGCGTTGCTGCAAGCGGTAAATGCGCCGCAGCTCACGCAGTTACGTAGCCAGATGGGTGAATTCAGCGAACTGCGCGAATTGCTGGAGAATGCCATCATCGAATCACCACCGGTTTTAGTGCGTGATGGCGGCGTGATTGCGCCGGGTTATAACGCTGAACTGGATGAGTGGCGCGCCCTGGCCGACGGTGCCAGCGATTATCTCGACCGTCTGGAAATTCGTGAGCGGGAAAAGCTCGGGCTGGATACGCTCAAAGTTGGCTTTAACGCGATTCATGGTTACTACATTCAGGTCAGCCGTGGTCAAAGCCATCTGGTGCCCATCCACTATGTACGCCGCCAGACCCTTAAGAATGCCGAACGCTATATTATTCCTGAGCTGAAAGAGTACGAAGACAAGGTGCTGACCTCAAAAGGGAAAGCGCTGGCGCTGGAAAAAGGCCTGTACGATGAATTGTTTGACCGTCTGCTGCCACATCTGGAAGCGCTGCAATTAAGCGCGGCGGCACTGGCCGAACTCGATGTGCTGAGTAACCTGGCGGAACGCGCCTGGACCCTCAACTATTGCCGCCCGGTGCTACAGGAAAAAGCCGGGATCCGCATCACGGGCGGACGTCATCCGGTAGTCGAACAGGTTTTAAAAGAGCCGTTTATCGCCAACCCGCTGTCACTCTCGACCCAGCGACGCATGCTGATTATCACCGGTCCCAATATGGGCGGTAAAAGTACCTATATGCGTCAGGCGGCACTGATTGCGCTGATGGCATGGATCGGCAGCTTCGTTCCGGCGGAAGAGACGGTGATTGGCCCGATCGATCGCATCTTTACTCGCGTGGGTGCGGCTGATGATTTGGCTTCCGGGCGCTCCACTTTTATGGTGGAGATGACCGAAACGGCCAATATCCTGCATAACGCTACCGAACATAGCCTGGTGTTAATGGATGAAATCGGTCGCGGCACCTCAACCTATGATGGTCTGTCGCTGGCCTGGGCTTGTGCCGAGAGCCTGGCCAACCGGATTAAAGCAATGACGCTATTCGCCACCCACTATTTCGAGCTGACAACGCTACCGGAAAAAATGGAAGGCGTGGTCAACGTGCACCTGGATGCCGTGGAGCACGGTGACACCATCGCATTTATGCATAGCGTGCAGGACGGTGCGGCCAGCAAAAGCTACGGTTTGGCCGTCGCCGCGCTCGCAGGTGTACCGAAAGAGGTGATTAAGCGCGCTCGTCACAAGCTGAAGGAGTTGGAAACGTTGTCGGGCAGCACTGCCGCCTCAACGGTCGAAGGTTCACAGCTCCCGTTATTGGTCGCGGAAACGTCTCCGGCGGTGGAAGCACTGGAAGCACTCGATCCCGATACGCTGACGCCACGCCAGGCGCTGGAGTGGATCTATCGTTTGAAAACGCTGGTGTAGCCTCATCCTGAATCGCAGGCATAAAAAAACGGTGACCAGACGGTCACCGTTTTTATATAGCGATTACGGTTTATTCACGAAACAGCGCTTCAATATTCAGGCCCTGTGTCTGCAGGATTTCACGCAGACGACGCAGCCCTTCCACTTGAATCTGACGAACACGCTCACGGGTCAAACCGATTTCGCGGCCCACATCTTCAAGCGTTGCCGCTTCATAGCCCAACAGGCCGAAACGACGCGCCAGCACTTCACGCTGCTTGGCATTCAGTTCAAACAACCACTTAACGATGCTTTGCTTCATATCATCGTCCTGCGTGGTGTCTTCCGGGCCGTTATCTTTTTCATCAGCCAGGATATCCAGCAGCGCTTTTTCGGAATCACCACCTAACGGTGTGTCAACCGAGGTAATACGCTCGTTGAGACGTAGCATACGGCTTACATCATCAACCGGCTTGTCCAACTGCTCGGCAATCTCTTCGGCACTCGGCTCATGATCGAGCTTGTGCGAGAGTTCGCGCGCAGTACGCAGATAGACATTTAACTCTTTAACAATGTGGATAGGCAGACGAATGGTACGGGTTTGGTTCATGATTGCCCGTTCAATGGTCTGACGAATCCACCAGGTGGCGTAAGTTGAGAAGCGGAACCCACGTTCCGGGTCAAACTTCTCTACAGCACGAATCAGGCCAAGATTACCCTCTTCAATCAGATCCAGCAGCGCCAGACCACGATTGCTGTAACGACGGGCAATCTTCACCACCAGACGTAAGTTACTTTCAATCATGCGGCGACGAGAAGGAATGTCGCCTCGTAATGCGCGGCGGGCAAAGAACACCTCTTCTTCCGCCGTTAACAATGGAGAATAACCAATTTCTCCGAGGTAGAGCTGCGTCGCATCCAAAACGCGTTGCGTCGCACCCTGTGACAACAACTCTTCTTCCGCTACATCGTTATCACCAGGTTCGTTCTCAACGAGAGCCTTCTCATCAAAAACCTCAGCTCCGTTCTCCTCGAATTCCGCATCTTCGTGTAACTCGTTAACTTTCAGCGTATTCTGGCTCATAAGCGGCTCCTACCCGTGATCCAAGGGCAGAACACCTGGGTTCTGCCGGATTATCGTTGCGGTAAGTAACGCAACGGATTTACGGATTTCCCCTTGTAACGAATTTCAAAATGCAATCTTACTGAACTGGTTCCGGTGCTACCCATCGTAGCTATTTTTTGCCCAGCTTTAACTTCCTGTTGTTCCCGGACCAGCATTGTGTCGTTATGGGCGTAGGCACTCAGGTAGTCATCATTGTGTTTGATGATGATTAAATTACCGTACCCACGGAGCGCGTTACCTGCGTAAACCACCCTACCGGAAGCAGTAGCGACAACAGGTTGTCCACGTGAACCCGCGATATCGATCCCTTTGTTTCCACCTTCCGCAGCGGAGAAGTTATCGATAATTTTCCCATCGGTCGGCCAACGCCAGCTTCCCACCGGTGTTGTGCTATCGGTCGTGCTGCTGACCGTGGGCGGTACGGTAACCGGAGCTGTGGTCGTTGCCACATTATTTGCCCCTTTCGACGGCAACAATTTGCTGCCTGAAGAATTACCCGAATCATCAGAATACGTAATAACAGGTTGCTGTGCAACCGGGGCAGATTTAATTTGCGAAGAACCCGGTGTGGCAGGTACGCCACCCTGAGTGGCATCCGCTACAGTGATAGCGTTACCACCGGTTATGGACTGCCCTGCTCCGTTACCCACTTGCAGTGTTTGCCCGGCGTTCAGGCTATACGGAGCGGGGATGTTGTTGCGTTGCGCCAGGTCGCGATAGTCGTTGCCAGTAATCCACGCAATATAGAACAGGGTGTCGCCACGTTTAACGGTGTAGGTCTCACCGCCATAGCTCCCTTTCGGAATATTCCCATAGTTGCGATTGTACACAATGCGACCATTTTCCGTGGTCACATTATTATTACCACTAATCATTCCGCCAGATGGCGGTGCCGAAGGTACGCCACCGCTTAACATTCCACCATGCGGCATCGTCGGTACGCCACCACCAGAGGAATCACTCATGCCCCCGTTGCCACCAATCTGGCTGATGGGTGCTTGTGTGTTATCGCTGGAGCTACAGCCTGCCAGCCAAAATCCGACCAGTGTCAGAGCCGCCAAACGGCGTAATTGAAATGTTGTGCTTCCCGTGCTCATTGATCCCCCGTGATGGCAATCCTGGATATAACTGTGTCTGCGTGAACCGCATTTTACACTGCATAATGCAGACGAAACGGCCTTTAGCATTGATTAACAAGGATAGTAACAAGATCAACTGCGCCGTGCCATGTAACAGTTGTGAACAAGTACGAAGAGCTTCAGGCCAGGTCACCCTGTACTAAAGGTACAAAGCGGACGGGTTCGATAATCTCCTCGATCATCTCATCCCCCTGACGACGCAGACGTTTTAACACTTGTTGATCTTCGCCAACCGGCAGCACCATTCTGCCGCCGTCACGCAATTGTGCTATCAGCGCAGTCGGAATTTCAGGCGGTGCCGCCGTCACAATAATGGCGTCAAACGGACCACGCGCGGCCCATCCCTGCCAGCCATCGCCGTGGCGGGTGGAAACATTATGCAGATCAAGCTGCTTCAGGCGGCGTTTCGCCTGCCATTGCAGCCCTTTGATACGTTCAACCGAGTAAACGTGATTGACCAGATGCGCCAGAATAGCGGTCTGATAGCCAGAACCCGTGCCAATTTCCAGCACCTGTGCATCGGCGTTGAGTTCAAGCAGCGCCGTCATCCGCGCCACCATATAGGGCTGTGAAATCGTCTGCCCGCTGCCAATTGGCAACGCGACATTGTCCCAGGCTTTGTGTTCAAAGGCTTCGTCGATAAAACGCTCACGCGGCACATCGGCGATAGCTTTCAGCAGATGTTCATCATGGATACCCTGGGCGCGCAGTTGCGCCAGCAAGGTTTCAACGCGCCGGTTCACCATGCCAAATCCACCTCCGCCTGGGTCAGCCAATCGCTTAACACCACCTGCGCCGCCGGGGCGGTCAGGTCAACATGCAACGCGGTGATCGAGACATACCCCGCATCCACCGCAGCAAAATCGGTATCGGGACCGGCATCCAGTTTCTCACCCGGCGGACCAATCCAGTACAGGGTATTGCCGCGCGGATCTTGCTGACAGATCACCTGATCGGCAGGATGGCGGCTGCCACAGCGCGTCACACGGAAACCTTTCACTTCTGATAAGGGGAGATCAGGCACGTTGATATTGAGAATACGCCCGGTGCGCAGCGGTTCACGCGTCAACGCGCGCAACAATGCGCAGGTGACCGCCGCCGCAGTGGCGTAATGCTGATGGCCATTCAATGACACTGCCAGCGCCGGTAGCCCGAGATGGCGGCCTTCCATCGCCGCCGCCACGGTGCCGGAATAAATCACGTCATCACCGAGATTCGGGCCAGCATTGATACCGGAAACCACAATATCCGGACGCGGTTGCATCAGGGCGTTAACCCCGAGAAACACGCAATCGGTCGGGGTACCCTGCTGCACGGCGATATCACCGTTTTCATGGGTAAAGGTACGAAGCGGCGTCTCCAGCGTTAGCGAGTTTGAGGCACCACTGCGATTGCGATCGGGTGCGACCACCTGCACCTCAGCAAACTGGCGCAGCGCGCGCGCCAGGGTCTGAATGCCTGGCGCATGAATGCCGTCATCATTACTCAGCAATATCCGCATCGTTACCTTCTTGTTGGAGAAGCTCACGCACGACGCTGGTAGCAAAACTGCCCGCAGGCAGCCAGAACGCCATCTCCAGCGTCACATCATCCCACCAGTTCCAGTGCAAGTCCTTTGGCACCACACGCATCGCACGACGTGCTGCGTCAACACGTTCACGCTCAAGCAGTGTAATCAATTCTACCGCACCTGCCAGGCTGTGTTGTTCAAATTCAAGCGCTTCCGCCTGGGGTCCCCAGTCACCACGACCCGGTAACGGCGCGGTAATACGCAGTTCATCCTGATTCACGCGCTGCTGCAGTTCCGCCAGTTCTTCCGTCTGCGCAACAAACCAGCTACCACGCCCGGTCAGTTGCAACGCATCGCCGCTCATCACTGCGTCGAGATGACCGTCTCGCTGCAAACGGGCGCTGGTCACCTGATTAAACAGGTGGCTGCGGGTGGCCGAAAGCAACAATCCTTTTTTATTGCGATCGCGCGGGCGAAAACGATCCTGCGCCCACTGCTGCGCCTGAGTCAGATTATTACCCTCACGACCAAAACGCTGCTCGCCAAAATAGTTAGGCACACCGCTTTTCTGAATTTTCTGTAAACGCTGTTCCACCGCAGCCCGGTCCGAGATTTGGCGGATCACCAGACGAAATGCATTCCCTGCCAGCGCGCCGGTACGTAGTTTACGCTTGTGGCGCACTACCTGCAGGATTTCTACACCCTCCAGCTTAAATTCAGACAGATCAGGCATGGCGTTGCCCGGCAAACGGAAGCACAGCGTCTGTTCCGTCACTGCATGGCGGTCTTTCATCCCGGCATAGCTGAGATCACGCACATGCACCCCGAGAAATTTCGCCAGCGCCTCGGCAACAAAGCGGGTGTTGCAGCCGATTTTACGAATACGCACCAGCAGCTGTTCGCCTTCGCCATCATAGGGATAACCGAGATCCTCGATAACGACAAAATCTTCCGGATTGGCTTTGATCACACCAGTGGCGCGCGGCACACCATGCAGGTACAGCAACTCACTCATGCGCTTTCCGCCTTCACCAGCAGCGCGACCGCTTCACAGGCAATGCCTTCACCACGCCCGGTAAAACCCAGTTTTTCCGTGGTGGTCGCTTTCACATTGACCTGATCCATATGACAGCCCAGATCTTCAGCGATGTTCACGCGCATCTGTGGCACATGCGGCAGCATTTTCGGTGCCTGAGCAATCAGGGTGACGTCAACGTTACCGACCTGATACCCCTTCTGCTGAATCCGACGCCAGGCTTCGCGCAGCAAACCACGGCTGTCTGCCCCTTTATAAGCCGGATCGGTGTCAGGGAACAATTTGCCGATATCCCCCATCGCTACCGCTCCCAGCAGCGCATCCGTCAGTGCGTGCAGGGCTACGTCACCATCAGAATGGGCAATAAAACCGTGTTCGAAGGGAATACGCACCCCACCAATCACCAGAGGACCCTCGCCTCCAAAGGCGTGGACGTCGAAGCCGTGACCGATACGCATCATGCGCTCTCCTTTAACTGAATCTGGGTAAGATAAAAGGCCGCCAGCGCCAGGTCTTCTGGCCGCGTCACCTTAATGTTATCACTGCGGCCACTCACCAGTTCGGGATGATAGCCGCAGTATTCCAGCGCCGAGGCTTCATCAGTGATGGTCGCGCCCTCATGCAGAGCACGCGTCAGACAGGCGGTCAGCAGCGCATGAGGGAAAAATTGTGGCGTCAGCGCGTGCCATAAATCTTCACGCTCGACGGTATGTGCAATGGCGGCTTTACCGGGTTCAGCACGTTTCATGGTATCGCGCACCGGTGCCGCCAGAATCGCCCCGACTTTGCTGTGCTGGCGCACCGCCAGCAGACGCGCTAAATCATCAGGATGCAGGCAGGGGCGGGCCGCGTCGTGTACCAGCACCCATTCCCCTTGCGTCACGGCCTGCAAACCTGCCAGCACCGACTCAGCACGCGTTTCCCCCCCGGTGACCCGCAGCACGCGCGCGTCCTGTGCCAGCGGCAAGGTATCAAACCAGCCGTCATCGGGGCTGATAGCGACAATCACCTGTTTCACCGCCGGGTGCGCCAGCAGGCGGGCAACGCTATGTTCAAGAAGAGTGGATTGACCGATGGTCAGATATTGTTTCGGGCAGGCAGCCTGCATGCGGCTGCCAATACCGGCAGCGGGCACTACGGCGATCACATCCGCAGAGGAAGAGTGGTTGTTCATGGTTTATCGTTGTTGATTTTGCGCAGCTTGTTGCGCGTTACGTTTGTTCTGGTCTGGCACCAGGCGATAGAAGGTTTCACCAGGCTTGATCATGCCCAGTTCATTGCGTGCGCGCTCCTCGATCGCTTCAGAACCGCCGTTGAGATCGTCAATTTCGGCGAACAGCTGATCGTTACGCGCTTTCAGTTTGGCGTTATTCGCCTGTTGTGACGCAACATCATCATTGACGCGCGTATAGTCGTGTATCCCGTTCTTGCCCAGCCACAACGAATACTGAAGCCAGCCGAGCAAAACGAGTAGTAATAGCGTCAGTTTTCCCATCCCAGCCCCCTGAAAAACGGCTCAATCATCCCATAACTTCGCGCCGGACTCCACTCCAGCAGCGAAAATGCCGTTTACGGACGATTGTCCGTACAAATAATGATTCACTGGCGCGCAGATCGGCAGGTAAAGTTTTGTAACCTGCCGACGCGTTTGCACATCAGGCACGGCTTACCAGCCGGAGAGAAATGAGAAGAGTAACCAGAACAGGCACACCACCACGATCGCCGTCACCACCCCGCTCCAGAACAGATGACCACGCATCATCAGGCTGAGGACAATGCCAATCAACACCGATACCGGCAGCAGGGCAAGGAAGAACGGCCAAGTGTAGAGGAAGAAAAACAAGGTATTGGAACCGTAGAGCAGGAACGGAATGGCCAGCGCACACCAATACGAGAGAAAACCAATCACACCACCCGGTAATGACGAGCGAGGCTCATCCTGGGGGCGTTCATCTTTGCGTGCCAGCATAGGGGTAACATTCTGCATAGAGTTCCTGTTGACGCTAATCGCGGCAAATCATGGTGATTTGCCGCTGTCTATTCAGGATCTGATGATATCGCGGTGGCGCAGCAGGTCTAACAATTGGGCGGTCAGTTTTGTAACCAATTGTTCACCATCAAGGTGGATTTCCGGGGTTTCCGGGGCCTCATAAACACTGTCGATACCGGTGAAATTACGCAATTCTCCGGCACGCGCTTTTTTATACAATCCTTTCGGATCACGCGCCTCGCACACCGCCAGCGGCGTGTCGACAAACACTTCAACAAACTGTCCATCCGCCAGCAGGTCGCGCACCATCTGACGTTCGGCGCGATGCGGTGAAATAAAGGCCGTCAGCACCACCAGCCCGGCATCCACCATCAGCTTTGCCACTTCACCGACACGCCGAATATTTTCCTTACGATCGTCATCGCTGAAGCCGAGGTCACGGCACAGGCCGTGACGCACGTTGTCACCATCCAACAGATAAGTGCTGACGCCGGCGCGATGCAGCGCCTGCTCCAGCGCCCCTGCCACCGTGGATTTACCCGAGCCGGACAGCCCGGTAAACCACAGCACCACGCCCTGATGGCCGTGCTGCTGCTCACGCTCAGCGCGTGTCACCGGATGATCGTGCCACACCACGTTTTCATCGTGTTGCGCCATTACTGACCACCCAGCAGATCGCGTGCATTCCAGTGCGGGAAGTGGCGACGAATCAACGCATTCAGCTCCAGTTCAAACTCGCTGAACTGGCTCGCCTCGGCACGATTAGCGCTTTGCGGTTCTTCAATCAATCCGGCACCCACGGTGACATTGCTCAGGCGATCGATAAAGATCATGCCGCCGGTCACCGGGTTGTCGCGATATTTGTCCAGCACCATCGGCTCGTCAAAGGTGACTTCCACCAGACCGATGCCGTTGAGCGGCAGGCTGTCGGCGCTGCGTTTTTCCAGCGTGTTGATATCGAACTGATGGATCACGTTTTCCACCCGGCCACGCGCTTTCTTACCGGCGATCTTCACGTCATAGCTCTGACCCGGTTGCAACGGCTGCTCGGCCATCCACACCACGTTCACCGTGGCGGATTGCACCGATTTCAGTTCCGCAACGGCATCCACCAACAGGTCACCACGGCTGATGTCGATCTCGTCTTGCAGCACCAGGGTAATGGCCTCACCGGCTGCGGCTTCCTGCAAATCGCCATCAAAGGTGACGATGCGTGCAATGCTGGATTCTACGCCAGACGGCAGCACCTTCACGCGTTGGCCCACGGTGACCACGCCTGACGCCAGCGTTCCGGCATAGCCACGGAAATCGAGGTTCGGACGGTTAACGTATTGCACCGGGAAACGCATCGGTTGGTGATCCACCACACGCTTCAGTTCCACGGTCTCCAGCACGTCGAGCAGCGTTGGACCGCTGTACCACGGCATGGTCGTGCTCGGCGATGCGACGTTATCCCCTTCCAGCGCGGACATCGGCACAAAGCGAATGTCGAGGTCTTCCGGCAGCTGTGCTGCGAAATCGAGGTAGTCCTGTTTGATCTGCTCAAACACGTCCTGTTTATACGCCACCAGATCCATCTTGTTGATCGCCACCACCAGATGCTTAATGCCCAGCAACGTGGAGATAAAGCTGTGACGACGGGTCTGATCCAGCACGCCTTTGCGCGCATCAATCAACAGAATCGCCAGATCACAGGTGGAGGCACCCGTCGCCATATTGCGCGTGTACTGCTCGTGCCCCGGGGTATCCGCGATAATAAATTTGCGCTTTTCGGTCGAGAAATAACGGTAGGCCACGTCAATGGTGATGCCCTGCTCGCGCTCGGCCTGCAAGCCATCCACCAACAGCGCCAGATCGAGTTTCTCACCCTGGGTGCCATGACGTTTGCTGTCGTTGTGCAACGAGGAGAGCTGATCTTCATAGATCTGGCGGGTATCGTGCAGCAGACGACCAATCAGCGTACTTTTGCCGTCGTCAACGCTACCGCAAGTGAGGAAACGCAGCAGGCTTTTGTGTTGTTGCGCGGTCAGCCAGGCTTCCACGCCGCCCTGATCGGCAATCTGTTGTGCAATAACGGTATTCATCTGCGTCTCCTTAGAAATAACCCTGACGTTTCTTCAGTTCCATCGAACCGGCCTGGTCGCGGTCAATGACACGCCCCTGGCGTTCGCTGGTAGTGGAGACCAGCATCTCTTCAATAATTTCTGGCAACGTTTGTGCTTCAGATTCCACCGCGCCGGTCAGCGGCCAACAGCCGAGGGTACGGAAACGCACCATGCGTTGTTTGATCACTTCACCCGGTTGCAGGTCAATACGGTCATCATCCACCATCATCAGCATGCCATCGCGTTCCAGTACCGGACGCGGTGCCGCGAGATACAGCGGAACAATCTCGATGTTTTCGAGGAAGATGTACTGCCAGATATCCAGCTCGGTCCAGTTGGAGAGCGGGAACACGCGGATGCTCTCACCTTTGTTGATCTGGCCGTTGTAGTTGTGCCACAGCTCCGGGCGCTGGTTTTTCGGGTCCCAGCGGTGGAAACGGTCACGGAACGAATAGATACGTTCTTTGGCGCGGGATTTCTCCTCATCGCGACGCGCGCCACCGAAGGCGGCATCAAAGCCGTATTTATTCAGCGCCTGTTTCAGACCTTCGGTTTTCATGATGTCGGTGTGTTTAGCGCTGCCGTGCACAAACGGGTTGATGCCCATTGCCACCCCTTCCGGGTTACGGTGCACCAGCAGCTCCGCGCCCATCGCTTTGATGGTGCGGTCGCGGAACTCATACATTTCACGGAATTTCCAGCCGGTATCAACGTGCAGCAGCGGAAATGGCAACGTGCCCGGATAGAAGGCTTTGCGTGCCAGATGTAGCATTACCGAGGAGTCCTTGCCGATGGAGTACATCATCACCGGATTACTGAACTCGGCCGCCACCTCGCGGATGATATGGATACTCTCTGCCTCCAGCTGGCGCAGATGAGTGAGTCGGTTTTGGTCCATAATTTTTCCTCAAGCCAAATTGACAACGGCGGACTCGCGGGTCCCCTGCTGTGCTGAATGTTGAAACCAGGCGAGTTGCCCGTGCAAATTCACAACTTCACCAATCACCAGCAAGGCTGGCGTCGGCGCGACGGCGGCGAGCGCCTCCAACTGGTCTAAGGTGCCGGTCAGCACCTGTTGATCCTGCCGTGTACCACGACCAATCACCGCAACAGGGGTTGCCGGATCGCGCCCGTGTTCAATCAGTCCGGCAGCAATTTCTGCCGCCTTCACCGTGCCCATATAAATCGCCAGCGTCTGCCGGGCGCGCGCCAGCGAAGGCCAGTCGATACCGTTGCTGTCTGCCCGGCACTGGCCCGTAATAAACATCACGCTTTGCGCATGGTCACGATGGGTTAAAGGGATACCGGCATACGCGGTTGCGCCTGCGGCAGCGGTAATGCCGGGCACCACCTGAAACGGAATACCGGCGGCTTTGGCAGCCTGCAACTCTTCACCGCCACGGCCAAAAATAAAGGGGTCGCCGCCTTTCAGGCGCACGACGCGTTTACCTTGCTGCGCCAGTTGCACCAGCAGCCGATTGGTCTCTTCCTGCGGAACAGAGTGCGCGCCAGCCCGTTTACCGACACAAATACGGTCAGCATCGCGACGCACCAGTTCCAGCACCTCGTCGCTGACCAGATGGTCGTAGAGCACCACATCGGCCAACTGCATCACCTGTAAGCCGCGCAGTGTCAGCAAACCGCTATCGCCAGGGCCAGCGCCGACCAACGTGATCTCCCCCTGATTGTCGCTGTCATTCTCCAGTTCGCGATCAAGGGTACGACGCGCTTCATTCACGTTACCCGCCGCCATCTGGCTGGCGAACAGGCCATTAAAAGCACGTTCCCAGAAGCGACGACGTTCAGACATCTGGCGGTAACGCTGTTTCACTTTGTCACGCCACTGCCCAGCCACCTCGGCCATTTGCCCAAGGTTGGCAGGCAACAGCGCTTCAATTTTTTCCCGCAACAGTCGAGCCAGCACCGGCGCGGTGCCGCTGGAGGAGATCGCCACCACCAGCGGGGAACGATCGACAATCGACGGGAAGATAAAGCTGCATTTCGGCTGGTCATCCACCACGTTCACCAGCTTGTGGCGGGCATTGGCAGCCTCAAAGACCTGGCGATTCAGCGCGTTGTCATCGGTGGCGGCAATCACCAGGAATACGCCATCCAACTGCGCGACATCAAAGGTTTGTGCAATCCACTCAATGGCTGCGATCTCTTGTAGCGCCTGCAACTCATGGCCCAACTCACGCGCAGCCACCAGCACGCGTGCACCGGCACGCCGCAGCAGTTCGATTTTGCGCGCAGCGATGTCGCCACCGCCGACAACCAGCACCGGACGGTTTTTGAGATCGGCAAAAAGAGGCAGATAATCCACGTTAACCTTGTCAGTTTTACAATAAGTTAACGCGACTATACGTCCCTGCCTTCTGGCAGATGAAATTACGAATTGGAATGAGTAGTTACCGAATGGAATAACGACCCAGGATTGTTGAGAACATTTTGTGCTTAGCAAATGATATTGCTGGCGTTTCGGAGCAATTCAAATTGTGTAATACCGGTCACAGTTTCATACTAAAGCAGATTTTTTTTAGCATGACGGGATGTCAGAAAAGGACACACTATGTTTGCCACCCTCCGCCGCGCCCTGCTGGCTGCAGTGATAGCGAGCGGTTTTCCTCTTTTTGCTCAAGCCACGGACACCGTACCGGGGCAGTATGCCGAACAACAATTGCGCCATATCGCCACCTATTTCCCTGGCCGCATGAGCGGTAGCCCGGCCGAACTGATGACGGCAGATTATCTGCGCCAACAGTTCACCCAGTTGGGTTATCAGAGCAATACCCGCCAGTTTAATACCGGCTATAACTGGCGTGAAAAACAGGGCCAGATGCGCTGGCATAAAGTCACCGCCACCTCAGTGATCGCCGCACGTGCCGGTAGCGCGCCGCAGGAGATCCTGATTGTGGCGCACCTTGATACCTGGACACCGCTCAGCAGCCGCGAAGCCGACAACAACCTCGGCGGCCTGCGTTTGCAGGGCGTGGATGACAACGCGTCCGGCCTTGGCGTGATGCTGGAGCTGGCACAACAACTGAGCAAAACGCCGCTCCATTACGGCGTGCGCTTTGTGGCACTGAGCGCCGGTGAGACCGGGCTGCACGGGATGGATGATTATCTGTCGCGTATGGATGCCAAAGAGAAGAAAAACACCCTGCTGGTGATTGATCTGAACAGCTTGATCGTCGGCGATCATCTCTATTTCAATAGCGGGATGAACACCCCCTCCGCCGTGCGGAAGCAAACCAGCGCCCGTGCCATCCAACTGGCGCACCATCTGGGGATTTCTGCGCTAACCCATACGCTAACCGCGCGGGATTATCCGGGTGTGAATCCTTTTGATAAAGCAGGTATGCCGCTGCTGGACGTCACCGCCAGCAACTGGGCGCTGGGGAATAAAGATGGCCAGCAGCAGCGCGCACGCAGCCACCACTTCCCGGATGGCAGTGTACGCCATCAAACCGAGCGTGACAGCCTGAACTACCTCGACCACTGGCTACCGGGACGCATCTCTCAACGCACGCGCGATAGCGTGAAAATTCTATTGCCACTGCTCACCGAGCTGGCGAATCCGACAACCTGAGGAACTGATATGTACGTGGTTTATCTGAACTATTTCCGCCCGGTGGCCGAAGTGGAAGCGTTGCTCGCCCCCCATATTGACTGGCTGGATCGCTATTTCGCCAACGGCGCGTTTATTGCCGCCGGACGTAAAGATCCGCGCACTGGCGGCATGGTGCTGGTGAAGGATATGGAACGTGCTGAGCTGGATGCGATCCTGGCGGAAGATCCGTTTGTGGCGGTGGCGAATTACGACGTCACAAAGGTGAATGTGACGCGTGCTGGCGAAGCATTTGCTGGATTAACAGGTATTTAATTGATCCGTAGCGGCGCGATTTATCGCGCGATCTTTTAAAAGATGCGCGTTAAATCGCGCCGCTACGGGTGAAAAGATTAGCCTTCGTGCAGGCCGCACTCACGCTTCAGGCCAAAGAAACGCGTTTCCTCTTCCGCCATGCCCGGTTCCCACTTCTTCGTGGTATGGGTATCCCCGACCGACAGATAGCCTTCATCCCACAGCGGATGGTATTTCAGGCCGTGCTGTTTCAGATACTGATGCACCTGGCGGTTATCCCAGTCGATAATCGGCAGCACCTTAAATACGCCACGCTGAATCGCCAACACCGGCAAATGTGCACGGCTGCCGGACTGATCGCGCCGCAGGCCAGCAAACCAAGTTTGCGCCCCCAGCGTTTCCAGCGCGCGGTTCATCGGTTCCACTTTGTTGATCTGGTTGTATTTCTCGATCCCATCAACACCCTGTTCCCATAGCTTGCCATAGCGTGCTTCCTGCCAGGCCGGTGAGGTTTCAGCCCGGAACACCTGTAGATTCAGGTTAAGCTTCTCGGTCAGCTCATCGATAAAACGGTAAGTTTCCGGGAACAGATAACCGGTGTCAGTGAGGATCACCGGCATATCCGGCTGCTGCTGCGTGACCATATGCAGCAACACCGCCGCCTGAATACCAAAACTGGACGACAGCACAAACCCGCCGGGTAGCTGTTGCAAAGCCCAGCTCAGGCGATCTTCTGCTGATTGTTTTTCCAGCTGCGCGTTGGTTTCTGCCAACGCCATGACACGATCAATTTTGGGTAAATCATTCAGTGCTGCGAGATCGAGTACCGTCATACTGCCTCCGGGTCCCAAAAATCACGGGCGGGATCAACCACTGGCTTCACGATGCCCGCGCGAATCACGAAGTCGCCAAAACCTTCTTCACCGTTACGCTCTTTCGCCCAGCGCCCCACCAGCTCATCAATGCTGGCGAGGATCTCCCCTTCCGTGATGTTCTCACGATACATACGCGGAATACGGGTGCCGATGCGGTTGCCGCCAATATGCAGGTTGTAACGTCCTGGCGCTTTGCCCACCAGACCGATTTCGGCCAGCATGGCACGACCACAACCGTTGGGACAACCGGTAACGCGTAACACTATGTGCTCATCACCGACGCCATGGCCATGCATAATCTCTTCGACTTTGGTCACGAACGATGGCAGGAAGCGCTCAGCTTCGGCCATCGCCAGCGGACAGGTCGGGAAGGAGACGCAGGCCATCGAGTTTTCACGCTGCGGCGTCACCTGCTCCATCAAACCGTGCTCACGCGCAATGGCTTCGATCTGCGCTTTTTGCTTCTCCGGTACCCCGGCGACAATCAGGTTCTGATTCGCGGTAAGGCGGAAATCGCCCTGATGCACTTTTGCGATTTCAGCGATGCCGCGCTTCAGCGGACGGCCCGGGTAATCCAGCAGACGACCGTTTTCAATAAACAGCGTCAGGTGCCACTTCTTATCCACGCCTTTGATCCAGCCAATACGATCGCCACGGGTGGTGAATTCGTAAGGACGCGTCGGTGCAAAGGTGATACCGGCACGTTTTTCTACTTCGGCTTTAAAGGTTTCCACGCCCACGCGTTCCAGCGTGTATTTGGTTTTGGCGTTTTTACGATCGGTACGGTTGCCCCAGTCACGCTGGGTGGTCACCACCGCCGCCGCGACATCGAGGATCTTCTCCACCGGCAGGAAGCCAAATTCGCTGGCAGTACGTGCGTAAGTGGCTTTATTGCCGTGATCGATCGACAGACCACCGCCCACCAGCAGGTTAAAGCCCACCAGCTTGCCTTTCTCGGCGATGGCAATGAAGTTGAGATCGTTAGCGTGCAGATCCACATCGTTATGCGGCGGGATCACTACCGTGGTTTTGAACTTACGTGGCAGGTAAGTTTCCCCGAGAATCGGCTCCTCATCGGTAGTCGCGACTTTCTCCTGATCCCACCAGATCTCAGCGTAGGCGCGCGTCTTCGGCAGCAGATGCTCCGACAGTTTTTTCGCCCACTCGTAAGCTTCCTGGTGCAGCGCTGACTCCACCGGGTTGGAGGTACAGAGCACGTTACGGTTCACGTCGTTCGCGGTTGCCAGCGCGTCGAGGCCCACTTCGTGCAGCATCTGGTGCGTCGGCTTGACGTTCTTTTTCAGAATACCGTGAAACTGGAACGTCTGGCGGTTGGTCAGACGGATGCTGCCATAAATGGTTTTATCGGTCGCAAATTTATCAATCGCCAGCCATTGGGTTGGCGTGATGATGCCACCCGGCAAACGGCAACGCAGCATCATGGCATGGCGCGGTTCGAGTTTCTGCGCCGCACGTTCCGCACGGATATCACGGTCATCCTGCTGGTACATGCCGTGGAAACGGATCAGCAGGAAGTTATCGCCGTTAAAGCCACCGGTCAGACCATCGTCGAGATCTTCAAGGATGGTGCCGCGCAGATAATTGCTCTGTTTTTTCAGACGCTCGGCGTCAACAAGTTTGCCTTCAACGACCAGCGGTCCAGGGTGTTTTTCACTCATTAGTAAACGTCTCGCTGATAACGGCGCTCAATGCGCAGCTCACTTAAAAACTCGTCAGCCGTTTCACGATCCATTGCACCGTGCTCGACCACCACATCCAGTAATGCCTGCTCAACGTCTTTCGCCATGCGATTGGCGTCGCCGCAGACGTAAAGGTGCGCGCCCTCTTCAATCCAGCGCCACACTTCCGCGCCTTTCGCCCGGATTTTATCTTGTACGTAAATCTTCTCAGCCTGATCGCGCGACCAGGCGAGGTCGATATGGGTTAGCAAGCCGTCTTTGACATACTTCTGCCACTCAACCTGATACAGGAAATCGTCGGTGAAGTGTGGGTTGCCAAAGAACAACCAGTTTTTACCGCCAGCGCCCTCATTATCGCGCTGCTGCATAAAGGCGCGGAACGGTGCGATCCCGGTGCCCGGCCCGATCATAATCACCGGCGTATCCGGGTTGGCGGGCAGGCGGAAGTTGTCGTTATGTTCGATAAACACCCGGATGTCGCTGTCTTCTGCCAGACGATCTGCCAGCCAGGTGGAAGCACCGCCACCACGTTGACGCCCCTCAATCTCGAAGCGTACCGCACCCACCGTGATATGCACTTCAGTCTCGTTCTCAGCCTGAGAGGAGGCAATGGAATACAGGCGCGGCGTCAAAGGACGCAGCAGGCTGGTCAGCTGTTCTGCATTCAACTCGGTCGGTGCCTGACGCACCATATCGACAATCGGCAGGCTTTGTGCGTAGTGCTGGAGTTGCGGCTTATCACCGACCAGCGCCAGCAGCGCATCGTTACGTGACAGCGCAGCGTATTGCTCGACGATTTGCGGCGTATTGACCGTCAGCTCAAAATGACGTTGCAGCGCCTCCGCCAGCGGTAAGGTTTCACCGTGGATCGCCACCGGCTCATCGCCTTTCAACCACAACAACTCCAGCAGCTCTTTGACCAACAGCGGATCGTTTTCAAACCACACGCCGAGGGCATCGCCCGGCTGGTAGCGCAGACCCGAATCGCCCAGATCGATTTCGATATGACGCACGTCTTTGTCGGAATCACGACCGGTGATTTTCTGGTTAACGGCAAAACTGGCGGTCAGTGGTGCTTCTTTGCTGTACGGGCTGCTGTGGATTTCATTGACGCTACCGGCAGCGGTTGCGGCCAACGGGGCAGGTGATCCGCTCGGTACGCGCGATTGCAGAATGTCAGTGATCTGCTTACGCCAGGCACTGGCCTGATCGGCATATTCCACATCGGCATCGACGCGATCCAGCAGACGTTCTGCGCCAAGCTCCGCCAGACGGCTGTCGAAGTCCTTACCGGCTTTGCTGAAGAATTCGTAAGAGGTATCGCCCAGGCCAAACACGGCAAAGGCCGCGCCCTTCAGGCTCGGCGCTTTTTTCGACATCAGGAATTTATGCAGGGCCACCGCCTCTTCTGGCGGTTCGCCTTCGCCCTGGGTGGAGGTCACCACGACCAGCAGTTTTTCCTGACCGATCTGTTTGAATTTGTAGTCACCGGCATTCACCAGGTTGACGTTCAGTTTCGCCGCCAACAGGTCATCACGCAGTTGCTCTGCCAGGCGACGGGCATTGCCGGTTTGCGATGCCGAGATCAATAGGATGGTCGGCACCTCGGCCTGCACCGGTGCCGGTGTGGCGACGGCGCCAGGTGTCTGGTTGACCATGCCCCAGAAATAACCCGAAAGCCATGCCATTTGGGTGGTAGAGAAATCGGTTGTCGCTGCCTGTAAGCGCGCGAGTTGCTCCGGGGTTAGCGGCAGCAGTGAACCTGGGGGTGCCTGAGTCGTCATCGCGTTAAAAATTCCAGTATCAGAAGTCCGGACCGTAAAATGGCGGAAGAGTGAATAGGTTACCGGCCCGTATATTAACGATTAAATAAAGCTTCGACATAATAAATAACCAAAATGACTAAGTGGTTTTTCGGGTAATGCTAACCAGCAAAAGTGGTAAATAAAGCAATTTATATTCAATGAGTTAATTTATCGTCTGGCGAGGCTGAGTGCGCAAAATGCCGCGTTCAGAGGTAACGGGTGCTAAAAATCTGCATTTCAGGTAGACTTTAGCCGATTTTATGTTGAGGCCATTATGTCTACCACGTTGTTTAAAGAGTTCCAGTTTGAAGCGGCGCACCGCTTACCGCACGTGCCTGAAGGGCATAAATGCGGTCGTTTGCACGGTCACTCCTTTCTGGTGCGGCTGGAAATTACCGGAGAAGTGGATGCTTATACCGGTTGGGTTATGGATTTTGCAGAACTGAAAGCGGCCTTTGCGCCCCTTTATGACCGCCTCGATCACCACTATCTCAATGACATCCCGGGTCTGGAGAATCCCACCAGTGAAGTGCTGGCAAAATGGATTTGGGATGAGATGAAGCCAATTCTGCCGGAATTGAGCGCCGTAATGATCAAGGAAACCTGCACCGCTGGCTGCGTCTATCGCGGGTAAGGCTCCGTATCGTAGCGGCGCGATTTATCGCGTAGTTCCATGCGCGATGCAGGAAAAACCTGCGCGATAAATCGCGCCGCTACGGAATATGTCTTAAGACTTCTTTACATTCCTATCATCTGGCTGTCATCAACAGCCCCTACGTTGTTGTCTCCTTCATTAAAGATCAAGAGAATCAACAATGAACCTGGTAAAACGCCTTTCCCTGATTGCGATTTTTATTTCCGCCTCTGCTGCCGTTCAGGCGCAAAACGTGCTGGATTTCCCACAGCCTGATAACGTGCCGGAGGAGTTTTATGCCGTCACCGAAATCCCGGCCGGGGGTAACATCAAGTATGAAACCGACGCAAAAACCGGTTTTATCGTGGCTGACCGTTTCCAGTCGATGCCGGTGGCTTATCCGGCTAACTACGGCTCGCTGACCCAGTCACTGGGTGGCGATGGCGATCCGCTGGATGTGATTTTCTACAGTCGCGCCCCACTGCAACCGGGTACCCTGATCAAGCTGCGCCCGATCGGCGTACTGAAGATGATCGATGGTGGCGAAGTGGACGATAAAATCGTCGCAGTACCGGCGAGCAAAATCGATCCCACCTATGACGATATCAAAGCCATGAGCGATCTGCCGAAGATCGAGCAGGAACGTTTGCAGGCGTTCTTTCGCGTGTACAAGCAACTGCCGGACGGCCGCAAGAAAGTGGAGCTGAATGGTTTCCAGGATGCGGTGGCGGCGAAGACCGAGATCAAAAAGGCGTTTGAAGCCTATAAAGCGAAGCAGTAATCACCGCCAGAGCGGCGCGAACTTTCGCGCCGTTTCGCTACCGTGATCAGGCGATATTGAGATATTTGTGCGTCTGCATCGACAAGCGCCAGTTGCGGGCGATACAAGTCTCAATGCACAGTTTGGTTGCGGCATCACCACGACTGATCGGTTGCAGCGCAATAATACGTTTTTTCTCGTCATGCAATCCCGCCAGCAGCGCATCCAACGCTTCAACATCACGCACGCGTGCCACCGGATGTTTGATCTCATCAGCGCGCTGCAACGCCTGCGGCAGTACATCATAGCCTCCGCGCATATTCACCTTGGGTGAAACGGTCACCCAGGTGGAGTCGGAACAGCGTATTTCATGGGTGCCACTGGTTTCAATCTGGCAGGCAAAACCCGCGGCTTCCAGTGCGCTGGTGAGCGGACGTAAATCGTAGATGGCCGGTTCACCACCGGTGATCACCACGTGGCGTGCGGTCCAGCCCTGGCGCTGAATAGTGTCAATCAGCATCGCTGCATCAGCGTTGCCCCAGGCATCGCTTTCAACCGTCTTGACCAGAATGTCGCCGAGCGAGGTCTCCCGATCTGCCAGCTTTTCCCAGGTATGTTTGGTATCACACCAGCTACAGCCGACCGGACATCCCTGCAAGCGGATGAACAGCGCGGGAACGCCCGTGTAAAAACCTTCGCCCTGCAGCGTCTGGAACATTTCGTTAATCGGGTAGTACATTATTTGCTCACTTCACTCATTCAAGGCGCAGATTATGGCAGATCTGTCACCGGTAACAACAGCGGCTTTACGTCAAAAATGCAAAAGCCCCGCCAGAGCGGGGCTTCGTAACAGGCGATACTGCCTTACGGCAGCATCAGCAGGCGATTACGCCTGGCCTTTCACTTCTTTCAGACCGTTGAACGGCGCTTTAGCACCCAGAGCTTCTTCGATACGAATCAGCTGGTTGTACTTAGCAACGCGGTCAGAACGGCTCATTGAACCGGTTTTGATCTGGCCAGCGGCGGTACCGACTGCCAGGTCAGCGATGGTCGCATCTTCGGTTTCACCTGAACGGTGAGAGATCACCGCGGTGTAGCCTGCGTCTTTCGCCATCTTGATAGCAGCCAGCGTTTCGGTCAGAGAACCGATCTGGTTGAATTTGATCAGGATGGAGTTAGCGATGCCTTTCTCGATACCTTCTTTCAGGATCTTGGTGTTGGTAACGAACAGGTCGTCGCCCACCAGCTGAATTTTGTCGCCCAGTACTTTAGTCTGGTAAGCGAAGCCCGCCCAGTCAGACTCGTCCAGACCGTCTTCGATAGAAACGATCGGATACTGTTTGGTCAGATCTTCCAGGAAATGGGTGAACTCTTCAGAAGTGAATGCTTTGCCGCCTTCACCCGCCAGCACGTATTTGCCGTCTTTGTAGAATTCAGACGCTGCGCAGTCCATCGCCAGGGTGATGTCTTTACCCAGCTCGTAGCCTGCTGCTTTAACCGCTTCTGCGATGACAGCCAGTGCTTCTGCGTTAGAACCCAGGTTCGGCGCGTAACCACCTTCGTCACCTACCGCGGTGTTCATGCCTTTGCTTTTCAGCACTTTCGCCAGGTGATGGAAAACTTCAGAACCCATACGGATGGCTTCTTTCACCGTTTTCGCGCCAACCGGCTGAATCATGAATTCCTGGATGTCGACGTTGTTGTCAGCGTGTTCACCACCGTTGATGATGTTCATCATCGGCAGCGGCATAGAGTATTTGCCCGGGGTGCCGTTCAGTTCAGCGATGTGCTCATACAGCGGTTGGCCTTTAGACGCCGCAGCTGCTTTCGCCGCCGCCAGAGAAACGGCCAGAATGGCGTTTGCACCGAAGTTGGATTTGTTCTCAGTACCGTCCAGCTCGATCATGATCTTATCGATGTTCGCCTGGTCTTTGGCATCTTTGCCTTTTACCGCGTCAGCGATCGGACCGTTAACCGCCGCAACCGCTTTGGTCACGCCTTTGCCCAGGAAACGAGATTTGTCACCGTCACGCAGCTCCAACGCTTCGCGAGAACCGGTTGATGCACCTGACGGGGCAGCAGCCAGACCAACGAAACCACCTTCCAGATGCACTTCTGCTTCTACAGTCGGGTTGCCACGGGAGTCGATAATTTCGCGACCGATGACTTTTACGATTTTGGACATTCGATTTTCCTCAGTACAAGTTAGTCAATCCTAAGACAAACAACGCGCGAAACCTCGCGCGCTGCTCGTGAAACTTACTTCGCTAACCGCTTCTGGTATTCCTGTGCCGCTTTCACAAAGCCAGCAAACAGCGGATGACCATCACGCGGGGTCGACGTGAATTCCGGGTGGAACTGACAGGCCACAAACCACGGGTGGTTTGGAATCTCAATGATTTCGACCAGTTGATCGTCACCGGAACGGCCCGCAATACGCAGACCCGCCGCTTCAATCTGCTTCAACAGCATATTGTTTACTTCATAACGGTGGCGGTGACGTTCAGTGATCACGTCTGAGCCGTACAGCTGGCGTACTTTGCTTTCCGGCGTAAGCTGGCACTGCTGGCTACCCAGACGCATGGTGCCGCCCAGATCGCTCTGCTCGCTACGCATTTCGACGTTGCCTTCTTCGTCACGCCATTCGGTGATCAGCGCAACCACCGGGTACTTACAGTCTGGCACAAATTCAGTTGAGTTGGCGCCAGCCATACCCGCCACATTGCGGGCAAACTCCATCAGCGCAACCTGCATTCCCAGGCAGATGCCGAGGTAAGGCACGTTGTTTTCACGCGCGTATTGCGCGGTCATCAGTTTGCCTTCCACACCACGGTAGCCAAAGCCGCCAGGGATCAGAATAGCATCCAGATCTTTCAGTAATTCGACACCACGCGTTTCAACATCCTGCGAATCGATCAGCTTGATGTTAACGGTGACGCGGTTTTTCAGGCCGCCGTGCTTCAGCGCTTCAATCACGGATTTGTAGGCATCCGGCAGTTCGACATATTTGCCGACCATACCGATGGTCACTTCGCCACCCGGATTGGCTTCTTCGTAAATCACCTGCTCCCACTCGGCCAGATTGGCTTCCGGGGCATTCAGGTTGAAGCGTTTGCAGATGTAGTCATCCAGACCCTGCGATTTCAGCAGGCCCGGGATTTTGTAGATGGAGTCGACATCTTTCAGTGAGATAACCGCTTTTTCCGGTACGTTACAGAACAGCGCAATTTTAGCGCGTTCGTTAGCCGGTACGGCGCGGTCAGAACGGCAAATCAGCACGTCTGGCTGAATCCCGATGGAGAGCAGTTCTTTCACCGAGTGCTGCGTCGGCTTGGTTTTCACTTCACCAGCAGCAGCCATGTATGGCACCAGCGTCAGGTGCATGTACATGGTGTGTTCACGGCCCACATCGACCGCCATCTGGCGAATCGCTTCGAGGAACGGCAGAGATTCGATATCCCCCACAGTGCCGCCGATTTCCACCAGAACGACGTCGTGACCTTCGCCACCTTCAATGATGCGTTCTTTGATGGCGTTGGTGATATGTGGGATAACCTGAATGGTCGCGCCCAGATAGTCGCCACGACGCTCTTTGCGCAGCACTTCTGAGTAGATACGGCCGGTAGTAAAGTTGTTACGACGCGTCATTTTGGTGCGAATGAAGCGCTCGTAGTGACCCAAATCCAGATCGGTCTCGGCCCCGTCATCGGTGACGAAAACTTCACCATGCTGAGTTGGGCTCATGGTACCCGGATCGACGTTGATGTACGGATCGAGTTTCATGATGGTCACATTCAGACCACGTGCTTCAAGGATGGCTGCGAGGGAGGCTGCGGCAATGCCTTTCCCCAGAGAGGAAACGACCCCGCCGGTCACAAAAATATAGTTCGTTGTCATGCTGAACCTGAGAGTTTAGGTTTAAAGACGGTGGAATAACCAGGACGGGAAAACAGTATACCTGAAGTCGTCACCTGCCACAATTGATCAATCACCACCCTCTCCTCCTACGCAGTGCAGCGGGTAACATAGCGGATAGCCAGGGTGGAAATGTTGACGCACGTCACAAAGTTGCCGCAAGGCTGAATCGAGTAAGCTCAAGCGGCGATTTTATGCACAGCGCTGGAATAATCAACAAATCAAGGTGGATCGCGTTACTCCTTGTTCTCACTGACTTTCACCTGCTGCCAGGCCTCTTCCATCTGCTCCAGCGTGGCGTCAGTCATCGCCATGCCCTGCGCATTAATTAACGCTTCCACCTGACGAAAACGGCGTTCAAATTTATCGTTGGCCTTCTGGAGTGCCACTTCTGCTTTGCTGCCCAGATGGCGAGAAAGATTTACCGTGGCGAATAATAAATCCCCGATTTCTTCCTCAAGTTTGTCGCTATCAACCACCGCCTGCTGCGCTTCGTGCATCACTTCGTCGATCTCTTCATGCACTTTATCCAGCACTGGCCCCAGACTATTCCAGTCGAAACCGACGTTGCTGCAACGTTTCTGGATTTTGTGGGCACGCATCAGGGCGGGCAGCGCTTTAGGGATGTCATCCAGCGCCGAATGCTGCGCTTTTTCAGCGCGCTCCGTGTGTTTGATGGCTTCCCAGTTTCTCAGCACCTCCTGCGCGTTATCGGCTTTGACATCACCGAAGATATGCGGATGGCGGCGTTCGAGTTTATCGCTGATGGCGTTACAGATATCGTCAAAATCGAAGCGCTGCTGCTCGCTGGCCATTTGGGCATAAAACACCACCTGGAACAGCAGATCGCCCAATTCTCCGCGCAGATCATCGAAATCTTCACGCTGGATGGCATCGAGCACTTCATAGGTTTCTTCCAGCGTATAAGGCGCAATGGAAGCAAAGGTTTGTTGACGATCCCACGGGCAGCCGTGCTCCGGATCGCGCAGGGTTTGCATGATGGTGAGCAGGCGTTGCAGGGCATTCATGGGCAGATCCTTTGGGAATAAGTTGGGTGCGGCTGGTTACCCTCACCCCGGCCCTCTCCCATAAGGGAGAGGGAGATGCGCAATACAGTAAACAGTTCCCTCTCCCATAAGAGAGAGGGAGATGCGCATTACAGTAAACAGTTCCCTCTCCCATAAGGGAGAGGGAGATACGCAATACAGTAAACAGTTCCCTCTCCCATAAGGGAGAGGGAGACGCACAATACAGTTCCCTCTCCCTTATGGGAGAGGGTTAGGGTGAGGGAGAAGGGAAAACATCAGTGTAAACGGCGCGCGTCGATAATATCCGGCACCTGGTTCAGTCGGGCCAGCACACGGCCCAGCACCTGCTGATTATAAATCTCGATATCCATATCAATGGTGGCCAGTTGCTTACGCGTATCGCTGCGGCTGGAGACGCCCAGCACGTTCACCTTCTCATTCGCCAGAATGGTGGTGATGTCGCGCAGCAGACCGCTGCGGTCGTTGGCCGTGACGCGCACCACCAACGAATAACCGCTGGAATAACTCTCGCCCCATACCGCATCCACAATGCGCTCCGGCGCATGAGAGATCAGCTCTGCCAACTGGTCACAATCGGCACGGTGAATTGAAATACCGCGTCCCTGAGTAATAAAGCCGACGATATCGTCACCCGGAATTGGCTGGCAGCAACGGGCGATGTGGTGCAGCAGGTTGCCAACCCCTTCCACCACCACGCGACCGCTCTCTTTACGCGGCGATGGCGTATAGGACTTCTGGGTCAGTTGGCGTAACGCTTCGCGATCTTCCTCTTCCGCGCTCGGCTTATTCAGCTTACCTTGCAGGAAGTTAACCATCTGGTTGAGGCGAATGTCACCGCCACCAATCGCCGCCAGCAGCTCCTCCAGCGAGGTAACGTTATAGCGCGGCAGCAGTAATTTCTCCGCCTCGCGCAGGCTGATATCCAGCTGGGTCAACTCCGTGTCGAGAATCTGGCGACCGGCAATAATATTCTTGTCGCGATCCTGTTTACGGAACCAGTTGTGAATTTTGGAACGACCACGGCTGGTGGTGATATAGCCGAGGTTCGGGTTCAGCCAGTCGCGGCTCGGGTTCGGCTGCTTCTGGGTGATGACCTCTACCTGGTCGCCCATCTGCAACTGATAGGTGAACGGCACAATGCGTCCGCCAATTTTCGCCCCAATGCAGCGATGGCCAATATCACTGTGAATGTGGTAGGCGAAATCGAGCGGCGTTGAACCGGCTGGCAAGTCCACCACATCCCCTTTCGGGGTAAAGACATAGACACGATCGTCAAACACCTGGCTGCGCACTTCTTCCAGCATCTCGCCGGAATCCGCCATCTCTTCCTGCCAGGTGATCAACTTACGCAGCCAGGCGATACGTTCTTCATGTCCCGCTGCACCGCGCGTATTGCTGCTGGTCGGCCCTTCTTTGTATTTCCAGTGTGCCGCGACGCCCAGCTCGGCATCTTCATGCATCTGGCGGGTACGAATCTGGATCTCGACTGTTTTGCCCTGTGGCCCCAGTACCACGGTATGGATGGACTGGTAACCGTTGGGTTTCGGGTTAGCAACGTAGTCGTCAAACTCGCTGGGCAGGTGACGATACAGGGTATGCACCGTTCCCAGCGCGCCATAACAATCCTGCAAACGTTCCGCGACGATACGCACCGCACGCACGTCGAACAACTCGTCAAACGCCAGCGATTTTTTCTGCATCTTGCGCCAGATGCTGTAGATATGTTTCGGACGGCCATACACCTCGGCACGCACGCCCTCTTTCTGCATCTCTTTACGCAGGTTATCGACGAAGTTTTCGATGTACTGTTCACGATCGATACGCCGCTCATGCAGCAGTTTGGCGATACGTTTGTATTCATCGGGGTGGAGATAGCGGAAACAGTAATCTTCCAGCTCCCATTTGAGCTGGCCGATACCGAGGCGGTTAGCCAGCGGTGCATAGATATTGGTGCTTTCTTTCGCGGCGAGGACGCGCTCATCTTCCGGCGCATCTTTCATTTCACGCAGGTGAGCGATACGCTCCGCCAGCTTGATTACCACGCAGCGGAAATCTTCCACCATCGCCAGCAGCATGCGGCGCACGTTATCGACCTGCTCGGAGGCCATCGAGTCGTTATGGATCGCCTTCAGCTGACGAATGGCATCCATATCACGCACGCCGTGCACCAGCGAGACAATGCCTTTGCCGACGGTTTGCTCCAGCTCCTCTTCGCTGACCACATCCGCATTCGCCAACGGGAAAATCAGCGCGGCACGCAGACTGTCGATATCCATACTCAGCATCGAGAGGATTTCCACCATCTCGATACCGCGCCACAGCAGCAGAGCCTGATCAGGATGGTCGTGCGTTTCGGCTTCACAGTAGCGCCAGGTGTCAGCCAGACGCTGACAGGATTGCGGGTTGGCAATGCCTAAACTGGCAATCCACTGGTCGAGGGCAAACTCCCCCGCCGTATTTAAATGCGCACTTCTAACCGCAACCATATCCTCTCCTGCCACAGCGACTTAGATGTCGCTTATGTTTTGCTGAACAGCACCATGGATTCGAGATGGCTGGTATGAGGGAACATATCCAGCATCGCGACCCTTTCCAAATGGTAGCCCGCTGACAGTAATGTCTGACTGTCACGGGCAAGTGTTGTTGGGTTACAAGAAACATAGACCACGCGTTGTGGCGCAAGTTTAACTATGTGCGACATCACCCCCGCCGCCCCGGCGCGCGCCGGGTCCAGTAACACCTTATTAAATCCCTGCGCAGCCCATGGCTGGCGCGCTACGTCTTCTTCCAGGTTATGCTGGAAAAAACGGACATTTTTCAGATTATTCAGGTCTGCATTATACGCTGCCTGCCGTACTAATGCTGCAACGCCCTCCACACCAACGGCATTTTCTACGAACTTTCCGATCGGTAACGTGAAGTTGCCCATACCGCAAAACAGATCCAGCACCCGGTCCTCTGGCTGTAAGTCAAGCCAGTCAATGGCTTTTGCCACCATCTGCTGATTCACCCCATCATTCACCTGAATGAAATCCTGGGGGCTGAAGGTCAGTTGCAGGTCGAATGAGCGATAGAACGGCGTATCGGACTGCAAGGCGGTCAGATCGTCGCTGCCGTCAGCCAGATACAGCATCACATCATGTTCATGCGAAAAGCGTTCCAGTTTTGCACGATCGTCAGCGGACAATGCATCAAGATGGCGCAAGACCATTAGCGGACCATTATCCGCCAGCACCAGCTCAACATGGCCCAGACGCTTCACCGTATTTAAGTCACTGAGGCAGCGGTGCAACGGCAACAGCAACGCTTCAAGTTCGGGCGCCAGAATAGGGCATTGCGTTAACTCCACCAGATCGTTACTGGCGGCTTTGCGGAAGCCCATCTGCAAACGCTGCTGCTTTGGTTGCCACTGCAAGCCCAAACGCGCGCGGCGACGGTAGCCCCAGGCATGGCCGCTGATGATTTCATCGACACGCACCGGCAGAGGGGCGTCACGGCTGAGCATCCGCGCCAGCGCTTGTGCTTTGCTGTGTTCCTGTAACGCCACCGATACATGCTGCTGCTGGCAACCGCCGCAGACACCATAGTGCGGGCAACGGGGCGTCACCCGTTCTGCGCTGGGGTTGGTGATGCGCGTGGCTTTCGCGCGCGTGTACTGGCGTTTATCTTCCAACACCGACACTTCCGCCTGCTCACCGGGTAATGCGCCACTCACAAACATGGCTTTGCCATTATGGCGCGCCACACCTTGTCCAAAGGGATCAAGGTCTTCGATGGTGACGGTAATACGCTGTCTGGTCGTCACCCGCTGTTTTGCGGAGTAAAATTGCGCCATAGTGTTGTAAATTCTCTATTCTGATTGGGTTGTGCCGTTTGCACAGGGATAAACTTGCCAGGAGTCGCCAGGCCTTACTATGACCAAATACAGCCTGCGGGCGCGAATGATGATTCTGATACTGGCGCCAACACTCATGATTGGCCTGTTGCTCAGCACTTTTTTCGTGGTTCACCGCTATAACGAATTGCAACATCAGGTCCAGGATGCGGGTGCGAACATTATCGAGCCGCTGGCGGTTTCCGCCGAATATGGCATGACATGGCACAACCGCGACGCGATACGTGAACTGGTCAGTCTGCTGCATCGCCGACATTCCGATATTGTCCGTGCGATTACCGTTTTCGACAACAATAATCACATCTACGTCACCTCAAATAATAACCAGAACCTCAGTCTGGTGCAGAAAGAAGACATCTCCACGCTGGAAGAGGGTGTCTCGGTTGAACGTCGTGGCAACCTGATGGTGCTGCGCACCCCGATTGTGTCGGAACGCTATTCGGTCGATGAACTGCCGCAGGAAGATGCGAAACCTAACGGCAACCCGCTGGGATATGTCGCGATTGAGCTGGATCTGCAATCAGTACGTCTTGAACAGTACAAAGAGGTGTTTGTTGCCACTCTGCTGCTGCTGTTTTGTTTGTGTATCGCTATGCTGTTCGCCTATCGCCTGATGCGCGACGTTACCGGTCCGATCCGCAATATGGTCACCACCGTCGACCGCATTCGCCGTGGTCAGCTCGACAGCCGCGTTGAGGGCTACATGCTGGGCGAACTCAGCATTCTGAAGAACGGTATCAACGCGATGGCGATGTCGCTGACCGCCTACCATGAAGAGATGCAACAGAATATCGACCAGGCGACTTACGACCTGCGCGAAACGCTGGAGCAGTTGGAGATCCAGAACGTCGAGCTGGATCTGGCGAAAAAACGCGCCCAGGAAGCCGCGCGCATCAAATCCGAGTTTCTGGCCAATATGTCACATGAGCTGCGCACGCCGTTAAACGGCGTAATTGGCTTCACCCGGCAAATGCTGAAAACCGGGCTCAGCACCAACCAACGCGATTATATGAGCACCATTGAGCGCTCCGCCGCCAACCTGTTAAGCATCATCAATGACGTACTCGATTTCTCCAAACTGGAAGCCGGCAAACTGGTACTGGAGTCGATCCCCTTCCCGCTGCGTGCCACGCTGGATGAAACCCTGGTGTTGCTGGCCCCCTCTGCGCACGAAAAAGGGCTGGAGATGACCGTCTGCCTGGAAAAACAGGTGCCGGATAACGTGATTGGCGACCCCCTGCGTCTGCAACAGATTTTGATTAACCTGATTGGCAATGCCATCAAATTCACCGAGCAAGGGCATATCGACCTGCGCGTCGAACTGCGTAACACCAACGCCACTCGCGTCGCCCTGGAGATTCAGGTGCACGACACCGGCATTGGTATCTCCGATCAGCAGCAGACGCAGTTGTTCCAGGCATTTCGTCAGGCTGATGCCAGCATTTCGCGCCGCCACGGTGGCACCGGACTGGGTCTGGTGATCACCCAAAAGCTGGTCCATGAGATGGGCGGTGAAATCGCCTTTCACAGCCGTCAGGGCGAAGGATCGACCTTTTGGGTACATATCCAGTTGGATCTCAACCCGAATGCACCGCCGCTGCCGCGCGCACTGGAGGATTTACGCTCATCGCAACTGGCCTATGTCGAACCCCACCCGGCGGTGGCAAAGGCCGTGCTGGAGATGCTGAGCGGCACCCCATTGCAGGTGCATCATGCCGCCACGCTGGAAGAGTTGGGCGATAGCCACTTCCCGCTCCTGCTGATGGGATTGCCAGTGGCGGGCAAAATCATCCCGGCCTTACCCGATGACATGATCACGCATCTGTTAACGCGCGCCGATTCCGTGTTGCTGGCGCTGCCCAGCGAAATGATGTTGCATGCCGATGAATTGCGCGCACGTGGCATTGCCGGTTGTCTGACCAAACCGGTTTCCCTGACGCGCCTGCTCCCGATGTTGCTCGATTTTCACAGTCGACAACGCGAAGCCCTACCGCGCGGCACACGCCAGCCCCTGACGGTGATGGCCGTGGATGACAATCCGGCCAACCTGAAGTTGATCGGCGCGCTGCTGGAAGAACAGGTCGAGCACATCATTTTGTGTGACAACGCTGAACAAGCCATTCGCCAGGCACGTCTGCGCCCGCTGGATGTGATTCTGATGGACATTCAGATGCCAGAGATCGACGGTATCCGCGCCAGCGAAATTATTCGCAGCCTGCCGCTGCATGCGGCCACGCCGATTGTGGCGGTCACCGCCCATGCGTTAGATGGCGAGCGCGAGCAGTTGATCAATGCCGGTATGAACGATTATCTGGCGAAGCCGATTGATGAGGATAAACTCAGCCAACTGTTGCAGCGGTATACCCCACGCAACGTCGCCCGCAGCCTGACGGCACCGCCTGTTGCCCCATCACTGGATTGGGCGCTGGCATTACGCCAGGCGGCGCATAAGGAAGATCTCGCCCGCGACCTGTTGCAGATGCTGCTGGACTTCCTGCCAGAAGTGGCGCAGCACATGGAATGTTGTATGGCAAATCACGATGTGACCGGCCTGCGCGAAATTATTCACAAGCTGCATGGCAGCGCCAGCTACAGCGGTGTGCCACGTTTGAAAGAGTTATGTCGCCAACTGGAAAAGAGTTTGCACCAGGAGAGTGATATTGCCGCGCTGGAGCCTGAGTTGCTGGAGCTGAGTGACGAGATGGAAAATGTGGCGCGCGAAGCCCGGACGTTGTTGCAGCAATAATTCCCCCGTATCACGCAATTCCATACGCGATACGGGAAAAACCGGCGCGATAAATCGCGCCGCTACAGGCTGTTGCCAACCTTAATCGTTGCCGCCACGTTACGTGCCGTCAGACGCACATTCTGCGCGGCATTCGCCAACGCTTCTTCCAGCGAGCAGATGCCAAATAACACGCTGAACACCGCATCCAGCCCGTGCTCATGCACCACGCCCACATCGGCCGTCAGACTGCCCGCAATGCCAATCACCGGCTTGTTAAACTGTTTTGCCACCTGCGCCACCCCAATCGGCACTTTGCCGTTGATGGTCTGGCTGTCGATGCGTCCTTCACCGGTAATCACCAGGTCAGCATCCCGCACCTGTTCCGCAAGGCCCAGCGCTTCGGTAACAATCTCGATACCACGGCGCAATTCTGCCTGGCAAAACGCATGCAGCGCTGCCCCCATCCCGCCTGCCGCACCGCCACCCGCGATATGCAACACATCAATATCCAGGTCACGATGAATAATATCGGCATAGTGCGCCAGTGCCTGATCCAACTGCTGCACCAGCTCCGGCGTGGCCCCTTTCTGCGGACCAAACACCGCCGAGGCACCTTGCTTACCGGTGAGCGGATTGGTCACATCGCACGCCACTTCGAAACGACACTGGCGAATGCGCGCATCCAGGCCATCAATTTCAATACGAGCCAACTGCGGCAAGGCACCGCCGCCATAGGCGATTTCATTGCCCTGTTGGTCCAGCAAGCGCGCGCCAAGCGCCTGCATCATGCCCGAGCCACCATCATTGGTCGCGCTGCCGCCAATGCCAATGATGATATGTCCCACCCCACGATCCAGTGCGTTCTTGATCAGCTCGCCGGTACCAAAGGAGGTGGTAATCAGTGGATCGCGGCGCGATGTTGGCACCAGTTCCAGACCACTGGCCGCCGCCATCTCAATAAACGCGGTGCGGGCGTCACCCGACAAACCGTAAAACGCATCAACAGGCTCCCCCAACGGTCCAGTGACCGTTAGCCTGACAATGCTTCCTTGCGTTGCCGCCACCATCGCTTCTACCGTGCCTTCACCACCGTCGGCAACCGGTATTTTTACGTAGTCAGCTTCAGGAAAGATGTCGCGGAATCCCGCTTCGATCGCTGAAGCCACTTCCAGGGCGGATAAACTCTCTTTATATGAATCCGGTGCGATAACGATTTTCATAGGCAATCCGAGCGCGGTTGATGACGGAAATCCGTCCTGCTAAGGCAACCTGGCCGTCCGGTATCCTGCGATACCGGACGTGCGAGCTACCGGGTAATCTCAACTTTCGCTAATTTTTCATAATAGCAGGCCAGTGCGCTGTGGTCGGCAGTGCCCAGACCATCAGCCTTCAGCGCCTGCATCATCTCCATTACCGCAGCGGTCAGCGGCAGCTGTGCGCCCACACCGTGTGAGGTATCCAGCGCGTTAGCCAGATCTTTGATGTGCAGATCGATGCGGAAGCCCGGCTTAAAGTTACGATCCAGCACCATCGGCGCTTTGGCATCCAGCACGGTGCTGCCAGCCAGACCACCACGAATCGCCTGATAGACCAGTTCCGGATTCACACCCGCTTTGGTCGCCAGCGACAGCGCTTCGGACATTGCGGCAATATTCAGCGCCACAATCACCTGATTCGCCAGTTTGGTCACGTTACCCGCACCAATATCACCGGTGTGTACCACCGAACCCGCCATCGCTTTCATGATGTCGTAGCACTGGTCAAACACCGCTTTATCACCACCGACCATCACCGACAGCGTCCCTTCAATCGCTTTCGGCTCACCGCCGCTGACCGGCGCATCCAGCATTTTGATGCCTTTCACTGCCAGAGCGTCGTGGACTTCACGGCTGGCCAGTGGTGCGATAGAACTCATATCGATCACAATCAGGCCGGCTTTCGCACCATCAATGATACCGTTCTCACCCAGACACACCTCTTTCACCTGCGGTGAATTCGGCACCATGGTGATCACCACATCTACCTGCTGCGCGACTTCTTTCGCGCTTTTCGCGACTGAAGCCCCCAGCTCAACCAGCTCGGCTTCACTGGCCGGGTTGTTGTCACGTACCACCAGCGAATAGCCCGCTTTCAGCAGGTTTTTACTCATCGGTTTGCCCATGATGCCCAGGCCGATAAATCCAATTTTCATGACGTTGCCCCTTGGTCAATTACTTCTTAAATTTGTCGCACAGCGCCTGTGTGGCGTGGCGGAAAACACCCAGATCGCTGCCGACAGCAACAAAACTGGCTCCCCATTCGAGATAACGGCGTGCGTCGGCTTCTACCGGAGCCAAAATACCGCTCGGTTTGCCCGCCGCTTTAGCGCGTTCAAAAATGTATTTAATGACTTTCAACACTTCCGGGTGCGCGGGCTGACCGAGATACCCCAGCGCCGCAGAAAGGTCGCCCGGCCCAACGAAGATACCGTCCACACCTTCCACCGCGGCAATGGCATCAATGTTGTCCACCGCCAGCTGGGATTCGATCTGTACCAGCACCGTGATGTTGTCGTTGATGGTGGCGTTGTAATCCGGCAGCGTGCCGTACATGTTGCTACGGTGCGAAACGGATACCCCGCGAATCCCGGCTCCCGGATAGCGCGTGGAGGCCACGGCGCGTGTCGCTTCTTCCGCCGTCTCAACAAACGGAATCAGGAAGTTATAGAAACCGATATCCAACAGACGCTTGATGATGATCGGTTCGTTGCAAGGCGGGCGGACCACCGGCGCGCTGTGACTGCCCTTCAACGCCATCAGTTGTGGAATAAAGGTGGTGATGTCATTCGGCGCGTGTTCGCCATCCAGCACCAGCCAGTCAAAGCCTGCCAGACCCAGGACTTCGGTGGTGATCGGATTGGCCAATGCACACCAGCTACCAATCAGGGTTTCTCCTGCCAGCAAACGGCGACGAAAGGCATTCGGCCAGGCTGTATTGCTCATTATCTTGACTCCTGTAACGGAAAAAATTAGCGCACCAGGCACGGACGTTTGTTATCAAAGGTCCAGTTGGGCACAAGGAATTGCATCGCCTGAGCGTCATCGCGCGCGCCCAGACCGTGTTTCTGATACAGCGCATTAGCCTGCATCACCTGATCCATATCCAGCTCGACACCGAGGCCCGGCTTCTGCGGTACCTGCACCATGCCACCTTTAATCTGGAACGGTTCTTTGGTCAGGCGCTGATTGCCTTCCTGCCAGATCCAGTGGGTATCGATGGCGGTAATTGCGCCCGGCGCAGCGGCCGCCACGTGAGTGAACATCGCCAGCGAAACATCGAAATGGTTGTTAGAGTGTGAGCCCCAGGTCAGGCCAAAGTCGTGACACATCTGCGCCACACGTACCGAGCCTTGCATGGTCCAAAAATGAGGATCAGCCAGCGGGATGTCGACCGATTGCAGTGACAGGGTGTGGCCCATCTGACGCCAGTCGGTGGCGATCATATTGGTGGCCGTCGGCAGCCCGGTGGCGCGACGGAATTCCGCCATCACTTCACGCCCGGAATAACCCTGCTCCGCACCGCACGGGTCTTCCGCATAGGCCAGCACGCCTTTCAGTTGTTTGCCCAGCAGAATGGCTTCATTCAGCGACCAGGCTCCGTTGGGATCAAGGGTGATGCGCGCCTGCGGGAAACGCTGCGCCAGCGCAGTGACCGCTTCAGCCTCTTCACCGCCGCGCAGCACACCACCTTTCAGTTTGAAATCATTAAAGCCGTATTTTTCATACGCGGCTTCCGCCAGACGGACCACCGTATCCGGCGTCAGCGCCTCTTCATGACGCAGGCGATACCAGTCGCATTTGTCATTTTCCTGGTTCTGGTACGGCAGCGAGGTTTTCTTGCGATCGCCGACGTAGAACAGATAGCCGAGCATTTCTACCCGATCGCGTTGCTGTCCGTCGCCCAGTAACGACGCCACATTGACGCCCAAATGCTGACCAAGCAGGTCAAGCAGCGCCGCTTCAATCCCGGTCACCACATGGATGGTGGTGCGCAGGTCAAACGTCTGGCTGCCACGCCCGCCAGCATCGCGGTCGGCAAAGGTGCTACGCACCAGGTTAAGAATGTTTTTGTACTCGCCAACGGTTTTCTGCACCACCAGCGCGGCGGCGTCTTCCAGCGTCTGACGAATTTTCTCGCCACCCGGAATCTCCCCCACCCCGGTATGGCCCGCATTGTCTTTGATGATAACGATGTTGCGGGTGAAGAAAGGGGCATGCGCGCCACTCAGGTTGAGCAACATGCTGTCATAACCGGCCACCGGAATGACCTGCATGGATGTAATTTTCGGTGTCTGACTCATTTCCTGCTCCTTAAACTTTGCTGCGACCAAAGGCCGGACGCTTACGGTCGAACGACCAACCGGGAACCAGATATTGCATCGCCGTAGCGTCATTACGCGCGCCGGCTGGCAGAGATTTGTACAGCGCATTAGCTTGTTGCAGACGATCCCAGTCCAGCTCAATGCCGAGGCCGGGTTTGTCCGGCACGGCGATTTTGCCGTTGCGGATTTGCAGCGGTTCTTTCGTCAGGCGCTGGTCGCCCTCCTGCCAGATCCAATGGGTATCAATCGCCGTTGGTTTACCCGGAACTGCCGCGCCAACATGCGTGAACATCGCCAGCGAAATGTCGAAATGGTTGTTGGAGTGGCAACCCCAGGTCAGCCCCCAGTCATCACACAACTGCGCCACGCGGACCGCGCCGCTCAGTGTCCAGAAATGCGGGTCAGCCAGCGGGATATCGACAGCATTCAACATCACCGCATGGTTCATCTCACGCCAGTTGGTGGCGATCATATTGGTGGCTACCGGCAGGCCGGTGGCGCGACGAAACTCCGCCATCACCTCGCGGCCGGAGTAGCCTTGCTCAGCCCCACAGGGGTCTTCGGCATAGGTCAATACCTCCCCCATGCCTTTACACAGGCTGATGGCTTCATCAAGCAACCAGGCCCCGTTGGGATCGACGGTGATACGCGCATCCGGAAAACGTTTTTTCAACGCGACCGCCGAGGCGATTTCCTGCTCACCCGGTAATACGCCGCCTTTCAGTTTGAAATCTTTGAAGCCGTATTTATCCTGGGCCGCCTCCGCCAGACGGACCACCGCATCCGGCGTTAATGCTTCCTGATGGCGCAGGTGATACCAGTCATGGCTGGCCGCTGCGCCGCTCAGATAGGGCAGATCGGTTTTACGCCGATCGCCGATGTAGAACAGATAACCGAGCACGGTCACTTCATCACGCTGCTGGCCCGGACCAAGCAGCTCCGCCACCGGTACACCCAGGCACTGGCCGAGCAAATCCAGCAGTGCCGCTTCCAGCGCAGCCACGGCGTTGACACGCAGTTCAAACGTCCAGGCCCCTTTGCCGAAGGTATCGAAATCCGCCGACTGGTTGCCTTTGTGCACCTGCTGCACCAGGCGATTCATGCGCGCCACCTGCTGGCCTTTCACCTGGGGAATCGCATCCACCAACGTCTGATAAATGGTCTCACCACCCGGCGCTTCACCCACACCGGTATGCCCGGCGCTATCGGTCAGCACCACAATGTTGCGGGTGAAACAGGCGCTGTGCGCGCCGCCGATGTTGAGCAGCATGCTGTCGTAACCGGCAACCGGGATCACCTGCATATCAGTGATAACCGGGGTACTTTGCGTATTCATGCTCTGTCCTTATGCCCGATGTTTCAATTCGATACGTTTGATATCCCCGGCAATCACCAGGAAGCTAAACGCGGCGACGAAGGCGTGGATACCGACATAAATCAGCGCACCTTCAAAGGAACCGCTGGTGGCAATGATGTAGCCGATGGCGATGGGGGTAACAATGCCCGAGAAATTGCCGAACATATTGAACAGACCGCCACTCAGGCCGCTGATCTCTTTCGGCGCGGTATCCGCCATCACGGCCCAGCCCAGCGCCCCGATGCCTTTACCAAAGAACGCCAGCGCCATAAAGAACACCACCACCCACTCCGTTTGGGTGTAGTTACACATCACCATGCTGATGGACATCAGCATGCCGACCACAATCGGGGTTTTACGCGCAATGTTCAGAGAGCCGGTTTTACGCATCAGGTAATCCGAGATCACCCCACCTAATACACCGCCCAGGAAGCCACACACCGCAGGCACTGAAGCAATAAACCCGGCTTTCAGAATCGACATGCCGCGCGCCTGCACCAGATATACCGGGAACCAGGTGATAAAGAAGTAGGTTAAGGCGTTGATGCAGTACTGACCGAGATAGATGCCCAGCATCATGCGGGAAGAGAGCAGCTGTTTGATTTGATAGAACTTCTCTCCCCAACTGACTTTGTGCTCAGACTTCTTGCTGTCCATATTGATCAGCGCGCCGCCCTGCTCCATATACTCCAGCTCAGCCTTGTTGACGCCAGGGTGATCGTTAGGATCGTGGATCACCTTCAGCCAGATAAAGCTGATGATGATGCCCAGTCCGCCCATAAACCAGAACACATGCGCCCAGCCCACTTCCGAGGTCAGCCAGCCCATGATGGGGGCGAAAATTACCGTGGCGAAGTATTGTGCGGAGTTGAAGATAGCCACCGCCGTGCCGCGTTCTTGCGCAGGGAACCAGGCGGCAACGATACGGCTGTTGCCCGGGAAAGACGGGGCTTCAGCCAGCCCCACGAGGAAGCGCAACATAAACAACGAAGCCACAATGCCGAAGCCGCTGAACAGGTCGACGAAGCCTTGCAGGAAGGTAAACAGTGACCAGGTGAAGATGCTCCAGAAGTAAACGCGTTTAGAACCGAAGCGGTCGAGCAGCCAACCACCCGGGATTTGGCCGATAACATAAGCCCATGAGAATGCTGAGAAAATATATCCTAAACCGACCGAATCAAGGCCGATATCCTTGGACATGGCAGAACCGGCAATCGAAATCGTTGCACGATCACCGTAGTTGAAAGAGGTGACGATAAATAACATCACCACAATCCAGTAACGGGCGTTGGTGCGCTTTTGCACCGCTTCCGCTGTCTGGCTGAAACTATTCATGATGCACTCCTGAAATATAGCGGTCGCTACATTCACTCTGACTGCATACACATCGCGTTGGGTATCAGAATGATGTTCGGTTAAACACGGCGATTTTTTTATTGGCAATACGATGATGCGTCGTGACGAATAACCTAACGTTGGATAACGAGAGCCAGTATAGAAACAGGTGGAGAGCGAAACACTGGAAGAAAGCCCGATGATTTCATCGCCTGGATAGGTATTTTGTGGCGTTTGCACATAACGCTGCGGCATGGCTCACGGAACCATCAAAATCACCTCAGCAATGGTCAATTAACATACAGCTTTATGACGCTTTGTGAGTCCCTTCACTTGCGTTTGGTTAAATGTACCAAACTGACGTAATAAAACCGCCAAAAGCCAGTCAGTTGCACAATGTATTGGGTAATACCCCTGCATATACTAAGGCTGGCAAAAAAAGATGGCGTGACGGAAGCAATCAATGACACCGCGTTGCCATGTACAGCGCGGCAGAATGGAAGGTGAGCAATGAACCGACCTCTAAGCGAGAAACCGCTTTATATTAAAGTTCACGATAGCGATAACGTCGCCATCGTGGTGAATAACCAGGGGCTGCCTGCGGGCACCCGCTTTGACGATGGGCTGCAGCTGACTGAGCATGTGCCGCAGGGCCACAAGGTCGCACTGACTGATATTCCTGAGCAGGGCGCGATTGTGCGTTACGGCGAAGTGATCGGCTATGCACTGCGTCCCATTGCCCAGGGTAGCTGGATTGAGGAGTCACTGGTGGCGCTGCCCGAAGCGCCGCCGCTCGCCAGCCTGCCGCTGGCGAATAATGTCCCACCCGATTTACCGCCGCTGGCGGGTTATACCTTCGAAGGCTATCGCAATGCCGATGGCAGCGTAGGAACGCGCAATCTCCTCGCCATCACCACCAGCGTGCATTGTGTTGCGGGTGTGGTGGATTACGTGGTGAAAATTATCGAACGCGATCTGCTACCGCGTTATCCCAATGTTGATGGCGTGGTGGCTCTCAATCACCTTTATGGCTGCGGTGTGGCCATTAATGCACCTGCTGCGGTCGTGCCGATTCGCACCATTCATAACCTGGCGCTGAACCCCAATTTTGGCGGCGAAGTGATGGTGGTTAGCCTTGGCTGCGAGAAGTTGCAGCCTGAGCGCCTGCTGACCGGTACCCCCGATGTGCAGGCCATCTCACTGGACGATAATGACATTGTGCGTTTGCAGGATGAACGCCTGGTGGGCTTTGGCGCGATGGTGGATGAGATTTTGCAGGTCGCCGAACGCCATCTGAAACGGCTCAATCAACGTAAGCGCGAAACCTGCCCGGCTTCTGAGTTGGTCATCGGCATGCAATGTGGTGGCAGCGATGCGTTTTCTGGCGTCACCGCGAACCCGGCAGTGGGCTTTGCTTCTGATCTGCTGGTACGCTGCGGCGCAACGGTGATGTTTTCCGAAGTGACCGAAGTGCGTGATGCAATCCATCTGTTGACGCCACGTGTGGTTGATGAAGCAACCGGCAAACGTCTGCTGGAGGAGATGGCGTGGTATGACGACTACCTCAGCCTCGGACAAACCGATCGTAGCGCTAACCCTTCACCCGGCAACAAAAAAGGCGGCCTGGCCAATGTGGTAGAAAAAGCGCTGGGATCGATTGCCAAATCCGGTCGTAGCCCGATTGTTGAGGTGCTGTCAGCGGGCCAGCGGCCAACCAAACGCGGTTTAATCTATGCGGCGACCCCCGCCAGTGATTTTGTTTGCGGAACGCAGCAGATGGCATCCGGTATTACGTTGCAGGTCTTTACGACCGGACGCGGCACACCTTATGGCCTGGCGGCAATTCCGGTCATCAAGATGGCGACGCGCAGCGCACTGGCTGAACGCTGGCATGATTTGATGGATATTAATGCGGGCACCATTGCCACCGGTGAAGAGAGTATCGAACAAGTCGGCTGGCGGTTGTTTGAACTGATTCTGGATATTGCCAGCGCACGTAAGCAGACATGGTCCGACCGCTGGGGCATCCGCAATCAGCTGGCGGTGTTTAATCCGGCGCCTGTGACCTGATTCCCTCATCCGTAGCGGCGCGATTTATCGCGCCGCTACGTAATTACAACAACTTGCCCCAGTTTTCCACCCAAGGCGTGGTGACCGATTCCGGCTCCGGATCTTCCGTCGCATCCACCGTTAACAGCTCACCGACACGTTTGGCGCTCTGCTCCTGCAACAACGCATCGAAGGTCTTGCCCGCGCCGCAGAAGTTATCGTAGCTGCTGTCGCCCAGCGCAATCACGCCATAGCGCAAGTCAGGTTGATAGCCCAGCTGATCTTTCACCGCGTGATACAGCCCGGCGATGCTATCAGGAAAATCGCCCTGACCGGTGGTGGAGGTGATAATCAACACCACATCCTGCTGATAATCCTGCCACTGTGCCAGCGACGGGTCTTCAAACACCTTGACTTCATGGCCCTGCGCCTGCAATACCGGTTCCGCCTCTTCCGCTACCAGCAACGCATTGCCGTAAACTGTACCTACAAAAATGCCAATCTTTGCCATCAAGCTGCTCCTTATTCTGTTGGCTTATCCTGGACTGCCTCATCGACAAACTCAACCCTGGGAACATCAGGGATCTGATGCTGCCAGCCAAACTGGTGCAGCATCTGCTGCCAGACGGTATCCAGACCGGCACGGATCACCAGCGGTTCCCCAGTAACCGGATGATTCAGGCTCAGCGCGCTGGCATGCAACATCAGACGATCCAGCCCAAAATTTGCCGCCGCGCCACGGTTCTGCCGCAGATCACCGTGAGTCGTATCACCAATAATGGGGTGGCGCAGATGTGCCATATGGCGGCGCAACTGGTGCTTGCGGCCAGTACGCGGTTGCATCTCCACCAGGCTGTAACGCGCAGTGGCATAACGACCAATCGCTACCGGCATTTCAGTGTGCGCCAGCATCTGAAAATCGGTGACTGCCGGTTGCGGCCCACGGGGTTCGGTGGCGAACTTATCAGCGATCTTATCGAGTTCCTCAACCAACGGATAATCGAGCGTACCGCTTTCCATCAGCCAGCCACGCAGCACCGCATGGTAGGTTTTGCGGATTTGATGTTGTTCGAATTGCTGGGCCAGCAGCCGCCCAACCTCACTCGACAATCCCATCAACAACACGCCCGAGGTAGGACGATCCAGGCGGTGGGCGGTAAAAACGTGCTGACCAATCTGATCACGCACCGTTTGCATCACCACCACTTTTTCTTTGCGGTCGAGCCAGCTACGGTGCACCAGCCAACCCGCAGGTTTATTGACGGCGACCAGCCACTCGTCCTGATAAATAATCTCCAGCATCAGGCAGCAGGTTCCGAAAATAAGGCATCAAGCTGGCGTAACGTCAGCAACAGCATGGGATGGCCCGGCGTGCCGGGAGGAAGCGCCATTTCATAATAATGCGCCACCGCGAAATTTTGTGGCAACGGGGCATCAGCGGCGATCAGCGCCTGCAACCGTGGGATTAACACCCACTGTAGCCACTCAAGCGGTGCCAGCGTATCAAGGCAAAAGGGTTGGGTGCTGGCAAATGCGGCGGCATCGGGGGATTGCGTCTGCCAGTGGTCGTGTTCGCGCATCACCGCTTCGACCTGCTGTAGCCGCTGCAAAATAAGTTGTTGCGACGACATGCGCCACCTCCAGAGAAAAATCGGGCGGCAAGCATATCACTTGTCGGGCGATGCTCAAAAAGCGCATAAAAAAAGGGGAGCACTGTAATTACAGTGCTCCCGGTTCGTTTGCAGCAATCCCGCCACCGCTGTGCTCCCTGCTCATCCGTGACAACTTTTCCTGTGCTATCCTTCGCTTGTCATCCTGACGTTGGTCCTTAGCATCCTGGCCCGCCACATCCCGCGTGGCTCTCATTCTCCGTCCTGGAGGTGTCCCTGACTCACTCCTGAGTGTCCTGCTTCATCCTGAAGCCTTCCGTGTGCCGTAAACTCCGTTACGCTCCAGCCACCTGGCTGATATTCTCCTGAACATCGCTTAATCCGTGGCTTCCTGCCAGTGGTAACTATTCTGGCAGAAACTATCGCGGATACAAGGTACTAAAAGCCGTTACATCAGTCAGTTATCGGATGATTTTCGGACTGTTGCCATAAACTCATGATTCACAATATTTTTACAAGCCAGGCTTCGCGAATTCTTCAGTACAATTTGCCGATCTCTCACACATCATGTGAGAGATCTCTTACAACAAAGCGAGCCAATGTCTGCAATCTACTCGCTAACCGGTTGTAAGTTATTAAGAAACATCTTAATTTCTGGGGACAATATCTCGCGCTTTTTGCTACCAGGATGCTCAAGAATAACTTCACCCGTAAGATTACATAGCGAGATGACATCCTGCTCGGAATCCGTCGTGGCGATAAACAAGGTCGGGCTTTGCTTCAGGCGACGCTTCATGACCAAATGACCAATCAAATTCTCCTGTAAACGCGTGAAATCATCTTCACTCCACACCTGTAACAACGTGATATCCCGCTGCTGAAATCGTGCGGTCATATCACCGGCAAACTGGGTGGTGTAAAACGCGGTAATATCCGGCTGCAGTTCGAGATCCAGCGCACGCTCAACGGCTGCCAGCGTCGCTGGTAACGTAAATGGCTGGGGTTGCCACAACACGCGATCATCCAGCGTCGTCTGAATGCAGGGCGACGGGACACCGTGCAGATCACTGCTGGCGGGTAAGTGTCCGGTGCGCTGCTGCCATTCATCACAATAACGGGCGGTAAAATCGCGCAGAGCATCTACGGTTTGCTGCATCATTCATCTTCTCGCTTCTGATAGGTTACACTTAGCCACTTTGATGGATTTTAGTGGTAACCGTTATGTCTACTGAACAACAGGATCAGGTATTAAGTGGCCTGACCTTGGGTAAACCCACGGCGTATGTCGATCATTACGACAGCTCGCTGCTACAGCCCGTGCCGCGCAGCCTTAATCGCGAGCCGCTGGGACTGTTTCCCGACAACCTGCCCTTTCACGGGGCTGATATCTGGACGCTGTACGAACTCTCCTGGCTGAACAGCAAAGGCGTGCCGCAGGTGGCGGTGGGCGAAGTGGTGCTGAATGCCGCGAGCCGCAATCTTATCGAGTCAAAGAGCTTCAAGCTCTATCTTAACAGTTTTAATCAGACGGTTTTCGCCGACTGGGGTGAAGTGCGGCAGACGCTGCAACGCGATCTCAGTGCCTGTGCTGCAGGTGAAGTCAGCGTGGCCTTGTTCCGTCTCAGTGAAATCGAAGGCCAGCCGATTGGCCATTTCACTGGCGAGCTGATCGATGAACAGGATATTGAAATTCACGACTATGCGTTTAATGCCGACCACCTGGCACAAGCTGCCGGTCACGACATTATTGAAGAAACGCTGGTCAGCCATGTTCTGAAATCTAACTGCCTCATCACTCATCAACCCGACTGGGGTTCAGTGATGATCCGTTATAAAGGCCCACGTATCGATCGTGAAGCGCTGTTGCGTTACCTGGTCTCTTTCCGTCAGCACAATGAGTTTCATGAACAGTGTGTTGAACGCATTTTCAATGATATTCAACGCTTTTGCCACCCAGAAGCCTTGACGGTCTATGCCCGTTACACACGACGTGGCGGCCTCGATATCAACCCGTGGCGTAGCAATGTGCCCTTCTCGCCGGGATTTTCCCGTCTGGTACGTCAGTAACAGATTGCGAGACGCCTCGCAGGCCGCAGCATGGATGCGCGGTTCCACTTGAGCATTCACCGCAGACAAGGCTACTCTGTCAAAGGCGCGGGCGGCCAACCGTGCGCGACCAGGGATATTCGTCACTGTGCCCGGGAAGTTAAGCACAGCGTCATCAGTCACGCGCTTGCGTGTAAAGGAGTTCTCTTGATTACTCATATTAGCCCTCTTGGCTCGATGGATCTGCTCTCCCAGTTGGAAGTCGATATGCTGAAACGCACCGCCAGCAGCGACCTGTACCAACTGTTTCGCAACTGTTCACTCGCGGTGCTCAATTCTGGTAGTCAGACCGACAGTAGTCATGAACTGCTTTCCCGCTTTGAAAGTTTTGATATCAACGTGTTACGCCGCGAACGTGGCGTTAAACTTGAACTGATCAACCCGCCGGAAGAAGCCTTTGTCGATGGCCGGATTATCCGCTCATTGCAGGCGAACCTGTTTGCCGTACTGCGCGACATTCTGTTTGTTAACGGCCAGCTATCTGCTGCTGAACGCTTTCAGAATCTGGATGCTGAGGACTCAGCACATATCACCAATCTGGTCTTTTCCATCCTGCGTAACGCCCGTGCGCTGCACGTCGGCGAATACCCCAATACCGTAGTGTGCTGGGGTGGTCACTCGATTAACGCCGTGGAATATCAGTATTGTCGTAACGTGGGTACGCAACTTGGCCTGCGGGAACTCAATATCTGTACCGGTTGTGGCCCGGGGGTGATGGAAGCGCCGATGAAAGGTGCAGCAGTCGGTCATGCGCAGCAACGCTACCGCGACAGCCGTTTTATCGGCCTGACCGAACCCTCGATCATTGCCGCTGAGCCACCGAATCCGCTGGTCAATGAATTGATCATCATGCCGGATATCGAAAAACGCCTCGAAGCCTTTGTGCGTATCGCCCACGGCATCGTGATTTTCCCGGGTGGTGTTGGTACGGCAGAAGAGTTGTTGTATCTGCTGGGTATTCTGATGAACCCACAGAACAAGGATCAGGTACTGCCGCTGATTCTGACCGGGCCGCAAGAAAGCGCCGATTACTTCCGCGTTCTGGACGATTTTATTGTCAGTACGCTGGGCGAAAGCGCGCGTAAACATTACAAAATCATCATTGATGATGCCGCCGAAGTGGCGCGTCTGATGAAGAAAGCCATGCCGCAGGTGAAAGAGTATCGTCGTGAAACCGGTGATGCCTACAGCTTCAACTGGTCAATTCGTATCGTGCCGGACCTGCAACTGCCGTTCCTGCCCACTCACGAAAACATGGCGAACCTGAACCTGTACACCAATCAACCCGCAGAAAAACTGGCAGCGGATTTACGTCGTGCCTTCTCGGGCATTGTCGCGGGCAACGTGAAAGAAGTGGGCATCCGCGAAATCCGTGAAAAAGGGCCGTACAAACTGCATGGCGATCCGGACATCATGCACCGCATGGATGAACTGCTACAGGGCTTTGTCGCCCAGCATCGCATGAAACTGCCGGGCACTGCCTATATTCCCTGCTACGAAATCATCAAATAACTCAGGAAGGCAGCCTGCGGGCTGCCGCTATCATCATGTCTTTTCATCTCCTTATTGTTGATGCCCTGAACCTGATCCGCCGTTTACATGCCGTTCAGGGATCGCCATGCCGTGATGCCTGCGTGGCGGCGCTGCATCAGTTGTTGGGCCATACCCGGCCAACACACGTGGTCGCGGTGTTTGACAGCGCCACACGCCAGCCAGGCTGGCGTCATGCCTTGCTGCCGGACTACAAAGCCGGTCGCCCACCGATGCCAGATGATTTACAACAGGAAATGCCCGCGATCCAACAGGCATTTCAGGCTGCCGGTGTCAGTTGTTGGATCGCCGATCAGGACGAAGCCGATGACCTGGCTGCGACGCTGGCGATCAAAATGGCGGATGCCGGCCATCAGGCAACGATTGTCTCGACCGATAAAGGCTACTGTCAGCTACTGGCACCACAGATCCGGATTCGCGATTACTTCCAGAAACGCTGGCTGGACGTCCCCTTTATTGAACAGGAGTTCGGGGTGACACCTGCGCAACTCGCAGACTATTGGGGATTGTGTGGCATCAGCAGTAGCAAGATTCCGGGGGTGGCGGGCATCGGTCCGAAAAGCGCACGGGAACTGATTGGGCAATTTGGCTCGCTGGAAGCGATTTACCAACAGTGGGATCAGGTGCCCGCAAAGTGGCAAGGGAAATTGCAGTCACAACGTGCCATGGCGGAGATTTGTCGCCAGGTCTCGACACTGAAGCGTGATCTGGTGCTGCAAGGCAATCTGAATACGCTGCGGTATAACCCGTAGCATTGAGCTGCAATCCGCCAAAATAATTTGTGCTGCAGGAAGGCGGCAAGTACGCGAATCCCCAGGAGCTTACATCAGTAAGTAACTGGGGTGAGCACACGCAGCCAACGCACCTGCAGCGCAAAGTATGACGGAGGATTAGCGTTCGTCGCGACGTCCACCAACGGACGCCCAGATACGGCGCACATGCACCGTCACTTCTTCGCGATCGTGGTAGAGCTGACGCGCCTGAATCTGCGCATTAATCCCCTGCTCTTTCAGGGTGGCATCAATCATCGCCAGGTTTTGTGTCACCTCTTCATAGCGCTTTTTCATCGGCAATTTAAGGTTGAAGATCGCTTCGCGACACCAGCCATTGACCAGCCATTCACTCATCAGGCTGGCAACGCGCACTGGTTTTTCCACCATGTCGCACACCAGCCAGCTGATGTTGTTACGGGGAGGACGGAAGCGGAAGCCGTCTTCACGGCAGTGCGTAACCTGTCCGGTATCCATCAAACTCGGCGCCATTGGCCCGTTATCGACCGCGTAGACCATCATGCTGCGTTTCACCAACTGATAGGTCCAGCCACCAGGACACGCGCCCAGATCCACTGCCCACATCCCGCTACCCAGACGTTCATCCCATTCGTCAGCCGGGATAAAGACATGAAAAGCCTCTTCCAGTTTCAGGGTGGAACGGCTTGGCGCATCTGACGGGAATTTCAGGCGCGGAATGCCCATATAAAACGGTGAGTTATTCTGCGGCAGCGAGTAGCCAACATAACAGGTACCGGGGGCAATAAAGAACACATGCACCACCGGACGTTTCGGGCTTTCGTAGTTAAGCAGAATTTTGCTTTCACGCAGGCTGGCGCGCAGCGGCACTGTAAACTTGCGGCAAAATTTGGTCAGTTCTTTGGCTTCGTTGGTGTCGGGCACTTCGACACGTAATTCACCGCCTTTCTCGACGACCCCGGTCAGCATCCCGACAATCGGTGAAATACGGTCTTCAGGTGGCAAGTCACGCAGCAATTCCCCTACCACCACCATCTGACGGGCAAAAATCAGCTCAGCAAACGGCAGTTGGCTGATCAATTTCTCCGCATCTTCCTGTTGGTAGCATTCAAACAACACATAGCCAGCGTCGTCTTTCACACGCGGGAAACCATAAATTTCACGCTCAGCGGCTTTCGCACTGATCTCTGCCGCACACTCTTTCTCAAAGCCAGGACGGCAATAGAGTAAAACCTTATTCATGGCGTTCTGCCTTTCGTTTCAGACGCATTGCGCCAATCAACATCAAAAACCAGCCAATCAGGAAGCCAAGGCCACCGACTGGCGTAACAAATACCCAAAACTTCAGATGCGACAGCGCCAGACAATAGAGGCTGCCGCTGAACAATACGGTTCCCAACGCCAGTGCGGCGCTACTCCAGTAAAACCAGATATTGGCTCGACGCAACATAGCCGATGCGAGGCCAATAATCGCCAGCGTATGATACGCCTGATACTCCAGGCCGGTATGTATCCACGCCATCTCGGCCGGGCCGAGGGATTTGCTCAGCACATGGGCACCAAAAGCACCAAAAGCCACCAGCGTGAAACCGCTGATGGCGGCAAAAATAAACATGGCACGACTGGACATCTAACAATCCTCAGAGTGAATACGCACGTCACTGTGCAACAATCAACGCGTTAGTGATCGTAACGAAAACGAAATTTCTCTTGTTCGGTTGCGGCTTTGGCCAGGATCCACTGTCGAAAGGCGGCTATTTTACCCAGTTCTGCCTGGCTGTCATGACAAACCAGATAAAAAGCATTTTTACTGACCAATACGTCATTAAAAGGACAGACCAGACGACCGGCTTCGATTTCGCTCTGCGCCATCACATTATTGGCCAGCGCCACGCCCTGACCGTGAATCGCCGCCTGCAATACCATCGCACTGTGGCTGAAAATTGGCCCCTGCTGCACATTAATGTGCTGCAAGCCTAGTTGACGAATATAGGATTGCCAGTCACGACGCGAGGCATCATGCAGCAGCGTGAAGTGCGCCAGATCAGCCGGTGACTTCAGCGGATGGTCCCCGGTCAGCAGCAACGGCGAGCAGACTGGCAACAGATACTCCGCGTAGAGTTTTTCCACCCGCAGTCCTGGCCAGTTGCCACGGCCATAGAAAATCGCCACATCCACGTCATCTGCCAGTTTCTCTTCATCGCGGTCAACCGCCTGGATACGGACATCGATACCCGGATAAGCTGTATTAAAGCTGGAGAGACGTGGCACCAACCACTGAATGGCGAAGCTCGGCAGCAGGCTGACCGTCAATGCACCTTTGGCGCTGCGCGCCTGTAGTTTACGCGTCGCATCATTCAATGCGGAGAAAATTTCCTTGATATCCAGATAGTAGCTTTGACCTTCTTCCGTCAGCAAAAGCGAACGATTCCTCCGGCGAAATAGCTTAAGACCGAGAAAATCTTCCAGAGATTTAATCTGATGGCTGACAGCTGCCTGGGTAACAAACAGCTCCTCGGCGGCTTTGGTAAAGCTCAAATGGCGTGCCGCAGCATCAAAGACGCGTAAAGCATTCAGCGGGGGAAGGCGTTTAGACATGGTTTTCCGTATCCGGATCAACAGAGTAATACTGCAACTTATAACAAGTCATACGGTATTAGTTTTTTTAATCCGAGACATTATAAATTGTCCGTTGAGGAAGCTCCAGCAAATACCTATAGTTGCCGCACTTCCTAAGCCGGAACGAAAAGATTTCTGGAAATGTGCGTTAGTTCGCAGACTTTTGGAGAGCTTTTGGCTTGTGGTCGTGATGTTGTGTTTGCATTTTGATCTGACGATTGCGGATCAAGCTTTTAATTCCTGTAGATTTACCCTGTCTGTCCAAAGTGATTTACATAGCACCGCAAATTGCGGTGCTTTTTTTTATCTGTCGTTTACTGGCCCATCTCAACCATCTCTTTGACATCTGAGCGGTTAATCTGCTGCTGGTTGCCATTGGCATCTTTATAGCTGATCATACCGGTATCATCGTCTACTTTAGGTTTGCCAGAAGCAACAATGGTGCGGCCGTCATTGGTATGCATCACGTAATTGCTGGAACAGGCAGCCAGGGTAAAGGCCATGGTACACACGGCCAGCACTGCGGCGAGTTTTTTCATTTTCTATCTCCTTGCAGATTGATTGCATCAAACCACCCGCTAGACGCTGACCAGAGGCAGCTGAAAAAGTGAAATCGACTGGAAAGGTCGATTTCTAATGCGGGTTTTGGTTTAAACCTTGCAATAATTAGCATAACGCGCTTTCCCAGCTTTGCCAGGTTACAGACCGACTTTCAGTCTGGTCCTAAAAACTCATCACAACAGGCCGGATATGACCATTTTTACCCCCACCGCTTTTCGCCAGCAATTTCCTGCGCTGGCTGATGCCGGTGTCTATCTCGACAGCGCAGCTACCGCCCTGAAACCACTGGCGGTGATTGAGGCCACACAACAGTTCTATTCCCTGAGTGCCGGGACGGTGCATCGCAGCCAGTTCGCCGCCGCACGTGCCCTGACAGAACAATATGAACAGGCGCGCGGCCTGGTGGCCCGCTGGTTGAATGCCGCTGATGACCGACAAATTATCTGGACGCGCGGCACCACCGAAGCCATCAATCTGGTAGCCAACAGCTGGCTGGCGCCGCGCCTGCAACCCGGTGATGAAATCGTGGTGAGCGAGGCGGAGCACCACGCCAATCTGGTGCCCTGGCTGATGCTGGCGCAGGCCAAAGGGGCAAAAGTGGTGAAATGGCCACTGGGTGCGGATCGCCTGCCTGATATCCAGCAATTGCCTCAGTTACTGAATTCACGCACACGTCTGCTGGCTATTGGTCAGATGTCGAATGTCACCGGAGGCTGCCCGGATTTGGCACAGGCGATTCGGCTGGCACATGCCGTCGGTGCCAAAGTAATGGTCGATGGCGCGCAGGGCGTGGTGCATTGCGCACCGGATGTACAGGCTGAAGACATTGATTTTTATGCCTTCTCCGGCCATAAGTTGTACGGACCGATGGGCATCGGTGTGTTGTATGGCAAAGCGGAATTGCTTGAAGAGATGTCACCATGGCAAGGCGGCGGCAAAATGCTGACGCAGGTGGATTTCAACGGCTTCACGCCGCAGCCGGTGCCGTGGCGTTTTGAAGCGGGCACACCAAATGTGGCGGGGGTGATTGGCTTAAGCGCCGCCCTGCGCTGGCTCAGCCAACATAACGCGGAAAAGATGGAGATGTGGAGCCAGCAACTGGCCAGCCTTGCCGAAGAACAGCTGAGCGCCCTGCCAGGCTTTCGCAGTTTTCGCTGCGGCAGCAGCAGTCTGCTGGCATTCGAAATCACGGGTATCCATCATAGCGATATCGTGACGCTGCTGGCAGAGCATGGCATTGCATTACGCGCTGGCCAACATTGCGCGCAGCCCCTGATGGCCGCGTTGGGTGTGAGCGGCACCTTGCGTGTCTCGTTCGCCCCCTATAATAATTTGCAGGACGTGGACGCGCTGGTGCGCGCCATGCAAAGCGCCGTCGATTTACTGAGTGAGTAACACCATGAGCACAGCCCTTCTCGCCCCACACCCGTTCGGTGACCTGATCACCGAGGCCAGCCTGACAGAGAAATTCAGCCATTTTCATCAGTGGGAAGATCGTTATCGTCAGTTGATCCAACTGAGCCGTCAGTTACCTGCGTTACCGGAAGCGATGAAAACCACTGACATCGAACTGAGCGGGTGTGAGAATCGCGTCTGGCTGAGCAGTCAGTTGCAAAACAACGGCACGCTGCATTTCTATGGCGACAGTGAAGGACGTATCGTGCGTGGCTTGCTGGCAGTGCTGTTAACTGCGGTGGAAGGAAAAACGCCAGCTACCCTGCTGCAACAGGATCCGCTGGCGTTGTTTGATACGCTTGGCCTGCGCGCCCAACTGAGTGCCTCGCGCAGCAGCGGTTTACAGGCGCTGGCCGACGCAGTACAGCGTGCGGCGCGCCAACACGCTTAATGCTGGCGTGCGGCGCGCGCGAGAAATTTCTTCAGTGCGTGCGCAACCGCGATAAAACCAAAGGTGGCGGTCACCATGGTCGCGGCACCAAAACCTGCCGCACAGTCCATACGCTTCGGGCCTTCGGCGGTGCTGCGTGACGCACACACGCTGCCGTCGGGCTGCGGATAGACCAGCGCTTCAGTGGAAAAGACGCAATCGATGCCCAGCTTGCCTTTGCTGTTTTTCTTCACACCAAAATCGTTCTTCAGGCGTTCACGTAATTTCGCCGCCAGCGGATCCTGGATGGTTTTCGCCAGATCGCTCACCTGAATCTGCGTTGGATCGATCTGCCCACCCGCACCACCGGTGGTGATCAAGGGAATTTTGTTGCGTCGACACCAGGCAATCAGCGCCGCTTTAGGTCGAACGCTATCGATCGCATCGATCACATAATCGAAGCCAACCGGCAGCAACTCTGCGGTGTTTTCCGGCGTGATGAAATCATCGATGCAGATCACCTCACATTCCGGGTTAATCGCGCGGATACGCTCCGCCATCACCTCAGTTTTTGCCTGACCGACCTTTCCCTGCAACGCATGAATCTGCCGGTTAGTATTGGTGATGCAGACATCGTCCATATCGATCAGGGTGATTTTGCCGATACCGGTACGCGCCAGCGCCTCAGCCGCCCAGGACCCCACCCCGCCAATACCAATTACGCAAAAATGCGCATCGGCAAAACGCTGTAATGCGTCCTGCCCATACAAACGCGCCGTGCCGCCAAAACGTTGCCGCCAGGCGTCGCTAACCACTATCATAACAACCCTTTTGATCGTGCGGGCCGCTCAGCCCGCAGAGAAAAATTAATTGGAACCTAATAACAACGAACCATTATCACCACTTTGGGGGTTGCTGAACAACTGTTGCCCGGCTCCCGGTGCGGCTTTCAGCACCCAGACACGACCATAATGATTGTAGAAACCGGCCAGATGAGCAGCATCCGGACCAACGCCCTGATAGATGTCAAAATGCTGGCCTTTAATCGCCCCGCCAACATCCAGCGCCACCATCAGGCGCATTTCGTATTTACCGTTAAATTTGCCCTTTTCATTAAGCTGCGGCACTTCCGCCAGCAGCGCAGTCCCGGCAGGGATCAGCGAACGGTCAGACGCCACCGAGGCTTTGGCAATCAGCGGCACTGCGCTGGCCCCTCGCACCGGTACATACTCTTCCGGTTTGAAGAACACGAAAGATTGGTTCGTTTCCAGCAGCGCACGCACTTCTTCCGGTGAATGCTCCTGCGCCCACTGACGAATCGCCTGCATCGACATATCTTCGCGTTTCACTTCACCGCGATCGATCAGCTCTTTACCAATGCTGTGATAGGCCCAGCCGTTTTTGCCGCCGTAACCAAAGAAGCGCAATGGACGTCCATCACCAAAGTCCACATAGCCGCTACCCTGCACGTCCATCATAAAGTTGTCGATCAGCGAGTTGCTGTAAGCAATGACGTAACGGTCGTCGAGACCACCACTATAGATAGAAGCGCGGCTCGGTAACTTCTGCCCACTTCGGCGCGGTGGCATACGGTAAATCGGGTACTGGAACTCACCCTGGCGGGTATAGCGTGCTTCAACCACCGGCGTGTAGTAACCGGTGAACTGTACGTTGCCGTAGTTATCAGTCCCTTCCATCTGATAAGCATTCAGGCCGAACTGGCGCAACTGACGGGTATCACCGCCCGACATTAGCCAGCTTTCAATCGCGCTGTAGGTACCGGTGTTGCGGCCATACAATCCAGAAGACGCAGACTGAATCTGGCGAATCTGATCACCAAAATCCCGGCCATTCACCGGACGCCCTTTGGCATTCGGTTGATTGACCAGACCCAGCGGCTGATCCAGCTTGCCATCAATATATTGCTGGCCACGATCCGTAGGTTTGGAGCTACAACCTGCCAGCAGCGCGAGAAATGCGCCAGTAAGTGCATACTTCACACGATTTGCTTTCATGACCTTCTCTTTTTATCGATAGTTTGCATGGCGACGATAGCAAAGGGGCAGACAGAATGAAATCCACCACCGAGTGCAACCTTGATATGCGTACAATAAATAACCTATTGGTGGTTTTATTCACCAACTGGCTGTAAATTTTGTGCTTTCTGTCAAAAAGGGGTTGCATCGCGGCGCGTGCGGAGTATAGTGCGCATCCACGGACGCGGGGTGGAGCAGCCTGGTAGCTCGTCGGGCTCATAACCCGAAGGTCGTCGGTTCAAATCCGGCCCCCGCAACCAACTCTTCTTAAATGAAGAGAGACAATGTGAAAAGTCGCACAGCGACAGACGGACGCGGGGTGGAGCAGCCTGGTAGCTCGTCGGGCTCATAACCCGAAGGTCGTCGGTTCAAATCCGGCCCCCGCAACCAATACAAATAAGCACCTTAACGGGTGTTTTTTTGTTTCTGGCGTCCGGAAAATAGCGGCATCCCTGCCGCAACCCTTAGCGATGTGCCAGCACCGCGCCCTTGTCAAAATAGGCTTTGATGCCATGCAGGATGGCTTCTGCCACCTGATGCTGATAACGCGGCGTGCGCAGCTTCCTTTCTTCTTCCACATTACTGATAAACGCCGTCTCCACCAGAATCGACGGGATATCCGGTGCTTTTAACACCGCAAAGCCGGCCTGATCCACCGTCCGTTTATGCAGATGGTTGATGTGCCCCATGCGCGACAAGACCTCTTTACCAAATTTCAGGCTGTCGTGGATGGTCTGACGCTGCACCATATCGAACATGGTATGATCGAGATAGCGATCACCACTCTTGCTGACGCCGCCAATCAGGTCCGATTCATTCTGGGTTTGCGCCAGGAAACGTGCCGCAGCGGAGGTTGCACCGCTGGTAGAAAGCGCAAACACCGACGAACCGCGCGCCGCCCGACTGGTAAAGGCATCGGCGTGAATGGATACAAACAAATCCGCCCGTTGCTTACGCGCTTTTGCCACCCGCACGCGCAGCGGAATAAACACATCTTCGTTGCGCGTCATATAGGCTTTCATATTCGGTTGTTTGTCGATCAACGCTTTCAGATAGCGCCCCATCTTTAGCACAATATCTTTTTCACGCGTTTTGTATTTGCCATGCGCCCCGGGATCTTCACCGCCATGTCCCGGATCGATCATGATGATGATCGGACGGTCGCGCCCGGCTTTTCCGGGTAACGGTGCCTGCGCAGGCTGATCGCGATCCAAATCGCCCTGGTTGTAATCCTGGAGTAACGCCAGTAGCGGATCCTCTTCCGGCTGACGCTGGCTGGGATAGAGATCGACCACCAAACGGTGCTTAATGCCCGCTACCGGATCGAGGGTGAAGCTGCGCGGGGCTACGCTGCGCTTTAGTTCCAGCACGATACGCACCGTATTGGGATCGAACTGTCCGACGCGTGCGGTTTTGATATAGGGATCATCCACACGTACCAGTTTATCGACGCCTTTCAGCACGGGATTGATATGCAGATTGTTGATGTCGATAACCAGGCGATCGGGATTGCTGAGAGTGAATTGTTTGTATTGCAGCGGAACGTTAGATTCCAGGGTAACGCGCGAGTAGGTCGACGAGGGCCAGATACGCACGGCCACGATATGCTGGCTGGCCGCCAGCCCGCTGCGCGTCACGCTCAGCAACCATAAAGCGCCTGCCCCTTGTAACAATCGTCGGCGTGAAAAAAAAGGATTTACGTCAAACATGCCTCTCCAGCTACTGTGTAATGTCTAAAATATCGCCAGTTGAGTAAAAGAAGATGAAAACTTTATCCAGTCCCTGGTGCCTTCTCACTTCGGAAAAGCCAGATAATGCAGGCTGTTAGCACAGGTTGCATCACAAAATTCGTAAAGTAACGTCAGGTTCGCCGCTTGCATTACGGCGCAATAAAGCATAAAAATACAAAAATTTCGAATAATCATTCACAGAGGGTTTGCCGTGAAGGAACGTAGTACTGAACTGGTTCAGGGTTTTCGCCATACCGTTCCCTATATAAATGCCCACCGTGGCAAGACCTTTGTCATTATGCTGGGTGGTGAGGCCATCGAGCATGATAACTTCTCCAGCATCGTTAACGATATTGGTCTGCTGCATAGTCTCGGCATCCGCCTGGTGGTGGTTTACGGTGCACGTCCGCAGATTGATGCCAGCATGGCGCAACAGCAGCTGGAACCGACGTATCACAAACATACGCGTGTCACCGATGCGCAGTCGCTGGAACTGGTAAAACAGGCTGCGGGTCGCTTACAACTCGATATCACTGCGCGTTTGTCGATGAGTCTGAACAATACCCCATTGCAGGGTGCGCATATCAATGTGGTCAGCGGTAACTTCATCATCGCGCAACCTCTGGGTGTGGATGATGGCGTGGATTACTGCCACAGCGGACGTATTCGCCGCATTGATGAAGAAGCCATTCATCGTCAGCTTGATAACGGGGCAATTGTCTTGCTCGGCCCGGTTGCCGTATCCGTTACCGGTGAGAGTTTTAACCTGACCTCAGAAGAAGTCGCCACTCAGCTGGCGATCAAACTGAAAGCGGAAAAAATGATTGGTTTCTGCTCCGAGCAGGGCGTGACCAACCGCGAGGGCGACATTATTTCCGAGCTGTTCCCGAACGATGCTCAGGCACGTATTGAAGAAATGGAAAGCGAAGGCGACTTCCTCTCCGGCACGGTGCGTTTTCTGCGTGGCGCAGTCAAAGCCTGTCGCAGCGGCGTGCGGCGCAGCCATTTGATCAGCTATCAGGAAGACGGTGCGCTGTTGCAGGAGCTGTTCTCCCGTGACGGTATTGGTACGCAGATTGTGATGGAGTCCGCCGAGCAGATTCGCCGTGCCACCATCAACGATATCGGCGGCATCCTTGAGCTGATTCGCCCGCTGGAGCAGCAAGGGATTCTGGTTCGTCGCTCACGCGAACAGCTGGAAATGGAGATCGACAAGTTCACCATTATTGAACGCGATAACCTGACCATTGCCTGTGCGGCGCTCTATCCGTTCCCGGACGAGCAGATTGGTGAGATGGCCTGTGTGGCGGTTCACCCGGACTATCGCAGTTCGTCACGCGGCGAAGCGCTGCTGCAACGCGTGGCATTGCAGGCACGGCAGATGGGGCTGAAAAAGTTGTTCGTCCTGACCACTCGCAGTATTCATTGGTTCCAGGAACGCGGCTTTACCCCGGTAGATATCGAGTCGCTGCCGGAAAGTAAGAAAAAAATGTACAACTACCAGCGCCGCTCGAAGGTACTGATGGCGGATTTGCGCTAACTTTTCCACCTGCCGTAGTGGCGCGATAAATCGCGCCGCTACAGCCTCTCCAGCAAGCCACTTCTACGCTGCGTGCGCAGTTGCACCGCGCGGCGAAATACCCCGTCATCGCTGTACAACGTCAATTGACGACGGGCGCGGGTGATGGCGGTATAAATCAGTTCACGCGTCAGCACCGGCAAAAACTGCGCCGGCATGACCAGCGCGGTATGATCAAACTCCGATCCCTGAGATTTATGCACCGTCATCACCCAGGCTGTGTCATGCGCGGGCAAGCGGCTGGGTTGCACAGCTTTGATGGTGCCATCCGGTAACGGGAAAAAGACTTTCAGTAGCCCTTCTTCATCCAGCAGGGTAATGCCAATGTCGCCATTAAACAGCCCCAGAGCGCTATCGTTGCGCGTCACCATCACCGGTCGTCCCTGATACCAGCGGCTGCCACCGGTCGGTCGGCGAATTAACTGCAACTGAATCAGTTTCTGTTCAATACGCTGGTTCAGTCCCTGCACACCAAAAGGCCCTTCACGTAACGCGCACAACAGTTGGTAACGGCCAAAGGCATGAATAATCGCCGCCGGTTCGGCGCATTCGGCAACCAGATGCAGGTAAGGTCGATATCCCTCAGCCACCTGCGTCAGCATCGCCTGATAGGCATCGGCATCGCTCAGCGTTTGGCGAGAGATATCGCTGAACCCGGCACCAAACACGCGCTCAACCGCAACCGCATCACCCTGATTGACTGCGGCTGCCAGCTGTCCTATGCCCGATTGGGCGTCAAAGCGATAGCTGGTACGCAGCAGGCAGATCGCATCGCGTACCAACGGTGCGTTTGCATCCTCCCTGCCCGTCACCACACAGCCGGTGAGTTGGCTCAGTAGCGCCGCCCGTGCCGGACTGTAACCGGCTTCCCCACAGCGGCAGATATCGCCCAGCACCGCCCCCGCTTCCACTGACGCCAGTTGATCGCGATCGCCAAGGAAGATCACCCGAGCCTGCGGTGGCAGCGCGGCGATCAAATTCGCCATCATGCCAAGATCAACCATTGAAGCCTCATCCACCACCAACACATCCAGATGCAAGGGATTACCAGCGTGATAACGTAAACGCTGGGTTTCCGGCTGCGCCCCCAACAGACGGTGCAGCGTGGTGGCTTCTGCCGGGAAGCACAGCCGTTCTTCGTTGCTGACGTCAAGCTGCCGTAGCGCTTTACCCAGAGACTCGGTCAGACGCGCGGCCGCTTTTCCGGTCGGTGCAGCCAGTTGAATACGCAAAGGAGTGGTGCTCAGGCGAATCAGCGCGGCCAGCAGTTTTGCCACGGTGGTGGTTTTGCCCGTGCCAGGGCCACCAGAAATCACCGCAGTTTTCTGCGTCAACGCCACCGCGGCGGCGATCTTCTGCCAGTCCTCCGGTTGCGTGCCAAACAGCGAGTCCAGTACCTGACGCACGCGTTCTGGCGCGAATTGCTGCGGGGCCACATCGGTGCGGAAAAAGTGCGCGACCTGGCCTTCGTTCTGCCATAACCGATGCAGATAGAGCCGCTGTTGCGTCAGGATAATGGGGGTGGCCTGTGTGCCATCACTCAGTGCGTGCCAGTCATGAAACAACGCCTGCCAATCCTGGGGAGCACCCGCGGCCTGCCAAATGGCCTGAGCCAGCTCCGGATGGCGACCATTAAATAATCCCTCAGGCGTCAGCTGTGATAACGGCAGGCAAACGTGGCCCTCACCGGCTTCCGCACTGAGACAAGCCGCCACCAACAAGCGTGCTGGTTGCAGGTCATCCGCCAACAAGCAGGCAAACTGAATATCCAGAGGGCGCAACAAACGCAACGCCATCGCCTGAGTCAGCAGCGCGGTCATGCTACTCATGCTGTCGCTCCTTCGCCGCGAAACAGGCCATCCAGTTGGGTAATAAATGCGTGAGATGGCCGGGTATGGAACACCCCATTGGCAGGCGAACTGCCATCCATGCCACGTAAAAACAGATAAAACACGCCACCAAAATGCTGTTCATAATCGTAATCTGCCAGCCGGTGACGCAGATAACGGTGCAGCGCCAGGCTATACAGCTGATACTGCAAATCGTAACGGTGATCGATCATCGCCTGAGCCATCGCCTGCGGCGTGTAAGCGCCATGACTGTCGCCCAACCAGTTGGATTTATAGTCCAGCAAATAATATTTACCCTGCCAGCGGAACACCAAATCGATAAAGCCTTTCAGCATGCCCTGTACCTGGCGGAAATCAAGCGGCGGGGCTTGTTCGGATAGCGTGTCATGGCTTTTTACCAGTGCATCCAGGGTTGCGGCCTGCAACATACCGTCAATCGGCAGAAAAAACGCCATCTCCACCAGACGATCCTGGGCCTGAACGCCTGCCAGATGAATACCCTGCGCATCAAGTGGCGTACTCACCACCCTGGCAATCCAATCACTCAACATCGGTTGCCAGTGCAACGGATAGCCATTCTGTTGCAAATGCTGCTCCAGTGCTTCAGCCGTCGGCGGCTGGGTGAAATCCAGCGACTCAAACAACTCATGCAAAAACGTGCCGGGGGCGGCACCGCGTGGAAAATGGTGTGGCGTCAACGCGGAAGGGGGTGGCTCACCCGCTGCATCGCCGGAGGCATCCACATCAAACCCCGGCATCACCTCCAGCAAACGGCTGCTGCCATGTTGTTGTAGGCCGGAATAGCTGGTGACGCGCCAGGGATCGGCCAACATACGCGTCACTTCGCGTGCGCTTAACGCTTCTTCACTGACGGCCTGTGCCTGCCAGCGCATGGCATCAGATTCCCCAGCGAGCACCACTTCAGTACCGTCCGTGTTCATCTCCGCCAGCAGCATCGCCAGCTGCGAGGCGGTTGCCGCTTCACCGCGTTGCAGAAGATAACCAAGCGCGCTTTTATGCAGATCGCTGGCTCCCTCTTTCTTACGCGTGCCACGAAACAACGGGGCCACGCCGACGCTACAGTGATAAACCGAACGCGTCAGCGCCACATAGAGCAGGCGCAAATCTTCCGCCAGACGCTCCTGCTCCGCCAGTGCCAGGCTGGCTTCATCGTTTTGCAAATCGAGCACCGCACCGAAGTTTTCCCGGTCGTGATACAGCGCGGTATCCGCTTCACGGAAACCGGCAGCAAACGGCAGCCACACCAATGGGTATTGCAACCCTTTCGATTTATGGATGGTGACGATCTGCACCAGATGACGATCGCTTTCCAGACGCAGTTGCTGGCTGGCCGCCTGGCTGTCCGGGCGAGCAATTTGCTGCGCCAAATGGCGCACCAGGGCATGAGGGCTGTCGAGCTGGCTGGCCGCTTCCTGCAACAGCTCGCCAAGATGCAGTAAGTCAGTCAGGCGACGTTCACCGTTTTCCGATGCCAGCAGATTTTCCGCCAACTGACGCTCCAGCATCATCTGACGTAACATAGGCAGCACGCCGCGCTGCTGCCACAGCAGCTGCCAGCGGGCGAAGGTGTCTACCAGTTGATCCCATCCGCGTGCATCCTGGTCGAGCATGTCCAGTTGCGCCGCATCAAAGGCAAACAATGATGTTGCCAGCGCGGTACGCAACATCCGTTCCTGCTCAGGTGCCAGTATCGCCTGAAGCAACCACAGCAGCTCACGCGCTTCTGGCGTGGTATAGACGCTGTCGCGGTTCGATAGATACACTGACGGAATTGCCAGCTGATTCAACGCCTCACGAATCAGATTGGCTTCATTGCGGCTACGTACCAGCACGGTGATATCGGAGGCCTGAACCGGTCGCAATGCCGGGGCTTTTCCCAGCATCGCGCGCTGTTCCTGGCCCGCCTGTAGCCAACGACTGATATCTGCCGCGCACTGCTGCGCCAGCAACTGCTGATAATCTCCCACGCTACACCCGTCACCAGGTTGTAGCCAGAAACGCAGAGCCGCCTGCGGTTGTTGATCAAGATTGAGCGTCAGCGCCTGATTGGCGGTGGCAAAGTTGACCGCCAGAAAAGGAATATCGGCAAACAGAAACGGCGCGTCGAGCCGAGAAAACAGCTGGTTGACGCTGGTCACCATGGGTGGCGATGAGCGCCAGTTGGTGTCGAGCGTATAGTGGGCGCTTACATCATTACGGGCGCGAATATAGGTAAAAATATCCGCCCCGCGAAAAGCATAAATGGCCTGCTTGGGATCGCCGATCAACAGTAACGCATGCTCAGGCTGATTAACGTACAGCGTGCTGAAAATGCGGTATTGCAACGGGTCGGTATCCTGAAACTCATCAATCAGCGCAACCGGAAAACGCTGCCGAATGGCCTCGGCCAGCTGCGCGCCGCCAGGTTGTTGCAGCGCTTCATCCAGACGGCTCAGCAAGTCATCAAAACCGAGCAGCGCATGCAGGCGCTTCTCTTTACGAACCGCTGCCCGAACTTCAGTCAGCGCCCGGGCGATGACCAGGTCACGCAACGTTATCGGCTGTGCCAGAAAGTGATCAATCGCGGTAAACAACGCATGATGCGGTGCCTCACCTTTTTTGGTCTTCTCATCCAGCACCTGCTGACCAAAGCGCGCCAGTTCAGGTGGTACCTGATAATCACGCGTCTCGCTTTGCGCCCAGAGAGAGACTTTACTCACCCACAGGGGCAGGTTTTTACTGCTGTAACTGCGCTTATCGACACCGGAATCACCGATCAGGCTCACAATGTCGTCACTCAGCGCGGCCCAACGCGCCTTGATATCCGCTATACGTGCCAGGTTCTGCGCATGGCGTGCTGCCAGCGTTTCATCCGCTGCCGGGGGGGATTGTAAAGTGGGCGTTTCCCCCTGTAACCAGGGGCGCAAAGTGGCCAGCAACTGCTCCGGACCACTCCATTCCGCCACGATGGCGCGCGCCACATCCAGCGACAGTGGATAACAGTGGCGTCGCCAAAAATCAGCGGTGGCCTGTTTCAGCAGCTGCTGCTCATCTTCAATCAATTGCTGCTCAAACAACATGCCCGATTCAAACGCATTGAGGTTGAGCATGCGCTGACAAAAACCATGGATGGTGAAAATTGCCGCTTCATCCATCTGCCGCTCCGCTGCCAGCAGCAGCGAAGCGGCATCCGCCGGTTGTGGCATCTCCGTCAGCAACTGCGCCAGCATCGGGTTGTTGCTGTGGCCACGAATACAGGCCAGCCGCAATTCATGGATGTTGGCGCGAATGCGCCCACGTAATTCAGCAGTCGCGGCTTCGGTGAACGTCACCACCAGGATCTCTTCCACCGAAAGCGGACGCGGATAAGCCCGTTCGCCCCCCAGCCCGAGCAACAGGCGCAGGTAAAGCAGACCGATGGTAAAGGTTTTCCCTGTGCCTGCGGATGCCTCAATTAATCGCTCGCCACGTAACGGCAGCGTTAGCGGGTTGAGCGATTCCGGGCGCAGACTCATTGGGCGTCACTCTTAACCGGCAGCGACTGTTGCAACTGGGAAACTTCCTGCCAGGTCGTCCAGTCAGGTAGCTGGGCGTAATCGTCTTTCACCGTACCATCGTGGCTGCCGCCGATTTGCGAAATCATTGCCATACCCTGTTGTGCCAGCACCGCCTGATGGAAGAAATCAGCTAAACCGACGGGGGTCAGCTGCTGAATCTGAGCGACCACCTTTTCACGGGTATCAAAGGCAAAATTCTGTCGGTTGAAATCGCGATTATAGCGATTAGCTTCCTCATCCAGCGTTTGCGGACGTTGCTGTAAATCGTTGATCATCGCCTGTTGATACTGCGCAAACTCCTCCGGCTTCATGCTACGCAGGCGCTGCTCGGCCTGTGGGTAGAACGCCTGGAAGCGTTGCAGCAGGTACGAAGGTTGTTTGCTATTGCTCTGCAACAGGAAACCGATGCCCCACTGACGTCCTACCGGCATCTGGAAAGCAAATACCGCATAGCCCAGCTGTTCAACCGTGCGCAATTGGTTGTAGAACCACGGCTGGACGATTTGGCTCAGCATCGAGCTGTTCGCCATGCTTTGGTATTCGCTGTAACCCAGCGGGACATAGAGCGCGGCCAGTGCCGAATCGGTGCTGCTACCCGCTTTTTGCAGATTGGCTTTGACCGGTTTCTCTATCGCCACATAGTTGCTGTGCCAGTAGCTATGACCATCGCTCTGCAACTGCTGTTTCAGATCCTCACCCAGCTGTTTAACCCGATCCGCCGGGAGGTTACCCACCACGATCATTTCTGGCGTGGCATGATGGATCAGCGCATCACGGTAGTCGGTCACTTGCTTCAGGGTAATATCTTTCACCAGCTTGCGACGGACTTCTCGCTGGGTATAAGGCAGCTGCGACAGCATCTGCATCGGCTGGATCGCCAACTCAAAGGCTTTACCTTTGTCGGCGGACTCCAGCTGATCAAGATACCAGGATTTGGCCTGTTCCAGTTGTTGCTCCGTCGGGGTGAAGGTGGCATAGCCTTCCACCAGCTTTTTCAACAGTTCCGGCAAACGCTGAGTGAAGCCGCTGGCGTTAAACTCCAGGCCATCATTTTCCCCGGTGGAGAAACTGATTCCGCCGACCGATGCCTGCGAGTTCAGCTGATCCAACGCCAGGCTGGAGAGATAGTCATTCAGGCCAAACAACACTTGTTGCTGCGCATCGCTGATCGCCGCTTTGTTGCGCAGCGCCAGGGTGATGGCGGCTTTAGGTTCGCTGGCGTAGAACTGGCTCGGCATCCAGAAAATACGCATGTTGTCGCCGGTGGTCAGCGCCACTGGATGCGTGTAGGTTTTGCCATCAGACGGCATGATGGAGAAATCTGACGGGATATACGGGTTAAGCGTCGGCAACGACAGCTGGATGGCTGCCGCACGCTGCTGCCAGTCGCTGAACTGGGCATCAGTGATTTTATCCACCTGATAAGGTGCATTAACAAAGTAGGCTTCTTTGTTGTGCGGTTCCTGCGGGCTGATATACCAGATACGCGCATTCTGCGGTGTCATCTCCGCCAGACGTGCTTTGATCGCAGCGGGATCATAATCATCGGCCAGATATGGCGCATCCAGCGCATGCTCGATAGGCACGCGCAGCATGGTATCGACCAGCCATTCGATGTAATCCATATCACGGGTGATGGAGGGATAACGGAAATCCAGCGCCAGTACATGGGAAACTTCATCGAAATAGGCTTTATCGATGCCTTTATTGCGCAGCATGTCGAGGTAACTGAAGATCGCCGCCACCACTTCGTCACGCTGTGCCAGACCTTTATCGGTCAGGGACACGGTAATGGCGAACACACCGCTGGTGCGTTCCGTCATCGGATCGGCTCCGGCGTTGACACCGTCCGCCAGTCCCTGCCGTTGCAGCCAGTCGTTCAGGGTGTTTTTGCTACGATTCCCCAGCAGGTAGCTGATCAAGGTATCCGTTTTGCTGCGGAAACGGTCACTGTTATTGGCAATGCGGAACTCAATTTTCAGCTGCTTGCGCGGCTGGGCAGGCACGTAATGAATGATGATGCCTTTCTGTGCATCGGTCACCACCGGTACATTGATATCCGGGACTTTAGCCTGATGATTGGTGACGCGGCCAAAGGTTTTCGCCGCGATATCCGCCATTTCCGGCAACGGTTTATTGCTGTAAATCACCGCTTTCATCAGGTTGGCTGAGTAGTGGCTGTGATAGAAATCAAGCAATGCCTGATGCAACTTGCTATCCGGTTTATCTTTCAGCGTGTCGAGGTTACCGCCAGAAAAACGTGCACCGGGATGTGCCGGGTTGAGGGTCTCCGCGCCCACCTGTGCCATGCGTAAGCCATCACGCGAGCGTGCCATCGTCAGTTCCGCATTCACCGCATGCCGCTCACGATCGGCGTTCACCGGATCAAGTAACGGCTCGGCAATCGCATCAGCCAAACGATCCACCGCCGGTTGCAGTGCATCATTTTCCACTTCCAGATAAAACGCCGTGCGATAAGACGCTGTGCTGGCATTATGGCTGCCGCCATGTTTTTTCAGGAATTCTGCGAGGTTATCCGGCTGCGGATAAAGCTTCGACCCCATCAGCACCATATGTTCAAGGTAGTGCGCCAGCCCCAGTTGTTGATTGGGATCGTCGAGCGATCCTATCGGTAAGGTCAGAGCTGCCAGCGACTTGGGTGCGGCGGGATCGGAGACCAGTAAAACGGTCATACCGTTTGTCAGCGTAATCGCCTGATAGGCGCGTGGATCGTGATCGCTTTTACGAATGGTTTCATTGACTGGCTGCCAGCCGCCTTGCTCATCAGCCACAGCAAACAGTGCTGTGACGCTCAACAGCAGCGCCGCTATCCAGCGTGCGTAAATCCGCATTTAAACCCCTTACGTTACCCTTTACCGCTGGCTGTGCACCTGGCGGTCAAAAAAAGACTTTTTTATAGTGGTGAGGACGACATCCTGTCACATCGTCACCCAATTGCTATTCATCATCCTGATGTGCCAGACGCACCGGTAAATACCAGCGTCGTGCCGCATCAGTGATTGCCTGTAATGCCGCGTCATCAAGCACGCGACTCAGACGCTGGAGGTAAGGATCACTGCCCTCGCCTTCCAGTTGAAAACCGCCCTGCCAGGCCTGTAACAGCCGACTGCGCGCTTTGCTTTGTGTGGCTTCGTCATTCAATAACTGGCCGGTTTTGGCATCAAAACTCGCATCCAGCCAAGCTCCGCCGGATTTATTCAACAGCATCAGTGGCTGCGCTAACCCCGCCTGATACCCGGCCACATACTCCTGCAACACACTCAGTGCCTGTTCACGAGGCAGTGCGTTAAAACGCCAGCGGCTCTGTTTACGTCCATACATCCGGCTTTCGCCACTGCCCCCCAACGCGCAATACACCAGATGCTCCAGCCACAACAGCAAACCATCATTCATATTGAGCACGCCGGGACGCCAGCGCAGCAGTCCATCAGCTTGCACCTGGGTAAGCCAGCCGGTCAACTGCACATCGCCAAGCAGCAGATCCACTTCCCAGCTTTCCGCCGCCTGACGTTGTCCACTGACCTCAGCGGCCACTTCCTGCATCTCTTCGGTCTGGCTTTGCCAGAAAAGTTCCCCAAAAGCACCATAAGGCAGGTTACCTGCCGCGCGATGACGGGCATACAACTGTGATGGGTCCTCTCCGGCGACCAGGGTATTCAACAACTGTGCGTTGATCTGGTAGCGTTCGAGACTGTCTGGAGCGAAAGGTTCGCTGTCCGGCAATTCACTCTCTTCCATCCAGAATGCGACGCCCAGTCGCTGCTGGAACCAGGCCCGCACCGGGTGACGCCAAAAACGCAGCAGCTGTTCCAGCGATAACGTGGTGATAGGCAGCGCATCCAGGGGTTGGACAAAATCAGGTTGTGCTTCCCCCTGCCCTGCGGCGGCAGGTAACCACTCGGCGGCAAAACTTTGCCCGTGACGTCCCGGCAGATAGTTTTCGGTGGCAAACGGCATACGGCTGTGCAGAATCTGTAAATGCTCACGCACACGCTGCTCGCTGACATCCGGTTCACTATCTTCGTCGCCTGGCAGGCAGAAACTCTGACCGAGATAATCCACCAGTTCCGTGACCAGCACCGAAGGATAGCGTTCTGTATTGTCCTGAATCGCTCGACCAATAAAGCTGATGTACAACTGTTGCTGCGCGGAAATTATCGCTTCAAGGAACAGATAGCGGTCATCATCACGGCGACTGCGATCGCCTTTACGCATCTGTTGCTGCATCAGGTCAAAACCAAGGGGTGCCAGGGTGCGCGGGTAGACGCCATCATTCATGCCCAGCAAACACACCACTTTAAACGGAATCGAACGCATCGGCATCAGCGTACAGAAATTAACCGGACCTGCAAGGAATCGCTGACTGATTCGTTGCTGATCGAGCCGCGAGCGGAGCTCATCACGCAGCAACGTCACCGGAATCACCTGTTGATATGCAGCCTGCATACCCTGCTCGATAATCTGCTTCCACTGGGTTTCCACCAGCATCAACGCCGCTTCACTTTCGCTATCACCGTTGAAAAAGCTGTCAATTAATTCACGACATAACGGTAGCCAGTCATTAAGGGTGCGCTCCTGGGCTAACCGCGTGCGCCATGCCTCCAGCTTTGCCAGGAGCTCCGCCAGATACCCCGCCAGTTCGGCAATCAGCCCGGTGGATTCGTCGTAAGGCAGAATGCCTTGCCAGTCACCGTTGCGGCTTTCCAGCGCATAACCGAGCAGCATACGTTGCAGGCCGAAGCGCCAGGTGTGCTGTCCGGTGACCGGGAGAGCCAGCGCTTCCACGCTGGCATCATCCAGCCCCCAACGAATCCCGGACTCCATCACCCAGCGGCGTAGCAGGCGCAATCCGCTTTCGTCTACCGAGAAGCGCTGCGCCAACGCCGGAACTTCCAGCAGTGCCAGCACCTCTTCCGAGGCGAAACGGCTGTCCGGCAGCGCCAACAGGCTCAGCAGCGCCAGAATGGCCGGATGCGCCTGGCTGGCACGGCGATCTGAGATAGCAAACGGCAAATAGCGCGAAGCCGGCGCGCTGGCGAACACTGCCTGAATAAACGGCGCGTAGCTGTCGATATCGGCCACCATCACGATGATATCGCGCGGCTTCAGGTCGGGATCGGCTTCCATCAATGCCAACAAATGATCCTGTAAGATCTCCACTTCACGCTGGGCGCTATGGCACACCTGAATGGTCAACGAATGATCCTGCGGGTCCAGCAAACGCTTGCCGTGGCTGTCCGCCAGTTCTCCCGCGTTGACACCCAGCACCGCATTATCTTCCAGGTTGAGTAAATCCGCCTGCAACGCATGCAGCAAAGTATCCGTGGGCATTTCCACAAAAGCATCAATATCGTTAGCGGCCGCTTCCATCTGACTCAGCAGGAACAGATTATCGCGCCCTAACTTGCCCCACGACGCCAGTAGTGGGTTAGTTAACTGTTGTTCACCGGCGGCATTAAACAGCGCCGGTGCCAGTGCAGGATCGCGGAACAGCGGCTGCTGCTCTGTTGAATGAAGTCGGCGACGCTGACGGCTCTGGAGTTTAGCCAGAAAGGCGTAATCCTGGATATCGCCCCAGTAATGACGGCAGGGATTGGTAAACAGGAGATGAATATCGATGTGGCGTCCCAACGCCTCCAGCGCCTGCAAATAGACGGGCGGCAGTGCCGATATCCCGCAGATAAACACGCGCTGTGGCAGGCCCGGTGGCGGACTTTTGGCCTGTTCCAGCGTCTGGATAAAGCGCGCATACAAATTGGCGCGGTGCCACAATGGCTGACCAAGGCTCGCGGTAAAGTCGACCAGGTCGCGCCATAATGCCGCCTGCCACTGCTGTGAATCACCTAAGCCTTCAATCAACTCGCCGCGTTCCCAGCAATTCAGCCAATCCGAGCGATACACCAGATATTGGTCAAACAGGTCTGCAACGCGCGTACTGAGCTGATACAGCTTGCGCTTGTCATCATCATCATGCAGGTAGTGGCGCAGCGGCTGAAACGCCTCTTGCTCCAGCAAAGTTGGCAGGCGATGCATCAGCTTCCAGCTCATACTGGCTTTGGTGAAGGCGCTTTCTTTTGGGATATCCGGCAACACCTGCACAAACATGTTCCAGATAAAGGTGGCAGGGAGCGGAAAGTCGATGTTTGCCGCAATGCCAAAGCTCTGCGCCAGTTCCATCTGCAACCATTGCGCCATACCGGGGCTTTGTACCAGTACTTGTTCGGCCGCGAGAGGGTCCGCAAGGGGTTCTAGTTTAATCAACGTGACCGCCAGATCTTTTAACAGGTCAAGCTGATTGGAGTGGTAAACCCGGAACATGAAGACTCCTGATAAATAAAAAACGGTGCAGCCTGGTCACTCTACCCTGTATCGTCGGTGATGCCTATCGCAAGGACGCAATCAGGGGGAAACACAATCCAGCCGCGCCAGTGAGGCTTCCCGTTGCTGCGGGCCACTTACATTCACCCGATACAGCATGCAGCCACCGGGCTGAAGTTGCTGCTGCCGCTGAATCTGCCAGCCGGGCACCTCGCGCCCCAACAGCGCCTGCCCAGCCACCTGCCATGCCTGACGCTGTTGCCATTGCTGGCTAAAACTCAGCGTTAGCACCCGATGATAGTGCAACAACGCGCTGATGCTCATTGCCAGCAGCAGCATCGCGACCAGGGTTTCCGCCAGGCTGAATCCCTGTTGCCGCCTGACATAATGCGGTGTCGGACAAGGGGCAGTAGTCAATCCAGCCTTGTGGTTTTGGTTTGACCTGGCTGCCCTGAGTGGACACCCAATGCCACAGTGCCAGTTCCCGTCCCGCTCCACTTCCCTGTAGTAACCCATTATCCCCCTCCAGTCGCAGCAGGCAGCTACGCCAGTGCTCAGCCGCCCAATCGAGGCATTGCCAGCCTTGTGTATCCGGCCAACTTTGCACCATACCCCATTGCAACGCACCCGCAGCCTGCCAGAAATCCCGATGGTAGTTCTGTTCATCCGCCACCAGCACCACATCCTGCGCCAGCCGGGTACGCGTGGCATGTAACGTGAGGCCGCCCATCAGCAACACCATCAACACCATACCCAACGTGCTATTACCCGCATGCTTCACAGATTTTCTCCCACCACCCAACTTTCCAGCGTTATTGATTGTTCGCCTGTTTTTCCCGTCAGTTGTACCAGCAAACGTCGCTCTTCGCGTTCAACGCTAAATTGCTCCACCGTCATAAATTCGGGGTCGGTTAAACGTTCCCAGCCGCTGCCATTGCAGTCATCCACCCCGCGCTGCATTTCCAGCTGACTGCCACGCAGCCGGTAGCCATAGAGTTCGCTGTCGCTGTGGCCGATACCTTCCCAGCGGCCATTGCTGTTTTCATCCCAGCGCAGCAACACGCAACTGCCGCTCTCCCGCAGCGTTAGTGCCGGGCCACTGCATTCCCCGTTGCAGTAACCCGCCCGCCGTAGCGCTTTTTGCAGCGTTTGTGTGATTTGCTGTAGCTCCTGCTGCAACTGCACCCGCTGTTGTAAACGCAGATTTTCGGCCAACAACAGCGGTAAAAACCGTCCGGTGCTTAACATCAATACTGCCCCGACGGCCATTGCCATCAGCATTTCCAGCAGGCTAAAACCGGCCTGGTCTATTCGCATCCCTTCTCTCCCGGCTGGCAGGCCCGAATGCGTGCGCGTGCTGAAATAATCACCCGCCAGCGCCCGGCACTGCTTTCAAGATCAATACTGCCAGCCCGTGCTACATCACGACGGCCATAAAACCCGGGTTCCCCAGTGATACTGACCAGCCGCACATCCGCATGGGGTGGGACATAGACCCAACGCGAACTTGCCTGACACCCTTCCAGAGGACGTGGGCCACTGCCGATACAACCCGAAGCACCGGGTAATAACCACAAGTTGGCCTCGGTATTTTGCCAACTGGCCCAGGCACGCAGCCGCAACAGAAAGCCCTGGAGTTGCAGTACGCTTTCCCGCAATTGTTGCTGCTGTTGCCAGCGTTGCCATCCCTGCATCATGCCAAGGCTTAGCACCCCCGCAATCACCATCACCACCAACAGTTCCGGCAAAGTGAAGCCGTTTTCATCGTTTCTGTTCATGGTGGTCAGAGTGCGTGCCTGGCGTGTTTGGCTCAAGGCGGAAAAATGTACTTTGGAAAAGGTCGCGCAGGAAATGAGGAATGAATACAGTGGGATACAGAAATTTGTGCGAGAGATCGAAAAAAAGTGGCGTTCCGGCGGTCCCTCAAACGCGAGCGGCGCGATAAATCGCGCCGCCAGGATACAAAGTGCGTGGTATCAGATCGCTACCGGCGCTTTGATGGCCGGATGGGGATCGTAACCTTCAATCTCGAAATCTTCGAACTGGTAATCAAAGATCGAGGCAGGTTTACGCTTGATGATCAGTTTCGGCAGTGGGCGCGGTTCACGGGTCAGTTGCAGGCGAGCCTGCTCCAGGTGGTTGCTGTACAGATGGGTATCACCACCGGTCCAGACAAAATCACCCACTTCCAGGTCGCACTGCTGCGCCACCATATGCACCAGCAACGCGTAGCTGGCAATGTTGAATGGCAGACCCAGGAAGATATCGCATGAACGCTGGTACAGCTGGCAAGAGAGCTTACCGTTCGCCACATAGAACTGGAAGAAGGCGTGGCAAGGTGCCAGCGCCATCTGGTCCAGTTCACCGACGTTCCATGCCGACACAATGATACGGCGTGAATCCGGGTCACGTTTTAACTGCTCTATCACCCGGCTAATCTGGTCGATTTGCTCGCCATTAGCATTGCCCCAACTGCGCCACTGCTTACCGTATACCGGACCCAGATCGCCGTTTTCATCCGCCCACTCATCCCAGATGGTGACCTTGTTATCCTTCAGATAACCGATATTGGTGTCACCTTGCAGGAACCACAGCAACTCATGAATGATCGAGCGCAGGTGGCACTTCTTGGTGGTGACCAGCGGAAAACCGTCCTGCAAATTGAAACGCATCTGGTGGCCAAAAATGGAAAGCGTGCCGGTGCCAGTACGGTCGGCCTTTTCTGCGCCTTCATTCAGCACATGCTGCATTAAATCCAGATACTGTTTCATTTTACCTCGCGGGGTTGTTGCTGTGGGTGACGACGATATGCCCAGATCATCATAATCACGCCAGCCAGAATCATAGGCGTCGAGAGAATCTGCCCCATGCTGATGCCGCCGTCGAACAGGCCCAGCTGTGCGTCCGGCTGACGGAAGAATTCAACAATAATACGGAATGCGCCGTAACCAATCAGGAACAGGCCCGATACGCTGCCCATCGGGCGGGGCTTGCGAATAAACAGATTGAGGATGATAAACAGCACCACACCTTCCAGCATCAGTTCATACAACTGCGAGGGATGACGCGGCAGGACGCCGTAGGTGTTCAGCAGCGACTGATACTGCGGGTTGTTCACCGCCAGCGCAACGTCTTCGCTACGCGAACCGGGGAACAGCATGGCGAATTTAAAATCGGGTGCCACACGGCCCCATAATTCACCATTGATGAAGTTACCAAGCCGCCCCGCACCCAGACCAAATGGGATCAGCGGTGCAATAAAATCAGAAACCTGGAAGAAGGTGCGTTTGGTACGACGGGCAAAAATCAGCATCACCACGATCACGCCAATCAGGCCACCGTGGAATGACATGCCGCCATCCCAAACTTTAAACAGATAAAGCGGATTCTCAAGGAACAGCGGCAGGTTATAGAACAGCACATAACCAATACGTCCGCCGAGGAAAACCCCGAGGAAACCGGCGTACAGCAGGTTCTCCACTTCCTCTTTTTTCCAGCCGCTGCCTGGCTTGTTGGCGCGACGCACCGCCAGCCACATAGCGAACACAAAGCCCACCAGATACATTAAACCGTACCAGTGGAGCGAAATCGGCCCGACGGAGAAAATCACCGGGTCAAATTGGGGAAAAGCGATATAGCCGTTAGTCATCTTTCACCATGAAATTTTCTGCCCTGAAAACGGGTGTGGCCAAGGGCAATACAATCAAAGCTGCGCATCATAGCACAGCGAGTTTTCATACATATGCCGCAGAAATGTAAACCTTAACGACCACCGCGAATCAATCCGCCCAAGCCACGCCGTTCCATAAACGCCGAAACCTGATGACGGACTTCTGAAACGGTGTGTGCCGCCACGCCCAGCTCGCTGAGCTTCTGCGCTTCTTCTCTGTCGAGGTGTCGCAACAGATATTTGACGCGCGGAATGTTTTTTCCGTTCATGCTGAGGTGGTGATAGCCCAGCCCCACCAACAGCGCAACACACATCGGATCGCCCGCCATTTCACCACACAGGCACAGCTCAAGCTTGGCCTTGTGGGCTTCCTGGGCAATCAATTGCAACGCGCGCAGCATCGCCGGATGCAATGGATCATAGAGGTTGGCGACACGGGTATTGTTACGATCCACCGCCAGCAGATACTGCGTAAGATCGTTGGTACCGACAGAGACAAAATCGATGCGATCCGCCAAATGCGGGATCAGAAACAGCATCGACGGCACTTCGACCATCACCCCAATACGCGGCTTGGGAATGATGTAACCCAGCATCTCTTCCACTTCCCGGCCAGCACGGTCGATCAGGCGGCGCGCCTCTTCGATCTCGTCGATATGGCTGATCATCGGCAGCAGAATGCTGAGATTGCCGGAGGCAGCATTAGCGCGCAGCATGGCGCGAACCTGCACCAAAAAGATCTCTGGCTGGTCCAGCGTTAAACGAATACCGCGCCAGCCGAGGCTGGGGTTCTCTTCGCTGATTGGCATATACGGCAGCTGCTTATCCGCGCCAATATCCAGGGTGCGTAATGTCACCGGTTTGTTGTGGAACAGCTGCAACATGCCCTGATATTGCGCCACCTGCTCCTCCTCAGACGGGAAGCCGTTTTGCAACATAAAGGGAATTTCGGTGCGGTACAGGCCAATACCGTCAACCCAGCTGTCGAGCGCCTGTTCATGCTCCGGGCTGAGACCCGCATTCAGCATCACCTGCACGCGTTCGCCGCTTTTCAGCTCGCCAGGCTGCTCCACCACATCTTCGGCCATTTTACTCAGCGCGTTCTCTTCGCTGATCAGCCTTTGATACTCCTGCACCAGCACCGGTTCAGGATCGATCAACAACTCACCGCGATAACCATCGACGATCAACAGGCGTTTGTTGAGCTGGGCAGGCAAAATATCCGCCCCCATCACCGTCGGGATGCCCATGGCACGCGTCAGGATGGCCGCATGGGAGTTCGCTGCGCCGTCACGCACCACCACGCCCGCCAGCCGCTCATGGGGCAGCTCCGCCAGGGTGGTTGCGGTCAATTCATCGGCCACCAACACAAAACGCTCTGGCCAGGCGTTGGTGCCGACCAGGGTGTCGTCGAGATGGAACAACAGGCGCTGTCCCAACACGCGCAGATCTCCGGCACGCTCGCGCAGATATTGATCCTGCAAGCTGGCAAATTGCGCGGCAAATTTCTCGATCACCGTTTTCACCGCCCACTCCGCCACCGATCCCCGTTCGATCTCGGCAAAAAGATCTTTTTTCAGGCGGGCGTCCGTGAGCAGGTGCGAATAGAGATCGAAGATCGCCGCGCTCTCTTTCTGCACGCTGGCGGTGAAACGTTTACTGAAACGGCGAAATTCATTGGCGGCTTCGCTCATGGCGACCGCCAGACGATCACGCTCGCGCTGAATATCCAGGGTACTGGCCGCAGAGACCTGATCGAGCAGCGGCTGGGTTTCATCAACCCAACCGGGCGCAACAGCCACACCGGGCGCGGCAGCAATCGCTTTTACGCGTGACTGACGAAACTGACCAAACAACTGCCCCAGCTGCGATTGCGACAGCAAAGCGGCCATTTGCGTTGCCAGCGTGACCAGAAAGGATTCTTCGCTTTCATCAAACTGACGATGTTCGCGCTGCTGTACCACCAGCACACCCAGCAACTGGCGGCGGCTGATAATCGGCACACCAAGGAAGGAGCGATAGCGCTCCTCTTTAACAGAAGGGATGTATTTGAAGCTGGGATGGCTCTGCGCATCGGCGAGGTTAATCGGCTCGGCCAAACGGCCAACCAGCCCGACAATACCCTCGTCAAACGCCAGCGTGACGGTGCGGCCACGCGGTTTTTTCAGCCCGCGCGTCGCCATCAGGTAGTAGCAACGACGATCGTGATCGGCGAGATAGACCGAGCAAACCTCGGTCTCCATCGCAAGGCAAATCTCGTTTACCAGAAGGTCGAGTGCTTCATTCAGACGCGGTGCACTCGCCACTTTTTCAACTATTTCGCGCAACTGAGTGAGCATAAAGGGCGTGGCCTATCCTCTTTTACGTCGATGGGCTGCGGCATTACGCTGCCCCGCACTCTCCTGCATAGACATCACCACGCCAGCGAATTCCTTCATTACGCGGCGGTACACATCACGTTTGAAGGAGACAACCTGACGCACCGGATACCAGAAGCTGACCCAGCGCCAACCGTCGAACTCTGGCGTGCTGCTGTGTTGCACATTGATATCCGCGTCACTACACATCAACTGCAGAAGAAACCACTTTTGTTTCTGGCCGATACATACCGGCTTTGTGTCCCAACGCACCAAACGTTTTGGCAATTTGTAACGTAACCAGTTACGGGTTGAAGCAAGTATTCGAACATCTTTGCGGTGCAAACCCACTTCTTCAAACAGTTCGCGATACATCGCCTGTTCTGCGGTTTCACCGGGATTGATGCCTCCCTGAGGAAATTGCCAGGAGTGCTGTCCAAAGCGCCTGGCCCATAACACTTGTCCCTGCCTGTTACAGATTACGATACCAACATTCGGGCGGTAGCCATCATCATCGATCACTGGACTACCTCAAAGCTAAATTTGAATAGTCTGATTGTTTCACACTCCTTACAGGCGGTAAACCACTGGATATCAGGGGAGATGACGGAACAATGACAGGATAACTCACAGAGTTTAGCCAAGTTATAAACAGCGATGGGCTTTTCCGGGCGATCTTATGCACCTTTTCTGTGGATAGCTTTGTGCAGAACACGGGAATTAATTGAATAACCACTTAGGAAAAGTCTTATCTCGATAGGGCCAGACAATAATAAAACACAATAAATTCAGCAAACTAAAACATCAAACCTCAGTTTTATACGCAAAAACCCTCACTTTGCCAGACGCGTCTTTAGCGAACTGGTCAAAGATCGACCTTCGTCGTTTTTATCCACAGATAATGCCCTAAACCTGGTCAGAAATGGGAAAAAAAGCCAACAAATCGCTAAAGTCAAGGCTGTAAATGGAAACAGGGGTGCAGGAAAGCGGGGGTTATCCCATCTTTCTGTGGATAACTGGGTTTAAGATCCTGTTTATTGTCGATAACAAACCGGGATAACCCGCCAGTATGGCGACACAGGCTGATTGGGGGCAAATAAAAAAGCACGCTGAATCATGCTATTATCTGCGGGATAAGCGGTTGTGCAATGTGGACAACCTTTCCATTGCCACGCAGTATGTTTTTTAACCAATACGAGCAACATCATGAGTTCCCCGACTTTTCCCCCGACAACACCGCAAAACGAAGCGGAATTGCTGCAACGCGCACAACAACTGGCGGGCCAGACTTTTGCCGCGCTGGCCGCTCAGCTCGGTCTGCCAATGCCTGCCAATCTGAAACGGGATAAGGGCTGGGTGGGCATGCTGCTGGAACTGCATCTCGGTGCCAGCGCGGGCAGTAAAGCGGAGCAGGATTTCGCCCATCTCGGCATTGAGTTGAAAACCATTCCGGTTGATGCCGAGGGGAAACCGCTGGAAACCACCTTCGTCTGTGTAGCCCCGCTCACCGGCAACAGCGGCGTCACCTGGGAAACCAGCCACGTGCGCCATAAGCTGGCGCGGGTGCTGTGGATTCCGGTTGAGGGCGATCGCGCCTTGCCGCTGGCGGAGCGTCGTGTCGGCTCGCCGCTGCTGTGGCAGCCCAATGCCGAGGAAGAACAACAACTGCGCGAGGATTGGGAAGAACTGATGGATATGATCGTGCTCGGCCAGGTTGAACGCATCACCGCCCGTCACGGTGCCTGGCTGCAAATCCGTCCGAAGGCGGCCAACAGCAAAGCGTTGACCGAAGCCATTGGTGAGCACGGCGAGCCAATCATGACACTCCCGCGCGGCTTTTATCTCAAGAAAAGCTTCACCGGGCCACTGTTGGCGCGTCATTTTTTGCTGTAGCGGCGCGATTTATCGCGCGGGTTGTGCCGAAGAACAGCGCGATAAATTGCGCCGCTACGGGCACATTAACGATATCGTGTATAATCGCCGTTTAATATTCGTTTAGGATTGAATCTACACATGTTTGACTGGATTGCAGATCCCAATGCGTGGCTGGCGCTGGGAACGTTAACCATACTGGAAGTGGTTCTGGGCATTGATAACATTATCTTCCTGTCGCTGGTGGTCGCTAAACTCCCCAAACATCAACAAAATCGCGCTCGCCGTCTGGGTCTGATGGGGGCCATGTTAATGCGCCTTGGCTTACTGGCCTCCATTGCCTGGGTCGCCCGTCTGACCAATCCGTTGTTCACCCTGATGGATCACGCCTTCTCGGCGCGTGATTTGATCCTGCTGTTCGGCGGCCTGTTTTTGCTGTGGAAATCAAGCATGGAAATCCATGAAACGATTGAAGGCGGCGAAGAGGAACATAAAACCAACGTACATTCGTTCTTCGGTGCCATTGTGCAGATTATGTTGCTGGACATTATTTTCAGCCTCGATTCGGTGATCACCGCCGTTGGCCTGTCGGATCATTTGATCATTATGATGATGGCGGTGGTGATTGCGGTGCTGATGATGATGTTTGCCGCACGTACCATTGGCGAATTTGTTGACCGCCATCCTTCAGTAAAAATGCTGGCGCTGGCGTTTCTGATTCTGGTGGGCTTTACCCTGATTCTGGAGAGTTTTGGCATCCATGTACCAAAAGGTTACATTTATTTTGCCATGTTCTTCTCCATGGCGGTGGAGTGCCTCAACCTGATGCGCGGCAAGAAAGGCGCGGCCTGACAAAGTCAAGGGCGAGTGATGCTCGCCCACTGATTTTAAGAATCATGCGATTACCTCCAACGCCTAAAACATTTATTACTACACTTTTGCTGTTGATGCTGTGTAAGGGAGAGTGGCGAATGAAAGGGTTGGTAAGTGTAATGGGGTTAGTGCTGGCGGCGTTGGTTTTAAGCGGTTGCAGCAGTGATTACGTGATGGCGACCAAAGATGGCCGCATGATTATGACGGAAGGCAAACCGGCCATTGATAAAGATACCGGCCTGGTGCAGTACACCGACGAAAAAGGCCATGAGATGCAAATCAATGGTGACGAGGTCTCCACCATCATTGAGCGTTAAGTGCCAAATTTGATCGCCTGCGGTATTTTTCCAGCTGTGCAGGCGATTTCCCGAACTTTCCCCTCTTCCTTCCGCGCCGTTTCACGCGCTATAGTCCCACAGGACACAACATTCCATTCCATAATGAAAAAAGGAAGCCGGCAATGCACTATCACCGTATCCCCCATAGCACGCTGGAAGTGAGTCAGCTGGGGTTGGGAACCATGACGTTTGGTGAGCAGAACAGCGAAGCCGATGCTCATGCGCAACTGGATTATGCGGTCAGCCAGGGCATCAACCTGATTGATACTGCTGAAATGTATCCGGTGCCGCCGCGCCCGGAAACTCAGGGATTAACTGAACAATATATTGGCAGCTGGCTGAAAAAGCGCGGCAGCCGTGACAAGATCATCCTCGCCAGTAAAGTGGCAGGCCCGGTACGTGGCGCTGATGCCTCGATTCGTCCCAACCAGGCACTGGATCGTAAAAATATCCGTGAAGCGCTGGAAGCCAGCCTGAAGCGACTGAATACCGACTATCTCGATCTCTACCAGCTGCACTGGCCGCAGCGCCAGACCAATTTCTTTGGCAAGCTGGGTTATCAATATACGGAATCGACCGTACCGGTCACCTTGCTGGAAACGCTGGAAGCCCTGACCGAGCAGGTTCGTGCGGGCAAGATTCGCTATATCGGCGTCTCGAACGAAACCGCATGGGGTGTGATGCGTTATCTGCAACTGGCGGAAAAACATGAGCTGCCGCGCATCGTCACCATTCAGAACCCTTACAGCCTGCTGAACCGCAGCTTCGAAGTGGGTCTGGCGGAAATCAGCCAGCATGAAGGCGTGGAGCTGCTGGCCTACTCCAGCCTGGCGTTTGGCACGTTAAGTGGCAAGTATCTGAACGGTGCCCAACCTGCTGGCGCGCGTAATACCCTGTTCAGCCGTTTTACCCGCTACAGCGGTGAGCAATCGCAGCAGGCGGTAGCGGCGTATGTCGCGCTGGCGAAGCAGCACAATCTCGATCCGTCGCAGATGGCGCTGGCGTATGTGCGTCAGCAACCGTTTGTGGCCAGCACCCTGCTGGGTGCGACCACGCTGGAACAGCTGAAGACGGATGTTGAGAGTTTTAATCTGACACTGAATGCAGACGTGCTGGAAGGTATCGAGGCGATTCACCGCCAGTTTACTTACCCGGCGCCTTGAGACGCAAACTCAACATCGCGCAATAAATTGCGCCGCTACAAAGAAAACCATCATCCGTAGCGGCGCGATTTATCGCGCGGCTAGCGCCGCCCTTTCCACCACAGTACGGCAATAGCCAGCGCAAATATCGCCCCGAAACCGACGCCGGTTGCCACCGCCGGTGCGCCCAGCTTAATCGCCAGGGTATACAACCCCAGCATCAACAACATGGCGGTGTTTTCACCGAGGTTCTGCACGGCAATGGCATTGCCCGCTCCCACAGTGGCTTTGCCGCGTTCCTGTAGCAACGCATTGAGCGGTACCACAAAGAAGCCCCCCAGCGCCCCAATCAGCATCAGAATCAGGTAGGCATGCAGCAAGCTGTGTTGCAGGGAAAACACCACCACCATTACGCCAATCAATACCCCGGCAGGCATGCAGCGGCGCACCGTTTGCAGCGTCACCAGCTTCGCGGCCGCAGCAGCACCGATCACAATACCGATCGCTACCATTGCATTCAGCGTGGTCGGGGTTTTGTTATCGCTGATACCCAGCGCCACCGGCACCCACAGCACCAGCAGAAAACGCAGCGTCACTCCTGCGCCCCAAAACAGGCTGGTCCCCATCAATGAGAAACGGGTTTCACCGTTGCGCCATAGCAACAGGGTTGCCTGGGTAAAACTGCGCAACATCATGCCAAAGTGCCAGCTCTGACCAGGACGCGCCGCCAGCAGGCGTGGGATAAACAGGTTTGCGACAACAGCCAGACCGTAAGTAAGTGCACACACCGCCAAGGCTGCCAGCAAGTGCCAGTCAGCCAGAATGCCGCCCGCCACGGAACCTAACAGGATCGCCGCGATGGTCGATCCTTCCATCAGCCCGTTCGCCTTAACTAACTTATCCCCCCGGGTGATTTCGCCGAGGATGCCATATTTAGCCGGGGAGTAAGCCGCCGCACCGACCCCCACCAGGGTGTAACCCAGGAATGGGTTGTAACCAAAACAGATAATCAACGCCCCCAGCAGCTTCAGGCTGTTGGCGAACATCATCACGCGACCTTTGGCAAAACTGTCTGCCATCTGTCCGACAAAAGGGGCGAGCAGAATGTAAGTGGCTACAAACAGCATTTGCAGAATTGGCTGGCTCCAGTCGGGATAGAACTGGTTTTTCAGCACGGCCAGCGTGGCGAACAGCAAGGCATTGTCGCCAAATGCCGAGAGAAACTGCGCCACAATCACCGCCATCATGCCACGCGACAACAGCGGCGCATCCGGGTTTACTGCCTGGCTCATGCCTGTTCCTCTTCGGCCAGTTTTTTCAGGCTGACATAGTCAGGTTTACCGCTGCCAAGTATCGGCAATGGTTTCAGTACGCGGATATCGCGCGGCAACGCCAGTTCCGGCGCACCCAATTCACGTGCCGCCATCCTGAGCATCTCACGGTCCAGATCGCTGTCGGTCGTGAACAGCACCAACGCTTCACCACGGTTGCCATCAGGTCGTAATGACGCGGCATGTTGTTTTTCCGGTGAAGCTTTCAGCGCAATCTGTTCGACGATTTCCAGCGAGACCATCTCCCCGGCAATTTTCGCGAAGCGTTTGGCACGCCCCTGAATCTGGCAGAAACCGCCCTCATCAAAGCTGACAATATCGCCGGTGTCATACCAGCCTGCTTCCATTTCGCCTTCACCGTTATCAGCCACCGGCAGCTCCAGCACACCGGGATTTTCCACGCGCAGATAGCCGTTCATCACGTTCGGCCCACGCAATTGCAGGCGGCCGCCCTGCTCAATGCCTGGCACCGAAATCAGGCGCGAGTCCATCCCCGGCAGGATACGGCCAACGGTATGTGATTTCGCCGCCATCGGCACGTTAATCGCCACCACCGGTGCACATTCGGTCACACCGTAACCTTCGAGAATACGGATGCCGTATTTCTCCATGTAGATCTGACGCGTCCCTTCCTGCAATTTTTCCGCACCTGCCACCACGTAACGCAGGCGGGCAAAATCATACGGACTGGCAAAGCGAGCATAGTTGCCGAGGAAGGTGGAGGTGCCAAACAGCACGGTGCAGTTGCGGTCATAGACCAATTCTGGCACCACGCGATAATGCAGCGGGCTGGGGTAGAGGAATACCTGGGCACCGGTCAACAGCGGGGTGAATAATCCTACGGTCAAACCAAAGGCATGAAACAGCGGCAACGCTGACATAAAGCGGTCACGCGGGGTGAAATCGGCGACGGTACGAATCTGTTCAACATTCGCCAGCAAGCTTTTATGCGAGTGCACCACGCCTTTGGGGTTGCCTTCCGAGCCGGAGGTAAACAGCACCATTGCGGCATCTTCTGGCTTCTGCGCCACCAGCGCACGGCGCGGCATCAGCAGATGGCTGAGAATCCACAATTTATCTTTAGTGGTGACGGTCGAACGCAGATCTTCAAGGAAGATCCACTGCACATCCGTCAAACCTTCAGGCAGATGCCACAGATTGCCTTTATCAAGGAACTGGCGCGAGGTGAACACCGTTTTTACCTGTGAGGCGGTCAACGCTGCGCGCATCCCGTTAACCCCGGCGGTGTAGTTGAGCATGGCCGGGATGCGCCCACGCAATGACGCCCCCAGAATGGCTGCCGCCGTCACCGTGGCATTCGGCAGCAGCAGACCGACATATTCGCCCTGGTGGCTGTAACGTTCGAGGATACGTCCCACGCCGAGTGCTTTTTTCAGCAGTCCGGTGTAGCTGTCGGTTTTAAAGTTGATGTCCTCGATGCACGGCTTAAACAGGCCATAGCGGGTACGAGCATGGAGGAATGCCTCAAACAGCGTTTCCCGTGGCCGCACGGCCATACGCGCTTCCATCATCACATGATGTAAGTGCTCGCCAGCCAGAATACGCCGGTCACGCGCGCGTTTGGCTTCCGGCATCGGGATCACGGTAGCGGGTAATACGCTCAGGGTGATACGCGGAAACAGGCGGCGTTTGAACACGCCCGCCAGGCGGCCAAACGGGGTATATTCCGCGCCTTCGATACGCATCGGCACCACGGTGGCCCCCGATTTCGCGGCCACAAACCCGGCACCGCTGTAGATTTTCATCAGCGATCCGGTGACGGTGATCCGCCCTTCAGGAAAAATCACTACCGGGCGGCCTTCGTTGATCAGGCGCACCAGATGTTTAATCGACATCGGTTTGGTTGGGTCAAGCGGTACGAAGTCGATGAGCGGCTTCAGAATACGCATAAACCATTGATCGCTGATCGATGAATAAACGGCGAACACCGGTTTGATCGGCAGAAACAGTGCCACCAGCACGCCATCAAGAAATGACATGTGGTTCGGGGTGATCAACACCTTGGGTTTGTTCAGTACCGTCAGATCACCGCGCAGCTCGACGCGCCATAACAGGCGGCAGAGGAAACGCAGACAGGTGAATAACATGCCAGCTCCTTAGCAGTCGTTAAAAATGGCCCCTACGATGCAGGATTCAGGGATTTTCGACAAGTGGCGGTGCGATTTATCGCGCGGGGCTGCACGATAAATCGTTTTGTCTGCCAGCAGCGGTTTAGTCCTGAGAAGGTTCCGCCCGCTGATGGCAGCGGTTTAACACCGAGAAGGTTCCGCCCGCCAGGCATTGGGGAGTTTCAGTTGTAACGTGCAGGCGGACGGGTTAAGGCCCGAAGGCGCGGGCCTTAACAATCCGCGCCCTGCGGCGTCCTCGCGCAGCGCATAGCGCTGTCCCCTCGCTTATCACTCAGGCCATACGGACCGCGCGGATTCGCCATCCATGGCTCATTCCGCTCTCTCGCCGCATCCATGCGGCTCGCCCTGGCCTTCCCTCTGCGCTCGGCGCTGCGGATGCCGCCCACCCCACCGCCTGAAAGACCGCAGAAAAAACAAAAAATAAAAAATAAAAAACGGAAAGCAAAAAGAAAGGCACTGAAAAGCACAGGTTTTGCAGCGGGGGGTGGGGCGCCATCCGGACTCGCTGAGCGAATGAAGGCTGCCAGGATGAGCCGCATGGATGCGGCGAAAGGCGGCGTTGAGCAGGAGCGAATCGACGCCGGTCCGTCGGCAGCGTGAAAGAGCGAAGGCACCGCGCAGCGGCGAGGGAGGCTGGCGCGAGGCCCGGGATTGCAAAGGGTGCGGCCAGGCACCCTTTGCTCGGTCGCCGCACCGGCGAACTGCAACTGCATCAGCCTGAGGCGAACGAAACCCGCTCAGTGCGAACGAAACCACCTCAGTGCGAACGAAACCACCTCAGAGCGAACGAACCCACCTCAGTGCGAACGCATATTAATGCGAATTATCCGCCTGCCAGCCACCGCCCAGCGCGGCAATCAACTCAACACTGGTCACCCATTGGGTGCTTTGCGTCGTCAGCAGGCTCTGCTGCTCACTCAGGCTGGTGTTTTCGGTGGTCGCCACGTCGAGATAATCAATCATCCCCGCCTCATACTGATTCCGCGTCACGCGTGCCGATTCCTGTGCCGCAGCAGTAGACAGTTGCAGTGAAACCAATTCGCCTTTCAGCGTGTTCAGCTCAACCAGATAATCTTCCACCTCCTGCATCCCTTCCAGCACCGCCTGGCGATAGCTGGCGACGCTGGCGTCGTAAGAAGCCCTCGCCTGCTCCACTTTTGCCGAGGTCGCGCCGAAGTCCAACAAGGTGCCACTCAGTTCTGGGCCAAGCGACCAGACACGATTCGGCAGCGAGAACAGATTGCTGAAGGTCGACGAACTGACGCCGCCGCTGGCGCTCAGCGTCAGATCCGGGTAGTAACCGGCAATCGCCACGCCCACTGCGGCATTGGCTGCCGCCACGTTACGTTCGGCATAGGCAATATCCGGGCGGCGTTGCAACAACTGGGATGGAACGCTGTTGGGGATATCCGGTAAGGTGGCCTCCAGCTTCGCCACCGGCAGCGAGAAATCTGCTGGCGCACGCCCCATCAGTAACGCAATCGCGTGCTCCAGTTGGGCGCGCTGCCACTGGTAGTCCTGCGCCGAGGCGCGGGCGCTCTCCAGCTGCATCTGGGCCTGCGCCAGGGTGGCACGCGATTCACTGCCCGCCTGATATTTGTTCTGAATCACCGTCAGATAGCGCTGGTAGGCATCAACGCTGCGCTGATACAGCGCGATTTTTTCATCCATGATGCGTAACTGGAAATAGTCCTGCGCCAGTTCTGACTGCGCGCTAAGGGTGATATTCGCCAGTTCGGCAGCACTTGCTTGGGCGCTGGCCTTGTTCTCTTCCAGCGTGCGGCGCAGCTTGCCCCACAGATCCAGCTCCCAACTGGCGCTCAGTTCAGCCTGATGGCTGTTGCTGACGCTGCGTTGGCCGGTGGTGCTGGCACGGCTGCCACTGCGGGTGCTGCTGGCGTCATAGCTGACGGAGGGGAACAATTCCGCGCGTGACTGCCCCGCCAACGCCTGGGCTTCGCGATATTGCGCCGCATAGTTGGCAACGTTCTGGTTGGAAATGCTGACCTGACGCAGCAGGCTGTCGAGCGTGGCATCGTGGTAGACCGACCACCATTCACCTTTGCTCTTATCATCCTGTGGCGTGGCCTGCGTCCAGCCTTTGGCCTCTTTAAAATGGGTCGGCATCGCCATCGTTGGACGCTGATAATCAGGGCCAACGGTACAGCCTGCCAGCAGCAGCGCCATAACGATCGGGGTAATAGGTAACGACATTTTCATGGATCAGGATTCCGCATGACGCAACCGCCGCCACTGACGTTTCGTGGCGCGGCTCAGACTATCGAGCCAGAGATAAACAACCGGCGTGGTAAACAGGGTAAGCAGTTGGCTAAGCGCCAGACCACCGGCAATCGCCAGACCGAGCGGACTGCGCAGATCGGCGTCACCGCCACTGCCCAGCGCCAGTGGCAATGCACCAAAGAATGCCGCCAGGGTGGTCATCATGATCGGGCGGAAACGCATCAGACAGGCTTGGGTGATCGCCTGTTGCGGCGTTAACCCAAGGCGGCGCTCTGCGTCGATGGCAAAGTCGATCATCATAATCGCGTTCTTTTTCACGATACCGATCAACAGGATAATGCCGATCAGCGCAATCACCGTCAGCTGCGTATTGGTCAGCAACAGCAGCAACAGCGCACCGACTCCCGCCGAAGGCAGCGTGGAGAGGATGGTGATCGGGTGGATGTAGCTTTCATACAACACGCCCAGCACGATATACACCGCCGCCAGTGCCGCCAGAATCAACCACGGCATGGTGGCCGTCAGCTGGGCAAAGGCAGCCGCTGTTCCGGCAAAGCCCGCCTGAATATTGGAAGGCAGTCCCAGTTTTGCCATCGCCTGTTTGATCAGCGCCTGCGCCTGTTCCAGCGAGACACCATCATTCAGGTTAAATGCGATGGTGCTGGTGGCTGACTGCCCCTGATGTGCCACCGACAGTGGCGCGTTGCCGCCTTTAAAGGTGGCGAATGCCGAGAGCGGCACACGATCGCCGCTGTCATTCACCACAAATAACGCCTTCAGAATATCCGGATCGCGGGTGTAGCTGTCCTGCAACGACATCACCACATGGTATTGGTTGAGCGTGTGGTACAGCGTGGCGATCTGGCGCTGGCTAAAGGAGTTATTCAGCATGGTGTCGATCATCTGCACGTTAACGCCCAGCATCTTCGCCCGATCGCGATCGATATTGATCACCACTTCCTGACCGCCGGTTTGCGAGTCAGAATCCACGCTATTCAACTGTGGGATCGCCGCCAGCGCCGCCTGCACTTTGGGGGTCCAGGTACGCAGCACATCCAGGTCGTCGGCTTGTAAGCTGTATTGATAGGTGGCGTTGGCGCTACGCCCCCCGATGTGCAGATCCTGCGCGGCCATCAGGAACAGTTGTCCACCGGCAATGTGGCTGGTTTTCATGCTCAGACGGTTAGCCACTTCGGTCGCGGTCGCGCTACGCTGGTCAAAATCTTTCAGGCGCACAAAGAAGTTAGCGCTGTTGCGCGAGCCAAACATGCCGCTGCCCATCGACGACATCACGCTTTCCACCGCCGGATCGGACTGGATGATCTTGGTGAACTCCAGCATCTTCGGTTTCATCGCCTGGAAGGAGATGTTCTGGTCAGCACGCAACGCGCCCATCAGCAGGCCGGTATCCTGGTTGGGGAAGAAGCCTTTCTGCACCACCGAATAGAGGAACAGATTGAGCAACACGGTCAACACCAGGCTGAGCATGGTAATTTTCTGGTGCGCCATCACCCACGCCAGACCGCGCGAATAGGCGGCCAACAGCGCATTGAGCTGGTTTTCAATGAACTGATACACCGGGTGCGGACGTTTGGTGACTTTCGGTTTGGCCTTCAGCAGACGCGCGCACAACATCGGCGTCAGGCTGAGCGAGACAAACATGGAGATCAGCAACGAGATGGTCAACGTCACCGCAAACTCGCGGAACAGACGCCCGACAATACTGCCCATCAGCAAGATAGGGATAAACACCGCAATCAACGACATGGTCATCGACAGCACGGTAAAACTCACTTCCTGCGCGCCACGTAAGGCGGCACGCAGCGGGCTAAGCCCTTCTTCAATATGGCGGGTGATGTTTTCCAACACCACAATCGCATCATCGACCACAAAGCCGGTGGAGATAATCAGCGCCATCAGCGACAGGTTATCGAGGCTGTAGCCAAGCAAATACATCACCGCACAGGTGCCAATCAGTGACACCGGCAGTGCCAGCGCCGGGATCACCACCGCCTGCACGTTGCGCAGGAAGATAAACACCACCGCAATCACCAGCATCACGGCAATCAGCAATGTTTCTTCCGTGTCGTACAGGGATTCGCGCACCGTCGGTGAACGGTCAACCACCACCTTCAACTGGGTATCGGCAGGCAGATCTTTTTCCAGCTCCGGCAACTGGGCCTTGATGGCATCGATCGTGTCGAGCATGTTGGCACCGGCCTGGCGCTTAATCCCCACCATCACCGACGGAGTGGCGTTCAGGAAACCGGCCTGGTACTTGTCTTCAATCGAGTCATAGACGGTCGCGACATCATGCAGGCGCACCGCTTTGCCGTCTTTATAGGTGACGATCAGATTGCGGTACTGCGCCGCCTTGTCCAACTGGCCATTGCTGTCCACCACCCAGGATTGGCTATTGCCTTGCAGGATACCTTTCGGCAGGTTGGTGGTGCTGTCGGCAATCGCGGTCCGTACCGTATCGAGCGAGATACCGTACTGCGTCAGCTTCTGCGGTTGCAGATCGATACGCACCGCAGGCAGCGCACTGCCCATCAGCGAGACTTCACCGACACCCTGCACCTGGCTTACCGCCTGCTCGATCTTGCTCTCAGCCAGATCGTAGAGTTCGCCCGGGGTGCGGGTAGCCGACACCAGCGCCAGCATCACAATCGGCGCATCCGACGGGTTGGCCTTGCGATAGGTTGGCAGCGATTCCATGGAGCTGGGCAGCAGACTGCGCGCTGCGTTGATCGCCGCCTGCACATCACGCGCCGCGCCGTTGATATCGCGGTCCAGTTCAAACTGCAAAATAATGGTACTGGAGCCCTGCGAGCTGCTGGAGGTCATCTCGGTGATCCCGGCGATCTGACCAAGCGAGCGTTCCAGCGGGGTGGCCACCGTGGCCGCCATGGTTTCCGGGCTGGCACCGGCCAGACTGGCGCTGACCATAATGGTCGGGAAATCCACCTGCGGCAGTGGTGCTACCGGCAATAACCGGTAGCCCAACAGGCCGAGCAGCATGATCGACAGCGTCAGCAGTAAGGTGGTGACCGGGCGGAAGATAAACAGCCGCGTCAAATTCATTGCTCGCCTCGCGCCTGCTGCTGTTTGCGTTGCACGAAACGCTTACCGCGTTGCGCCCAGCCATCAAACCACAGATAGATGACCGGCGTGGAGAACAGCGTCAGCACCTGGCTGACGATCAATCCGCCGACAATCACCAGACCGAGTGGCTGGCGCAGTTCCGCGCCGGAACCCGAGGCCAGCATCAGCGGCAGCGCACCGAGCAGCGCGGCCATGGTGGTCATCAGAATCGGGCGGAAACGCAACAAACACGCCTGATGGATGGCGTCGCGTGGACTCATCCCCTCTTTGTTTTCCGCTTCCAGCGCAAAGTCGATCATCATAATCGCGTTCTTCTTCACGATACCGATCAACAGGATCACCCCGATCAGCGCAATCAGGCTGAACTCGCTGCCCGCCAGCAGCAGCGTCAACAGCGCCCCGACGGCGGCTGACGGCAGCGTGGAGAGAATGGTTACCGGATGGATAAAGCTTTCGTACAGAATACCCAGCACCACATACATGGTGATCAGTGCCGCCAGAATCAGCCACAGCGTATTGCTGGTGGCGCTCTGGAAGGCCGAGGTCTCACCCTGATAGCGCAGCGTAATGCTCGACGGTAGATTCAGCTGTTGCGTCACTTCGGTAATGGCTTTCTGCGCATCCTCCAGCGAATAGTCGCTGTTGAGGTTAAACGACACCATCACTGCCGGGAACTGGTTGAGGCGCATATGCATCAGTGAACCGGTGCGCTGATGAATGGTGGCGATCGAGGTCAGTTTCACCATGCCGGTGGTGCTGCTGGTTGAATCAGTGCTGCTGGAGCTACTGCTGGTGGAACTGGAGCTGGAGCTTGAACTGGTACTGCTGGACGACGAGGTCGTGCTGCTGGTGCTGCTATCGCTACTGCTGGTGGTCGAGGGCAGATAGACATCGTCGAACGAAGCCGGCGATTGCTGGAAATTCGGTGCCACTTCCAGCACCACGCGATACTGGTTTGCCTGGGTAAAGATGGTGGAAACCAGACGCTGACCAAAGCTGTTATACAGCGCAGTATCGACATCGGAGGCCGTGATGCCATAGCGCGCAGCTTTGTCGCGGTTCAGCTCCACGTAGGCCACACGACCCTGATCCTGCAAGTTGCTCACCACGCCGTTAAATTCCGGGCGTTTCTGTAACGCGGCAACCAGTTGTGGCGTCCATTTCACCAGGTTTTCGCTGTCTGCATCGTCGAGAGTGAACTGATACTGATTCGGTGTGACCTGATCGTTGACGGTCAGATCCTGCGCCGGTTGCAGATAAAGCTGGATGCCCGTCACCTGCGCGGCGGCCTGTTGCAGCTGCTTGATCACCACGTCGGCTTTATCATCACGCTCGCCAAACGGTTTAAGGTTGATCTGGATGCTGCCGCTGTTGAGGCTGGTATTGGTGCCATCGATGCCAATGGTAGAGGAGAGGCTCTCCACCGAAGGATTTTGCAGAATTACCTGCGCCAGCGCCTGCTGACGTTTCGACATCTCATTAAACGACACATCCTGCGAGGCGATGGTCACCCCCTGAATCAGGCCGGTATCCTGTGTCGGGAAAAAACCTTTTGGAATGACGAGATACAACAACGCCGTGAGCGCGAACGTCGCCAGCGCCACCAGTAACGTCAGTTTCTGGTGATTCAGGACAATGGTCAGCATGCGGTCGTAACCGCGAATCAGCTTGTCAAAGAACTCGCCGCCTTTGCGGGAAAAGCGTGACTGTTTTTCCGGCGGAATATGCTGTAACAGATACGCGCACAGCATCGGTGTCAGCGTCAGCGACACCAGCATCGAAACCAAGATCGACACCGCGAGGGTGATGGCAAATTCACGGAACAGACGCCCTACCACATCGCCCATAAACAGCAACGGGATCAGCACCGCAATCAGCGAGAAGGTCAGCGAGATAATGGTGAAGCCGATCTGCTGCGATCCTTTCAGGGCTGCCTGCATCGGCGTCTCGCCCTCTTCCAGCCGTCGTGAAATGTTTTCCACCACCACGATGGCATCGTCAATCACGAAACCGGTGGCGATGGTCAGCGCCATCAGCGACAGGTTATTCAGACTGAAATCAGCCAGATACATTACGCCAAAGGTACCGATCAACGACAACGGTACTGCCACGCTGGGGATCAGCGTCGCCGCGATGTTGCGCAGGAACAGGAAGGTCACCATCACCACCAGCGCCACCGACAGCATCAACTCAAACTGCACGTCGCTGATCGAGGCGCGAATGGTTTGTGTACGGTCCGACAGGATGCTCATCTTCACGCCATCCGGTAATGCCGCCTGCAAGGTCGGCAGCTTGGCTTTGATGGCATCCACCACCTGGATGACGTTCGCCCCCGGCTGGCGCTGCACGCTGATCACAATCGCCGGGCTGTTGTTGGCCCACGCCGACTGGAAGCTGTTTTCCGGCCCCTGTTCGATATGGGCGATATCTTTCAGACGCAGCGCGGCACCGTTTTGGTACGTGATAATCAGGTTGCCGTACTCTTCGGCGGTACGCAGCTGGTCGTTGGCATCGATGGTAACGGAGTGATATTTGCCATCGAAGCCCCCTTTCGATCCGTTAACGTTACCGTTGCTGATCAGAGTGTTGACGTCTTCCAGCGTCAGGTTATGCGCCGCCAGTGCTTTCGGGTCCATCTGCACGCGGATGGCCGGTTGATGGCCCCCCGCCAGCGTCACCATACCGACGCCGGAGATCTGCGACAGTTTCAACGCTACGCGCGTATTCACCAGATCCTGCACCTGAGTCAGCGGCAACGTGTCCGAGCTGGCCGCCAGAGTGATCACCGCGCTGTCTGCCGGGTTGACCTTTTTATAGGTTGGCGGATTGGGCAAATCACTGGGCAGCAGATTGTTTGCGGCGTTAATTGCCGCCTGCACTTCCTGCTCGGCCACGTCCAGCGACAAATCGAGGCTGAACTTCAGGGTAATGATCGACGAGCCACCAGAGCTGGTGGAGGTCATCTGACTCAGGCCCGCCATCTGCCCCAGTTGGCGTTCCAGCGGCGAGGTGACGGAAGAAGCCATCACATCCGGGCTGGCCCCCGGATACAGCGTGGTGACCTGAATGGTCGGATAATCCACCTGCGGCAGCGCCGAGGTCGAGAGAAACTTATAAGCAAAGATGCCAGAGATCAGCACGCCGACCATCAACAAGATGGTGGCGACCGGTCGCTGGATAAACAGGCGTGACGGGTTCATTTGGCCTCGGTGGTCGCAGTCGGTTTGCTCTCATCGGCCAGCGTCACTTTACTGCCGTCAGTCAGGCGATCGATGCCTTCCGTCACCAGACGATCGCCCGGCTCGACGCCTTTCAGGATCGCCTGCTGATCTTCTCCGAAGGTCGGGCCGGTGGTGACCGCTTTACGCGTCACGGTATCGTCTTTGTTGATGACGAAGACAAAGCTGCCATCGCTGCTCAACTGCAACGCCTGCGCCGGGATCACCGTGGCATTTTTCAGCGTATCGGTTTGCAAACGCAGGTTAACGAACTGGTTAGCAAACAGCGATTCGTCTTCGTTCGGGAAGCTGGCTTTCAGTTCGATGGTGCCGGTGCTGGTGTCGATCTGGTTACCGATGTAGCGCACCACACCCTGTGCCAGCACCGTAGTGTTGTCCTGATCAAACGCCGTTGCTGGCAGGCTCTGGTCGTTGTGCAGCGCTTTAGTCAGTTGCGGAATGTTGCTTTGCGGCACGCTGAAGGTGACCGCTGCCGGTTGCATCTGCGTCACCACCACGATGCCGGTGGTGTCGGTGGTCTGGATCATATTACCGGGATCGACCAGACGTAAGCCAACGCGACCACTGACCGGTGAGGTGATACGTGAATATTCGATATCCAGTTTGGCACTGGCGATCTGCGCTTCATCAGCCGCAACCGCGCCACGATACTGACCAACCGTCGCGGTCTGCGTATCAAGGTCCTGGCGCGCCAAAGAATCCTGGGCGTAGAGTTTCTGGTAACGCGTCAGGGTCAGTTGTGCACTTTTCAGCAATGCCTGGTTCTGGGCCAGATCGCCCTGATATTGCGCCAGCGTCGCCTGATAGCTGCGCGGGTCGATCTGCGCCAACAGCTGGCCCGCCGCCACTTTTTGTCCTTCGGTGAAGTAAACTTTTTCCAGCTGACCGGCCACCCGGCTGGTGACGGTTACGCTGGCGTTAGGGATCACCGTACCCAACGCATTGAGGTAGACCGGTACATCCGCCGTGCTGGCGACGCCGCTGTGCACCAGGGTCGCACCGCCCATCATCATGGCCATGCCCGGCGGGCCACCTGCCGGACGATGACCGCCACGGCCAGCATGTGAACCACCGGGTGCGCCACCGGGAGGCATCCCGCCCGGTGGCATCCCACCGCGACCACCGACTACGCGCCAGATCACGCCAGCGACAATTAACAGCACAACTAACAGAAGCAGCCATTTCAGCCAGCGAGAGAAAGCGGAGCGAGGTGCGTTGGTCTTCATTGAGTTATTGGGTCTCAGATAAATGGAAAATCCCCTGAAAAACAGGGGATTATTTCAAAGGTAAATCATTACTGTGCGTATTATCGGCTGAAAGGCGCGTTTTATTCCATGCTCAAACCGTAAGGATTTCGTTAAGATCCTCAGGATTTCCAGCCCCCACCGAGTGCCTTGTACAGGGTGATTTTCTGGCTTAATTGGCCCAGATGCGCGCTGATCAACGACTGTTGTGCACTGTAAAGCGAACGTTGGGCAACTAACACATTGAGATAATTATCAACGCCCTGCTTATAGCGCAATTCAGAATAGTCGTAGTCACGCTGGTTCGCACCTACCTCTTTTTGCAGGGCCGTCATTTGATCCTGCCAGGTGTCCTGTCCCGCCAGCGCATCGTTCACCTCTTTAAACGCCGTTTGGATCGCTTTTTCATAGTTAGCGATCTCGATGCGTTTCTCGATATGTGCGATGTTCAGGTTAGCCTGATTTTTACCACCGTCAAAAATGGGCAGATTAATCGAGGGAACAAACGACCAGGCTCCGGTGCCAGCACCCAGCAAGCTGCCCAGCGAACTGCTGGTCGAACCGCCTGAGGCGGTCAGGGTGATGCTCGGGAAGAAAGCAGCACGCGCCGCACCAATATTGGCGTTAGCCGCTTTCAGGGTGTGCTCGGCCGCCATCACATCCGGGCGACGCGTCAGCAAATCTGACGGCAATCCGGCTGGCGTGGCCGGGAACTGCCAGTTCGCGTCCAGCGAGGCATGTGACAGCAGCGACACCGGTAAATCGGTACCCACCAGCAGACGCAATGCATCGACGTCCTGACGTACCTGGCGCGTATAGCTGGCCACGTCAGCTTCGGCAGCACGCACCGTGCTTTCCGATTCCGCCAGATCCTGATCGCTGCTGACGCCACCGTCATAGCTCATCTTGGTCAGACGGTATGAATCCTGCTGGCTCTGCGCGGTGCTTTGCGCCAGATGCAGCAGATCATTATCCGAACACAAGGTCAGCCATGCGGTCGCCACTTCGGAGATCAGCGAGATGCGGGTGGCCCGTTCCGTGGCCGCCGTGGAGAGATACGTTTCCTGGGCCTGGTCACGCAGGCTGCGCAAACGGCCAAAGAAATCCAGCTCCCATGAGGTGACGCCAAGACCGGCGTTCAGCTCATGGTAAGTCACCGGGCCGGTGGTTTTGGTGTTGTACAGATTCCCCGGCTCATGCGCCGAGGTCTGGCTCGCCGTGGCATCAATCGATGGCATCAATGCCGCACGCTGTACCGTCACATCGTTCCGCGCCTCTTCCACGTTTAGCGCCGCCACGCGCAGGTCGCGGTTGTTGTCGAGCGATAGCTGGATCAGGTTACGCATCGTGGCGTCAGCAAAGAAGTTCTGCCACGGCAGGTCCGCCACGTTGCCCACCGCCGTGGGCTGGTCGTAATGCGCATCCACCGGCATCGATGGCCGCTGGTAATGCGGCTCCATGGTACAACCGGTTAAGCCAAGTGCGGCGGCCAGCGGCAGCAACGCCCAATTGAAGGTTTTAGTTATCATGCTGCACCCCCTCTACGGATGCTTTTTTCTTACGCGCAAAGAATTGCGCCACCACCACGTAGAACATCGGCACAAAGAAGATGGCGAGGAAGGTTGCGGTGATCATCCCGCCTGCGACCGCCGTACCGATGGAGTGCTGACTGCCCGCGCCGGCACCGTTAGAAATGGTGAGCGGCAATACGCCGAGAATAAAGGCCATCGAGGTCATGATGATCGGACGGATACGCAGACGAGCCGCTTCTACCGCCGCCTCTATCAGGCTCTTGCCTTCCCGCTCGTGCAGCTCCTTGGCAAATTCAACAATCAATATGGCGTTCTTCGCCGCCAACCCGACGGTGGTTAATAGCCCAACCTGGAAGAAGACGTCGTTCTGCAAACCGCGTAACAACACGGCACAGATAGTTCCCAGTACCCCCAGCGGTACCACCAGAATCACCGAGAACGGAATCGACCAGCTTTCATACAGTGCGGCGAGACACAGGAACACCACCAGAATGGAGATGGCATACAACTGAGCCGTCTGGTTGCCGGAAGCCTGCTCCTCATAAGAGATGCCATACCACTGCACGCGGAAGCCTTTCGGCAGCTGTTGCGCCAATTCTTCCACCGCCTTCATGGCTTCACCGGTACTTTTACCCGCCGCCGGAGAACCGAGGATCTCTTCCGCCGTCAGACCGTTAAAACGTTCAAAGTGCGGCGAACCGTAAACCCAGTGCCCGGAGGCAAAGGCGGAGAAGGGCACCATGGTGCCGCTGGTGTTACGGAAGTACCATTTATTGAGGTCAGACGGCGTGACACGCGAATCCGCTTTCCCCATCAGGTACACCTCTTTCACACGGCCGTTGTACATGAACTGATTGACGTAACTGGAACCCCAGGCCACCGACAGCGTGTTGTTGATGTCGGTCATGCTCAGGCCAAGCGCACTGGCTTTTTCGTCATTGATCTCCAGTTGGTATTGCGGTTCATCGTCCAGGCCGTTCATACGGACCTGAGCCAGACGCGGATCTTTGTTCGCCAGGTCAATCAGCTGATGGGTAGCATCCATCATCTGCTGGTGGCTATGCGCACCGGTATCCTGCAAATAGAGGTCAAAACCGGTGGCGTTACCCAATTCCATGACCGCCGGAGGCACCATGGCGAAGATTTTGGCGTTTTTGTAGTTGGCAAAATGCGCCATCACCCGGTTCGCCAAATCCTGCACACTCTGCCCGCTGTGAGTACGATCGCCCCAGTCTTTCAGGCGCACAAACGCCATGGCATTACTCTGCCCACGGCCAGCGAAGTTAAAGCCCGCCACTCCGAAGGTGGTGGTGACCACCGAAGCCTCATTTTTTTGCAGGTAATCATTCAGATCGTTGATCACCTGCTGGGTACGCTGAGATGACGAGTTAACCGGCAGGGTCATCTGTACCATCATCAGGCCCTGGTCTTCGTTCGGCAGGAAGGTGGTCGGCACGCGGGTAAACAGGAAGCCGGTCACCCCGACAATCACCAGATACACCACCATAAACAGGCCACGACGCGAGATGACTTTATTCACCCCACGGGTGTAGTGCATCGCACCGCTGTCGAACTTACGGTTAAACCAACCGGCAAACCCGGTGGTTTTATGTTCCGCCGAACTGGCTTTCAGGAAGGTGGCACAGAGCGCCGGGGTAAAGATCAACGCCATAATCACCGACAGCGCCATTGCGGACACAATGGTGATCGAGAACTGACGATAGATAACCCCCGTCGAGCCGGAGAAGAACGCCATCGGCAGCAGTACCGCCGACAGCACCAGCGCGATACCGAACAACGCGCCCTGAATCTGCTGCATCGATTTGATGGTGGCGGTTTTCGGGTCGAGCTTTTCTTCGTGCATCACACGCTCGACGTTCTCCACCACCACGATGGCATCATCCACCAATAGCCCTATCGCCAGCACCATCCCGAACATCGTCAGGGTGTTGATGCTGTAACCAAAGGCGGCGAGGATACCGAACGTTCCCAGCAGCACTACCGGCACCACCAGGGTGGTGATCAGCGTCGCACGCAGGTTTTGCAGGAACACCAGCATGACGAAGAACACCAGGATCACTGCCTCGATCAGGGTTTTCACCACTTCTTCGATGGAGGCGCTGACCACCGGTGAGGTGTCATAGGGATAGGTGACTTCCACGTTATCCGGCAGCGAGTTTTTCAGATCGGCAATGGTCTGACGTACCGCTTTAGCGGTGTTCAGCTCGTTAGCACCGGTCGCCAGGCGCAGCGCGATACCGGCCGCAGGCTTGCCGTTCAGGGTGGCGTCAATGCCGTAGGTCTGTGGACCGAGGGCAACCGAGGCCACATCTTTCAGACGTACCTGCGAACCGTCGCTGTTCACTTTCAGCAGCACGTTCTCAAACTGTTTCACGGTGGTGAAACGGGTTTTACCCAGTACGGTCGCCTGGGTTTTTGCGCCCTGAATGGTGGGCAGCCCCCCTAACGAACCCGATGAAACCTGCACGTTCTGGTTGGTGATAGCGGTGCTGACATCGCTTGGCATCAGGTTGTATTTGTACAACTTGGCGGGGTCGAGCCAGATACGCATCGCATATTCGGAACCCAGCACCATAAAGTCACCGACGCCCGGGGTACGTGAAATCGGGTCTTCCAGCTTCGACACCAGCATATCGGCCAGGTCGCCGTTAGTCAGCTTGCCGTCTTTCGAAATCAGCCCCACGACCATCATGAAGTTTTTCTGATATTTACGGATACGAATACCCTGATCAGTCACATCGGTCGGCAGCTGTGATTCGGCGAGAGAGACGCGGTCCTGCACCTGTACCTGGGCGATATCCGGGTTAATACCCTGATTAAAGGTGGCGATGATCTGCGCACTACCGTCTGAGGCACTGCTCGACTCCAGATAGCGCAAACCGTCCAGGCCGTTAAGCTGCTGCTCAATCACCTGTACCACGGTATTCTGCGTGGTTTCGGCGCTGGCACCGGGATAGGTCACCGAGATGGAGACCGCTGGCGGCGAGATATTCGGATATTGGTTAACCGGCAAGTTGAGCGTAGCAATCGCCCCAACCAGCATCACAATGATCGCGATGACCCACGCAAATATGGGGCGCTCAATAAAAAACTTAGACATGACGCCCCCTTATTGTGCCGCAGCATCAGTCATGGAGAGGCTGACGGCATTGGCAGATGGCGTGTCATTGGTATTGGCGGCGGTGGTGGTCACCTTGACGCCGCTGCGAACGCTTTGCAGGTTATTCACCACCACCTTTTCACCCTCTTGCAAGCCACCGCTCACCAGCCATTCACCGTGGATCATTTCGCCGGTGCTGATGCTGCGCTGCTCAATGGTGTTGTCGCTTTTCACCACATAGACATAAGGCTGCCCTTTGGTGTCATGCATGATGGATTCCTGCGGCACCAGAATGCCCTGCTGCTGAATGCCCTGCGGGAAGCTGGCATGGACATACATGCCCGGCAGCAATTCGTTGTTGGCGTTCGGGAACACGGCACGCAGCACCACGGTACCGGTCGCGGTGTCGACGTTGACCTCCGAGAAGGCCAGCTTGCCTTGCTTGTCGTATGTGCTGCCATCTTCCAGCGATAAACCTACCGCTGCGGTGTTATCACCCACTTTGGCAATTTTGCCTTCCGCCAGTGCCCGACGCAGACGCAGCAGATCGGTGGCCGATTCATTCACATCAACATAGATCGGGTCAAGCTGGGTAATGGTGGCAAGGTAGTCAGTTTGCCCGCTGGTGACCAGTGCACCGGCGGTGTAGAGCGAACGGCTGATATGCCCGGAGATCGGCGCTTTTACCAGGGTGTAATCGAGGTTGACCTTAGCGGTTTCAACATCCGCTTTGGCTTCACGCTCCGCTGCCACAGCGTCATCGTAGGTCTGCTGACTGATGGCATGCGCGGCGGCCAGCGGCTGATAGCGTTTCGCCACCATCGCGTCGTTTTGCCAGGTGGCCATCGCTTTGTCGTAAGACGCTTTATAGGTCGCCGGATCAATCTGATACAACGGCTGCCCCTCTTTGACTTCCCCACCTTCGGTGAAGAGGATTTTTTGGATCACACCACTCACCTGCGGGCGCACCTGAGCGGTACGGACCGCATTAGTACGGCCAGGCAATTGCGTTACCAGCGTTACGGGCTCAGTTTTCAGAGTAACAACGCCGACTTGCGGTGTCGCAGACGCGGCGGGTGTCGCTCCACCCTGATCACAGGCTGCCAGTAAAAACACCACGCTGGCAGAAAGAAGTTTCAGGCGCATAGTTTTTCTCAACAAGATTGGGGAAAGTAATGAGAATGATTACTCTCAAGGAAAGTCATTGTAGGCAGGAGGCAATGGCGGAGCTGTTAAGGTTGCGTAAAACATATTTTCGAAACGAAAATGGTAAACCTTTCGTGCGATAAATCGCTGTGTTTTTTAGCTTTTCGCGGGTTTTCAGGTATGTGAAAAAGTTATCGCGCGATAAATCGCGCCGCTACGGGATCGTCGACTTTTAGCGCCACTGCTAAACTTTGTCCCCTGATGTAGCGGCGCGATTTATCGCGCTCATTACCCTTTCGGCTCAATGCCACGACGACGTAATTCACGTCGCGCCAAATCCTTTAACCAACAGGACAAGGTCACATTGTCGTCATCGGTCAGTTCGCGTAACTGATTATGCAACTCAGGATGAATACGCAGTTGAAAAGCCGCTGAGCGGCCCTCGCCTTTCGGCGTTCTGTCTTTGATTTTTGGCATAGGGTTGTCGACTCAACAAAGGCATTAAATACGCCCCTTACCTGCGCTACCAACACAGTAAGGGGCTGGCGGACCTTGATGGAATGCGACATCGCGGTGCGTTGGGTAATACGTTACACGACGAGATATTTTTTTGTTGGCGGTGGAACGTTAAGAGATAGATAAGAGGTGTGAACGATTTAGCAGGATGATAACCCGCGGTTTGACGCGGTATCACCGGTAAAAAAAACCCACGCATCTGCGTGGGTCGGTGCAACTGAACAGGGTGAGCAGCATCGGCTGCCGATCTTCACACCAATCAATACCTCTGGGACTTTTATCCTCGCATCATCGGTGTGATGACGACAGCCGAAAAACGCAACCGAATTCGGGGAAATGCAACGAGGTGTGAAAACTCCGCCACCTCGGTTACATCCTGATTTTGTTAAGATTTATCCGAAGGCGGTTTGCTGTAGATAGCATCCGGCGCAATGTTCATGTGCTTCAGTACCGGCCCCATAATGTTGCCGAATACCGGCGCAGCGACCGAGCCACCGAAGTGGTCCCCGGCGGTTGGATGGTTGATCATCACCACCAGTGCGACTTCCGGATGGCTGGCAGGGGCAATACCGGCGGTGTAGTTGACGTAGCCGCCATCGTACTTGCCGCTGGTGCCCATTTTCTCTGCCGTACCGGTTTTGGTTGCCAGGCGATAACCCGGCACCGCCGCTTTCACCCCGGTGCCGCCCGGCAAGACATCACTCTCCAGCATATGCACCACGGTTTGTACCATTTGTGGATCGGCGACCTGGGTGCCCAGCACCGGCGGTGTCACCTTGGTAATCGACAATGGTCGGTAAATACCGTAAGAGCCAAGGGTGGCGTACTCACGTGCAATTTGCAGCGGCGTGACACGTAAGCCGTAGCCGAAGGCAAAGGTGGCTCGCTCGATATCCGCCCAGCGTTCACGATGGAGCGGGAAGTAACCGATGCTTTCACCGGTCAGCCCCAGTCCGGTAGGCTTGCCCAGACCAAAGGCCTGATAAGTGTTGACCAGCGCCTCTGCTGGCATCGCCAGCGCGATATGGGAAACACCGATATCACTCGATTTCTGCAAAATCCCGGTCATGGTCAGACGCGGCCAGTGCCCCACGTCACGAATCAGATGGCCATTCACCGAATAAGGTGAGGTATCAATCACCGAGTCAGGGCGCACCAGATGACGCTCCAGACCTTCCAGCACCACCAGCGGTTTCACCGTGGAACCGGGTTCATAGCTGTCGTTAATCGCCGAGTTACGCATCTGTGCCGGGGTGGCATCGTCGTAGTTGTTGGGGTTAAACGACGGATAGGACGCCATCGCCAGAATTTCCCCGGTGTCGATTTTGATCAACACCGCGGCACCCGAATCCGCCTTATTCAGCAATACGCCGTCACGCAGTTTACTGAACAACGTGTACTGGTCGAATTTATCGATACTGAGCTGGACCGTCGGTGGCTGCTGCGGTGGCTGGTAATCAATCATCGAGATGATGTCGCCATTTTTATCCTGGCGATAGACCTCTTTGCCCTCTTCTCCCTGCAACAGGCGATCAAAACCTTTCTCCAGGCCATTCAGCCCGTTGTTATCCGCCCCAACGATACCAATCAACGGCGCGGCGGCCTCACTCATCGGGTAGAAACGGCTGTCGTCATACACCGAGCTGATGCCTTTGAGCTTCAGCGCGGCGATATCTTTGGCAATACTCAGCTCAATTTTGCGCCCCAGATAGAGGAAACGCTTTTTCGGGTTCGCGACAATCTGCTGCGCCAGCTGATCCGGGCGCATATTCAGCGCATTCGCCATGTAGGCCCATTTGGCGCTGGTAAAATCCGGGTTGCTCTCCAGTACTCGCATCGGGTCAGCGATGATGTCACGCGACGGCACGCTGAGTGCCAGCGCTTCGCCGTCGCGATCCAGCAGGGTGCCACGGTTGGTGGGCAGCGTCACGGTACGTAATGAGCGTTGATCCGCTTCATGTTCCAGCATCGGATGGTTAATCAGCTGTAAATCACCGACGCGTGCCAGCAACAAACCCAGACAGGAAAGCACACCCAAACAGATCAGGCGAAAGCGAAATGGATTAAATGGAGCTTGGATCTGGTCTTTTCCCAGAAATTTTTTTATTCGGGGCATGATATTACCGCAGCGGAATAGATAAACAGGCTATACGCAGCAGTTATAAAGAAACGCGAGGCGGGATAACAGGAAAACTGTGTTTCAGTTCGTTAGCGAAACGTGCGGGCAAAAAAAACCTGCGCATCTGCGCAGGTCGGTGTAATCAAGAAAACTTTTTGATGTTCACCCATCAATACCTCTGGGACCCTGACTGTAGCAAGGCGCAGAGACGGGATGCCATCTCTCAAACGCAACAGTTACCCGCAAAATGTAACCAGCGATGAGATTCTTACTGGATTGTGCAAACCTCATGTTTTTTGATTTCCACCAGGCAACTCATGGCATTTGGCCCCTGCGTTAACGACGAGGTGCCGATATCCAGCGTCAGCACATTCGGGTTTCCGGCGCGATCCCACGGCTGCCAGGCACCGCCAAACCCCGGGTCAAACCAAGCTCCGGTTGAGATGATGACCACTCCTGGCGTCAGGCCATCGGTCAGGCGTACCCCCGCCAACATGCGACCACGCGCGTTGCTGACTTCGATCGCATCGCCCTCCTTAATGGCACGCACTGCCGCATCCTGCGGATGCATATACAGGGTTTCTCGTCCGGCGGTTTTGTTGGCCTGCACCGTGGCGGTGGCATCGAGCTGGCTGTGCAGACGATCGGACGGTTGAATCGAGATCATATGCAGCGGGAACTGCTCGCTCAATTTTGCCCCCAGCCACTCCTGTGGCTCACGCCATTCCGGGTGGCCGGCAAAATCCTCCAACTGGTAATCCGCAATGGTCTGGCAAAACAGTTCTATCTTGCCGCTGGCGGTTTGAATCGGATTCGCCACCGGGTTGGCACGAAACGCATCCATAAATACGTAAGGTGCCCCCCCTTGCGGAATTTCGACATAGCCCCGCTGCCAGAATTCACCAAATTCGGGGAAGTGAATCCCTTTGCGCGCATGCGCCACCGCGCACTGCTGATAGAGATGCTCAATCCATTGCATCTCATTGCGGCCTTCGGTAAACACGTCGCGATAGCCGAGACGGTCGGCCAAATCGGCAAAGATATCAAAATCATGGCGCGCCTGATGTTGCGGTTTTACCGCCTGATGCATTGCCAGCACAAAGCGATCGCGCGAGGAGCCACCAATATCATTGCGCTCCAGCGTGGTGGTGGCAGGTAGCACGATGTCCGCCATCTGCGCCGCAGGCGTCCAGACGATATCCTGCACCACTACGGTATCCGGGCGCTGCCAGCCCTCAACCAGTCGATTCAGTTGCTGGTGATGATGGAACGGGTTGCCACCGGCCCAATGCACCAGATGAATGTCCGGGTAGTGCAGGGTTTCCCCCTGGAAGCGATATGGCTGGCCGGGGTTGAGCAGCATATCGCTGATGCGCGCCACCGGAATCGCCAGACCCGACGGATTCGGTCCGGTACTCATCAGCGGAGCGGGTCCCTCCTGGCGTGGGTTGCCGACGCTGTTCATCGAACCATGACCAAAGGAGAAACCGCCGCCGGGCAAGCCAGGCTGCCCCAGCATCGACGACAGCGCGATCATCATCCAGTACGGCTGTTCACCGCGATGTGCGCGCTGTACCGAATAAGAACAGGTGATAAAGCTGCGTTTACCGATCAACTGTTGGGCCAACAACGTAATGCGCGCCGCTGGGATGCCGGTGATCTGACTGGCCCACGCTGGCGATTTGGCGATACCATCGTTCTCGCCCAGCAAATAGGCCCGCAGCTGCGGCCAGCCGGTGCAGTGACTGGCGAGAAACGCCTCATCCACCGCCTGACGTCGGGTAATTTCAAAGCCCAACGCCAGCATCAGCGCCACATCCGTATTGGGACGAATCGGAATCCATTCGGCATTGACGAACGCCGGACAGTCATCACGCATCGGGCTGATGTTGATGATTGGCGTGCCTTTGGCGGTCAGCTGTTCCAGCGCCGGTTTCAGGCTGTGTTGCCCGGCCCCGCCGGAAGCCACCTGACCATTTTTCAGCGCCAGGCCGCCAAAGGCGATAAAGATCTCGGCATGTTCTACCACATCCGGCCAGTCGGTAACGCGGCCGGTCAGCGGCATGTAAGTGCCAATCACATAAGGTAAAAAGAACTGCGCCGCCCCCCAGCTGTAGTTGCCCTGTTGGTCAACTCCGCCGCCGCCCTGAAAATAGAAGCGACGGATCAGCGTGCGTGCGTGGTTCACGCGCCCGGCCGAGGACCAGCCATAGGAGCCGTTAAAAATGCCCGACGCACCGTAGCGGTCGCGTACCCGGCGATTCTCTTCCGCCACCAGGTCCAGCGCGGTGTCCCAGTCCACCGCGACAAAATCTTCACGGCCACGCAGCGTGCGATCGCTGTTCTCCCGGGATTTCAACCACGAACGGCGCACCATCGGTTGGCGGATACGTTTGTCCGAATAAACCAGCTCAGGGATGGTATTCAGCATCGGTGAGGGATCGGCATCGGCAAAGAACGGTTCGCAACCCGTGAGACGGCCATTTTCCGTCACTGCGGTAAAAGCGCCCCAGTGCGCCAGATGTGGCACGCGTGTTTTCATCATTAGAGTCCGGCAGGCAGGTGTGATTCGTTACGCCAGCATAACATGGGGGCTGCGCCGGGCTAAAGTCTGGTGCGAGCGTCTGATTTTCCGCACTTTTGCGACAGCGCTGGCATTCTGCCGGGTTGCGACGCTGGGGGATTTCCGTAACACTGGGGGGATGTGTAAACGTTTTCCCGGAAGCAGGTTAACGCATGGCTACCATTAAGGATGTTGCCAGAATGGCTGGGGTCTCGGTCGCGACCGTGTCCCGCGTGATTAATAATTCCCCCAAGGCCAGCGAGAGTTCACGCCTCGCCGTCACCATGGCAATGGAGCAGTTGCAGTATCACCCGAACGCCAACGCACGCGCGCTGGCGCAGCAATCCACCGAAACCCTCGGCCTGGTGGTCGGCGATGTTTCCGACCCGTTCTTCGGAGCCATGGTTAAGGCGGTCGATGAAGTGGCCGGTCAGACCGGCAACTTTTTGCTGATTGGTAACGGTTACCATAATGAACAAAAAGAGCGTCAGGCGATTGAGCAACTGATGCGCCATCGCTGCGCGGCGCTGGTGGTGCACGCCAAAAAGATCCCGGACGACGATCTGGAACAACTGATGAAACAGGTGCCAGGGATGGTGCTGCTGAACCGGTTGCTGAAGGGGTTTGAGTCGCGTTGCATTGCGTTGGATGACCGCTACGGTGCCTGGCTGGCAACGCGCCACCTGATTCAGCAGGGCCACACGCAGATTGCCTTTATTTGTTCCACCCACACCATTTCTGACGCCGAAGATCGCTTACAGGGTTATTACGATGCGCTGAAGGAACACGGCCTGCCAAGTAATGATCGGCTGGTCGCCTGGGGCGAGCCGGATGAAGTGGGCGGCGAACAGGCGATGACCGAATTGCTGGGCCGCGGTAAACAGTTCACCGCCGTGGCCTGTTATAACGACTCGATGGCCGCCGGGGCGCTGGCGGTACTAAGCGATAACGGTATCCGCGTGCCGGAAGAGATGTCGCTGATTGGTTTCGACGATGTGCTGGTGTCGCGCTACGTGCGCCCGCGCCTGACCACGGTACGTTACCCGATTGTGACCATGGCACAGCAAGCCGCCCAGCTGGCGTTAGCGCTGGCAAACGACCTGCCGATGCCGGAAGTGACCAATATGTTTAGCCCAACGTTGGTGCGTCGCCATTCCGTCAGCGGGCCGGGTTAAATTTTATCGTGATCCGTAAGGGCGATGAAAATCGCCCTGGGCATTCATCACAAAATTGGAATGCGACTGTTAAATATCCCTCATCTTCTTAACGTTTCTGCCGATACCTGTGCCGGACTTTTCTGGCCTTGCCAGCAAGGATCGATTGCAATTTAAGGAGGAAAGATGAGCATTTCCAGACGTTTACTTCTGGCTCTGGGTTTTATCACCGCGGTTATCATCGCGCAGGGGACGCTGGCGATCAGCTTTATCAGCGGATTTCAGGATCGCTTCGAAAATGTACAAAGCCGCGCCATTCCCTCAATCAAACTGCTGAGTGACCTCACCGACCGTAGCCAGCAACTGTGGCTGAGTTTGTATCAATATCAAAACAGCCCCACCGATTCACTTGAAGCCCAGCTGACGCAACAGATCGCCGGCATTCGTGACCAACAGCAGGCTTATCAAAACCACCATATCGCCGATGATAAAGACGCCCAACTGGCGCAACAGGCGACGGACACCCTTAAGCTGATGAACCAGCGTCTGCCCGCCTTTCTCGACGCGGTCAAAGCCAATGAACCAAACGTACTGGCCAATGCTAACGGTATAGGCGGTGCGTTGCAGACATTGATTGCCGGTTACCGCCAGCAAATGACGCTAAACATGGCGGTTGGCGATCAACTCCGCGCCACCAATCGCACCATTTTTCACTTTGTCAGTTGGGCGACGGTAGCCGGTATCACCGTCGCAGTGCTGATGATTGTGATATTTGCCTTGCTGACCATTAAGCAAATCCGCCGCAGCCTGAACAATATTTCCGCCATCATGGCGCAGGCCACCGAACATCTCGATCTGACGGTGGCAGCGGATGAGAGCCGCAATGATGAAGTGAGTAAAATGGCGGGCTCCTTTAACAAACTGATGCGACATATTTCGCAGGCGCTGACAGCAGTGAACAACGCCGCCAGCTCGGTGAGCAGCGCTTCAACGCAGATTGCCGCCGGTAATGAAGACCTGTCGGCCCGTACTGAACAGCAAGCAGCCTCACTGGAGCAGACCGCATCCAGCATGACGGAGCTGAGCGAAACGGTACGCCAGACCGCCGACCATACCCGCGATGCCACCCAACTGGCGGATAACGCCAGCACCCTGTCGCGTCAAAGCACCGAGTCGCTGAATACCATGCTCGGCACCATGAACGACATTCATTTAAGCGCCCTGAAAGTGAAAGACATTACCGGGTTGATTGAAGGCATTGCTTTTCAAACCAATATCCTGGCGTTAAACGCTGCGGTGGAAGCCGCGCGTGCTGGCGAGCACGGTAAAGGCTTTGCTGTGGTGGCCGGAGAAGTGCGTAATCTCTCGCATCGTTCCACCACCGCCGCCCGGGAAATTAAAACGCTGATTGAAGCCTCCACCAATTTGATTGAATCCGGCGCGCAGCAGGCGGCGCAGGTGGGCGATAGCATTCAGTCAGTCAATGAGGTGATAGCGAAGGTCAACCATCTGGTGAGTGAAATCTCCACCGCAGCAACCGAGCAGAGTCAGGGGATCAACCAGGTACATCGGGCGATTGACCAGATGGATGATGTGACGCAGCAGAACGCCGCGCTGGTGGAACAGGCTTCGGCGGCATCGCAATCATTGCAGGAACAGGCGGAGCATGTTTCACGCCTGGTGGGTGCATTCCGTTTACATCGCGTGTAAATCGCGCTGATACACGCGCACACGTGTATCCGGATACTCCAGCGCTTCCTCAACAAACTGCCAGCCAAAACGTTCGTAATAACCGGCGAAGGTTGACCACAACCAGAGCCGGTTGTAGCCACGCTGCCGCGCGTAGTGGATGACATGCTGTTGCAACGCCTGGCTGACGCCCTGCCCACGTGCGCTTTCGTCGATATATAACGCCGCCAGCCATGGATAGAGATCCTGACGGCTGATTAAATCACAGCGCCAGAAACCGACGGTGCCCACCGCCTGTCCCGCATCGAGCGCGACAAAGGTGATCGGGAAATCAGCGCCATTCAGGCTGCTTTGCACAATGCTGGCGTAAAACTCGCGCGTGGTCCCGGTGCCAAACGCCTGCCACAGCCAGTCGGTTATCTGTTCAGCAAACTGCGGCACTTCATTCAGTGGCAGGATCTGCATTACATCAATTTCCCCTGAAAAATTGGCACCGATTCAAACAGATAGCCGTCAAAATCTGGCGCATCAGCATCTGACAATTCCAACAGGGTGTTTTTCACATTTTCCAGATGCTGCCACATTGCCTGCCAGGACCCCATCACATCCCGGCGGCGTAAGGCGGCCAGGATGGTTTGATGATCGCCCAGCCACTTTAAACGATATGCGCGGGTTTCGAACTGTGGGCGCAGCTGCTGCCACAGCGGACTGGATTCATGATGTCGCCAGACGCTGGTGACGGTATCCAGCAGCATCTGGTTTTGCGTCGCACCGGCCAGCAGCAGATGAAATAACTTATCGTTATCCTGACTGCTGTCATTAAGCGCAATCGCCCGTTGTTCCTGCTCAAGGGTACGACGCAGGTTTTCAATATCGGCTTTGGTGGCCATTTTGGCGGCAAAGGCAGCAATATTGCTTTCCAGCAACTGACGCGCCTGTAACATCTCAAACGGGCCAACATCGCTGCGGAAAAAGGCCTCTTCCGCGTCATCGCTGTCGGAAGGGATGCGCATCACATACACACCAGAGCTTTGACGGATATCCACCGTCCCTTCCAGCTCCAGCATCAACAAGGCTTCACGCACAATGGTACGGCTGACGCCCCAGGTCTCGGCCAATTGACGCTCCGGCGGCAGACGTGAGCCAACCGGATAATGCCCATCAATGATTTGCTGGCGCAGATGTTGCCCAATTTCCTGATACTGCTTTTTCTCTTGTGGCGCTTCGGCTTTTTCCACGCTTTCACCTTTTTGCATCATGGCGCGCAAGGTTGCAGCCGCCTCCCTGGCAGGCTGCAACCTGTCTGCAATCTGGCCGCTAGTGTACCAAAGCCAGCGCCTGATCGAGTACCTTTGCACCATTCAGCGTACCGTAAGCCACGGTGTCGATCACCGCAATCGGCAGTTGATAGCTGTCGGTGAGCTTTTTGTTCTCCTCCAGCTTAAAGCGCACCTGTGGACCGAGCAGTACCACCGCGACATCGTGGCCGTAATTTTGTAGCTCTTCCCGCAGGTTTTGCTCCGGGATGGCGTATATCTGGTACTCCAGACCGCGTGCCGCCGCTTCTTTTTCCATGCGCGTCACCACCATCGAGGTCGACATCCCCGCTGCGCAAGCCAGTACGATTCGTTTCATCTTCGCGTCCTTATTTCATTTCATCATCAATGTTGACCGTCAACAGCTGGCTGTCGCGCAGCTGGCGAAACCAGTGCGCCGACCTTTTCATCCGCCGCTGGCGTTGGTTATCCAGGTCAATCTCAATTAAGCCGTAGCGATTTTTAAACGCGTTCATTGGCGAGACGTTATCGGTGAAGGCCCACAGCATGTAGCCCTGACAGTGACTGCCCGCCTCGCTGGCACGCACCGCTTGATGCAGATGCTCGGCAATGAACGCGATGCGGTAGTCGTCCTGAATCTCCCCCTGCGCATCTTTAAAGCGTGCTTCGTTTTCAATACCCATGCCGCTTTCCGCCACAAACCACGGCAGGTTGCCGTACTCCTCTTTCATGCGCATCGCCATGTCATAGATGATGCGTGGCTGAATCTCCCAGCCGCGCGAGGTATTCATGCGGCGGCCCGGCAGTTCGAAATGTTCGTAGTAATACGCGGGATGGAATGGCGTCTCCGGATGCCACGCGCGTGACGGCGCTTTTACCCGGTGCGGATAGTAGAGATTCAGCCCAACCTCATCGACGGTGTTGGCGGCAATGATCGACAGCTCCTCGGGTGTCACCTCCCATTGCACCTGATGCTTTTCCAGCAACTGCACCAGTTCGACGGGATACTCGCCTTTGATCGCCGGGTCGAGAAATACCCGGTTGTAGAACAGGTCATAGATTCTGGCTGCTTTGACATCATGCGCCGCCGACGAGCGCGGATAAGTGACTTCCGGGTTGAGGATGGTGCCCACTGTTCCGCGATAGCCCTGCTGACGGAAGAGCTGCACCACTTTCGCCGTGGCAAGATTTTTATGGTGATTCCACTGCATCCATTTGTGGGTGTTCTGCTCATACGGCCAGCGTAACGCATCAAGATAAACGCGGGTCTGCACCACAATCGGCTCATTGAACACAAACCAGCGCGTCACTTTTCCGGCATAGCGAGCAAACACCTGAGCGGCATAGCGGGTAAACAGTTCCACCACATGCTTCGATTGCCAACCGCCGTACTGTTCCAGTAACTGTAGCGGCAGTTCGTAATGTTCGAGGCACAGCATCAGTTCGATACCGTTGCGCTGCATTTCATCAATCAGTTGGTCGTAGTACGCCGCGTACTCTTCATCCACCACGGCGTTTTCGTAATCGGTGAGAAACCGTGACCAGTTGATCGACGTTCGATAGTGCGTCAAACCTGCCGCTTTCATCAGTGCCACATCTTCACGGAAACGGTTGATAAAATCCGTCGCCACCGCCGGACCGTAACCGTTATGCCAGACATGACGGTCATTGGTATACCAGGCATCCAGATACGAATCTTGCCCCGGCTTCTTGCCGCTCCAACCCTCGGTTTGCCACGCCGATGCTGCCGCACCCAAAATAAAGCCGTCCGGCAGTGGGATGTTGTAGGTACTCATGCTTGCTCCTTAGTTTTGCGCCAGTTCCGGTTGCAGATTTTTCGCTTCTGCCGCTTCGGCACGGCGCGCCGCCACCTTTACAAACGGCAGGTAAATCAATACGGACACGCAGATACAGATGATTTGCGTCACCACCGCGCCCATCGAACCGGCAGTGGAGAGCCAGGCATTGATGATCGGCGGCGTAGTCCAGGGCACCATCACCACCGCTTTACCGGCAAACCCCATCACCGTGGCGAAGTAGCCAATCGAACCGGTCACCAGGGGGGTGATAATGAACGGAATAGCGAGGATCGGGTTGAGCATAATCGGCATACCAAAGATCACCGGCTCGTTGATGTTAAACAGCCCCGGCCCCAGCGACAGCTTGGCAATTTCCCGCATCTCTTTACGTTTGGTCGCCAGCATCACGGCGGTCAACAGACCGATGGTCAGCCCCGAACCGCCGATGCTCATATACACATCCCAGAACGGCATGGTGATGATATTCGGCACCTCTTTACCCTGCTCAAAGGCGTTCATATTCACCAGAATCGCCCCCAGCAGCAGCGGTTCACGAATCGGTTTCACCATCTGATTACCGTGGATACCAATCACCCAAAACAGCTGGGCCACAAACATCAGCAGCAGAATGCCCCACAGGCTCTGCACCACCGATTCCAGCGGCTGCTGCACCACCTTGTAGACCGCGTCATACAGGTACATGCCGGTGACCTGATGGAAGATAAAGCCGAAGGTGGCGACCAGCGTGACGGTGATGATCGACGGGATGAGTGCGGAGAAAGAGGCCGAGACATTGGGTGGCACGGTATCCGGCATTTTGATTTTCAGCCGTTCCACATTCTCCAGGCGGCAATAAATCTCCACCGACAGGATGGCGATAAACATGCCAAGGAACAGGCTTTTGGTGTCGGAAAACTGTTTCGCCAGCACATCGGTGACCAGATGCATCTGGCCATCCACCAGCATCTGGATAGTGGTGGGCGTGACCGAGATAAAGCAGATAATCGCCAGCAAGCCGGGGAACAAGGTTTTGATGCCGTTGATGCGCCCCAGCTCGATACCGATCAGGAACACCGCGCCAATGTTGAGAAAACTCAGCGTGGCGTAGTTGATGCTGCTGGTGATCGGTTTCAGATCGGCGAGAAACGCCAGCGCCTGGAAGCTGGCGAGGCCGTTCTTCGCATCCAACACCATGTTGGAGATCAGTACTGAAAACGCGCCGACGATGATCACCGGCATCAGGGTAATGAACGAGGCTTTGATCGCCATGATATAGCGGTAGCTATTGAAACGTGTGGCAAAGCTACCCAGAGAATCGATAAGACGGTCCTGTAGAGACATTGGGTCAACCCTCAGCGGTTTGAATGGAGCATTCCTGTGTTGTGCGTCAGCTTCCGTGTCTGTGGCATACCAAAATGGCGATCATTGCGTTTTCTTTCTGTGATCCTGCTCGCGGAACTCCTTTTTGGTATTCCGGTAGCATCAAAAATATGAATTTGGCATACCAATAAGCGAGGCGAGGATGGATTTTGAACAAACGATGATGGAGCTGCTGATTAATGCCGGAGAGGCGCGATCGCAGGCAATGATGGCGATTCAGCAGGCGCGCAAAGAAGATTGGGACGGCGCTGATGCCGCGCTGGCCGCGTCAGATGAGGCCGCGAAAGCCGCGCATAAGATCCAAACCGCGCTGATTGGGGCCGATGAAGGTTGCGGCAAAGTGCCGGTGACCTTGATTCTGGTACATGCGCAGGATCATCTAATGACCGCGATGCTGTGCCGGGATTTGGCGGGGGAAATTGTATTATTGCGTAAGGAGCTGCGGTAGCCCTCTCCCGCTGGCGGGAGAGGGTTAGGGTGAGGGTAAAATTACAGCTCCAGCGCCAGCAACTCCTGGATAGTCTGCGCACGGCGGATTTCACGCGCGGTGCCATTTTCAAACAGCACTTCCGGGATCAGCGGACGGCTATTGTAGTTCGATGACATCGATGCGCCGTAAGCCCCGGTATCATGGAATACCAGATAATCACCGACCTGCGCCGCTGGCAGCGCGCGGGTTTCCACTTTGCCACCTTCCAGCTGGGTAAACACATCGCCCGACTCGCACAGCGGACCGGCAATCACGCTCTCCACCGTCTGGCTTGCATTCACCGTGCGGCCATCGGCAGGCAGCAGCGAAATATGGTGGTAGCTGCCATACATCGCCGGGCGCATCAGGTCGCTGAAACCGGCATCCACCAGCACAAAGTGGCGGCTGCCCATCTCTTTCACCGCACGCACCTGAGACACCAGCACGCCAGATTCTGCTACCAGGAAACGACCTGGTTCAATTTCCAGCTTCACCGCATGGCCGAGATGCGCGGCAATGCGTTCGCGCGCGCCGTTCCACAGGCCGTAGTAGTGATCGGTATCGATCGCCTCTTCACCCACACGGTAAGGGATCGACAAACCGCCACCGGCAGAAATCGCCTCCAGATCCTGACCGAAGCTCACCACCTGATCCACCATCGCATCACACACCTGTTGCAGATGGCCGTAGTCCACACCGGAACCGATATGCATATGCAGGCCAACCAGACGCAGGCCGTGTTGCTGAATCGCCGCCAGCGCCTGGGGCAAGTCGCTGTGCCAGATGCCGTGTTTGCTGTTCTCACCGCCCGTGTTGGTTTTCTGGCTGTGGCCGTGACCAAAACCCGGGTTGATACGCAGCCATACCGCGTGACCCGCCGACACTGCGCCGAGCTGGTGCAACATATCCACTGAACCGGCGTTCACCGGGACTTTCAGTTGCGCAATGCGTGCCAGGGTAGGCTGGTCCAGCACGTCGGCGGTAAAGACGATATCTTCGCCGCCCGGTTGATAACCGGCTGCCAGCGCACGCTCGATCTCGCCCAGCGACACGGAATCAACCTTCACCCCCGCCGCACGCATCAGGCGCAGAATATGGATATTTGAGCAGGCTTTCTGCGCGAAACGCACCACGTCAAACTGGTTCAACTGGGCAATGCGCTGCTGAATGACGCTGGCATCATAGGCCCAGAACGGGCCGCTATAGCGCTGCGCCAGCGGCAGCAGATTCGCGGCGGTCAACGCGGTTTCGGTGTTATTCAGTGGACGTGGCATAGCAATTCTCCTGTGACGTTAACGCTATTTAGCCACAGTCACTTCATGCAGAAAAATATCTGTTTTAGCAGCAGCTATGCAAATATGATATGGATTGAAGGGAGGAGATGATGGCAAAGATTAACTGGCGACATATCGAAATTTTCCACGCGGTGATGACCAGTGGCAACCTGACACAGGCCGCCACCTTGCTGCATACGTCACAGCCCACCGTCAGTCGTGAGCTGGCAAGGCTGGAACAGCAACTGGGCTTGAAACTGTTTGAGCGCGTGCGTGGCCGGTTACAACCCACGGTACAGGGGTTGCGCCTGTTTGAAGAGGTACAGCGTTCCTGGTACGGGCTGGATCGCATCATGGATGCCGCCGACGGTTTACGTCAGTTCCGTCAGGGCGAACTCTCCATTGCTTGCCTGCCGGTGTTTTCTCAGTCGCTACTGCCACCGCTGTGCCAACCTTTTTTACAGCGCTATCCGCAGGTGAGTATGAACATCATCCCGCAGGAGTCACCGCTGCTGGAGGAGTGGCTGTCGGCACAACGTTACGATCTTGGTCTGACGGAAACCCAACATGCCCCGGCAGGCACCGAGCGCGTTGCCCTGCTGACCTGTGATGAGGTCTGCGTCCTGCCGCCCCAGCATCCGCTGTGCCAGCGTGAGGTGCTGACGCCACAGGATTTTCATGGCGAAAACTATGTCAGCCTGTCGCGCAGTGACAGCTATCGCCAGCTACTGGATTCGCTGTTTCATGAGCAGGGGGTAGAACGACGGCTGGTACTGGAGACGCACAGCGCGGCGTCGGTGTGTGCGATGGTACGTGCGGGGGTGGGCGTTTCGATTGTTAATCCACTGACGGCGTTGGATTACGCCGACAGTGGCGTGGTGATGCGCCGCTTCAGTATTGCGGTGCCGTTCACCATCAGCCTGGTGCGGCCACAACATCGCCCGGCCTCTGCGCTGGTGGACCACTTCTGCGACCATTTGCAACATCAGGTCGCCGCGTTCCCCCAGCGCATTGCCGAGCGGCTGGCTTAAGCGCGCACCGCCTCGCCCTGCCCGCCTGATTTACGGAAGGTGAGCAGACAAACCATCAGACCGATCGCGGCCAGCGCGGCGGCGGCGACCGGCACCGCAGTCAGACCATAGCCTTTGTCGATCACCGCACCACCAACCCAGGCACCGAGCGCATTGCCGACGTTAAACGCGGAGATATTGAGGGTGGAAACCAGATTGGGCGCTTCTTTACCGTGGCGAACCACGTTGATTTGCAGCCCAGGAACGGTCGCGAAGGTCGCCATCGCCCACAGGAACAGCGTCACTTCTGCCAGCCACAGCGCATGGCTGGTCCAGCTAAACAGCAGCGAGAACAGCGCAATCAGTGAGAAGCTGAGGATCAGGCTGAAAGAGACTTTCCAGTCGGCCAGCTTGCCGCCGAGAATGTTACCCACCGTCAGGCCAGCGCCAATCAGGAACAGCGTCCAGCTGACACCGCGATCGCTGATACCGGTGACCTGCAACAGCAACGGCGCGATATAGCTGAACAACGCGAACATGGCCGCAGCAAAGCACACCGTCATCAGTAGCGACAGCCATAACTTGCCGTTTGCCAGCGCGCTGACTTCACTCGCCAGATGTACCGGTTTCTCTTCTTTGTTGGTCGGCAGGCTGACAATCAACGCGACAAAAGCGAGGATACCGATAATCGCCACCCCCCAGAAGGTGGCACGCCAACCGAACATCTGACCAAACCAGGTGCCCAATGGCACGCCCAGCACGTTAGCCAGCGTCAGGCCGGTAAACATCAGGGCGACAGCCGATGCCTGGCGACTCGGTGCAACCAGACTGGCTGCCACCACCGAACCGATACCAAAAAACGCACCGTGACACAGCGCGGTGACAATACGCGCCATCATCAGCAGATCGTAGCTATAGGCCAGCGCGCACAACACATTGCCGATGATAAAAATGCTCATCAGCAGCACCAGAGTACGTTTACGCGGCAGTTTGGCGGTCAGCAGCGCCATAATGGGCGCACCGATGGCAACACCCAGCGCATAGCCACTGATCAGCCATCCCGCAGAGGGAATCGACACATGGAGATCGCCCGCCACTTCCGGTAGCAATCCCATGATGACAAATTCCGTGGTGCCGATGGCGAACGCACTCAGCGCCAGCGCCAGTAATGCAACAGGCATAACACACTCTCCCAATAACGATAATTTTGCAGGCGGGCCACTCCACGAACGCGGAGTGGTTACAGCGGACGCTTATAAATTTTTGAACTGCGTCACATTGAGTATTAAAGCATAGCCACCTTCCGGCATACACCCCGGCTGCGGCAAGGATATTTTGCCGCTACCGCAATAATTGTTCACATCGGTAATTGGTACTTTTGCAATTAGGCCTTTTCCCATTTCTCTCACGGACCTGATTTTTCACGCTATTCTTGAACTCTGGTTGTGATCGCCCTCTCATTTTGACGGCGCTCCGACGCTTAAAGGAAATTTTCGCGTTGCCGATACCCCAATGGATTGCCTGGTAATGTCTCGTCATTCTTCAAAGGGGAGAGCGTATGCGATGGCTCATGGCCTTAACGATTGGCTGCCTGAGTGGCTGTTCTGTCGGACACTACGAGTACAGTAAAGAAGCAGAAAAACGGGTCGATATGACCTTTACCGGCATTCCGACAGTGCTGGGTGTTGGCTCTCTGGGCAGCGTTATCCCACTCACCCCGGAGTACAGCCTGACGGCTGCCCATGTGGCGAAATATTCACTGTATCGGGTCAAGGCCTGGCACCCGGAATGTGATCTCGCCGTGGTTTATCACAAAAATGACGAGGCCGATCTGCCGCCGCACTTCCGCAATGGCCGGATTGGTGACGAAGTTAATCTGTACGGATACAGCTTTATCACTGCCATGCCAGTGGCCTCCAACGGCCAGAATTTGATTAACACCACGCTGGTGAATGACTGGAATAAAGCCAGTTGCGTGGTAGTAGCCGCCAATGCTGGTGTGGTAAAAGGCATGTCCGGCGGCGCGGTATATAACGCCAGCGACAACACGCTGGCCGGGGTTATTGTGGGCTATAGCAGCCGGATTAACGATAACCAAAGCGGTAAGACGTTGTATAAGGATGTGGCGCTGTATATTCCTTATGGACGCTTCCAGAAGTGGCTGGATGGGGTGATGAAGTCGTAAAGTCGTGAAGTGCGGCCTGTTACCCTCACCCCGGCCCTCTCCCATGAGGGAGAGGGAGATGTGCAATATAGTAAACCGTGCACAATGCAGTTCCCTCTCCCGCCAGCGGGAGAGGGTGCCATATGCTCGATCAGTTCCCTCTCCCGCTTGCGGGAGAGGGTTAGGGTGAGGGCTACGGCACCCACGGCCCCTGCAATTTCACCTGCGGGAAACCACCGGTCAGAATGCGCAGCTCCGCATCGCGCGGCGTGTTATCGCCTTGCCCCTGAATGCTAACGATATCCTGTGGGCAGGCTGAGAACGCTACAAAACAATCCATCTCGGCACGCAACACGATGTAATCACCCGGTTTGGTCACCACCGGCAGCGTCTTCAGGGTGATGCCATCCGGTTGGACCTGAATATTCATAAAAATGTTGAACGACGCCAGGTTACCGTGCGGCAGTGTCACCCCCAGTTCCGCCAACCCTTCATGCAGGTTATCGTGACAGTTGCGGTGCGGCTCGGTGCAGCCCAGCAGTTCATAACGACGCGCATCACAGGCCGCCATAAAGGTGTCATGCACACCCGGCGAGGTGTCGGCCACCAGGGTCAGAATCGGGTGACGCTGGCTGGTGATAAAGCTATCGCCAACCTTTGGATTCAGACGCTGGTTCCAGACACGCGTCGCTTCCATACACATATACTCGCTCACATCTTCTGCGTTGTAAGCCCAGCAATCAACCACTTGGGTGCCGTGCAGGTTGATCACCTGGACCGCTTCCCCCTTGTTAAGACGTACCGCTTTACCGTAGCGCGCCGGAATAGTGAGGGTCGCGCGTTGCTGATATTCAGCCGACATGTTGTTCTCCAGATTAATGCTGCATGCCGCGACGATAGCGCGTCATGAGAGATTCAAGACAGCGCGCCAGCCAGTCAATCACACTGTTCAGTAGCCAGTAGCAGAGCGCTACCGTCAGGTAGATCTCCAGCGGCGCGTAAGTAGCAGAAATCGCCTGTTTGGCGGCGTACATAAACTCCTGCACCGAGACAATCGACAGCAGCGCAGAGTCTTTAATCAAACCAATGGTCAAACCGACCAGCGGCGATAACATTTGTGGCAGCGTCTGCGGTAGCACCACATCACGCAACTGCTCGCTGCGGCTAAGGCCCAGCACCCGACACGCTTCCCACTGGCCTTTTGGCAGTGCGCCAATCGCGGCGCGGATCACCTGTGCGATGTAAGGGGCGTAGTAAAGCGTCAATGCCAGCACCCCAACCACCGGTGAAGAGAGGGTGATGTCATATTCCGGCAGCACGAAATAGAGCAGATAGATCACCACCAGCAACGGCAGCGCCAACGTTAACCCGCTGTAGAGATTGAGTATGCGCAGCCAGAACGGCGACGCGCGCATCAGCATCCACGCCATCAAGGCCCCCCACAGCAGGGAGCAAAGCGCCGCCACCGCACACAGTTGCAGGGTGGCAACCAGGCCGTCACCTAACGACGGCAATGAGGTCATAATTGCCTGCCAATCCATTATGCCAGCCTCCGTTTCGCTTCCAGCCGCCGTGCCGCGCTAATCAGCGGTAACGCGATCACCAAATACCCTGCCGCCACCAGCAGCAACACCTGCGTCGCATCATAGGTGCGGGCGATAACGATCTGACCGGCGTAGGTCAGCTCCGTCAGCGCGACCACTGAGGCCAGCGGCGTGGTTTTCAGCAAAATGGTGAATTCATTCACCAGCATGGGCAGACTGGCGCGCATCACCTGGGGATTGATGACATACCACCAGGTCAGCGCGCGGCTTAACCCCAGCGTCCGGGCGGCCTCCAACTGCCCACGCGTCACCAGGCTGCGGTTAACGCGCAGGATTTCCGCCACGTAAGCACCACTGTTCAGGCCAATCGCCACCACAGCGGCAAGCATCGGCTGACCACCCAACCCCAGGCGCGGTAACGTAAAAAACACCACAAATAGCTGAACAATGGCCGGGGTACCACGCATCAGACTCACGTAGAGACGACCAATAAAGCGCCAGATCCAGGCACGACGCAGTTGCAGGAAGCAGCCAAGCTGCCCCATCACCACGCTCACCATTGACGCCAGTACTGTTAGCACCAGCGTCATTAGGAGGCCGTGCCCCAGTTCCGGCAGCGCGGCTATGACCTGTTGATCCAGCCCCATGGTTTACTCCGCGTTAAAATCCGTCAGGTTTTCCGCCACTGACAACCGCAACGGTGCAGGTTTGTCATTCCCCTCGATGCCGGTATTACAGGCGGAAACGATGAAACGCGTATCCATCACTACCCGGCAGGTAATGCTGTCGCCAGGTTGGGTGAGGTTAGGCTCCGGCAGGATGTCGCCCTCGCGCGTCAGTTTGACGTGCATAAACAGATTGATCGGGTCCGGCAGCTTCGGCACCGTCATTCCGAGGCGCGCCAGCTCGCCGCTTACTGCTTCGATGCAACCTTCGCCGCCGTAACCCCGCTCCGCCAGGAACGCGCTGGTGGAGCCAGGCAGCAGCAGATCGTGGCGTTTAACGCTATCTTTGCCCAACACCATCATCGGGCGGCGACGGTTGTTGACCAGGCGCATACCGGAACCCAACAGGTAGCTGTTACTGAACACGCGGGTGTGATGCACCGACAGCCATACCGCCGGATCTTGCAGGCTAAAACCGAACAGGGACGCCACCGCCCCTTCGCCCAGCGCGGTGATACGCAGCAGTTGACCACGCAGCACGCGAATCGATGCCACACCGCCCGCCGCTACCTCAATCGGTGCCGCCAGCGTGCGTACTGCCGTTTCCTGATAATTTTCACGCATCAGCAACATGCGATTTCTCCTCGGCGTGGTAGTGGTCGCTGACGCGAATATCGATGGGCGTCACCTGCAAACCGTTGCCCGGGATGATGTCCTGCGGGCAGGAAGAGACGGAACAGATCAAGTCGCACAGCGCTTCAAAGGTGATACTGTCGCCCGCTTTACTGTGGGGGTCGGTGACCTCCATACGTCCATCGGCGGTGACCGGGCCGTTCTGGAACAGGTTGAACGGCTCCGGCAGGCTGAAATAGGTCACTCCATAGGCTTTCATGCCTTCCAGCAGGTTATCGACGCAGTTGCGATGCCCTTCGACGCCGAAATCCACGCTGAAACGGGTACGATCGCAGGCCGGGACGTTGGCATCGTGAATACCGATGGTGTCAGCAACGATGCGCAACAGCGGACGGTTATCACTCGACCACAGCGCATCGCCCGGTTTAAAGAACAACGAACGCAAATGCTGGCGGGTGTGCACCGGCGACAGTTTTTCGTTCAGGTCGTCGGCATTGACCGCGACAAAATCCGCGGCCTGCTGCCCTTCGCTATCAATGACGGTAATAAACTGCCCTTTGCGCACACGGAAGGTTTTGCCGTGGCCCGCCGGGACCGTCAGGGTTGGCTGACACATAATTACTCCTGGGGAATGAAATCGCTGGCCGGTACGGTAAAGGTGGTGCCGAGGTACTGCTGTTGCAGTTTGGTCAGCTCGCCATCTTTCTGCATCGCCAGAATGTGGTCGCTGAGGGCTTTGTTCAGGCTGCCGTCTTCTTTACGCGTGGCCCAACCCATCCACTGCGATGGGCCAACTTCCCCCACCTGCGCCACTTTGCTCGGGTATTTCTTCACTACCGGGGCCAGCACAGAGATATCGTCATAGACGAAATCGGCGCGTTTGGTCATCAGGGTGCTGACGGTTTGATCGAGTGAGTCGACGCTGATGATAGTGATCGGTTTTTTACCGGCCTTTTTCAGCTCGTCGTTGAAGCCCTTCAACAATTGTTCCGGCACGCTGGCGGTTTTCACCGCACCACGCAGACCTGACAGGCTTTCCGGGCTAAGCGTTTTACCGCTGAAGGTTTTGGCTTCATCTTCGCGCACCAGCACACCGTTAACGGTTTTGCTATAAGGCACGGTGAACAACACTTTTTTCGCCCGTTCAGCGGTGACGTTGAGGGAGGAACCTTCGGCGTTAAAAGAGCCGGAAATCAGCCCCGGCAAAATGCCGCTGAAGGCGGTTTTCTGAAACTCCAGTTTCACCCCGAGATCTTTGGCGAAGGATTGCATGATCGCCACGCTGTAGCCGGTGATCGCACCACTGTCGTCGGTGTACTCATAAGGAGGAAAGGTCGGGTCGATACCGACGGTGATTTTGCCGCTGCTTTTGATGTCGGCCAGCGTATCGGCTTGCGCCTGTGCCAGCGATCCAACAGATAAAAGTGCGGCGATGAGCCAAGCTGTTTTTTTCATTATGGTGTTTCCCTGGTGTTGGTGAAATGTCTTTTTCTTCTGAGCATATTTTGTGCCAGATTTTTCACACACCGATCGGGGAGAGCGCCAAAACACCACTTTTTCCCGTACAATCATAAAGAAACAGTTGTTTCTTTATTTTTATCTATCGTTTCTTTGGTTTCATTGACTTTGCGAGCAGGCAATATGCGCTGCACCATTTTGGTGAGATCGCTGGCGCAGAATGCGCCAGCACGGGGCATTATTCGAGTTCGTCGAGGGATTGATGCAGCGCTTCAACCTGCGCAAGGTAATCATTACTGGTTTTGCCCATTTCGCGCGCCACCAGCGAGCACAGCAAATTGCAGACACCGGAGAGCGCGGCGGTGCTGTCGAAAATCAGGCTACTGTCGGTGTGGCAACGAACCACCCATTGCGCATGGCGTGCCGGTTTACCGGATAGCACATCGGCCAGATACAGCATGGGCACCTGACGTTCCGCCAGCGCGTTCATTGCCGCTTCTAATGCTGGCATACGACGGCGCAGGCCGACACAAATCACCACATCCTGTGCATTGAGCGAGGCCAGATGTTCCGCTAACGAATCCCCGGGACGCGGCAGCAGACGCACATCGGGATGAACATGGATCAGGTCGCGATAGATCAGCTGCGCAATGGTCTGGCTGTGACGCCAGCCCATCACCACCACACGCCGCGCGCGGGCGATAGCGCTGACCGCATCCTGCAACTGGCTACTCTCCAGCGTGCGATAGCTGTTCACCAGGTTGGCGATCTCTTTTTCCAGATGCTGCTGCATGATGCTGTCGAGCGGTGAGGCGCTGGGGGCGGCTTGCAGGTAGAGCGGTGAACCGCTGCTTTGCATATCGCGCGCCTGACGGCGGGCGGCTTCGTAGCTTTCATAGCCGAGATGGCGGAAAAAACGCGTGGTGGTGGCTTTGGAAACCCCGGCGCTGTGCGCCAGTTCAGTGGCGGTGTTCATGGCAAGCTGGCCTGGTGCCGCCAGTAATACGTCGGCCAGCCGTTGTTCGTGGCTGGAGAGTTGTTCCCAGTGCTGACGAATCCGGCCTTCCAACGATGCCGTTTTTGCACTCATGGTGAATCCCTGAAAATAAAAAAACCATCCTGCACAGAGCGTGCCGGGTTGTCATCAGGATTTTTTATTTGGGGGACATCTTCGTGCTGATACCCTCACCCCGGCCCTCTCCCATAAGGGAGAGGGGGATAGGTATCGCACGAAAAGTCCCCTCTCCCATAAGGGAGAGGGGGATAGGTATCGCACGAAAAATCCCCTCTCCCGCTAGCGGGAGAGGGTTAGGGTGAGGGCCAGTCCGCTCGTTTACTTAGACGGACGCAGTGCCGGGAACAGGATCACGTCACGAATGGTGTGGCTGTTGGTAAACAACATCACCATACGGTCGATACCAATACCCAGACCGGCCGTAGGCGGCAGGCCATGTTCCAGCGCGGTGACGTAGTCTTCGTCGTAGAACATCGCTTCGTCGTCACCGGCATCTTTGGCGTTCACCTGTTGCAGGAAACGCTCGGCCTGATCTTCCGCATCATTCAGCTCGGAGAAACCGTTACCGATTTCACGACCACCGATGAAGAATTCAAAGCGGTCAGTGATTTCCGGGTTCTCGTCGTTACGACGAGCCAGCGGTGACACTTCTGCCGGATATTCGGTGATGAAGGTTGGCTGGATCAGATGCGCTTCGGCGGTCTCTTCGAAGATCTCCGTCACGACACGGCCCAGACCCCAGCTCTTCTCGACTTTAATGTGCAGCGCGTTGGCGATCGCCACGGCTTTGTCGAAATCATCCAGATCCGCCAGATCGGTTTCCGGGCGGTACTTTTTGATCGCTTCACGCATGGTGAGTTTTTCGAACGGCTTGCCGAAATCGAAGGTGTTGTCACCGTAAGGAACTTCAGTGGTGCCCAGCACGTCCTGCGCCAGGGTGCGGAACAGGCTTTCGGTCAGCTCGATTAGATCTTTGTAATCCGCATACGCCATATAGAGTTCCATCATGGTGAACTCTGGGTTGTGACGCGGAGAGATGCCTTCGTTACGGAAGTTACGGTTGATCTCAAAGACGCGATCAAAACCACCGACCACCAGACGCTTCAGATACAGTTCCGGCGCAATACGCAGGTACATATCAATGTCGAGCGCATTGTGATGGGTGATAAACGGACGGGCTGACGCCCCACCCGGGATCACCTGCATCATCGGGGTTTCCACTTCCATAAAGTCGCGACCGACCATGAACTGACGAATACCCGCCATGATTTTTGAACGCACCTGGAAGGTGTGACGCGATTCGTCGTTGGCAATCAGATCCAGATAACGCTGACGGTAACGGGTTTCCTGATCGGCCAGGCCGTGGAATTTGTCCGGCAGCGGACGCAGCGCTTTGGTCAGCAGGCGCAGTTCAGAACAGTGGATCGACAGCTCACCGGTTTTGGTTTTGAACAACTTACCGCGTGCACCGAGGATATCGCCCAGATCCCACTTCTTGAATTGCTCGTTGTAAACGCCTTCAGCCAGATCATCACGCGCCACGTACAACTGAATGCGGCCACCGACGTCCTGCAACGTGATGAATGACGCTTTGCCCATAATGCGACGGGTCATCATACGACCCGCAACACTCACCTCAATACCGAGGTCTTCCAGCTCTTCGTTGCTTTTCTCGTCGTAGCTGGCGTGCAGCTGATCGGAGGTGGTGTCACGGCGGAAATCGTTAGGAAACGCCACGCCGGTTTCACGCAGCGCGCTGAGTTTTTCGCGACGCGTTTTCAGTTCGTTATTTAACTCAAGTGCGGCATCAGCGCTCTGCGGTTGTTGTTCAGACATGTCGGTTCCTTATAGCCCTGCTTTTAAACTTGCTTCAATAAAACGATCGAGATCGCCATCCAACACCGCTTGGGTGTTGCGGGTTTCTACGCCAGTGCGCAGATCTTTGATGCGCGAATCATCCAGAACGTATGAACGGATCTGGCTGCCCCAGCCGATGTCAGATTTGTTATCTTCCGCCGCCTGTTTCTCAGCATTTTTCTTCTGCATCTCAAGCTCATACAGCTTCGCTTTCATCTGCTTCATGGCCTGATCTTTGTTCTTATGCTGCGAACGGTCATTCTGACACTGGGTCACGGTGCCGGTCGGAATGTGGGTGATACGCACCGCAGATTCCGTGCGGTTAACGTGCTGACCACCCGCGCCTGAAGCACGGTATACGTCAATACGCAGATCCGCCGGGTTGATTTCGATATCAATATCGTCATCCACTTCCGGATAGATAAAGGCAGAGCTGAAAGAGGTGTGGCGGCGACCGCCGGAGTCAAACGGACTCTTACGCACCAGGCGATGTACGCCGGTTTCGGTACGCAACCAGCCGAAAGCATATTCGCCAGAAACACGAATAGTGGCAGATTTCAGACCGGCCACTTCACCTTCTGACTCTTCAATAATCTCGGTTTTGAAACCTTTCGCTTCGGCCCAGCGCAGATACATACGCATCAGCATGCTGGCCCAGTCCTGCGCTTCGGTGCCGCCGGAACCGGCTTGCAGATCGATATAGCAGTCGGCGCTGTCGTATTCGCCGGAGAACATGCGACGGAATTCCAGTTCACCCAGCTTGGTTTCCAGACCATCCAGCTCAGCAATGGTTTCGTTGAAGGTCTCTTCGTCGTCGGCTTCAACCGCCAGCTCCAGCAGACCCTGCACATCTTCCAGCCCCTGATACATTTGATCCAGGGTGCCGACGATGATTTCTAACGATGAACGCTCTTTACCCAGCGCTTGCGCACGCTCAGGTTCGTTCCAGACGTCAGGTTGTTCCAGCTCGGCGTTTACTTCTTCGAGGCGTTCTTTCTTGGCATCGTAGTCAAAGATACCCCCTAAGAACGTCGCTGCGCTCGGTGAGGTCCTGAATACGGTTTTTGACCGGGTTGATTTCAAACATGGCTTTTCAGTCTTTTTTGACGATTCGTGAGAGGAGAAAAATCTAACGCGCTAGTCTAACCGAAAGCGCGCTCACTTTGTATCCCCGTCATACTTCAAGCTGCAGGTGCGTTGGCTACGCCAGCGCACCCCAGTCACTTACTCATGTAAGCTCCCGGGGATGAGCGGGCTTGCCGCCTTCCTGCAACTCGAATTATTTAGGGGACAATGTTAGTACCTGGTTATGCCAGCGGCCACAGGTGGTCGATAATCAGCTGCACCGAACGGTTGCCGCGATACTCGTTAATGTCCAGTTTGTAGGCCAACTCAACCTGACGCACGCTACTGTCGGGCCACAAGGTAGTATCGACGTTAAACGCGATCCCATCCAGCAACGGACCGCCGCCGATCGGCTCCACCATCACTTTCAGATGACGTTCGCCCACCAGCCGTTGTTGCAGCAGTTTAAAACGCCCATCAAATACCGGTTCAGGGAAGGCCTGGCCCCACGGACCTGCCTCACGCAGCAGCTCGGCGGTTTGCAGCGAAAACTCCTGCGCACGCAATTCGCCATCTGACCAAATCACCCCCTGCAACGCTTCGCCGTCCAGCCATTCATCAATCAACGCGGCAAAGCGCTGACGAAACTCTTCGTAGCGTGCTTCCTGTAACGATAAACCGGCTGCCATCGCGTGACCGCCGAATTTGATCATCAGGCCAGGAAACAGGGTATCGAGACGTTCCAGCGCATCACGCAAATGCAAACCAGCAATCGAGCGGCCGGACCCCTTCAGCGTGCCGTCACCCGCTGGCGCGAAGGCGATCACCGGACGGTGGAAACGCTCTTTCAGGCGGGAAGCCAGAATACCCACCACCCCCTGATGCCATTCGGGATGGTAAAACGCCAGACCGAGCGGCAAATCGGTGTGCTGTCGCTCCAGCGCATCACACAACGCCAGCGCTTCGCTTTTCATGCCCTGCTCGATCTCTTTGCGCGTCTGGTTCAACGCATCCAGCTCGTTTGCCAGCATGCGTGCTTCGGTGATGTCTTCGGTCAGCAACAAGGCGACACCCACTGACATATCATCCAGACGCCCGGCTGCATTGAGGCGCGGGCCGATTGCGAAGCCTAAATCGCTCGCCACCAACTGTCGTGCATCGCGATTGGCGATTTCCAGCAAAGCACGAATCCCCGCACGGCATTTCCCGGCGCGGATGCGGCTCAGCCCTTGCCATACCAAAATGCGGTTGTTGGCATCAAGTGGCACCACGTCAGCCACGGTGCCCAGCGCCACCAAATCAAGCCATTCCGCCAGGTTCGGTTCCGTTCGGCCATCACTAAACCAGTTTTGCGAACGCAGATAGGCGCGCAAAGCCAGCATCAGATAGAAGGCAACGCCCACTCCGGCCAGGGCGCGGGAGGGAAAATCACTGTCGTTCAGATTCGGGTTAACAATGGCTTCGGCGGCAGGCAGCGTGTCACCCGGCAGGTGGTGGTCGGTGACCAGCACCGGAATGCCATACTGATGTGCCGTATCAACGCCCGCATGAGAAGAGATACCGTTATCCACCGTGAGGATCATCTCGGCACCGCGCGCGCGCGCCTGCTCCACCACTTCCGGGCTGAGGCCGTAGCCATCTTCAAAACGGTTTGGCACCAGGTAATCAATGTTGCCACCGAGGCTGCGCAGCGCCAACACCGTTAACGCGGTACTGGTGGCCCCATCAGCGTCAAAATCCCCTACCACCACAATACGGCGACCGTCGCGCAGCATTTGATGCAGCAACGTCACGGCGGCATCAATGCCGCCCAGGGTTTGCCACGGCAGCAGATGTTTCGCACCCCGTTCGAGTTCGGCGGCATCGCGTACACCGCGTTGCAGGTAGAGCCGACGCAGCAGCGGCGGCAAATCGGCAGGTAAGGTATCGTCGGCATGGGGTTCACGCCGACGCAATTCAACAGAATGGATCACTGTGGATTAACCGCCGCTTTTCTGGCCGTCGAGTGCCTGCTTCAGCTCCTGCGGACCCTGATAGCCCGGGATCATCATGCCGCTGTCGGTGAGGATCGCGGGGGTGCCCTGAATACCGAACAGAATGCCCAGCTTATATTGCTGGTCGAGGTCGATTTTGCAGGTCGCCGGGGCGTCCATCTGCGGCGCATTGCCTTTCATCGCCTCATCAAACTGCTTGTTGCGATCGGCACTGCACCAAATCGCTTTCATCGCTTTTTCCACCTGGCCATGCAGACCTTCACGCGGGAACGCCAGGTAACGCACGGTGATGCCCAGCGCGTTGTAGTCAGCCATCTGCTCATGCAGCTTACGGCAATAGCCGCAGGTGATGTCGGTAAAGACGGTGATCACGTGCTGTTCTTTTGGCGCTTTGTAGATAATCATCTGTGGTTCCAGCGCTTTGACTTTGGTCTCCAGCAACTGGTTGGTCACGTTCACTGGCTGCGCGCCACTGACATCGTACAACGGCCCCTGAATCATGTGTTTACCATCGTCGGTGACGTACAAAACGCCACTTTCCGTTAGCACGGTTTTGATGCCAGGCAGCGGCGACGGCTGAATTTCCGTCTGTTGCAGGCCTAATTTTTTCAAAGCCTGCTGAATGGCGCTGTCATCGGCATGAACCAGCCCGGAGAAGGTGCTGACCAGCAGAGCCAGCATCGTTAACTGTTTTTTCATCTCATTTCCTTGTTGCCGCGTTTCAGGCGCGCGGATGATGCTGTTGATGTAACAATCGCAAGCGCTCAGTGGCAACGTGCGTATAAATTTGGGTAGTGGAAAGGTCACTGTGACCTAACAACATCTGTACGACGCGCAAATCGGCCCCGTGGTTCAATAGATGTGTCGCAAAAGCGTGGCGCAACACATGCGGCGACAGTTTTTCGCTGTCGATTCCCGCCAACAAAGCGTAGTGCTTAATGCGGTGCCAAAAGGTCTGACGGGTCATCTTTTGCGCGCGATTGCTGGGAAAGAGCACATCCAGCGTCTGGCCGTTGAGTAACCACGGACGACCATGCGTCATATAATGCTCAATCCAGTAGATCGCTTCTTCACCCATTGGCACAAGGCGTTCTTTGTTGCCTTTACCAATCACCCGCACCACCCCCTGACGCAGACTGACATCGCTGAGCGTCAACCCCACCAGCTCAGAAACGCGCAGGCCGGTAGCGTAAAGTAATTCCAGCATGGCTTTGTCGCGCAGTTCGAGTGGAATTTCAGTTGAGGGGGCCTGCAACAGGCGTTCCACCTGGCTTTCACTCAAATCCTTCGGCAAGCGCTGCGGCAGTTTCGGGGCGGAAAGCAGTGCGCTGGGATCGTCGCTGCGCAGCTTTTCGCGATACAGATACTGAAACAACCGCCGGATGGCGCTCAGGGTGCGTGCAGAACTGGTGGCTTTGTACCCCCCTTCCACCCGCTCCGCCAGAAACTGCTGCAAATCGAGCGCTTCCAGCGTCAGTAGCGTGCGCTCATGGTGATGCAGCCAGCCGGTAAGGGTTTGCAAATCCTGACGATACGATGCGAGGGTATTTTGTGCCAGATTGCGCTCAATCCAGAGCGTATCCAGAAACTGTTCGATCAGGTCGCTGTCTGTCACTTTCTCCCTCCAGCCAGTGTGAAATCGTGCTCATTATGCCTGAAAAGCGCCTGCTTCTGGTACAATTGCGCCAGAGTCAGTTTCAGACAGAGCATTAATTGCATGAATATCGGCCTGTTTTACGGTTCAAGTACCTGCTATACCGAAATGACCGCGGAGAAGATTCGCGACTTTATTGGTGAAGAATTAGTCACCCTGCACAATCTGAAAGATGACGATCCGACACTGATGGAGCAGTACGATTTACTGATCCTCGGTATCCCGACCTGGGACTTTGGTGAGTTACAGGAAGATTGGGAAGCGATTTGGCCGCAAATTCCGGCGCTGAACCTGCGCGGGAAAATTGTCGCGCTGTATGGCATGGGCGATATGATTGGCTATAGCGAATGGTTCCTCGACGCGCTGGGTATGCTGCATGAGCTGCTACAGCCGATGGGCGTGCAGTTCGTTGGCTACTGGCCGCTGGAAGGCTACGAATTCACCAGCCCGAAACCGTTAACCGCCGACGGTAAACAATTTGTCGGTCTGGCGCTGGATGATGTGAACCAGTTCGAACTGAGTGATGAACGTATCGAACAGTGGTGCGAACAGATCCTGACGGAAACCGCCGCCCTGCTGTAAGGCGTGATACCTGCCATGTAGCGGCGCGATTTATCGCGCGTATTTTTGCTATCGTAAAAGTCAAAAGAGCGCGATAAATCGCGCCGCTACGGGCTTAAACAGCAGGCGCGTAATCTGCGCCAGCTGTCTTCAGGCATGTTGTCATACATCAGCCATAATCGCCTGCATTGCCCCTGCTCGTTACGCAGCACCAGCAACACGCCAATCGGTAACCAGCCTGGCGCACGGAGATTGTGCCAGCGCATCGTATCCCACTGCCACACGCCTTGTTGATCCAGCGAAAGCAAGCCACTGCGCCGTTGCAGCTGGCGTTGGTGACGCCAGCCCTCCGCCAGCAACAGTAGCAACAACGGTGCCTTCACCCAGCGCCACGCTTCTGGCCACGGCAGACCAACCACCAACCCACAGCACAACAACAGCAGCAGCGCCTGCAACATCCGGGCGCTGCGCGAGGGATGCAGCTTACATCGCCACCGGACCGCGTTCACGATTACGCTGCTGAATCAGTTTCACCATGCGTTGAAACTCGGGGTCAACCGGTTCACCGTGGTTCATCATCCAGTTGAACAAATCCGGATCATCGCTTTTTAGCAGCGCGACGAATACCTGCTTATCGGCGTCGGTCAGCGAATCATACTCATATTTGAAAAACGGCATGATGGCGATGTCCAGCTCCAGCATGCCACGACGGCACGCCCATTGGACGCGGGCTTTGTCATGAATATCCATGTCTCTTATTCCACAGCGGCAAACAATGGCGCTCAGTGTACCTGCTTTTTTTCGCAGGTGCAGGCGTCACTGTGCTGGCTGTGCAGCAACGCGCAAAACCCTTTTACACAATGCAGGGTTATCACGCGATTTGTGCGTCAGGTTCCGCAAACAGGTTGCAATGCCGCGCTGCTCTTTTAACATGGAAACATTGTCTACGGATGAACCCATTAATCAGGAAAAACCCATGCCCATATTTACCCTTCCCCCTCGTCAGCCGACTGCATCGTCTCGTCTGCCTTTAACCCTGATGTCACTCGATGAGTGGGCGCTGGTTGCGGTGCAGGGCAAAGACAGTACCTCGTATTTGCAAGGCCAACTGACGCTGGATGTGGCCGCGCTGGATGCGGCACAGCATCGTCCGGCGGCGCACTGCGATGCCAAAGGGAAAATGTGGAGTAGCCTGCGTCTGTTCCATCGCGGCGAAGGTTATGGCTACCTGGTACGACGTAATCTGCGCGATACCCAGCTCACCGAACTGAAAAAATACGCGGTGTTCGCGAAGGTGACCATTGCCGCTGATGATGATGCCGTGTTGCTGGGCGTGGCCGGTTTCCAGGCACGAACCGCGCTGGCAGGTCTGTTCCCGCTGCTGCCGGATGCCACAACGCCGGTGGTACAACAGGACAACACCACCCTGCTGTGGTTTGCACAACCGGCTGAACGCTTCCTGCTGGTCACCACGCGGGATCAGGCTGAAGCACTGAAGGATAAACTGACCGGCGATGCCCAGTTCAACGACAGCATGCAGTGGCTGGCACTGGATATTGAAGCCGGTATCCCGGTGATCGACAGCGCCACCAGCGCCCAGTTGATCCCACAGGCCACCAACCTGCAAGCACTGGATGCCATTAGCTTTAAAAAAGGCTGCTACACCGGTCAGGAGATGGTGGCACGTGCGAAATTCCGTGGTGCCAACAAACGCGCGCTGTATTGGCTGGCGGGCCAGGCCAGCCATTTGCCCCAGGCCGATGGTTCGCTGGAATTACAGATGGGCGACAGGTGGCGTCGCACGGGGACGGTGCTGACCGCCGTGCAACTGGATGACGGCGAGGTGTGGATTCAGGTGGTGATGAATAACGATCTGGAACCGGATAGCGTGCTGCGGGTTGAGAGTGATGAGGGGGGCAAGCTGACCATTCAGCCACTGCCCTATTCTCTCGAAGATTAATATCGGTTCCGTCGTGGCGCGATTAATCGCGCCGCTACATTACATAGAAATAAATAGCGCAGAAGTGGCAAACGCTGCCACCCAGCACAAACGCGTGCCAGATCGCATGATTGTAGGGAATGCGCCGCGCGACATAGAAGATCACGCCTAACGAGTAAACAATCCCCCCCGCCGCCAGCAACCAGACACCACCCGCAGACAATTTCGTTGCCAGCTGATAAATCACCACCAGCGACAGCCAACCCATGCTGAGGTAGGTCACCAGCGAGAGTACCTTGAAACGGTGGGCGATGGTCAGCTTAAAGATGATACCTGCCAGCGCCAGGCTCCAGATGACAATCATCAGCCCTTTTGCCAGCGACGATTTCAGTCCCACCAGCAGGAATGGCGTGTAAGTGCCCGCAATCAGTAAGTAGATGGCGCAGTGGTCAAATTTCTTCAACCAGTATTTGGCTTTTTGGTGTGGTATGGCGTGATAAAGGGTCGATGCCAGGAACAGCAGAATCATACTGCCGCCATACAAACTGTAGCTGGTAATTGCCGTGACATCCGCCTGCATTTCAACAGCTTGCGTCAGCAACAACACCAATCCAATAATACCAAACAGGCAGCCCACTCCGTGGCTGATGCTGTTGGCTATCTCCTCTGCCAGCGAATAACCCTGGACGATAAGACGGTTCTGTACCATGAGTGTGCGTCCCGCAAAACGAAGAAACTGACTGTGCTTTTTCTGTGCACCAGAGTAACCAGAATTAATTTCAGTGTACACATGTACGCTTAAATTAAACTGTGAATCAGTGTTACAACCAGCATGATCAGACAACGGGAAAGTTGCAGGAAGATGACATGCAGCGGCGCGCTACCTCGCACCACTGCGGTTCGGAGAAATGATCGGTTAGCGCCCGCCCGCCGCATCAATCGTGGTGCCGGTGATATAGGAGGCGGCATCGCTGGTCAGCCAGAGGATCGCTTCGGCGATCTCCTGCGGTTGCCCGCCACGCCCCATCGGGATGACGCTGGCAAGACGATCCACCCTGCCGGGTTCACCGCCGTCAGCATGCATGTCGGTATAAATAAATCCCGGACGGACACCGTTAACGCGAATCCCCTGCGCGGCAACTTCCAGCGATAAGCCCCGGGTAAGGGTATCCATCGCCCCTTTAGACGCGGCGTAATCCACATATTCCCCGGGCGCGCCGGTTCTGGCCGCCGCAGATGACACGTTGACGATGGCACCACCACTGCCGCCGTGATGCGTTCCCATGCGCTTCACCGCTTCACGGCAGCACAGGAAAGTGCCGGTGACGTTGGTAGCAAACACGCGCTGGATACGCTCTGCTGTCAGCGCTTCGGTCCGGCACTGCTGATACAGAATGCCCGCATTGTTGACCAATACTTTCAGCGGCGCCTCGTAGCGGTCAAGTTGCTGAAACATCCGTAGCACCTGGGCTTCATCAGCGATATCCGCCTGCACCGTGAACGCCTTGCCACCCTGTGCTGCGATGGCTGCCACCACCTGTTGCGCGTCCGCTTCACGCTGGCGGTAATTCACCGCCACGCAATAGCCTGCCTGCGCCAGTAATAACGCCGTCGCACGCCCAATACCGCGACTCGCGCCTGTGACTAATGCCAGCTGCATTTTACCTCCAAAGAAAAAGGCCGGTTTCCCGGCCTTCGATAACATGTGCTTCAGTGTAGCTTATGCATACTCACTCATGGGTACGCAGCTGCAGAACAGGTTGCGATCGCCAAACACATCATCCAGACGTTTTACCGTCGGCCAGTATTTGTTAGCGCTGCCTGCCGGGAACACCGCCAGCTCGCGGCTGTATGGATGCGCCCACTCACCGACGATCTCCATCTGGGTATGCGGGGCATTGACCAGCGGGTTGTCTTCTGCCGGCCATTCACCATCAGCCACCCGATCGATTTCCATACGGATCGCCAGCATCGCATCGATAAAGCGATCCAGTTCGATTTTGCTCTCGGATTCCGTTGGTTCCACCATCAACGTACCCGCCACCGGGAACGACATGGTTGGTGCATGGAAACCGTAGTCGATCAAACGTTTAGCGATATCCATTTCGCTGATACCGGTTTGTTCTTTCAGCGGACGAATATCCAGAATACATTCGTGCGCCACGCGACCATCGCGGCCGGTATAGAGAATCGGATAGGCTGACTGCAAACGACTGGCGATATAGTTGGCATTAAGAATCGCCACCGAACTCGCCTGCTTCAGCCCTTCGGCACCCATCATGCGGATGTACATCCAGCTGATCGGCAGAATCGAGGCGCTGCCGAATGGCGCGGCAGAAACCGCACCTTGCTGCGTCAGCACACCGTCAATCTGTACTACGCTATGGCCCGGAACAAACGGTGCCAGATGCGCTTTCACGCCGATAGGTCCCATACCTGGGCCACCGCCGCCGTGCGGAATGCAGAAGGTTTTATGCAGGTTAAGATGCGAAACATCCGCGCCGATATAGCCTGGCGTGGTGATCCCCACCTGAGCGTTCATATTGGCACCATCAAGATAAACCTGGCCGCCGTGCTGATGCACGATCTGGCACACTTCACGGATGGTCTCTTCATACACACCATGCGTTGACGGATAAGTCACCATGATGCAGGAGAGTTTATCGCCCGACTGCGCCGCTTTTTCGCGCAGATCGCCGAGGTCGATGTTGCCCTGTTTGTCACAGGCCACCACCACCACCGACATCCCTGCCATCTGTGCCGATGCCGGGTTGGTGCCGTGTGCAGAGCTGGGGATCAGACAGATATGGCGATCGCCCTGGTTACGGCTTTCGTGGTAGCGGCGAATCGCCAGCAGGCCCGCATATTCACCCTGTGCACCCGAGTTCGGCTGCATGCACAGCGCGTCGTAGCCGGTCAGCTGTACCAGCCACTGTGACAACTGGCCAATCATTTGCAGATAACCCGAAGCCTGTTCTGCCGGGCAGAACGGGTGCAGTTCAGCGAATTCCGGCCAGGTGATCGGAATCATTTCCGCTGCCGCATTCAGTTTCATGGTGCAGGAACCCAGCGGGATCATCGCCTGGTTCAGCGCCAGATCCTTTTTCTCCAGGCTGTGCATATAACGCATCATCTCAGTTTCGCTGTGATGACGGTTGAATACCGGGTGTTCGAGGATGGCGCTCTGACGTTGCTGCCCCGCCGGAATGCCACTGTTTTCTGCCGCTACGACGCTGTCCAGCGCATCAATGTCGAGACCATGCGCATCGCCAAGCAGAATGGCGAACAGCGCCTGAATGTCTTCACGGCGAGTGGTTTCATCCAGCGTGATGCCCACCGCGTTATGGATGTCGCTGCGCAGGTTCACCCCGAAGCTCAGTGCACGGTTCAGCACCGCCGCTTTGTCTGCCACCTCGACAGTCAGGGTATCGAACCAGCTATTGTGACGCAGTTTCAGACCGCCATTTTGCAGTCCGGTCGCCAGGATACTGGTCAGACGGTGGATACGTGACGCAATACGCTTCAGGCCAGCCGGTCCGTGATAGACCGCATAGAAGCCCGCGATGTTCGCCAGCAGCACCTGTGACGTACAGATGTTGGAGTTGGCTTTCTCACGGCGGATATGCTGTTCACGGGTTTGCATCGCCATACGCAGCGCGGTGTTACCGGCAGCATCACGCGAAACACCAATAATACGTCCCGGCATGGAGCGTTTGTGCTCGTCACGGCTGGCAAAAAATGCCGCGTGCGGTCCGCCGTAGCCCATCGGCACGCCGAAACGCTGGGCTGAACCAAACACGATGTCTGCGCCCTGCTTGCCCGGTGCTTCCAGTTGTACCAGCGCCATAAAATCAGAGGCGACACTCACCACCACTTTGCGGCTTTTCAGCTCGGCAATCAGCGAACGGTAGTCATGCACTTCACCCGTGGTGCCCGCCTGCTGCAACAGCACGCCAAACAGATCATCATGATCGAGCGCTTTGGCTGGGTTATCGATAATCAGTTCAAAACCAAAGGTTTCCGCACGGGTACGCACCACATCCAGCGTCTGCGGATGGATATCGTCGGCAATAAAGAATTTGTTGGCATTTTTCAGCTTACTGACGCGTTTTGCCATCGCCATCGCTTCGGCAGCTGCGGTGGCTTCATCCAGCAACGAGGCGGATGCGATATCGAGACCGGTCAGATCCAGCGTCAGAGTCTGGAAGTTCAACAGGGCTTCGAGACGACCCTGCGAGACTTCTGGCTGGTACGGGGTATAAGCGGTGTACCAGCCCGGGTTTTCCAGCATGTTGCGCAGAATCACCGGAGGGGTGATCACCGCGGTATAGCCCATACCAATCCAGGATTTGTAACGCTGGTTCTGACTGGCAATCGCCTTCAGCTCTGCCAGCGCCTGCTGCTCGGTGGCCGCATCACCCACTGCGGGCGGTCCCGGCAATTGGATATCGGCAGGCACGATGGAACCGATCAACGATTCCAGCGAGCTGGCACCGATCGCTTCCAGCATGGTGGCCTGTTGCTCCGGCGTAGGTCCGATATGGCGCTCAATAAAAGCACCGTTATGTTCAAGCTGGCTGAGAGTCTGAGTCATTAGCAGTAAATCCTGAATCGGGCTGGGTATTAATACAGACAAAAAAGAAAGGTGCCGCCACGCGACACCTTCTGTTACTGGCGCTTACTCTTCGATGGTCTTTTTATAACCATCGGCATCCAGCAATGCGTCAAGCTCTGACTCATCGCTGGCTTTGATTTTGAACAACCAACCGTCGGTGTACGGGTCGCTGTTGATCAGTTCCGGTGAACTTTCCAGTTCTTCGTTGACGGCAACAATTTCACCGCTGAGAGGTGCGTAGATGTCAGAAGCCGCCTTCACGGATTCTGCCACGGCGCAGTCATCACCAGATGAAAACACCGCGCCCACTTCTGGCAGGTCAACAAATACCATGTCACCTAACAGCTCCTGCGCATGTTCGGTGATGCCCACGGTGTAAGTGCCATCGGCTTCTTTACGTACCCACTCGTGGCTATCTTTGTACTTCAATTCGTTTGGTACATTGCTCATCGCCAAATCTCCTGAAAAAGTTACTGTGCGACCGGCTTACCGGCGCGAACAAAAATTGGTTTGGTGACCTTCACCGGCATTTCACGGTTGCGGATTTCCACAATCGCCTGCTCGCCAATGCCCGCTGGCACACGCGCCAGCGCAATGCTGTAACCCAGCGTCGGAGAGAAGGAGCCACTGGTAATAATACCTTGCTGCGGCTGCCCCTGTTCGTCGGTGAAACGTACCGGCAAGCCGTTACGCAGCACCCCTTTTTCGGTCATGATCAGACCAACCAGTTTTTCCGTTCCGGCAGCACGCTGTGCTTCCAGCGCCGCGCGGCCAATAAAATCACGGTCGGTCGGTTCCCAGACAATGGTCCAGCCCATGTTAGCCGCCAGCGGTGAAACGCCTTCGTCCATCTCCTGACCGTAGAGGTTCATCCCCGCTTCCAGACGCAGCGTATCGCGTGCCCCCAGACCGGCCGGTTTCACCCCCGCCGCCAACAGACGCTGCCAGAAATCCGCGGCAGCCGCCGCAGGCATCGCAATTTCGTAGCCCGCTTCGCCGGTATAACCGGTGGTGGCGATAAACAAATCATCCGCCTGCACCCCAAAGAACGGCTTCATGCCCGCCACCGCATCGCGTTGGGCTGCGCTGAACAGCGACTGCGCTTTCTGCTGGGCCTGGGGTCCCTGCACCGCAATCAGCGCTAAATCGTCACGTTCAGTCAGGGTAATGCCATACTGCTGCGCGTGTTCACCAATCCATGCCAGGTCTTTTTCACGGGTGGCCGAGTTCACCACCAGACGGAAGAAGTCCTCGGTCATAAAGTAAACAATCAAATCATCAATGACGCCACCTGATGCATTAAGCATGCCGGTATACAGCGCCTTGCCGGGCTGGGTCAGTTTGGCAACGTCGTTTGCCAACAGATAGCGCAGAAATTCGCGAGTGCGAGCGCCTTGCAGGTCAACGATGGTCATGTGGGAAACATCAAACATACCGGCATCCGTGCGTACCACATGATGCTCATCCATTTGCGAGCCGTAGTGGAGTGGCATCATCCAGCCGTGAAAGTCCACCATACGTGCGCCGCAGGCCTGATGCTGTTCGAATAGAGGCGTTTGCTGAGTCATAACCATCCTGTAGAAACAAGTGAGCGTGACGCGCCTGCGTCGCCAATTGAGCCGACGCAAACGTTCTCTTTACGCTGACGTTACCACCGAACGCCCGAATTAACCATAAGCAAAACGAGGGCGAACCCATCGCGGTCGTCAGCAAAGCGCCGCACAGGATGCAGGATAATTCACTGGTTTTGTGTGATTAGCCACGCATAAAATACAACAACTTAACTTTTATACAGAAAAATAATGTAATCCAGCACTCATCATGGGCCAATGGCACCGCAAAAGAAAACCTTTTGCATGAGAAAATGTAATGCGAATTCCGGCGTGAAATTAGAATAAATCAAACGAGGCGCAAAAAGGGTGCGATGATGCATCAGAATGGTGCAAAAGAAGGTATTGAACGCAGCGGCGCGATTTATCGCGCCGCTACAGGATGGGGGGATTAACGCAGCCAGCCGGGGATATCGTTAAGTCCCATGGCTTGTTTCAACATCATCGGTTTGATGCCTGGCAGGGTGTCGGCCAACTTCAGCCCAACATCACGCAACAATTTTTTCGCCGGATTACTGCCCGCAAACAGCTCCCGGAAGCCCTGCATCCCCGCCAGCATCAGCGCAGCGCTGTGCTTACGGCTGCGCTCATAGCGACGCAGATACAGATGCTGGCCAATATCCTTGCCCTGACTGTGCAAGCGGCGAATTTCACCGATCAACTCTGCGGCATCCATAAAGCCCAGATTCACGCCCTGCCCGGCCAGCGGATGGATAGTGTGCGCAGCATCGCCGACCAGCGCCAGGCGGTGCGCGGCAAAGTTACGCGCATAGCGCGCCATCAGCGGGAAGGTTTTCCGTTCGCTCTCAACCTGACATAAGCCGAGGCGCATATCGAATGCGACGGAGAGTTGTTGATTAAATAGCGCTTCGGGCATCGCCTGTAACCGGCTGGCTTCCTGCGGTGACAGTGACCAGACGATGGAACAAAGATGCGGGTCCTGCATGGGCAAAAACGCCAGAATGCCATCACCGTGAAACACCTGGCGTGCTACGGCGTCATGCGGCAGGTCGGTACGAATATTCGCGACCAGCGCGTGATGATCGTAATCCCAGAAAGTGATCGGAATATCGGCCTTGTCGCGCAGCCAGGAGTTAGCGCCATCGGCAGCAATTAACAAACGCGCGCTCATCATGCTGCCGTCCTGGAGCGTGATAAAGGCTTCGTTGTCGCCAAACGCCACCTGTTGCAACTGCGCCGGGGCCAGCAAAGTGATATCACTGCACTGGCTGGCTCGCTGCCACAGCGCACTGTGAATCACTGGGTTTTCAATGATATGACCCAGATGCGCGAGCCCCTGCTGTTCATCATCGAAACTGATGCTGCCAAAACTGTCCTGATCCCACACTTCCATACCGTGATAGGCACTGGCGCGCAGGGCGAGGATCGTCGACCAGACATCCAGTTTTTGCAGCAGGCGTTCGCTGGCTGCGTTGATTGCCGATACGCGGATCGATGGCGCAGCCGCGGGATCAAACTGCGGTTCTGCGGCCTTTTCCAGCACTGCAACGCGTAATCCGCTGCCTTGCAGCCCACAGGCGACGGCCAGTCCGACCATGCCACCGCCAGCGATAGCCACATCAAAAGTTTGCATTGCTGCCCCTTAATTCATGCTTAACGTTTTACCCAGCCGAGCGTGCGCGCAGCCAGGGGGTTTCGCAGCCACGGCAGGTGGTCCATCGCCACCAGCCCAAGATTTCGTCCTGCCACCAGCGGAGCATAACGGTTGGCGAACAACCGCACCAGACCATCGGTAACGCCAATGGTGGCGGCACGGTCTGGCTGGCGTCGCGCGGCGAAATGATGCAACACCGCGTAACTGCCAGGGTCCTGACGCTGACGCCAGGCGCTGGCGAGATTTTCCGCCAACGACATCACATCACGCAGACCAAGGTTGAAGCCCTGTCCGGCAATCGGATGCAGCGTTTGCGCCGCATTGCCAACCAGCGCCAGACGGTGCGCCACCTGACGCTCCGCCGTTTGCAGCGCCAGCGGGTAGATTTCGCGTTGACCGGTATGCGTGAAGCGCCCGAGACGCCAGCCAAATGCCTGTTGCAACTCACGCAGGAAAGTCGCCTCGTCCCACTGCATCAGGGTTTCTCTGGCCTCCAGTGGATGACACCATACCAGTGACATGCGGTTGCCCGACATCGGTAACAGCGCCAGTGGACCGTGTTCGGTAAACCGCTCGAAGGCGCGTCCCTGATGTGGCAACTGAGTGGTGACATTGGCAATCACCGCCAGTTGCTGGTAATCCTCACGCTGCCAGTTGATACCACAGGAGGCCGCCAACGGAGAACGTGAGCCGTCGGCCGCCACCAGCAAGGCCGCGTCCAACTGCTCACCGCTATTCAGCGTCACCTGCACCGTATCAGCATTGCGTGACACCGCCGTGACTTGCGCCGGGCAGCGCAGGGTCACACCCGGTGCCTGTTTCAGACGTTGAAACAGCCGTTGTCCAACATCAAACAGCTCCACCACCTGCCCCAACGCCGGTAACTGGTAATCCGCTGCCTGCATCGAAACAAACCCGGTATGGCCGCGATCAGAAACATGCACATGGGTGATCGGGGTCGCGCAATCCTGTAACGAACGCCACAGATCAATTTCCGCCAGTTGCTGACAGGTGCCCGCCGCCAGCGCGATGGCACGGCCGTCATACCCCGGATGTGCACGGCTGTCCGGTTCGCTGCGTTCAATCAGCGTCACCGGCAGTTTGCCCTGAGTCAGATGAGAGAGCGCCAGCGCGAGAGTGGCACCGGTCATACCGCCGCCTGCAATCAGAATGCTCATGCCTGTCGTGCCGCCGCCATCAAGGCTTCAATCGCGTCAGCATCCTTCACCACGCTGTCGGTCAGATTCTCGTTGCCGTCTGCGGTGATGACGATGTCATCTTCGATACGAATACCAATGCCGCGATATTGCGCAGGAACCTTGGCATCCGGTGCGATATACAGGCCGGGTTCGATGGTCAGGACCATGCCTGGTTCGAGAATACGGTCGCGGCTGGGCGTGCCATAGTGGCCGACATCATGCACATCCAGACCCAGCCAATGGCTTAGTCCGTGCATAAAGAATTGACGGTGGGCCTGCTCTGCCAGCAGCGCATCCACTTCTCCTGTCATTACCCCCAGCTCCACCAGGCCGGTGACCATGATACGTACCACTTCTTCGTTCACATCATGGATGCTGATGCCGGGGCGGAACAGTTCCAGCGCTTTGTACAACGAAGCCAGCACGATGTCGTAAATGGCGCGCTGCGGGGCGCTAAACTTGCCGTTGACCGGGAAAGTTCGGGTGATATCGCCCGCATAGCCCTGGAATTCACAGCCGGCGTCAATCAGCACTAAATCGCCATCGCGCATCTCGCACTCATTTTCGGTGTAGTGCAGGATGCAGCCGTTTTCGCCTGCGCCGACGATGGTGTTGTAAGACGGAAAACGCGCACCGTGGCGATTGAATTCATGCTGGATTTCGCCTTCCAGTTGATATTCAAACATCCCCGGACGGCAAGCTTGCATCGCACGAGTATGCGCCAGCGCGCTGATCTCACCGGCGCGGCGCAGGATAGCGATCTCTTCTGGCCCCTTGAACAGACGCATATCATGCACCCACGGACGCCAGTCGGTGAGGGTATCCGGCGCGCTCAGGTTTTGCCGGAAGCCGCGACGCAGTTTATCCAGCGCACTAAACACCAGGTTATCCGCTTCGGCATACAAGCCCTGAGCGTGATACACCACATCCAGACCGTTCAACAACTGATGCAACTGCTCGCCGATGTCGTCCCACGGCAATGCCCGGTCCACGCCGAGTTTAGCCGGTGCCGCATCCTGGCCCAGACGACGGCCAAACCAGATTTCGGCCGTCAGGTCACGCACGCGGTTGAACAGCACGCTGTGGTTGTGGGTCTCATCGCTTTTAATCAACACCAGCAACGCCTGCGGCTCGTTAAAACCGGTGAAATACCAGAAATCGCTGTTCTGACGGAAGGGATACTCGCTGTCGTTGCTGCGCGTCACTTCCGGCGCAGCAAAAATCAATGCAGCACTACCGGGCGCCATACGGGCAATCAGCGCCTGACGACGTTGCTGGAAGGTTTCCAGTGTAATCATGTTTGCACTCCCTGTTGAAAAGCGGGCACGGCAGTACCCGGAATGACGCGCTTAATGTAGCGTGGGCTTCTGCACTTCAGGTGCTGTTGGCGGTCGCGGCTGGGTGAAGGTGTCGTGACACAGCAGCGCGGCAACACGCACATACTCAATCACCTCTTCGAGTGATTGCTCAAGCTCTTCCTGATCTTCATCTTCGTCATAGCCTAGTTGCGCGATGGTGCGCAGGTCATCGATCGCCTCGCCGGTTTCGCCGGTGACTTTGTCCAGCTTCGGCTGAGTCACACCGAGTCCCAGCAGGAAATGGTTGACCCATCCCGCCAGCGCATCGGCACGGTCAAACACCGTGATGTCATCGTCGTCAGGCAGCATCAGTTGAAACAGGAAACCCTCTTCATCAAGGGTGTTGGTCAGGCTTTCATGCAGCGCCTGCAACGGTTGCGACAGGCTTTGCGAAAACGCCATGCCTTCGTTGGTGAGATCGTGCACCAGTGTCTTCCAGCTGTTATCCTGGTTGCCGCCGCACAGAATGCCGCAAATCAGGCCGTGCATTTCAGCGGGTGTCATTCCCACGCCCTGCTGGGAAAGCGCTGCTGCCAGCGCGTTGTAAGTGGGCGTTGCGTTCTGTAAAGACATAAGCTTTGGTCGTCGTTGGCAGAATAAGTTCGTGTTATGCTACCACCAGGTGCCTCAGGGTTTCCAGAAAAGGGGTTGTAACTTATCACCCAGGTCTATATAGTTGCGCTCCTCCCAAGCCATTGACTGCTAAGGGAGATGCGGGCAAAGTAATCAGTCAGGAAGGTGGCATGTCTGCACAACCGGTAGATATTCAGATTTTTGGTCGTTCGTTGAGAGTGAATTGTCCGCCTGAACAGCAAGATGCGCTGAATGCGGCAGCTGAGGACCTCAATCAACGGTTGCAAGATTTAAAAGTTCGCACTAGAGTCACAAATACAGAGCAACTGGTGTTCATCGCCGCGTTAAACATTTGCCACGAGCTGGCACAAGAGAAAGGTAAAACGCGCGACTATGCAGCCAATATGGAACAACGTATTCGTATGCTGCAACAGACCATTGAACAAGCATTAGTTGAGCAAGGTCGCATAACTGATCGCCAGGGCACAAAGTTTGAATAACACTTCATGGTTATCGTGATACAGTAACGGTGAAGTAAATTTTCTCTGAGATGTTTGCATGCGGGCCAGTCCCCTGAGCCGATATTTCATTACCACAGAATGTGGCGCTCCGTAACTTGTGAGCATGCTCGGTCCGTCCGAGAAGCCTGATAGTTGCGACGACACATTCACCTTGAACCAAGGGTTCAAGGGTTACAGCCTGCGGCGGCATCTCGGAGATCTCCACTTAGTTCCACTTCTGTTATCCCCCGGTACGCATGATATAGTGGCTGGCAACAGCCGACTTTGCCGGGGATATCATGTCTGAACCCTCATTTCGCGACCGACAAGACATTCGTCAACACGTGCGTCACTTGCGCCGCAATCTCACGGCTGAACAGCAGGAACAGGCTGCCGATTTGCTGGCCGAGCACGCCATCAATTTTGCCCCAATCAGCAATGCCCAACGCATCGCGCTGTTTCTTTCCGTTGATGGTGAGCTGAATACACGCCCGTTGATCGCCAAACTCTGGCAGCAGAAAAAACAGGTTTATCTGCCGGTGCTGCACCCTTTCGCCCCCGGCAATTTGCTGTTCCTGCGTTACACGCCAGACACCCCACTCAGCCCGAATAAATTACGCATTCCGGAGCCGCCGCTGGATATCACCCAACTGGCAACCCTCGATCAACTGGACGTGGTCATGGTGCCACTGGTGGCGTTTGACCATAGCGGTCAGCGACTGGGGATGGGCGGCGGTTTTTACGATCGCACACTGCAAAACTGGCAGCAGCATGGTTTTCTGCCGGTGGGGATTGCGCATGATTGCCAGCGTGTTGCAACGCTGCCGGTAGCAGCCTGGGATGTGCCGTTGCCGGTGGTGATGACACCGTCGAAATTGTGGCAGTGGTAACCTGGTTATTGCGCGATAAATCGCGCCGCTACGATAGCTGTAGCGGCGCGATTAAGTGCGTATTAAATCAGTACAACAGACGCGCGCGAATGGTGCCCGGGATCGCTTTCATCAGTTGCAGCGCTTTGTCCGCCACATCCTGTTGTGCATCGATATCGATCACCACGTAACCCATCAGCGGCGAGGTTTGCAGATACTGGGCGGCGATGTTGATGCCCTGTTCAGCAAAAATCTGGTTGATGGCGGTCAGCACACCCGGACGGTTTTCGTGGATATGCAGCAGACGGCTGGCGCTGGCAGCATGCATCGGCAACGACACTTCCGGGAAGTTAACAGCAGACAGGGTAGAACCGTTGTCAGAATACTTCGCCAGTTTGCCTGAGACTTCCAGACCGATGTTTTCCTGCGCTTCCTGGGTCGAACCACCGATATGCGGCGTCAGAATCACGTTATCGAACTCACACAGCGGTGAAGTGAACGGATCGCTGTTGGTCGCCGGTTCTACCGGGAACACGTCAATCGCCGCACCCGCCAGATGTTTGTTCGACAGCGCATCGCACAGCGCCGGAATATCAATCACCGTACCGCGTGCGGCGTTAATCAGCAGCGCACCCGGCTTCATCAGCGCCAGTTCAGCGGCACCGATCATATTCTGCGTGGACGGGGTTTCCGGCACGTGCAGGCTGACCACATCGCTCATGTTGAGCAGGTCAGACAGATGACGCACCTGCGTGGCGTTACCCAGTGGCAGCTTGTTTTCGATATCATAGAAGAACACATGCATGCCAAGGCTTTCCGCCAGCACACCGAGTTGCATGCCGATATGACCGTAACCGATGATGCCCAGCTTTTTGCCGCGCGCTTCATAAGAACCCGCCGCAACTTTATTCCAGATACCGCGATGCGCTTTGGCGTTCGCTTCTGGAATACCGCGCAGCATCAGCAGCATCTCACCAATCACCAGTTCGGCCACCGAGCGGGTGTTGGAGAACGGCGCGTTAAACACCGGCACACCGCGTTTTGCCGCCGCATTGAGGTCAACCTGGTTGGTGCCGATACAGAAGCAACCAACCGCGACCAGTTTCTCAGCCGCAGCGAAAATCTCTTCGGTCAATTGGGTACGGGAACGGATACCAATGAAGTGAGCGTCGCGGACCGAGGACTTCAGCGTCTCCGCATCCAGCGCCCCTTTGTGGAATTCGATGTTGGTGTAGCCTGCCGCGCGCAGGTTATCCAGCGCACTCTGATGGACACCTTCCACCAGCAGGAACTTAATCTTGTCTTTTTCCAGTGATAACTCTGCCATTTCCCGACCCTATTCAGAATTCAACGAGGGCTGCCATAAGCCAGCCTTCTGTCAAAATATCAAAAAATTCGTTTGCAGCAAGACAATCGATTGCTTCAACCTCAGCACGCGTCAGTGCTACGGCAGCACAATGCCGTACAAAATCGGGATATGCGTCCAGGGCGAAGAATGAACCTGCTGTTGATGACCATTTTGTGACATAAGTCACCGAATTTCAGCATACGAAGAAAAGATGTTTTGCGTATGGAAATAAGCGGCGCGGTAACCGCGCCGGACAGATCATTTGGTAATGGTTTTTACGCCATCGGCCGTGCCGATCAACGCTACATCAGCACCGCGTGCGGCAAAAAGCCCCACCGTTACCACACCCGGCAGCGCATTGATGGCTTTTTCCAGCGCGATCGGGTCCAGGATGCGCAGATTATGCACGTCGAGAATAATGTTGCCGTTATCGGTCACCACGTTCTGACGGTATTCCGGCAGACCGCCCAGCTTCACCAGTTCACGTGCCACATAGGAACGCGCCATCGGGATCACTTCTACCGGCAGCGGAAAATGGCCCAACACATCCACTTCTTTTGAGGCATCGGCAATACAGATAAATTTCTCTGCCACGGCGGAGACAATTTTCTCACGCGTCAGCGCCGCGCCGCCACCTTTGATCATCTGCATGTGCGGGTTGATCTCATCTGCACCGTCGACATACACCGACAGCGAATCCACTTCATTGAGATCAAACACGTGAATGCCGAGGGACTTCAGTTTCTGCGTCGAGGCTTCTGAGCTGGAGACCGCGCCCTCAATTTGATGCTTAATCGAACCTAACGCATCAATAAAATGAGCAGCGGTTGAACCGGTGCCAACGCCAACAATGGTGCCCGGCTGCACATATTGCAGTGCTGCCCAACCTACCGCTTTTTTCAGTTCATCCTGGGTCATGGTATGTTTAAAACCTGTGCGACAACGAGGTGCGCGTAGTATAAAACAAGGCGGCGTAAAAAAGCGCGGCTGTTAAAGGCTTTGTAACTCAGCCCACAAAAACCATCTTTTGATTTTTTGTGGCATAGTACCCTCCATCCTGAACGAGAGAGAACAACAATGAAACGCCCGGATTATCGAACGCTTCAGGCGCTGGATGCTGTGATTCGTGAACGCGGCTTTGAGCGCGCCGCGCAAAAACTTTGTATTACGCAGTCTGCGGTGTCGCAGCGTATTAAACAGCTGGAAAATTTATTCGGCCAGCCGCTGCTGGTGCGTACCGTGCCGCCACGCCCGACAGAACAGGGGCAGAAGTTGCTGGCGTTGTTGCATCAGGTGGAGCTGCTGGAAGAAGAGTGGCTGGGTGATGAAAATGGCGGCACCACGCCGCTGCTGCTGTCGCTGGCGGTCAACGCCGACAGTCTGGCCACCTGGCTGCTGCCCGCGTTGAAAGATGTGCTGGCTGACTCCCCGGTACGCCTCAACATTCAGGTCGAAGACGAAACCCGCACCCAGGAGCGTTTGCGCCGGGGTGAAGTGGTGGGCGCGGTGAGTATCCAGCCGCAGCCGTTGCCGAGCTGCCTGGTGGATCAACTGGGTGCGCTTGATTATCTGTTTGTGGCTTCACCTGAGTTTGCCAATCGCTACTTCCCGAATGGTGTGACGCGTTCGGCGCTGCTGAAAGCCCCGGCCATCGCCTTTGATCATCTGGATGATATGCATCAGGCGTTTCTGCAACAGAATTTCGATTTGTCACCGGGTAGCGTGCCCTGCCATATCGTTAACTCGTCAGAAGCCTTCGTCCAACTGGCTCGTCAGGGTTCGACCTGCTGTATGATTCCGCATTTGCAGATTGAGCGCGAACTGGCGAATGGAGAACTGGTGGATTTAACGCCTGGCTTGTACCAGCGCCGGATGCTGTACTGGCACCGCTTTGCTCCGGAAAGCCGTTTGATGCGCCGCGTTACCGATGCGTTGATTGCCCATGGGCACCGCGTATTGCGTCAGGATGATTTAGCGGCCTGACAGCCGCACGCATGCGTAGCGACGCGCGACTGCGCGCCGCTACGAAAATATCACGGTGTATTCGGTTTGATATCGAATACCACATCCACCTGATCGTCAAAGTGAATGGTCTGCTGCTCGTAGGTCTGCTGCGCTGAGGTATCCGCCTCAGGAGCCGCCGCTTTGAACATGCGTGCCATCGGCATCGGCTGATAGTTAGCCACGTGATAGCGGATGCTATACACCGGGCCGAGTTTGGCGTTAAAACCTTCGGCCAGTGCCGTCGCCTGCTGAGTCGCATTGGCGATCGCCGCTTTACGCGCCTGATCCTTATAGGTCTGTGGATTTGCCACACCAAGATCCACCGCACGAATCTCATTCAGACCGGTTTTCAGCGCGCCATCCAGCAGTTCATTCAGCTTGTCCAACTGGCGCAGTGTAACCTGCACCTGGCGCACTGCACGGTAGCCTTTCAGCACCGATTTCCCCTCTTTGGTGTAATCGTACTCCGGCTGCGTGCTGAGGTTAGCAGCATCAATATCTTTCTTCTCGATGCCATTTTTTTGCAGGAAATCAAAGTATTGTGCAACACGACTGTCAGCCTGCTTTTTGGCATCCGCCGCGTCTTTCGACGAAACATTCACCACAATCGAGAGCGTAGCAATATCCGGACGCGCCTCGACACTTGCCTGTCCTGAAGTGACCACATGCGGGCCATTCGGCAGTTCGTCGGCCTGAACCATCGCAGGCAATGCGCCCGCGCTCATTACGGCGGCCAGCGCCAGTGCTTTGAGTTTCACGAAAGTCCTCCTTGAAGATTCAATTCTGAGGTCGCCACTATGGCGAAGCCTGCTACACATTACCATGCGTGATGGTCTGAGTTTTGATTCAGCGAAAAGTTCGGGCACTCTGCTGTTTTATCGTCTCCGCGATCACAAAATAACCAACCCTTATTCGCTGAATTTGCCCACTGATGTTTCTATTAAAGAAACACTCTGACCTCCGGGAGCGTTCCACGATGACAGAGCAGCCGATAACCCAAACCCAGGTGTGTGTCCGTGCCGGGCGCACACGCTTTCTGATGCTTGGCCTGGTGTTTATTAACATCATCATTAATTACATGGACCGTACCAACCTGTCGGTCGCGGCCACCGCCATCGCCGGAGAACTGCGCTTTACCCCCCTTGAGATGGGGCTGATCTTCTCCGCGTTTGGCTGGATTTATGCCGCGTTGCAGATCCCCGGCGGTTTTCTGATCGATCGTCTGGGCGCACGGTTGGTGTATGGCATCGGGTTGTTTGTCTGGTCGCTGGTGACGGCATTGCACGCGTTCGCCGGTAGCTTCCTCGCGCTATTTGGCCTGCGCCTCGGCGTCGGTGCCTTTGAAGCCCCGGTGATGCCCGCCAATAACCGGGTGATCTCCAGTTGGTTCCCGGAACAGGAACGCGCCAGCGCCATCGGTATTTATTCTTCGGCGCAGTTTGTCGGTCTCGCCTGTATGACCCCGTTGCTATTCCATGTGCAGGATGCGTTTGGCTGGCGCGGTTTGTTTTTGATTACCGGTTTCGCAGGCATGATTTGGGCGCTGGTGTGGTATCGCCTGTACCGCGAACCCACCGAGCACCAAGGGGTTTCACAGGCTGAGCTGAATTATCTGCGCAGCAATGGCGCACTGACAGATAGCCATCAAAACCTACAGCAGCCACGCGCGCGCTGGCAGGATCTGGCGCAGATGTTCCGCAGCCGTAAGTTGGTGGGTATCTACATGGGTCAGTTCACCATCTCCGCCACCTTTTGGTTCTTCCTGACCTGGTTTCCGACCTATCTGGTGCAATACCGTCATATGGCGTTTATCAAGAGCGGTTATGTGGCGTCACTGCCTTACTTTGCCGCTTTCTGCGGTGTGCTGCTGGCGGGTTTTGCCTCGGACCGCATGATACGCCGCGGCGTGTCAGCCAGCGTGGCACGCAAACTGCCGGTGATTCTCGGGCTTTCTCTGACGTTGTTTATCCTCGGGGCCAATTACACCGACAACTCCGCGTTGATCATCCTGTTTATGTCGATCGCCTTCTTTGGCAACGGCCTGGCGACCATTACCTGGGTATTCGTCACGGCGCTGGCACCGCGTCATTTGATTGGGCTGGCCGGTGGCGTGTTTAACTTCACCGGCGCGCTCTCTTCAATAGTGGTACCGATTGCCATTGGCGCATTGATCGATGGTGATAATTTCGCGCCAGCGCTGGCCTTTATCGCCGTGCTGGCCAGCATCGGCATCGCCAGCTATTTGTTTATCGTCGGGAAAATCGACCATGTCAGCGCGCCATAGTCATGCGCTGTGCCAGCGCCTGCAACTGCGTCAGTCGCTGCTGGAGGTGCGGCTCATCCGCCTGCCAGATTTTGGCAAACGCCAGCGCCGCACGATTGTTATTAATCGGCTGCGCCATGCTGACTTCGCCATCCTCACGATGCCAGATCAGGGTGTCCTTCGTGCGTTTACGCGCCAGCAGCGGCGCAATTTGCGCCCATTGTTCGTCAGTGAAACGCGGCCGCAGAGCGTCATCGCTTTCCGCAGCCAGCAGCGAGACACCAATGACCGATTGCCAGGCAGGCAGCATATGGTAGCCCGCCAACGCCTGGCTGGTGCTGGTGCGTTCACCCGGCTCCGAGTGCCAGATATAGATCACCTGGTCCTCCCACAACACGCCCAACGCCACCACGATATCGCGCGGTGCGTTGGCTTCCAGCTGCGGCAGCGCCTGCGCAAACAGCGACGATCCGCGTATCGCCTGCGCCGCCAACGCATGGACCCCCGGCCCTGGCAGATAGCGGCGATGCTCATCCTGCATCGTCAGACCAATCGAGGCCATGGTCATCAGCAGACGGTTGACCCGCGTGCTGTTCATCCCCATCTGGCGTGCCAGTTCGCGGCAGCCAACGGCTTTGCCACTGGAGACCAAATATTGCAGGCAGCGAATACCGTCAATCAGGCTTTGATTGGGTTGAGAAGACATACGTCACCCTGTGGCGGTCAAAAATTTAATCTTAGCGTCAGAGTTACAGGAATGAAATGATGCAAATTTTCTCTTCTCAGGACACACGCCAGTTTCCCCTGCAACCTTTACAGGCCGATGTGTTGATCGCCGGTGGCGGTCTGGCCGGTGTCTGCGCAGCACTGGCCGCCGCGCGGGATGGTATGAAGGTGGTGTTGATTCAGGATCGTCCGGTGCTGGGCGGTAATGCCTCCAGTGAAGTCCGCTTGTGGGCCAATGGTGCCACCTCGCACATGGGGAACAACAATCGCTGGGCGCGCGAAGGCGGCATCATGGGCGAGATTATGGAGGAGAACCTGTGGCGCAACAAAGAAGGCAACCCGGTGCTGTTTGATCTGGTGCTGCTGGATCTCGTTCAGGCACAATCCGGCCTGACGCTGCTGCTGAACACCACCGTCAATGACATCGAGAAATCAGGCCGCCAGTTGCAGGCGGTGCACGCTTTTAACGCCATCAACCAGACACGCTATCGGGTAACGGCCCAACAGTTTATCGATGCCAGTGGGGATGGGGTACTGGGTTATCTGGCGGGTGCTGCGCATCGTGTCGGCGCGGAATCCGTCGAGGAGTTCGGCGAGAAGATGGCCCCTGGCGAGCATTTCGGCCACAAACTCGGCCACTCCATCTACTTCTACACCAAACGTACCGCAGAGCCGGTGCGCTTTATCCCCCCGGGCTTTGCCCTGAAAGATATCCAGGCCATCCCGCGCTATAAACGTCTGACGTCAGAACTGAACGGTTGCGATCTGTGGTGGCTGGAATGGGGGGGACGACTTGATACCGTGCATGAGAGTGAAACCATCAAATGGGAACTGTGGAAAATCGTCTGGGGCGTGTGGGATTACATCAAGAATTCCGGTGAGTTTCCTGATGCGGAAAACCTGACGATCGAATGGGTTGGCCTCATCCCCGGCAAACGCGAAAGCCGCCGTTTTCTCGGCGATACGCTGTTGTGTCAGCAGGATATCGTCGAACAACGCGATCATTATGACGCTGTGGCCTATGGCGGCTGGTCGATTGATCTGCATCCCGCCGATGGCGTCTACAGCGAACATGATGGTTGCCGTCAGTTTCACAGCAAAGGCACCTACACCATCCCGTTTCGCGCCTTGTACAGCCAGTCGCTGGATAACCTGCTGCTGACGGGTCGGCTGATCTCCGCGACCCATGTGGCCTTTGGTAGCGCACGCGTGATGTGTACTTGCGGCGTACTTGGTGAAGTGGTGGGACGCGCCGCCGCGTTATGCCAGCAACAGCACCTTATCCCGGCGCAACTGGCGGCGGCTGAGCGTATCGGGCAGTTACAGCAGCATTTGCTGCGTCACGGGGCTTATATTCCGCGCCAACGCCTGATCGACCCGTGTGGCACGCCGCAGGTCCACGTCAGCAGCACGCTGCAACTCCGCGCCCTGCCCGCTGATGGCGGCTGGCAGCCACTGGCATCACGTTGTGCGTTACTGCTGCCCGTGAAAGCCGGAGAGCGTTTGCCCGCCTTGCAGGTGTCTCTGCGGGCAGCACCGCAACAGGTGTTGCAAGTAGCGCTGCTGACCAGCGACAACACGGCCAATACCTGTGGCGACCGACATCTGGCCAGCCAAACGCTGAAGGTGAGCGATCAGGGCGAATATCGGCTGGATTTTGCGTATCGCGCCGACTGTGATCGTTACCTGATGATCGCCTTCGACGAGAATCCGGCGATTGAGATTGCCCTGACCCGCCAGCGTCTGCCGGGCATCATGATGGTGTTTAACAGCCTGAACCCACGGGTGGCAAAACGTACTCGCCAAATCAATGACGGCGATTATGGTGTCGATGAGTTTGATTTCTGGCTACCGCGTCGCGCACCACAACAAACACTCATCGCTTTTGCCCTTGAGGCTCCGCTGCAACTGTGGCACCGCGACGCTCTACTGAACGGCAAATTGCGCCCGGAAAGCCATACTCATTGCTGGGTTCCGGCACCCGACGACAGCGCGCCGGTGGTCAGTTGGCAATGGTCACAACCGCAGCAGGCCAGTCAGCTCACCTTGTTATTTGATAACGATTTTGACCATGCGATGGAGACGGTACAGATGGGCCATGCCCAGGCGGTAACGCCGCATTGCACCACCCATTACCGTCTATGGCTGGATGAGGTGTTGTTGATCGAGGTGAACGATAACCACCATTCACTCCGCCATCATGCATTACCCCAAGGGGTGAGTTTTCGCCAAATACGGCTTGAACTGCTTGCCACGGCGGGCGCTCTGCCCGCCGTTTACGGTTTGCATCTGCATCACCCGTTGGCAATGCCCTGACGCGCCAGCTGGAACGCAATCACCCACATTACCGTGCCCACCAGCAGGTTGATAATGCGCTGCGCCCGTAAGGTGCGCAGCCGGGGTGATAGCCATGCGGCCAACAGCGCCAGACCAAAGAACCAGATCACCGAGGCACTGACGCTGCCCAACGCAAACCATCGGCGCGCGGCCTCCGACGGCAGCTGACCGCCGAGGCTACCCAGTACCACAAAAGTATCGATATAAACGTGCGGATTGAGCCAGGTCACCGCCAGCATGGTGGCGATAATGCGCCAGCGCCCCTGTTTCATCACCTCTGCGGATGCCAGCGACACATCCCCCTGCCAGGCGTTACGCAGTGCGCCCCAGCCATACCAGCTCAGAAAAGCCACGCCGGTCCAGGTGATGATCATCAGCAGCAACGGGGACTGATTGAGCAAGGCGCTACCGCCAAAAATACCGCCACAAATCAAAGCAATATCACTCAAGGTGCAGAGTGCCGCAGTCATCAGATGATAATGACGCTTGATGCCCTGGTTCATAACGAATGCGTTTTGCGGACCCAGCGGCAGAATAAGCGAGGCCCCAAGAGCAAGCCCTTGTAAATAAACAGATAACACGGGAATTTTCCATCAACATAGGTGATGGCGTGAAGTATAAAGGCGTGAAATTATTAGAGGAAATGGAAAAAATTAATGGGGTATTAGTGATAATGATAGCGTAGCGGCGCAATTTATCGCGCAATTCCGTGCGCGGTGCCGGAAAAAACCGCGCGATAAATCGCGCCGCTACGTTTGGGGATTATTCTGCGCGTTCAGCCACCGCTGCCTCGTTTTTCACCGGATGGAAATGCACATCCATCTGCGGATAAGGGATACCGATGCCGTGCGCGTCCAGCGTGCGCTTATAGTTTTTCAGCAGGTCCCAGTAGACGTTTTGCAGGTCGCTGCTTTTGCTCCAGCAACGCACGACGAAGTTGAGCGAAGAGGCCGCCAGTTCGTTCAGACCAATCTGGATACCCATATCCTTCAACACACGATCGTCTGCTTCGGTCACCTCTCTCAGCAAACTAATCACCTGGTCCACATCCGCATCGTAGGCTACGCCGATAATAAATTCGTTACGACGAATCGGTTCACGGGAGTAGTTCACGATATTACCGGCAATGATTTTACCGTTCGGCACCACCACAATTTTGCCATCGGCGCTTTTCATGGTGGTGGAGAAAATCTGCACGTTCTGCACTGTACCCGTCACCCCGCCGAGATCGACGAACTCACCGGTACGGAACGGGCGGAAGGTCACCAGCAACACGCCAGCGGCGAGGTTAGAAAGTGAACCCTGCAAGGCCAGACCCACGGCCAGACCTGCGGCACCCAGCACGGCGATGACCGATGCGGTCTGTACGCCCACGCGTCCCAGCGCAGCGATAATGGTAAAGGCGATAATCCCGTAACGTACCAGCGCTGACAGGAAGTCAGCCACGGTAGCATCGATATGGCGCGCCACCAGCACGCGGTTAACCGCATTGGAGATAATACGTGCCACCAACATGCCGATGATAATGATGGCAATCGCTGCCACAATATTCACGGCATAGCTCAGGATCAGTTCCTGATTACGTACCAGCCATCCACCCGCGTTATGAATGCCGTCAACGACATTTAAATCTTCCATTTGTTAGCCCTGTTGTTGAGTTTCCCGCAGGAAAGAACCAAAACTGCCAGAAAGAATCCGACACTCCCGCGTACAAGGGTAAACAATAATGGGAGCCAGCGCCAAAGATGGTCAGAATTTACTGAATAATCCGAAAATAATGCATAAAAAAAGGCCCTTTCGGGCCTTTTTTGTACTGTAAGGAAAAATTACAGCACGTCGATAGCGTTAAGCTCTTTGAAAGCCTGTTCCAGACGAACCACCATTGATGCCTGGGCAGAACGCAGCCAGACACGCGGATCGTAGTATTTCTTGTTCGGGCTATCCACGCCGTTCGGGTTACCCAACTGGCCTTGCAGATAGTCTTCGTTCTTTTTGTAGTACTGCAGAATACCGTCCCAGGTCGCCCATTGGGTGTCGGTATCGATGTTCATCTTGATCACGCCGTAGCTGATAGACTCTTCGATTTCCGCAGCAGAAGAACCGGAACCACCATGGAACACGAAATCCAGCGCGTTGTGCGGCAGGTTGTGTTTCTTCGAAACGTATTCCTGAGAATCACGCAGGATGGTCGGGGTCAGCTTCACGTTACCCGGTTTGTAGACGCCGTGAACGTTACCGAAGGATGCCGCGATAGTGAAACGCGGGCTGATTTTGCTCAGTTCGGTGTAAGCGTAATCCACGTCTTCCGGCTGGGTGTACAGGGCAGAAGCGTCCATGTGGCTGTTGTCCACACCGTCTTCTTCGCCGCCGGTGCAGCCCAGTTCGATTTCCAGGGTCATATCCAGTTTCGCCATACGCGTCAGATATTTGCTGGAGATCTCGATGTTTTCTTCCAGTGACTCTTCAGACAGGTCAATCATGTGAGAAGAGAACAGCGGCTTACCGGTTTTGGCGAAGTGGGCTTCACCCGCGTCCAGCAGACCGTCGATCCACGGCAGCAGTTTTTTCGCGCAGTGGTCAGTGTGCAGAATAACCGGCACACCATACAGCTCAGCCATCAGATGCACATGGTGCGCACCCGCGATAGCGCCGGCAATCGCCGCGCCCTGCGGTTTGTCGGTTTTGTAACCTTTACCCGCGATGAAAGCAGCACCACCATTAGAGAACTGAACGATGACCGGCGATTTCACTTTCGCTGCCGCTTCCAGTACTGCGTTGATGGAATCTGTGCCGACGCAGTTTACTGCTGGCAGGGCGAATTTGTTCTCTTTCGCCACTTTAAAGATTTTCTGAACGTCATCACCAGTGACAACGCCGGGTTTTACGAAATCAAAAATTTTAGACATGGTTGTGTCCTGTTTCGTTTACCGTTCATCCCCGAATCGAGGGGGACTGGATTTTATGCCCCATAGCGTCAGGGCAAGTCTTCAGGCGACGCCAAAGCGCCGCCCCCAAATGATTACTGCTTCGCGCGCTCTTCCAGCATGGCTACGGCTGGCAGTTTTTTACCTTCCACGAACTCGAGGAATGCGCCACCACCGGTAGAGATGTAGGAGATCTTGTCTTCGATACCGAACAGATCAATCGCAGCCAGGGTGTCACCGCCGCCCGCGACGGAGAACGCTTCGCTATCAGCGATAGCGTTAGCGATGATTTCGGTGCCTTTGCGGAAGTTCGGGAATTCGAACACGCCAACCGGACCGTTCCACATAATGGTTTTGGCGTCTTTCAGCAGTTTCGCCATGGCCAGTGCGGTTTCGTCACCGAAGTCCATAATTTCTTCGTTATCCGCAACTTCGGAAACCTTTTTCACGGTTGCCGGTGCGGTTTCAGAGAATTCTGTGCCTACACGGGAGTCGGTCGGAACCGGGATACCGTACTGGTCACGCAGACCTTTAGCCGCTTCAACGAAGTCTGGCTCGTACAGGGATTTACCGACGTTGTTGTCGATAGCCACGAAGGTGTTAGCGATACCGCCACCGACAATGACGGTGTCAGCGATTTTCACCAGCGATTGCAGCACGTCGAATTTGGTAGAGACTTTAGAACCACCAACGACAGCCACCAGCGGACGCTGCGGGTTGCTCATCACTTTGCCCAGCGCTTCCAGCTCAGCAGAGAGCAGCGGGCCGGCACAGGCGATCGGGGCGAATTTACCCACGCCGTGTGTTGATGCCTGCGCACGGTGCGCAGTACCGAAAGCATCCATCACAAACACGTCACACAGGGCAGCGTATTTTTTGGACAGGGCTTCGTCGTCTTTCTTTTCGCCTTTGTTGAAGCGCACGTTTTCCAGCACAACCAGCTCACCTGCACCGACTTCAACGCCGTCGAGGTAATCTTTAGCCAGGGTAACTGTGGTGCCGTTCAGTTTGTCTTTCAGATAGTTAACAACCGGCAGCAGGGAGAACTCTTCGTTGTATTCACCTTCGGTCGGACGACCCAGGTGAGAGGTAACCATCACTTTCGCGCCCTGTTTCAACGCCGCTTCGATGGTGGGCAGAGAAGCACGGATACGTGCATCAGACGTCACTTTCCCTTCTTTCACTGGTACGTTGAGATCGGCACGGATCAGAACACGTTTTCCAGCAAGATCCAGATCGGTCATCTTAATTACAGACATGGTGAACCCTCTCGTTGATTCTCATAAGTTTTGCCAGACGCAGACCGCGTCTTACCTGAAACCGCGTGCGGCCATTGCTAACGTTGTATCGAGCATGCGGTTAGCAAAGCCCCATTCGTTGTCACACCAAACCAGGGTTTTGATAAGGTGGTGACCGCTGACCCGCGTTTGCGTGCCATCCACAATGGCACTGTGCGGATCATGGTTAAAATCTACTGAGACTAACGGTAATTCCGTATAGTCAACTATACCACGAAATGCCCCTTCTGATGCGTTTTGCAGCAAGGCATTGACCTCGCATGCCTTCACCGCCTGACGGACTGAAACGCTCAAATCAATGGCTGTCACATTGATGGTTGGCACACGTACCGCGATAGCTTCAAAGCGATCGTTAAATTTCGGAAAAATGCGCGTGATGCCCGCCGCCAGACGCGTATCCACCGGAATGATCGATTGGCTGGCAGCACGGGTACGGCGCAGGTCGCTGTGATACGCATCGATCACCTGCTGATCGTGCATCGCCGAGTGAATCGTGGTGACAGTGCCCGATTCAATGCCAAACGCGTCATCCAGCAACTTTATCACCGGAATAATACAGTTGGTGGTGCAGGATGCGTTGGAGACAATGCGGTCAGTTTGTTTAAGAGCCTGTTCGTTCACGCCGAACACAACGGTGGCATCCAGATCGTTACCGCCCGGATGCGAGAACAACACCTTCTTCGCGCCCGCCTGCAAATGGGCTTCGCCATCGGCACGGCTACCGTAAACACCGGTACAATCCAGCACGATATCGACATTCAGTTCCTGCCACGGCAGGGTGGCGATATCGGCCTGGTGCAGGATACGAATGGTATCGTCACCGACAAACAGCAGGTCGCGTTCCTGGCGCACGTCAAAGGCAAAACGTCCGTGGCTGGTATCGTACTTAAGCAGATGCGCCATCCCGACGGCTTCTGCCAGTTCGTTAATCGCTACCACGGTGATTTCCGCTCTGCGCCCTGTTTCATAGAGCGCACGCAGCACATTACGCCCGATACGACCAAAACCATTTATAGCTATGCGAACGGTCATCTTTCCTTCAACCACACCTGAAAAAACGTGCCGATAGCCTGAGCGTTTCATCCCATTTTGTACAGGGAATTCTTGCCCGTTGCTGATAGCGGGAAGAGACAATATCGTCACAACTGAAACGGTTCAGCTAGGATAAAGCAAGGAAGGAATAACAGGAATGATTGTGATCAACTGCGCTGCTGATTATTGGATCTACGTCACAAAATCAGCCAATTTAAGATTATTACTGGAGGAATAATTGGGCGGCCACCAGGCCGCCCACAGGTCTTACAGAATGGATTTCGCAGTCGCGACCACATTGGCCACGGTGAAACCAAACTCTTCGAACAGCTTCTCGGCCGGAGCTGACTCACCGAAGCTGGTCATGCCGACGATTGCACCGTTCAGGCCGGTGTATTTGAACCAGTAGTCCGCGATACCGGCTTCGATTGCCACACGTGCAGCAACCGCTTTCGGCAGTACGGATTCACGGTAAGCCGCATCCTGTTTGTCGAACGCATCGGTCGACGGCATGGAAACCACGCGTACCTTGCGGCCTTCGGTGGTCAGCTGGTCGTAAGCACCGACCGCCAGTTCCACTTCTGAACCGGTGGCAATCAGGATCAGTTCCGGCTGACCGGCACAATCCTTCAGCACATAACCACCGCGTGCCACGTTAGCCAGCTGCTCGGCGCTACGATCCTGCTGCGCCAGGTTCTGACGGGAGAAGATCAGCGCGCTCGGGCCATCTTTGCGCTCGATGGCGTATTTCCACGCCACGGCGGATTCCACCTGGTCACACGGACGCCACAGGCTCATGTTCGGGGTGGTGCGCAGGCTGGCCATCTGCTCAACCGGCTGGTGCGTCGGGCCGTCTTCGCCCAGACCGATGGAGTCATGGGTGTAGACCATGATTTGACGGATCTTCATCAGCGCCGCCATACGTGCCGCGTTACGCGCGTATTCCACAAACATCAGGAAGGTAGCGGTGTACGGCAGGAAACCGCCGTGCAGGGCGATACCGTTGGCAATCGCGGTCATACCGAATTCACGCACGCCGTAGTGGATGTAGTTACCGGCTGCATCTTCGTTGATCGGCTTCGAGCCGGACCACATGGTCAGGTTGCTCGGTGCCAGGTCCGCAGAACCGCCGAGGTATTCCGGCAGGATTTTGCCGAAGGCTTCGATGGCATTCTGTGAGGCTTTACGGCTGGCGATTTTCGCCGGATTGGCCTGCAACTGCTCAACAAATTTCTGTGACTCTTCTGCCCAGTTGGCCGGCAGTTCGTTGTTCATACGACGTTTGAATTCGGCAGCCAGTTCCGGGTGCGCAGCAGCGTAGGCGGCGAATTTCTCGTCCCATGCCGCTTCTTTCGCTTTGCCTGCTTCTTTGGCATCCCACTGCGCATAGATGTCTGCCGGGATCTCGAACGGTGCGTAGTCCCAGCCCAGCTGTTTGCGGGTCAGCGCCACTTCGGCGTCGCCCAGCGGTGCGCCGTGGGAGTCGTGGGTACCGGCTTTGTTCGGAGAACCGAAACCGATGATGGTTTTGCACATCAGCAGGGATGGCTTGTCAGTAACGGCTTTGGCTTCTTCCACCGCTTTTTTGATGGCGTCGGCGTCGTGACCGTCCACGCCGCGCACCACGTGCCAGCCGTAGGCTTCAAAGCGTTTTGCGGTGTCGTCGGTGAACCAGCCATCCACGTGACCGTCGATGGAGATGCCGTTATCGTCATAGAAGGCAACCAGTTTGCCCAGCTTCAGCGTACCAGCGATGGAGCACACCTCGTGTGAGATACCTTCCATCATGCAGCCGTCGCCCATAAACACGTAAGTGTTGTGGTCCACGATGTCGTGGCCCGGACGGTTGAACTGCGCAGCAAGGGTGCGCTCAGCGATCGCGAAGCCCACGGCATTCGCAATGCCCTGACCCAGCGGGCCGGTGGTGGTTTCGACGCCAGCGGTGTAGCCGTATTCCGGGTGACCTGGAGTTTTGGAATGCAGCTGACGGAAGTTCTGCAGCTCGCTCATCGGCAGATCGTAACCGGTGAGGTGCAGCAGGCTGTAAATCAGCATCGAGCCGTGGCCGTTAGACAGCACAAAGCGGTCGCGTGCCGCCCATTGCGGGTTGGTCGGGTTATGGTTCAGGAAGTCACGCCACAGCACTTCGGCAATGTCCGCCATGCCCATCGGCGCACCAGGGTGTCCCGATTTGGCTTTCTGTACTGCATCCATACTTAACGCGCGAATGGCGTTGGCAAGCTCTTTACGAGAGGGCATTTTCTACTCCAGGTCGGATTAATACTTCGCCGCTCCTAACTTATTGTAATTAATCAGCTATCAGGCGAAGCAAGGAAAAAGTCGCACATCAATGTACATGAAAAACGGGGCAAAAGTACATGCTACGGGGTGCTAAATCTGGTGGTCAGAGGTTGCAATTCAGCTGCTGTCTGCTAGCCAGCAAAGCGCTTGCAGGCTATAAACAAAGCGTTTAAACACCGGCATCAAGTTCAGGTGTTTGTTTTTACTACCTTGTTACTCTGAGGATTCTGGAATGAAGATCCAAACGACCATCATTGCCTTTGGGATAGCTGCCTTGTTGAGCGGCTGTGAAGGATTCGACAACAATGCGTTGCTGCAATCCGGCGCGCAGGCGTATCAGGCTTATGCGTTAAGTGACGACCAGGTGAAGCAGCTGAGCGATCAATCCTGTGCGCAGATGGATAAGGATAATCAGCTCGCCCCGGCGAACAGTGAGTACCAGCAACGCCTGAATAAAATCGGCGCAGCGCTGGGTGACAACATCAACGGTGTGCCAGCTAACTATAAGGTCTATCTGACCAAAGATGTGAATGCCTGGGCGATGGCGAATGGCTGCATCCGCGTCTACAGCGGCCTGATGGATATGATGACCGATAACGAGGTCGAGGGGGTGTTGGGTCATGAGATGGGCCATGTCGCCCTGGGTCATACGCGTAAAGCGATGCAGGTGGCCTTCGCGACCACAGCGGCGCGTACCGCGGCAACATCAATGGGAGGCGTTATCGGTTCGTTATCCCAATCGCAACTGGGGGAACTGGGCGAGCAGTTGGTGAATGCGCAGTTCTCACAAACGCAGGAATCAGAAGCGGATGATTATTCGTATGATTTGCTGAAGAAGCGCGGCATCAATCCAATGGGGCTGGCGACCAGCTTCGAAAAGTTGGCGCAACTGGAACAGGGACGTCAAAGCTCGATGTTGGATTCGCACCCCGATTCCGCAGCGCGCGCGCAGCATATTCGTGACCGGATTGCTGCCGACGGGAAATAACGCACCGTAGCGGCGCGATTTATCGCGCGTCTTTTCCGGCACGATGCACGGCATTGCGCGATAAATCGCGCCGCTACGGGAACTGACCTAACGCTTGAACAGCTGATCGACCATCGACCCCAAATCCAACTGATTATCATGCAAACTCTGATCGTCCAGTTGACCCTGCGGCGACATTTTATCAATCAGTTGCGGCAGCAGCAGCGCCAGGGTGCCGGACGCGCCCTGTACATCGGTACCGAGCTTATCCGCCAGTGATTGCAACTCCGGCTGACCAAACGCCGACTGCATATCGCCACTGTCCACCGGCTGATTGTTGCCGGTGCCAATCCACGAACCCAGTACGTCGCCCAGCCCACCCTGCTGAAACTTATGCAGCAGCGCTTCAATACCGCCCTGCTCCTGCACCCAGCTCCAGATAGCCTGCAACTGGCCCAGTTGACTGCCCTGCCCCTGGCCGCCTTCCAACGATCCGACTAAATCATCCAGTAAGCCCATAGTGACCTCCGAAGATTAATTGACCGTCAGTAAGTTTAGCCCTTATTCGCCGCCTGCACGTGCAGCATATCCAGCGCCAGCGTCGCCGCCGCCAGCGAGGTGAGATCGGCGTGATCGTAACCCGGTGCGACTTCCACCAGGTCCATCCCAACGATGTTCATCCCTTGCAGGCCACGAATCAGCTTGGTGGCTTTATCGGTGGTCAGACCGCCAATCACCGGCGTGCCGGTGCCAGGCGCATGGGCCGGATCAAGGCAGTCGATATCAAAGGTCAGATACACCGGCAGGTCGCCCACGGTGCGCTTCACTTCAGCCAGGATGTCATCGACGCTGCGATCGTTGACCTGCGCCGCATCCAGCACGTTAAAGCCGAGGCTCTTATCAAACTCGGTACGGATACCGATCTGTACGGAATGCTGCGGATCGATCAGACCTTCTTTCGGCGCGGTGAAGAACATGGTGCCGTGGTCAAAGGTCGGGCCGTTGGAGTAGGTGTCGGTGTGCGCATCGAAATGCACCAGCGCCATTTTGCCGAAGTGTTTGGCATGGGCACGCAGCAACGGCAGCGTGACGTAATGATCACCGCCAAAGGTCAGCATACGCTTGCCGTTCGCCAGCAGTTTCTCGGCATGGGCCTGCAATTTATCAGACAGATCCTGAGAGTCACCGAAGGCGTACACCAGATCGCCGCAATCCACCACGTTGAGGCGCTGACGCAGATCGAAGTCCCACGGCCAGCGGCAGCCTTCCCAGGCGAGGTTAGTGGAGATCTGACGGATGGCACCCGGCCCTAAACGGCTGCCCGGACGACCCGACGTCGCGGCATCGAAAGGTACGCCAGTGATCACCCACTCCGCGTCGCTGTCGTAAGGCTGGAAATTAACCGGGAAACGCATGAAACCGAAGGCGTTCGAAACCAGTGAGTTATCGTACTGATTGCCGAGGGTGTTATACATAAATCGTCCTCTTTATATCCTGAATCTGCGTGACATTAAGTTTATAGGTGAAATATGACCAAAAAAAATCCCTTCCGCGTCGTTAAACCCGACGAGGAAGGGATTTGATGCTGCTGATTATCGCCAGGATTGTCGTTGTCTGCAATTAACGTTCGCGCAGAGCTTCTTTGGCGCGGTTAAACGGTTTAATCAGATAATCCATCACGGTCTTCTCGCCAGTTTTGATATCAACCGTCGCAACCATCCCGGGGCTGATCGAGAAACGTTTACCGGCTTTGTTCTGCACAAAATCGTGATCGGTGCGGATATACACACGGTAGTAGTAAATTTCCGGCTTCACCTCATCCTGAATGGTATCCGGTGAAATGCTCTCCACGACCCCTTCCAGACCGCCATAGATCGAGTAATCATAAGCGGAGATTTTCACCAGCGCTTTCTGATCCGGGTGAATAAAGGCGATATCGCGTGGTGACAGGCGCGCCTCGATCAGCAGATGATCATCCATTGGTACAATGTTCATCAGCTCACCATTGGGCGGGATCACGCCTCCCACTGTGGTGACCTTGATATCTTTCACTACGCCACGCATCGGCGCACGGATGGTCAGGCGGCTGACAGTGTCTTCACGCCCTCTCACCGTCTGCAACAAGCTATCCGCCTCAGCCGTGGCTTTCGCCAAATCCTCACGCGCCTGGACGTAATATTGCGAGCGCATATCGGTCATTTTTAGCTCAAGGTCAGATTTATCACGCTGCAATCGCAACACTTCGACGCTACTGGCCGCGCCGGTTTTCGCCAGGCGTTCGGTAATCGCCAGCTCGCGGTTAGCGAGGTTGAGCGATTGCTGGATCTGGGCGGTTGAGTCCTTCAACTGCGCACGGCGGGTTTTGTACAACCGGGTTTCTGACGCAATCAGGTCAGGAAACTTGTTCAACTCTGCCGGGAAGCTGAGCGGCAGATCGTTGACCTCAGCATTAAGACGGGCACTGGCCGCCAGTGCCGCACGATAGCGCGCCGCACTTTCGCCGACGCTCGACTCCGAGCGGATCGGGTCAAGTTTTGCCACCACCTGACCGGCTTCAACGTGGCTGCCCTCATGCACATAGATTTCGTCAAGGATGCCGCCTTCCAGCGATTGCAGTACCTGATCATGGGAACTGGGGATCACTTTGCCGGTGCCGGTGGAGACTTCATCCAGCACGCCAAAATATGCCCACACGCAGGTGACCAGCAATAACAAAGCGCTGATGACAATCAGCCGCACGGCACCGGAATAATGCGTTTCCGATTGCAGATCGCCCGCCAGATCGTCAGAGGAGTCCCCTTCTGCCGCGACCAGGCGCAATTTTCCAGGTAACTGTTTCATGGGTTGGCCTCCGGACGTGCATTGTTAGCACGCGGTGGCGGCAGCGCATTCTCTTTCGGGCTATCCATCACCAGTTGTCCCTCCTTCAGCACCAGGATGCGATCCACCAACGCGAGGATCGCCGCCCGATGGGTGGCAACCACCAGCGTGCGGCCATTCAGCCACAGCCCGAGCCGTTCGATAAACTCTTTTTCGGTGTGATCGTCCAGCGAAGCGGTTGGCTCATCCAGCAATACGATATTAGGATCGCGCAACAGCATGCGCGCCAGCAGCACTGACTGGCGCTGTCCACCCGATAACCCGACTCCCCCTTCCATTACCGGATGATCGAGGCCGAGCGGTAATCGATGGATAAAATCAGCCCCGCCGCTGACCACCAGCGCGGCAAAAATGGCGTCATCGGTAGCGTGGGCAGCACCCATGGTCAGGTTTTCCCGCAGGGTGCCGTGGAACAAGCGCGCATTCTGCGTCATCAGACCGACGTTACGCCGCACATCCGCCAGATCGATATGCGGCAAGCTGAGGTTATCCAGCAGCAATTCCCCACCAATCAGCTCCACACCGCCGATCATCGCCTGCAACATGGTCGATTTACCGGCCCCGTTGCGTCCCAGTATCGCTATGCGTTCCCCCTGTTTGATCGTCAGGCGGTTAATGCGCAGTGCGACGGTAAGCGTATCGCTGTAGTAACGGAACATCGCCTCGTTGAACTGATAGTTGCCAAACAGCACCGGGCAATGAATGCGGGTTTCGTCGGTACTGTTTTCCACTGGCAGCGACATCAGACCATCGAGGCTGGTTTTCGCCGCTTTGACCTGCTGCCAGCGCGCCAGCACGCCGCACAACGTTGCCATCGGCGCGATCATGCGCGATGACAGCAACGACGCCGCCACAATCGCACCGGTCGTGATATCGCCATCAATCACCATGGGAGCGCCAATCACAATCACCGTGGCGTACACCATCCCCTGGATAGTGACTCCCCAGCTAATCAGCGAGTGCATCGCCTTACGGGTCTCGACCCCGGACTGCGCGGTGATGCGGATGTAGCTGTTCCACTGTTGCAGGAAGCGATCTTCCGCCTGCATCAGTTTGATGTCCTCCAGCCCCTGCACGCTCTCCACCAGTACCGCGTTGCGGAGCGTCGACTCTTTCAACGCCTGCTGCGCCAGTTTCGACAGTTTTTTCTGCATAAACAGGCCCGGCAGTACCATCAGGATCACCGCCACCGGGGCGATCCACGCCAACTGCGGCGCAATGATCGCCATCACCAGTAAAAACAGCAGGAAGAACGGCATATCCACAATCGCCGTTACCGTGGTGGAGGTGACCATTTCACGAATCGCCTCCAGTTCACGTAACTGCGAGATAAAGGTGCCGGTCGAACGCGGTACCGCGCTGTTGCGCAGACGCAACGCATGACCAAACACCCGGTCTGACACGCGCATATCCGCACGCTTCCCGAGCAGATCGGTAACATGGTCACGCCCGACGCGCAGGATGTAGGTGAACACCACCGAAATCATCACGCCGATATAGAGGACATACAATGTCGGATAGGATTGCGCCGGAATCACCCGGTCATACACCTGCATTGAGAAGATAATGCCGACCAGTGCCAGCAGGTTGATCAGGAAAGATCCCAGCATCACATAGCCGTAAGGGCGCAGATCTTTCAGTACCAGACGACGCAGCCAGTCCGGCTTGATGGTTTCCAGATAACGATCGACCCGACTGTCTTTGGCGGGTGCCAGCGGGCGAAACGCCGCGGCAAAACGGACCTCCGCCAGCAACGCCAGCAGGGAAAGCGGCGTTGGCTGTTCGTCACCGGCAAAGTGCACCCGCACTTCGTCTTCGCCATCGAAGGACGTAATCACCCCGACCTGACCATCATTCAGTTCGACCGCCAACGGCAATCGCCAGTGGGTCACTTCCCATTTCTCACCGTCGTATAATTGCAACGACAAGCCCGCCTGTCGCGCCAGATGGCGCAGCGCCTTATCGCGCGTCTGTTTGCCCTGCCATTCGCTGGAGGCCAGGATCATGCCCGGCGAGCAGGGTAAACGATAATGGGTGGCGATCTGGATGATCGCCGTCGCCCATCCCTGTAACGGCACACCGCCTTCCGCATGGTCGGGTTTGGCACCGGGGGTTTCGGGAATCTGCAGTTGCGTCATGGCTGGATCTCCACGGACTGGATGCGCTGATTATTCAGAGCAAACGCCGACCGCATATGCCCGGTGCTGTAGAGGCAATCGAGCTGCAGTGAGCGTAACTGACTGATGGTTTGCTGAAGCGTAAAACGGGTCTGGTAGACCTCCTGTTCGGCGTTCAGCACGTCAAGCAGCGGGCGCGTGCCAAGCTGCAAATATTGGTCCTGGTAGAGTTGCTGCGTTTTCTCCGTCAGCTGCTGCTGTCGTCCCAAAATGTTGAGGCTCAGCGCCAGGCTTTGCGAGGTATTCTGCGATTCACTCAACTGCTGGCGCGCTTTAAGCCGTGCCGAGTTCACTGCCGCATTGGCCGCGCTGAGAGCATTGGCCGCGGCATCACGACTGGCGCTCATTCCCCCGCCCTGATAGATCGGCATCTCGACCTTCACCCAGGCGGAATACTGGGTGCGATCCAGCGTTTCGCTGCTGGCATAGTGATTGTTGAGATAATGCGTCACTTCAGGTTCGAGTGAGATGGTTGGCAGCATCTGCGCATTGGCGTTATCCAGTTTGGCCTGCGCCTGATTGGCCGCAGCCCAGGCGGACAGCACTGCCGGAATCAGACGATCTTCGGCCTGAGACGACTGGCAGGAACGCATCAATTTGGCCGGGAAATCATCACTGACTTTATTGACCGTTGGCCAGCCAAGATAGGTTGCCAGCGTGGCACGCCAGCGATCCAGATTGGCCTGATACTGCGTCAGGGTGCTGCGCGCACCTTCAATACGGGCATCGGTTTGCGTAGCATCAGAAAGGGACGCCGCCCCTTCATCATTGCGCTGCCTGGCTAAATCACCAATTTTATTCAGCGAAGCCAGTTGTTGTTGCGCGATGATCACCAGTTGCTGAAAACCCTGTACTTCGATGAGCGCGGCTGCCGTGTCATGCGCCACCGTATCAATGCTGACCAGCACGTTGGCCTGCTCTTCAGCGACACCGGCTTCCGCCGATCTCACCGAGCTGCTGACCTTACCGAAGTCATACAGCATCTGGGATACCGACAGGACAAACGAGGGACTGTAGCCCTTTTCGGTATAGGTATTGGAGTAGCCGTTATTCATCCCGGCACTCACCTGTGGATAATATTTTGCCTTCGCCACATCGACCTGATTGGCTTGCTCCAGCAATTTTCCCACGGCTTCAGCGATATCCGGATGCCAGTGCACCGCGCGTTGTACCGCCTGATTGAGCGTCAGGGTGTCGGGAATATGGTTCAGTGCGGGTTCGGCAACTTCGCCGGTTAATGAGGGCAGATCCTGCTGTTGTGACAGACCTTGGGTGGTAATGCGACCGGCTTTAGTTAGCGCGTCGTCAGCCGCCATTGATTGTGATTGAGAGAAAAAAGCGATGCCAGCACAGAAAACGCTGAGCTTCCAGGAACGGCGATATATTGCGCTTGATTGCATCAGGTCCATCGATACTCCACCAGTCATTAAGAGAAAGGGGCACATCCTGTGCCCTGAGTGCATCCTGCCTTAGATAACAAGGGTTACGCCGTGTGATTCTGGTGCGGTTGTTGCAGCAACTCCTCCAGTGATGCGTTAGTGCCTTCCAGTGTCACCAACTGGGTGCTGCTGTAGGCCGTTCCAGTACCGTCACGGTCAATTGAAACCACGGTGCTGCCATCAGCGGTATGATCCACTTTCACGAAATCATTAACGTTACTTGTGTCATCATTCCAACCAATAAGCAGGTTACTGACGTCAATCTTGTCGCCATTTGCGACCGAGAAATCAGTCCAGGTATCGTGTCCGTTACCCCCGGTGGCATCCGCCGCGTTCAACAAGTGGTAGACCAGCGTGTCAGTTCCGGCACCCGAGGTGATGGTGTCGTCATAGGCGCTACTGGTGATTGAATCCGAACCTGAAGTGCCGGTAATGGTCGGATGCAATTCAATGGTGAACGAGTTGGTGGTAATGGTGCCGTCGGTCGACGCCAGGCTATAGCTAAAGACCTCCTTATGCGTGATGTCCTGCACGTTAATGTCAGCACTCAACGCATAGGTGTAGCTACCGTTGGCGGCGATGCTCAACGTACCGTAATCGCCAGTCACCAGGGTGTTACCACTGCTGCTCACAGTCGTGGAATCACCGTGTTCATTGATGATGGTCAGCGTACCGGTGTGGCTGGTCGTGCTGTCGGCCCAGATGCTGCCGGTCACCGAATGATCACTCTCGGTCGTGGTGGTGGTTTCCGCGAACAGGCTGTTGACGGACAGCAACGACGCGGTGCTGGCATGCGCCAGATCAACCGTCAGCGTGGCGGTGGTCACAGTGCCGTGGGAGTCTGTCACCGAATAGCTGAAGGTGTCCGATGCGGGCAACGTGCCTGCATCCAGTCCCGCTTTCAGCGTATAGGTGTAGTTCCCGTGCGAATCGATGGTCAGCGTACCGTAGGCCGTCGTGATGGACGTGGTGGTACTGCTGGTCACCGTATGCCCGGACACTGACGTCACTGCCGTACCTGCCGGCACCGTACCGGCCACCGAACTGGTATCGTTGGTGAGCAGGTTACCGGTGACCGTCGCTGCCACGGTCGCCGCGATGGTGGTGATATCCGAGATGGTGGTCACGCTGGTCGATGGCAATACGCTGATACCACTGCTGGCACCCAACACCACGGCGTAAGTCCCACTTCCCAGGTTGCTATAGGTGATGTTGCCACCGGTTTGCGTCAGCAACGACAGGATCGTGGTGGAGATGTAGTTCGTCGTGGTGGACACCACCTTCCACGAACCGTCCGACTGCTGCTGATACAAATACAGCGAGTAAGTACCGATCAGGGAAATCAGGCTGGTTTCCGACGCCTTCAACGTCACGGTGCGGGTATCGCCCGAACCTACGTTAAAGATGTAGGCGTTGGAGCTACTCAGCACACCGACACCCAGCAAACTTCCCAGGTTAACACTCAACAACGCATTACCGGTGTTATAGGTTCCGGTTGCGTTAGTGACGGTACCGGTGGTGGTGGAGTAATCCAGCTCGGTGACATCGTTCACTGCCACCACTTTGATTGCACCCAACACGGTAGCGGTCGGCGAGGTGTTACCGGCGAGATCGGTCTGGATGACCGACAGCGTTGCACCGGTGGTCTGCGCCGTGGTCAAGGTGATGGAGAAGCTACCATTGCTGGCGACGGTGCCCGTGCCGATGGTGTTACCCCCTGCATCTTTCACCGTGACGGTATCGCCTGCTTCACCCGTACCGGTTAGCGTCGTGCCCGCATCGTTCACCGCCAGACCGGTTGGCGCGACCGGTGCGACGGTATCAATAATCACCGTCGCAGAGGTGGTGGCACTGACGTTCCCTGCGGTGTCAGTGACCGTCACGCTTAACGGATGTGAGCCATCGGTCAGGGTGGCGGTGGTGAAACTCCAGCTACCGGAGGCTCCCACCGTGAGACTGCCCAGAATCGTCGCGCCATCGTAGATGGTGACACGACTGCCCACTTCTGCCGTACCGCTCAACACCGGGGTGTTGTCTTTGGTCGAGCCACCATTCGGCACGGTGACGTTTGGCGTGACCGAGTCGTTGGTGATGGTCAGCGTCGAGGCCGTGGGTGCCACGGTGTCCACGGTGATGGTGACTGACGCAGTCGGGCTGACGTTGCCCGCCGCATCGGTCGCGGTGACGTTCAGGGTATGCGTCGCGTTACTCAAGGTTGACGTAACGAAACTCCACGCCCCGTTGCTGCCTGCCGTGGTGGTGCCCAGCAAGGTCGATCCATCGTAGATGCTGATTTTCGCCCCGGCTTCCGCCGTACCACTCAGCAACGGCGTGCTGTCGTTGGTGATGCCGTTGTTGGCGATGGCGACCGGCGAACTGCCGTTGTTATTGCTGGCGGTCAGTCCGGCCACGGCCGCAGGCGCGACGGTATCGATGATCACGCTGGCCGAGGTGGTGCCGCTGACGTTACCTGCCGCATCGGTCACCGTCACGCTCAGCGGATGCGTACCGTTGCTGAGGGTGGCGGTGGTGAAGCTCCAGGTGCCTGCGCCGCCAACCGTCAGCGTGCCCAGTACCGTGCTGCCGTCATAGATGGTGACTTTGCTGCCGACCTCCGCCGTACCGCTCAGGGTAGGCGTGGTGTCGTTGGTCGAACCGCCGCTCGGCACCACCGTGTTGGTGACATCGTTGGTGATCACCAGCGTTGACGCCGCTGGTGCCACGGTATCCACCGTGATGGTGGCCGAGGTGGTACCGCTGACGTTACCGGCGGTGTCTTTCACCGTTACGCTCAGCGGATGGGTGCCATTGCTCAGAGTGCTGGTGGTGAAGCTCCAGCTACCGCCTGCCCCCACGGTGACGGAACCCAACACCGTGCTGCCATCGGAGATGGTGACCACAGCACCCACTTCCGCCGTACCGCTCAGGGTTGGCGTGTTGTCGTTGGTGGAACCACCGCTCGGCACCGTCACGTTCGGCGTGACGTTATCCGCAGTGATGGTCAGCGTCGATGCCGCCGGTGCCGCCGTATCCACCGTCAGGGTGACCGAAGCGGTCGGGCTGACGTTGCCTGCCGCATCGGTGGCGGTGACATTCAGGGTATGGAGACCATCCGCCAGCGTCGAGGTGGTAAAGGTCCATGCCCCGTTACTGCCTGCCGGCACGGTGCCCAGCAACGTCGTACCATCGTAAATCGAGACTTTGCTGCCCGCTTCCGCCGTACCACTTACCGCCGGGGTGTTGTCGTTGGTGCTGCCATTGTTGGCAATCGCCACCGGCGTGCTGCCGTTGTTGTTGCTGGCGGCCAGCCCGCTCACCGCTGCCGGGGCCACGGTATCGACAATCACCGTGGCCGAGGTGGTGCCGCTGACGTTCCCCGCAGTGTCCGTCACGGTGACGCTCAGTGGATGCGTGCCATCGCTCAGGGTGGTGGTGGTATAGCTCCAGGTGCCACCGGCACCGACAATCACGGTGCCCAGCACCGTGCCGCCATCAGAGATGGTGACCCGGCTGCCCACTTCGGCTGTACCGCTCAGCACTGGCGTATTGTCGTTGGTTGATCCCCCGTTCGGTATCGTCACGTTTGGTGTGGCGTTATCGTTGGTGATGGTCAGCGTTGAAGCCGCTGGTGCCACCGTATCGACAATCACCGAGACAGTGGCTGATGCCGGGCTGACGTTGCCCGCCGCATCTTTCACCGTCACGCTCAGCGGATGGGTGCCGTTGCTCAGGGTGCTGGTGGTATAGCTCCAGGCACCGCCCGTTCCGGCGGTCACTGAACCCAGTACCGTGCTGCCATCGTAGATGGTGACTACCGCACCCGCCTCTGCCGTACCGCTCAGCGTTGGCGTGTTGTCGTTGGTAGAGCCACCGCTCGGTATGGTGACGTTTGGCGTCACGTTATCGGCAGTGACCACCAGCGACGATGCTGTCGGCACGACGGTATCCACTGTCAGTGTGACTGACGCGGTTGGGCTGACGTTGCCTGCCGCATCGGTGGCCGTCACGTTCAGGGTATGAGGACCGTCCGCCAGCGTCGAGGTGGTAAAGGTCCATGCCCCGTTACTGCCTGCCGTCACGGTGCCCAGCAACGTCGTACCATCGTAAATCGAGACTTTGCTGCCCGCTTCCGCCGTACCGCTTACCGCCGGGGTGTTGTCGTTGGTGCTGCCATTGTTGGCAATCGCCACCGGCGTGCTGCCGTTGTTGTTGCTGGCGGCCAGCCCGCTCACCGCTGCCGGGGCCACGGTATCGACAATCACCGTGGCCGAGGTGGTGCCGCTGACGTTCCCCGCAGTGTCCGTCACGGTGACGCTCAGTGGATGCGTGCCATCGCTCAGGGTGGTGGTGGTATAGCTCCAGGTGCCACCGGCACCGACAATCACGGTGCCCAGCACCGTGCCGCCATCAGAGATGGTGACCCGGCTGCCCACTTCGGCTGTACCGCTCAGCACTGGCGTATTGTCGTTGGTCGATCCCCCGTTCGGTATCGTCACGTTTGGTGTGGCGTTATCATTGGTGATGGTCAGCGTTGAAGCCGCTGGTGCCACCGTATCCACCGTGATGGTGAAGGTTGAGGATGACGGGCTGACGTTACCCGCCGCATCTTTCACCGTCACGCTCAACGGATGCGTACCTTCACTCAGCGCGCTGGTGGTGAAGCTCCAGGCACCGCCGGTTCCGGCGGTCACTGAACCCAGTACCGTGCTGCCATCGTAGATGGTGACTACCGTACCCGCCTCTGCCGTACCGCTCAGGGTCGGTGTGTTGTCATCCGTCACCGCCCCATTGGTCAGTGCACCCTGACTGGCACCCACGTTGTCACTAACCGTAAGGTTGGTCACCGCTGTCGGTGCGACGGTATCCACTGTCAGTGTGACTGACGCGGTTGGGCTGACGTTGCCTGCCGCATCGGTGGCCGTCACGTTCAGGGTATGAGGACCGTCCGCCAGCGTTGAGGTGGTAAAGGTCCATGCCCCGTTACTGCCTGCCGTCACGGTGCCCAGCAACGTCGTACCATCGTAAATCGAGACTTTGCTGCCCGCTTCCGCCGTACCGCTTACCGCCGGGGTGTTGTCGTTGGTGCTGCCGTTGTTGGCAATCGCCACCGGCGTGCTGCCGTTGTTGTTGCTGGCGGCCAGCCCGCTCACCGCTGCCGGGGCCACGGTATCGACAATCACCGTGGCCGAGGTGGTGCCGCTGACGTTCCCCGCAGTGTCCGTCACGGTGACGCTCAGTGGATGCGTGCCATCGATCAGGGTGGTGGTGGTATAGCTCCAGGTGCCACCGGCACCGACAATCACGGTGCCCAGCACCGTGCCGCCATCAGAGATGGTGACCCGGCTGCCCACTTCGGCTGTACCGCTCAGCACTGGCGTATTGTCGTTGGTCGATCCCCCGTTCGGTATCGTCACGTTTGGTGTGGCGTTATCGTTGGTGATGGTCAGCGTTGAAGCCGCTGGCGCATGCGTATCCACCGACACCGTAACAGTAGAGGACGCCGTACTGACGTTGCCCGCCGCGTCTTTCACCGTGACGCTCAACGTATGCGTACCGTTGCTCAGGGTTGGCGTGTTGTAACTCCAGTCACCCGAGGCATTGACGGTGGTCGACCCCACCACGGTAGTGCCATCGTAGATGGTGACCACCGCATTGGCCTCTGCCGTACCCGTCAACAGCGGTGTGCTGTCGTTAGTCGTACCCCCATTCGGGATCTCAACCGGCGTGGTGCCGTTGTCGTTGCTGACCACCATGTCTGTCACTGCGGCCGGAGCCGATGTATCCACGGTGATATTGATGGTGGCCGACGTCGCCCCCGGATTGTCTGAGGCATCAAGCGTGGTGATAAACAGCGCATGTTGTCCATCAGTCAGTGCCGGTGACGGTGTGAAGGTCCACTGGCCGCTGGCGTCCGTGACCACCACCGATCCAAGGATGGTCGCGCCATCATGGATGGTAATGGTATCGCCCTGGGCCGCCAGACCACTCAGCACCGGCGTATTGTCCTTGGTATCCGCCCCGTCAGACAGTTGCACCAGCATGGCACCACTATCATCGGTGATCTCCAGCGTACTGCTGGCAGGCGGCATACCGGCTTCGATATCGAGACTAAACGCCGGAGAAGGTGCCGCAGCACTGACGTTCCCAGCCGCATCCGTCACGGTGACGGTGAAGTTATGGGGGCCATTACTCAGCGCATCCGGTGTGAAGCTCCACGCATTGTCTACCGCCGTCACCGTGCCGAGCAGGGTGGTGCCGTCATAGATCGACACCACTTCGCCGGTATTAGCACTGCCGCTCAAGGTTGGTGTGTTGTCGTCGGTGACTTCACCACTGGTCAGCGGGCCAGTGCTGGCGCCCACATTGTCAGTGACCACCAGATCGCTCACCGCGTCTGGCGCGACAGTGTCGATTGTGACGGTGTAGACCGCCGACGGAGCACTGGTATTCCCCGCCGCATCGCTCACTGTCACCGTGAAGTTATACGAAGCATCCGTCAGGCTGGAGGTCTCGAAGCGCCACACGCCGTTACTGCCTACCGTCGCACTGCCGATTAACACATCATCCTGATAGATATTGACCGTGTCGCCCGCCGTGGCCGTTCCGCGCAACACCGGTGTGTCGTCGTTGGTGGAGCCATTGTTGGCAATCAGCACTGGCGTGGTGCCGTCGTTGTCGTAAATGGCGAAACTGCCGACCGGGTCCGGTGCCACGGTGTTGATGGTGACGGTAACGGACGAGGTTGAACTGACGTTACCGGCGTCATCGGTGACGGTGACATTCAGCGTATGGCTGGCATTCGACAGCGTGGTGGTGGTGTAGCTCCAGTTACCATCGCCATCCACCGGCGCCGTCCCGAGCAGTGTCGTGCCATCATAGATGCTCACGGTGCTGCCCGGTTCTGCCGTACCGCTGAGTTCCGGGGTATTGTCGTTGGTAGTGCCTCCATCGGCGATGGTGACCGCTGGGTCGCTGTTGTTGTTTTGCAACAACAGATTGCTGACCGGTTCTGGTGCCGTCGCATCCACCTGAATGGTCACGGCGGTGGATGCCGTGCTCACGTTGCCCGCCACATCGGTAGCGGTGGCGGTCAGGATATGGGTGCCATCGGTCAGCGTTGGAGAGTTGAAACTCCAGTTGCCGTCGCCGTCAGCCCGGACAGAACCAATCGCCGTGGTGCCGTCGTACAGGGTGATGAGGCTGTCCGCTTCCGCTACCCCGGTCAGCAACGGCGTGTTGTCGTTGGTGATCGCATTATCCGGCAACGGAACCGGTGTGCTGCCGTTGTCGTTGCTTACCACCAGTGAAGACGGTTCCGGTGCCTGGTTGTCCACGGTAAAGGTGATCGGGGCCGTCGCCGGGCTGGTGTTACCCGCCGCATCGGTCACGGTCACCGTCAGGCTGTGCTCGCTATTACTGAGCGCCGGAACGCTAAAGCCCCACTGCCCGCTACCGTTAACCGCAGCACTCCCCAGCACCGTGGTGCCATCCAGAATGGTCACGATGCTGCCGGGTTCCGCATTGCCGCTGAGGAACGGTGTAGTGTCGTTGGTAATGCCGCCATCCGCGATAGCAACCGGCGTCGCACCGTTGTCATTGCTGAGCGTAACATCGCTGGCTTCGGCCGGTGCGCTGGCGTCCACCACTACGCCGATGGTGACAGGGGCGCTGACGTTGCCAGCGGTATCCATCGCCGTGACGCTAAAGGTATGCGTGCCATCGGCCAGAACGGCCGAGGTGAAGCTCCAGGTTCCGCTTGCGCCAACTGTCAGAGAACCCAATACGCCATTCTCGTCGGAAATGGTGATCACATCACCCTCTTCCCCGCTACCGCTCAGCACCGGTGTCCTGTCGTTGGTCAGGCCGCCATCCGGGATGGTTTCCGGCGTGCTGCCCGCATCGTTGCTCAGGGCGAGACTCCCCACCGTCGGTGCGACAGTATCGATGGTCACCGTCACCGGATCGCTCGCCACACTGACGTTACCCGCCAGATCGGTGACGGTCACGCTCAGGCTGTGCACGCCATCGGTCAGTGCCGGTGTGGTGAAGCTCCAGTTACCGTCGCTATCCACGAGGGCGGTACCGAGCACGTTGTCGCCATCTGAGACGGTGATGATACCGTTCGCTTCCGCGATACCACTCAGGACCGGCGTGGTGTCATTGGTGGCACCGCCCGCTGCGATCGGGGTGTCGGTGGCGTCATTGGTCAGTTGCAGATCCTGTGCGGCATCTGGCGCTACGCTGTCGACCGTGAAATCGATCGTCGTTGAGTTAGCGCTGGTGTTACCTGCGACATCGCTCACGGTGACACTCAGGCTGTGTCCGCCTTGACCAAGATCAGGCGTCGTAAATGACCAACTGCCGTCGGCTCCCACGGAAGTCGAACCCAGCAGGGTGTTGCCGTCATAGACGTTGATAATGCTGCCCGCATCTGCGGTGCCGGTCAGTTCTGGCGTCGCATCATTGGTGAGGGTGCCTTCGGTGATCGGCACCAGCGTGCTGCCCTCGTTGTTATTAACAGCCAGATCCGTTACCGGATCCGGCGCAACGGTGTCGATCTCGAAATTCACCACCGTCGATGATGGGCCAGTGTTACCTGCCGCATCGGTCACCGTGATACTCAGCGCATGGCTGCCATCCAGCAATGGCGTGGTGATGTAATTCCAGTTGCCACTGCCATCAGTGATTACGCTGCCAATCGCATCCTCGCCATCGTAAATGGTGATCACGCTATTCGGCTCTGCCGTACCACTCAGCTCCGGCGAGTTGTCATTGGTAATGCCGCCATTGGCAATCGGCACATCACTCGTACCGTTATTGTTGTTGAGGGCAAAACTGGCCGCTTCCGGTGCGGTGGTATCCACCGTCAGCGCCACCATATTACTCGGCGCACTGACGTTACCTGCCGCATCGGTCTCGGTCACCATCAGGTTATGGTCGCCATCGGTCAGCGTCGGCGTGGTGTAGCTCCAGATGCCGGTCACCGCATCCGCCTGTGCCGTACCAATCACCGCCATATTGTCGTAAATGGTGATGATGCTGCCCGCTTCCGCCGTACCGCTCAGAATCGGGGTGCTGTCATTGGTCAGGCCGTTGAGCGTATCGCCATCGTCGTTTTGCGCCGTCAGGTTGGTGACCGGATTGGGCGCGCTGGTATCTACAGTGAAGTCGATCGGATCGGAGGCCAGGCCGGTGTTGCCTGCGGCATCGGTGACGGTGGTGGTCAGGCTATGATCGCCCTCATCCAGCGTCGGGGTGGTAAAGCTCCAGTTGCCATCGGTGCCGACAATGGCGGTACCCAGTACCGTATCACCATCTGACACGGTGACGGTGCTGCCCGGCTCGGCCGTACCACTCAATACTGGCGTGGTGTCGTTGGTGGAACCCGAGGTGACCGGCACCAGGGTGCCGCTGTTGTCGTTACTGAGCTGAATATCCTCTGCTATCGCCGGGGCCGAGGTGTCGATGGTGATCGCAATCGGATCCGATGCCGGGCTGCTATTGCCCGCAGGATCGGTGACGGTGGTGGTCAGGTTATACGTGCCGTCATCCAGTGCTGGCGTGGTGAAGCTCCAGTTACCATCGCCGTCTACCAATGCACTACCCAGTACCGTGTTGCCATCCGCTACGGTGACCGTGCTACCCGGTTCCGCCGTACCACTCAGAACCGGCGTGGTGTCGTTGGTGACACCCCCTGCCGCAATCGGTACAGGCGTACCGCTGCTGTCATTGCTAAGTTGCAGGTCAGCTGCTGCCACCGGAGGCTGCGTATCAATCGAGAACGCGATCGGATCCGATGCCGGACCGGTGTTGCCTGCCGGATCGGTGACCGTGGTGGTCAGGCTGTGATCGCCCTGGCCCAGTTCCGGCGTGGTGAAGCTCCAGTTGCCATCGTTATCGACAGTGGCGGTTCCCAGCACGGTGTTGCCATCGGTGATGGTCACGGTGCTGCCCGCTTCCGCCGTACCGCTCAATACCGGCGTGGTGTCGTTGGTGGCACCGCCTGATGGAATCGGGACTGCCGTACCGCTGCTGTCGTTGCTGAGCTGCAAATCCTCCGCCACTGCCGGCGCGGTGGTATCAATGGTGACTGCAACCGGATCGGATACCGGACCGGTGTTGCCTGCCGGATCGGTGACCGTGGTGGTCAGGCTGTGATCGCCTTCATCCAGTGCCGGGGTGGTGAAGCTCCAGCTGCCGTCGCTGCCGACCGTGGTGCTGCCCAGCACAGTGTCGCCATCAGAGACGGTGACTGTGCTACCAGGCTCTGCCGTACCACTTAACACCGGGGTGGTGTCGTTGGTCGTGCCGCCCGCAGCAATCGGGACAGACGTGCCGCTTTCATCGTTACTGAGCTGCAAGTCGGCCGCCGCCGCCGGTGGCGCGGTGTCAACAGTGAAGTCAATCGCCGGGGATGGCGGGCTGGTGTTACCCGCCGGGTCGGTGGCTGTCGCCGTCAGGCTATGATCGCCATCACCCAGTTCCGGCGTGGTGAAACTCCAGTTACCGTCGCCATCGGTGGTTGTGGAACCCAACACCGTGTTGCCATCCGAAACGGTGATGATGCTGCCCACTTCCGCCGTGCCACTCAGCACCGGTGTCGTGTCATTGGTGGCGCTACCGGAGGCAATCGGCTCAGGCGTACCGCTGCTGTCATTGCTGAGCTGCACATCACCCGCCACCGCCGGAGCGGTAGTATCAATGGTGACGGTTACCGGATCGGATACCGGACCGGTATTGCCCGCCGGGTCGGTCACGGTCGTGGTCAGGCTGTGGTCACCTTCCGCCAACGGTGTGGTGGTGAAACTCCAGTTACCATCGCTGCCCACTGTCGCGGTACCCAGCACCGTGCTGCCGTCAGAAACGGTCACGGTGCTGCCCGGCTCACCGCTACCGCTCAGTACCGGCGTGGTGTCATTAGTGACGCCGCCCTCGGCAATCGGCACTGGCGTTCCGCTCAGATCATTGCTGAGTTGCAGATCGCTGGCCGCTGCGGGTGGCGTGGTATCAACGGTGACAGTCACCGGTGCCGACGCCAAGCCGGTGTTACCTGCCGGATCGGTGACCGTGGTGGTCAGGCTATGGCTACCCTGATCCAATGTCGGGGTGGTGTAACTCCAATTGCCATTACTATCCACCGTCGCCGTACCCAGCACGGTGTTGCCGTCAGAAACCGTCACCGTGCTGCCCGGTTCTGCGGTGCCGCTCAGTACCGGGGTGGTGTCATTCGTTGCGCCACCATTGGCAATCGGTACTGGCGTACCGCTGCTGTCATTGCTGAGCTGCACATTACCCGCAGCCGCTGGCGGAGTGGTATCAACCGTTACCGCAATCGGTGAGGACGCCGGACCGGTATTCCCGGCCGGGTCAGTCACGGTGGTGGTCAGGCTATGGCTGCCATCAGTCAAGGTTGGCGTGGTGAAACTCCAGTTACCGTCACCGTCTGCCGTGGCAGTGCCAAGCACCGTTGAGCCATCAGAGACCGTAACCGTACTGCCCGGCTCCGCGACGCCGCTCACTACCGGCGTGCTGTCATTGGTTGAACTGCCCGGTTCAATCGGAACCGGGGTACCGCTTTCATCATTACTCAGCTGGATGTCAGTTGCGGCTCCCGGCGCCACGGTATCGATGGTGATATTGATGGTGCCAGTATCGGTGGTGTTGCCATTGCTATCCGTTACCCCCGCATGGAACGCATGCGCCCCATCGGTCAGGGTGGACGGCGTGAAGCTCCACTGACCATTGCTGTCTGCGGTGACGCTGCCCAGCACGGTGGTGCCGTCATACAGCGTGATCAGGTTATTCGCACCGGCAAGGCCACTCAGCACAGGTGTATTGTCGTGCGTGCTGGCACCATCACTCAGCTGTACAAGGGAGCTGCCACTGTCATCGGTCACCTCCAGTGAGCTGGTGGCAGGCGGTATGCCGGCTTCAACGTTCACATTGAACGGCGTGGTGGCCAGACTGACGTTACCCGCTTCGTCGGTTACCGTGACCGTCAGGCTGTGGTTGCCATTAGTCAGGGCAGAAGTGGTAAAACTCCAGCTACCATCGCCACCGACCGCTGCGGTTCCCAGCAGCGTGCTACCGTCATAGACGCTGACAAAACTGCCGGGTTCTGCCTGGCCGCTCAGCGTCGGGGTGTTGTCGTCGGTGGACTCACCGGACGTCAACGCGCCCTGGCTGTCACCCACGTTGTCGGTTACCACCAGGCCAGTGGCCGCTGCGGGCGGTACGGTATCGATGGTAAAGCTGATGGGATCGGAGGCCGGGCTGCTATTGCCCGCCGCATCCGTCACGGTCGTCGTCAGGCTGTGGCTGCCATCGGTCAAGCCCGGGGTGGTGAAGCTCCAGTTGCCATCAGGGCCGACCGTCGCCGTACCCAGCACGGTATTGCCATCCGAAATGGTCACGGTGCTGCCCGGTTCTGCGGTGCCGCTCAACTGTGGCGAGCTGTCGTTGGTGGTGCCACCCGCTGCCACCGGCACCAGGGTGCTGCCGTCGTTGTTGTTCAGCTGCAAATCACCTGCCGCTGCCGGAGCCACCGTATCAATGGTGATATTGATGGTGCCGGTGTCGGTAATGTTGCCATTGATATTTGCCACCTGGGCATGGAAAGCATGGGAGCCATCGTCCAGAACACCCGGTGTAAAACTCCATTGACCATCACTACCAGCCGTCACACTGCCCAGGAGCGTATTACCGTCATACAACGTGATGATGGCGTTCGCCGTGGCGAGACCGCTGAGAACCGGCGTATTGTCGTTGGTGCTGGCACCATTGCTCAACTGCACATAGGTGGTGCCATTGTTGTCAGTCACCTCCAGCGAGCTGGTCGCAGGCGGTACACCCGCATCCACATTGACAACAAACGCCGGTGTCGCCGGGCTGACGTTGCCTGCGGCATCGGTCACTGTCACGGTCAGGCTGTGGTTACCGTTGGTCAGCGCCGGGGTGGTGAAGCTCCAGTTGCCATCCACATCGGTAATGGCCTGTCCCAACAGCGTGGTACCGTCGTACACGCTGATCAGACTATTCGGTTCAGCTTGTCCACTCAGGGTCGGCGTGTTGTCATCCGTTGGTTCACCTGACGTCAACGGTCCCTGACTATCGCCGACGTTATCGGTGACGGTCAGTCCGCTGGCCGCTGCGGGTGCCGTCGTATCCACAGTGAAATCGATAGGCGCGGAGGAAGAACTGGTATTACCGGCCGCATCGGTGACCGTGGTGGTCAGGCTATGGCTGCCCTCGCCCAACGTCGGCGTGCTAAAGCTCCAGTGACCATCAGAACCGACGATTGCCGTGCCCAACACCGTGCCACCATCGGAGATCGTTACTGTGCTACCCGGTTCGGCCGTGCCGCTCAGCAATGGGGTGGTATCGTTTGTCGTTCCTCCCGAGACGATCGGCACAATGGTGCTGCCATTATCGTTGCTCAGTTGGATATCACCGGCGCTTTCTGGGGCAACCGTATCGATGGTGATGTGAATGATGTTGGAGTTGGTGACATTCCCGTTAACGTCGGTGATGGTGGCATGGAAGGAATGCGAGCCATCGGCCAACGCCGTTGGGGTAAAGGTCCACTGACCATTGCTACCAGCGACCACACTGCCGAGGACGGTCGTACCGTCATACAAGATGACAACGGCATTCGCGGTAGCCAGGCCGCTCAGGACAGGTGTCGTGTCGTGAGTGCTGGCACCATCGCCCAGCGACTTGGGCGTATTGCCACTGTCGTCAGTAATCTGCAAAGTGGTCGTGGCCGGGGCAATAGCGTCCACCGTCAGGTTAAACGGCGGTGTTGCGGCGCTGACGTTACCCGCAGCATCCGTCACTGTCACCGTTAAACTGTGGCTGCCATTGCTGAGTACCGGTGTAGTGAAGGTCCACTCACCATTGCTGCCAACGGTGACCGTACCTAACAGCGTGGTGCCATCGTAAATACTGACCGTAGAACCCGCTTCCGCCTTACCGCTTAACGTTGGCGTGTTGTCATCGGTAGAGGAACCGGAGGTGAGTGGCCCCTGGACGCCACCGACGTTATCGCTCACCACCACATCGCTGGCCGCCACCGGAGGCACGGTATCGACGGTGAAATTGATCGGATCGGATGCGGCACTGGTGTTACCCGCAGCATCAGTTACCGTCGTGGTGAGACTATGAGAACCATCCGCCAGGGTTGGTGTGGTAAAGCTCCAGGTACCATCTGCGCCGACCACTACGGTGCCCAGCAAGGTCGACCCGTCGTAAATGCTAACGGTGCTGCCTGCTTCAGCGGTTCCGCTTAAGGTCGGCGTGTTGTCATCAGTGCTGGTGCCACTGGTAATCGCTCCCTGAATGGAGCCAACATTATCGGTCAGAACAAGGTTACTGGCCGTGCCGGGTGCGGTGGTATCGCCGCCACCGCCGGGATTGGTACCACCGCCGCCGGGATTGGTGCCGCCACCACCAGGATTGGTGCCGCCACCGCCGTTATCGCCGCCGCCCGCGTTATTGCTGCCCCCTTCGGAACCGCCGCTGCCAGTGGAACCCGCAAACATCGCGCCAAGCCCCGCCAGCAGCGCACCTCCCATACCAAAGGCGGCAATAGCGCCATCATGGGTGGTATTTTCTGCTAACAGACCATCGGTGCTGTCGATAGAAACATACTGGAAACCATCTTCACCGGGATTCTCCACCCACCACAAAGCTCCCTTGTCGTCTTGTAGCACAAGGTCACTTTCGCCATTCGGGCCGTAAAAATTATGAATAACAAGATGTTCACCCGACTTCGTTGTAACAATCAGGTCGTTACCATTGCGTGTGTAAGATTTAATATCTGATTGATTCAGATTGAGTTTAACCAAGCTCGGAGTCGCTAACGTCACTTCGCTGCCATTAGTCAGCGAGGCAATCGTGCCTCCTTTAGGCGTTACTGAGATATTATTCATTTTCTCTATATTCCACCGAGGTTATTAGAATCCATAAAAACGCCCGAAATCCGCAGATCCCGGTCTCACCAGTGAATAAACGTTGGATATTCACTCTTTCTCTTTGACGACCTCATACATGCTGATGATGAAGTCGTACTGAGCCTTGTTAAGCCGCCATCCTGGTAATGGGGACGTTTTATTTCTTAAAATAACAACGGGGAAAATATCGTTTTTATCTAATGGCACTGCGTGAACTACATGAAACTCCTTAAATTCTTTTTTTGGCACAGGTGTGTTCCGCACAGATCGGAGGCATTGGGATCGCCCCATGATTTATTAATTAAATCATCAAGATACACGCCATCCCAATGATAGCCCTGCATACCGTATATCGCTTTGTGCGCCAGCGTCTCGATATGGCGTTGATTCTCGACACCCTCAACGATCACACCACTGCATAAATCGTTGAGGTGACCTAACAGGAGGTCAAATATATGGCTTTCGCCATATTGCCAAAAAAACGCCTTATCAATCTTGACACATTCAAATATTCCGCTACTCATCATTGTCAGGCTGGAATATCCCGGACCAAAATCATCCAGCCATAGAGGCGCAATCTTTGCTAACCCCTTTAAAATTAATAGATCTGCACGAGTGAAGCGGGCAATGAAAAAGGCTGAGATTTCGAAGCGGAAGAAAGGCAATAGATCCAATCTTTGTTGAGTCTTTTCATCAGAAAAGAGGCTGGAAACAATATCCCTGTTAATGTTCACGCTTATGATCTGCTGGAATCCCTTCTGATAAAGTCGCTCCAGGTGATCAATTTGTCGCAGGAATAGTTGCCATTTTTCCTGAGCCGGTAACTGGCTGAAAAAACCCGCTTCTCTTGCCGGATTTCTCTCATGCTTAATATCTGCATCATCTGCAAAGCGCGTCAGTAACTCCCAGGCAATGAGCTTGCCGGATAATCCGTAAACAGGTTCCAGTATGAAAGTGTATTGTTGCGGATTACTCATCAACGCGCCCTTTCGCCACGATCTGACACGCCTTTAATGTCAGAATTTCTCATGTTAAACGCATGGAAAACATTGGTAAAACTTAACACCTTAACTAAAGGTTAACGTATAACTTACAGTTTGAGAAATAGGTTAAGCCAAGCCATTGGTGATTTTCGATAGGGATGACATATTGATTTTGTCCTTATCGGTAGTGAAATCATAATCAAGGTTTCAGACAATTCCTGGAAAAAATATTGTTTTTTCCAGCCTTGACACAACCAGGAATATGATAACCAACTAATAAATAAGGATTATTCATGAATATTTGGTCAGTTTTCTTGTTTCTTCCTGAAAGTTACAGATTCTGTACGAGAAAATTTTTTCCGAAAAGCGTCAATAATGGGGTTAGTCATGCAGGGTTATTATTTCATCACCAATGATCAAATTTTAATTATGCATAAAAATATAACATAACAGGAAAGCTGTCTTATCAAGTCTGATAACCCTACCATCAGCAGGGGTGTTGTCAGCGTAGAAGGAATTGCGGCTTCGCTTTTTTAAATAAATGAATAAGATAGCGCCACCACTTCTTTTTCATTACTTCTTTAAATGACGAGTGAAATTATCACGGTGATCGCGATCGCAATTTTAATAAAAAGATGCGGGTAAAAAAAATAGCGGAAAAATAGATGGACCGAGCCACAAACGTGGCTCGGTGAAGAGAGGCTTAATTATTCGTCTTCAAGATAGGTATAACCGTACAAACCGCTCTCAAACTCTTCGAGGAACTGCGCGCGCAGATCTTCATCAATATCGGTTTGCTTCACCTGATTGCGGAACAGCGTCATCAGTTCTGCCGGATTGAGCTGCACGTACTCCAGCATATCCGCCACGGTATCGCCTTCATCCGACAGCTGCACTTCTACGCTGCCATCCTGGAAAGCGAACACATCAACCGCTTCAGTATCGCCAAACAGGTTATGCATGTTGCCGAGAATTTCCTGATACGCGCCCACCATAAAGAAGCCCAGCATCGGCGGGTTGTCGATATCATATTCCGGCATCGGCATGGTAGTGGCAATGCCGTCGCCATCCACATAGTGATCGATGGTGCCATCGGAATCACAAGTAATGTCGAGCAGCACCGCACGGCGTTGCGGCATTTTGTTCAACCCTTCCAGCGGCAGTACCGGGAACAGTTGATCGATACCCCAGGCATCCGGCATCGACTGGAACAAGGAGAAGTTAACGTAAATCTTGTCAGCCATGCGCTCCTGCAACTCATCAATGATCGGGCGATGCGCGCGGTTGCTTGGATCAAGATGCTGCTGGATGTAATGACAGATGCTGAGATACAGCTGCTCCGCCCAGGCACGCTGACGCAGATCATAAGTGCCAGAGGAGTAACCCGTATGGATGTCGAACAGATCCATCTGGCTGTCGTGCAGCCATTCACGCAGCGAGCGACGAACGTTTGGCTCGTGCATCTCCTGCCAGGTGTCCCACATACTCTGGATCGGACGGGGGGCATCAACATCCGGCGCTTCCGGATTACTGAATTCGTTGCGCTCTACACCAATGATATTGGAAACCAGAACAGTATGATGCGCGGTCACCGCACGGCCCGATTCAGTGATCACCGTAGGATGTTCAAGACCGTGTTCATCACAGGCATCACCAATCGCCCAAATCACGTTATTGGCGTATTCATTCAGGCCATAGTTCACTGAGCAGTCCGACTGTGAACGCGTCCCTTCGTAATCCACACCGAGGCCGCCGCCAACGTCAAAGCATTTGATGTTGACGCCAAGCTTCGCCAGCTCCACATAGAAGCGGGCAGATTCACGCACCCCGGTCGCGATATCGCGAATATTTGCCATCTGCGAACCGAGATGGAAATGCAGCAGTTGCAGGCTTTCGATACGCCCTGCTTTACGCATAATCTCAACCAGCTGCAACACCTGTGATGCTGCCAGACCGAATTTAGATTTCTCACCGCCGCTCGACTGCCACTTGCCAGACCCCTGTGACGCCAGACGCGCACGAATGCCGAGGCGTGGCACCACATTCAGGCGTTCGGCCTCTTCCAGCACCATGCGTACCTCTGTCATCTTCTCGATAACCAGGTACACCTTGTGGCCGAGTTTCTCACCAATCAGTGCCAGACGAATGTATTCGCGATCTTTGTAGCCGTTACAAACAATAACCGTGCGAGTCTTACCCGCGTGCGCCAGTACCGCCATCAGTTCCGCCTTCGAACCGGCTTCCAGCCCCAGCGGTTCGCCGGAGTTGACCAGCGACTCAATCACACGTTTGTGCTGGTTGACCTTGATGGGATACACCAGGAAGTAGTCACCTTTATAGCCGTAGGATTCTCGGGCGCGTTTAAAGGCACCATTAATCGAACGCAGGCGATGTTGCAAAATCTGCGGGAAGCAGAACAGCGCGGGCAGGCGCTGGCCGTCCGCTTCACGCTCCTTCACCAGCTTAGCGAGGTCGACGCGCACTTCCGGCATGTCCGGGTCCGGGCACACGCTGATGTGGCCTAATTCGTTGACGTCATAGTAGTTATTGCCCCACCAGGCAATATTGTAGGTGCGCAGCATTCGGCTCGCTTCCTGATCATTCATCGCCACCTCCTGCATGGAGCGGAGTACACCCTGTTCGCCAGCTGACGAACCCTTGATATTCTTCATGTCGTCAGACATCACGAACCTCAATTTTCCGTTGAAATATGAAAAAGTTGCCGGGTTTTGTCGTTAATACGCCGGGATAAAAATGCCCCATTTTGCCTGCTTATCCTCAAGAACTGCTGACGTTAAGTGTAAAACACCAGGCCAGGATGCGTGCAACCAGGCCAAAAATAGCCAGGAGTGCCATCATCACCCAAGCGTGAGAAAAATCACCAGGAATGTGGGAACAAGTTAGCCGGCGCTCGTGTCGGGATAATTACCGCAACGAACAAAACTTCGACTGGAGTGAAAAACAGAAGTGGAAATGGAAAGGATTGCCAACGCGCACGTTGAGCGCAGTGAACCGTAAAAAGAGAAAGGTTGGTTCATTACTTTTATCACCTCCAACGCATGGGGAAAACATGCGGGAAACGGCCTGGGTGAAAGCCAGATACCGGGATATCTGACGGGCGCGACGCACGGTGGCGTCATCCTTTTGGGCTGTGGTCGACAGCAGCGGCGATTTATACAGCCTGACGCATAAAATTGCAAAAGCTTTTGCCAGACCAGCCGCTCCCCAGATCAATACGGTGATCCGTGTCAGGAAAATTTTCCAGTTTGACTGTTGCGTAAAATGCGGAAACAGAAAAAGGGCTGGTAATTCGCTCAGTGAGTAACCTAGAATAGCCATCCAGATGCTCATACATCTAAACTGGTTAACATCCAGGCTGTGCAAGCGCTCTGCGCATTCACTTCTTACTGCTCGCGGCTTTGCCTAAAGGGGCGTCGAGCTTGGCATGGCCTCGCTTACGCTATGCAGTCGAATTCAAACCATTTGTAAGGTAAAGAACAGAATGGCTAAACACCTTTTTACGTCTGAGTCCGTATCAGAAGGACATCCTGATAAAATCGCTGACCAAATTTCTGACGCCGTGCTCGACGCCATCCTTGAACAGGATCCGAAAGCACGCGTGGCCTGCGAAACTTACGTGAAAACCGGTATGGTACTGGTCGGCGGTGAAATCACCACCAGCGCCTGGGTTGATATCGAAGAGATCACCCGTAATACCGTTCGTGAAATTGGCTATGTTCATTCCGATATGGGCTTCGATGCCAACTCCTGTGCAGTACTGAGCGCCATTGGTAAGCAATCTCCGGACATCAACCAGGGTGTTGACCGTACCGATCCGCTGGAGCAAGGTGCCGGTGACCAGGGCCTGATGTTTGGCTACGCCACCAACGAAACTGATGTCCTGATGCCAGCGCCAGTGACTTATGCGCACCGTCTGGTTCAGCGTCAGGCTGAAGTCCGTAAAAACGGCACCCTGCCGTGGCTGCGTCCGGATGCAAAAAGCCAGATCACCTTCCAGTACGATGGCGGCAAAATTGTCGGTATCGATGCCGTGGTTCTGTCGACTCAGCATGCGGAAGAGATTTCCCAGGCTGACCTGCGTGAAGCGGTGATGGAAGAGATCATCAAGCCGGTTCTGCCGACTGAGTGGATCAATGCCAGCACCAAATACCACATCAACCCGACTGGCCGTTTCGTAATCGGTGGCCCGATGGGTGACTGCGGTCTGACCGGTCGTAAAATCATCGTGGATACCTACGGCGGTATGGCGCGTCACGGCGGCGGTGCTTTCTCCGGTAAAGATCCATCAAAAGTTGACCGCTCTGCGGCTTACGCAGCACGCTACGTAGCCAAAAACATCGTTGCGGCTGGTCTGGCTGACCGCTGTGAGATTCAGGTTTCCTACGCCATCGGCGTGGCTGAGCCGACCTCTATCATGGTGGAAACCTTCGGCACTGAGAAAGTGGCAACCGAACAACTGACCCTGCTGGTGCGCGAGTTCTTCGACCTGCGTCCGTATGGTCTGATTCAGATGATGGACCTGCTGAAACCTATCTACAAAGAAACCGCTGCTTACGGTCACTTTGGTCGCGAACACTTCCCATGGGAAAAAACCGACAAAGCTGCACAGCTGCGCGAAGCGGCTGGTCTGTAAGTTTTTAGCCCTGCAGTACCTCATCAGGGAGGCCATTTGGCCTCCCTGTTTGTTTTCAACCGCAAAAATCCCCACCTGCTACGCTTACACCATCCCGCTTACAACAAAATGTTAACGATTACATTTTGAAACGCTTTAAATATCTGTGATTTAGGAATTTTGCAGCGTAGTTATTCCTGTAAAAATGCGTTATTTTCAGCGTCGTCTGATAGCCGATATTTAGAATGATGTCAGAAACTTAACGGGTGCTATACCTTACTGGTTACAGAACCATTTTGGGCGAAAAATGCTGAATGACAGGGATTCAGCGAGTGTAACCGATTACATTCATGTGATCGTCCTCACTTTTTCCCGCAAGCAGGTTCCTTAACATTGATAAAAACAACGATAGATAAATTTGGAGGCAATATGCCTGGCAATACTCATAAAAGCAGAACCTCAAATAAGGCTATGACCTTGTTTGTCTGCTTTCTCGCGGCTCTGGCCGGCCTGCTGTTCGGCCTGGATATCGGCGTTATCGCTGGTGCCCTGCCCTTTATCGCTAAAGACTTTAACGTTACTGCCCACCAGCAGGAGTGGATCGTTAGCTCAATGATGTTTGGTGCCGCAGTGGGTGCAATCGGCAGCGGTTGGATGTCGTCACAACTGGGCCGTAAAAAAAGCCTGATGGCCGGTGCCATTCTGTTTGTGATTGGCTCCCTGTGGTCAGCCTTTGCATCTAACCCGGAAATGCTGATTGTTGCGCGTGTGGTTCTCGGCCTGGCCGTGGGTGTGGCGTCTTATACTGCACCGCTGTATCTGTCTGAAATCGCACCGGAAAAAATCCGCGGTAGTATGATTTCTCTGTATCAGCTGATGATCACCATCGGTATCCTGGCAGCTTACCTGTCCGACACCGCGTTCAGCGATGCGGGCGCATGGCGCTGGATGCTGGGCGTGATCACCATCCCGGCAATCCTGCTGTTGGTTGGTGTGGTGTTCCTGCCCAACAGCCCGCGCTGGCTGGCGGCGAAAGGCAACTTCCGTGATGCTCAGCGTGTGCTGGACCGTCTGCGCGACACCAGCGAGCAGGCGAAACGCGAGCTGGATGAAATCCGTGAAAGTCTGAAGATTAAGCAATCCGGCTGGCAGCTGTTCCAGAGCAACAGCAACTTCCGCCGCGCGGTGTTCCTCGGCGTGTTGTTGCAGGTGATGCAGCAGTTCACCGGTATGAACGTCATCATGTACTACGCACCGAAAATCTTTGAAATTGCGGGTTTCGCCAATACCACGCAGCAAATGTGGGGCACGGTAATTGTCGGTCTGGTGAACGTGCTGGCGACCTTTATCGCTATCGGGCTGGTGGATCGCTGGGGCCGTAAACCGACGCTGGTGCTGGGCTTCCTGGTCATGGCCGCCGGTATGGGTATCCTCGGCACCATGCTGCACGTGGGGATTAACTCCGCCGGTGCGCAGTACTTCGCAGTGGCTATGCTGCTGATGTTTATCGTGGGCTTTGCCATGAGCGCCGGTCCGCTGATTTGGGTACTGTGCTCTGAAATCCAGCCGCTGAAAGGCCGTGACTTTGGTATCACCGTCTCTACTGCGACCAACTGGATCGCCAACATGATTGTTGGTGCCACCTTCCTGACCATGCTGAACTCGCTGGGCAACGCGCCGACCTTCTGGGTCTACGCTGGACTCAACGTGTTCTTCATCCTGTTGACCCTGGTGCTGATTCCGGAGACCAAAAACGTCTCACTGGAGCACATCGAGCGCAACCTGCTGTCAGGTAAAAAACTGCGTGAAATCGGTCAGGAATGATCGCAAACGTAGCAAACAAGGGCTGCCTGCGGGCGGCCCTTTTTTCTGGCGCATCCCGCAGCAGTTGAGTTCCCCAGCGCAACGCCTTATGCTCTCTGCCATGAAAACGCCCCGCCTGCCCATCGCCATACAACAAGCTGTGATGCGCTCACTGCGCCAGTTCCTGCAACTGGCAAATGAGCGGCTGGAACGCAGCTATCCCGAACCGAAGCTTGTCTATCAACAACGCGGCACGGCGGCGGGCACCGCCTGGCTGGAGAAGTGGGAAATTCGCCTTAACCCGGTGTTGTTGCTGGAGAATCAGCAGGCATTTATCGACGAAGTGGTGCCACACGAACTGGCCCATCTGCTGGTGTGGAAAACCTTTGGCCGCGTGGCCCCCCACGGCAAAGAGTGGAAATGGATGATGGAAGAAGTACTGGGCGTTGCCGCACGCCGCACGCACCAGTTCGAAATCGACTCAGTGCGAAGTCGCACCTTTGCCTACCGTTGTCGTTGCCAGCAACATCAACTCACCGTGCGCCGTCACAATCGCGTGCTGCGCGGTGAAAGCGAATATCGCTGCGTACATTGCGGCACCCTCTTGCAACCCGGTGAATTTTCAGCAAGTTAGTCGCTAATCTGATTTCGTCACCGCCCGCATTCTGCTAACCTGCCGCCTTTTTTCGCATCAGGTTAAGTTTGGAATATGTCTCGCAAAATTATTATCGCCCTCACCTTATTAGCCGCCCCGCTGAGCGCCTGGAGCCTCAACCTCAATAATTATCATCAGAACAACTTCCAGCAGGCCAAAGAATACGCGGCCTACATCAATGCCGATGCGCCCGGCAGTTTCTACTGCGGTTGCAAAATCAACTGGCAGGGTAAAAAAGGGGTGCCGGATCTCAGCAGTTGTGGCTACAGCGTGCGCAAAAATGCTAACCGTGCAGCGCGCATCGAATGGGAACATGTGATGCCAGCCTGGGAGTTCGGTCATCAGCGTCAGTGCTGGCAAAACGGCGGGCGCAAGAATTGCAGCAAAGATGCCGATTACCGCCGCATTGAAAGCGACCTGCATAACCTCGAACCTGCCATAGGTGAAGTAAATGGCGATCGTGGCAACTTTCAGTACAGCCAGTGGAACGGCGGGGAGCAACCCTACGGCCAGTGCAGTATGAAGATTGATTTCAAACAGAAGCTGGCGCAACCGCCAGAACGCGCACGGGGTGCCATTGCCCGTACCTACTTCTATATGCGCGACCAATACAAACTGAGCCTGTCACGCCAGCAAACGCAGTTGTTTACCGCATGGGATAAGCAATATCCGGTCACGCCGTGGGAGTGCGAACGCGACAATCGCATCGCCAAAGTGCAGGGCAATCATAATCCTTATGTGCTTCAGGCTTGCCAGCGCTAAAACCGCTACCCTACACTAGCTGTTTTCCGATTGAGCCGTGCCGCTGGCACGGCATTAACGCTGGCAGGAACCGCATGCGTATACCTCGCATTTTTCACCCCGAACCCCTTGCTGTGAACAGCGAGGTCTTCCTCGATGAAGACGCCGCCAATCACGTCGGACGCGTGCTGCGTATGAGCGCTGGTCAACGGCTTGAGCTGTTTGATGGCAGTAATCTGACTTTTGCCGCCGAAATCACCCAGGCTGATAAAAAGCGTGTAAAAGTAAGAGTCCTTGACAGTCAACAGGATGATCGTGAATCACCGCTTCATCTGCACCTTGGGCAGGTGATGTCGCGCGGCGAAAAAATGGAATTCACCATCCAGAAATCCATCGAACTTGGCGTCAACGTCATTACGCCCTTGTTTTCTGAGCGCTGCGGCGTAAAGCTGGATGCCGAGCGTCTGGCGAAGAAAATTCAGCAATGGCAGAAAATTGCAATTGCCGCCTGTGAACAGTGCGGCCGTAATCGCGTGCCGGAGATTCGTGAAGCGATGACGCTGGAAGCCTGGTGCGCTGAAGCCGCTGACGGGCTAAAACTGAATTTACATCCGCGTGCCAGCCACAGTATCAATACGCTGCCGCAACCTGTTGAACGCATTCGCCTGCTGATTGGTCCCGAAGGCGGTCTGTCGACAGAGGAGATTGCCATGACGGCACAGCACGGTTTCACTGATATTCTGTTAGGACCGCGCGTGTTACGCACCGAAACCACCGCCCTCACCGCCATTACGGCACTTCAGGTGAGGTTTGGCGACCTCGGTTAAGGGATACTTTCGGGTTGTAATAAGTCGCCAGTTTGAGAATGGCGTCCAGACTAAGCAGGGGCAGTGAATTCCCCCCTTGAGGAGAGAATAATGATTAAGCTTGGCATCGTTATGGACCCGATTTCGTCCATCAACATTAAAAAAGACACCAGCTTCGCCATGTTGCTGGAAGCACAGCGTCGTGGTTACGAAATTCATTACATGGAGATGAACGATCTCTCCCTGCGTGGTGGCGTGACTTATGCCCGCACGCGTCTGCTCAGCGTCGAGCAAAATTACGATAAATGGTATGAATTTGGCAGCGAGCAGGAGATCAAACTGGCCGATCTCAATGTGGTGCTGATGCGTAAAGATCCGCCATTTGATACTGAATTTATCTACGCGACTTATCTGCTGGAACGCGCTGAAGAACAAGGCACGTTGATCGTCAACAAGCCGCAGAGCCTGCGTGACTGCAACGAAAAACTCTACACCGCGTGGTTTGCCGACCTCACGCCAGACACCCTGGTGACACGCAGCAAAGAGAAACTGCGCGCCTTCTGGCAGGAACATGGCGATGTCATCCTGAAACCGTTGGACGGTATGGGTGGCGCATCGATCTTCCGAGTGAAGCAGGATGATCCAAACTTCGGCGTTATCACTGAAACCCTGACCAATCACGGGCAAAACTTCTGCATGGCACAAAACTACCTGCCCGCGATTAAAGACGGTGACAAACGCGTGCTGGTGGTTGACGGTGAACCGGTGCCTTACTGCCTGGCGCGTATTCCGCAGGGCGGTGAAACCCGTGGTAACCTCGCAGCCGGTGGCCGTGGTGAAGCACGTCCGCTGAGTGACAGCGACTGGGAGATTGCGCGCCGCGTTGGCCCCACGCTCAAAGCAAAAGGGCTGATTTTTGTCGGTCTCGACATCATCGGTGATAAACTGACGGAAGTGAACGTAACCAGCCCGACCTGCGTGCGTGAAATTGAAGCCGCCTTCCCAATCTCCATCACCGGTATGCTGATGGATGCCATTGAGAAACGTCTGGGCTAAGGATGCCGTCGGAGCCAGCCGCTCCGTGAATCTCTCCAATACCGGTATTGCCGCAGCAATACCGGTTATTTTTGGTATACGAGTGAGAATGAATTTACAGCATCATTTTTTGATTGCGATGCCATCCCTGCAAGATCCCTTCTTCAAGCGCTCGGTCGTATACATTTGCGAGCACAATGAAGATGGCGCTATGGGCTTGATTATCAACAAGCCGATGGAGAATCTGACGGTCGAAGGCATCCTTAAAAAGCTTAAAATCAGCCCATCAGATCGCGATCCGGCCATCAGGCTGGATAAACCGGTATTCGCTGGCGGCCCGCTGGCGGAGGACCGCGGCTTTATTCTGCATTCTGCTCAGCGCGTCTACTCCTCCAGTATTCGAATTTCCGACACCACCGTCATCACGACGTCCAGAGATGTGCTGGAAGCGATTGGCAGCAGCGCACAGCCCGAGCACGTGCTGGTCGCGCTGGGTTACTGCGCGTGGGAGAAAGATCAGCTGGAAAACGAATTGCTGGAAAACGCCTGGCTCACCACGCCAGCCTCCAGCACCATTCTGTTCCAGACGCCGATCGCGGAACGCTGGCGTGAAGCGGCAAAATGTCTGGGCGTGGATATCCATAATATGACCAATGATGCAGGGCACGCCTGATGGCCAGTGAAACGTTGCTGGGCTTTGATTTCGGCACCAAAAGTATCGGCGTTGCCGTCGGGCAGCAGCTGACGGGCACCGCACGTGCACTCACCGCGCTCAAAGCGCAGGATGGCACACCAGACTGGGGCCAGATCGAGCGGCTGCTGAAAGAGTGGCAACCTGACTACGTGGTCGTGGGTCTGCCACTCAATATGGATGGCAGCGAACAGGAACTGACCGCACGTGCACGTAAGTTTGCCAACCGTCTGCATGGCCGTTTTGGTGTGCGTGTTGAGTTGCAGGATGAACGCCTCAGTACGGTCGAAGCCCGTGCCGGTTTATTCGAACGTGGCGGCTACCGCGCGCTGCAAAAAGGCGCGGTCGATTCGCAGTCGGCGGTCATCATTCTGGAAGATTGGTTCGATACCCACTGATCGTTCAGATCTCCCCTGCCTGTTGTCGCGCCTGTTCGCTCTGGGCGAATGTTTGCATCCCGGCCTGCGCGCCGGTTTGCAGCACTCCTGGCAACTGATGCATTTTCCCTTCGCGAATCAGGTTCGCCACCGCAGGCGTGGCCACCAGCACCTCAAACAACCCCACCCGCCCTCCTTGCTTCGCGGGCACCAGCCGTTGCGCCAGCACCGCTTTCAGGCTTCCGGCCAGTTGGCTGCGCACCAGATTTTTCTCTTCGGCGGGAAACACATCCACCAGCCGATCCACGGCCTTCGTTGCGCCACGCGTATGCAGGGTAGCCAGCACCAGATGGCCGGTCTCAGCGGCCGTTAATGCCAGACGAATCGTTTCGCTATCACGCAGTTCCCCCAGCAGAATGACATCCGGGTCTTCGCGCAGTGCCGCTTTCAGCCCGTGGCGAAACGAAGCACAGTGCGCGCCCACTTCCCGCTGCTGAATCAGCGAACGCTGGCTGTGATGGACAAACTCGATAGGATCTTCCAGCGTCAGAATATGGCGTGACTGTTCGCGGTTCAGGCTATCGACCAACGCCGCAAGGGTGGTGGATTTGCCGCTACCGGTCGCGCCGGTAATGAGGATTAACCCCTCTTCCAGCAAAAGCAGTTGCTCAACCACCGACGGTAAATCCAGACTGGCGAGCGTGGGGACTTCGCTGGCAATCAACCGCAGCGCCAGTGATAACCCCTGGCGTTGCAAAAACAGATTCGCGCGTAATCGCACACCACTGCCCATCGTGATGGCAAAATCGACGTGCCCTTCAGCTTCCAGCGCCGCTTGTTGCGCAGTATCCAGCCACTGCATCATAAAGGCTTCCAGCCAGGCCGGTTCCAGCGCGGCTTGCTCCGGGATGGGCTCCAGCACCCCCTGCCGCCGCCAGTGTGGCAAATGTCCGCTGCAAAGGTGCAGATCAGCAGCGTTATGCTTTACACTAAGGGCCACAACTTTATCCAAATCCATAGAAACTCTCCTGACTATGACTTCCATTGAGCACAACTTACAGCAAGTACGCGAGCGTATCGCCGCTGCTGCCGCGCGTTGCGGACGCGCTCCAGAAGAAATCACGCTGCTTGCAGTGAGTAAAACCAAACCTGTGAGTGCGGTCGAAGAAGCTATTGCTGCCGGACAACGGGCGTTTGGCGAAAATTACGTGCAGGAAGGGGTTGAAAAAGTCACCACGCTGGCCGCACATCCTGATCTGCAATGGCACTTCATTGGGCCATTACAGTCGAATAAAAGTCGTCTGGTAGCGGAGCATTTTGGCTGGTGCCATACCGTGGATCGTCAACGCATCGCGCAGCGTCTCAATGACCAACGCCCGGCGCACCTGCCGCCACTTAATGTGTTAATTCAGGTAAATATCAGTGACGAGAACAGCAAATCTGGCATCATGCTGGAGGCGCTGCCGGCATTGGCACAGGAGATTTCTGCCTTACCACAGCTATGTTTGCGAGGTCTGATGGCGATTCCGGCACCCGAACAGGATTATGATCGCCAATTGGCGGTCTGCCAGCAAATGGCCGCCGCGTTTCGTGCCTTGCAACAGGATTACCCTGACGTCGATACGCTTTCTCTGGGAATGAGCGACGACATGGAAGCGGCCATCGCCGCTGGCAGTACTATGGTGCGCATCGGCACCGCCGTATTTGGCGCGCGGGATTATGCGCGCACTTCACAACAATAATTGAGGAACCTCATGTTAACAATGACGTTTTTAGTCAAAACGCTGATCGACCTGTACGTGATGGTATTGCTACTGCGTATCTGGATGCAGTGGTCACGCTGTGACTTCTACAACCCGTTGTCACAGTTTGTCGTGAAGATTACCCAGCCAATCATCAAACCACTGCGCCGGGTGCTGCCAGCCTTGGGGCCGATTGATACCGCCTCATTAGTGCTGGCATTTGTGCTGACCACCCTGAAATACCCGATTCTGTTGTTGATTCAGGTGGGGGTGTTCTCGGTCGATCCGACCAACCTGCTGGTTGGCCTGTTATCACTGCTGAAGTCAGCCGGTTATCTGGTGTTCTGGGTGATTATTATCCGTTCACTGATGAGCTGGATCAGCCAGGGCCGTGGCCCGATTGATTATGTGCTGATCCAACTGACCGAGCCGCTGATGGCACCGATTCGCCGTATTCTGCCGGCGATGGGGGGTATCGATTTTTCTGCCATGATTGTGATTCTGGTGCTGTATGCACTGAATTTCCTCGGCATGGACCTGTTCCCGGGTCTCTGGTATTTGCTGTAATTCGTTAATCTGGAACTGTTATGCAAAAAGTTGTTCTCGCCACCGGCAATCCGGGCAAAGTCCGTGAACTCGCCGACCTGCTGGCGGCCTTTGGTCTTGATATCGTGGCGCAAACCGAGTTGGGCGTGGAGTCAGCGGAAGAAACCGGCCTGACGTTTATTGAAAACGCCATTCTCAAAGCACGTCATGCCGCACAGATCACCGGTCTGCCCGCGATTGCTGATGACTCTGGTCTGGCGGTCGATGCGCTCGGCGGCGCGCCGGGCATCTACTCCGCCCGGTACGCCGGTCTTGATGCCAGCGATCAGCAGAACCTCGACAAATTGCTGATCGCGCTGGAAAACGTGCCCGAGGGCGAACGCCAGGCGCAGTTCCACTGCGTGCTGGTTTACGTGCGTCACGCTGCCGATCCTACGCCACTGGTGTTCCACGGCAGTTGGGCCGGTGAAATCACTCGCGCAGCCGCGGGTGAAGGCGGTTTTGGCTATGATCCCATTTTCTATGTCCCTGAATTAGGCAAAACGGCGGCTGAGCTGAGTAAAGATGAAAAGCGCGCCGTTTCTCACCGTGGCAAAGCATTGACGCTATTATTGGATGCGATGCGCAATGCCTGATTTACCACCGTTAAGCCTGTACATCCATATTCCGTGGTGTGTGCAGAAGTGTCCCTACTGTGATTTCAACTCACACGCATTGAAAGGCGAGGTGCCGCACATCGAGTATGTGCAGCACCTGTTGCACGATCTTGAGCAGGATTTACCTCTCACCAGCGGGCGCGAAGTCCGCACCATCTTTATTGGTGGTGGTACGCCAAGTCTGTTAAGCAGCAATGCGATGCAAATGTTGATGGATGGTGTCCGAGCACGGCTACCGCTGGCAGCCGATGCCGAAATCACCATGGAAGCCAACCCCGGCACGGTAGAAGCCGATCGCTTCAGTGGTTATCAGCAAGCCGGGATTAACCGCATTTCGATTGGCGTGCAGAGCTTCAGCCCGCAAAAGCTGGAACGTCTCGGGCGTATTCATGGACCGGAAGAAGCACAACGCGCGGCGCATCTTGCCGCTGGTCTTGGATTACGCAGCTTTAACCTCGATTTGATGCACGGCCTGCCGGACCAGTCGCTGGAGGAAGCACTCGACGATCTGCGCCAGGCGATTGCGTTGCATCCGCCGCATCTGTCGTGGTATCAGCTGACGATTGAGCCAAATACGTTGTTTGGTTCACGTCCGCCGGTGCTGCCGGATGATGACGCGCTGTGGGATATCTTCGAACAAGGCCATCAATTGCTGACCGCCGCCGGTTATCAACAGTATGAAACCTCGGCCTATGCGAAGCCTGGCTATCGCTGTGAGCATAACCTCAATTACTGGCGCTTCGGTGATTACCTCGGCATTGGTTGTGGTGCCCATGGCAAACTGACGCAGCCTGATGGCCGCATTGTACGCACCGTCAAAACCCGTCACCCACGTGGTTTTATGAAGGGCAATTACCTCGATAAGCAGCATGATGTCGCGGATGCGGATAAACCGTTCGAGTTCTTTATGAACCGTTTCCGTCTGCTGGAGGCCGCACCGCGCGCCGATTTCTGCCGCTACACCGGGCTGGAAGAAGCCGTAATCCGTCCACAGATTGATGCGGCAATTGCAGCGGGTTATGTGCTGGAAACGGAACAACATTGGCAGATTACGGAGAAAGGAAAATTGTTCCTTAACTCGCTGCTGGAATTGTTTCTGGTGGAAGAATAAATCTTGATCGTCGCGGCGCGATCAATCGCGCCGCGACAGAATCAACTTCTCTCGGTATTTTGTCGCAGCTGCAGCAGATTGGTATTAATCAGCGCGATATTCACTTCGCATGGCGTGCCGTCATCCAGATAAACCGTTTCACTGATCTCCAGCACCGCATCATTTTCTCGCAAATTCAGAAGATTAAGCTGTTCGCTATCCGTTAAATTGATGGCACTTAAATTCTGGTCCCTGCGCTGAACCTTCTTCCCGGTAAGCTGTTCAATATAAGAGTATTTGGATATCTCCAGCTTGCTGAATTCCATGCTGCTAAACATGGTCACCGGCAGATGGATATGTTCGAGCGCCACCGGAATATCATCAAAGCACATCAGACGGACGATTTTATACACCTGATCGCTGTTCTTAATACGTAACGACTGCGCCATATCCGGCGTTGGCACCTTCATAATGCTGACGGTGATAACTTTCCTGATGCCTTTATAGCCTTTTTTCTGCGCCTGATAATCAAACGGTGACAGCGCATGAAAACGGCCAGAATGGTTACTTTTGCCGATCGAGCCAACAAACAGGCCGGATCCTTTCACCCGGTAAATGCGCTGCTGTTCAATCAAAATCCTTGTCGCTTCGCGCACCGTCGCTCGGGTAATACCGATGTTCTTGGCTATCGCAATTTCGGTGTCGAGCTTATCGCCAGGCAGAAGCCCATCCTCTTTGATTTTACGGAGGATGTAATCGACAACCTCTTTCTGCTTCTCAGTAATGCCATCGACCATCAACGTTCTTCCCGATAAGTGTAAGACCCGACTACAACGAGCCATAAATGCACATGTATGCCTGAGTTTATTTTCTTCGCACCAGCCTGACCGTATGAGGATGTGATCCAGTTAACGAATTTGCACTCCAGCTCAGGGTGTCCAGCCAGATTTCAATCTTACATATTGTATCTGTACACGTCCAGGTGCATCATCAAGATGACTAGACACATTAAACATGTATAGACTTAATCAGGCAACTGTAAAACCTGATTGCTAAAAAATAAAAATCAGTGTGTTCGAATCAATAAAATCAATCAACATAATGATATTTAATACTATTTATTGATATGACGTGAGTTATCCATCCTGAAAACTCAGCAATTTTTCAGGCGTGAGCAGGGATCTTCACGGCATAACAAGGTGCCACACCAGGGGCAGCCACCGGGTAAATGACTGGACATCTTTCACCATCGATTCACCGATGCCAGTCCGGGTTTCTGCATAAAACAGCGCTAAAGCGAGATCAGTTCATGGTAAATAGAGAGTTAGCAAACGCGATTCGATTTCTGAGCATTGATGCGATCCAGCAAGCCAATTCAGGGCATCCTGGTGCGCCGATGGGAATGGCGGATATTGCCGAAGTGGTGTGGCGTCATCACTTACGCCACAACCCAAAGAACCCGCAGTGGTTCAATCGTGACCGCTATGTTCAGTCCAACGGACATGGTTCCATGCTGCTTTATTCCTTGCTGCATCTGACTGGCTATGATGTGACCCTTGAGGACATCCGCCAGTTTCGCCAGTTACATTCCCGCACCCCAGGGCACCCCGAATACGGTTATACGCCAGGCGTAGAAACCACCACCGGCCCGCTTGGCCAGGGTGTGGCAAATGCCGTCGGGATGGCGATTGCCGAAAAAGCGCTGGCCGCGCAGTTCAATAAACCGGATTTCGCATTGGTCGATCACTATACCTGGCTGTTTTTAGGTGATGGCTGCCTGATGGAAGGGATCTCCCATGAGGCATGTGGTCTGGCTGGCACCCTGCAACTGGGCAAACTGATCGCCGTCTGGGATGACAATGGCATCTCGATTGATGGTCATGTGGAAGGCTGGTTCTCGGAAGATACCGCCGCCCGCTTCCGTGCGTATGGCTGGCATGTGATTGAAGGTGTTGACGGGCATGATGCAGCGGCAGTGGATGCTGCAGTACGTGAAGCCAAAGCCGTCACCGATAAACCCAGCCTGTTATGTTGTAAAACCATCATCGGTTTTGGCTCGCCGAACAAGGCCAACAGCCACGATTGCCACGGTTCAGCCCTCGGCACCGCAGAAGTTGCCCTGGTGCGCGAAGCGCTGAACTGGCCGCATGCGCCCTTCGAGATCCCTGACGCGATCTATCAGGCCTGGGATGCAACCGAACAAGGGGCCAAAAATCAACAAGAGTGGGATCACCTGTTTGCCACTTATCAACAACGCTGGCCGGAGCTGGCGGCTGAATTTAGCCGTCGTATGCAGGGTGAACTGCCCGCCAACTGGGCAGCGGACATGGATAACTACATCGCCGCCTTGCAGGCTGCGCCAGCTAACCTTGCTACCCGCCAGGTCAGCCAGAAGTGCCTGAATCATTTTGCCGATTTGCTGCCAGAATTGATGGGCGGTTCGGCGGATTTGTCGCCGTCAAACCTGACCCGCCAACAAACCTCTGTCGATTTCAGTGCTGAAAATCCGGCGGGCAATTACATCTCCTGGGGCGTGCGTGAATTCGGCATGTCCGCGATGATGAATGGCCTGGCACTGCATGGCGGTTTTATCCCCTACGGCGGTACCTTCCTGATGTTTATGGAGTACGCCCGCAATGCGGTGCGTATGGCCGCACTGATGAAAATCCGTTCAATCTTCGTCTATAGCCATGACACCATCGGCCTCGGCGAGGATGGTCCAACCCATCAGCCGGTTGAGCAGCTCGCCTCGCTGCGACTGACACCGAATATGGAAACCTGGCGCGGCTGCGATCAGGTCGAAGTCGCAGTGGCATGGCGTCAGGCCATTGAACGTCAGAACGGGCCAACCGCGTTGATCCTCACCCGACAACCGCTTGAGCAACAGCCTCGTTCAACGGCGCAGGTGGCGGATATCGCCCGTGGCGGCTATGTCCTCCTCGATTGCGATGGCAAACCCGAACTGTTGCTGATCTCATCCGGTTCGGAAATCGAGCTGGTGGTGGCTGCGGCCAAAGTGCTGCATCAGGAAGGCCGTAAAGTGCGAGTGGTTTCCCTGCCCTGTACCGAACGTTTCGATCAGCAGGAAGAGCAATATAAAGAAGCGGTGCTGCCGAAAGATGTGCGCCAACGTCTGGCGGTGGAGGCCAGCATTGAAGGATTCTGGCAGCGTTACACCGGCCTGGATGGGAAAGTGATTGGCATGAAATCATTCGGCGAGTCAGCACCCGCCAACGTCCTGTTCAGGCATTTTGGCTTTACGGTGGAAAATGTACTCGAAACCGCACGTAGCTTGCTGAAGTAAGTAGCGAACACGATTTTAATTCAGGAAATAACTATGTCGAATCTGTCAAAGTGGCTGAATGAAGAAAAAATCCAGTATCTGACAAGCGTCTCCGACTGGAAAGAAGCAATTCAGGTTGCCGGACGCCCGTTACTGAATGAAGGCGCGATTTCTCAACAGTATATTGATGTCATCATTCAGCAAAAACAGGATATTGGCCCCTATTTTGTTATCGCGCCACGCATCGCCATGCCCCATGCGCGCCCAGAGCAGGGAGCGCACAAACTCGGGTTATCGATTGTCAAACTGGGCCAGGCCGTCAAATTTGATGCTGATGAAAATGATCCGGTTGATGCTATTTTTATGTTCTCAGCACCGGACAGCAACAGCCATATTGAAATGATTTCTCAACTGGCTGAAGTCCTCTCCGATGACGAGACGATGGGGCGATTATTCAACTCACGTAGTAAAGAAGAATTGAGCGCCATTTTACTGGCAGACAAGGCAGTTAATTAAGTAACCCATTTAGAATATGAACCAAGAGGTATGGTATGAAAATTATGGCGGTTTGTGGCTCAGGCCTGGGAAGCAGTTTCATGATGGAAATGAACATTAAAAAAGTTCTTAAAGCCATCGAGATCACTGCGGATGTGGAACATTCTGATCTGGGTTCAGTTACCCCTGATGTTGCTGATGTTTTTGTGATGGGTAAAGACATTGCCTACAGCGCTAACTTGCCTGAAGACAAAGTCATCATCATCAATAACATTATCGACATCAAAGAACTTGAGCAAAAGATTCGCGAATATTTTAATAAAGTCTGACTCAATCCTTTCTACCCTTAATAATTCAGGTTGCAGCCAGGGTATATGCAACCTGAAAAAATAGAACGCTTACCGCTGAGGTTAATATGTTTATCCAAAACCTTTTATTGGTAGTTGTCGACGTGCTGAAAGTGCCTTCAATCCTGGTAGGATTAGTGGCTTTATTTGGTCTGGTCGCGCAAAGAAAACCGTTCCCGGATGTCATTAAAGGTACGGTAAAAACGATTCTGGGTTTTTTAGTGCTGGCAGGTGGTGCCTCTGTATTGGTCGGTTCACTGACTCCACTCGGTGATATCTTCAAGCAGGCATTTGATGTTCAAGGCATTATTCCTAACAACGAAGCGATGGTTTCCATTGCGCTGGAAAAATACGGTGCGCCCACCACGCTGATCATGGCGTTTGGTATGGTGGCGAATATTATCGTTGCTCGCTTTACCCGCCTGAAATATATCTACCTTTCTGGTCATGTGACATTTTATATGGCCTGTATGGTGGCCATTATTCTGTCGGTTGCCGGTTTCGAAGGCGTCCAGCTTATTTATACCGGCTCGCTGGCACTCGGCATGTTGATGGCATTTTTCCCGGCGCTGGCGCAACCGCATATGCGTAAAATTGTTGGACATGACCAGGTCGCATTAGCCCATACCGGGACCGTTGGTTATGTGCTGTCAGGCTGGATTGGTTCATTAGTCGGTAAAGGTTCGAAATCTACCGAAGAGATGAACATGCCAAAAAACCTGAGTTTTTTGCGTGACAGTACCATCTCTATTTCACTGACCATGATGATTATCTACTTTATTTTGTCTGCTTCGGCGGGCAAAGAATATGTGGAAACACATTTCAGTCATGGTCAGAACTATCTGGTCTATTCATTCGTACAGGCCATCACCTTCGCAGCTGGCGTATTTATTATTCTGCAAGGTGTACGTTTAATTCTGGCAGAGATCGTACCGGCGTTCACCGGCTTCTCTGAAAAGCTGGTACCGAATGCCCGTCCGGCACTCGACTGTCCGATTGTATTCCCTTATGCGCCGAATGCGGTACTGGTTGGCTTTATTTCCAGCTTCGTCGGTGGCCTGGTCGGATTATTTATTCTCGGCCAATTGAAATGGGTATTAATTTTACCAGGTGTCGTGCCACACTTCTTCTGCGGCGCTACTGCTGGGGTATTTGGCAATGCGACCGGCGGTAAACGTGGTGCAATGCTCGGTGCATTCGCCCATGGTGTGTTAATTACCTTCCTGCCAGTAGCGCTGTTGCCGGTATTGGGCGCTCTGGGATTAACTAACACCACCTTCTCAGATACCGACTTTGGTGTCACCGGGATCATCCTGGGTAATATGGCCCGATATATGGACAAGGGCACCATTACCATGGTGATTACCGGGATTTTCGCTCTGCTGGTTATTTATAACTTTGCCACCAGTAATAAAGGCGTGGCAAAAGAAGTGAAAGGCGAATAAAACGTATCACTGAAAAGTAGCGGCGCGATTTATCGCGCGGTTCGGTGCGCGGTGTCGGAAAAAACCGCGCGATAAATCGCGCCGCTACGAAATTAACCTTTGAAGCTTTGCACCAGGCCTTTACGCTGCCCTTCAAGGTCCGTCACGCGGTTACACACCTCATGACCAAAATTCTGGAAATCCTGCTCCTGCTTGTTCCATTCCGTTTGAATCGACTGCTGTAACCCCCCGAGATTACCCATCAACGCCTGCAACGGGTTGCTACCGCCGCCAGACTGCTGGCTGCCCATCTCGTTCAGGCTGTCCTGCAGGATACCGCCCATGGTGCTTTGCACCAGTTTTTCACCGTCGGCACGTACCTGATCAATTGCCTGATGATGGAAAGTCAGGCCATCGCTACGATGCTCAATAATCCGGTTCATCTGCTGCTTCAGCTGACCATCCAGTTTGCTGAGGCGATTACGCACGTTGCTGTTTGGCCCCAGCTTTTCGACAATCACCTGATCCAGGGCAACACGACTGCGCTCCAGACGGGAATTCGCACCCTGATCGATCCAGGGTAAGTCACGGCGCAGTGCGTTTTGATAGTCGATCGCTTTCTGGCGTGTGGCGTTATCGACACTCACTCTCTGCCCATTGAACTGCACATCACCCTGCGGCGAGATTTCGAGGTTGCCGTTTTCTCCCACCACCTGCACGCTCTGCGGCTTAATAATCACATCATCTTGTGGCTTAACGCTGCATTCATACGCAGCCTGGGCCTGAGTCGCCGCCAGCAACAACGCGGCGAGAAGCGTTTTACGAACCATGAAATCTCCTGCATCCATTTGCGGATCCGTAGCGGCGCGATTTATCGCGCAGTGCCGTGCGCGATGCGGGAAAAAACGCGCGATAAATCGCGCCGCTACGGGATGTGCTGCTAAGCACCGTTTATGTGATGCTTAGTCCCACCACACATCAAAGAGTTCAGTCACCTGCACATCTGCCAGGCTACGATCCTGTAACCATTTGCGAACCAGTTCACGATGTTCATCGGTGCATTTGCCGGTCTGTTGCAGGCATACCAGCCCTTCCCATACCAGGTAGCCGCTACCATCGTAGGCCAGACCATTGGGATCGATCACTTCGTTGATAAACGCATCCAGGGTGCTGTCAATCTGCTCCTCACTGGTGCCTTCGGCAAAACGCCAGGCAACGGAGAAACCCAGTTCCTGAAACTCATCAATATGCAATTTTTTACGTAAACGACGGCTGCGCTGTGTGGCCATTATTTCACCCTCTCAAACATCAGATCCCAAACGCCATGGCCCAGTCGCTGCCCGCGTTGCTCAAATTTGGTTAACGGACGCGTTTCCGGACGCGGCACGTAATCATGGCTTCCTGACAGGTTTTGATAACCCTGGATGCTGCTCATCACTTCCAGCATGTGTTGAGCATAGGCTTCCCAGTCAGTCGCCATATGGAAGACGCCACCCAGCTTCAGCTTACGCATCACCAGCTCGGCAAACGGCACCTGTACGATACGGCGTTTGTTATGCCGTACTTTATGCCAGGGGTCCGGGAAAAACAGCTGCACCATCCGCAGCGAATTATCCGGGATCATCTTCTCCAGCACTTCAACTGCGTCGTGACACATCACGCGCAGGTTTTCCACGCCCGCTTCTTTGGCTGACCCCAAACACGCGCCGACTCCAGGCGCATGCACTTCAATGCCGAGAAAGTTCTGGTGTGGATTATTTTTCGCCATCGTCACTAACGATGCGCCCATACCAAAACCAATCTCCAGCACCAGGGGTGCATCGCGGCCAAACAGCGCGGTCAAATCCAGCGGTTGCGGCTGATACTCGACGCCCATCTCCGGCCAGTATTGATCGAGTGCCAGCTGCTGCCCTTTGGTTAAGCGCCCCTGGCGGCGCACAAAACTGCGGATACGGCGTAATGGCCGCCCGTTCTCATCAAATTCTGGGGTGATGACGTCATTAATCATGTCAAAGCCTGTTGATTAGCGTGTTCAGGGAAACGCGCATTATGCAAAGTTCAATAGCAGAAGCAAGCCTTTGCAATCTTCCGGTTTACACCCTGATGTCTCTGTGCTGGAATTCCTGCCTGAGTGTAGAGTAACCACGGAAAAATTACCTTCTTATGATGCAAGCGCCGCAGTTCGCGCAACAGGTGCTGGACTGGTATCAGCGCTTTGGTCGCAAAACCCTGCCCTGGCAGCAGGAGAAAACGCCTTACAAAGTATGGCTCTCCGAAGTGATGTTGCAGCAGACCCAGGTTGCCACCGTCATTCCCTATTTTGAACGCTTTATGGCGCGTTTCCCCACGGTTGCCGATCTGGCCGCGGCACCACTGGATGAAGTGCTGCATCTGTGGACCGGTCTCGGTTATTACGCCCGGGCGCGCAACCTGCATAAAGCGGCAAAACAGGTGGTGGATAAACACGCTGGCGAGTTTCCGCGTAACTTTGATGACGTGGCAGCACTGCCGGGCGTGGGCCGCTCGACAGCGGGGGCAATATTGTCTCTATCGCTGGGCCTGCACTTCCCGATCCTCGATGGCAACGTCAAACGTGTGTTAGCGCGTTGCTACGCCGTGGCTGGCTGGCCGGGGAAAAAAGAAGTCGAAAAGCGGCTATGGCAAATCAGCGAAGAGGTCACCCCTGCGCAGGGCGTCAGCCAGTTTAACCAGGCGATGATGGATCTCGGTGCGTTAGTGTGTACCCGCTCACGTCCGAAGTGTGAGATTTGCCCGCTCAACAGCGGCTGCGTCGCCTATGCCAACACCAGTTGGGCCAACTATCCCGGCAAGAAACCCAAGCAAACGCTGCCTGAACGCAGTGGCTGGTTTTTGATGATGCAGCACGGTGATGATGTCTGGCTGGAGCAACGTCCCCCAGTGGGCCTGTGGGGCGGCCTGTTTTGCTTCCCGCAATTCACCACCGAACAGGCCATGACCGACTGGCTGGCGGAACGCGGCATTCACGCCAGACCACAGCAGCTCACCGCCTTCCGCCATACCTTCAGCCATTTCCATCTGGATATTGTGCCTATGTGGCTGGCATGGCCTTCGTCCGGGTCGCTGATGGATGAAGCAGGCGGTCTCTGGTATAACTTAGCGCAACCACCGTCAGTGGGTCTGGCTGCGCCGGTCGAGCGCCTGTTGCATGAACTGCGACATCCCCAGCAACTGGCACTGCATACGCGAGTGACCGAAGAGGAAGAGTAATGAGCCGCACCATTTTTTGTACTTATCTGCAACGCGACGCTGAAGGTCAGGACTTTCAGCTGTATCCTGGCGAGCTGGGTAAGCGCATCTACAACGAAATCTCCAAAGAAGCCTGGCAGCAATGGATGACCAAGCAAACCATGCTGATCAACGAGAAAAAGCTCAACATGATGAACCCGGGCGATCGCAAAGTGCTGGAACAGGAGATGGTGAATTTCCTGTTTGAAGGCAAAGATGTGCACATTGAAGGTTACACACCGCCGGAAAAATAAACTTTCTGGGCCTCACCTTGAGGCCCTTTTCAGGTCAGGCTTGCATTAACAATGAATAAAAAATTGATCGCCCTGCTGGCAATCGCACCGTTGTTGGTTTCCTGCTCCGGACACAAACAAGGGCAATATCACGAAGAGTGGGTTAAGGACACCAACGGTTTCGACATTCTGATGGGTCAGTTCGCCCATAACATTGAAAATATCTGGGGAATCAATGAAGTTCTGATCGCTGGCCCAAAAGATTACGTCAAATATAGCGATAACTATTACACCCGCAGCCATATCAACTTTGATAGCGGTAGCATTACCGTTGAAACCATTTCCGGCACCGATCCGATGGCGAGCCTGCGCCAGGCGATCATCACCACGCTGTTAATGGGTGACGAACCGGGTAATGTCGATCTCTATTCAGACGCCAACGATATTCAGATCAGTAAAGAGCCGATGCTGTACGGCCAGGTGTTGGACAACACCGGTCAGGCGATTCGCTGGCAGGGACGTGCTGGCAGCTTTGCTGATTACCTGATTCAGAACAAACTGCAAAAACGCACCTCGGGCCTGCATGTTATCTGGTCTGTGACCATTCCGATGGTGCCAAACCATCTCGATAAACGTGCGCATAAATACCTGCCCATGGTGCGTAAAGCCGCTGAAGAGTATGGCGTGGATGCGTCGTTGATTCTGGCGATTATGCAGACCGAGTCGAGCTTCAACCCCTATGCGGTGAGCAACTCGGATGCACTGGGGCTGATGCAGGTCGTGCAGCATACCGCAGGGGTTGATGTCTTCCGCATGAAGGGGAAATGGGGCAAACCAAGCCGCAGTTATCTGCTTGATCCGGAGAATAACATCGATGCCGGTACGGCCTATTTGTCGTTATTGCAGAACACCTATCTGGGCGGAATCCAGGACCCGGTATCACGACGTTATGCGGTGATTACTGCCTATAACGGCGGTGCGGGCAGCGTGTTGCGCGTGTTCTCCAGCGATAAAGATCGCGCGTTTGCGATGATTAATGGCATGTCGCCGGGGCAGGTCTATCAGACTCTGACCACCAACCATCCATCCGCAGAATCACGTCGCTATCTGTACAAGGTGAACAGCGCCCAGCGCAGTTATCACCGTTATTAAGTGCGGTCAGTTCCCTCACCCCAGCCCTCTCCCGCAAGACGGGAGAGGGAGCAGATCGAGCAGACCTCTTCCGCTTACGGGAGAGGGAGCAGATTCAGCATATTGCACATCTCCTTCTCCCGCTTGCGGGAGAAGGCCGGGATGAGGGTAACAGCAAGCACAATTAAACCATCATATTCGCCACTAAATGCTTACGTCCGCTGTCATCCTCTTCGGTGTAAACCCCCTGCAACTCCGGCGAGAAGCCCGGCAGCAGGTTGATCCCCTCTTCCAGCGCGAGGAAATAGCGCTGCACCGCGCCACCCCAGACTTCGCCCGGCACCACGCACAGCACGCCAGGAGGGTAAGGTAATGCACCTTCTGCGGCGATGCGCCCTTCCGCTTTGGCAATCGGCACCAGCTCGACGTCACCGCGAATATACGCCTGATGTGCATCCTGCGGGTTTACCTTAACCGGCGGGAAGCAGGCTTCGCGGAACATGGCTTTTTGCAGATCTTTCACACCATAGCTGACGTACAAATCATGCATTTCCTGGCACAGGCGACGCAGGGTATAGCCTTGATAACGCGCCATATTTTTGCGATACACACTCGGCAGCACCTCCGCCAGCAGCGCGTCTTCTTTCACGTGCTGTTCGAACTGCTCCAGCATCGCCACCAGATGCGCCATCTTCTCCGCGCTTTCCGCTGGCGTCAGCAGGAACAGGATTGAGTTGAGGTCGCATTTTTCCGGCACAATACCGTTTTCGCGCAGGTAATTGGCCAGAATGGTGGCCGGAATGCCGAACTCGGTGTACTCCCCGCTGGCGGCATCAATGCCTGGCGTAGTGAGCAGCAGTTTGCAAGGGTCAACCAGATATTGCTCACTGGCATAACCGGCAAAACCGTGCCATTTCGCCCCAGGTTCGAAGCTGAAGTAAGCAGGATCGGCGGCGATCGTCTCGGTTTCTGCTGCCTGCCACGGTTGACCATGCACCTGTTCCGGCAGGAATGGCAGAATCATCTCACAGCGTTCCAGAATCGCTTTACGCGCATCAATGCCCAGCGTGACGCATTCGTGCCACATGCTACGACCCGCCTCGCCCTGATGCATCCGTGCGTTAATATCCAACGCCGCGAACAACGGGTAGAACGGGCTGGTGGACGCGTGCAGCATAAAGGCGTTGTTCAGGCGCTTATGCGGACAAAAGCGTTTCTGCCCGCGCAGATGGTTATCTTTCTTGTGAATCTGAGAAGTCTGTGAGAATCCGGCCAGCTGCTTATGCACCGACTGGGTGACAAAAATTCCCGGATCGTTCTCATTCAGCTCCAGCGTTAACGGCGAGCACCCCTCCATCAGCGGGATAAATTGCTCGTAACCCAGCCAGGCGGAATCAAACAGGATGTAATCACACAGATGGCCGATGCGATCCACCACCTGGCGCGCGTTATACACCGTGCCGTCGTAGGTACCGAGCTGAATGATCGCCAGACGGAACGGACGCTGATCTTTAGCGCGCTTCGGCGCGACTTTCTTGACCTGCTCACGCAGATAGCCTTCATCAAAGCAATGCGCATCAATGCCGCCAATAAAGCCGAACGGGTTACGCGCCGCTTCGAGATACACCGGCGTGGCTCCCGCCTGAATCAGCGCACCATGATGGTTAGATTTATGGTTGTTGCGGTCGAACAGCACCAAATCACCACGTGTCAGCAGCGCGTTGGTCACCACTTTGTTAGCGCTGGAAGTCCCGTTCAACACGAAATAGGTTTTGTCAGCGTTAAACACTTTGGCCGCATACTTCTGCGCATCTTTAGCCGAACCTTCGTGGATCAGCAAATCGCCCAGTTTGACATCCGCGTTGCACATATCGGAACGGAAGACGTTTTCGCCATAGAATTCATAGAACTGACGACCGGCCGGATGCTTTTTGAAAAAGGCACCGCCCTGATGTCCCGGACAGGCAAAGGTGCTGTTTTGCATATCGACATAGCGCGTCAGGGTGTCAAAGAACGGTGGCAGCAGTTCCGCTTCATAAGCCTGCGCGGCCTCTTCTAACGCCTCCCACTCCTCCGGTGCGCCGTTGATTTCAGCAACCACGCCCGGCAGTCGCAGCACCTCTTCGTCAAAGGCATTGGCAACGAATACCGGCAGGTTGAAGCCGGTCTGGCGCAACAGCGCCAACACGCCACTGCGCGTATCCGCCAAAGAGACGACAACAGCCGCCACATCGGTAAAGTCAGTGTTGTCCAGCGTCACCACGTCGCGCATGGTGTTCAGGCTCAGGTTCGGCGCTACAGCAGCGCTGGCAGCAATTTTTAGTGGTGTCATAACACAAATCCCCAGAGGTCAAGGATGAGTGGGTGCCAGTGGCACAGCAATGAGGAAGATTCCCCGGCGAATAACGTCAGACGGATCGGTGCAAAAAGAGTTCACAGCCGCAACCGATAGACATCAGTAAAGCCAGAAAGCGTCTGTCTTTACTCATGTCCAACAGCGAGCGCGAAGCTGGCCTCACCGCATGGTGAGCGAGAAATGCGAACAACAGATGACGGAGGAACGCTTGCAGCGAAGCGAACGGGAACAAGTGCAAATGCGCATTGTACCGACCATGGCGGCGTCCTCAGTGATAAAGGGGGTTGATAACTATCAGGGGCGCAATAATGTCATCTTTTTTTTGTCGGAACAACCCGCTACTGGCAATTTTTGCGCATGGACAACTTATTGATATATATTGATTTTTATCAGTCGGTAAATTTAAAAGTGCTTAATTATCCGCACCTTATGCAAAATTATGCAAGGTGCGGATATTGATAACAAAGCATTACAACCAGTGTTGTGCGCGAATCTTTTCACCATCGCTAAAACGGCTGAAGCGGAACGGATGGGCATCTACCGACGGTGTGCTGTTCAGCACCAAGTCCGCCATCAGTTGGCCGGCACCTGGCGCAATACCAAATCCGTGACCGGAAAAGCCGGTGGCAAGATACAACCCGGCCACCTGATCAATGCCGGAGATCACGGGAATGGCATCCGGCATGGTGTCGATCAGCCCGCCCCAGCACTGCGCCAGCGGCAGATCGCGCAACGGCGGCAGCAACTCAGCCAGACTGTGACGCATGCGCTGTACGATCAAGGGATTAATCAGCGGATCGAGCACGCGCAGCACTTCATAGATCGATCGTTTATCCGCCTGACCGGGCTTCCAGCGCAGTGCCTCATCGACAAAACGTTTGCCAAGACGCAGCTGCAACGATTTACGCTCCACCCAAAATGCTGGCATAAAACGCGGGCTAAATCGTAACGAATCCAGCGTGATATCTGCGGTATTGGTGGCTGAACTGGCCACTGTCAGACCGCCATCCAGCCGTTTGCGTAACGCGACGCTGCCAAAACTGGCGCAGACGCCGGGATCGAAATCCACCGGACGGGTACGCAATACGGTCGACAGCACCTTCAGCTGCGGCAGCGTCACGCCCAACCCCTGTAACAACAGGCGGGACCAGGCACCACCCGCCACCACCACTTGCTGACAACGGATAGCACCGTGCTCGGTGACCACTTCGCTGACGCGGCCATTGGTGCGTTCGATGGTGCGCACCGCGCAATGCTGCTGAAGATTCAGCCCCTGCTCCATCGCGGCAGCCACCATCGCGGGTGCTGCTTGCTGTGGCTCGGCACGCCCGTCCAGCGCGGTATATAACCCACCGGGATAGCGGCCCTGGAGCTGCGGCAGATGCTGGCTCAGCTGTTGCGGCGTCAACATCTCACTGTGAATGCCGTAGTGTTGCGCTTCATTGACCCAGCGCTGATGACGCTCGCGCTGCTGCTCAGTGCGTGAGGCGTAAACGATGCCATTGCGACGAAAACCCGTCTCGCGGTTCAAACGCGCATTCATCCCCTCCCACAACTGCATGCTGAGGTTGATCAGCGGCAGCTCGCGCAGATCGCGCCCGGTGCGGCGACACCAGCCCCAGTTACGGCTTGATTGCTCCGCCGCCACCGTGCCCTTCTCCAGCAGCACGGTGCTGATACCACGCTGCACCAGCGACAACGCGGTCGCCACGCCGATAATCCCACCACCAATCACCACCACATCGGCGCTCGTCGGAAACGTTGCCGAAGAGGGAACTGCATCCACGCTGGGACCCATGATTATTTCCTCGTCAGGTAAAAGGGCATCAATAGTTATCTTCCACCGTCCAGTTCACCGGAATTTCGGCAATGCTGGTAGTGGTGGGTAATTCCAGAACCGTGCGGATCAGGTGCGCCAGATCTTCCGGCTGCGTCATCTTTTCTGCGGGCACTTCGGTCAATGCGGTCCCCATATCGGTGGCGACAAAGCCGGGGCAGATGGCGGTACAGCGAATGCCATCGGCGTCGCCGATTTTGCGTAGCCCGTGGGCCAGCGCCAGCGCGGCATACTTGCTCATGGCATACAGACTGGAGCGTTCCGCTTTGACGCGTTTACCGGAGAGCGAAACCAGCATCACGATGCGGCCGGCACCGCTGGCCTGCAAATGCGGCCATGTCAGACGGCTCAGGCGCATCGGCGATTTGACGTTGACGTCAAAGGTGCGATCAAACTCGTCGTCAGTGGCTTCAAGGATCGACAGCGGTAACATCATGCCGGCGTTATGCACCACCGCATCGATACGGCCAAATTTCGCGAGGGTGGCATCCACCCATGCCTGTTCGGTGGCCGCATCAAAGGCATCAAAACGGCACACCAGCTGATTTTCGCCGTCGCTGACGACCACATCCGCGGGTGAACGGCAGCCAAGACTCACCGCCCAACCGTTTGCCAGCAGATTGGCGGCAATCGCCGCCCCAATACCGCGGCTGGCACCGCTGATTAACGCGACTTTACGTGTTGATTTGCTCATGGAATCTCCAGATTGTGCGTGTTGTTACCCTGACCCCGGCCCTCTTCCATAAGGGAGAGGGAGATGTGCAATAGGCTAATTTGTGCCTCACCGCTAAAGCGATGCCCGCAACCGCGTATCCAGCGGGCTGATCAGTGGCGCAATCGCCGCGACTTCCTCTTTCAACAACGCCACATAACGCTGCTGCACCTCGGGGTTCAGACGGGGTGAGAGGAAGGTCAACCCCAGCGATCCCACCACGCCAGCACCGGATACCATGATCGGTACGGCGATCCCGGCGATCCCCGGAATCAGCTCCCCAGGATCGATGGCAAAACCCTGTTGCTGCGTCTGCTCAAGTTTGTGCTGCAAGGCTTGCGCCGTTAGCTGCGGCCAACTGTCGAGCCGTGCCCGATTGCGCGCCAGAATCGCCTGCTGCTGCTCCTCTTCCAGAAACGCCAGGATCGCCAGGCTGCCCGGCCCGAGGCCCAGCGGCACGGCACCACCGACCGATCCGGTCAGTGTCTGCATTTGGTATTCGCTGTCGTAGCGGTCAATACACACCGAATCATCACGATCGCGCGCCATCAACATCGCCGTTTCCCCGGTCTGCTGCCGTAACCGCTCCAGCGCAGGCTGGAACTGACGGCGCAGGCCTGGCCCGCGTGCCGCTTTGGCACCAAACACCAGCAGCTTGGTGCCCAACCGGTAACATTTGTCACTTTGCACCTTCTGCAACAGCTGATGTTCCACCAGCGAATTGAGAATGCGATGGCAGGTGACTTTGTTGAGACCGGAAAGGTCACACAGCGCTTTTAGCGTCGCCCCTTCACTGCCCGCATCAGCCACCAGATCGAGCAACATCACGGCACGATCCAGCAGTTGTACCCCATTTTTCCCCGAATTTTCGCTCATCAGCCTCACCGTTAAAGTTCCACATTATGAAACTTTAAATCATAAGATTTCAGTATATGGTTTTTTGTTGACTAATTTTCTAGCAGATTTCATATTCGGTTGACAAGTGAGCAGCGCGTTTCAACAAAAAAAGTCGCTCACATAACAAAATTTACAACACCTGCAGATTCACCCCGACAGAGGAAATATCTATGAAAAACCATCGCATGCGTATTCTGGCTGCCTCGATGTTGCTGTTGGCTGCCCCGGTAATTACCCACGCGGACACCCTGTCCGATATCAAGGCCCGCGGCGTATTAACGGTCGGGGTGAAAAATGACTACCCGCCTTACGGCTACATGGACAACAACGGCAACACCGTCGGCTTCGAGATCAGCCTGGCGCGCTACATCGCCAACGAACTGCTCGGCTCGCCAGACAAAATCAAACTGGTGCCAGTGAACGCCTCTAACCGCATGCAATTCCTCAACTCCGGGCAGATCGACATCATCATGGCGACCCTTGGCGTCACGCCGGATCGTGCCAAACAGATCGATTTTACCGATGAGTACGTTTCCGCTGCGGGTCCGTCGATCCTGGCGCGCAAAGCGGTGAAATTTACCCAGTGGGAGCAACTGAAAGGCCAGAAAATTTGCGGCATCCAAGGCTCTTATTTCAATAAAACCGTGACTGAAAAATATGGCCTGCAACTGGTGAATTTCACCGCGTTGCCGGAAGCGTATCGTGCGTTACAGGACAACCGCTGTGTGGCGATGGTGTTTGATGACATGTCGCTGCAAAACAAACTGAAAGAACCGGGCTGGAGCGATTACAAAATCGCGGTGAAACCCTATGAATACCTGCCGATGGCCGGTGGCTTGCGTAAAGGTGACGATGCCTTCCGCGCCGCCGTTGATAAAGCCATTGTCAAAGCTGAAGGCGAAGACAAGCTGATTGGCTGGGAAAAAGAGTTTGCGATGCCTGCGTCGCCGTACATCGCCAAACGTGCGGAAGCGGCGCGCGCTGCGGCCAAGTAAGCCGTCAGGAGCGACATATGTTCGGACTCGATTTCTCCTGGCTACTTGACCCCACGTATCAGCAGTGGTTGCTACAGGGCGTGCTGCAAACGCTGGAACTGGCGGCGCTCTCTTCGGCGTTCGCCATTGTTATCGGCCTGTTGGGCGCTTTCTGCCTGACGTTCCGTCTCGCGTGGCTGGATGCCAGTATCGAGCTGTTCGTCGAGCTGTTTCGCAACACGCCGCCCCTGCTGCAAATGTTGTTCTTCTACTTCACGCTAACGCAGATTGGTTTTACCCGTGAAGACCCGGTGACCGGCTTACAGGTGCCGCTGATTAGCGCCTTTATGTCGGCCACCGTGTCGCTCAGCCTGTTCGGCGGCGCGCTGTGCATCGAAGCGTTTCGTTCTGGCTTCGATGCGGTGCCGAAAGCCACGCTGGAAGCGGCGCGCTCGCTGGGCTACACGCGCTGGGGATTGTTCCGTCATGTGCAGGTGCCGATTGCCGCGCGTATCTGCCTGCCGCCCCTGACCAACGTGCTGACCAACCTGTTCAAAACCACTTCGCAGGCGTCAGTGATCACCGTCCCGGAACTGATGTATGCCGCCGGGCAGATCTACAACGACACCTTCCGCACGCTGGAAGTGATGCTGCTGATCCTGGTGATCTACGTGGTGCTGGTAAGCCTGGTGGTGTGGCTGATTGGCTGGGTACAGCGTGCCCTCGCCTATCCTGGTTACGGAGCCTGATCCATGAGCGACATTCTCTATCTGAAACGTAAAAAGCAGACGCGTCACGCCTTTCTGTTTATTGGCCTGCTGATCCTGCTGTGCAGCATGGTGACCGATCGCAGCGGCGAGTGGCGTCAGGTATGGGAAAAACTGCCACTGCTGCTGACCGGTTCCATGCACGGCTGGCCGCTCAACGGCGGTTTTATCCTCAACATCTTTATCGGCATTGCCAGCATGGTGATTGCCACGGTACTCGGGCTGTTTCTCGGCTTACTGATGCTGGCAAAGCGTCGCTGGTTGAGTATTCCGGCACGCGCCGTGATGAACTTTCTGCGTAATGCCCCATGGCTGGTACTGCTGTTCTCGATGTTGTATCTGCTGCCCTACCGCGTGGAGCTGCTGGGTGTGCAGTTCACGCTGTCGCCGCTGTTTAAAGCGATTGTCGGTCTGAGTCTGCCGACCGCCGCCAACTTCGCCGAAGTGATTCGCGGTGCGGTGAATTCGGTGCATAGCGGCCAGTGGGAATCGGCCCGTTCGCTGGGCTACAGCCCGTGGCAAATCTATCGCATCGTGATCCTGCCACAGGCGCTGCGTCGCATTATTCCTGGCTGGATGAACCTGTATGCGCTGTTGGCTATCTCTACTGCACTGGCGACCGTGACCGGTGTGCAGGAGGTGGTGACGTTGCTGCGCACCACGCTGGCAACCGAAAGCGAAGGCTCGCTGATCTATTTCTACGTCACCGTGCTGCTGATGTTCTTCTGTTACTGCTATCCGATTGCCTTGCTGGCGCGTCGGCTGGAAAACCAAACCAAAGGGGATGCCATATGATCACTCGCACTCCGTCCCTGATCGAGCTGGACAATATTCACAAATCTTTCGGCAACACCGAGGTGTTGAAAGGCATTTCGCTGGAAGTCACCAAAGGCGAAGCGGTGTGCATTATCGGGCCTTCAGGTTCAGGTAAATCCACCATTTTGCGCTGCATCAATGGCCTGTTGCCGATCGACGATGGCTTTATCCGCGTCGGTGAACATCGCGTGCATGAGATTGAAAGCGAAAAAGCGATGCGTCCGCTGCGCCACCAGGTGGCGATGGTGTTCCAGCAATACAACCTGTTCCCGCATCGCACGGTGCTCGACAACGTGATGATGGCACCAATGCAGGTACTGAAGCATCAACGCGACGTGGTGCACGAGCGCGCACTGCGTTTGCTGAAAAAAGTGCGGCTGGAAGGAAAAGAGGGACGCTACCCGGGCGAACTCTCCGGTGGCCAGCAGCAGCGCGTCGCCATTGCCCGCGCACTGGCGATGCAGCCGGAAATCATCCTGTTTGATGAAGTCACCGCCGCGCTGGACCCGGAAACGGTGAAAGAAGTGCTGAACACCATTCGTGAGTTGGTAGATGACGGCCTGACCTGCCTGTTGGTGACCCATGAAATGCGCTTTGCACGCGAGGTCTCGCATCGGGTGTGCTTTACCGACAAAGGCAAAATTGTGGAGATGGCGCCACCGGCGCAGCTCTTTGACGATCCGCAGGATGCGCGCACGCGCGAGTTCCTCGGCCAGGTGTTGTAACGGAGTTGAGAGACATCATGTCAGATCAGGCAATTTTTACTGAAGATTTCAAAACCAGCCCGTACTGGTGGGAAGCCGCACCGCCGGAAACCTGCCGTGATCCGCTCCCGGCAGAAACCGAGATCGTGATCGTGGGTTCCGGTTTCGCCGGGCTGAATGCAGCGATCGAGCTGGCCCGCCACGGCAAAAAAGTGGTGGTGCTGGAGGCTAACGCGCTGGGCAGCGGCGGCAGTACCCGCACCGGCGGAATGATCAGCAGCGGGCAGAAACTGGTGGTTGGCGGTGCCATCAAAGGCATCGCGCCGGAGCTGTTTCAACGCATGATCGCCGACTCGATTGCCTCCTTTGCCTTTATTCAGGATCTGGTGCGCGAGGAGCAATTGGACGCGGATCTGTTTATTGGTGGCCGCTATTTTGGTGCACACACGCAAAAGCAACTCGCCGGTTTATATCAGATGGGCGATATCCTGCATCGCGTTACCGGCGTTACGGTGCATAAGATCGATCGCGCGACTCAGGCACCGATCATCGGCTCCGACTTCTATCACGGCGGCATTTTGGTGGATGAATACGGTGGCGTACATCCAGGTAAATACAACCGGGCGTTACGCGACCTGGCACGTAAACTGGGGGCACAACTTTTTTCCCATGCCCGCGTGACTGGCGTGGAAACAGAAGGCGGCAGCAAAGTGGTTTACACCGAACGTGGCACCGTGCGCGCGCGTCAGGTGATTTTCCTCACCAACGGCTACACCGATGCTCAGGCCTCTCCCAATCTGGCAAAACGCATCGTGCCGGTGAAAAGTTATCAGATCGCTACCGAACCGCTGCCGCCCGCGTTGATGGCGAAGCTGATTCCCGGTGGCCGCATGATCACCGACAGCCGTCGCGATCTGATCTACACCCGCCCGTCGCCGGACGGCACGCGTCTGCTGTTTGGCTCGCGTCCCGGCATTATGGATTGCGACGATAAAACGGCTGCGATCCGCATTCGTCAACGTATGCTGGCGATCTGGCCGGAACTGGCACCGTATCGCATTAGCCATGCCTGGAGTGGTTATGTGGGTATGACGTGGGATAAAACCGCTTATGCCGGTGAAATGGATAACGCGCGTTTTGCAGTTGGCTGCAATGGTAACGGCGTGGCGCTGATGAGCTGGCTCGGTTATCGCGCCGCACAAAAGCTGCTCGGCACCGAACCGCGTCCATTGTCGTTTGAGCGCAACACTTTTAAACCGATCCCGCTGTATGGGGGGAAACCGTGGTTTTTACCCCTGGTGACTGGCTGGTACCGTTTTCGCGATGCGGTGGATAAGGCACGGGATTGAAGTCTCGTCCCTTGTGGCGGCGCGATTTATCGCGCAGTTTTTTCCGACACCGCGCACGGATTTGCGCGATTCATCGCACACGGATCTGCGCGATAAATCGCGCCGCTACCGTTAAGTCCGTGATTCAGGCACGCAGTTGTTGTAACTCACCTTCACTCAGGCCAGTCAGTTCGATAATCGTTGCCAGATCCAGCTGTTTGGCCAGCATGCGGCGTGCCATTTCCTGTGCCAGTTCCTGCCGTCCTTCCTGTCGTCCTTCCTGTCGTCCTTCCAGGCGCGACTCCTGCCGCCATTGTTGTTCAACCGTCATAATCTGCTCCTTTAGTTGAGGTTTGGTCTGCATCAATATCTCAACGAGTTTTTCCCGGTCATCCGTATCCCCATGTTGTAGCAGGTAGAAGATCACGTCGATAGAGAGATCATCATTGTAATCCACAGACAGCAACGTTGCCATCGGGTCGATATTCTCCAACATGTCACACAGACGTATGATCTTATGCGCCATTTCCAGTCGTGCCACCGCGCGATGCGTCATGATCTCTTCATCAGGGATGACTGTGACATCAATCAGCGGAAAGGGATGACAAAAAATCTGCTCAGCCAGATCCGGGTCGCGGAATGACGCCAGCCAATTCATCGAGTAGGGATAAGGGCTGGTTTTTCCCTGATAGAACAACATGGGTACGACAATCGGCAATTCAGTATGCCCCTCATCGAGGTGGCGTTGCATGGCGGCAATGGCATAACGCATCATGCGTAGGGTCATATTCTTATCTGGAGAGCTTTGATGCTCAATCAAGGCATAAATATACCCCTCACCACAGTCGGTCTTCATCGACAGCAGTACATCGGAATATAACGCACGTAGATCCCGTTCAATAAAGGTGGTGGTAACCAGTTGCAGAGTGTCCAGATCGCAATGCTGACGTATGGATGGTGGCAGATGAATTTCGAGGAACTGCCTGGCAATCGGCGGATGGCTAAGAAACCTTTTGAACAACGCATCATGCGGAGCCGAGATGACACTCATAAACGCAACACCTGTCAATCCGGTAAAAGTGCCAGGACATTAACATCGTACTTAACGCACTGAAATACAGAGGGTAAGATTCTCACAGCGATTTAAGGGATTCAGATCGCCTTCAGGAAATATTCAGGAATGACAGCGGTGTTTCGGACCGGAACAACGAATGACGTGCCCTTGATTTGGCTCACTAGAAGCAGCCTGATTTGAGGAGTACCATGACCCCACTTTCCTCAACCAGCCGGAGGCTGCATGTTTAAGGCACTGGTCATTGATAATGACGAACAGGGATACCGCACCACCCTGAAAGATCTGGAAGAAAAACAACTACCGGATCAGGATGTCACCCTCGAAGTTAGCTACTCCACCCTTAACTACAAAGACGCCCTCGCTATCTGCAACAAAGGCCCAATCGTGCGCCAGTTCCCGATGGTACCGGGTATCGATTTTGTTGGCCGGGTGATCAATAGTCGCCACCCGCACTGGCAGCAGGATGATGTTGCATTGCTGACAGGCTGGGGCGTCGGTGAGAAATATTGGGGTGGCCTGGCGCAGAAGGCCAGCGTCTCCGGTGACTGGTTGGTCAAAGTCCCCTCCGCGCTCAGCCCACTGCAAACCATGGCGATCGGGACTGCCGGGTTTACCGCCATGTTGTGCGTGCTCGCATTGGAAAAACAAGGCATTACGCCGCAGCACGGTCCGGTGCTGGTCACCGGTGCCAGCGGTGGTGTAGGCAGTTTTGCCGTCAGCCTGCTGGCGCGTCTCGGCTATGAAGTGGTGGCTTCCAGCGGTCGTGCCAGTGACAGCGACTACTTAATCGGCACCCTTGGAGCGACATCCGTCATTGATCGCCACGAACTCAGCCAACCCGGCAAACCGCTGGCAAAAGAGCGTTGGGCCGCCGCTATCGATAGCGTTGGCAGCCATACACTCAGTAATGTGCTGGCTGGCATCAAACGGGATGGCGTCGTTGCCGCTTGCGGTATGGCGCAGGGATTGGATCTGCCAACCAGCGTTGCCCCCTTTATTCTGCGCGGCGTGATTCTGGCAGGCGTGGACAGTGTGATGTGCCCACAACCGCTGCGTCAGCAGGCATGGCAACGCCTGGCGGAACTGGTGGACGGCGCACAGCTGCAAAAACTCACCCGCGTAATCCCGCTGAGTGCAGCGCGTGAAGGGGCAGAACAACTGCTGGCGGGTGAAGTGCGTGGACGTCTGATCGTCGATTGCCGGTAACATCTGCCAAAAAAAGCGCGATAAATCGCCCCGCTACGAAAAATTGCACATACTGTAGCGGCGCGATTTATCGCGCTGATGTTATTCAGGCGCGTAACTGAATCTGCGGCCTGCCCTGCTCCGCCTGCCGCACCACATCCAATTCTGCCTGATACCAACGTGTCAGCGTCTGTTCGGTCATCACCTCATGTGGCGCGCCCTCTGCCACCAGTTTACCCTGATGCAACAATAGGATACGGTCCGACCACAGTGATGCCAGATTGAGATCGTGCAAGACGGTACACACGCTAAACCGTCCATTACGCGTTAAGCGATGCAGCAAACGCAGGCTGTGCTGCTGCCAGAACAGATCCAGCGCCGAGGTGGGTTCATCAAGGAACAGCCACCCACGCGGGCCATCCTCATGCCACAGCTGTGCCAGCACACGCGCCAGTTGCACACGTTGCTGCTCACCGCCAGACAGCGAACGATAATCACGTCGCGCCAGTTCCAGGCTACCGGTGATATGCATCACTTCCTCAATCACCGCTTTTGATCCCGCAGTCGGCCAGGGCGCACGCCCCATCGCCACCACATCTTCCGCTGGCATCGGGAAGGTCATGCTGTTTTGCTGACGCATCACCGCACGGCGCTGGGCCAGTGGTTCACGCGGCCAATCTGCCAGCGGGCTATCACCCAACCAGCAATCACCGGCTGCCGGGGTGAGAAAACCAGTCAGCAGGCGCAGTAGTGTAGATTTACCGGCACCGTTCGGGCCGATCAACGCGACCATTTCGCCTGGCTCCAGCGTCACCGAAACATTATCAATCAACGCCCGTGCACCATGGCTAAAGCACAGACCGCGCGCCTGCATCCGATCACTCATTTATCCCCCTCTGCTGGCGCAGGATCAGCCAGAGAAACCACGGACCACCAATCAGGCTGGTTAACAGACCCACCGGCATTTCTGCCGGGATCACCAGGGTGCGCGCCAGCGTATCTGCCAGCAACAACAGGATCGCCCCTGCCAGCGCCGATCCCGGTAACATCCAGCGATGATCGCTGCCAAGACAGAAGCGCATCACGTGTGGCACCACCAGCCCGACAAAACCAATAATTCCACTCACCGACACCGCCGTGCCGACCAGTAACGCGCTCAGCACCAGTAACTGACGCTGGGTACGTTTCACATCGATCCCCATGTAATGTGCATCTTCTTCACCGAGTTGCAGCAGGTTCAGACGCCGTGCACGGGTCTGGATGGCGATCAACGCGGGTAAAATCAGCAACGCGCACACCGTTAGGCTCGGCCACTGTGCCGAACTGAGGCTGCCCATACCCCACAATGCCAGCTGGCGCAGTTGTTGATCATTACTGATCCACGACAACACCCCTACCGCCGCGCCGCACAACGCATTGATGGCAATGCCTACCAGCAGCAAACGCGACAGGTTGCCCAGTGCCAGGCGGCTGAAGCTGAAGATCAGCAACGTCACCACCAGGCTGCCGACAAAGGCCGCCAGCATCGGTAACCACAGGGCGAGGATCGGCGGCAACGCCACCGGCACGATAATCGCCAGCGCCACGGCCAGACCGGCACCGCTGCTGATCCCCAGCAAACCGGGATCGGCCAGCGGGTTACGGAACAGCCCCTGCATCACTGCACCAGACACTGCCAACGCCATGCCAAGCAGCACCGCTAACAGCACGCGCGGCAGACGGATATTCAGCCAAATCTGCCACACCATATCGCTGAGCGGTGCGTGCCACAGGGTGCGGATTGACAGCGGCATCGCGCCAAAATTGGCGGCCATCAGCATACAAATCACCATGCTGATGGCCATCAGGCCGAGCCAGCGCAGCACTGCAACGCTAGTCATGTTTTGCCGCTTCGGCTGCATGACGCAGTTTGACGATGGCGTCCGGTGTGTCGAGACCAAAACTCAGCAGCGCCATCTCATCCACCACCAACAGCGCGTGATGCTGCCCGGCTGGCGTCAGCGCCAGACCCGGCAGCGACCACACCTTCTCTTCACCGCCGAGGGTACGCAGTCCATCCTGACCCACCACCACCAGATCCGGTGCGGCAGCCACCACACCTTCCGGCGACAGCGGTTGATAATGCGGTACGGCTCCCATCGCATTTACCAGGCCAGCACTGCGAATCGCACCATCAGCCCCGGTCTGCGATCCTGCCGCCAGGGTATTCATGCCGCTGTGCGCCATGATAAACAGTACCTTCACCGACAGCGGTTGACCCGGCAGTTGTGCCAGTTGTTTCTGGACTTTCTCAGTCAGTGCTTTGGCGGCGTCTTCACGATGCAGCGCCTTGCCAATGGTCGCGATTTTTTCCGGGATCGCTTCGAGGCTATTTTTGCCGGTGACTTCCACCACCTTCACCCCTGCCTGCTCCACCTGTTGCAGCACCAGCGACGGTTTTGCCAGTTCGCTACTCAGTACCAGCGTCGGCTTCAGCGCCAGAATGCCTTCCGCATTCAGCTGACGCATATAACCAATGTTCGGCAGCTTATTTACCTGAGCAGGCTGCTGGCTGGTGCTGTCGCGCGCCACCAGATCCTGCTGGGCGTCCAGCGCGTATACGATTTGCGTGACGTCTCCACCAATGGAAACCACGCGTTCTGCCGCCAGCGTCGGCAGCGCCAGCGCGGTCAGCAACAACAGGGTCAGACGTTTCATGCGGTAGCTCCTGGGGTAGTGAGCAACGCCAGCTGTTCACGCCAGCGCGCCTGTTCCGGCGTACCTTCACTGCGCTGGCCGTACAGTTGCGCGATTTGCGTACCGTCAGCGGCGAACAGCTCAAGGCTGGTGACGAAGCCATCGCCGCTCTGCTTACGCGTCACCCAACTTTCGCTGATGTGATCCGCCATCAGATGCAGCGTGAATGCAGGGTTGAAGATGTTGACCCAGTTGTCCATCGGCATTAGTTTTTCTATCGCACCGGTAAAGATCTGGGTGCAGCCACGGTTGCCAACAAAAATCATGATTTCGTTGCCATCCTGCTGTGCCTGATTGAGCAGCTGTGCCAGCGCGTCATTGCTGACTTGCCAGGCCAAATCGTCCGCTACCGCGCGGAATGCCTGCTGGCGCGAAATGTTATGACGCTTCAGCAAACCGAAGAATTGGTGCACATCGGTCATGGCACGCCATTCGGCCTCGATGGTGCTGGCATCAACGGTCGTGCTGTGCTGCGGGCTGCTGGCAGGTGTGAGTTCCAGTGGGACGTGCTCAGCGGTAGTGAACTGGGCAATCAACGCATCCCAGGCGGCGATGTCCGTGTTGTCGGTGGTGTAGATTTTCAGTACCGCGTCACCATGCCTGTCAAAAATCTGGATGCTTTGACGTTCACCACGCGCCGTCATTTCTTGCAGGAAAAAGGCGCTGTGCCACTGCTGGGGAAACAGACGCTGATCCAGCGCGCGTGGGTTGAGGATCAATCCGGCATGTTCGCCGAGGTGCAGGTTTTCATATTTTCCGACCTGCTCATGCACGGCGTATTCGTTACGGGTGATGCTTTTGGTTTCACCTGCCGCTTCAAGGGCAGCAAGCAGCGCCGGGAAATCGGTTTTCAGGGCTTTTGCATCCTGACCGACGCGCGCTTCGCACAGCTGCGCTTCGCCAATGCCCATCAGTGCCGCCAAATCGCGCGCGTATTTTTTCGGATGTTCGCCTTTCAGGGCCAGATAGTGTTCGTAACGTTCGTTCATTGCGCATGCTCCCATGAAAATGCCCTGCGTTGCCGCAGGGCGAAGTGATTTATTAGAAATCGACGTTCACACCCAACTGGAAGGTGCGTCCCGGCATCACAGCAAGCTGTGAATCATAGTAGTTTTGATCGGTTTTGCTGGTGGTGGATTCCAGATCGCGGCTGCTGAGGTAGTCCCAGTATTTGCGGTCCGTCAGGTTGTAGACACCGCCACTGATCTTGACGTTTTTGGTGACGCGGTAGTAAGCCGTCAGATCCACCAGCGCGTAGCCAGGGATGTTTTGGTAGTAAGTATTGCTGGTAGTACCAATCGAGCTACCGGTGTTGGTGTAGCTCTGACGTTGGGTATAAGTCGCACGCTTACCGTGGTTAAAGGTAGCGGTCACGGCGGCACCGTAACGCTGATCCGGATCGTCATACGCCACACCGGTGATCAGACGCATCGGCGGCACACTCTCCAACGGCACGTATTTATCACCCAGGTAGCTGGACTTAGACGCGCCCTGAGCATAACCAAATGCCAGACGTGCACTCAGACCATCAACTTCTGGCACCCATGTCCCGATATTGAACTTGCTACCGAATTCCGCACCGTAGATATAGGCTTTGTCACGGTTTTCCGCACGGTAAGCGATATCGATATTACTCGGAATGTTGGTAAAGACTGACGGGTTGGTGCTACGGCTATAACGGGTGTAGTCGATAAAGTTTTTGTAGCTGTTGTAGAAGGTCGCCGCAGAGAAGGTGATCCCTTCCACCGCTTCGCCTTTCAGACCAAACTCGAAGTTGTTGCTGGTTTCGGTTTTCAGGTCGGTGTTACCCAACAGGGCATACTGTGCACCGTAAGCGGAAGCATAGTTAGAGGACAGGTTCCATGAGCCATACAGCTGGCTTGGGTTCGGGAACTGTGCGCCACGCTTGTATTGCAGATAAGCCATCATCTTCGGCGTCAGGTTGTACTGGAAGGCGATTGACGGCAGGATCTGACCATCACTAAAGCTCTTGTTATACAACGTCGACACGTCGTCTGTGGAAAGATCGGCATCGCCACCCGCCAGGCTGGAAAGGTTCTGCGGTTTGGTATTCTGGTAAGCATAACGCACACCCGGAATCACCGAGAAGGTGTGGCCGTTCAGATCCCAGCTCATGGTGTCTTCAACGAAGGCACCGAATGTCCAGCTACGGCTGTTGGCTTCTGGCGGAGTGATATCGTTGTAAGAGGTCTGTGCCGGATCCAGCCAGTATGGACGCTCAGTTTTCGCAATGCTGGCGTTCAGACCATAGCTGATGTTGTTAAACAACCAGCTCTTTTCACCTTTAGTTTCAAAGCCAAAGGTTTTGGTGTTGTAGTCTGAATAGATATTGTGCGCTGCAACTGTACCGGCAACGGGTACCGCAGTGTCATCATGCGCCTGGGTTTCCTGGTAATAGATACTGCTTTCCAGGCTATCCACCAGCAGGTTGTTATCTGGCGTCCAGAGATCTTTCAGCATGCCACTCCAGCGGCGCGTCTGGCTGCTCTGATCGGCACGGCCATAAATGGTGGTGGTGCCCGTACCCCAGTAGTCGAAGTTGGTGTGATTGGTTTTGTGGTAGTAGTCCAGCGTGGCGCTGAACTGATGCTCACTGTTTGGCTGCCAGATACCGGTGGCAGCAATCGCATCCGAGTGCCAGTTAGCCGGGTAGGCATCAATAGTGCCGCTATTGTTGCGGGTTTCCTGGCCGTCACGACGGCTAATCACCACGATACCGCGCAGGGTTTCGTCACCTGCTGCTGCGGTGATACCGTTGTGCCAGCTACGGTTAGAAGAGTCGTAGTCGCTCTGATAACCGAAGTAGGTTTGCTTCGTTGGCGACAGGTAATCATCCGGCGATTTGGGACGGAAGGAAACCGAGCCACCGAGGGCGTTGTTCTTGTAGGAAACATCAGTCGCACCGGAAACAATGCCGACTGAGCCATACATGTACGGATCGATATAGTCACGGCCAATCCCGAAGGTGCCGGAACCGGCGCGGCCTACGGAGCTACGTCCGGTCGCGAAAGGTTGTTCAATGCCGTCTACGTCAATAGAGACGCGGTTATCTTCCAGGCCACGGATGTTATAACCGGTGTAACCACCACGGTCGCCGGTGTAGCCACTTTTGCCGGTGTTGCTACCGCCTGCGGCACCCGGCGCGCTAACCAGCGGCTGATAACGCATAATTGAACCGAAATCATTACCACCCTGCTTCTGCATTTCTTCAGCTGAGATGGTGTTACGGCTGCCGGCAACCAACGGTTGTTTCGGTGCAGTAACGGTCATCACCGGTTCATTGGTGGTGGTTTTTTGCCTGAAATGGTCAGATCTTGATTATCGCTGGTCGCTGCATAGCCACACGCCGCATGAATCGCTGACGCTAAGATCGCCGTTTTGAAAAGACGCTGGTGAGTTAACCCCGAAAATAGAGAGGACATAGACGCGAAATACCTGGTTAATTGTTAGTATTCGCTCACTTGCTTGCTGCCAGAAAACCACAGGTTTTGTATATAAAACCGTAAAAAGTTACAGACTTTTTTTATGTTATAAATGATTTCGTCAGGAATGTAATGTAAGTGGTAATCATTATCAATAGCATTTACACTAAGATGTATCTTAGACAGCACAATTTGTTAACCACAATTAACTTACTACTAATCAATTAATTAAGATGGGCGATGACATGGCACAAAAACCGGCGGTGAATATTCATTACTGCACGCAGTGCAATTGGTTGCTGCGATCGGCATGGATGGCGCAGGAGTTGCTGCATACCTTTGCGGATGATTTGGCCTCAGTGACGTTGCAGCCCGGTACGGGTGGCGTGTTTGAGATCACCATCGATGGCAACGTGATTTGGGAGCGCAAGCAGGAAGGCGGCTTTCCCGATGCGGCGGCGTTAAAACAGCGGGTGCGGGATTATTGCTTCCCGGATCGTGAGTTGGGCCATGTGGATAAGAAAAAAAACTAGCGAGCCGAATCGTAGCGGCGCGATTTATCGCGCAATTTACGTTATGCCACTTCATGTTCCAGCGGCCACAGCAGACGATCTTGCGCGGTGCTCAACGCAACAATGGCCGGACGGTAAATCGCGAATGGTTCCGCCAGCGGGCACACCATATATTTGCCCTGCGCGCTGGGGATAAACTCCGAGCGCGGTAAAAATGCCGCGCCATCAAACCCCTGCTCCATCATCTCCAGCACCAGACGCGGTTCTGAAACCTTGATGCTGATATTCACCTGATCGAGGCTACTGAACAGCTTACTGCGCAGCACTTCATAAGTCCCTTCCCCACCGATACGATGCAGCAGAATCAGCGGAATGCCGCTAAGATCGGCGAACTGTAAGGCTTTGCCTGCCAGCATCGGGGCATAGTGCATGGATATCACCGCAATGGTATCGATCGGTTCCAGCTCACGCACAAACCATGCCTGCTGGTCGCCAGGGGTTTGCATCAACGCAATATCTACCGTGTTATCCAGCAGCATCGCTTCCAGATGGCTGGAGTCGGAGACGATAACGTTAATATCCCAATCGGGGCGGTTGCGGTAGTAATCCATCAGTATGGTGTTGAAATAGCGTAGATACAGGTAGGAGATGCCGATATTCACCCGGCGCTGCTTGCGTGTGGCAATGGTGATGGTCTGGCGTTTCAGTTGATTGACCCGACTCAGGATGTCACACGCCTGACGATAGAGAAAGGTTCCGGCCTCAGTCAGCACCATGCGGCGCGGGGTGCGGGTAAACAGCGGCGAACCAATTTCCTCTTCCAGTTCCTGTAAACGCTTACCCAGCGGCGGTTGTGCGATGTTCAATAGCTTCGCGGCTTTACTGATCGAGCCCTGTTCCGCTATTGTGCAAAAGTAATGCAATCGTTTGAGATCCATGATGTTCCGCGCCTCCTCGCGCCTGATCCGACATGGCTAACCACGATCCAACCGCGGCTGACATACTGCTTAATGGATAAACATCGTCCACAAATGGCTGATCGGCATCACCAGCACCAGCGCTGGCAGCATATTCGCCACCGGGAATGATTTAATTCCGGCGATACGGAAACCCGCCGCTAACATGATAAACCCACCCGCTGCGGTAAAGTCACTCATCATGGTTGCCGTGGTGTGCGGCATAATCAGCACGGCGGCTGACGCCAGTACCAGCTGGATGATCAGCTGCGGCACTGCAATCACTGCGACCGCGTAGCCCAGCAAGGTAGCAAAAATCGCTGCGGTGAAGATATCCATAATTGATTTAACAAACAGGATATTAGGATCGTGCGTCATCCCTTCGGTCATCGCCCCGATAATGCCGGTACCACTGGCGCAGAACAACACCATAATCGCCACGTACTTCTCGGTAAAGGCCGCACCTGTCAGACCGGTTTCGGTTTGTTCGCCCTGGAAACGCCCAACCAGCCCTTTTGCCAGATTACCAAGGCGGCCAATTTTCTCTTCCAGAAACACCAGTTCACCGAGGGCAGCACCGATAATCAGCGCCAGAATTACCGCCGGTAAACTGTGAATCTTACCAATCAACACAATCCCGAGGCCCATCGACGACAGGCCGAAGGTCATCGGCAGTGCTACGCGTAGGCGTTCCGGCACTTTGGTGCCGAGAAAAGCGCCAGCCAGCCCACCAATCAGCACGGCGCTGCCGTTGACAAAGGGTCCCACTACCATAATTTACTCCTTAGGCTTCATTATGTTTTTCACCCCAGCGTTTCAGGTTGCCGACGTCGAGATCAAACAGATCGAGGGCGCGCGATACACTGTGATGTACCATTTCATCCACGGATTGTGGCTTCTGGTAAAAGGCCGGAACCGGCGGGTACACGATCCCGCCCATTTCCGTCACTGCCGCCATATTACGGATGTGCACCAGATTGAGCGGCGTCTCACGTACCATCAGCACCAGCCGACGCCGCTCTTTCAGGATCACATCCGCTGCACGAGTCAGCAGATTGCCGGTCAGCCCATGCGCGATGGACGCCAGCGAGTTCATTGAGCAGGGCGCAATCAGCATGCCAAGGGTTTTGAACGAGCCGCTGGAGATCGAGGCACCGAGGTTGCTGATGCTATGCACCTCATCGGCCAAATCGGTGATCTCCTGCCGCTGCCATGCCGTTTCCATCGAACGCGTCACCTCTGCGCCCTTGGTCACGACCAGATGCACCTCAATATCCTGATCGCGTAGCAATTGCAGCGCCTTCATGCCGTACTGAAAACCGGATGCACCACTAATGCCGACGATAATGCGCCTTCTGCTCACTACAACCTCACTTACTCAAAATCGGGAAGGAAACGTTTTACATCTACTTTTTTGAACTTAGAACGCTCGAAGTGGGCTTTCAGATGCCACGGAACGGTGCAGTCAAAGATGGTTTTGGTGGTCATGCCTTGTTGGGTGATGCTGGCGCTGTAGGCCGGATCTTGTGATGGATCAAGCGGATGGCAACGCACTCCGGCGATGGTGGCGATATCAACATCGCCCTGGAAACGCGTCTGCATCGCCCACAGGATGTCGTCGGTGTCGAACACATCCACGTCGTCATCCACCAGAATGACGTGCTTCAGTTCAGAGAACGCGGCAAAAGCGATCAGGGCAGCCTGGCGCTGACGACCTTCATCCACCGGCGAGGATTTTCTAAACTGGATCACCGCCAGCAGTTTGCCGCCACCCGAAGTGTGCGCATTGACGTTGACGACCCGGCCTGGCATCGCACGTTCCAGCATATCGAGAATACTGGCTTCGGTCGGGATACCCGCCATGCTGACGTGCTCGCCGCTTGGGCCAAGGGTGGTTTGCAGAATGGGGTGTTTACGGTGGGTTACCGCTTTCACCTTGATGACCGGCAGCTCGGCTTTCGCTTCGCCGGTGTAACCCGGGAATTCTGGCATCGCTTTGCCGGTGTTGGTGTTCTGATCTTCACGCACCCGCACGTTCGGCAGCAGTTCGCCTTCAATCACGATTTCAGCGTGTGCAATGGCTTTCTCGTTGATGCTGACACAGGGGGCCAGTTCCACCGGTTTGCCACGTAAGGCACCGGCAATGCTCAGCTCGTTAAAGCCCAGCGGGGTTGTTGGCGGCTCAAAGCAGGCAGCAATTTCGATCGCCGGATCAACACCGATACTGATGGAGATCGGCAAGGGTTTACCGGCTTTTTCGGCTTTCTCACGGAAGGCATCGATATGGCGGCCAGGGGTCAGCCACATCGAAAGTTCGTCGCGGCTCTGGATACACAGACGGTGGATGGTGATGTCCGACTCGTGAGTTTCCGGATCGGAGGCGTAGCACATCCCCATGGTGAAGTAAGGGCCGGCATCCTCTTCGGTATTGGTCGGCGCGGGCAACAGGGTACGCAGATCGAAATTCGGGTCTTCCGCGTAATGCACCACTTCCTGGCACAGCGGTTTCTCGCTGGTCACCACGGGCGCAACCGCGTGATGGACGGAATCTTTCAGCAGAAAACCGAGTTTTTCCGGCGCACAATCCAGCAGATGCCCCACACGTTCACGGGTAGACATCAAACCGGTGACCACGCGTACATCAGGAAAACCTTTGACCTTGTTGAACATCATCGCCGGGCCTTTGCGCGTCGGACGTTCACAAGTCCCACCGGCACCGACATAGCGATACACGCCAGAGAGTTCCGCATGCGGATCGACTTCGGTATCAGTACTGACGAATTCGCCTTTCAGGCTTTGCAGCAATGCGATCGCCGAACGTAGGTCATGTACCGGCTGTTTTTTTGTTTCAGACATATTCTTCTCCCTTAACGCTTCAGAGTGAATGCGATGAGGGAAAAGTAGCGCTGAATAATGGCGGGAAAAACTACCGTTTATATTTATCACCCAAACCTTTTCGGTTTGGATGATATTTATGCAACATCTTTGTTTTTATTTGTTTATTTTAATTAAACAATATTGCAACAAAATAGGGGGTAAAAAGAGATGAAGATCAACTCTTTGCGATTTTTTCCGCAGCTTCATTCAGCGCCGCAATCACAATATCGAGAGCTTCTTCAGAAATATTTTCCTGCGCCAGGCGATGATTCAGGGTGAATTTAATATTGTGAATTGCCTGTTCCACCGCCGGGATGCTGCGATTATTCACCAGAATCGCCAGCGAGGTTAACCGCCCAATAATGGTGTCCACATTTTCACGGTTTTCTGCCAGCAGCGCCCGACCGCTGTCGTTCAGCGTGTAAGCCTTACGCGACTCTTGCGCATCCACCACGCGAATAGCGTCGGTCTCTTCCAGCAGCGTCAGATTGGGATAGATAATACCAGGACTGGGGGAATATTCCCCTTTGGAGAGCTCTTCAACCGATTTGATCAACTCATAGCCGTGAGCGTCGCTCTGAGCGAGGAAGTGCAGCATTAACAGGCGAATATCGCTGGCATCAAGCATACGTTCTCGACGCTTTTTGCGTGCGCCCGCACAAAATGCACGCTGTGCGTGGTCGCCGTGCCAGGGAGAATCGCGATGCTGTTTCATTGCCTGCCTGAGGGGTCGGTTAAGGGAGGTTGATAGTAGTCTGCCGCCTGGCAAAATTCAACACAGGCGGCAACCGGACAGGCAAGAGTCGGTTATTTCTGATGCCAGTAGGCGACGGCGCGTACAAAATCGGTATCCGCACCACGGCGCTGGGTGAAGTAATCGCTCAGCAGTTTCACCGCCTCGCCTTCCCCGGTCAGCCAGATAAAGTACTCCTCGCTGGGGATCGAAATCTTATCCAGCTTCGCAATGAGCGCACCGAGATTATCGCTCTGCATGGTGCCGCTACCCAACCAGCTAATATTGACGCCGTCGAGGTCGCCCAGATAATCACGGCCAGTGGCTTCATCGACAAACGCCAGCAGGTGCACCTCCTGCGCTGCCACTTCAGCCAAACGGCGTTTAATCGCTGGCAAGCCCGTCTCGTCAAAGACATAGATTTGGCAGCCATAATCAACCGGCACCACACAGGAACCGCGTGGGCCACCCATCGCCAGCTGGTCGCCCGGCTGCGCGTCGTTAGCCCAACTACTGGCGACACCGCCATCGTGAATATAGAAGTCGAGGGTCAGCGTATCGACACCGTTAAACGCCAGTGGCGTGTAATCACGCGCGGCCGGACGCACACCCGCAGGCCATACCACGCCCTCGTCGGTCATGGTTGGCAGTGCCAGCACGCTGCCCGGTTCCGGGAAGAACACTTTGATGTGGTCGTCATAAGAAGGCGAGTTGAAACCGGCCAGATCGCTGCCGGTGAAGACGATGCGCCAAAATTGCCCAGCGATACGGGTTTTACTTGCCACGGTAATGTGGCGGAAACGCAGTTCATTACGCACGCGACGGGGCGCGCGCGGGTTGTCCGTAGAGGTCTGTTTTCTCAAGTCATATCTCCCTGCGAGGATCAGCGGAGCATAATGCCGCCGTCCACCGCGATTTGTTGTCCGGTAATAAAATCGTTTTGTATTAAGAACAGATAAGCGCTGGCGAGTTCGCCAATTTCTGCGGTACGGCCCAGTGGAATAATTTCAGCAAAATGCTGGCGGGTCTGTTCCACCTGTTCCGCCGCTTGCTGCCGCCAGAACGGTGTCACCGTCCAGGTGGGCGCAACACAATTCACCCGTGCTTTGGGTGCCAGTTCCACCGCCAGTCCTTGTGCCAGTGACACAATGCCCTGATTCCCGACATAGCTGGCGCAGGCATCCTGGGCGCGACCACCCGTACCGGCAGTAAAGGTCAGAGAACCGCCCGCCCGCACTTTTTCTGCCGCCAGTTTGCCAATCAGCACATTGGTGAGGAATTTCGAGTAAATCACTTTCTCAATCAGCGCCATGTCGGCGCTGAGGAAACCGCCGCCCATGGCATCGCCAACCATCGAGACCAGATGGTCGAAGTCAGCAAGCTGTTTAAACGCACTGCGCAGTGCGTCATGATCATGCGCATCGACGGTTAGCGTCGCCACCTCAGCGCCCTGCTGTGTCAGCGTGGCTTGCGCCTGTGCCAGACGCTCAGCGTTACGTCCGAGAATCGTCAGTTGCGCGCCCTGCTCTGCCGCCCGTTGCGCCACCTGCAAGCCGATGCCGGAGCTGCCGCCAATCACCACCAGATGTTTGCCCTGTAATGATGCCATTCCCTACTCCTTAGAAGGCGGCCAGCGCTTCAGCCGCCAGTTCAGCCACCAGCGAGTCGTTCGCACCGTGTGCTCCGCTCACACCGACCGCACCGATCACTTCACCATGCAGCCACAGCGGAATGCCCCCTTCCAGCGGCGTCACGCCTGGTGTCGCGAGAAAGCTGGGGCTGCCGCTGTTGATAAAACTCTCAAACTCTTTCGAGGGGGCGCGCAGCAATGCGGCGGTGCGCGCTTTACCCTGTGCGACACTGGGGCTGATACCAATTGCCGCATCGCTGCGGTCAAGACTGACCAACTCACCGGCGCGGTCCACCACTGCCACACTGATATGCCAGCCATGTTGTGCGGCGGTTGCCAGCGCTGCCGAGATAACGGTGCGCGCCGCCGCCAGCGAAATCGAGTGATACGTCTGGGCCAGCACTGCGCTGGTCGATTCAGGTTTTTTTTCCATTATTTTGCCTCGCGTCGGGCGTCAGAGGCCCACGCATGAATCAAATATGAAAGCGAAACTCATTCTCATCTGACGCCGTCAGAATAGTTATGATATATCTTAAGCGCAATGCCGAAAAATGCTATTCCGCGTAAGAAGATATATCCGGGCATTCGTAGCGGCGCGTTTTATCGCGCGGAATTTCGTGCAGACTGATTCCCTCATCCCGGCCTTGTCCCGCCAGCGGGAGAAGGAGAAGTGCAACCTGTTTACTTCACAACGCCCGCGCATACACAGCTTTACACAGCAGACCTTTCTCATTTCAATAGCAACTGCTATAAAGTATAGCAGTTGCTATATTAGAGCGTTTTTCAATCACTTCAGGACTGACGGTATGAAAATGATGAGAGGAATAGTGCTTGGCACGCTGCTGAGTACGTTGTTCACCCCGGGCGCGATGGCCAGCGAAAAACTAAAGGTCATCACCACCTTCACCGTGATCGCCGATATGGCGAAAAATGTCGCCGGGGATGCCGCTGAGGTCAGTTCGATCACCAAACCGGGAGCAGAAATTCATGAATATCAGCCGACGCCGGGCGATATTAAACGCGCCCAGGGTGCCCAACTGATTCTCGCTAACGGTATGAACCTTGAATTGTGGTTCCGTCGTTTTTATCAGCACTTAAAAGATGTGCCCGAAGTTATCGTCACCCAGGGCGTGACGCCAATGGGCATCACCGAAGGCCCGTACAACGGTAAACCCAATCCTCATGCCTGGATGTCACCCGATAATGCGCTGATTTACGTCGATAATATTCGCGACGCGCTGGTGAAATACGATCCAGACAATGCGGCGATCTATCAGCGCAACTCCGCCGCTTACAAACAAAAAATCACTGATACGCTGCAACCGCTGCGTCAGCAGGTGGCACAGCTGCCAGAAAATAAACGCTGGCTGGTATCGAGCGAAGGCGCATTTTCCTATCTGGCGCGCGATTTAGGGCTGAAAGAACTCTATCTATGGCCCATCAATGCCGATCAGCAAGGCACACCGCAGCAGGTACGTCGGGTGATTGACCGCGTGCGTGCGGAACACATCCCTGCGGTGTTCAGTGAAAGCACGGTATCAGACAAACCCGCGCGTCAGGTGGCTCGCGAGACGGGCGCGCATTACGGTGGCGTGTTGTATGTCGATTCGCTGAGCGGCCCTGATGGCCCGGTACCGACCTATATCGACCTGCTCAACGTCACCACCCGCACCCTGGTGCAGGGTATCCAAGACGGTATCAAGGAGTAGTCATGACACAGGTGCCAGCGATTACCGCTGCTGCGGTCAGCGTCACTTACCGTAACGGGCATACCGCGCTACGTGAAGCCAATTTCAGCGTGCCTGGCGGCTCGATCGCCGCGCTGGTCGGGGTTAACGGTTCCGGTAAATCGACGTTGTTTAAGGCGGTGATGGGCTTTGTGCGTCTGGCACAGGGGGAGATCCGCATTCTCGGCATGCCCACGCGCCAGGCGTTGCGGCGCAATCTGGTCGCTTACGTGCCACAAGCCGAAGAAGTTGACTGGTCCTTTCCAGTGCTGGTTGAAGACGTGGTAATGATGGGACGGTATGGCCATATGGGGACGCTGCGCATCGCCAAAGCGCGCGATCACGCTATCGTCAATGCCGCCCTGGAACGGGTTGATATGCTGGCCTTCCGTCAGCGCCAGATTGGCGAGCTATCCGGTGGTCAGAAAAAACGCGTGTTTTTGGCACGAGCCATTGCGCAGCAAGGAGAAGTCATCCTGCTGGATGAGCCTTTCACCGGGGTCGATGTGCAGACCGAGGCGAAGATCATCAGCCTGCTGGGTGAGCTGCGTGACGAGGGCAAAACCATGCTGGTATCAACCCATAACCTCGGTTCCGTCACTGAGTTTTGTGATTACACCGTAATGGTGAAAGGCACGGTGCTGGCAAGCGGCCCCACCGCCACCACCTTTACGGCGGAAAATCTTGAGCGCGCCTTCAGCGGAGTGCTGCGCCATGTGGTGCTGAACGGTTCAGAAGACCGTATTATCACCGATGATGAGCGCCCGTTTGTGTCACCTCTGCCACCGGGCAGCGAGAGGGTCTGACGATGCAATGGCTACTGGAACCCTTCAGCTACCAATATATGCTGAACGCCATGTGGGTGTCGGCGCTGGTCGGCGGCTTGTGCGCCTTTCTCTCCTGCTATTTGATGCTGAAAGGCTGGTCGCTGATTGGTGATGCGCTGTCGCATTCCATCGTGCCCGGCGTCGCCGGTGCCTATATGCTCGGTTTACCCTTTGCTCTCGGTGCCTTTCTCTCGGGAGGGTTGGCGGCAGGCAGTATGTTGTTCCTCAACCAACGAACCCGCCTGAAAGAAGACGCCATTATCGGCCTGATTTTTTCCTCGTTCTTCGGCCTCGGGCTATTTATGGTGTCGCTTAACCCAACCGCGGTGAATATCCAAACCATTGTATTAGGCAACATTCTCGCCATCGCCCCCGCCGATATCCTGCAACTGACGTTGATTGGCGCAGTCTCCATTAGTGTGTTGTTTTTCAAATGGAAAGATCTGCTGGTGACCTTTTTTGATGAGAACCATGCGCGCGCCATCGGGCTGCATCCGCAGCGGCTGAAACTGTTGTTTTTCACCCTGCTGGCACTCTCTACCGTCGCAGCGCTGCAAACTGTCGGTGCATTTCTGGTGATTTGCCTGGTGGTCACGCCGGGAGCGACTGCGTGGCTGCTGACCGATCGTTTCCCGCGTCTGCTGGCTATCGCCGTTACCATCGGTAGCGTCACCAGCTTTCTGGGTGCCTGGGCCAGCTATTACCTTGACGGCGCCACGGGCGGTATCATCGTAGTGGCGCAAACGCTGTTGTTTTTACTGGCGTTTATCTTCGCCCCGCAACAGGGTCTGCTGGCGCAACGCCGACGCGCACGCAGCCATCAGGAGGATGTCGATGCTGACGTTGCTGCTTGAACCTTTCCAGTTTGCTTTTATGAACCAGGCCTTGTTGATTGCGCTGGTGGTGGCGATTCCCTGCGCGTTGTTATCGGTATTTCTGGTGCTGAAAGGCTGGGCCTTGATGGGCGATGCCATGAGCCATGCGGTGTTTCCCGGGATTGTGCTGGCGTGGATACTCGGCCTGCCGCTGGCACTGGGGGCGTTTGTTGCCGGGGTATTTTGTGCCGTCGCCAGTGGTTATCTGAAGGACAACAGTCGCATCAAGCAGGATACGGTGATGGGCATTGTCTTCTCCGGCATGTTCGCGGTCGGGCTGATTTTGTATATTGCCGCCAAACCGGAGGTGCATCTGGATCACATCCTGTTTGGCGATATGTTGGGTATTACCCTCGCAGACATGGTGCAAACCACGCTTATCGCGGCGGTGATTCTGCTGATCATGGCAGTGAAATGGCGGGATTTTTTGCTGTTCTGCTTCGATCCACAACAAGCCCAGGCCAGCGGATTACGCACCGGCTGGTTGCATTACGGCCTGCTGTGTATGGTCGCGTTAACCATCGTCGCCACCATGAAGGCGGTGGGCATTATTCTGTCGGTATCACTGTTGATTGCGCCAGGGGCGATTGCGCTGTTGCTGACCCAACGCTTTTCACACGCGTTGCTGGTGGCGGTGACGATAGCGGTGCTGGTTTCGCTCAGCGGCGTGTATCTGTCGTTTTATCTGGATAGCGCACCTGCGCCGACCATTGTGGTGTTATTTGCCCTGGTGTTTATCGTCGCGTTTATCCGTGCCAGCCTGCTGGCGCGGCGCGCTGAACGGCAAACGCTGCAAACTTAGTTTTGCAGCGCGTCGTTGTGACCACACTCCAGCATGCCGCCATTGTTCTGCGGTAACGGGTTATCCCCCGAAATTTCATGCTGCTGGCAAGTCTGGTGCGGGTGCAAACCGGCTGGCGGTGAGAACGGTTCGGAGAGCTGAGCGCCAGCAATAGCCGAAAACGCGGTCAGCGCTGTCACAAGGAACAACGGTATAAGTCGCATCATTTTTCTTCTCTTTAGTGGTCCGGGCTGGACCAGGAATGCAGGTGATTATTCAGCCTGATTCAGGGGCGTCAGGGTTTTACGCGGGGGATCAGGTTTCGATGGAGAATTTTACGCCGCTCAGGGGAAGTATTTTATAAAATCGTGCGGTTTATCACAGATAACCGCACGATTTATGCATTATCCGGCAGTCACCGGGATGAAGAAGGTGCCGGTTAATAAATCCGGGGTGCTGTTTTGCAGATCGAGACGCAGCAGATCTTTACCTTCTCGCCGGGCGACACCCAATGCGGGCAGATGGATGTAGTACATATCGGCGGTAAAGGCGTTGATCTGTTCCGGTGCCCCCTGCCAGTCAATTTCCGCATACAGACCGCTTTCGCCGGTCCAGTTCACCACATTGCTCGGCAGCACATCGCCATGCTGACTTTCCAGCGCCTGAAACAGGCTGATATGTTGCTGATCGGCGGAACCTTCCCCCGGACTGAACTGAAAGCCCAGCCAGCCTTTGTTGACGTGCTGTCCGGCAAAGGCCACGAAATCGCGCGCGTGTTGGGCGACTACGTCGCCATGATCGTGGATGTATTCACCAAAGCGACATTCCCATTCAATCACTTCACCACACAGGCGCAGTTCAGGCTTCTCCGCCAGCCGCACGTCAACCCAGCGATGCTGCGTGGGAATGCGACTGTGGAAATCTTTTAACTGCAGCTCCGGAATGCGGCGATATGCCCCCGGCGTCAGCGAGAAATGGTTTTTGAACACGCGAGTGAAATTCTGCTGGTTATCAAAACCAAAACGCACGGCGATATCAATCAGCGGCATACGTGTCAGACGCAGCGCCATCGCTGACATGGTCAGACGACGCTTACGGGTGTATGACGCCAGCGTTTGTCCGGTCATTTCTTTGAACATGCGTTGCATGTGCCATTTGGAATAACCGGATTTCAGGCTAATCAGATCGATATTGAGTTCGTCGGTCAGGTTCGCTTCAATCCAGTCCACCAAATCGTTGATGTACTGTTTTTTCAGAGTCAGGCTGAGCATTTTCTGTGATGATCGAAAGGAAAGGGGACGCAGAATTTGCGTTATCGGTCACATAAATATAACAAAAACGTATTATGAATGTAAGGAAGAGTAAAGAAAGCGTAACGGGAAAAGCATTAATTGCTTAGTTCGCTAATATTTTCGCCAGCAATGAATGCTGACACAGATCACGTAGCGGCGCGATTTATCGCACAATTTCGCGCGCGATGTCAGAAAAAAACGCGCGATAAATCGCGCCGCTACGTTTTTCATCAATGCGATCGCATCCCTGCGGCCGTCATCATCATACGAAACAGCGATGCCACCACACCGAGTGCCAGCACGCTTGCGCCGTAAATAATCACCAGCCACATCACCCGCTTCCAGAGTGGCGCTTTCACTTCAGTGTGTCCTGACATATCAGTGATATCCCTCGTTGGCTTTCACTTTTCCCCGGAAGACGTAGTAACTCCAGAAGGTGTACACCAGGATCACCGGGATAATCAGCAACCCGCCCACCAGCATAAACGCCTGGCTGATTGCCGGAGACGCCGCCTGCCAGATAGTGATGGAAGGGGGAATGATGTAGGGCCATACGCTAATCCCCAGGCCGGAAAAGCCGAGGAAAATCAGCAGCAAAGTCAGCAGGAACGGACTGTAATGCGCTTCGCGTTTGATGCCGCGCACAATGCCCCATGCACACACCAGTACCAGCACCGGAACCGGCAGGAACCAGAACAGGTTTGGACGGGTGAACCAACGTTGGGCAATGGCTTCATGGCTGAACGGCGTCCACAGGCTGATAATGCCGACGATCACCAGCAGCGCGATCACCAGCGGCGTTGCCAGCGCGGACATCTTACGATGCAGGTCATGTTCGGTTTTCATAATCAACCAGGTACAGCCGAGCAGCGCATACGCCACCACCAGACCGACACCGCAGAACAGCGGGAACGGTGCCAGCCAGTCCATGGGGCCACCGGCGAAGGTACGGCCACTGACCGGGAAACCGTTGATAATGGCCCCCACCGACACTCCCTGGCTGAAGGTGGCGAGAATCGAACCGCCAATAAAGGCTTTATCCCAGAATGGACGGTGCGATTCGGTGGCTTTAAAGCGAAACTCGAACGCCACACCACGGAATATCAGGCCAATCAGCATCACCGTCAGCGGGATGGTCAACGCATCGGCAATCACCGAATAGGCCAGCGGGAACGCCCCGTACAGCCCGGCGCCCCCGAGGATCAGCCAGGTTTCGTTGCCGTCCCAGACCGGCGCAACGGTGTTAACCATGATGTCGCGCTCAACCGCATCTTTGTTGAACGGGAACAACAGGCCGATACCAAGATCAAAGCCATCCATCACGATATACATCAGAATGGCGAAAACGATGATCGCAAACCAAATGATTGAAAAGTCGATCATTTAAGGCCTCCTTCCTGATGAGAAACCGCAGAAAGTGGACGTGCCGGGGTGTTGCTCTGGCCCGGGCCTCCCGGGTTCACATCGTGACCTTCCCCCACTTTTGGCCCCTGCTTGATCAGACGCATCATGTAGACATACCCCACACCGAACACGGAGCAGTACACCAGGATAAACGCCAGCAGGCTAATGCTCATATGCAGATCGCCATGCGCGGATACCGCATCTATGGTGCGCTGCACGCCATACACCACCCACGGCTGACGACCAATTTCCGTGGTAAACCAGCCCGCCAGAATCGCCAGCAGGCCCGAAGGTCCCATCAACAGCGCAAACCACAGGAACGGACGTGACTGATACAGCCGCCCTTTGAAGCGCAACCACAGGCTGACCATACCGAGGGTAATCATCAGCAGGCCCAGCGCCACCATCACGCGGAACGACCAGAACACCACGGTGGAATTCGGGCGGTCTTCTTTCGGGAAGGACTTCAGCGCCGGAACCTGTTTGTCGAGGCTATGGGTCAGAATCAGGCTGCCGAGGTAAGGGATCTCCAGCGCGTATTTGGTGCGCTCCTGCTCCATATCCGGGATGCCAAACAGAATCAGCGGCGTGGCTTCACCTGGCGGGTTTTCCCAGTGCCCTTCAATCGCCGCGATTTTCGCGGGCTGATGTTCAAGGGTGTTCAGGCCATGTGCGTCACCGATCATCGCCTGAATCGGCGAAACGATCAGCGCCATCCACAGCGCCATGGAAAACATCTTACGAATGGCCGGATTGTCATTGCCTTTTAACAGATGCCAGGCCGCTGAGGCACCAACAAAAAAGGCGCTGGCAAGGAACGCCGCGGTCGACATATGCAGCAAGCGGTACGGAAACGAGGGGTTGAAAATGATTTTCAGCCAATCCTGTGGCACCACGATACCGTTCTGAATGATGTAACCCTGCGGGGTGTGCATCCAGCTGTTGGACGCCAGAATCCAGAAGGTAGAGATGATGGTGCCCAGCGCAACCATGCAGGTGGCAAAAAAGTGCAGGCCCGGCCCAACGCGGTTCCAGCCAAATAACATCACACCAAGGAAACCGGCTTCGAGGAAGAAGGCGGTCAGGACTTCATAGGTCAACAGTGGACCGGTGATACTGCCCGCGAACTGCGAGAAGCCACTCCAGTTGGTGCCAAACTGATACGCCATCACCAGACCAGAAACTACGCCCATGCCGAAATTGACGGCAAAGACTTTGGACCAGAAATGGTAGAGATCGCGATAGGTCTCATTACGGGATTTTAGCCATAGACCTTCCAGCACCGCCAGGAAGCTGGCGAGACCGATGGTGATGGCCGGGAAAATGATATGAAAGGAGACAGTAAACGCGAACTGTATCCTCGCCAGGTGAAAGGCATCTAATCCAAACATTGCTTACTTCTTCACCAGAACAGAGAAAGGGAACACAACTGTAAAAGGAAGTAGTGAAAACAGAAATAAACAGTGGGGGTCGATAAAACTATAACAAAGCAGGCTTATTCAACTTTGCCAGCAGGGTAAAAGGTTATTAACCCTCTGCGGCATGCGATTTGCCAGAGGTTAAAAGCTGTGCTTTGTTAGAGCGGCAATACCATCTGGTTAATCAGCGAAGGAGAGATTATGACACGTCTTACCGCACAGGATTTTCCGCAGGAACTGCTGGAGCTTTACGACTATTACGCCCACGGCAAAATCAGCAAACGCGAGTTCATCGCGCTGGCCGCAAAGTTCACCATCGCCGGGATGACGGGTGCGGCGCTGCTCAGCGCGATGAGCCCGAATTATGCCCTGGCGCAGCAGGTAGAATTCACCGACCCCGATATCGTCCCGGAGTACATCCACTACCCCTCGCCGCAAGGCCACGGCGACGTGCGCGGTTATCTGGTGCGTCCGGCCAAAGTCAGTGGCAAGGTGCCAGCCGTGGTGGTGGTGCATGAGAATCGCGGCCTGAATCCCTATATTGAAGACGTGGCACGCCGCGTGGCTAAAGCAGGCTATATCGCCCTGGCGCCGGATGGGCTGAGTTCAGTGGGGGGCTATCCGGGTAACGATGAAGAAGGCAAAGCCATGCAGGCGAAGATCGACCCGGTCAAACTGATGAACGACTTCTTCGCGGCGGTGGATTTTCTGATGCATCACGAAGCCGGGACCGGCAAAGTCGGGATCACCGGTTTTTGTTACGGCGGCGGGGTGGCCAATGCGGCTGCCGTGGCCTTTCCGGAATTGGCCTGCGCGGTGCCGTTTTATGGCCGCCAGCCGAAGGCGGAAGATGTCCCACGTATTCAGGCTCCGCTCCTGCTGCATTATGCCGAACTGGATAAAGGCATCAATGAGGGCTGGCCTGCGTATGAAGCGGCGCTGAAAGCCAATCATAAAGTGTATGAGGCGTATATTTATCCTGGGGTAAACCACGGTTTCCACAATGATTCGACACCGCGTTACGACAAAGCAGCAGCCGAACTGGCGTGGAGCCGCACATTAGGCTGGTTTGAAAAGTATTTGCACGGTTAACCCATTCCGCACTGGCGTAGCGGCGCGATTTATCGCGCGGATTTTCTGGCACCGCACCCGGAACTGCGCGATAAATCGCGCCGCTACGCTCATCAGATATTGTCACGCACATCCAGAATCCGGTGCAGGTTGCTCTCCAGCCAGTCAGCCAGACCCACCACCTGCCCTTCCACCTCTCGCCCCAGCTCAGTGAGGTGATATTCCACATGGGGCGGCACCACGTCATAAGCGATGCGTTGCACAAATCCATCTTCTTCCATATAGCGCAGCGTCTGCGCCAGCATACGCTCGCTGACGCCGCCAATCTTGCGCCGCAGTTCGCTAAAACGCAGGGTTTCCTCGCGCAGCGCCAGCAGCACCAGCACACTCCAGCGGCTGGTAATGCGCTTCAGCACTTCGCGTGACGGACAGTTAACGTTAAGCAACTCACCGCGACTAAATTTTTCACTCAGGTTTTCAGACATTTAACGTTATCTCGCCAAACTAACAAATCTGTAAGTACTTACTAAAAGTTAGTTTATCTCCTAACCTGATGACATACCAGTTCAAACTGAAGGAGAACAACATGATTGCGATTACAGGTGCCACCGGTCAGCTTGGCCGTTTAGTGATTAACGCGTTACTGAAAAAAGTCCCGGCCAGTGAAGTGATTGCCGCCGTTCGCTCGCCAGAGAAGGCTGCCGATTTGGCGGCGCTGGGCGTGACGCTGCGTACCGCGGATTACAGCCAGCCAGAGACGTTGAAAACGGCCTTTGCTGGTGTGGACAAACTGCTGCTGATTTCCTCCAGCGAAGTGGGCCAGCGTGAAGCGCAGCATAAAGCGGTGATTGACGCGGCCAAAGCGGCAGGCGTGGGTTTTATTGCTTACACCAGCCTGCTACATGCGGATACCACGCCGCTCGGTCTTGGTGTCGAGCATCGTGCCACTGAAGCGCAGCTAAAAGCTTCCGGCATTCCCTTCGCGCTGCTGCGCAACGGCTGGTACACCGAAAACTATGCTGCCAGCATCGCTCCGGCACTGGCGCACCATGCGTTTATCGGTTCGGTCGGTGAAGGCCGCATCGCCTCGGCGGCGCGAGCTGACTATGCGGCAGCGGCGGCGGAAGTGATCAGCCGTGACGATCAGGCAGGTAAAATCTATGAACTGGCGGGTGACGACAGCTATTCGCTGGCAGAATTCGCGGCAGAGATTGCTAAACAGTCCGGCGAGAAGGTGGATTATGTCAACCTGCCGCAGGCAGACTTCGCAGCGGCGCTGAAAGGCGCAGGTTTACCGGACGGACTGGCCGAGATGCTGGCGGATTCTGATGCCGGTGCTGCGCAGGGCGGGTTGTTTGATAACAGTAAAACCCTGAGCACGCTGATTGGTCGTCCGACGACCGGTTACGCGGAAGTCATCAAGGCTGCGTTAGCGAAATAAGTGCTGGCTGTTGCCCTCATCCCGGCCTTCTCCCGCAAGCGGGAGAAGGAGATGTGCAATATGCCAATCTATCCCTTCTCCCGCTTGCGGGAGAAGGAAATGTGCAATATGCCAATCTATCCCCTCCCCCGCTTGCGGGAGAAGGAAATGTGCAATATGCCAATGTATCCCCTCCCCCGCTTGCGGGAGAAGGAAATGTGCAATATGCCAATGTATCCCCTCTCCCGCTTGCGGGAGAGGGTTAGGGTGAGGGCCATCACACCTTGCCCTCCAGCCAGCGCAGTGCCTGCTGCGCACGTCCCGACAGCGGCCACTCGGCGCGATGGATCAACCAGATGGTATCCACCAGCGACACGCCGCAACTCTCCACCTGAATATGCGCTTGCCGGGCAAACGCCAGCCGTGCCGACTGCGGGAGCACCGCAAAACCCAGGCCGCGCGCCACCGGTTCAAGGATCAAACTGATCTGATTGCTGAAACCACGTTGCGGTAGATTCCGCACTCCCGGATTGCCGGGAAAACGGCGGCTCAGCAAACGTGTCGCCATCGCCTGACCATCGGGGTGATCGATATAGCCCAGCGTGTCCAGATCCGCCCAACTGTGGATCTTCACCCCGGCAGGCACCACCAACTCCAGTGGCTCCTCGGCAAATTTCTCCGCCACCAGCCGCTTGTCATCCGGCTTTTGCGTCACCAGTCCCATCTCGTAGCGGTTATGCAGCACCGCATCAATGACCTCGCTATCCGGTGCAAAACGATGGCGAATACTGAGATCCGGGTGCTGCTGCTGTAGTTCCAGCAGCAGCGGGTAGAGGCGCAAGCCAATGCTGCCCGGCGAAATCAGGCTGACTTCGCCACAGGTCACGTCTTCCTCGCTTAAACGCAGCGTCAGATGGCGCTGGGCGCGATCCACTTCCTGGCAATAATCCAGCAGCGCCAGCCCGGCGGGTGTCAGCTCCAGCGGCCGTTTGCTGCGCAGGATGAGTGGCCCCAGTTGCTGCTCCAGATGGCGGATATGCTGGCTCACCGCCGCCTGGGTAATCCCCAGCCGATCTGCGCTGTCCGTAAAACTTCCCAGCTCCGCCAGCATAGCGAAGGATTTTAACCATTGTGGATTGAACATAATGAAATTTTATAAAACCTATAACCGAATCACTGTTTTCATTATACATATTGCGCAGTAGCCTGTAGATCTTTTCGACAAATGGAGAACGCAGATGACTGCTCCTTACCCACGTACCTTTTCTCATATCGGCCTGTCGGTCACCGATCTCGACGCTGCCGTCAAGTTTTACACCGAAGTGATGGGCTGGTATCTGATTATGCCGCCGACCGAAATTCAGGAAGATGATTCCGCCATTGGCGTGATGTGCAGTGATGTATTTGGCGGTGGCTGGGAGAAATTCCGCATCGCGCATCTCTCCACCGGCGACCGTGTTGGCGTGGAAATCTTTGAGTTCAAAGCGGCAGAAAAACCTGAGAACAATTTCGAGTACTGGAAAACCGGCGTGTTCCATTTCTGCGTCCAGGATCCGGATGTCGAGGGTCTGGCTGCGAAAATCGTCGCCGCTGGCGGCAAACAGCGTATGCCGGTGCGTGAATATTTCCCCGGCGAGAAGCCGTACCGCATGGTGTATATGGAAGATCCGTTCGGCAACATCATTGAGATCTACAGCCACAGCTATGAGCTGACCTACTCGGCAGGTGCCTATGTTTAATGTGCCAGAGGACTGGCGCGGTTGGGTATGGCAGGGTGGCAACACGCCAAATGACTTGCAGGATCGCTATCTGGCGACTGAATCCTTAGCACCCGGCGATGTGCTGGTACAGAACGCGGCGATTGGCCTCAATCCGGTGGACTGGAAGGTGCTCGACAGCCAGATCGGCCAGGTACCTGGCGTAGATGGTGCAGGCACCGTGGTGGCAATTGGCCCCGAAGTCGATCAACGCTGGCTTGGCGCGCGCGTGGCTTATCACCAGAGCCTGCAACGTCCCGGTAGCTTTGCCGAATTCACGCCGATCGCCGCCCAGGTGTTGCTGCGTATCCCGGACGCCATCGATTTCGCCACCGCCGCCGCCTTCCCCTGCCCGGCGCTCACCGCCTGGCAGGCGATTGAGAAAGTGCCCACACAACCCGGTGCACCGTTGTTGATTGCCGGTGCCGGCGGTTCCGTCGGGCATTTTCTGGTGCAACTGGCACAGGCTCGCGGTTTTGCGGTGACAACACAGAGCAGCGAGCGCCACTTTTCACGGCTGCAAGCACTGGGGGCGAAGTGCACGGTGAGCGATCCCCGGCACAATGCAGCGCGCTTCTATGCCGTGATTGATGCCATCAGCCCGGAACACGCTGCAAGCCTGGCCGATCTGTTGCTGGCGAACGGCCATCTGGTGTGCATTCAGGGCCGGGTCGAGCAGTGGCCTTGCTCGCCGTTCGGGCGCGCGTTATCGCTGCACGAAGTGGCGCTGGGCGCGTTGCATCAGCATGGTGACGCGGCGCAATGGCACGCGTTAACGCAGCAAGGTGAACGGATGCTGGCGCAAATCGCACAGGGAACCTTACACAGCGAGTTACTGCTGCATTTTCCTTACGACCAGCTCCCGGCCCAGTTGCAGGCGTTACAGCATCGTAACTTCAGCGGCAAACAGATTATTGTGCTTTAACCAAATTAAGGGGTTGTTATGTCAGGGTTATTTTCTCCGTTCACGCTCAAAGACGTGACGCTGCGTAACCGTATCGCGATACCACCGATGTGTCAGTACAGCGCCATTGATGGCCTGAGTAACGAGTGGCACTACGTCCATTACAGCAGCCAGGCACGCGGCGGAGCCGGTCTGGTGATTGTTGAGGCCACCGCAGTCTCGCCGGAAGGCCGCATTACTCCGGCCTGTCTGGGCATCTGGAACGACACTCAGGCCGAAAAACTGGCGCGTATCGCCCGGGAGATTAAAGCCGCAGGTGCGGTGCCGGGCATCCAGATTGGTCATGCCGGCCGTAAAGCCAGCGCTAATAAGCCGTGGGAAGGTGACGATCATATCGCGGAACATGATGCCAACGGCTGGGAAACCCTCTCGCCGTCGGCCATCGCCTTTGGTAACAACCTGCCGCGCGTGCCGAAAGCCATGACGCTGGATGACATCAAACGCGTGCGTGATGATTTCGTCAGCGCCGCCAAACGTGCGCGTGACGCCGGTTTCGAATGGCTGGAGTTGCACTTCGCCCACGGCTATCTGGCACAGAGCTTCTTCTCGGTTCACGCCAATCAGCGCAGCGACGAATATGGCGGCGATGCCGTTGGCCGTAGCCGTTTCCTGCGCGAAACCTTTGATGCGGTGCGTGAGGTGTGGCCGGAAAACCTGCCGCTGACCGCGCGTTTTGGCGTGCTGGAGTTTGATGGCCGCGACGAAGAGACGATGCAGGAAGCCATTACTCTGACCCAATATTGGCGCAGCAACGGGTTGGATCTATTGAGCGTCAGCATGGGCTTCTCTACCCCGGATGCCAATATTCCCTGGGGCAGTCCGTTTATGGCCCCGATTGCTGCACGTGTGCGCCGCGAAGCCGCTATTCCGGTCGCATCCGCCTGGGGGATTGATACCCCGCACATCGCCAATGCCACCATTGAACAAGGTCAGCTGGATCTGGTGATGGTGGGGCGTGCCCACCTGAAAAACCCGCACTGGCCGTATCATGCTGCGCTGGCGCTGGGTAAAGATGCGCCGTCGTGGGTACTACCGGCACCTTATGCACACTGGCTGGAGCGCTACAGGGTCAGTGAAGATTAAGTTTTAACACCAACCGTAGCGGCGCGATTTATCGCGCGTTTTTTCCGGCACAGCGCGCGGAACTGCGCGATAAATCGCGCCGCTACGGGTTTGCCGCTGCGTTTGCCATCATTTGATCAATATTTTCCACCTGATTTTGCCTGCCCGTAGCGATTTTCTTATTTACAGATAATTCTGCCCGCTTATTTATAGCTTCATTTCAGATACTGCTTTCATTTCCTGAAATATAGAGCGTTGTTATCGCTGAAAAATCGTCAAAATAGCCGATCAATCGACATGATTTATTACGTTCATAGATATTTCGCATTGTTGCCCTGAGGGATGAGAGATCTATAATTTGGACTTTGTGCAAACCGGACTTTTCAGGAGGCCGCTATTAATACTAACCACCAGCAAAATAATGCGTTCGAGGAAAAACGTACTGATGCTGAACTGGAGTATCAATACGATCCTCACGAGTTAATACTTGAAGGCATGGAGGATTCGGAGCCGGAGCCAGAGCTGATTGAAGGCCTGCCCGCCCCGGATGCGCTGACGCCTGCCGATCGTTATCTGGAGCTTTTCGAGCATGTACAGATGTCGCGTATATTTGCCGACAGCAAAACCTTTCCTGATTGCGCGCCAAAATATGATCCGCTGGATATATTAATCCGCTATCGCCGCCGGAAACGCGCGGCCGAATTCGATCTCGCTACGTTCGTACATGATCATTTTTATCTGCCGCAGCACCATGAAAGTTTTTATGTGTCGAACCCGGATAAAACCCTGACAGAACATATTGATGAGCTGTGGCCGGTGTTAACTAAAATGCCGCAGCAACATATGCCGCACTCGTCGCTGCTGCCGCTGCCAAAACCCTACGTGGTACCGGGCGGCCGCTTTGGTGAGACTTACTATTGGGATTCTTATTTCACCATGCTCGGCCTGGCGGAGAGCGGTCGTGACGATTTACTGCGTGATATGGCGGATAACTTCGCGTGGCTGATTGATAACTACGGTCACGTACCGAACGGTAACCGCACCTATTATCTCAGCCGTTCGCAGCCGCCGGTGTTTGCGTTGATGGTGGAGTTGTTTGAGGAAGACGGCATTCGCGGTGCGAAACGCTATCTCGACCATCTGATGAAGGAGTACCAGTTCTGGATGGACGGGGCCGGTTCGCTGATGCCCGATCAGGCGTACCGCCATGTGGTGCGTATGCCCGATGGTTCGCTGCTCAACCGCTACTGGGACGACCGCGACACGCCGCGCGATGAGTCCTGGATTGAAGATGTGGAAACCGCCAGCAAATCACGCCGTCCGGCCAATGAGGTCTATCGCGATTTGCGTGCCGGTGCCGCGTCCGGCTGGGATTACTCATCGCGCTGGCTGCGCGATCCCCATCGCCTGGCGAGTATTCGCACCACGCAGTTCATCCCGGTTGATCTGAACGCGTTTCTCTACAAACTGGAGTTGATGATCTCCACCTTGTCACACGCTAAAGGCGAGGAGCTGACGGCGCTGGCGTGGCAGAAGAAAGCCGAGATACGTAAACGCGCGATCCACCGCTATCTGTGGGATAAAACCGCTGGGGTGTATCGTGATTACGACTGGCGTCGCCAACGGTTTGGTGCCTTCACCGCCGCTGCGGTAGTGCCGCTGTTCCTCGGCCTGTCCACACCGGAACAGGCACATTTGCAGGCGGTGGCGCTGCGTCAATTGCTGCTGACCCAGGGTGGCCTGGTCACCTCGATGGTGGAAAGCGGCGAGCAGTGGGACAAACCTAACGGCTGGGCGCCGCTGCAATGGATGGCGATTGTCGGCCTGAACAATTACGGTGAAGAGACGCTGGCAACCGAGATTGCGGTGAACTGGCTAACCACGGTGAAAAACTTCTATGCACTGCATCATAAGCTGGTGGAGAAGTATGACATCAGCGGCGATCGCGCCCGTCCGGGGGGCGGTGGTGAGTATCCGTTACAGGATGGTTTTGGCTGGACTAACGGTGTCACCCGTCGCCTGATGGCGATGTACGGGCATTTGCTGGCAGATTGATATCTATAAACGCGGTAAACCGCGCCGCTACACGATGTTTGCAGGATCCCCGTAGCGGCGCGATTCATCGCGCAAGTTTTTAGCGATTCATCGCGCGGGTTTTAGTTGCGTTGTAAAAACGCCAGCAGATCCGCATTCAGCTGATCCTGATGCGTCACCGCAAAGCCGTGCGGGCCATTCTCATACACCTTCAGCTCAGACCCTTTAATCATCTCGTGCACCAGCTTACCGGTGGCTTCGAACGGCACGATTTGGTCATTGCTACCGTGGATCACCAGTGTCGGCACATCCACTTTGGCGATATCGGCGCGGAAATCGGTCTCGGAAAACGCCGTAACACAATCCAACGTACCTTTCAGTGAGGCCAGCAGCGCGATATTCAGTGTCTGGATCATGACGCCATCAGACACCGTCTGTCCGGCATTGGTCCCATAAAAAGGCACCGCGAAATCTTTAATAAATTGCGCACGATCCTGACGTAATCCCGCTTTAATGCCGTCAAATACCGCACTTTCCACCCCTTCCGGATGATCGCTGGTTTTGCCAAAAATAGGGGTGACCGCGCCCAGCAGCACCAATCCTTTCACCTTCGCGCTACCATAGCGGCCAAGGTAACGCGATACATCACCTCCGCCCATGGAGAAGCCCACCAGCGTGACATCGCTGAGTTGCAGATGCTCAATCAGGCCATGAATATCGTCGGCGAAGGTGTCGTAGTCATAACCTTCCCACGGTTGTTCAGAGCGACCAAAGCCACGGCGGTCAAACGCAATCACCCGGTAGCCACGTTCCGCCAGGAAATTCATCTGACTGTCCCACATGTCAGCATCCAGCGGCCAGCCGTGGCTGAACAGCACCGGTTGACCTTTGCCCCAATCTTTGTAGTACAGGTTTACGCCGTCTTTAGTCTTGAAAGTGCTCATAATTTTTCTCCGTCAGGTGAGTGATGTTGTGTCTCGCTAATCAAACTACCCTGTGAGGTGGGAAAAACCTAAAGCAGAGATTTTGACGACTTGTTCAAACTTTTTTGCGCTTCTAAGCTGTCAAAAAAGCCTGGACAAGATGGCCGATTTTTTCCGCTATCAACCTACGCTCTGGGTTCGTAAGGTGCAGACATCGCAACCTTCATTGGAGAATGACCATGAGCCAGCCCCCAACCGCCCCCGTGCGCAACAGTGCTTTTTCCCCCTTTGCCTACGGGCTATTTGCCCTGATCTGGACCGCCTCGGTATTGGGTAACACCGGCAGCTTTATCCGTGATGTCGCCAGCGCCTGGCTGGTGACCGGGCTGTCGGATAACCCTGCCGCCGTCGCCCTGATGCAAACTGCCGCCACGCTGCCGGTGTTTCTGCTGGCACTGCCTGCTGGCGTGCTGTCCGATATTGTTGACCGTCGTCGCCTGTTGATTGCTGTGCAGATATTGATGGCGAGCGTCAGTGGCACCCTGCTGGTGCTGTCACACAACAACTGGCTGACCACTGAATGGCTGATCGGTCTGACCTTTATGGGCGGCATCGGGGCCGCGCTGTTTGGCCCGGCATGGCAGGCGATTGTGCCGGAGCTGGTGCCGCGCCACGAATTGAAAAACGCCGTGGCACTTAACTCCCTCGGTATCAATATCGCCCGCGCTATTGGGCCGGCCACCGGCGGTTTGCTGCTGGCGAGCTTTGGCGCGATGGCGGCCTACGGCGCAGATGTCGCCAGTTACTTCTTCGTGGTCGCCGCGCTGCTGTACTGGAAACGTCCGGCGAAAGCGAAAACCGAGCTCAATGAACACTTCTTTGGTGCCTTCCGTGCCGGGCTGCGTTATGTGCGTGCCAGCCGCGATTTACACCGCGTTCTGCTGCGCGCAGCGCTGTACTTCGCCTTCGCCAGCGCCGTGTGGGCGCTGCTGCCGCTGGTCGCGCGTAATATGTTGCAAGGTACTGCCGGGTTCTACGGTCTGCTGCTCGGCGCGGTCGGTGTCGGGGCGATAGGCGGCGCGTTGCTGTTGCCACGTCTGCGTCGGCAGATGGGCAATGATGGCCTGTTGCTGCTCTCCGCCGTGCTCAGTGCTGGCGTGATGCTGGCGCTGGCAATCAGTCCGGCACAGTGGCTGGCACTGCTGCTGATGGTGTTGCTCGGCATTGGCTGGATCATCGCCCTCACCACCCTGAACGGTGTGGCACAGGCGGTGTTGCCGGATTGGGTACGTGGACGTGGCCTGGCGGTCTATCTGATGGTGTTCAACGGGACGCTGGCAGGTGGTAGCCTGGCATGGGGCTTAATTGCCCAGCATATCGGGCTGGCCCAGGCGCTGTTGCTGGCCGGTGGCTTGCTGCTGATCACCGCCCTGCTGCTGAAACGTCTGGTGCTGCCTGCCGGTGAAGCGGATCTGCAACCGGCACAACATTGGGCTGACCCGGAGGTCAGCGGTGAGATGAATGGCCATCGCGGCCCGGTAATGATTCAGGTGCGCTACCAGGTGCCGCAGTCCGATCGTGCCGACTTCAAACGCGCCATGCGCAAACTGGCCGCCGCGCGCCGTCGTGATGGGGCCTATGCCTGGGGATTGATGGAACAGAGCGATGACCCCACCGCGCTGCTGGAGTGGTTCCTGGTGGAGTCATGGCAAGAACACCTGCGCCAACACCAGCGCGTCTCGCGTGCCGATGTGGCGCTGCAACAGGCGGTGCTGCAATATCATCAGGGTGACGAACCGCCACAGGTCAGCCACCATATTTCTATCTAATCTCAGGCTGGCAGGTAAATGTCGTGCAGCCCCGGTAGCGTGAGTAAGCGCTCACGCCACCAGCTGGCGGCATTACCGTTGGCGCTTTCATTCCACGCCAGATAGGCCATGTCGCGTCGGCACTCACTGTCGAGCTGACGTTCCACCAGCGCCCCGCTGCGCAGATGCGGTTCCGCCAGGTAACGCGGCAGGTAGCCGCAGCCTAAACCGGCGAGCTGTGCCTGTAACTTAGACGGAAAATCATGCACGCTCAGGGTCTTCTGCTCATCCAGCACGCGCAAATCCATCCCCGCCCCATGGCGTGATGAATCATGCACCGTCACCGCGCGATACTGGCGGATTTGCTCGCGCAACAGCGGTTCCGGCGCGGCAGCCAGTGGATGCTCTGGCGCGACGGCAAACACGTATTCCAGCCAGCCCAGCGCCTGACAGCCAATCTCTTTTCGCGTGGCCGGTTCCTGTACCGCGCCAAACACGATATCCGCCTCGCCGTAATGCAGCGCTTCCCAGCACCCCGCCAGCACGTCATGACGGAATTGCAGCTGGGTATGCGAATGCTGCTGATAAAACTCATCAATCAGCGGCGTCAGCAGGCTAAACGGCACCGAGGCATCTACGCTGATCACCAATTGACTCTCCCAACCGCTCTCCACGTAGCGTGCCTGTTGCTCCAGCTCATTTACCGCACGCAGCAGCGTCCGGCCTTTTTCCAGCATCAGACGCCCGGTTGGTGTAAAGGTGGCGCGATGACCAGAGCGATCCAACAGCGTGATTTTGAGATCACTCTCCATCTTCTGCACGGTATAGCTCAGCGCCGACGCGGTTTTAAATAGCCGTGCCGCCGCAGCCGCAAAGGTGCCATGACGATCGAGCGCATCCAGAATCAGCAGCGCCTCGAGGTTTAAACGCATTCCAACCGCCTCCCCAAAATTTGTTGAACAACAACCCAAAAACAATCCGTTATCAATAAACGCTCTCATTTCGTATTTTTTTCCTCAACGACGCAAGTACTTTCACCAGCGAGGAATCAATCATGAATTACCCACAACAGGCTCATCACGTCACGCTGGTGATTACACACAGCATCCAGCCGGAAAAACAGGCCGACTATGAAAAGTGGCTGGAAACCATCATGCCGCAGGCGGCCAGCTTTCCGGGACATCTCGGCGTGAACGTGCTGCGTCCGGTGCACGGCGACAACGCCTACACCGTACTGATTCGCTTTGTGGGTATGGATGAGCTGTACGCCTGGCTGAAATCGCCTGCCCGTCAGGAACTGGTCAGGGAACTCCCGGCCATCCTGGCACAGCCGGAACATATTGAAGTTCGCCCCGGTGCCGCTTTCTGGTTTACCCCGACGCAAAAAGGCCAGGTCAAACCGGCCAAATGGAAACAATACTTACTCACGCTGGGGGTGATTTTTCCCTCAGCCAATCTGGTCCCCTGGTTTTGGAATACGGTGTTGCCGGTGAGCCACGGCACGCTGTGGGGGAATTTTCTCGATAATGCCAGCGTCGTGGCTTTAGTGGTTTTCCTGTGGATGCCACTGCTGACCCGCGTGTTAAAACAGTGGCTGATTGGCCGCAACGCATAATCTGACAGGAGAAGGAACATGACGACCGCTTCACTGATTTTGACCAACGGTAAGTTTCACACCGTTGACCGCGCCAATCCGCTGGCAACCGCTGTGGCGATTAAAGACGGTAAATTCCTTGCCGTAGGCAGCGAAGCCGAGGTAATGCGCTTTGCCGGTAACGACACACAAATCATCGATGCCAAAGGCCATACCGGCATCCCGGGCCTGAATGACTCGCACCTGCACCTGATTCGCGGCGGTCTGAACTACAATCTCGAACTGCGCTGGGAAGGCGTGCCGTCACTGGCGGATGCGCTACGGATGTTGCGTGAGCAGGCGTTGCGCACACCTTCACCGCAGTGGGTGCGCGTGGTGGGCGGCTGGACCGAATTCCAGTTTGCCGAACGTCGCATGCCGACGCTGGATGAAATCAATGCGGCCGCACCGGACACACCGGTGTTTATCCTGCATCTGTACGATCGCGCATTACTGAATCGCGCGGCACTGAAAGTGGTGGGATACACCAAAGACACGCCCAACCCGCCGGGTGGCGAAATCCAGCGCGACAGCAACGGTAATCCGACCGGCATGCTGATCGCCCGCCCTAACGCCATGCTGCTGTACGCAACCCTGGCGAAAGGCCCGAAACTGCCGCTGGAGCAGCAGGTCAACTCCACCCGCCAGTTTATGCGCGAGCTGAATCGTCTTGGCCTGACCAGCGCCATTGACGCTGGCGGTGGCTTCCAGAACTACCCGGATGATTATGATGTGATTTCTGAGCTGCACGCCAAAAAGCAGCTGACGGTGCGTATCGCTTATAACCTGTTTACCCAGCGCCCCGGTCATGAGCTGGAAGACTTTGAAAAATGGACCGATATGCTGAAGCCCGGCCAGGGCACCAATTTCCTGCGGCACAACGGTGCGGGCGAAATGTTGGTGTTCTCGGCGGCCGATTTTGAAGACTTCCTCGAACCGCGCCCGGATCTGGCCCCCGGGATGGAAGATGAGCTGGAACGCGTGGTACGGCATCTGGTGGAGCATCGCTGGCCGTTCCGTCTGCACGCCACCTATAACGAATCGATCAGCCGCATGCTGGATGTGTTCGAGAAAGTGAACCGCGACATTCCGTTTAATGGCCTGCACTGGTTCTTCGATCACGCCGAAACCATCACCGAAGCCAATATTGAGCGCGTCAAAGCGTTAGGCGGCGGCATCGCGGTGCAGCACCGCATGGCCTTCCAGGGGGAGTATTTTGTCGATCGCTATGGCAAGCAAGCCGCCAAACAGACGCCGCCGGTAGCGCGGATGCTGGATGCGGAGGTCCCGGTGGGGCTGGGCACCGATGCCACCCGAGTCGCCAGCTACAACCCGTGGACTGCGCTTTACTGGCTGGTCTCTGGCCGTACCGTCGGCGGCATGCAGCTGTATGATGATAACGCCCGTCTCGACCGTGAAACCGCGCTGATGCTGTGGACCAAAGGCAGCGCCTGGTTCTCCAGTGAACAACATGCCAAAGGAGAGATAAAAGTCGGCCAACTGGCAGATTTGGTGCTGCTGTCGAAAGATTTCTTCAGCGTGGCGGAAGAGGAGATCAAAGGGATTGAATCGGTGCTGACCCTCGTCGATGGCAATGTGGTGTATGCGGCAGGTCGCTTTACCCCGCTGGCTCCCCCACCGGTGCCGGTGTTGCCAGAGTGGTCGCCGGTGGTGACCGTGCCGGGTCATTACCGTAGCGCGCCACCGCAGGCTGCGGGTCGTGCCGCGATGATGCCGAAAGTGCATCAATGCAGCGGGCCGTGCGGCGTGCACAGCCATGCCCATGATGTTGCGCGTCAGTCATCAGTGCCCGTGTCCGATAACAACGCCTTCTGGGGTGCGCTGGGCTGTTCCTGCTTTGCGTTTTAACGCTGATGCGCTGTTTTGAGACGTAGCGGCGCGATTTATCGCGCAGTTAGGGCACCAGGCCAAACCCCTGTTTGCCGTTCTTTTTAATGCTGTACATGGCTTCATCGGCGCGCGTTAGCGCGTCATTGAAGCCATCACGCTCCTGCACTTGGGCAATACCAATCGATGCGCCAATCTGCGCCATGCCGTTGCCCAGTTCGAACGGCGCGAGTGCCGCGTCCAGTACCGCCTGGGCCATAATTCTGACCTTGGGAAAGTCGATCAGAAAAGGCATCAACAGTACAAACTCATCGCCGCCGATACGGCCAATCACCACCGAGGACAGCACCGCATCACGCATGCGCTGACTGAGCTGCATCAACACCTCATCGCCACTACGGTGTCCGAGGGTATCGTTGACGTGCTTAAAGTTATCCAGGTCAATATAGGCGAGGCACAACGGCCCCTGCTTTTTCATCTGGCTAAAGTGGGTTTGCAGCGAATGACGGTTGGTGAGACCGGTAAGAGGATCGTGATTCGCCAGCGTCGATAGCTGCGCTTCATAATTCTTCTCTTTGGTCATGTCGATATGCGTCCCCGTCACCTTTAACGGGTTACCCTGCTCGTCCCATTCGCTGACACGTCCTCGATCCAGCACCCAGGTGATGGTGCCGTTTTTCGCCACCATGCGGTGGAGCGCTTCGTAGTAAGGGGCACGACCTTCGATGTGGTCGTAGAAGGCTTTCAACACCTCATCCGCATCTTCGGGATGCAGGTGTTCTCGCCAGACTTCAAACTTAGCGTTCAACTCTTTCGGCTGGAAGCCCAACATCGCTCCCCAGCGTCGGTTGAAAATCACCAGTTTGCCGCTGGGAATATCCAGTTGCCACAGGCACAGCCCGGTACCGTCCAGCGCGGCGCTCAGCTTATTGCGGGCGTCATGCGCTATACGCTTGAGCCGCGCATTGTGCTTTTTCAGGTTCTGAATCTGCTGGAGCAGCGCTTCATCGGCCATGGTTCACGGAGGGAAAGCAAATAAGGTTTATTGTGCCTGCCAGGAATATTCTGTAAATGGCCCAATGGAAAAGCCGATCAGTGGCGTTAAAACGTTAGAAAATCAGATGTTATACCGCCATCACCACCAAATAGCAGCAAGGCACGCTGTTTTTCACTAAATCTGGTAGTGGATAAGACATTTCCCCGCGTGGATTAGGATTGTATTTCGTGGTGCGGCGTTTTATCCGTGGTCATCTGTACGATAACAACGGATAAATTGTGTTCTGTGACACGGATCAAGGGTTATAGGTTGTGCAGCGCTGTCATCATGAATACTAGAATGGTAGCTTAGCAGTTATCACAGAAACACGATGACGGTGGATGACATTATGCAGCTGACAATGCGTTGGTTTGGTCCGAAAGAAGATAAAGTTTCGCTGGAATATATTCGCCAGGTGCCGGGCGTGCGCGGCATCGTTGGCGCGCTCTACGATGTACCCGTGGGTGAAACCTGGCCGAAGGATAAGGTTAAAGCGTTGGTCGATCAGGCACATGCGGCAGGTCTGACCGTTGAAGTGATCGAAAGCGTTAACATTCATGACGACATCAAAATCGGCCTGCCGAGTCGCGACCAATATATTGAAAACTATAAGCAAAGCATCCGCAATCTGGCCGAAGTTGGCGTGAAGGTCATTTGCTACAACTTTATGCCAGTGTTCGACTGGATGAAGACCGAGATGAATTACGTGCTGCCGGACGGGTCCATTACCATGGCGTTCGAGAAGAAAGGCATCGATAAGAGTCTCGACGAGGTGGTGCAAGAGGTGTTGGCCAGCTCAAACGGTTTTGTGCTGCCGGGCTGGGAGCCGGAACGCCTGGCAAAAGTGCAGGAGTTGTTTGCCAAATATGAAGGGGTAGATGACGCCAAACTGCGGGAAAATCTGGCGTATTTCCTCAAAGCTGTGATCCCGGTGTGTGAAGAAGTGGGTGTGAAGATGGCCATCCACCCGGATGATCCGCCGTACTCGATCTTCGGTCTGCCGCGTGTGGTTAAAAACCGCGACGATCTTGACTGGATCTGTAACGTGGTCGATTCCCCGGCCAACTGTATTACCTTGTGCACTGGCTCCATCGCGGAAGATCCGCAGAATGATGTCTATGCGATTCTGGCCGAATTCTCACGCCGCAAGCGTATCCCATTCGCCCATGTACGCAACATCAAGATCATTCAGGACAAAGATTTCTACGAATGTGCGCACCCCACCGAATACGGTTCGCTGGACATGTATCAGGTGCTGAAGGCGATGTACGACAATGGTTTCGACGGCTATATCCGTTCCGATCATGGTCGCTTTATCTGGGGTGAAACTGGTCGCCCGGGTTATGGATTGTATGACCGCGCACTGGGTACGACTTATTTGTTGGGACTGTGGGAAGCGCTGAGTAAGCGTTGATCCTTCCATGACTTGCGCGATAAATCGCGCCGCTACGGAATATGTCGATCAGTAGCGGTGCGATTTATCGCGCAGTTTTGTTTAAACGCCCAGCGCCTCAACCTGCTCAATGGCCGCCCATAGCGTCTCAGGCGTCAAGGTCACCGGCAAATAATGAATCGATTCCACCGGGCGCAGCGTATGCTGAATGACCCGCTCAACCTGGTCACGCTGACGGATATCCACATCCAGCTGCGCCAGCGTAGTGGGGAGATCAAAACGTTTATACGCGGCAATCAGTTGGCGTGTGACCTCGTGCTGGCCCAGCAGTGCGCTCTGCACCAGAATCCCATACGCGACTTTGGTGCCGTGCAGGAACTGCGCCGTTTGCGGCAGCGTGGTCAAACCATTATGCACCGCATGGGCCGCCGCAATGCGCGTGTAACGTTCCCCAAGCCCGCCGACCATCCCGCCACCGGCAATGATGGCATCGACCACATCGCGAAATGCCAGCGTCAACTGACGCGCGCGTTGATCGCTGAGGGCAGCTTCGCTTTTTTCCAGCAAAACATCACGTAGCGTCCGCGCCACATCCAGCCCAAGCCGCACGGTCAGTGGCAGCGTTTCTGGCTGTGGTGCCAGCACCACCGCCTCATACCACTTCGCCAGCGTGTCACCGATGCCAGCCTGCAAATAACGCGCAGGTGCCTGCAAAATGATCTCCGGTTCCAGCAGCAACAGGTGGTTAGCCTGTGGGAAAATTTCAAAATGCAGCGCTTCGCCCGCCTCGTTGTACCAAACGGAAAGCGGCGTCCAGGCCGCACAGGTCGCAGCGATGGTCGGGATGGTTACCACCGGCAGACGTAACCGATGCGCCAGCGCTTTGGCGGTATCCAGCACCGTACCGCCACCGACGCCAATCACCACCTGGCGATCGTTGCCTGCCCGTTGCGCCAGGCGCGCGACTTCATGCTCGCTGCAATGGCCGCCAAAGATATCAACAATCGCCCCCGGCAGCGTCAATGGTGCCAGCCAGTGCTGTGCCGCCGTCAGCGCCTGACGCCCCCCAACCCAGATGGCATGACGCAATTGTTCTTCGCTGTAGTAATCACGCAGCCGGGCTATCGCCCCGGGATGTGAATAGTAGTTGGCCGGGCCAGGCACGACCTGAATATGATGCTCGCTCATGATGCGGTTCCCTGAAAAAGAAACCGTTATCGTTATCCTCTGCCGCGCGCAATGCTAATGATTTATCTGGCATTGCTTATGCCTTTTCCTTGATTGCCAACCTTACGCGGAGGATGAAAAATCCGCTCAGATCGCCCGCTTACCACAATAAAAATCGGCGGCGCGCCACCTGCTTATCATTCACCACTATTCGGGGAAATTGCATGAAATCATTGGCCATTACGTTGTTATCGCTGAGCCTGCTCAGCAGCGTTGTCAGTGCCGCGCAGACGCTGGCTCCACTGCCTGCTGCGTTGGCAAATCATCAGGGGCCGATTCGGATCGCGGTGATCCGCAATCTGGGTTCCGACGATAACACCACCCAGTTTGTTGCCGGTGCCATCCAGCAGGGTAAACAGCTGGGCTTTAAAGTGAGTACTTTTCTGAGCCAGGGCGACGATGCGCGTTTCCAGGACTTTGTGAATCAGGCGATCAGTCAAAAATATGATGGCATCATCCTGTCGCAAGGCCGAGCGCCCTACTCCACCGAGCTGGTGAAACGTATTCATGACAGTGGTATTGCGCTGTCCGTTTTTGATACTGCGGTGGATAACACGCCAGCCGGTGTCACCGTGACGCAACAGGATGACGCGTCACTGACACAACAGTCGCTGCAACCGTTGATCAAAGACTTCAACGGTAAGGCCAATATCATCAAATTATGGGTGGCCGGTTTCCCGCCAATGGAGCGTCGCCAGGCCGCCTGGGAAGAGATCAAGAAGGCCAATCCGGGCATTCATGAACTGGAATCCGTCGGCGCGGTGTCTGCCGACGTGCAGGGCGATACCGCCAACAAAGTCGGCGCGTTGCTGGCGAAATATCCGAAAGGAAAAATCGACGCGATCTGGGGCACCTGGGATGCCTTCAGTCAGGGAGCTTATAAAGCCTTGCAGGAGAATGGCCGTACCGAAATCAAACTGTACAGCATCGATATTTCCAACGGTGATTTGCAACTGATGCGTGAGAAAAACAGTCCGTGGAAGGTCAGCGTAGCGGTCGATCCTAAACTGATCGGGGCCATCAATATGCGCCTGATTGCCTATAAGCTGGCAGGCGAAGCCACCCCAGCCAGCTATGACTTTAAAGCGGCGGCTATCCCGCAAGCGCTGGTCACCGGTCAGCCTGGTGCAGCTAACGTCGCCGCGTTACAAAACGTGATCCCCGGCTGGGGCCAGAGCAATGATTTTGTCGCGCCGTGGTTCGCCACGCTGGCCGCCAAAGCGCATTGAGGCCAGCCATGACAACCTTACTCCCCACCCCGGAATACAGCCGCAATATGCGACTGATTGGTCACAGCGATCAGGGCGGACGCCCGGATGGTGTGCAGGTGATGGTACATCGCGGCTTTGCTTACGTCGGCCATATGGTGTCGCAGGGCTTTAGCGTGATTGACGTGCGTGATGCGCGTCGGCCCAAAACCGTCAATTATGTCGCGGCCCCACCCGGCACCTGGAACGTGCATTTGCAGGCCCATGACGATCTGCTGCTGGTAATCAACGCGCGCGATCTGTTTGCCGATGTACGTTTCGCCGATGAGAAGGTGTACTACACCCGCGCAGTCGGTCAAACCACGGCAGATATTCAGGAGAAAAGCTGGCAATCCGGACTGCGGATTTTTGATATCTCATCCCCGGCACAACCCCGTGAAATCGCCTTCCTGTCACTCGACGGTATTGGTATCCATCGTATCTGGTATGTTGGCGGGCGCTGGGCCTATGTTTCCGCGCTGATTGAAGGTTTTAGCGATTATATTTTGCTGACCATTGATTTAGCCGATCCACAACGCCCCACCGTTGCCGGGCGCTGGTGGCTACCGGGTATGCACACTGCGGGCGGTGAAACACCTGACTGGCCGGAAGGAAAACGTTATGCGCTGCACCATGCGATTATCAGCGGTGATACCGCCTATGGTTGCTGGCGCGATGGCGGACTCACGCTGCTGGACGTCAGCGATCGTCGTGCGCCGCAATTGATCAGCCATCGCAACTGGAGCCCACCGTTTGGTGGTGGCACGCATACCGCACTACCGTTACCGGCACGCGATCTGCTGGTGGTGCTGGACGAAGCGGTGCTGGATAACCAGCAGGATGGCGAGAAGCTGATCTGGCTGTTTGATATCCGCGAACCGGCCAATCCGGTGAGTATCGCCACCTTCCCGCAACCCGGTGAGCGCGATTATGTAGCGAAAGGCGCACATTTTGGCCCACATAACTTGCATGAAAACCGCCCAGGCAGTTTTGTCAGTGACACGCTGATTTTCGCGACGTACCAGAATGCCGGGGTGCGCGCTTATGACATTTCCAATCCGTATCAACCCAAAGAGACCGGTGCGCTGGTGCCTGCGGCACCTGCGCGCATGATGGATACCCGGCCCGATCGCCCACCGGTGATTCAGAGTTGCGATGTGTTTGTTGATGCACAGGGGATAATCTACAGCACCGATTACAACGGCGGCCTGTCGATTATTGAGTATTTGGGGTAGAAAAAGGGTGACCATGCCTGCGCGATCAATCACGCAGGCATGGTATCAGCTGCGCAAGCGCAGTTTGGCTTCGATGATATCGGCGATCTTTGTCACCAGCCAGGCAATCACCATATAGAACACCACCGCGATCAGGAACGCTTCCAGATAGTAGAAGTTCAGTGCGGCAGTCAGCTGCGCCTGGGCGAAGATATCCACCACTTCAATGGCGAACGCCAGCGACAGCGCTTTCATAATCACCATAAAGGCGTTTGCCAGATCCGGGATTGCCGCCACGATAATCTGCGGAAACATGACCCGACGGAACAACTGGCCATTGGTGTATCCCAGCGATTGCGCCGCATCGGACTGTCCGCTGTCAAACGAGTTCAGCGCCCCTTTCCACACTTCTGCCTGGAACGCAGCGACACAGGCACTGAGCGCCACAATGATAATCACCCAGTTCGGTAACGAGTGAGCATTCACTTCAATGCCAAACAACGTGGCAACAAAATGCAGCGCAGGAGGCAAGCCGTAGTAGGCGAGGAAAATCACCACCACCATCGGCACGCCCTTAAAGGCAATTTTGTACGCCAGCACCAGCTGACGCAGCACCGGCAGGCGCTGATGTTCCACATAAGCAAACAAGCCGCCGATCAGCGTGGAACAGATAAATACGGTGATTGCCATCGCCAGCGTGACCGGTACTGCGTCAAGAATGCTCCAGAAATCCGGCAGTAACACCTCGATATCAAACATAATCGATTTTCTCTCTCTGTCAGACGCTGGCAGTCAGCTTCGCGTGGCTGGCTGCCGTTTTCGAGTTGTACTTCGCATGCCGCCGCTCGAAGTAACGCACAATCAGCCAGGCCACCAGACACAGCAGCGAATAAAGCACCGCTAACACCAGATAGGTGCCGAACTGATACTGGTTATAGTCACGTTCCATGATCAGGTGTGCCGTCGCCATCACATCCGCCGCACCGATGTACATCACCAATGCAACGTTATGAATCAGGTAAATAATGGCGTTGCCATAGCCCGGCAGCCCAATGTGCAGCGCCTGGGGGCCGACGATACGTAGCATCTTGTGACGGAAGCTGTAGCCCATGCTGTCGGCGGCATCGTGCTGACCGCGCTCCACGGCAAGAAACGCCGGGCGCATGACCTCGGACAGATAGCCGCCGTGGTACAGGCTTAACCCGACCATCGATGCCACTGTCGCCGACATAAAATCCCCCACCCCGAACGACTCCAGCACCAACGGCAGGCCGTAAAACGCCACAAACAGTTGCAGCACGACGGGAACACTGCGCGCGTAAGAGACATAGAGATCCGCCAGTTGGCTGATCAGCGGGATACGCCGCACGCGAAAAGTGGTGGTAATCAGTGCCAGGCAGAACCCGACAATCATCGCAACAAACATAATGGCGAGCGTGAGCGGCAGCGCCGACAGTAGCTCGGGAATCATGGTCGAGAGATTCACAGTGAAACACTCCTGAAAAAAATATCAGCGTTGCACGCATCGGTCGCAGCGCCCTTTTAGCGCGCCACGATCCGATTTGTGCCTAAAACCAGGGTTTCAGGTGAACCGATTATTTCATGTATTTGACGATATCTTCGCCAAACCACTTCTGTGACAACTTATCGAGGGTGCCGTCGGCTTTCAGTTCTTTCAGCGCCTCGTTAACATCATCATTGAGTTTTTTGTTTTCGTCAGAACGGTGGATCAGCACGTAAGTGTTGTTGATAGACACCGGCTCACTGGCTTTGATCGCCAGCTTCTGGTTATCAATCACCGTTTGTTCGCCGAGGTTGGAAGGCAGTACCAGGGCGTCATATTTACCGTTCTGCACTTCTTTCAGGCGGTCCGGGTATGGCACACCAGCACTTGAGGCTTTAATGTCAATCTTGTCGTTCGGGTTGTCCTGCTGCCACTGCATAACAAACTTGTAAACGCCGCCACCGGCAGTAACCGGAACGATGTTTTTACCGACCAGATCTTTCATCCCATTGATATTGCTGTCTGCACGGCTATAGATCTTCATCAGGCTGGCCCCGATGGGATTGTCCGGGATCAGGAACTGTTTGCTGCGCGCCGGAGCCTTGTAGTAACCCCCGGTGGCCATATCATATTTGCCGGTTGCCAGCCCGGTTTCCTGGGCGATATCCGCCGCACCTTCCATGACAAATTTATACTGCGGCAGCTTCGCGTTGATGGCTTTCAGCACGTCCGGCTCATAGCCTTGCGGCTCGTGGCCGATCGCCCCCCATGACAGCGGCTTGGATTCGGCTGCCGTCGCGATTTTGATGGTGCGGACCGCATCCGCATAGCTGGTGGCGGCGCTGAATAACGCGAGCGTCACGATTCCTGGCAGCGCCAGGCGGCGTAATGTTGTTTTGATTGCAGGCATGTCTTTGATTCCTTTTATTATTAGAGTACGCGTTCTGAATTGAGGAACTGTGCAAGGCGCGGCAGGGTCGGGTTATCAAAAATCTCTGTCGGGCTACCCTGTGCCGCGACAACACCCTGATCCATAAACACAATGCGGTTAGAGATACTTTTGGCAAACTGCATTTCGTGCGTCACCAGCAGCGATGTAATGCCGGAGGAGGTCACGTCTTTAATGACCTTCAGCACTTCCCCCACCAACTCGGGATCGAGCGATGAAGTCGGTTCATCAAACAACATCACATCCGGGCGGAGCGCCAATGCACGCGCAATGCCGGTTCGTTGTAACTGGCCACCAGAAAGCTGTGAAGGATAGTGATCCTGCTTGCCGCCGAGGCCAACACGCTCCAGCTCTTGTACCGCGATCGCACGTGCTTCTTGTTTGGATTTGCGTTGCACGGCGATCAGTGGGTCCATCACGTTTTCAATCACCGTCATGTTTTTGAACACATTGAACTGCTGGAACACCATTGCGGTACGCAAACGGATGGCCTGAATCGCGGCTTTATCCGGCGTCTGGTAGTCCATCGCAATCTGGTCAAAGGTAATGCTGCCTGACGTCGGTTTCGCCAGGTAGTTAATGCAGCGCAGCAACGTGGTTTTACCGGTGCCGCTTGGGCCGATAATCGAGACCACATCACCACGCTTTACCGAGAGATCGACCCCTTTGAGGATCTGTGCGCTCCCGTAAGACAGCTTAATATCTTTAAGTTCAAGCATTTGTGTTCATGTCCTTGCGGGTGAAAGACGGTTATTTCTCGATGCTGGCATGACCCAGCACATGCATCAGACGGTTAGCCCAGCCAAAGATAGCGATGGCGTGAATCAGATCGATAATCTCCTGATCATTCATCCCCTGCTCACGCAACGCGGCAACGTCTTCCCTGCTGGCTTCTGACGGCGTAACCGACAGACGACGGGCAAAGCGATAAATCGCCGCATCGCGCGGGCTGAGCGTGTCGGCTTTGTCGAAGTAGAGTGCACTCACCACCGCATCGCTTTTGGTCAGCTGGGCATGACGCCGGGCATGAACCACCGCGCAATATTTGCAACCATTCACGATGGAAGCCCCCAATGCGCCTAGCTCTCGGTCGGCACGATCCAGCCCGCCTTCGACATACATAATGGCGTTAAACAACAGGGTCCGTGCGGTGTAGCTCTCGGGATCGTGCGCCAGGGTCCGTACATAATCGGAGACCTTTTTATTCGACGGTGTCACCTTCATCGCATCGAGCTGTTCAGGTGTCGCCGTGGCAACCTCAACCGGCGTGATATAGGGATGCCAGTGCAGTGGCTTAAGGCTGACTAACGGAATCATACGGACCTCATCAGGCGTAAACCGGACACCACACGGGTCTGGAAATTAACGAAGGCAATCAGTTCAGACAGCGCCACGATTTGTGGGTTGGTCAGTCCGGCCTGCTCCAGCAGACGAATATGGCTCTCCTGTGCATCAAACGGGGTGCGGGTGACCATGTCGGCATGACGGGCAATTGTCGCCAGCGGTTCAGCTAGCGCCGTTTCCCCGTTTGCCAGCGCCAGTAACTCAGCGGAGGGGGACAGTTGCGCTAACTGCGCGGAATAGTCAGCCAGCAGGTGCGCATCGCCATTCAGGGCCGCCATGCGCTGAGCCAGCGCCACGCGCAGGTCGGCGGCCAGCCCCTGATCCTGTTGTGGATGCAGTACCGACTGGCGGCACTCCTCAGCACCGTCAACAAACTCCGGACGGAAACGGCGGGCACGGTACAGCTCATCCTCTGGTGTCAGTCCGGCGGACTGATCAATGGCGTCGATCACAACGCTTTCTCCTGTTTGAGTAAGGGTGTGGCATCCACCCATTCATCGCCCTGTAATTCAGGGGTGTCAAAAGCCATCAGGCTGTCGAAATGTGTCTCCACATCTTCGGCAAAGAGCGATGCGGCGATGCCGCGCACCAGGCGGTCGGCACCGGCGCTCACTGCCGGAATATCGCCAGACACCTTGCCATGCGTCAGCATCGCCGCATCGTTAAAACAGTGGATATGCGCCAGCATCGGGCAACTGCCCGGCTCACGCTCACGAAACTCGAAGGCGGGTCCCAAATCAGGCGCATCCAGCATGCTGGCACGCGCTGCGCCCATCTCCGGCTGATAGCGGCCATCTGACCAGCTACGGATATACGGCGCGATGGCGGCAAACTCCGGTCGGCCATTAAAATCATTGGTAAAACCGGTGGCGGCAATCAGGTAGTCGTAACGCAGCGGCCCTTGCGTGGTATCAATCAGCAGGCCGTCCGCTTCCTGGCTGACCGCGTTGATGCCACAGTCGAGGAAGAAACGCGCGTTGGCGTGACGCGACACCCGTAGCGTCGAGGAGCGTGGGGGTGGCGTTTGTGTTGATGCGGTGTAATCGACAAATTTCCACTTCCACGCGTCAGGTAACTGGTGCATACCATGCACCACACCCTGGCTGCCAATGCCCGTCATCTTGTTGATGCGCGGCATCTGTTGGCGACGAATCAGCAGATCTACCGCACCCGCCCCGCTTTCCAGCGCGGTGGCGGCGTTATCCATTGAGGAGGCACCGGCACCAATCACCGCCACACGCTTGCCCTGTAGCGCAGCAAAATCAATGTCATCTGCAGAGTGCGCCCAGAATTGACGATCAATCCCCTGCAAAAAGTCCGGTACAGCAAAACCGCCAAGGCCAGATCGCCCGGTCGCCAACACCAGGCGGCGGGTATAGACGCGGCCAGTCTCCGCGCCCGTCAGATCCAGCGCGATCAGATCACCTTCAGCGGCGATCGCCGTCATGCGTACATTGTTGTGCACCGGCAGGTTGAGCACCTTGCGATACCAGACGAGGTAATCCATCCACACATCTTTCGGGATTTTGTCCAGCGCCTGCCAGGCTTCAATACCCCATTGCGCGCTATACCAGGCACGAAATGTCAGCTGTGGCAGGCCGAGCGACGGGCCGTGCAAGCTTTTCGGGGAACGCAACGTCTCCATGCGAGCAAACGTCACCCATGGTCCTTCCAGACCGGCAGGCGCGGCATCATAAGCCACCACGTTGTTGATGCCGGTCAGCAGTAATTTTGCCGTCGCCGCCAGCCCACACATCCCGCCACCAATCACCACCACATCACGCACTGGCGAGCCATTATGGGTACGCGTGGGCACCCAGGCTTTGGCGGGTAATTCAAGGAATTCGAGGTCCTGCTGCAACTGCGCTTCAAGTACGGCAAGACCACCGGGCTGGGCTGTTATCGTCATGATGTTATTCCCTGGCATGGGCATAAACCCGCAACCGCAGGTTTGAAAAGGCGCATTTCATTATCCTGATATCGCATAATTAACGATTAATAATTAAAAATACGCATAGTAACAACTAAGGTTTCGCATAATCCCTCTGGCCCCGAAATGTGTCAAGCGACATGCTCACTTCGTAACCAATGGATTTCTTATATCTAAAGTTGAAAATGTTCTAAGAAACTGACTGGCGGGATTTAATCCTGATTAATCAGGCGCATAATCTGCGGGTGTTCGCTGGCAGGTAAGCGCTGAAAACCGGGTAACAGCTTCTGTGCTGCCTGCTCCAGCGCCTCCACCAGTGCCTGCGCAGCGGAAGAAATCTGGCGGCCCTGCGGGGTTATCACACCAAAGAAGTAAGGAATATCCTCTTCCAACGGGCGTATTACTACCCCTTCCAGCGGCATTCCCCAGGCGGTCACCGGTTCCAGTATCGCGACACCTAACCCGGCACGTACACAGGCGAGAATATTGGCAGACGAGTTAGTTTCGATGGTTTCGTGTGGCGGGACTTTGAGTTTTTTCAGTGCTTTATCGTAGCGTCCGCGCAGACGTTGCGGACTCCAGGGGGCAATCAGACGCCGCCCGGCCAGACAAGCCAGCGTCAGTTGCTGCTGCGCCGCCAACGGGTCGTGCTGTGGTAGCGCCACGACACAGCGCGACTGACCAATCCAGTGCAGGTCGACAGCGTGGTGCTCCAGCGGCAGGCTGCTCAGACCGATATCTGCCTCTGCGGTGATCACCGCATGCGCCGTCTGCTCAGCGGATTCACTGATAATCTGGACTTTGTTCTGGAGATTTAGACTGGCGAGCGCCTCGGGCAGTAATCCAGCGGCGAGCGCGGGCGTGGCGGCAATGCTCAATGGGCGATGCTGCTGCTGACCAATTTCCTGTGCGCGCAAACGGATTTGCTGCAATGACAGCAGCGCCTTCTGCACATACTGATGCAATTGCAGCGCTTCTTCAGAGGGATGAATACGCGGCCCATTGCGGATAAACAGCGGATAACCCAACGCCTGTTCCAGTTCCTGAATCAGGCGTGACACGGCAGGCTGTGAGCGATTCAGCGCTTTTGCCGCAGCCGTGACGCTACCCGCAGAGATCACCGCCGCAAAGGCTTCCAGCTGACGTAAATCCAGATCATGTAACATGGGGTTAGTCCCTAAGACCTTGATCCCCTGCGACAATCGCAGGGGAAAACCTCACATCATAGAGAGACTCGGCGCAATACGCTATGGCGCGGTAATCACCACCGCCACACGCCGGTTCTGGGCACGGCCCTGTGCGCTGTTGTTGCTGGTGACCGGATATTTCTTCCCTAAGCCACGCGTTTCGATATTACTGCGCGGCAGTGATGCCCCTTCCGCCCACTGTGCCGCCACTGCGTTAGCACGTTTCAGCGACAGCTGTTCGTTGTAACTGTCAGTGCCGTAATTGTCGGTGTGGCCATCAATACGCAAATGTTCAATACCGGTCGCCGCCAGATTGGTCGCCATACGGTTAATGGTGGTTTTACTTTCCGGCGTCAGTTCTGACTCATTGATACCGAATAGAATTTTGTCAGACATGCCCAGCCCCCAGCCTTCCGCATTCGGGCTGAAGCCCTCCTGACGCATGGCCGCAATCTGCTCGTCGGTAAAGGTTCTTTTCGACTGGCATCCGACACAGGCAATGATGCATAAGAGAAGGAAAGCTTTAATTTTCATCCTGATACCTTTGTAATCCCTTTGTTTTTATACATGTGCATATCCGCACGCTCAAGAATGGAGGTCACCGAATCACCATGTTGCGACCAGGCGTAGCCAATTGTCACGGATGTAGTGATATTGACGCCTGCAGAAATGGCGATCTTTTGCGTAATGCTGGCCTCAATCCGCGCGGTGAGTTGCTGCAACGCTTCTTCACTGGTCATGCTGGTGATTAAAATAGCAAATTCATCACCGCCCAGACGCGCGACGAGATCACTCTTCGTCACCAGTCCAGAAAGTCGGGTGGCGATGCTTTGCAGCACCTCATCACCGGCGGCATGTCCCCAAGTGTCGTTAATGCTTTTAAAGCGGTCACCATCGAGGAATAACAGGACAAAATTCTCCTGCGCCAGTTGTTGATCCAATAGCTGGCTGAGTTTGCTGATAAAGGCTGCGCGGTTGGCCAGCCCGGTGAGCGGATCTTTCAACGCTTTGGCGGCCAGTGACTTGTTATCCCTTAACAGCGAGGCCTTCAGGGTTTGCACCTCTGCCAGCAACGAGTTGAGGTCTTCGGAGAACACCTGAAACTCTTTGGTGGAACTGCCAGAGATACGCGGGGAAAAATCCCCGGAACGAATCACGTAATGGATGGTACTGGTGATGTTTCTGAAGGAGGCAAGAATGCCACGGTGTAACAGCTCGCTGACCAGAAACGAAACGATAAAAACGAAGATCATGCTACAGGACAGAATAATCACTGAATATTCAATAAAGTCAGCCACATTAGTCACGGTGCCCGACAGTGTCAGCGTCCCCACAACGGCATCTTCATGGGTAACATTCACCGTTAATGGCTCGGCATAGATCCAGTGGCGGAGCGTGCGCTGGAATCTGCTGTCATCGTTGGTGTTATCCTGCCAATCGACTAATACCGTTTGTTCTGACGAAGTCAGCTTTGCCGCAGAAAACATGCCCTGCGATCCGAGCAACAGCACTTTTTTCTTCGCATCATAGCTGTCTTCAAATACGGTGGCCGCCGTCAGGCTGGTGCTGAGCGTATTCGCAATCAGTTCAAGATTTCTTTTTTCATAGCTTTTAATAAACAACATTGAAGTTGAAAAAAGTAATAACCAACACAGCAGTAAAATAACGGCAGCATTGATGGTACTGATTTTACGTAACTTATTTCGTATAGATGATTTTTCTGTTTTTATATTTTCGAATTTCATCTTACTGGCTTCCTTTGCGGGACAGTAACAATACTTCTGGATTTACTTTCACGCCGCTTCTCGCCAGTGAGTCGAGATTGACAGAAAACACTGTTTTATCTTGATGAAAAATAAGGCAAAAAGACGCACCAATGGTACATTCCGGGTTATTTTCCGCGATAGTCAGCACGGGTCTGTTGTTGATTTGCTCCAGCAGCTGCACCTGCTGCTGAGGGGACTGTTCACCAAAATACACGGCATCGCATTGCCGGGTTAACAGATCATTCTCGCTGGCGAGGTAATCCACGCGATAAGCGGTGCCAACAGCAGTTGCAGGCACAGAGAGGTGCCGTGACGAGGGCAGCACACACAGCAAAGGCGGATGCACCAGTCCCGGCCAATGCGTAAAACTGATAATGCCACTGACAATACGATTCGCAGCATCGTCTTGTGCTGCTACGGCACGTAAAGGCATTGAAATAAAAAGAAAGAGGCAAGGGAGAGCGATAATAAACATCCTGGTCACGGCGATGACCGATATAAAGGCGTTTACTCCACTCAGGATGCTAGGTTTTTCTTGTTTTATTGGCATACATCCATCCCTGAAGGTTATGAGTAAAATTTTACCATTGTCGTCTAAATATGAATAGATCCCGGCCATTCCCCTCTGAGAAATAGCGCAGAACTGAGGCAAATTGTACCGGGTATTGTGACGAAGGTTTGGTAATTATTGGTCCTGACCGCAAACAAAAACATGATGATTAAATGGATCGATTAAAATATTAAAAAAACTATTTTTCATAGAGTTAATTATAAAAACAGATCCATTTATAAATAGAGAAATGCCGAAAAGTACCGTTTCCTGCGATTTTATCGGATTTTTCTGTCTCACCAACGAAAACCGCCAGTCACAAGTGACTGGCGGTCCTGTCGTTAGCGCTTAATCAATGCTCGCAATATGTAGCCGGCGATGCGCGGATTCTCCTGCAAACGCCGGGTGCTGTAACCATACCAGTCGGCACCGTAGGGCACATACACCCGCACAGCAAAACCGAGGGCACGCACTTTGTCACGCAGGGGTTCACATACCCCCAGCAGCATCTGAAATTCAAAAGCATCAGGCGCAACATGATGCTGTTTTGACAAGGCTACCACCGCTTCAATCAACGCTTCGTCATGCGTCGCGACACTGACAAACAGCCCTTCAGCGAAGCAGCGCTTAACGTGAGCGAGAAAATGGGGGTTGATCGCCGAGCGGTCCCGACTCGCTTCTGCCACCAGGAACTGAGGGTTTTCCTGATAAATTCCTTTGCAGATACGTAATCGGCTGCGTGTGGCCATTAACTGATTGATATCCGCATAGCTGCGCTGCAAATACGCCTGGACGGCAATCCCCAGATCGGGATAGTGCGGCTGCAAACGACTCAACAGATCCAGCTCTTTCTGCGTACATTGCAGATCTTCCATATCCAATGTGGCAGTTTTCGCTACCTGTGTCGCCTGCGCCAGGATCTGCCGAATGCGCGCTTCGCACTGCGCTTCATCATTCAGTAACCCTAACGCCGAAGGTTTAATCGACAATTCAGCATCAAGATTATTGGCAGCAATTGCGGCAATCGCTGTGGCATAGGCGGCGTTCATGGCATCAGCTTCAGCCGCAGAAGTGGCAGATTCGCCCAGCACATCCAGCGTCACGCCAAACCCGGCACGATTCAGGTTGTGAATGACCTGCAACGCCTCTTCCAGGGTGGAACCGGCCAGATAACGTGTGGAAAGACGCTTAACGATAGCGCGTGGAATAAAAGGCAGACTACGGGCAACTAACACATCAATGAAATGCATTTTCTGGTTCTCAGACAATAGATTACCTGATTCAGCGCAGCATGCGCAGAATCCGGGCACAGGCGTATTTCCCGATGCTTTAAGCATCGGTCACGCATTAGATAAGCGATGACCGCGCGTTACGCGCGAGGCTCAGAGGTGTGCAGTTGTCAGAGGAGGCCAGGCAGCAGCATTCACGGTGTGATGTTTCCAATCAATGGTTTAAACACGTTAGTTCAACAGATTGCGTACTTTTAAGGGAACTGTCAAGGAAGTGCTGGTGGCAAGCATTTGCCTTGCCCGGTAGCTGGCATTGCGCATCGGTTAAGTACAAAGGCGGCTCCCCGGATTGCATTGGCCCACCCTCCTTTAACCAGGAATTCATCTTCTCTTAATGAGACGAATCATAATCGCGCTCAGAATTTTCTTATCTCTCATTTCTATAATCTGATTTCAAAATATTTCTACAGAAAGAAAAATACCCAGACTACATCTCAATGGAATGAAATATCGTGAAATTAAATCAGTTAGCTATGGGCATTACCCTGGCACTTTCCCCGTTGCTGCTTGCAGGTAATGCAAACGCCAACAGCTCCCCATGGTGGGAAGAATTTAGCAGTAATCCTGGCTTTCTTGAGGCGCTGCCACATATCGGTACCAGTCTTGAAGCGTTGCGCCAGGAGACGGAGCAAGGCCTGCGTGACTCTGTCGATAGCCGTACCCCGCTTTTCTGGCTGAAACGCACCATGGAAATGTATCCTCCCGGCTTCCCTGACCGTTACAATATGCCGGTTGCCCATCATGAAACCAAAGATTGGGTTAACACCCCTTATGCGACTGTGGGCCGGGGCATATTCTTCTTTACCCGTACATTTGGCGAAGCCGGACAAAACGTAACGGTTAGCGTCGGTAATATTCCCGCCGGAGCAAAGTGCTACGCGGCGACAGGGCGTGAGTTTGCGGATAAAGATGCCATGTATCTGGATCAACAACAATTAACCGCGAAAAGTGATAACTCGTACACCTTTAAGAAAACGGGTGTTTTGTTATTAGGCTGTGGCGATCCAGATAAACAACAACCTGGCGAATTTGTTCCCTTTAAAATAACCGGGGGCGGCAACAGCCATTTGTTTATTTTGGGACAAAATACCCAAAGCGACTGGGCTGCCAGTAAAACCATTGCCGATAAATTTGGCTTTGCGCTATTGTATGACGGACACGCAAATACTGTCGTTCCCACACGCATTGCACAACACACGGATGAAATGATCGGCAAAGTATTAGGCGATAACCTCCGCGTTGTGGCTTTGTACGAAAAAATTAATGGTATGGATGGTTCTGAGTATTTGTTTACATCGCCAATGGGTTCGATGTTCACGAATTACGATAACTGCTGTTTTGCCGATTATCGTAATGGTTATATTGGTGTTGGTTTCCACGCTAACACGATGAATGATAAAAAAGGTGATAACTGGGGCGTCTGGCATGAATTAGGTCATACCTACGAACCAATGAAAGAGAATTTTAATCTGTTCTCTGAGATTCAGGTCAATCGCTATTCTATTGAAGCCTGTCAGATGTTTATGGGGCGAGAAATCCCCCTGAATAAATGCCATGTGGATATTTCGCCTGAAGAGGGTATTTGGGAAAAACAGGCTGTCGCTAATTTTATTGCTTCGGGCATGTACTACCCAGACTACAGCACCATTAATAACTTATGGAAGCAGCTTAACTTCTTTTCGCGTCTGCGCTTTTCCTATGGTGAAGATTTCTTTCCTAAAGTGAATCAGGCGCGTCTGAAAACCATTCAGCAGGCTCCGGGCAATACCATTGCAGAAAAGACCGATTACGTGATTGGTTCAAAGCAGAAGGTTATTGACTTCAGTGTAGTGGCCTACAGCCAGGCTGCCGGGCAGGATTTACGTCAATACTTCACCCAGTGGGGGCTGAATTTCAGCACTCAGGCTGGAGAGAAAGTCGCGGAACTGCAGTTACCGCAACCCGGTGCAGAACAAGCACCGCAAATCAGCCTGAGTCGCGACAAGATTATCGCTGTCGCGACGAATAACTATGGTTACGGTTATCAAGTCACAGCCAGCAGCGATCAGAATGATGTTAACTATCAATGGAAGCGTATGGATGGTGATGACGCATTTACACCAAAACTACCAATAGCCCGACCGTAGAAGTGGTGATTCCCAAAAATGTCGCCAACGTCACGACACGTTTTGAAGTCACTGCCACTGGTCAGTTCGGGGAAGACAAAAAGATTCTGACCGTCTCAGCCATTGCCCCTCAGGTAGAAATTACAGGGCCAATAAACATGGATTCCGCGGCCCCGGGACAAATGCAGGCGCAGGCCAACTTTGAGCAGGACAGATTTGATTGGTCGCTGTTACAAGGTAATCAGTTGGTCACTGGCGGTATTGATCAGCAGGGACAGATCAAATCAGGGTTAGCAGCAGGCAACTATACCGTGAAGGTAATAGCGACCAGCGCGGCAGGAGCGCGTACCGCAACACAGACACATTCTCTGACCGTAGCGGCACCGGAGCAGAATAACGACCAGGCATTTCTCGCAGCCATAAAACTGGAGATGAACTCCAGCGATAAAGGAGAAAACATGACCTTTGATGGTGGCGTCTCCGCAAGCATCGCTGCAACCAGCATTCCAACTTATCGCTGGACGTTGCCCACAGGTGCCATCGGCGGCAACAACGGTTGGGCCAGTCAGAGTTTCTCGGTGACCAAAACCTCTCAGCCACAAAAACTGACAGTTAAAGTCACGGTTACCGCAGGAAACCATAGCCGTGACCTGGAACAGGAAATCACGGTTTCAGCCGCTACCTCCGGGGGTAATGCTTATCCTGACTGGGTTTATGGCACCTCTTATGCCAGAGGGGATGTTGTAAAACATAACGGTAAACTTTTTGAGTGTACCGTTGCCAGTTGGTGCAGCCAGACAGGTGAATGGTCACAACTGCATTATGAACCCGGTAAGGGAATAAGCTGGACTCAGGCGTGGAAATACCATTAATCGCTACGGATAATCAGCAATAAATAAACGAGCTGCCCCGAACATCGAGGCAGCTCGTTTTGTATTGGGGGTGCCTGCAAGGGAAAATCATCTAACTGGCAACCAAAAAAAAGCAACCCCGGAGGGTTGCTGTACTTGATAAATCAACTTATTTGCACTGATTGCCTGCTGCGCCAATCGGCTGCCAGGTTATACCCCATTGCCCGATTGGACCGGGTTCTTCACCGGCACCTGCCCACCACTGGTTTTGCCAGACTTGGCCTTTATGCGAAACCTTGGTGCACTTTGTTGGATAGTTGGTGGCTTTCCAGGCTGGAATGCCCTTGCCACCGCCCGCGTTGGCAGCGTTCACCGTGACGGTAATATCCTTCGAAGCTTTGCCGTAGTCATTGGTGACGGTCAGACGATAGGTAGCCGTACCCGTTGAACCACCTTTTACCCATGCACGAACGGTGTGTAAATCTTCACCTTCGAGCGGCGTTGCATAATAAGTGGGACCGCCTGCGGTTTTCTGCAACTGGAAAGTATTGTCACCTGCAATGATCTCCCAGCGATATTTCCCGGCATACAGCGTTTGCGAGGCGTCCATAGCGTAGCCCGCATTTTCGCCCTGCTGATCAACGGTGATATGTTGCGATTTCAGTTGAATCACTGGCGGCAACTTCTCTGTTTCACCGCCACCGTTGCCGGGTTCTTCAACATTATTATTCTCTATTACGATGGCAGTACCATATTTTTTGCCATTTTTACTAAAAACATCATAGTGGGTTTTACCGGTTGGCAGCGTAATATCGTTATTTACCAGCGCACCGACGCGCACCAGATTGGTGTCACCATTGACCGTATTTGCCAGTTGATACAGCCACTGAGCTTTAGCCATATTGGTTGCCGCGGTGATCGTTTTCTCATAAGCAATAATACCGTTGCGCGCAGAGTCAAATAAACGGAAAGTCGCTGTTGCACCCGTTTTCAGATCCTCGTTGGCATTAACACCGTCAGGATTGACCGTTTCCCAGCCAGAACCGGGATTGGTATTTTGATCGTTGTTAATCACCACATCAGCACAGTTGGTAAAGACTTCCCCCGTGCCGTGCTGCGCAGAGACCGGCCATGTCGCCCATATCAGATGACGTCCGGACTGGTTAGAGGGCAATTTGCAATGGCTAAATTTACGAGTCCCGGAACGACCACCATTATCTGGCGGTAATTCACCATCTTCACGACACAGCAATTCAAAATCATTTACTGACAGGGTTTTGCCAGGATCGTAATTTTGCTTGGTAATATAAAAAGCGACATGGTCTGTACCATGATAAGCAGTAAAATTATATTCCAGGTCGACTTCACCATTATGGGCCGTCATCGCCGTCACCGGCCAATCACCGTTTTTCACCAGAACGTTAATACCACGATTAGCCGCGCCATAATTGGTACTACAAATCTGCCCCTGCGGGGTGGCGTTAAGGTAATCACGCCCTCCTTTCCCGGTATGTCCTCCTGCTTCATAAATACCTGGATTCCCCTCGCTTTGATAGGCTTTACAACCTTCAGTCGCCGTTCCCTGATCCCGGCACATCAGATGGCGTGATTTGGGGGCTGAAATATGTCCATGTGCCTGTGCTAATGAGGGTGCCAGTAACACAGCGGGGAAAAGCAGTGACAACGATGTCGCCAATAGTGTTCTACGTAATTCCATTTGTTAATCCAGAAGTTAAGGTGGGTTAAATCAAAGGGAATTATTTTATGAAGATACAAATCAAACCGATTTAAGGAAGGTTTATGTTGAGATGCGATTTTGATAAATCTTACTAAGAAATGGCTGTTCTGCTGGTATTGCCCTGCCGTTCAGCTTTCCAGGTATTTAGCGCTGCGGACAGAAGAAATGCTACTACCGGTAAACTGTACGTGTATTCACGCGATACTGCCAGGTGCTGACTGCCAGTAGGCTGGTCTGCAGGCGGCTCATCCGATGTGCACGCGGGGATGACAGTATTACGTCAGCATCGAGTAGGAACCTTTTAAAATCAACTCGTTGGGTTGCTGCTTGTATCACCGTGTTGGTGTTAAGAAACGGTCATTCCTGTCATTGCCTGTTTGACAATGCTGATGATCAGATTGTCGCTAAAAAGTGATCTTTTAATTGATATCTACATTCAGGTCAGGCGTATAATGTTACTGATGCATAACATACATATAAAAGAGATTTGGCGCATGAACAATTATTTTTCAGATAGTGAAAAAAACAGCTATATAAAGGAAAATTTAGAGAGACGGATTGAGAAGTTCGGTAAAATTAGCCATGCTTATGCGGTAATGGATAAAAAGAACACAGATAATATATTGGTTATTAATAATATATCAGATGAGTTCGCCAATGAGTATCTTGAGAATAAATATCAAAATATCGACCCTGTTGTTATCACTGCATTGAATCGCGTTACATCTTTTATCTGGGATGCCAACTTAAAAATAAATTCACATTGGCCCATGGATAAAGTGTTCATCTGGAAATCATATAGTTTTTTGTGTGGGCATACTTTTGTTCTACATGATTATCATAATAATATGGCCACCTTATCCCTGTACTATGATAAATACTTAATGGCCGATGTTGGTGATATGATAGAAACACATAAGAATGATTTTCAGGGAATTTTACTTGATATTCATGAAATGCTGCTTCAGGTCTACAGAAAATCAGAAGAGGTGGCTGCTGCCAATACGCTTTTATCTACCCGAGAGGCCGAAATTCTCTACTGGAGCAGTACCGGGAAGACCTATGCTGAAGTGGCTGAGATGCTGCAACTTACCGTGAGTACAATTAAATTTCATATGGGAAAAACAGTCAAAAAACTTGGCGTTAAAAATGCTAAACATGCTATCAGTCTGGCAAGCGAACTCAATCTTATTCCCGACTCTGTACATAACTCTTCACAACAATTACCACATAAAAGGTGATCGCTCAGGCGATCACCTGACTCTCTATTAGAGATAAAAAATAACCCCAAAACGTTTATATCACCGATTTCTGAGGTTCACGCCAAATTTGATAAAACTCAGGAAAGCCTGCAACATACTTGGCAGGGCCTAAATCGCGAAAACCAAATGGCCTGGCCACACCTCTGCCACCTGACCTTGTGCATTCTGAATAGCAAGGAAATTCCGCGCTATCAAGTATGACACTAAGTTCTGTGAATAAAGTTTTCATCGCTTTTGCTCCGTCATGACCGCGATGCGTTTTCTCTACAGCCGTGAGAAATAAATAATAGTGTGGCGGGGTTCGGGGATGATAACTATCAGCGCCATTCATCCATGCAGCAACGGTTGAATAGTCTGTCCCACATGCCTGACGAAGTCGGTGATCAATATCAAGAGATTCCCTGCTTACCGCCATAAATTCTGGGCGAAAATAAACCTGAACCCCCGCAAAGTTTTCAAGCAACAATATCCCACCATATTTGCCAGCAAGTTCAACGTAGATACGAAAAAAACGCGACAACCTGTCAATACGGCCTATCCGATTAGTGAAAACAAATCTATATATTGGATCGTCGAAGAACTCGGCCGCCAAAAGATCACATATATTATCCAGATCTGAATCCTTAGCTTGCATGCATTTCATTGTCATGTCCTTATTCTTAATTCGGGCCATTATGCAACTGCCTTTATTTTCCTTTCAGAGGCTTTGAAGTTCAATGTTTTACCCTGATTTTCCGCCTTCTTTTTTAATGATCAACCAGCATAATATTCATCAATTCTGATTATATTCTGAAAATGAGAATATTTAATGAAGCTAAACGTTGAATGCCTCACCGTCGTCACTGGACTTGCAAATGGCTGTGTTTTTTCATCGCATCCAGAAGAGTGTCAGCAATTATGTTGATTTAAAAAACTGCCAGGTATTTCTCCACTCCCGCTAGCAGAGGGTGTAATGCACCGGATCCAACATTGAACATACCGGGAGTTTTATTCTCATGAGGGCATTATCCTCCATGGGATAGTCCCCTTTTTTAGACGAAGTCACCAAACACAGATACCCCCGGCGTCGCCAGGAGTATAAGTTATTAGTAGGCTATTTATTATTGTCTGACCAAACGTGGCACATTGGGAAATTCTTCATAGTTACTTCGAAATGGATTGATATCTAATCCACCTCTACGGGTGTATCTGGCGAAGACACTTAATTTTGATGGTTTGCAGTATCGATTGATGTCACTAAAAATACGTTCGACACATTGCTCATGAAACTCATTATGCATTCTGAATGATATAATATATCGGAGTAATTTCTCCTGGTTAATTTTCTTCCCTTCATAAGTTATTATCACACTCCCCCAGTCTGGCTGATTGGTGACTAAGCAGTTTGATTTTAACAGATTGGAGGAGAGTGTCTCAGACACGTTTTCATTATCGATTGCATCGATCAAGTATTCAGGTTTGAATTCATAGTTATCAATAGTGATATTCTGATGGTCAATGCATTGCCCCGGCAACCTGGCAATAGCCTGTGGATAAAGATCAGGCTCAGGAAAAACCCTCACAGTAACTTCACCCTCTGCCGCCAACGACAGATCGTTAACCAAAGTTGAAACAACGTCTTCAGTCGAACTAAATTTTGATTGATTAAAACTATTGAGATAAAGCTTGAACGACTTTGACTCGATAAGATTGCTACTTGTTGCAGGTATAATGAATTCTGCAATGGCAACGATCGGTTTACCCCTATCATTCAACCATGACAACTCGAAACCTGTCCATAAGTCAAAACCAGAAAATGGTAAGTTATCGGATTTAATATTTAACTCCCCCCGGTTTCTTGATCGTGGCAATGCTTCAAGTAATTCAGGAGAATATTCTTGTACATATACTGTTTTGCTACCCAGCAATGTGATTTCATCATTGAGATTCATACGAATTCCTTTCTATTTTATGTGTTAATGTAGCGCCTGAATAATTCGCGCGTAGCATAGATGGGGGCAACACCAACAACGGCATAAACTAATTTTATAATGAATTGAGAAGCTATCATTGTTTTTATAACATCAATACTAAGCACATCGTAAAATGCCAGCATACAAAATATAGCACTATCAATTGCCGATGCCATTACCGTACTGGTAATAACCCGAATAAAAAGATACTTTGAATCAGTAAACTCTTTTATCTTGCATAATAAAAATGAATTTATGTTTTCAGAAATAAGATAAGAAACTGATGACGCAAATAGCACAGAAACAATACTATTTACGAAAGAAGTGTAAGATGCTGCCAGTCCCCACTCAGGCAATGCCGGTATTCGAGAGGTAAGCCATAAGCCGGAAACAAAAAAAATATTTGCGATAAAAGATATGAAAATTGTTCTTCTGGCCATTCTCAGGCCATAAAACTCATTTAGAATATCGACCAGTATGAATGATATTGGATAAAAGAATATCGCTGGAGGGATAACGAAGTTAAATACTGGAAGATGTACGGGCTTCACACCACTTACAGTGCAAAGAATATAAACAACGGTTAATATGAGACTGATAATCAAATACGCATACCAGGACCGTTCATGCCTGTCAGCCAATTCATAAGAAGTTATCGTATCGGTATCACTATACAAACGGCGATAGAGTGCTTTTAACTCATTTCTGTTAAAATCATCAGTTATTGTGCTACTTTCGAGTTCCGATAATCCAATAGTCATCGACTTCCCCGTTGCGATGACCATTACATTTGCCCTTATATTATCAGATCGTTCAAATCCAGTAAGTTTATACTTTTTGTTAGACTGCATATAATATTCATCCTTAAATATTACTGAGAAGTTAAAGTACTCTCTCTTCGACTATTGCTCCGAGCAACAATCCACCTGATGAACGAATATCACTCAGAGAATCATTGCAATTTTTCAAAAAGATATCTCCTACTTGTGAGTAGAATATGGCAATTTGTTTTTTCTTTGGTGGGTGGTGTCTTCTAATAATTAATACATCCCCAGAAAAAAACATATTTCCAATGTTCTTTTCCACGCGCATAGCAATCATGTTTGATACATCGCCGAAATACCAGGTAAGAGGATACTGAGTAACAAGATGCCCAACCCTTTTTTCCATATGGGATACAAATTCTGATTGCGGGACAACGGGTATTGCGGCTGGATTTTTATCACCATCTGGCGACAAGGTACTCTCAATAAACTCAATATGCTTTAGATCACAATTTTCTATGATCTCACAGGAAACACCAAAAAAATCAGCAATACGAGTTATCGTTGACTGCTGAACATTACTAACCTTACCTTCCAGAATTTTATATAACGTCGCTCGTGTCACACCAGTACGATTCGCGAAAGAAGCCTTAGTTTCACCACGGCTCTTAATAAGATAATCTATGTTGTTAATTATATTATCTTTTCTTTGTAATCCAGATGTTTTCACTAAAGAGCATCCTTGTCATGAACTGCACCCATAATCCATAAGTGAAGCTTAATTCCTGAATGATAGCTTTAAGCAAAAGGTAACATAAAAAAGTGCTTTTCACATGATTTTATGCACGTTTTGCAAAACTTTAAAAACAGATTAAAATCATATTGTTATAAATGATATCAACAAAATAAATACACTTCAGTGGTCATTTTGCATCCTTTTATGTTGACTTGATGATTTTCTGTAGATAATTTCATTCGTATCAGAAACGATCAAATTTAAAAGATTTATTTGATTATTTCTCTGTTTTTCAGGGTTTTTTCTCTGATTTTTAATTACAGATTAATATGTACCCTGGCTAAATTAAATCAAACCAAAAATAGATAACAAAGAGTTGTCAATTATCTGTAGCTGACACCTTAGACTTCGATAACATATTGAAGTATCAGGTTTTGCGTACCATTATGTCTATTACATTGAAATGGCTGTAGAAGTGGCAGGAATACGCCTGCATAACTACAGATATAAGAGTTCGAAGCCTGACGCAGGGATAATTCACTGTGAACCTTGCCCGCGATCAAAAAAGGACGCATGCGTTTAAGCGCATGCGTCCTTTCTGAAGGAATCAACTTACAACGTCGTAATGGTAAAATTTTGCTTAACCACTATTTGATAAGTCGATTCCGTATTATCCGCCCGTTAAGACTTGAACCTCTTAACCAGCGTGGATTGATGCAGAATTTTGGTGCCCGAACCCGGAATCGAACCAGAGATTCGTTTCCTGAACAATAAAATCACCGAACAACAGCAAGTTACCTGCACGCTTCGATTCCGAATCTACCGCTGTTCTTTACTATATGGCAACATCAGCTCTACTCAAGGCTTTGTAGCGAGTGAAGACAGAAATCTGAGCTGGAAAATGGTATTCTTTAAGGCAATCAACTCCCTTATGAATGTCGTACGGTGTCGCCAGATGGAAAAGAACTTAGAATTTGAAAATCACACAGTAACAGAAGGTTATGAGAAAAATACAACGTGTGTTCATGATTCTTTCTCTGAGGCTTTGACTATTTACAAACATGCGGAAGGATGCTCCCCGCTTTTGATGTGCGGCGACGCTCTAGACGTTCTGGCACAGCTCCCCTCTGATTCTATCGATTTCATCATGACTTCTCCTCCATACTGGGGCAAACGAGAGTATGAGAATGGAGGAATCGGATTAGAAGTTGATCCTATGGACTTTGTAAGAAATTTGGCTGAAATTTGTTTACAGATAAAGAGAGTCTTGAAGCCAACAGGATCGTTTTGGTTGAATCTTGGAGACACATATAAAGATAAAGCTTTATTAGGATTACCTTGGCGTGTAGCTTTTGAGCTAACGGATAACCAAGGATGGATTCTAAGGAATAGTGTCATTTGGAACAAGTTGAAAGGCGGCATGGATAATAGTGCTGACCGTCTCGGTAATGTGCACGAAAATATATTCCATTTCGTTAAGAAAAATAAAGGTTACTACTACAACGCTGACGCAATTCGTACTAAACCCAGGGATGCCAAAGTAGTTAATGGTTCCGTGGTATCAGCGACCGGTGTCTCTGGTGTCAGATATAAAAGACAAATAGAACTATCCACGACATTAACACCACAAGAGAAAGTGAATGCTCTGTCAGCATTGAATTGTATGCTTGATGATATTTCAGCTGGAAAGTTTTCTGATTTCAGAATGGTCATTCGTGGACAACAAAGGACCACTCATTCAGAAAGTGAGAAGGTATCTGGAAGGGCAAAAGAACTCAGGGATAAGGGGTTTTATTTTCTGCGTTACCACCCTAAGGGCAGTAAGCCCGCTGATGTTTGGGATATTCTTCCTGAGGATACTCAAAAGAGGAAATCCCACTTTGCAGCATACCCATTGGATCTTTGTAGAATTCCGATTCTAGCTACTTGTCCAGAAAATGGGATAGCATTGGACCCATTTTCCGGCACTGGTTCAACATTGATTGCTGCATATGAGCTGGGTCGCAAATCTGTGGGAATTGATATATCTGAAAGATATTTAAAACTTACTACGGAAAGGTTCAAGTTATTAAAATGAGCAAAATCATAGAAATATTTGGGTTAGGTACGCACTCAGCTCAAAATTGGGAGCGTGTGATTCAGGAGCAACATTGCCCTTTTAGACAAAGGGTGTGTTTCAAAACCAGAAAATCAGATCCTGGCCTCGCAATTGGTACATGTACTGTCCTATATGGCAGGGATCCTCAGCCAGTCATGATTTGTCCTGCGAGACTGTTGGAGAGAGGTCAGATTTTTGCAGATTGCTTACATTTGCTGACCAACCATGAACCTGGGAATGAACTACATGTAGTTCCGGAAGTTAGAATTCCCGGTGGTAGTGTAGACTTCTTTTTGGTTTCTGTAAGGAATGACAGAGTAAGAGATTTTGTTGGTATTGAATTACAAACTATGGATACGACAGGGACTGTTTGGCCTGAAAGACAACGTTTTCTGAGAGAGGTTAACGTTGCTCGAAATGATGAGGCTGAATTCTTAGGAAGTTCATATGGTATGAACTGGAAGATGACGGCCAAAACGATTTTGGTTCAGATGCACCATAAAGTGAAGACTTTTGAACATATAAATAAGAAGCTTGTGTTAGTGGTTCAGAACCATTTACTAAATTATATGGCCGGTGAATTTAATTTTGCCCATTTGAATCAACCAGCAAGCCTTGGTGACTCTCTTCACTTTCACTCATATAGCATGAACAGAATTAATGAAGAATACAGAATCAGCATGAATGCAAGGCTTAGTACCGATGATGACGGTATTTCTCAATGTCTGGGTCTTCAAGCTGAGGCGCGTGTTGAGTTAGAGCAGATAATAATGCTCCTTGAAAGGAAAGTAGGTTCAGGAACATTGTTCAGAATGTTCTAGTAGTGGCCCCACGTGAAGGGGCCGTTTTTATCTAACGCCTTTAAATTCGGCTGATATAATTACATCACCTTGCAAGAATACTCACCGCTGCCACCGCTTATCATTTTGAGGGAGTGACCTGCTCCCTGTTGATTAACACACCACGATGTTAGTAATGTCTTCATCAGCAACCTGAGGACATCCCCGCGAAGAAGCGTTTTTCTGACGCGACCTTCTACACCTGGCGTAAGAAGTTTGGTGGTATGGAAGTACCTGAAGTAAAACGCCTTAAGTCGCTTGAAGAAGAGAACGCCCGTCTCAAGAAGCTGCTCGCCGAAGCCATGCTGGATAAGGAGACGCTTCAGGTGGCTCTGGGCCGAAAGTTCTAACGACAGACCAGAAGCGGGAAGCAGTGGAAGTCATGTGTGAGGCCGCATGTCTGTCGCAACGTCGTGCCTGCAGGCTGGCAGGTTTGCCTGTCTACCTGCCGTTATGCGGCTCAGCGACCGGCTGCTGACACGCAGTTATCTGTCCGCATCACAGAGCTGGTGCCTGAACGTCGGCGCTATGGTTACCGGCGTATCTGGCAGCTTCTGCGGCGTGAAGGTCTTTGCGTTAATCACAAGCGGGTTTACCGCATTGAATACTGGGGGCAAGTCATGGGGATGGAATCGTTGACTACGCTCCGGTGATCAACTTCCTGAAAAATTCAGCATATGAAGGCTGGATTATCATCGAAGCCGAACAGGATCCAGAGAAGGCACCACCTTTAGAGACGGTGAAAAAAGCCAGAAAGTGGGTTAGTGAGCAGGTCGGTATCTAAAGTTTAAAAGCGGAGGGCTGATACGTAGGTCTCCGCAATAACCAAACATTTTCTGGAACCAATTCTCCCGCCATTGTATTAAGCCACGTTTATCATATTTCTGGCTTCACTCTCTTAGTCAGCGAAAAAAGTGAGTAAATGGCAGTAGGGTTGACAGTATCTGATAAGATAGTAATTATTTGCAGCAACGAAAAAAGAGAGCTTGCGCTAACAAGCTCTCTTTCTTGAGAGTTACATCACCGATGTGTACATGATGTGAGAATCAACATCAGCAATTTCCACCCTCTCTAACCGCCCGTCAGTTTCTCACTCTGACCAGCGTGCTTCGATTAGTGGTGCCCGAACCCGGAATCGAACCAGGGACACGGGGATTTTCAATCCCCTGCTCTACCGACTGAGCTATTCGGGCAACGGGGCGCATTAAACCCTAACCAGCCCGCACCGTCAAACGCTTTTCAGTGAAAAGCGACTGACTGCCGTCTTTTGCAGCAACCAATGGACTGAATGGTAAAAAATCGTGCCCGGCCACGCTTTTTTCGGTGAATTTTTAATCACCCCTGCCGATAACCGAACTGATACCATACCAATAAAATAAGGTTCACCATGTTTACCACCATCACATCAGGAATTCTGTCACGCCTTGCGTGGCAGCGGCGTAGCCATCGTGCAGCCACGCTTAACGCGTTGCATGATGCTATCGCCATTATTGAGTTCACCCCGGAAGGACGCATCCTGACCGCCAATGACCTGTTTCTCACGTGCATGGGATATACATTGGCGGAAATCGTCGGCCAGCATCACAGCCTGTTCTGTACCAGCGATCTCATCCAGTCACCGCAATATGCTGATTTCTGGCGACGACTGAATCGTGGCGAGGCCTTCAGCGATAAATTCCTGCGCGTGGCTAAACACAGCCGACCAATCTGGCTGGAAGCCAATTATGTACCAGTACAGGATCGCAGTGGTCGGGTGATCAAAATCATCAAACTGGCGACGGATATCACCGGGCACATTGTTGATGCTCAGGAACAGCGCGCGATGACCGCCGCCATTGAGCGTTCGATGGCGGTCATCGCCTTTAACCTGAAGGGTGAGGTACTGCAAGCCAACGCCAATTTCCTCAATACTATGCATTATCAAGCCAGCGAGATCATCGGTCACCATCACAGCCAATTCTGCACCGTCGAGTTACGTAACAGCCCGGAATACCAGCAGTTTTGGCAGAAACTGAATCGTGGCGAATTTATCTCCGGCCAGTTTCAGCGCGTGAACAAACAGGGTGACACCGTCTGGTTACGCGCCACCTATAACCCGATCTTTAGCGAAAGTGGCGAGCTATACAAAGTGGTGAAATTCGCCACTGATGTCACGACGCAGGTTGAGAAAAATCAGCAGGAACGCAAGGCAGCACAGCAGGCATATCAAACCGCACAGCAAACCACCGCCAACACTCGTCTGGGTGCCACGGTGATTGAGAACAGCGTACAAACCATGCATGACCTTGCCAGCGATCTTCAGGGGATTTCCGGCGATATCAATAACCTGAGCAATTCATCCGACCGTATCGGCGCGATTGTCGAAGATATTCGTAGCATCGCGAATCAAACCAACCTGCTGGCACTGAACGCCGCCATTGAAGCGGCGCGGGCCGGTGAACATGGCCGCAGCTTCGCGGTGGTCGCCAACGAGGTACGAACCCTGGCCGCCAACATTAACCGTGCCACCAGCGAAATTGAAAGCAAAGTGCAGCAAAACCACCTGCTGGCAGACAAGGCGCTGCAAGGCATCGAATCTAACCTGAAACGTGCCGATCAGGGCGTGGCACTGGCACAACAGGCCGGTGGCGTGATGACTGAAATCCGCGACAGCGCTGATGATGTGGTACGCGCCATTAGCCATGTTTCCGACACATTAAAAGGCGAGTAATGCCTCGCCACGACACCGCTGACATAAAACTGTCATCGCGGTGTCGTACCCTCAGATTATTCTTAATATCATGCCAGATCTCCGCTATGCAGTTGCCCGATTTACGCGCAGGCCTTGCCGCCCTGTCGAGCCGTTACCGCGCACGTTCGCTCTGCATTGCGGTACCCTTCGTCACACCCGCCAGCGATAACCTCGCTGTTATGGCGTTGTTTACCGATCACAAAGATTTGATTGGTCTGCCGGTGGTTGAGGAGGGTAAACCCTTCGGCATGATTAACCGCCACATCTTTCTGTCACAAATGGCGCGTCCGTTCTTTCGTGAGTTGTATGACCGCAAAAGCTGCATCGCCTTTATGGATAAGCATCCACTGGTGATCGATGCCGACACCCCGCTCGACCAGGTGGCTCAACAGGTGGTCGCCAGCGGCGATAAATCCGTAACTGACGGCTTTATCCTTACGGAGGCTGACCGCTACATCGGCATTGGCCTGGGTATCGACCTGATTCGTACCGTCTCCGATTTACAGGCGCAGCAGCACCAACAGATTCTGCAAAGCATCGATTATGCCCGTGTGATTCAGGACGCGATGCTTGAGCGCTCCAGCCAACAAATGGCATTGCAGTTACACGACTGGTGCCTGCACTGGCAACCGCGCGACGGTGTGGGCGGCGACTATTACGCCTTTCATCAGGATGAACAGGGCTGGCTGGCATTGATTGCCGATTGCACCGGACACGGTATTCCCGGGGCCTTTATGACGGTAATCGTGCAGTCCGCACTGGAAAATGCGCTGCAACAAAATCGGCGTTCGCCTTCAGAGCTTTTGCAGGCGTTGAATCGTCATATCAAACAGACGCTCGGGCAGCTCAGTGCGTCACAACAAACTTCGCACTCCAACGACGGCTGCGATGCCATCGCCCTGCGGCTGGATACCCGGCAACATCAACTCAGTTGGTCCAGTGCGCGTCTGCATGCCTTACTGCAACCCACCGTCGGTCCAGCCGAGGCACTGGCCGCTGACCGTACTGGCGTAGGGTATACCGATACGCCGCTGGATTATGTGTGGCAACAACACCAACGCACGCTCACCCCGGGCGATATGTTGTTGGTGATGACCGATGGCGTTACCGATCAGCCTGGCGGGGATCGGCAGATTATGTTTGGTAAGAAACGCATTCAGGCGCTGGTCAGCCGCTATCAGACCCTGCCAATGAGCGAGCTTTCCCAGGCGTTTCAACAGGATTTTCTCCACTGGCAAGGCAACCAGCCACGACGCGATGACGTCACCTGGTTTGGCTTTCGTTATTAACTGAGCCGTAAACATCATGAATATCGAGTCGCACGTCAGCGTCACACTGCCTGAGCAGGTGGCACTGCACTACACCGGCTTTTTTTCGCCCCAGAACATCACGGCGATGGGCGAGGTGATTAAAGTTTTTCTCGAAAACCAGCAGGCACCGGTGAAGGTGCGCCGCCGCCTGTTTTCCAGCTTCGTCGAGATCGTGCAGAACATTCTGCGTTACTCGCAGGACAGTCGCGCCTTAAACCACGAGGAGCAGGATTTCCGCTTCGGTACCGTGTGTTTACGCATCGACGGAGATAACTACGTACTGGAGAGCAGCAACCTTGTCGATCAGGCGGCATGCGACCAGTTACGTTACTGGCTGGATATGTTGCGCACCATGAGCAATGAAGAGATTAAGCAGGCATACCGTGTTGGCCTGCGTAGCGAAAGCCCTGCCACCAGCAAAGGGGCGAATATCGGCTTATTGACGCTGGCACGTGATGTCAGCGAACCGCTGGAGTATGAACTGCGCCCGTTGGAAACCAGCGGCTTCGCAACCTTTTGGCTGAAAGCCACCATCCACCAGGATTGATTTTGTTATGCAAAACCTCGTTATCGCCGCGACCGACAGCACCCCCGATGTGGACTTCAATTTTGCCGATCATCTCTTCTCCCTGCGTGGTGAATCCTGGCCGGAGAATGCGGCGGCGTTTTATCGCCCGCTGCTGGATGCACTGGAAAGCTGGGCACCGCAAGACCCACGCCCGCTTACGGTCAATATCGCCCTGCGCTACTTCAATAGTTCCAGCACCAAAATGCTGTTTAGCTTGTTTGATCTGTTTAACCAGCGCGCGCAGGCGGGACTGACGGTGGAACTGAACTGGTTTTATGATGAAGAAGATGATGTCTCTGAAGAGTTTGGTCAGGAGCTGGCGCTGGACTTCACCGATCTCCAGGTGAAGCTGCGGGCGGAAATGGCCTCATGATCGATCTTAATGAGCTGTTCCGCGAGGAGAGCGAGGTGCTGCATCGCTCGCAGGATGTGGCCGCACAGTCCTCGCTCAGCGCTGAGGATTACCGCAACGCGTTGCTCAGGCTCAATCGCCACTATCAACGTCTGATGCGCGAAACCTATCGTCTGATTTCGCGCAGCGACCGCGCCGAGCGCGAACTGAACCGCGTCAATGAGCAGCTCAACCAACTGGCGCAGGAACTGGAATATAAGGCCACGCACGATCCGCTGACCGCCGTCTGGAACCGCAGCGCCATTATTCAACGTATTATGCTGACCCTGGCGCATGGTCCGGCGGCGCTGATCATTCTTGATATCGACCACTTCAAGAAAATCAACGATGAGTTTGGTCATCCGATGGGCGATAAAGTGATTTGCGAGCTGGTTTCACGCGTGCAGGCACATTGCCCGGCGGAAGCCAACATCGGGCGTATCGGCGGAGAAGAGTTCACCGTGCTGCTGCCCCATTTTCGGCTGTCAGACGCGGTGATTGTCGCCGGTGCCATTCACGCTTCGCTCAATGCCTCACCGCTGGCGGTGCTGCCGGGCCAGCTCGTGACCGCCAGCCTCGGCGTCAGCTATGGCAAACCCGGCTCTGACTTTGAAACGCTCTACAACAACGCTGACGCCGCCCTGTACGATGCGAAAAACCATGGCCGTAACCGGGTGTTTTTCCGTTAGCGGGCCGCTGGCGCGTTAGCGATATTCGCGGTCTCCACCGGCACGGCTGGCGGTGGCAGGAAGATATGGTCGAGGATGTTACGCATCACCGGCGCAGCGGTAATCCCTTCATTTCCCCCATTCTCCAAAATCAACGCCACGGCCACTTTGGGATCGTTAAAAGGTGCGAAGGCAGTGTAGAAGATATGGTCACGCAGGCGCGTCGGGATCATCTTCGCGTTATACACCTGGTTCTGCCGTAGGCTAAATACCTGAGAAGTTCCGCTTTTTGCCGCAATGCCATAAGGCGCGGTGTGGAAATATTTGTAACCGGTGCCGTTCGGCGCATTCGCCATGCCAAACATCGCATGACGCACCAGCGACCAGTAAGGTGATTTCGGGTCGCCAATTTGCGGCTGCGGATCTTTTGCTTCATAAGGCTGCTGAGTGGTGCCAAGCTGCACTTTGCCCAACAGATGCGGATTAATCACCCGGCCATTATTCAGCAACGCCACCAGCGCTTTCACCATCTGAATCGGCGTCGCAATCCAGTAGCCTTGCCCAATCCCTACCGATACCGTATCGCCCTGATACCATCCTTTTTTATGGACTTTTTGCTTCCATTCACGGCTCGGCAGCAGTCCGGCGTACTCTTCGTTAAGATCGATTCCGGTCGGTTTGCCATAGCCAAACTGGCTAAGCATATGATGGATACGATCAATGCCCATCATAAACGCCACCTGATAAAAGAAGGTATCGGCTGACTCCTCAATCGCGCGCGTCACATCCAGCATGCCGTGACCGCTTTTTTTCCAGTCACGGTATTTACGATCGGTGCCCGGCAACGTCCAGGTTGGTGCGCCAAAGAAGGTGGTTTGCGGGGTGATGACACCGGTTAACAACGCTGACATCGCCATATAGGGTTTCACCGTCGAAGCTGGCGGATAAAGCCCCTGGGTGACACGGTTAATCAGCGGCAGATTCTTATCCTGCAACAGGGTTTTGTACGCCTGATAGCTGATCCCTTTCACAAACGGGTTTGGGTCATAGCTGGGGCTGGAGACCATCGCCAGTACGCTGCCATCATGGGGATCTTCAATCAGCACGGCGGCGCGCTGCCCCACCAGTTGGCTCTCGACATACTGTTGTAAATGCAGGTCCAGCGTCAGATAGATATTTTTCCCGGCCACAGGCGGCACTTCTTTCAGCACGCGCACGATGCGGCCGTGGTTATCGACCTCCACTTCCTGATAACCCGTTTTGCCGTGCAGAATCGATTCGTAATAGCCTTCAATGCCCTGCTTACCGATGTTGTGGTCAGCGGCATAGTTCTCACCGACCCCCGCTTCGTTCAGGCGTTTGTAGTCGTTATCGTTGATCTTTGACACATAGCCGACCACATGCGCCAGGTCAGCACCATAGGGGTATTGGCGATCCTGATAGGTATCAATGCTCACGCCCGTGAAGCGGAATTGATTGACCGCAAAACGTGCCACCTGCTCGTCAGTCAGTTCTTCTTTCAACACCACCGGTTTGTAGCGGCTGTTTTGCTTGAGGTTTTTCCAGAAGGTATCGATCTCTTCCGGCGTTAAATCGACAATCGGGGTGAGCGCCGCAATGGTCGCCTTCATATCATCGATTTTGTAAGGGGTCAGCAGGATGTCGTACCAGGTGACATTACGCACCAGCGGAATGCCGTTGCGATCGTAGATCAACCCACGCGTCGGCGCGATGGGGATCATTTTGATGTCGTTTTCGTTGGAACGCGTCGCGTAATAGCTGTTCTCATCTACCTGCAAATGGTAGAGATTCACACCGAGGATAGTGAAACAGATCACCACCAACGCAAAGGCCACGATCGCGCGGCGGACAAACAGTTTCTCTTCGGCTTCGAAATTACGGAAATTCATCGGGGGGCTTTATCTCATCGTTAGCCCGCTAATGATAGGGAGTTCTCGCCTCAGAGCCAGCAGGAAGATGCACAAGCTTGGGTAAAAGTGTGACAGATGGTTTCACCCCTCACCCTAACCCTCTCCCGCAAGCGGGAGAGGGAACCGATCGAGCATATGGCACATCTCCCGCAAGCGGGAGAGAGAACCGATCGAGCATATGGCACATCTCCCGCTAGCGGGAGAGGGAATCGATCGAGCATATGGCACATCTCCCGCTAGCGGGAGAGGAAATCGATCGAGCATATGGCACATCTCCCGCTAGCGGGAGAGGGAATCGATCGAGCATATGGCACCTCTCCCGCAAGCGGGAGAGGGAATCGATCGAGCATATGGCACCTCTCCCGCAAGCGGGAGAGAGAACCGATCGAGCATATGGCACATCTCCCGCAAGCGGGAGAGGGAATCGATCGAGCATATGGCACATCTCCCTCTCCCTCATGGGAGAGGGCCGGGGTGAGGGTAACCAAGCGCAGAGGAATTAATCCCCCAGCAGCACCGACTCCAGCGCGATCTTAATCATATCGTTGAAGGTGGTCTGACGTTCAGCCGCCGTGGTCTGCTCGTGGGTACGGATATGGTCCGATACGGTACAGATCGCCAGCGCTTTCGCACCAAACTCCGCTGCCACACCGTAAATACCGGCCGCTTCCATCTCAACACCGAGGATGCCGTACTTTTCCATCACGTCGAACATCTGCGGGTCCGGCGTGTAGAACAGGTCAGCAGAGAAGATGTTACCCACGCGCGCGTCAACGCCCAGCGCTTTAGCCGCATCAACCGCATTACGCACCATATCGAAATCGGCAATTGCCGCGAAATCGTGATCTTTGAAGCGCATACGGTTCACTTTAGAATCGGTACTGGCACCCATGCCAATCACGATATCACGCAGTTTCACGTCAGCACGCACCGCGCCGCAGGAACCCACACGGATAATCTTCTTCACGCCAAACTCGGTGATCAATTCTTTGGCGTAGATCGAGCAAGATGGGATGCCCATACCGTGGCCCATCACCGAAATTTTGCGACCTTTGTACGTCCCGGTGTAGCCTAACATGCCGCGTACATTGTTCACTTCAACCGCATTTTCGAGGAAGGTTTCTGCAATGTGCTTCGCACGCAGCGGATCGCCCGGCATCAATACCACGTCCGCGAAATCACCCATTTCTGCATTAATATGAGGCGTTGCCATCGTTATTTTCCTTATTAAAAATTGGTCGCTGTTTTACAGCATGCTTTTGCCGTAGTCCATGCTGGACAGGCCAAAATAGTGCGCAATTGTCTGGCCGATATCGGCAAAGGTATCACGATAGCCGAGGGAACCGGGTGTCACTTTCGGCCCGTAGATCAGCACCGGAATGTGTTCACGCGTGTGTTCGGTACCGTGCCAGCTCGGGTCACAGCCGTGGTCGGCAGTCAGGATCAGAATATCATCCTCTTTCACCAGTTCCATCAGCTCTGGCAGGCGACGGTCAAACAGTTCCAGACCGCCAGCATAACCGGCGATATCGCGACGATGCCCCCATGTTGAGTCAAAATCGACGAAGTTGGTGAACACAATCGACTGATCCGGCGCTTTCTTCATTTGCGCGATCGTGGCGTCGAACAATTCATCCAGACCGGTGGCTTTCACTTTTTGCGTGATGCCCTGCTGGGCATAGATATCCGCAATTTTGCCGACGGAAATCACTTCACCGCCCTTCTCATCCACCAGCTTTTTCAGCATGGTCGGTGACGGCGGTTCAACCGCGAGATCGTGACGGTTGCCGGTACGCTGGAAATGACCCGCCTTGTCGCCCACAAACGGACGCGCAATCACACGGCCAATGTTGTAGCCGCCTTCGGTCAGTTCTTCACGGGCGATTTCGCACAGCTCGTACAGCCGTTCTAATCCAAAGGTCTCTTCGTGACAGGCAATCTGGAACACCGAGTCCGCCGAGGTGTAGAAAATCGGCTTGCCGGTTTTCATGTGCTCCTCGCCGAGCTGATCGAGGATCACCGTCCCGGACGAGTGGCAGTTGCCGAGGTAACCCGGCAGATCGGCGCGTTGTACCAGTTTATCCAGCAGTTCCTGCGGGAAGCTGTTCTCTTTATCGCTGAAGTAGCCCCAGTCGAACAGCACCGGCACACCGGCGATTTCCCAGTGGCCTGACGGCGTATCTTTACCGGAGGAGAGTTCGCTGGCATAGGCGTAAGCACCGATAATTTCCGCACGCGGATCTAACCCTGGCGGGAAGCGCCCGGTGGAGAGTTCAGCCGCTTTACCCAGACCCAATGCGGTGAGGTTGGGCAAGTGCAGCGGCCCTTCACGGCCTTGATTAGCCTGGCCTGCAAAGCACGCTTCGGCGATATGGCCGAGCGTATCCGATCCTTCATCGCCGAACTTAGCGGCGTCTTTGCTGGAGCCGATCCCAAAGGAGTCGAGCACCATAATAAAAGCACGTTTCATGCAAGTCTCCTGCGCAACTGCGCGATGACAAGTCAAAAAAAAGCGATCAGATCAGTATACCCGAATGGCCCCGGCCTGGCACGCAACGGCGGCAACTATTCGCTGATGCGACGATAAACCACCGGCGTTTCCGGCGGTGCGCTGTCGCTCAGGGTGATGGCCGCTTTGACCGCAGCGGCAGCCTGCTGCCACTGCGCTTCGGTTGTGGCGTGGATCACCGCCAGCGGGCGCTGCGCATCGGCCTGCGCGCCGAGGGTGATCATTTCGCTGAAGCCAACGCTGTAATCAATGGTGTCGCTGGCGCGTTGACGACCGCCTCCCAGTGCCACCACAGCCATTCCAAGCGCACGGGTATCCATTGCGCTGACGATACCTGGCTGGTCGGCATACACCGCTTTGCTCAGCATCGCGGCGGGCAGGTAGTGATCCATACGCTGGACAAAGTCTGTCGGCCCACGTTGTGCCGCCACCATACGGCCAAATACCTCTGCCGCCTGGCCGTTATCCAGCACCCGTTGCAGCTGCTGGCGGGCCTCGGCATCGTTTGCCGCCAGCTTGCCAGACATCAGCATTTCACTGCACAGCGCCAGCGTCACCTCCAGCAGGCGTGGATTACGCGCTTCTCCGGTCAGGAACTGCACCGCTTCCCGCACTTCCAGTGCGTTGCCCGCGCTGGAAGCCAGCACCTGATTCATGTCAGTCAGGAGCGCCGTGGTTTTACAGCCTGCACCATTGGCTACGCCCACAATGGCCTGCGCCAGATTTTCGGAAGCCTCGAAGGTCGGCATAAAGGCGCCGCTGCCCACTTTGACATCCATCACCAGCGCATCCAGCCCTTCCGCCAGCTTTTTCGCCAGGATCGATGCCGTGATCAGCGGGATCGAATCGACCGTGGCGGTAATATCGCGTGTGGCGTAAAAACGTTTGTCAGCCGGTGCCAGCGAGTTGGTCTGGCCGATGATCGCCACGCCATTTTCTTTGATGATCTCACGGAAGCGATCGTCGCTCGGGAAGATGTCAAAACCAGGGATCGCTTCCAGCTTATCCAGTGTACCGCCGGTGTGACCCAAGCCACGGCCGGAGATCATCGGCACATAACCTCCGCAGGCAGCAATCATTGGGCCAAGCATCAGCGACGTCACATCGCCCACGCCACCGGTCGAGTGTTTATCTACAATCGGACCGTTGAGGTTCAGCGCCTGCCAGTTCAGCACAGTGCCGGAATCACGCATCGCCATGGTCAGCGCCACGCGTTCGGCCAGCGACATATCGTGGAACCAGATGGTCATCGCCAGCGCGGCGATTTGTCCCTCAGATACGCTGTTATCACGCACGCCATTGATAAAGAAACGGATCTCCGCTTCACTCAATTCACGACCATCGCGTTTTTTGCGAATAATTTCTTGTGGCAGGAACAAGGTTGCCTCCCCTGGAACGCAGAAAATGTATCGATTAATAACCCGCTTTGCTGGCGGTGGTGGCATGGCCCAGCGTATTGAGCAGGCTCGCCAACAGGCTGGAAGCACCAAAGCGGAAGTGGCGCGCATCGGCCCAACCCGCGCCGAGGATATCATCAGCCAGTTGCAGGTAATGGGCGGCGTCTGCTGCACTGCGCACACCACCCGCCGGTTTAAAGCCCACCTGCTGCTGCACGCCTTTATCACGGATGACACTCAGCATGATGGCGGCGGTTTCCGGCGTGGCATTGACCGGCACCTTACCGGTGGAGGTTTTGATAAAGTCGGCACCGGCATCAATGGCGATTTCGGACGCGGCGCGGATCAACGCCGCATCTTTCAGTTCACCGCTTTCAATGATCACCTTCAGCAGCACATTCGCTGCCGCACAGGCATCTTTACAGGCTTTCACCAGATCAAAACCGATCTGACGATTGCCCGCCAGCAGCGCGCGATACGGGAACACCACGTCTACTTCATCCGCACCGTAAGCGATCGCCGCGCGGGTTTCCGCCAGCGCGATGTCGAGATCATCGTTGCCATGCGGGAAGTTGGTCACGGTGGCGATACGAATGTCCGGGGTGCCCTGCTCGCGCAGCGCTTTGCGTGCTACCGGGATAAAGCGCGGGTAGATACAGATGGCCGCCGTGTTACCGGCGGGTGACTTGGCCTGGCGGCACAGCGCAATGACTTTCTCATCGGTATCGTCATCGTTCAGCGTGGTCAAATCCATCAGTTGCAGTGCGCGCTGCGCGGCTGCGGTGAAATCAGTCATGGTGCTCTCCAAAAAAGTCAGCCTGACGGAATCGGCCCGCCAGAGAGTGTGAGAATTCTAACAACGTAAGTGACGAAATATTCGATCATCCATCACATGAAAAAAGAAAACTGCGCAGATAATACATTTAATTAGTGATAAAAATCACAAAAAGCCCGGCATGCCGCCCGCATACGCAGGTGCACGGGATGTGATTATTATCACATGAATTGCAGGAATTGTGTCGCTACCGCCCTGTAAATGTAGTCAATTCAGAGCAGCGCGCAGGGAGCAACCCGGCTCAGTGCGGGAGATGGAAGACGCGCAGGCTGTTTTGCCATAGCGCATCAGCGATGACATCCGGGGATTCGTGGCGCAGCTGGCACAACACCTCAAAGACCAGACGCGCCCGCTCCGGACGGTTGGGCTCGCCCTGATAACCGTTCAGCGGCATATCAGGCGCATCTGTCTCCAGTAACAAGGAATCCAGCGGCAGCGCTGCGATGGTGTTGCGGGTTTTACTGGCGCGTTCATAGGTAATGGTGCCGCCGACGCCAATCGCATAGCCAAGTTGGATAAAGCGCTGTGCCTGTTGCAGGCTGCCGGCAAAGCCGTGCACCACGCCCCGGCGCGGCAGATCGTGACGGCGCAAATGCAACGCCAGCTGATCGTGGGTACGGCGTGAATGCAGGATCACCGGCAGATCGTAGCGTTTTGCCAGTTTCAGCTGCCCATCCAGCAGCCGGGTTTGTTTGTCGAACTGGGGATCGTCCATATACAGATCGAGGCCGATCTCCCCCAGCGCCACACGTTTGGCATCCGGGGTGTCCAGGCATTCCGCCAGTTGATCGAGGTGCGTATCCTGATGCACCGCGATCTGAATCGGATGTAGTCCCAGCGCGGCATATAGCGCAGCATGTTGCTGTGCCAACTGGCTGACCCGCGCAAAGCGGCTGGCATCCACGCTCGGCACAATAATCCGTTCTACCCCTGCCTGCGCTGCCTGCGCAATGCTCGCTTCTGCCGCGTCGACAAAGGGCGGGAAGTCAAAATGACAGTGGGTATCGATAAATCTCATGCCAGCGAGCCTGCATCATAATCAGCATCATTACCGGCCACGTCTGGGGTGTTAACCTCGCGGTTATCCGGCGCATTCGCCACCGCAGCGGGTGGCGTGACGACAGTATGCCGTACAAACGGCTCGGCATCACTCAGCCACTGGCCGAGCGTGGCGAGAAAATAGCGTCCGCAGCGCCGCCCCAGATGATAATCCTGATTCAGCGCGGCGATTCGACTCCCCAGCGCGTTACTGGCCAGCGGTTTAGGTGGAAAGATCTCAATGATGCGCAGATCATCCGGCGGCTGTTCGATAAATTGCTGAATATCGCGATAGCTCTCTTCGTGCTGATGCAGGATGTTGATCATCGGCTGTAAGGCGCTGTCGCTGAGCCAGCGTTCCATCCGCTTGATCCACTTTGGCGTGTAGGACATCTGCGACGGGACAGTGCGGATCACCACAATGGTATCCGCACCACGGCGGGCCGCTTCACGCACCGGGATGGCATCGCTGATGCCACCGTCAAGATAGCTGATGCCATCCATCTGCACACCGCTGCGATAGAAACCGGGAATGGCGCTGGAGGCCCTGATGATATCAAGCCAGGTATTGCGGGTCGGGCTGAAGTAATGCGCGCTGTAATCATCACTGCGGCAGGCACACATATAAAACTCACTGCCTTTGGCAAACAGCCCCTCTGCGGTGCTCATCGCCAGCGGCAGTTCCTGACGGGTGATATCCACCAGCCAGTCCAGATCGATCAGGTTGCCGCCGCGTACAAACCGCACCGGATCAAAGAACAGTTTGCTGGTGGTGTAACGGGTGATCACCCGCCGCGCATAACCCGGTTGAGCGCAGACAAATGCCGAGAGGTTTTGCGCCCCTGCGGAAGTGCCGAGCATCAGGTCAAAAGGATTGAAACCTGCGCGCTGAAACTCATCCAGCACACCGGCGGTAAAGATACCGCGTTGGCCGCCGCCTTCGCACACCAGTGCAATTTTGTTGGATTTGAATGGCGTGAGCGCTAAGGGTTCGATGGTTCCCAGCGTCACAGGGATGCGTATACCCAAGATATGTCCCTCAGCGGTTCTTTCTCTGAGGGTGCTAAAGCGCAGAATCGCCACCGCCCGCAACCCGGAGAACCAGTCATTATTATGCCCTGACTGGTCTCCGCTTCAGGCTACTGCCGGGTGAGCGAACTATGACACAGCGTCAGGGTCGTTTACGCCCGGTAAACAGGCTGATGAGGAACAGAATAATACCGACAATAAAGACAATTTTAGCTGCCCATGCTGCCGTACCTGCCAGACCGCCAAATCCTAATGCTGCAGCAATCAGTGCGATCACCAAAAAGATAATGCCCCAACGAAACATAAGCCTCTCCTTACCATCGTGAAAATCGAACTGCTTAGTTCATCCCAATGTGGGTTGTGCAGATAGATGTTGTTATTACGCTGCGGCTGATAAGGCGGCCGCAGCGCCCAGGGTTAAGATTTGACCGTCAGGTCATTCTTGACACTTTTCACGCCTTCAATGGCTTTGGCGATTTGCTCGGCGCGGTCCGATTGCGCCTTATTCGCCACCGTACCGGACAACTGCACCACGCCATCCGTGGTTTCCACCTTCACGTTACGCGATGGCACAATGTCATCCGCTAAAAGTTTAGCTTTGATTTCACTGGTGGTTGCCGCATCCCCGGCATAACCTTTCAGTGATGTGGTTTTGCTGTCTTTAACATGCAGTTTGTCACTGACGGATTTCACCCCTTCAACTTTCTGCACCACGGCAACGGCTGTTTCCGCCTGCTCCTGGGAAGTGACAAAACCGCTTAACGTCACCACGCCCTGATGCGTTTTCACTGAGATATCCGTGCTTTTTATCGCTTCATCATCCACCAGTGCCGCTTTGGCTTTGGCGGTGATGCCGCTGTCGTCCATGTACCCACCGACTTTTTTCATAGAACTATCGATTTTCGCCCCGGCACTGTCGGCAGTTGTCTGCGCTTTTTGCGTCAGAGAGTCGTCGGCCAGTGCTGCGCCACTCATCAGGGCCGAACCGGCCAGAGCAGCAATCAGGGTTTTGGCAATCTTAGTCTTAATCATCGATATCATCCTTCTATCAGTTAACTCATCCGCACCTGCGGATGCGCCAGCAACAAACGGCGTTGCTGCGATAATGGACGTAATGAAACCAGGAGTTTCTTTTCTCGTCCGACAGAATAATCATAGACGGGACTGAGGGCTTTGCCGGGTTTTGTGGTTGATATCTCGCCAAAAAGCGAAAAAAGCAGCGTTTTTAAGAGGAGTCTGGAAGGGAAAAACAGGGCCAGCGGAAACCACAGGCCCTGAGAAAAACGACGATTAATGCTCGCGCGTTTTACGGAAAGTCACATCAGGATAACGCTCCTGAGTGATATTGAGATTGACCATGGTCGGCGCGATATACGTGAGGTTATCGCCGCCATCAAGCGCAAGGTTGATCTCGTTTTTGCGTTGAAATTCATCGAATTTCTTCACGTCAGCACATTCAACCCAACGCGCAGTTGCCACGTTGACCGATTCGTAAATCGCCTCAACGTTGTATTCGCTTTTCAGACGCGCAACGACCACGTCAAACTGCAACACACCCACTGCGCCGACGATCAAATCATTGTTATGCACCGGACGGAATACCTGCACGGCGCCCTCTTCCGACAGCTGCACCAACCCTTTCAGCAATTGTTTCTGCTTCAGGGGATCGCGCAGGCGAATACGACGGAACAGTTCCGGGGCGAAGTTCGGGATGCCGGTGAACTTCATGTTCTCGCCCTGGGTAAAGGTGTCACCAATCTGAATGGTGCCGTGGTTGTGCAGACCGATGATATCGCCCGGATAGGCTTCTTCCACGTGCGAACGGTCACCCGCCATAAAGGTCAGCGCATCGGAGATCACCACATCCTTGCCGATACGTACCTGACGCAGCTTCATGCCCTTTTCATATTTACCGGACACCACGCGCATAAAGGCGACGCGGTCACGGTGTTTCGGGTCCATGTTGGCCTGAATCTTAAACACAAAGCCGCTGAACTTCTCTTCTTTGGCTTCCACGGTACGGGTGTCGCTCTGACGCGGCATCGGTGCCGGAGCCCAGGAAACCAGGCCATCCAGCATATGATCGACGCCAAAGTTACCCAGTGCGGTGCCGAAAAACACCGGGGTGATTTCGCCGCTCAGGAACAACTCTTCATCAAATTCGTTGGAGGCACCCTGCACCAGCTCCAGCTCGTCGCGCAGCTGCTGTGCCAGATCTTCACCCACCGCTTTATCGAGGTCCGGATTGTTCAGCCCTTTAACGATACGCACTTCCTGAATGGTGTGCCCCTGACCCGTCTGGTACAGGTAGGTTTCATCGTTATAGAGGTGATACACGCCTTTAAACAGTTTGCCGCAGCCGATCGGCCAGGTGATCGGCGCACAGGCGATCTTCAGCTCGTTCTCGACTTCATCCAGCAGCTCCATCGGGTCACGGATATCACGGTCAAGTTTGTTCATAAAGGTGATGATCGGCGTGTCACGCAGACGGGTCACTTCCATCAGCTTACGGGTACGATCTTCAACACCTTTAGCGGCATCGATCACCATCAGACAGCAGTCCACCGCCGTCAGAGTACGGTAGGTATCTTCCGAGAAGTCCTCGTGCCCGGGGGTGTCCAGCAGGTTCACCAGGCTGTCGCGATAAGGGAACTGCATCACCGAGGTGGTGATCGAGATACCACGTTGTTTCTCCATTTCCATCCAGTCGGATTTGGCGTGCTGGTTTGAGCCACGGCCTTTTACCGTACCGGCGGTTTGGATCGCCTGTCCGAACAGCAGAACTTTCTCGGTGATGGTGGTTTTACCGGCGTCCGGGTGCGAAATGATCGCGAAGGTACGGCGGCGCGCCACCTCTTGTAAAAAGGGAGCATTAGACATGAGTGAAATCTTCTCAAAGGGCAACGCACGAGCCGCGCGTTGCGAAAAAATCAGGGTGACCGGGGCAGAGCCAGCGGTTATTCAGGCGGCATAGCATACAATATTTCGGTGAGGTGGGGAATGTTGGGTGCACGCTGCCCCCTCATCCCAGCCTTCTCCCGCCAGCAGGAGAAGGAGGCGTGCTATATGCTCGATCGGTCCCCTCTCCCGCCAGCGAGAGAATGAAGTGTGCTATATGCTCGATCGGTCCCCTCTCCCGCCAGCGGGAGAGGGTTAGGGTGAGGGTGAGGGCAAGGAAAAACTAACCCAGCACCCGTGTTACGGCGGCTTTGAAGATTTTCACCCCAATCTCCAGCGAACTCAGTTCAAAATGCATATCCGGATGATGCAGGCCCGGTACCAGATTGGTGCCTAATCCCCAGAACCCGGCTTTCACCGTTGGGCATTTCACCGGGTAATAGAAGAAATCCTCGCTACCTGGCGTGGTTTTCGCACCCAGCAGCCCCTCTTCGCCCAGCACATCAACAATCGCAGCACGGATCACGGCGGTCGCTTCCTCATGGATCTCTGCCGCTGGCATCTCCTTCAGCACCACGACTTCGGCACTTGCCCCCAACGCAGCGACACTATTGATGACTGCCTGCGTCACTTTCTGCTTGAGGATATCCATCGGTTCATTTTCCTGTGAACGCAGATCCCACACCACGCGGGCTTCATCCGGCACCGAGTTAGTCACTCCGGCATCACAGAGAAAACGTGTTGCTTTGACACTCCAGTTCAACCCTGGCGACAGGTGAATGCTGTTCACCGCCTGCACCGCTTGTACTGCCGCATCCAGCGCATTGACGCCAAGATGTGGGCGGGCCGCATGCGCCGGCACACCTTTGATGGTCGCTTCCAGCGTGCTACAGGCGGAATAGATCACCGCAGGCGTCGCCTGTCCCACATGGCACTCCTCCAGCGGACGCACATGGAAACCAAGGATCATCTCAACATCCGCCATCGCACCGCCTTCAATCATCGACAGCGCACCCGCTCCCAGTTCTTCGGCAGGTTGAAACAGCAGTTTAAGACGACCTTTTTTGATCGCTCCCTCTTGTAACAGCTCCTGCGCGGCGGTCAACACCACCGAGGAGTGACCATCATGGCCGCAGGTATGGCGCGCGCAAGCGACACCCTCGATCACATGCCCCAGCGCATCCATATCCGCACGCAATGCCAGCACCGGGCCGGGGACACCGCTATCAATTTCCGCCACGATTCCGGTAGTGTGGTTAATGCCGCGAGTGACCTTGATCCCTGCCTGTTCCAACTGGTCGGCGATATAGGCTGAGGTTTTAAACTCCTGAAAGCCCAGTTCCGGGATTTCATGCAGAAAATGATAATGTTCTAAGACGTTGGACACCGGTTAGCTCCTAAACAAAAAAACGCATCACAAGCATGGCGATGACCGCATTGATGATGCTGGTCAGCATCAACAGCGGCCAATATTTTTTCGGTACATCGGCAACACCCAGCAGGCGGCCCATGTATTGCAACTGTGACCCCATCAGGAAAATCGCCGGGGCAAGGATCGTGATATCTGCGCCGCTCAGGGTGCCTTTGGTCAGCAGACTGACCGCCACCCCCACCGCCGCGGAGGAGGATAACCAAGCCGTCAGCAGTACGGTGATGGCTTCACCCGGCAGGCCAAACAGCCCCATCACCGGTGCGAAGAGGTGCCCGAGGAATTGCATGATGCCCAACAGATTCAACACTTCCGCCAGCACATAAGCCATCACCACATTGGGCATCAGGTTATGGATCGCAATATGGAAGCCTTTACGCGCCCCCACGATAAAAATATCGAAGGGGTTATTATTCACCCGGGCTGGCGCGTTATTTGACATCAGCAAAGTCCTTTTTATACACACTATTTAACATGAAACGGACAAAAGCCGCACCGACGAATTTGAGAACAAACATTAATACCAGCGGAATGATGATTGGCACCGTCATCGACGCAAACAGCGCTGAACCGATGGCAAAATAGTTATTGATTAAACCGGCACCGGAATATTGCCAGGCGGACATCACCACGATCTCTTTTTTGCTGACCTGCTGTTGGTCATACATCTCTTTGGTTAATGCCGCTCCGGCATCGGTACTTTGCAGATCGGTAATTAACGCCAGGCCACAGCGCCCCGGCAAGCCCATCAATGGTTTCAACAGCGGAGTCAACAGCCGGTGCGCGGCACGAATCGCGCCGTAATGGGTAAAGATTTCCAGCACGCCCAGCGCCAGCATCACCGTTGGGGCCAGCGACAGCGCAAACAAAAAGCCCGCTTTGGCGCTCAGGCCACCAGAACCGAGGAAGGTACTGGTTGATTCTTTCATGGTGCCGAAACTGCCGCCCAGAGTGGTGAAATCAAACGCCCCCAGCCAGCTAAAACCTTCAACCTTATAAAATAAGCCGGAGAAAAACAGAATGGCCAATATCAACGCGACATAACTGCCGATACCTGCCGTCACCCGTTCCGGTGTGGCAATGATTTTTTCTTCAGATATCAAACCCTCCTGCTGGTGTTATTTTTTAACCAGTCAGTTGCAATATATGGAACTAAGTTCTAAGCAGGATTTATGCCAGCTGTTATTTTCTTTAATTGCGAAAGCGCTAATTTTGTTCAGTAACAATTAAATCATCGGAATATCAATCCTTCCGGGCAAAGATATTAATCTTTGGGGAGGTTATTTCCCCGGATAAATATTTCCCCCCGGTAACCAGATTGCTGAAAATAAAATCAATTGCACGCAGGTGCACACACATCAGGCAACCGCTACGCACCATCATGGTGCAAGCGCCGTTAATGGAAAGAAGACAAAAATGAGAATCCGTCGCATTCAAAAACCTGAATAATTCCATTTATAATCAATAAGATAAATTCAACTTTTTGACGAAAATCACTTCACAAAAAAGTGAACATTGATGCATAATTCGCCGCACTCACCTGAAAAATTTAAAAAGGAATCAGCCATGTTAACTGCTGAAATGACTGCGCGTCTGAATGATCAACTGAATCTGGAATTCTTCTCTGCCAACCTCTACCTGCAAATGAGTGCCTGGTGCAGTGACAAAGGTTTTGAAGGCGCTGCCGCCTTCCTGAAAATGCACTCACGCGAAGAGATGGAACACATGCAGCGCCTGTTCGACTACCTGAGCGATGCCGGTTCGCTGCCGCTGCTGGGCAGCATTGCCGCGCCGCCGGTTAGCTGGAACTCCCTCGCGGAACTGTTCGAAGAAACGCTGAACCACGAAAAGCTGATCACCAGCAAAATCAATGAACTGGCTCATGCAGCAATGACCACGCAGGATTATTCCACCTTCAACTTCCTGCAATGGTACGTAGCCGAGCAGCATGAAGAAGAGAAGCTGTTCAAAACGGTACTGGATAAACTGGCGTTGGTGGGTAGCAAAGGTGAAGGCCTGTTCCTGATCGACAAAGATCTGGGCCGCATGAACACCGAAAGTCACGGCGCATAAGATGAAGCGGCCCGCATGGCGGGCCGATTTTTTTATCCCAGCGTTTTTAAGCGCAGCTCTGAGGGCTGTGGGCGACCAAACAGGTAGCCCTGGAACAGGGTACATCCCTCCTCACGTAAGCGCGCAAACTGCTCGCTGCTCTCCACTCCTTCTGCGGTAATCTGAATATCCAGACTCCGGCTCATCCCGGTGATCGCGCGAATAATCGCCAACGCTTCACGACTGTCGCCCATATCGTTGATAAACGACTTGTCGATTTTGATTTTGTCGAACGGGAAGGATCGCAGATAGCTGAGTGAAGAATAACCGGTGCCGAAATCGTCCAGCGCAATTTGCACCCCCAGCGCTTTCAGGTTTTGCAGGGTACGGATATTACCGAGGGCATCATCCAGCAGCACCGACTCGGTGATCTCCACTTCAAGGCGATGCGGTGCCAACCCGGACTCGCGCAATGCGCCTTCGACCACCGAAATCAACGAGCTGTTTTTGAACTGCAACGGCGACAGGTTAACCGACACCGATTGTTCCCCTTCCCAGCTTGCCGCTTCACGACAGGCTTCATACAGCGCATAAGCCCCCAGCAGGTGGATCAGGCCCGTCTCTTCGGCGATCGGGATAAAATCATTCGGCATGATCAGTCCTTTGATCGGATGATGCCAGCGCATCAGCGCTTCATAACCAATGATCCCCTTCTCATTCCCGTCGGTGATCGGCTGATAGTAGAGCTTGAGCTGACGTCCACTGATCGCATCGCGCAGATCGTTCTCGATCACCCGACGGCTACGCGCCAGATCATCCATCTCCAGCGTGAAATGCTCATAACGATTACGCCCGTTGCGTTTGGCTTCGTACAGCGCCATATCGGCGCAGCGTAGCATGTGCTCCGGCGTGTTGGCCGCCTGCGAACTCAGTGCGATCCCGACACTCAGCCCGACAGACAGATTATGTCCCTCCAGATTGACCGGAGGACGAATTGCCTCAATCAGCCGCTGCGCCACCACCGCAGCCTCATCGGCGTTACGGATGTTGGGCAACACAATCGCAAACTCATCACCGCCAATACGCGCCAGGGTGTCATGGTCACGTAACACGTTACGTAAACGCTTCGCCACTGTTCGCAACAGGTCATCACCAATCTGATGGCCCAGCGCATCGTTGACGTTTTTGAAGTTATCAAGATCGAGACACAGCGTGGCGGTGATATACCCGCCCTGCGTATCCGCGCGCAGTGCCTCACTTAACTTCTGGCGGAACAGAATGCGATTCGGCAGGCTGGTCAGGTTATCGTGGTGCGCCATGTGGTGAATGCGGGCATCGGCTTCGCGCTGATCGGTCACGTCTTCCACAATCAGCATCACAAAATTCTGCCGCAAATCTTTCCCGGCGATGGTGGTCGCGCGGGTATGCAAAATGCGTTCGCCGCCTGCGGTCAGCAACAGCTGTTCACGGGTATGGATACCTTCACTACGCAGGGCAATATCCGCCAGACTGTTGAAGTAATCACTCAGCTCCGCCGACATGCATTCGTGTGGCCGTTTATGCATGATCAACAGCTTATTGATACCAAACAGCTGCTCGGCTTTGTCATTGACCATCAGAATTTCACGCGTGATGGCGTCTTCGACAATGACGCAGGATGGGATATGGGTGATGATGGTATCGAGGAATTTTGACAGCTCAGACGCTTTGGCGCTCTGCGCTTCGGCCAGATCCCGTGCACGTAGCAACTGCTGCTCATGCTCCCGGCGCTCAGTCACATCGCGGGTAATTTTCGCAAAGCCAATCAGGCGGCCTTCTTCGTTATGGATGGCATCGATCACCACATGCGCCCAGAAGGCCGAGCCGTCCTTGCGGTAGCGCCAGCCCTCATCTTCGAAGCGCCCGGTTTTCAACGCGATACCGAGATTGGCATCCGGCGCTTTCGACTGACGCTCCTGTGCGCCGTAGAACACCGAAAAATGCTGGCCGACAATCTCTTCGGAGCGATAGCCTTTCGCGCGCTGCGCCCCGGCGTTCCAGTTCACCACTCGCCCCTGCACATCCAGCATGTAAATGGCGTAATCCCGCACTCCGGTCACCAGCAGGCGGAAGGTTTTTTCCTGCTCACGCTGGGCACGTAATAACGCCTGCTGTTCAGTACAGTCGCGGGTGATTTTGGCGTAACCAATCAACTTACCGGTATCATCACGGATGGCATCGATGATGACATGGGCCCAAAAGGCGCTGCCATCCTTACGATAGCGCCAACCTTCATCTTCAAAGCGCCCGGTTTTAAAGGCGATACCGAGGTTCTTCTCCGGGATGTGGTTAAGCCGATCCTGCGCGCTATAAAAACGCGAGAAGTGCTGTCCGACGATCTCTTCCGCGACATAACCTTTGGCGCGTTGTGCCCCGGCATTCCAATTTTCGACGTTGCCGTCCAGATCCAGCATGTAGATGGCGTAATCGGTGACACCTTCCACCAGCAAACGAAACCGTTCTTCCTGCTCACGCTGTCTGCGTTGCTGCTCCTGCTGCTGGGTACAGTCACGGGTGATTTTGGCAAAGCCGAGCAGTTCACCATATTGATCGCGGATGGCATCAATAATCACATGCGCCGAGAAGGCGCTACCGTCTTTGCGATAACGCCAGCCTTCGGTCTCAAAGCGTCCGGTGGCGGTGGCATTGGCTAAGCCACGCAGCGGTGCACCGTTTTTACGATCGTCTTCGCTGTAAAACAGCGCGAAATTCTTACCGACAATTTCTTCAGCGGTATAGCCTTTGGCGCGTTGTGCACCGGCATTCCAGCTCGCCACCGTACCGTCTGGCTTGAGCATGTAGATGGCGTAATCAAGCACACTCTGTACAAGCAGCCGGTACATGACGTCAGAATTATTATCCATTGTTAGTTGCCTATTGCTGGCCTGATGTCACCTGGTTACCCAGGAAAATTCTTAATTGCTCTGCAGACTTAATAGCAAATACGCAGCGTTGACAAGCGCTATCAGCCGACAGGCGAAAGTTGGTAGTTTGGTTATCGGCAATGGCGAGAAATTGTTCAGTGGGATACTCAATCAATTATGCAGTGTTGACGGTGCTCAGGCTTGCCAGGGTAAAACACCGTGCGGCAGACGGCGTGTCAGGCGGGTAGCCAGTGCCATCAGCAGGCAAACCACCACAATCATCAGACATCCGACCGCCGCCGCCAGTGACGCCGAACCGCCTTCGTCGAGAAAGACAATGGTTGGCCCGATGGTCTGTGTTTGTGACGTCACCAGCAGCACCGACACCTGGATCTCATTCAGCGCCGTCAGGAACACCAGCACCGTCCCAGCCAGCGTCGAAGGGGCGGCCAGCGGTAGCAAAATATCGCGCATACGCCGCAGGAAACCGGCCCCACACAACCGCGCGGCTTCATCCAGCGCCGGTTCCAGTTGGGCGAATCCGGCCAACGTCGGACGCAGCACCAGTGCAAGGAAGTTTGCCAGATAGGCGGCAAGGATGATCCAGACCGTGCCATATAGCGACACCTCAATCAGCGGCAAGGGACGCAGAAAAAACAACAACGCCGCCACGCCGGTGACAATCCCCGGCAACGCATAGGTCAGTTCGCTGGCCAACCATAACCCCCGTACCAGTCGCGTGCGCCGCCAACTGAGGAAATACGCCAAAAACAGCGCCATCACGGTGAGGATAATCGCCGCCAGGCTGGTGAGGCCAAGGCTGGTGAGAAACGCCTGACGCACCGCCGGATAGCCCCACAAAGCAGCACGGAAGTTTTCCAGCGTCAGGGTCTGCCAGGTCAGCGCCTGGCCGTAGCCGTGCGTCAGCGCGGTGATCAGCAATGCGCTGACCGGCAGAAGTAAGGTCAACACCATCCATAACCATACGCAGGCCTCGACGACATAACGTGAGCGGCCCAACGGTTGCCGCCACAGACGAGGTGCCCCGCTGACACGAACATCATGGCGACCGCCCAGCCAGGCACTCAGCCCCATACCCGCCAGCGTAATCAGGGCGATCAACAGCGCATACACTGCCGTATTGGGTAACGCGCCAGGTCCAATACCGTTCAGTTGCTGATACACCAGGGTGATCAGCGTCGGTACACGCGCCGGAATACCCAGCATCGCCTGGATACCGAAATTGCCCGCAGCAGCGACAAACGTCAGCGCTGCGCTGGCAAAAATGGCCGGGCGCGCCAACGGCAGGATAATGGTGAACAGCACCCGCCAACGCGACGCCCCGCTCACCTGCGCAGCTTCCACCAGGTCGGCAGGCAAACGCCGCAGCCCGGCACGCACGGTTAGAAACACCAGCGGCGCATTGTGCATGCCCAACAGCAGTACGATTCCCGTCATCGAATACAACGGTTGCTCGCCGGGGGGGAACCACGGCAGCCCCAGCGCGGCAAACAGCAGCGCCAGCGGACTGGAAGGCGCTAACGCTTGCAACCAGGCCAGCGCCGTCACCTGTGGTGGGATCATCAATGGCAGGATAAAGGCAAACACCCAGGCGGTTTTTGCCCGTAAATCGGTGAGCGCCACCAGCCAGGCGGCAAAGGTGCCGAGCAACAAAGACAGGGCGGTTGAACTCAGGGCGATCAGCAGCGTGTTGCTGGTCGCAACCAGCACCCGCTCGCTGCCCAGCAAGCGCAGCAGCCGCGCCATATCCGGTACACCCTGCGGTGCCAGCGCGGTCCACACCAGCCGCAGCAACGGTGCCACCGACAGTGACGCAATCAGCAGCACCATCAGCACCAGCACGACCCCTTCACTGCGCAGCCGCCAGCGTTGACCGCCGCGTGCCGCATTCCGCCATTCGTTGCTCAGCACGCTCATCGTCAGCCGCCAAATAGCTGAGTGAACTGGTCGCGCACCTCAGCATCCTCGTTGATGGCTTTTGCCACATCCGGCGTCAACAACTTGATCTGGCTGATGGGGGTAAAGCCTGCCGGGGCCGCCACGCGATCATCCACCGGGCGATTGCCCTGCTCGACCACCAGTTTTTGTCCTTGCTCCGACAGCATAAAATCGACGAAGGCTTTGGCCGCTGGCAGGTTATGCACCGTCTTCATGATCGCCACCGGCTCCGTGACATAAGAGACGCCCTCTTTCGGATAGACCAGGTCCACCGGCGATCCCTTTTTCTTTGCCAGGATCACATCGGCATCGGTGATCACACCATATTTATCCAGGCCACTGGCTACCGCCTTCAATGCCGGGCCGTTGCCGCCCTGCGGAGCCACGCCAATCGCCGCCAGTTTTTTGTAGAAATCCCAGCCAATATCGGGCGTGTTGATATCGGTATGCAGCTTGTACAGCGCGGCCCCGGAGTACAGCGGGCTGGGCATCGCGATTTGACCTTTATTTGCGGCCACCGCCAACGCGTTCCAGCTGTCGATCGGTTTCGCATGCTGGGTGTTATACGCAATCACCGTGGAAATAATTTTGGTGCCAAAGAAGGTTTTATCTTTGTCGTAGAACGACGCATTGATATGGCTGACCGGCGCATCCTGGTAGCTATATAACTGGTTCTCTTTTTTCAGTGCGCCGAGGTTGATGGCATCGGCAATCAGCAGCACGTCGGGTTTTGCCTGGCCGCTCATCATCTCAGTACGCAACACGTTCATCAGTTGGGTAGTGCCATTGCGCGTCCACTCCACCTCCACGTTAGGGTAAGCGGCTTTGAAAGCATCAATGGTTTGTTGCGCGATTTCGGGAGCCTGTGAGGTGTATACCACCAGTTTGCCTGAGGGTGTGTCGGCAGCGTGGCTGGCCGCTGCGAGCAATAATCCACTGGATAACAGCAAAACATTTAACGAAGTGCGCATAGCCTTTTCCATGAGTTGTTATGAAGGAAGAATCCAGCCGTCGCGGACTGCCACACCGACGGTGGCAGCGACAACGGGTAGCGGGCCATCCGCCAGCATCAGCGTCAGGCTGCTTTCGGGCGCATCCAGAGGCATCAGGTTCAGCTGATGGTGGCCGCCGCGATAAATCACGCGCTGCACGCGCGCGGCAAATTGTGCTTCGCGCGGTCCCGCCAGCGCGAAATCGACCGCATGAAAACTGGCTTTGCCTTGTGGACAGGGTTGCTGCTGCGGTGCGCAGCGCAACGACACGCGCAACCCGCACAAGGTGGCGAATGCCCGCCCCTCGCCAACCGGTTCGATATCGCTGACGGGCAGCACTTTGCCATCGTCAATAAAGGTAGCGACCATCTGGTTAGCCGGTTCACGCCACAGGGTTTGCGGAGTGGCGAACTGCATCACGCGGCCGCCATCCATCACCACGATACGATCGGCCAATGCCATGGCTTCATGTTGATCATGGGTGATGTACAGCAGCGTGGCGTGGCTATGTCGGTGGAAGCGCCGGAACTCCTCCTCCATGGTGGCGCGCAGATGCACATCCAGATTGGCGAGCGGTTCATCCAGCAGCACCAACGAGGGCTGAGCCACCAAACAACGTGCCAGCGCGACGCGCTGCCGCTGTCCACCGGAGAGATCGGCCGGACGACGCCCGGCAAAGGCTTGCAGCCCAACCAGCGCCAGCGCCTGCTGGGTGCGCTGCTCACGTTGGTGACGTGCCACGCCGTTGACCTTCAGGCTGTAGGCAACGTTTTCCGCCACCGTCATATGCGGCCACAAGGCATAGCTCTGAAACACCACGCCGAGTTGGCGCTCCTCGGGCGGCAGATGGACGCCCGCAGCAGCAAAGCAGCGATCGCCGACGTGGATCTCACCGGCATCGGCGGTTTCAAAGCCCGCCAGCAGACGTAACAGGGTGGTTTTGCCGCAGCCGGAAGGGCCAAGTACGGCGATAAATTCTCCCTGCGCGATATGCAGGGAGATGTCATGCAGGACCGGCTGTGCCGCGAAAGATTTGCACAGTCCGCGAAGGGTAATCGCCGCCATCAATTGGGCCTTTATCTGACAATTTGGCTAAGACCCTACGACAATCAGATGACAGCGCCGTGACATTGGGTTTACGTTTCCGTGCCAGATTCCGTCAGATGCATCGCGATATAGCGCTCGTACCGCGCGGCTTTGACCCGCGTCAGGTCAACCAACACCAGACCATCGATGCAGTGGTTAAAGTCGGGATCGCTACCGAAATCAATAAACTGCACGCCACCCGGCTCGCACAGCTCCGAGTATTGCTTGTACAGCGTCGGAATGGCGGTGCCGAGGTTGGCAAGCAGATGCTTCAACCGGCGCAGATCTTCCTGGTAATTGTCACCGGTAAACTGTGCCAACACTTCCGGTAATGAAGCCGGATAGGGACGACGTGATGTCGCCAGCGGCAACTCCGTCGGGAAATAGAGACGATAAAACGCCACCAGCAAGTCGCGGGCAGCCAGCGGCATCCCGCCGGAGATCGACACCGGGCCAAACAAATAACGGGTTTCCGGGTAACGCGCGATATAGGCACCAATCCCCATCCACAGGTAATCCAGCCCGCGTTTGCCCCAGTAGGCCGGCTGGATAAAGCTGCGCCCCAGCTCCAGCCCCTGGCGGATGATTGGCAACATCCGTTCGTCATAATGGAACAGGCTGTCGCTGTAGATCCCTTCCAGGCCGCGCCGCTCCAGCTGTTCTCCACCCGGAATAAAACGGTACGCGCCGACAATCTCCAGCTCGGCGTCATCCCACAAAATCAGGTGATAATAATCATCATCGTACTTATCCAGGTCACGACGTCGGCCACTGCCCTCGCCTACCGCGCGGAAGGCAATTTCACGCAGCCTTCCCAGCTCACGCAGCAACGGCACCCAGCTTGCGCCATTACGCCGCCACAGGTAGATCTGCTTGCCATCCGGCAAGGTGCCGAGTTGCTCGCTCTCCAGCAGGGCTTTTTTCAGCTCGGCACGATCTTCCGGGCGGGCAATCGCCGCTTCGGTTTGAAACAGGCCGCGCCGCCCCTGACCGACACGGTACAGATGCTTCCGCAGGCGTTTCGCCAGCTCTTTACCTGGCGTATGGCCATCGTGCCAGTGCGCAAACGGGATCTGCTCGCCGATATGCAGCTTGATACGCGAACCGCGCTGGCGAAACATCTCGCGCACCAGCATCAGCAAGGCCAGTGGCGGGGCAATCTGGGTAGCGGCATAAAAAGCCGCGCTGTTGCGTCCCACCACGTGTACCGGCACCAGCGGTGCACGCGCACGCGCCGCGAGGCGCAGGAAACTGTGATGCCAGCGGCGATCGCGCACCCCACGGGTGGTCAGACGCGATACTTCGCCTGCCGGGAAAATGATCAGTGCGCCCTGATTATCGAGATGCTGTTGCATACGCGTCAGCTGTTCACGGCTGGTGCGGTTGCCCATGTTATCCACCGGCAGCATCAGATTATTCAGCGGTTCCAGCATCATCAGCATGCGGTTAGCAACGATTTTCACATCACGTCGCACCTGCGACACGGCAGCCAGCAGTGCCAGACCATCCAGCGCACCAAGCGGGTGGTTAGCGACAATCACCACCGGGCCATGCGAGGGGATTTGTTCCAGATCGCGCTCGCTTAACTCGCAGCGTACATCAAGGTGTTCCAGCACCTGCTCCACCATATCCACCCCTTGCAGGTGGCGGTAGCGCGCGGCAAATTGTTGAAATTCGTTTTCACGCAGTGCCCATTTCAACAGGCTTTTTTGCCATCCCGCCGGTTGAAAGCCTGGCCAGTAAGTATTGAGAACCTGATCAACAGAAAACATAGTTCACCTTCTTGTATGGAGCGGTTATCGCCCCGAAGGTAAAACGGCTTGTTTTCAGATTTATGACGTGAGGGGGTGGTTTGAAAAGACACGCAATAATTTGCGCCGCAACGGTGGGTCGCGGCGCGGTTTATCACGTTTTACAATTTCAGCGGCGGTAACTGCGAGAACACGCTCAGCAGCCCTTTACTCCACAGCTGGCGAATCTGCGAAAAATAGGGGTGCTGGTCGGTAATATGGTACTGCTCGTTATCGCTAAAAGTGTCGCTGTGATAAATCATCACATCCAGCGGCAACCCGACCGAGATATTACTCGCCAGGGTGGAATCCATCGAAATCAGCGCGCACTGCATCGCCTGGCTGAGCGGTGTTTCGTAGCGCAGCACCCGGTCGATAATGGGTTTGCCGTATTTGCTTTCACCAATCTGGAAATACGGGGTATCGACGCTGGCTTCAATAAAATTCCCCTGCGGGTAGATTTGAAACAGCCGTGGCTCCTCGCCACGGATCTGTCCGCCGAGTAACAGCGTACCGCCAAACTCTTCACCATCGCGCTTAATCACTTCGCGCAGCGTCTCGCCCACCAGTAACGCAATGTCGTACAACGATTTCCCGTTCAACAGATTGGGTTGGTCGTGGTCATCATTACCGCGTCGCAGTAGGCTCATCACGCTTTGCGTGGTGGCGAGATTGCCAGCGCTTTGCAACACCAGCGTGCGTTCATCATCCACCTGAAACACATGCAACTTACGAAACGACGAAATATGATCGACGCCCGCGTTGGTGCGTGAGTCGGAAACAAAAATCATCCCTGATGATAAACGCATTGCCACACAATAAGTCATAGTCACGCCTGCAAAGAGAATTACTGCTGCGAGTGCACCTGTTGCACCGCAGCCACCGCCAGCATATCTTCACCCCCGCCGCCCAAACGCATGCCGCGTACCGGACAGGCATCGAGATAATCCACGCCCACCGCCAGTCGCAAGTGCTGCCGGGTGCTGCGGGTATTGTTGGTGATATCAAAGCTGTGCCAACTGCCATCCAGCCAGGCCTCAACCCAGGCATGGGTGGCAACGTGTTCGACATTGTCAGTATAGAGATAACCGCTGACATAACGCGCCGGAATCCCCAGACTGCGACAGCAGGCAAGAAACACGTGGCTGTGATCCTGGCAAACGCCAGAGCCGGCGGCAAATACTTTCGCGGCGGTATCACTCACCTGCGTGCTGCCGGGCCGATAAGGCATTTTCAGCAGCAGTTCTCCCATCAGTTTTTCCAGGCTGGCGAGCGGCGCTTCAGGTCGCCAGTAACGCAGAGCAAAATCGCGGATAGCGCTATCCGGCTGGGTCAGCGGCGTGCCACGCAGGAAAATCAGCGGCGACAGCGTTGAATCGGGATCGGCCGCCAGTTCACCTTCATCCAGGATATCCACCACGCCACGCGCGGCAATCTCCAGCATCTGATGCGGGGTGTCCAGCGTCAGCACATGCATCACGTTGCCGTAAGCATCGACGGTACGGGTGGCATCACAGGGCAGCGCCAGCTCCCACGACAGCACTTTCTGATGCACCGAGTTTTGCGGCGTCAGGCGCAGATACTGGGTGCTGAGTTTGACCTGCTGCTCATAGGCATACCAGGTTTTATGCTCGATATTCAGTCTCATTTTGCCTCCAAATACGTGTGATTGATGCTGTCTGCCAAGGCGTTGATGTTCTCAAGGAAATGGTTCAGCCAGTGGTTCAGGCCGTCACGCGTCAGGCTCTCCCAGGTGCTGAAGCGCATCTCAGCCAGCAGTACTGTGGCGAGATAGCGCGGACGATCTTCGCCGCTGCTGCCGATCTGCTCCAGTTGGTTAGCGATCTCCTCGATGCAGGAGTGCAAGGATCGTGGGCTTTCGCTGCGCAGAATCAGCATTTCATTGACCAGATCCGGCATCAGTTGTTGTTTGAAAATCGCGTTATACGCCTCGCGCGCGGACACCGCGCGCAGCAGGGTGTCGAGGCAATAATATTCACGCACCGAATCGGGGTGCTGCTCCAGCAATTGCTGATTGACGCTCAGCAGACGGGTACTGCCGTCAGCGCGTTCCATCAGCGTGCCGAGACGGATAAAGCTCATGGCATCGCCACGCAGCAGGGTGCCAAACATCGCCCCGCGAAACAGGTGAGAACGTTCTTTTACCCAGTCGAAAAAGCTGTCGGCATTGGCGCTGGTGATCCCGCGACGACGCATTTTGCGCATCTCGATCCAAGTCGAGTTGATGCTTTCCCATACCTCTGAGGAGAGGCTACCGCGCACCGCGTGGGCGTTGTTCCACGCTGATTGCCAGCAGCTGAAAATGCTGCTGGGGTTGCGCTCGTCAAGGGCAAAAAAGTTAAACAACTGCGGCATGGTGAAACGCCCGTTAAGGGTTTCAAACAGCTGACGCGTGCCCGTGAGGTTGAGCGGCAACAGCAGCTCATCACCGTGACTGTTACGCACCGGCATCAGCGACAGCCGGTTCGTCACATCCAATACCCTGGCGAGTTGTTCCGCGCGCTCCAGATAGCGCGCCATCCAATAGAGGCCACTGGCCGTGCGGCTTAGCATGATGCGTCATCCTCCAGAACCCAGGTATCCTTGGTGCCACCGCCCTGCGATGAGTTCACCACCAGCGAACCTTCGGTCAGCGCCACACGGGTTAAGCCGCCCGGCACCAGACGGATATCCGCCCCACACAACGCAAACGGGCGCAGGTCGATATGGCGCGGCGCGAGGCCGTTATCGATAAAGGTCGGGCAGGTCGACAGCGATAGGGTATTCTGCGCAATGTAATTATCCGGCCTTGCCTGGAGACGGGCACGGAAGTCGCTCAGCTCCTGCTGGCTCGCCACCGGGCCAATTAACATGCCGTAGCCACCTGCGCCGTGCACCTCTTTCACCACCATTTGATCGAGGTTGGCCAGCACGTAGGAGAGATCTTTGGGGTTACGGCATTGCCATGTGGGCACGTTGTTGAGGATCGGATCTTCGTCGAGGTAAAACCGGATCATATCCGGCACATAAGGGTAGATCGATTTGTCATCCGCCACCCCGGTGCCGATGGCATTCGCCAGCACCACATTCCCGGCGCGGTACACCGACAGCAATCCCGGCACGCCAAGCATTGAGTCCGGACGGAACGCCAGCGGATCGAGGAAGGCATCATCCACTCGCCGATAGATCACATCCACCTTGCATGGCCCGGCGGTGGTGCGCATCATCACCGCGCCATCTTTGACAAACAGATCGGCGCTCTCCACCAGCTCGACACCCATCTGCTGCGCCAGGAAGCTGTGTTCGAAATAGGCGCTGTTGAAACGGCCTGGCGTCAGCACCACCACCACCGGATCGTTCACCGGCGAGCTTTCACGTAACGTCTGCAACAGATGCGACGGATAACGCTCCACCGGCGCGACATGTTGCTCGGCAAATAACTCCGGGTAGAGGCGCATCATCATCTTACGGTTCTCCAACATATAGGAGACGCCAGACGGCGTGCGCAGGTTATCTTCCAGTACGTAATATTCGCCATCGTTATTGCGCACCATATCCACGCCGACGATATGCGCATAGATATTACGATGTAGATCAACACCTTGCATACAAGGTTGGTACTGATCGTTGACCAGCACCTGTTCGGCAGGAATGATGCCCGCCTTCAGGATGTGCTGTTGATGGTAGATATCGTGCAGGAAGGCGTTGAGGGCTTGCACCCGTTGTCGAATACCGCGATCGAGCATTGCCCATTCGCTGGCAGGAATAATGCGCGGCACGCTGTCGAACGGAATCAGGCGCTCTGCGCCACCGTCCTCACCATAGACGTTGAAGGTGATGCCAACGCGATGAAACAAAAGTTCCGCCTCTTCGCGTTTACGCGCCACTGCCTCTTTGTCCGCCGCTTGCAACCATTCCCAGTAGTGCTGATAGTGAGCGCGGTGTTGGCCGTCGCTCAGCAACATCTCATCATAGAAGTGTGATGCTATCTGGTAGCTTTCTTTCATGATTTACCCGGCGCTTGTCAGAGGACCTGATTCCACTGCTGCACAAACTGTGCCAGGCGCGTGCGGACTGCACCGCACGCGCACCTTATCAGTGAGTTAACGCCGGAAATAAGTGCAACGCACCTTATTGGTGCAAAAGCTGCTGCGCGACCGGTAACCAGATTTCCGTCATTGCCCCCTCCCCGCCGGTGAAAGGATCGCGCTTCGGCATGGGTACGCGCTGAATCTGCGCCTGAGCGGTTCTCAGAAAACGCGGTTCATCGCGTAGCGTTTCCGGCGATATACCTTCAGGATAGGCGCCAACGGTGAAGAAATCCTCACTGGCGTGGATCTGTTTATGACCCACTCCTGCCGGAATGAGCACCGCATCTCCTTCCCGCAGCGTCACCATGCGGCCACTGTCACCACCGAATAACACTTCCGCCCAACCCGCGCCAACGCCGAGCACTTCATGGGTGTTCGGGTGGTAATGGGTATACGGGAAGATAGGTGAACGCCACGCCACGGGCCAGCCGTTGCGGGCAAAGGTCTCTTCAAACCAAATCGCGGTGTCCTGATTTTCCTCGTCATCGCTGTCATTGTCGGGGGCGACCCCCGGCCAGATGATCAGTGGCAACGGATTATTCGGCACCCCGCCAGACGGGATAGATAACATCAGATGCTGCGGGTTACTGGAAGCCCCTGCGGAAAAGGTGCCAGCGGCGAAAGACATCAGTAACAGCAGGCTGGATGGGTAGGCAGTCATACTCTTTCTCCGGTTAGCCACGTTGCTTAAGTGTGGCAAAAACGGATGACAATACAATGTGCTCAGGTCCGCAAAATTCACATAAAAGCATGATTTTGCTAACTAAAGCCAAATTAATGATTAACCTCTTTAACATTTCGGGCGCAACGGCGGTCGCCTGCGATTTTCTACGCAACTGTTATAAAAATTCTGCACTGATCTGTGTCTGCCGCTCTTCACTGTTACGTGCTTTACTGGCAGGCAGTTAAAGAGAGGTGAACAATGGACGCCATAAAACAAATCCTGCTTGATGAAATCGCCACCCTGAACCGTGAAGAACGTCGCGATAATTTGCCGCGTTTTAGCTTTTCGTTTCTGAAAACGCACCCGGGTCTGTGGGCGGTGATGTACCTGTGCTACGGGCTGTGCGTGGCGCTGATTTTCTCAACCGACATGCTTGGTTGGCCCGCGTTTTGGTTTGCCACGGTATTCGTGCTGGTGATGAGCTTTTTAATGCTGCTGGATATCAACCCTAAATACCGCTTTGAAGATATCGATGCATTGGATCTGCGCGTTTGCTACAACGGCGAGTGGTATTACATTCAGCCAGTATCATCGCAGGGTATCAGCAAGATTCTGGATAACCCCGGCACGCCAGATCGCGTCCGCAGCGGGATTCATCGTCTGATGCAGCAGAAGGGCGAAGTCGATTTTTACGATGTGTATTACCTGACCTGGGGACATCAACAGGCGGCACAGGTTTAAATTCAACCTGGCTCCCTCATCCCGACCTTCTCCCGCTAGCGGGAGAAGGTCGGGATGAGGGAGTCAGGCCGCAGAAGACTGCGCGATAAATCGCGCCGCTACGGGTGCAGTTGTTTGATTAACTGACCTAATTTTTCTACCGCCGCCTCGGCGCGCGCATCCCACGGCCAGGCAGTATTGAAGCGAAAGCAGTGACGGAAGTCTTCACTGCTGGAAAATAGCTGCCCCGGCGCGATACTGATCCCCTGCTCTAACGCCAGATGGTATAGCTGCGTGGTGTTGATGCCCTGGGGTAAGGTCACCCACAAAAAGTAGCCTCCCGGCGTATCACTGATGCTGGCTTCTGCCGGTAACACCTGACGCAACGCGGCCCGTGCCAGCTGTTTGCGTTTGGCCAGTGTTTGGCGCAACCGTTTCAGGTGGCTGTCATAGCTACGGGTAGAGAGAAAATCCGCCAGCGCCAGTTGCATCGGCGCACTGGTGGAAAGTGTACTCATCAGCTGAATGCGCTGGACGCGCTGCGCATGCCGGCCCGCAGCCACCCAGCCGATACGAAAACCCGCCACCAGGTTCTTCGAAAAACTGCCGCAATGCATCACATCGCCAGTGCGATCGAAGGCTTTCGCCGGTAGTGGTTTTTCATCGCCAATCCACAGCTCGCTGTAAACGTCGTCTTCAATCAACGCCACGTCATAGCGCGCCAACAGCGCTACCAGTTGTTCTTTGCGCGTGTTGCTGAGGGTAAAACCCAGCGGATTTTGCCGGTTGGTCATCAGCCAGCAGGCTTTCACCGGCCAGCGTTGCAGTGCCTGTTCCAGTTCATCAAAATCCATGCCCTGCTCAACATCGCTGGCAATGGCGATCGCGTTCAGCTTCAGGCGTTCAATTGCCTGTAATGCACCGTAGAACGAGGGATTTTCGATCACCACCCAATCCCCCGGCTCCGTCACCGCCTGCAAACTCAGGTTGAGGGCTTCCATGGCACCATTGGTGATAACGATGTCATCGGGCGAGATGGTGATCCCCTGCTGCGCGTAACGTTGCGCAAGGATTTTGCGTAGCTCAGGGTTACCCGGTGGCAAATTGTTGAGCGCATCAGTCGGTTTCAGATTGTGCGAAACTTTGACCAGCGAACGCATCAACTGGCGCTGCGGAAACAGTTCCGGATCCGGGAAAGCCGAACCAAACGGCATAATCGCCGGGTCGCGCGTCGCCTGGAGAACATCGAAAACGAAGCTGTTGGTATCAGTTTGCTCCGGGCGTTCCACCGTTTGTGTCGCCAGCCGCGTCCGCGCAGCCGCCGCGCGTGGCGCGATGTAGTAGCCGGATTGCGGTTTTGACAAGATCCAGCCCTGACTCTCCAGCACCTCATACGCGTGCATCACCGTCATCAGGCTGAGGCCCGATTGATCAGCCTGCTGACGCAGTGACGGCAATTTTTCGCCGGGCTGCCAGATGTTAGCTTCGATTTGTTCACGCAGTTGATCGACCAACTGCTGGTATTTCGCCACCTGAATCTCCGTCAGAATGCTATGCGAGGATTCTCCCTCACCCTGCCCCTATCCCGCCAGCCATTATTTCGCGGCAGTTTCCAGTTCTTCCACCGAGGCGACAAACTCCGGCAGTTCGCCAATGCGATCTGGCGGCAAGGGTCGGCCCAGCAGATATCCCTGCAACGAATTACATCCCAGCCCGGTCAGAAACGCTTGTTGTTCCTCAGTTTCCACCCCTTCAGCCACCACTTTTAAATCCAGTGATTGCGCCAGCGCCACAATCGCCGAGACAATGGTGGCATCTTCTGATTTCGCCTGTAGCTCATTGACAAATGCGCGGTCAATTTTCAACTCGCTGGCTGGTAAGCGCTTGAGATACAACAGGCTGGAGTAACCGGTGCCGAAGTCGTCAATGGAGGCTTTCACCCCCATATTGGTCAACTCGGTCAGGATGCGCACGCTCTCTTCCGGGTCACGCATCGCCGTGGTTTCCGTGACTTCCAGCGTCAGCAGTTCTGCCGGAATCTGGTGCTGATCCAACGCCGAGGTGACGGTTTCCACCAGATTGCATTGCTCGAACTGCAACGCCGACAGGTTCACGGCAACTGACCAGTGCGGATGCCCCTGCAAATGCCAGCTATGCAGCTGACGACAGGCTTCATTGATCACCCAGTTGCCAATATTGACGATCATCCCAGTCTTCTCTGCCATCGGCAGGAATTTGTCCGGCGTCAGCAAGCCTCGCGTCGGATGCTGCCAACGCAGTAAGGCTTCAAAACCAATGATAGGGCCGCGCGGGGCACAATATTTGGGCTGGTAGAACAGGCGTAGCTCGTCGTTATCCAGCGCCTGCCACAAATCGTTGTTCAGTTGCAGCTGGCTTTGCGCCAGGGTGTTCATCGAGGGCTGGAAGAAGTTGTAGCCGTTGCGCCCGTTGTTTTTGGTGTGGTACATCGCGGCATCCGCGTTGAACATCAACTCACGTTCGTCCACCCCGTCGCCCGGATAAACCGCAATGCCAATACTTAAGGACACCACTAACTCGTAACGTGAGATGCTGAACGGCTTTTCAATCGCCTTCACCAGTGCATCGGCCGCTGCCGCCGCATCATTAGGGTCATCAATTTCGATCAACAGGACAAACTCGTCTCCGCCCATCCGCGCCAGCGTGTAATGTCCTTTCATCTGCCCGGTCATACGCTCAGTGACCGCAATCAGCAGATTGTCGCCAACGTGATGACCAAACGCGTCATTGACCGCTTTGAAGCCATCCAGATCCATAAACATCAAGGCAAAATGGGACTGTTCACGGTCGGCTTTATTGATGGCCTGATCGAGGCGGTCTTCCAGCAAAATACGATTGGGCAGACGCGTCAGGTTGTCATGCAGCGCCAACTGCGCCAGTTCCCGATTGGCCTCCGCCAGTGAGCGGGCAAGGATCGAGGTGCGCGCCTGCATCCGGGCGTCGAGCATCGAGACCAACAAGGTAATACCGAGGATAGCGAGCGTCACCACCGTCACCAGCATCGCCAGCCAGTTGCTGTTGACGCCCATATGGGTGGCATGGCTCTGCATGGGGAAGTTGGCAGCCGCCATCCCGGTGTAATGCATCCCCGCGATGGCGCAGCCCATGACCACCGATGCGCCAAGGCGCAACAGGGTGACACGGCCCGTTCCTTCACGCAGGGTAAACGCCAGCCACAGCGCCACCCCCGATGCCACCAGCGCAATGACCACCGATGCCGCAACCCAATAGCCGTTCCAGACGATACCGGGCGCAAACATCAGCGCCGCCATGCCGGTGTAGTGCATCGCGACGACACCAAAACCTAAGACCAGTGCTCCGCCGCAGAGTCGCGTCCACGGCAGTTCGCCCGCACACACCAGCCACAAGGCAAAGATCGATGCCAGTATCGCAATCACCATTGATGTTGCGGTGAGCAGCGGATCATAGCTCATCACCATATCGAGGCTCATCGACAGCATGCCGATAAAGTGCATCGCCCAGATGCCCACGCCCATGGCAAAGCCGCCGCCTAATAGCCACACCAGCGCCGATTTGCCACTGGCGGTTGCCACCCGTCCCGCCATATCGAGTGCGGTGAAGGAGGCCAACATCGCCACCAACACCGAGACGATGACGGTATACCAATCATATGAAGTCACTAACATAGTGAGTTCCCAAGTCAGGGCTGAATTAACAGCCGTGGTGTTGTTAATAAAACGTAAAATATATAAATATTATTGTATTATCTATCGGCAGTCATGCTGCCGTTATTGGTCGTTGAACGATGAAAGATTACGATTCAGAAAATAAAAATTACTCGTCACGCACCCGCCAAAGGTGCGATGTTATCGGGGATAACAAGAGGGGCAGTCACTGCCACAGTGAATTCGCTGATACGATCTGCCGGTGTCGGTTTACCCAGTAAGTAGCCCTGAAGGGTATCGAAACCCAACCCGGTTAATAAGCGCTGCTGTTCTTCCGTTTCAACGCCCTCGGCCACCATACGTAAATTCAGGCTCTGCGCCAGGGTAATCATCGCACTGACGACGGTGGCATCTTCGCTGTCAGCACGCAGGCTGTTGATGAAGCTGCGATCGATTTTCAACTCCGTCGCCTCCAGATGTTTCAGATGGAGCAGGTTGGCATAACCGATACCAAAATTATCAATCGCCACCTTCACGCCCAACTGATGCAATTCAGCAATACGTTGCTGACTGAACTGCGGGTCACGCATGGCAATGGTTTCGGTAATTTCTAACATCAGCGCGCCTTCCGGCAAGCTGTGCCGTTGCAGAATCTCACGTAAGCTGTCGATCAAGTCGCGCTGGTGGAATTGCAGCGCCGAGAGGTTAACGGAGACGCTCCAGTGGCTATTGCCCTCTTCATGCCACTGGCGTAGCTGACGGCAGGCTTCATTGATCACCCAATTGCCCAGCGCGATAATCTGCCCGGTTTTTTCCGCACGCGGCAGGAACATGTCTGGCATCAGCAATCCACGACGCGGATGTTGCCAGCGCAGCAGCGCTTCAAAGCCCATCAGCAGCGTCCCACCGGCACGAAACTTCGGTTGGTAGAACAGACGCATTTCCTGATGCTCCAGCGCGTGCCACAGATCATTGGCCAGCGCCAGTTGATGCTGCGCAACCGTACTCATCGCCGGTTCAAACAGGCACCAGCCATTACGTCCGCTGTGTTTGGTGTGATACATCGCTGAATCGGCGTTGAACATCATCTCCTGCTTGCTGCGGCCATGCAGCGGGAAGATGACGATGCCCACACTTAACGACACCCGCAGCGAATAACGGTCGAGTTCAAACGGGGCATCGATGGTATTGACCAGACGCTGGGCGATGGTGGCGGCCTGTAAGCCATCGCTGTCGGGGCTTAACAGCACAAATTCATCCCCGCCCAGACGCGCCAGAATCACATCCTCGCGTAACTGATTACGCAGACGCGCGGCCACTGCCACAAGTAAGCAGTCACCAACATGATGTCCCCAGGTATCGTTGACCGCCTTAAAGCCGTCGAGATCCATAAACATCAGCGCAAAGGTTTGGTCGTTGAGCGTGGCGTGTTTAACAGCAGCATCGAGTTGCTGTTCCAGCAGCACCCGGTTAGGTAAGGTGGTGAGATTGTCGTGCATGGCCAGTTGGCGCAATTCGTTGTTGGCATGCTTTAGTTTTGCCGCCAGTCGTGCGGCGCGCAGCTGCGCATCCAGCATCGACAACAACAGCGTGATGCCAAGGATGGTCAGGGTGATGATGGTGACCCACACCGCCAGCCCCTGATCGCTGACCCCATGTTCCATCATGCTGCTGGCATTGTTGAACTGCGCAGCCGCCATCCCGACATAATGCATGCCGGCAACGGCCGCACCCATCACCAGCGAGGCACAGCCGCGCATCAACAACAGTCCATCGCCCTGGCGTAAATGAAATGCCAGCCACAAAGCCGCACCGGAGGCGGCATACGCAATGACTACCGACAAGGCAACCAGCTGCAGATTCCAGTGAATAGCCGGTTCGATCATCAGCGCGTTCATGCCGAGATAATGCATCGCCACCACGCCACTGCCGAGGATTAACGTGCCCCGCACCAGGCGGCGTAAGGTCAGATGACTCCCGCGTACCACCTGCGCAAACGAAAAGATGGCAGCAATGATCGCCACCGCCAGCGACCACGAGGTGAGCGGCACATCGTAACGCATGGTCATAGGTAGCATCATGGCGAGCATACCGATGAAATGCATCGCCCAGACACCAATGCCCATCGCCGTACCCCCGGCGATCAGCCATAAGCGGGCGATGCAGCCACGTGATACCGCTACGCGTCCGGCCGTATCCAGTGCCGTAAATGAGGCGATAAAAGCGACGATCAATGAACTCGTCACCAGAACGCTATCCCAGGTAATCAGCAACATGAGCGCTCCTCACTAACCCGCTAGCGAGCAGGTGCTGAATTATCGAACAGGAACAAAGATTAAAAAGCATGCATAAACGGTCAGTTAACTTTTTAAAAGCGATTCAGCCGCTAATCGTGCCAGTAGGGTCTGGGGACTAGCGCACTGGGACTTTTTTATGTTCATTATCTATCGCTGAGTGGAGAATCGTTATTATGTCTGATTAATGTATGAACATAACACTGAACCTTGCATCGCGGTAGAGGGAGTAATAATTCCTTGTTTAGTTTTTTTTGCCTGCCGGAATCCCTTGCTATCACTGAATTATCGGCGAGTTGAACAAATTGATTAGGGAAAAATCATTGGTGGACCTGACAGGCTTCGCTTTGCTGAACTATAGTAAAGAAAACTGATATAAATCATTTCCCTGCCGCATAAGAACTTTCTTAGACAGCAGGGGTTTTGCTGTACCGCCTAATCCGGCTTCTTGTTATTTTTCGGTTGATTTCATAAATACATCATCAGGTGAAAAAGCACTGACCTTGGATAATCAGTAAGGAATGATTATGAAACTCAAGCTTTTTCTTTTGGCCGCCAGCCTGAGCGCTACCTTCCCGCCGTATGCTGCTTTCGCCGCCACCACAACGGGAACCATTAACGCTACGCTTACCCTGACCACCGGCTGCCTGGTGAATGGTCAATCCGCTACGACCGGGGTGAACTTCGGTACCTTGAACTTCGGAAGCAGCGCTGCCACTTTCGATACCCTGAATGCCACCCTGGTTGGGGCTTCCGGCAATGGTATCTACGTGCGCTGCACCACCGGCCAAACCTTTAACGTACAAGTGACCAGCAGTAATGCCGCACCGGCCACCATTTATGGCACCGTGAGCGGACAGCCACGCTATCTGATCCTCGGCTCCAACAACACGCAAGGCATCGCCTACACCTTGTACAGTGATGCGGCCTTTACCACCGCCATCGCCAATAACACCAATATCGCCCCAAGCGGCACCACCGACCCCACTCTGGGGACGAACTACGCCATCTATGGTCGTGTCGTCGGTGGTGGCTTCAACCCGTTGATTCCGGCGGGGACTTACACCGATACCATTAACGTTGCCGTCAATTACTGAGGCGCGCATTTCGGTTAAACAGGGTGAGTGTGGTAAATGGGTGGACGCGCATTGCTGGCGGTCTGGCCCTGCTGATAGGGAGTGTCAATGCCTGGGGGTTGCCAACCGCAACCTTCCAGGTCTCTGCTTCAGTGGTGGCTGGCTGCGTGGTCTCCGGTACAAATCCCGGCGTTTTTGGCACGCTTGATTTTGGCACCCAGTCCGGCGTCGCCAGCAGCAGTGTCAGTGCCACCTTTGTCCAGAGTTCCACCATCAGCCTTGCCTGCACGCCAGGCACCACTGTCAGCATGTCGATTAACGGCGGCAGCAACTACACCACCACCCGCAACCTGAAACTGGCCAGTTTCACCAATACCGTGGCCTACAGCCTGTACAGCAACGCCAGCCACACCACCGCGATTGGGGTGAATTCTCCGGTTACCCTCAGCTATAGCAACGCCAACAACATCACGTTGCCGATTTACGGCGTGTTGCAGCTACCGGGGCCGACGCGCGCCGGGGTTTATACCGATACTTTAACCGTCACCCTGAGCTGGTGAAGGAACAACGAAGAAGGAATAACGCATGAAAAACCTGCTGCTGGTATGGCTGCTCACGTTCAGCGCCCTTAGCCATGCCGCCAACTCGCTGATGATCTGGCCGATCGATCCTGCCATCAATCCCGACGACAAAGCCAGTGAGCTGTGGCTGGAGAACCGTGGCGATGCAACCACCTTAATGCAGGTCCGCATTTTCACCTGGCAGCAAGTCAACCAGCGGGAGCAGTATCAGACACAGACCGACGTGGTCGCCAGCCCACCGCTGGTACGCATCGAGCCGGGGCAAAAACAGCTGGTGCGTTTAATCAAACAAACGCCGCCCGCCGCTGGCAAGGAAATGGCCTACCGCGTGGTGCTGGATGAGATCCCTACCCCACGTACCCCCGGAACCAATCAGGCCGGATTGACGTTCCAGATGCGCTATTCGGTGCCGCTCTTCGTTTATGGTAACGGGCTGACGTTCGACAGCGCCAAACCCGACCTGAGCTGGCAGGTGGAAAACAGCGGCGGCCGACGCTGGCTCCTACTGACTAACCACGGCACCGGCCATGCGCGCCTGAGCAATGTCACCATCGGCGGGCGCAAACTGGGTGATGGCCTGTTTGGCTACGTGCTGGCAAACAGCAGCAACCGCTGGCCACTGGCGGGCAACGTCAGCGGAGAGCTGGAGGCCGAGATGAACAAAGGCCACTGGCGTAGCGCAGCCCTGCGCTGATGCGATTTCCGCTCCATCCCTGCGCGCTGGCGGTGACCAGCGCCCTGTGTTGTCTGACACCCCTGATGAGTAGCGCGGAGACCTTCTCCGAGCTGCCGCCGCCTCCTGCGCTGCAAAACAACGCCGCGGGGCAGCAGTACATGCTGGAGCTGATCATCAACCAAGGGGAACAGGGCAATATCGTGCCGGTAGAACAAAAGAACGGCGATTTCTGGCTGCGGCGTGGCGATTTAGAACGGGCCGGTATCCCGGCGGATAAATTGCAAGGCCAGCAGATTAATATCAACCAACTGAACAGCGTGAAAGTCGCTTATGACAATCAACGTCAACGTCTGCTGCTGACGGTTCCTCCGGCATGGTTACCGGGTCAGGTGATTGGTCAGTCGCACAATGGCCCACGCTATCCCGGTCGTACCAGTACCGGCGCGCTACTCAATTACGACTTCTATGCCACCCGTACCGATCACAGTGGTACGCGACTCGCCACCTGGAATGAGTTGCGTTTGTTTGGTGCCGCCGGACAGTTCTCCAGCAATGGCGTGTTGCAGCAGCAATTAGAAGGCAGCGCGCCGCAGCAGCAGGACGGTTATATTCGTTATGACACTTGGTGGAGTAACGAAAACGAACAGGCCGTACTCAGTTGGCGTGCCGGGGATCTCGTCACCGATTCTCTCTCCTGGACCAACAGCGTGCGTCTGGGCGGTGTGCAGATTGGTCGTGATTTCAGCGTGCGCCCTGACCTCATCACCTACCCGTTGCCACAATTTTCCGGCCAGGCCGCCGTACCTTCCACCGTCGATCTGTTTATCAACGGCTATCGTTCCAGCCAGGCTAACGTGCAGCCCGGCCCGTGGTCGCTCACCAATGTGCCCTTTGTTAACGGTGCGGGCGATGCCGTCATCACCACCACCGACGCGGTAGGCCGCCAGGTCACCACCACGCTACCGTTCTACGTCTCCAGCAATCTGCTGAAACAAGGCTTGTCTGATTACTCCTTTTCAGCCGGGGCGATGCGTGAAAACTATGGCATCAAAAACGTCGACTATGGCGCAGCCGCGGCCAGCGGTTCCTACCGCTACGGCCTGACTGACTGGCTGACGCTGGAAACCCACGCGGAGGGCAGCGATGAGGTCGCTATGGGGGGTGCCGGTGGCCAGGTGAGACTGGGCAGTTGGGGGGTGATCAACGGCGCGCTGGCGCAGAGCCAGATGAGCAGCAAACCGGGCACACAATACAGCTGGGGTTATCAGTACAACAACAGCTGGCTCAGCCTCGGTACCCAACACACGCTGCGCACCGTGGATTTTGGCAATCTGGCGCTGGTCGGCAATCGCAGCGACTCGGAAGATACCACCTATTCCCTGGCGCGGCGCAGTGCGCAATACACCGCCAGCGTGTCGATGAATCAGTACGGTAGTCTCGGGCTGGCGTATCTTGACATCAATAGCGGTAATGGCGAACGCACACGGCTGTGGAACCTGTCGTGGAGTAAAAACCTTTGGGGTAACAGCAGCCTGTATATCTCGGCCAGTCGCGATCAGCAACAAGGGGAATGGAGTGGTGCCATCTCGTTGGTGATCCCTTTCGGCGAACAGGGTAGTGCCTCGGTCAGCATGGAACGCGACCAGCAGGGCGAAAATAACCAGCGGATCTATCTGTCGCGGGCCATGCCCAGCGACGGCGGCTATTCCTGGGATGCCTCCTGGGCCAATCAGGGCGGCAACAGCGGCGATTATCGCCAGGGCAGCCTGCGCTATCGCAACAACAAGGTGGATACCTCGGCGGGCTTTTATGGCGACGATGATAATACCACCCAGTGGGCTGATTTCAGTGGCGCGCTGGTGCTGATGGATAACCGCCTGTTTGTCGCCAATCAAATCAACGACGCCTTTGTGCTGGTGAAAACCAATTACCCCGATGTGAACATCCGCTACGAAAATCAGTCAATGGGGCGCACCGACAAAGAAGGCTATTTGCTGGTGCCATCCATCAGCAGCTATTACGCGGCAAAATACGATATCGATACGCTGGACCTGCCCGCCGATATGACCTCACCGCGCGTCGAGCAGCGTTTCGCTGTGAAGCGCCAGAGCGGCTATCTGCTGAATTTCCCGGTGGAGAAACTGCGTTCCGCCAGTGTCATTCTGCATGACAGCGACGGCAAGCCGCTACCGGTCTCCAGCCAGGTGCTGCGCGCAGGACAAGCCACTGAGTATGTCGGCTGGGATGGTATCACCTGGATGGAAAACCTGGAGGCCAGCAATCCCATTCAGGTCATCACGCCGGACGGTCGCCGTTGCCAAACCGAACTCACGATCGCCAATGGTCAACCCATGGCGCTGAAAACCTATGGTCCGCTCACCTGCGCGCTCCCCCCGCCGCCGCCAGGTGCTGCGCTTCCGAATAACGAAAACTCCACTACAGGCATATCGCCATGAAAAAAATGCTGGTCCTGCTCACCTTGCTACTCCTGCCCGGTCTGGCGCAAGCTGCCTGTAGCCTGCCCGCTTCCACCGCCAGCTTTGGTTCGGTCACCACCTTTGTGGTCAATTCAACCATCAGCTCCACATCGACCACCGCCAATGTGAACTGTGGCGCGGGTTCAGCATTGACCTTGTTAGGCACTAACCAAATCACGTTTCAGCTCGCCAGCGCCTCCAGCGTCAACGGTACACGCGGTGCCATGATCATCAGCGGCAGCAGCGGCAGCGATAACATTCCGGTACGCCTGTGTATGGACAGCGCCTGTGCCACTGAGCTGACGGTGGGGGGATCGACCTATACCTTTTCACAATCGGTACTGGCAAACCTTGCCGGCCTGTTCGGTAGCCTGAACTTCGCCTTACCCGTGTATCTGAAGACGGTAACCGGGCAAACGGTGGCGGCAGGCACTTATACCGTGACGCTCAATCTTTACGTCACCTATAACATCTGTACCAGCCTTGGCGTGGGCGGCCTGTGCCTGACACCACAGACCGGGACCGGCACCATCCCGATTACGGTGACGATGGTGATATCGAATGATTGCACCACCATCACCGCCCCCAATGTCAGCTTTGGTAGCGCGCCGTTAGTCAGCAGCTTTTCCACCGTGCAGCAGACCATTAGCGTGGTGTGCAGCAAAGGCAGCACCTATACGGTGGGATTGAGTAATGGCAGCTACGCAGCTAATGGCGTGCGCAATATGGCGAGCGGCACCAACCGGTTGAGTTATGACATCTATCGGGGAACGACCACCACCACGCGCTGGGGACCAACCGGTACCGATCGCTGGAGCAGCAGTGCCTCAACCACTGTCAGTACCGATGGCCTGACACGCGGCTACACCTACACCGCGCAGATTCTCACTACGCAGAATACCCCGGCGGCCGGGAATTACACCGATAACGTGGTGGTGGATTTGTCGTTTTAGATATGTCCGTCGCGGCGCAATAGCTGGCACCGCGACGGCTGGGGGCAAATCAGGCATTCACCGCCGTCGCACTGTGGCGCGTGCGGTATTGTTTCACCATGCGGCTAATCAGCAACGTCCCGACCAAACCACACACCGCGGCGAACGACAGCCATACGCCAGGCATCGCTTTATCACCGGTAGCGTGAATCAGATAGCTGGAGACCGCCGGCGTAAAGCCACCAAACAGCGCCGTCGCCAGGCTGTAAGCCAGAGAGAAACCGGACGCGCGCACTTCAGCAGGCATGATTTCCGCCAGATACACCACCATCGCCCCGTTATAGCTGGCGTAGAGGAAGGATAACCAGAGTTCAGCCACCACCAGATGACCGAAGGTCGGCGAGCCCACCAGCCAGTGCAATACCGGCCAGGCGGTGAGGATCATCAGGATGGTAAAGAAAATCAGCAACGGACGGCGGCCGATACGGTCCGACAGCGATCCCATCACCGGTAACCAGAACAGGTTGGAGAGGCCGACAAACAGCGTCACCAGGAAGCTGTCCTTGTCGCTCATCATCAGTACCGTTTTACCAAATGTCGGGGTAAACGCGGTAATCATGTAGAACATCACCGTGGTGGTCACCACCATCAGCATACCGGCTAACACCAGCGCCCAGTTTTGTCCCACCGAACGCATAATCTGGCGCATGGTCGGATGATGTTTACGCTGGCTGAAAGCTTCGGTCTCTTCCAGCATACGGCGAATCCAGAACAGGAATGGCACAATCAAACAGCCAATAACAAACGGGATACGCCAGCCCCAATCCGTCACCGCCTCTTTTTCCAACAAATGATTCAGTCCCAGCCCCAACAACGCCGCGAAGATCACCGCTACCTGTTGGCTGCCGGATTGCCAACTGACATAGAAGCCTTTACGTCCTTTCGGTGCCACTTCAGCCAGATAAACAGATACCCCGCCCAATTCCACCCCGGCGGAGAAGCCCTGCAATAAACGACCGATAAGAATCAACACCGGTGCCGCCGCCCCGAGGGTGGCATAACCCGGCACCACGGCAATCGTCAGCGTACCCAGCGCCATAATGCCGAGGGTTAACAACAACCCTTTGCGGCGACCGTGGTGGTCAATATAAGCACCGAGCACAATCGCCCCTAACGGACGCATCAGGAAACCTGCACCAAAGGTCATCAGCGTCAGCATCAATGACGCGAACGGGTCATCACCCGGGAAAAAGGTTTTCGCAATCGCGGTAGCGTAATAACCGAACACCATGAAATCGTACATTTCAAGGAAGTTGCCGCTGGTTACGCTAAAGATGGTTTTGGCACCGCTCTGCGATGACTTTTGTAAAGAAGAAGGTGAGCTCATAGAATTTTCCAGTGTCTTCCATGCGGAAAGTCCCTTTTATCCTGACGCCCGGCTGGTGAATGTGATCATCTTCACCATTGCACTTTACAAAAGTACGGTTATACGTAACCAAACATTAACAAAGTTTTTCCACAGCACAATTGCCCGTTTATCTTCCCGATTGGCGCTGTTCCTGTTTGGCTGGCCGCAACGACCATAACAAAAAGGGCGCCCATTGGGGCGCCCTCATAACTTTCAGTGAGATTACTTCTTCACCGATTCCATACCCATCAAGCCAATCTTGAGATATCCGGCTTCACGTAGTTGGTCCATCACCGACATCAGGGTTTCATAACTGACTGATTTGTCGGCCTGGAAGAAGATAGTGGTATCTTTGTTGCCTTCCGTCTGCGCCGTCAGCGCATTGACCAGCGTCTCTTTGGTGACCTGATCGTTGCCGATATAGACCTGATTATCTTCTTTAATCGACAAATAGACCGGTTTTTCCGGACGCGGCTGCGGCGCACTGGTGGAAGCGGGCAAATTGACGCGTACATCAACGGTTGCCAACGGCGCAGCCACCATAAAGATGATCAGCAGAACCAACATCACGTCGATAAACGGCGTCACGTTGATTTCATGCATTTCGCCATCGCTTTCCAGGTCGTCGTTTAAACGCATCGCCATCGCTATTACCCTACGCGCAGTTTCTGTGCGGCAGACGCCGGACGCGCCACTTCGTTGGTCACATTACCCAGATCGAGGTCACGGCTTTGCAGCAGCAACACCTGCGCGGCGACGTCACCGAGCGAGGCTTTGTAGCCAGCGATCATGCGGGCAAACACGTTGTAGATAACGACGGCAGGAATCGCAGCAACCAGACCAATAGCGGTAGCCAACAGCGCTTCTGCAATCCCCGGTGCAACCACGGCGAGGTTAGTGGTTTGCGTTTGCGCGATACCAATAAAGCTGTTCATGATGCCCCATACCGTACCGAACAGGCCGATAAACGGCGCCACCGAACCAATAGTGGCGAGGAAACCATTGCCGCGACCGGCATGACGGCTGAAAGCCGCAACACGACGTTCCAGGCGGAAGCTGGTGCGCTCTTTAATGCCATCGGTGTCTTCCACACCGGCAGACAGTTCCAGCTCGTTCTGTGCATCGTTGAGTAACACGGCGCTGTGGCTGTTACCTTTGAAGCTGGCGGCGGTGCTGGCGGCGTCATCTAACGATCGCGCATCGCTCAGGGCCAGATGCTCACGTTTCAGACGGCGTTTGGCTGAACTCAACTCAGCAAACTTACCAAAGAAGATTGCCCAGGTGACCACAGAGGCCAACAACAGGCCAATCATTACCACCTTTACCACGATATCGGCATGATGATACATACCCCAAACGGAGAGATCCGTCTGCATCAAATCACTGGCTACCACGCTGCATCTCCAACTTCAATTGCACAGTTCACGATCGAGCGCCGGATCATAACAAATTAGCAGACCGAATTGATAGTAGTTCTCATTACTATTTACAAACGAAAAGTGCGTTTTTCCACCACAGTTTCTTCCCATTGTGGAGAGGTTTTATAAATGTGACGGACTGTATAAAATTATTAAAACATCGTTTCAAAATGTGATGCATTTCATTCAATCAACATCTGCCCACTTTTTCGCCATCATTTTTTCACTATTCTGAGCCAGCCCTGCCTTTTAACGGTGCCGTTGCACTGTCCGATTTCAATACCTCTTTGCTGGAGCAAAACATGACACTGAAAAAACGACTGCTCGCCGTTTCGTTGTCCTCCATGATCGCCCTGTTGGCTGCGGGTGCGCAGGCAAAAGTCCTTAAAGTGGCGGAAGTGCAGCCCGCCGGTTATCCCACGGTGGTCGCACTGGAACATATGGGGGAGAAAATCAAACAGGCCACTGATGGCCGTCTGGAGATGAGGGTGTATGCCGGTGGCGTGCTGGGTGATGAAGATCAGACCCTGCAACAGGTACAACTGGGCGCGATCGATATGATCCGCGTTTCGCTGGCTCCGGTCACCACCATCGCGCCAGAAACCAGCGTGCTGACCCTGCCCTTTATCTTCCGCGATGAAGATCATATGCACAAAGTACTGGATGGCAGCGTCGGTGAGCAGATCGTCAATAAATTCAATAACGATCCCAACACCCGCATGGTGTTTCTCGGCTGGACCGATGCCGGAACGCGCAACATGATCACCAAACAACCGCTGGCCAAACCGGAAGATCTGCAAGGCATGAAAATCCGCGTGCAGAACAGCGCCATCTCACTCGCCACACTGAAAGCGATGGGCGCTAACCCGGTGGCCATGGGCGTCAGTGAGGTGTTTAGCGCCATGCAAACTGGCGTGGTCGACGGCACGGAGAACAACCCCCCCACCTTCGTCGCCCATAACTACCTGCCCGTGGCGAAATACTACACCCTCACCGGTCACTTTATTCAGCCAGAGATGATCCTGTTCTCCAAACCGGCGTGGGATCGCCTTTCCGCTGATGATCAGGCGTTGCTGAAAAAGCTGGGCAAAGAAGCCCAGGATGAAGAGCGCCAGCTGTGGGCCAGCTATACCCGGCAATCCATTGAGAAAATGAAGGCCGGAGGCGTCACTTTCCAGCAGATCGATCGCGACTATTTTGTCAAAGCCACTCAACCGGTACGCGATCAGTTTGGTGGAAAATATCAGGATCTGATGACGCAGATCGCCGAGGTGAAATAACCCCCCACGCTGCGCTCAGGCGTGGCGTTTTTCTCAGGATCCAATTATGAACGCATATTCCCGGTGGATGGATCGGCTGTACCTGCTGTGTATGTGGGTAGCGGCGGCGGCACTGATGATCATGGTTGCGGTGATTCCCGTTGGTATCTTTGCGCGCTATGTATTGAACAGCGCGCTCTCGTGGCCCGAACCGGTCGCCATTATCTGCATGATCATTTTTACCTTTGTCGGTGCGCCAGTTGGCCTGCGCGCAGGCACCCACATTTGTGTCTCGATGGTCACCGATCGTTTATCGCCCGGCGGGCAAAAATGGGCGCTGCTGCTGTGTAACCTGCTGTTGATCGTCTTATGTGTGGTGCTGTTCCGCGCCAGTTACAACTTGTGTGAAGCGATGTGGATTCAACCGCTGGCCTCACTGCCCAATGTCACTTATGGCGAAATGTATTTACCGATCCCCATAGGCACCGCTTTTACCCTGCTGTTTGCCCTGGAGCGCCTGTTACACGGCGACCAGAGCCAGCGCCCGATTGTCACCCTGGGTGGCACACACTAACTTCGGAGCATCGTGATGGACGCATTCATCCTGATTGGCAGTCTGATTCTGTTGCTGTTAGTCGGCTTTCCGGTCGCTTTCGCGGTCGGGTTTAGCGCTTTTATCGGTGCCTGGTGGATCGATCTGCCGCTTGAAGCGGTGGTGATTCAGGTGACCAACGGCATCAATAAGTTTTCGTTACTTACCATCCCGTTCTTCATCCTGGCGGGTGCGATCATGGCTGAAGGCGGCATTGCGCGACGGCTGGTGAATTTTGCCTACATCTTCGTCGGCTTTATTCGTGGCGGTTTATCGCTGGTGAATATCGTCGCCTCAACGTTCTTCGGGGCCATTTCGGGTTCTTCAGTGGCGGATACCGCCTCGATAGGCTCGGTGATGATCCCGCAAATGGAGGAGAAAGGTTATCCGCGTGATTTCGCCGCAGCGGTGACCGCCAGCGGTTCGGTGCAAGCGGTACTGACGCCCCCCAGCCATAACTCGGTGATTTACTCGCTGGCAACCGGCGGCGTAGTGACCATTTCCTCGTTGTTTGTGGCCGGTATTTTTCCCGGCCTGCTGCTCGGTGCTTGTCTGATGGTGATGTGCCTTGGCTTCGCACGGAAACGCGGTTATCCCAAGGGCGAAGCGATCCCGTTTCGCCAGGCGTTGAAGATCTTCTTTGATGCCTTCTGGGGGCTGTTCACCATCGTCATTATTCTTGGCGGCATTCTGTCTGGGATTTTCACCGCCTCGGAGTCAGCGGCGATTGCCTGTCTGTGGGCATTCTTCGTCACCATGTTCATCTATCGTGACTTTAAATGGAACCAGCTACATATCCTGCTGTTTCGCACCATCAAAACCGTCACCATCGTGATGGTTTTGATCGCCTTTGCGGCGGGTTTTGGCGCAGTGATGACCTTTATGCAACTCCCCACGGCGATCACCGCAGCCTTTACCAGCCTGTCGGACAACAAGTATGTGATCCTGATGTGTATCAACATCCTGCTGCTGGTGATCGGTACGCTGATGGATATGGCACCGATCATTCTGATCCTGACGCCGGTGCTACTCCCCGTCGCCACCGCACTGGGGGTTGATCCGGTACATTTCGGCATGATCATGATGACCAATCTCGGTATCGGCCTGATCACCCCGCCGGTCGGCACCGTCCTGTTTGTTGCCAGCGCGGTGAGTAAACAGAAGATTGAACAGGTGGTGGGGGCGATGCTGCCGTTCTACTGCATGCTGTTTCTGGTACTGATGCTGATCACCTATATCCCGGCGCTGTCGCTGTGGTTGCCGCATATGATGGGGGTGATGTAACGGTACGCCCGTAGCGGCGCGATTTATCGCGCGGTTTTTTCCTGCATTGCGCACGGGAATGCGCGATAAATCGCGCCGCTACAGTTCAAGCTTCGTCCAATGAAGGTGACTGTCTGATATTCCATAATCAGGGGCAACGCACAGGGCCGATTCGTGTTAACGTGGTTGTTTTGTGGAATGCGGCAGGAAAAGCAGTGATGGCAACGAAAAAAATAGACACCACGCTGGTCAGCGCGGGACGCAGCAAACGTTACACCCAGGGTTCAGTCAACAGCGTTATTCAGCGAGCCTCATCGCTGGTTTTTGACAGCGTAGCCGATAAAAAACGCGCCACCGCCGGACGGGCGAAAGGCGAACTGTTTTATGGCCGTCGGGGCACCCTGACGCACTTTTCCCTCCAGGATGCGATGACCGAACTGGAAGGCGGTGCCGGTTGTGTGCTCTATCCCTGTGGTGCGGCGGCAGTTGCCAACGCGATTCTGTCTTTTGTCGAAGCCGGCGATCATGTGCTGATGAGCGGCGCAGTCTACGAACCGACGCAGGATTTTTGCACCAAAATCCTCAGCAAACTTCAGGTTGCCACCACCTTTTTCGATCATTGCATGGGCAGCGAAATCCGTGCGCTGGTGCAACCCAACACCCGCGTGGTGTTTCTTGAATCCCCGGCCTCCATCACCATGGAAGTGCAGGACATCCCGGCGATTGTTGCAGCGGTACGCAGCACCGCACCGGATGCCATCATCATGATCGATAATACCTGGGCAGCAGGCGTTTTGTTTAACGCTCTGGAGCATGGCATCGATATTTCGATTCAGGCAGGTACTAAATATCTGATTGGTCACAGCGATGCGATGATTGGCACCGCTGTTGCCAACGCGCGCTGCTGGGACCAGTTGCGTGAAAACTCTTACCTGATGGGCCAGATGGTCGACGCCGATACCGCCTATATGGCCAGTCGTGGCCTGCGCACGCTGGGCACGCGTTTACGTCAGCATGAAGAGAGCGGCTTACAGGTGGCAGAGTGGCTGGCAGCACGCCCGGAAGTGGCACGCGTCAACCATCCGGCGTTGGCGCAGAGTAAAGGCCACGAATTCTGGCAGCGTGATTTTACCGGCAGCAGCGGCCTGTTTTCGTTCATTCTGCACGAGAAACTCAGCAGCGAGCAGCTGGCGCACTATCTCGATGGTTTTCACCACTTCAGCATGGCGTACTCGTGGGGGGGATATGAATCGCTGATCCTCGCCAATCAGCCGGAAGAGTTGGCGGAGATTCGCCCGGCGGGCGGTGTCGATTTTACCGGTACGCTGGTGCGGGTACATATTGGTCTGGAACACGTTGCCGACCTGATTGAGGACCTGCAAGCCGGATTTGAGCGTCTGAAAAGCTGAAATCCTCAACAGAACCTCAACAAACCGGGTGCCGCGTGGCGGAGATCAACGTCTGCTGCTACGCGCGCCGTTAAAATAAAATCCTTGTGACTTGATGGAATAGCAGATGGGTGTTTTACATGAGATTGTCCAAGCGCTCTGGCACCAGGATTTTGCCGCGCTGGCCAATCCAGACGTAGTTTGGATTGTCTACGGCGTGATGTTTGTGACGCTGTTTCTGGAAAATGGTTTATTACCCGCCTCTTTCCTGCCGGGTGACAGCCTGCTGCTGTTGGCCGGGGCGATGGTTGCCAAAGGTGTGATGGATTTTGTCCCGACCATGTTAATTCTGACCACTGCCGCCAGCCTCGGCTGCTGGCTGAGCTACCTTCAGGGGCGCTGGCTGGGTAACACCAAGATTGTAAAAAGCTGGCTGATGCATCTGCCCGCACAATATCACCAGCGCGCCTGGCAGCTGTTTAACCGTCACGGTTTGATGGCATTGCTGGTGGGGCGTTTTCTGGCGTTTGTTCGTACCCTGCTGCCAACCATGGCGGGCATTTCGGGTTTACAGAATGGTCGCTTTCAGTTTTTTAACTGGCTGAGTGGCTGGTTGTGGGTCTGTATCGTGGTGGCGTTCGGTTATGGCATCAGTCAGGTACCGTTTATCAAACGCCATGAAGATCAGGTGATGGCGATTCTGATGCTGTTGCCGGTGGTGTTGTTGTTCGTTGGCCTGGCGGGCAGCATCCTGGTGATCTGGAAAAAAAGACGCCCGAAGGCGTCATAGCAGCTGCGCGGCGTCAGCGGGAGAGTCAAACACCGTCTGACGCACGCGGCTCGCCTCCTCTCCCGGCGTCACGCCGAAATAGCGTTTAAACTCGCGGGAAAACTGCGAAGGGCTTTCATAACCGACACGTACCGCCGCTGCGCTGGCACGCATCCCATCCTGTAACATCAGCAGGCGCGCCTGATGCAGGCGATAGCGCTTCAGATACTGCAACGGCGAGGTTTGCGTCACGGCTTTAAAGTTGTGGTGGAACGCCGATACACTCATGTTCACCTCTGCCGCCAGCGTCTCCACGCTGAGGTTCTCACTGAAATGACTCTCGATACGGCGTAACGCGCGGGCGATCTGGCTGAACTGCGTCTGACGGCTAATCAATGACAGCAACGCCCCACCGCACGGCCCGGTCAGCACGTAGTAGATAATTTCGCGCACGATTTGCGGCCCGAGCACGCGCGCATCGCGCGGTTTTCGCATCACATCCAGCAAACGTTCTGCGGCGCAGAGCATCTCTTCACTGAGAAAAGCGGAATGAATACCGGACGTTTGTGGCTGGGGCTGGAAATCCTCATCGTCGCCAATCTCCATCAACAAATCCTGTAGGCTGGCGTTATCGACGGTCAGGCACATCCCCGCCAGCGGTTCTTCAGGCGTGGCTTCGGTTTCACACTCCACCGGCAACGGTACGGTAAGCATCAAATATTTGGTGGCGTCGTAGTGAAACACCGTGCTGCCGAGATAACCGGTTTTACGCCCCTGGAACAGGATGACAATACCCGGCTGATACATCATCGGCGTGCGCGGCAACGGCTCATCGGCGTAGATAAGGCGCACATTATCCAGCTGGCATAGCGGCTGGCTACCGGGTTTCATCAGCGCAATCACTTGCCGGGCCAGTTGGCGGCAAAGAGAGTCATAAGGCATGGCATTTTCTCACGCAGCAAAAAATGCAGTGTGCCGCACTGCGGGCGAAAGCTCCAGTCGACTGGAGAATCAGGCAAGATTCCGGCAGAAACAGACAGCACAAAAATGCCGCAGAGTTGCCACAATGAATCCGGGGCTAAGGTTTGTTGACTAGACTTAACCTCAGTGTTTCCGGTGAGTCACTGCGACAAATAAGGAGCAACTATGGCAGACCAACCACTGATTAAACTGCACGACGGCAATATGATGCCTCAGCTTGGGCTGGGTGTCTGGCAGGCAAGCATTGATGAGGCGCGTAAAGCGGTATTGAAAGCGCTTGAGGTGGGTTATCGCTCTATCGATACCGCCTCCGCCTACAAAAACGAGGAGGCAATTGGTCAGGCGTTGCAGGAAACGGACGTACCGCGTAAGCAGATTTTCGTCACCACCAAGCTGTGGAATGATGACCAGAAAAACGCGCAGCAGGCGCTGGAAACCAGTCTGGAAAAACTTAAGTTAGATCAGGTGGATCTTTACCTGATGCACTGGCCCTGTCCGTTTAAAGATCTGTACCTGAGCGCCTGGGAACAGATGATCAAATTGCAGCAGCAGGGGCTGACCAAAAGCATTGGGGTGTGTAATTTCAACGAAGCGCATCTGAAACGTCTGATGGATGAAACCGGGGTATCGCCGGTGGTGAATCAGATTGAGCTGCACCCCATGCTACAGCAACGGACTTTGCACGCCTGGAACGCCATGCACCAAATCCAGACCGAGTCCTGGAGCCCGCTGGCACAGGGCGGCGCAGGCGTGTTTGATCAGGAGGTGATTAAAACGCTGGCGAAGAAATATGGCAAAACCCCGGCGCAGATCGTCATTCGCTGGCATCTGGACAGCGGGCTGGTGGTGATTCCGAAGTCAGTCACCCCGGCGCGTATTGAGGAGAACTTTAAGGTGTTTGACTTCCGGCTGGAGAAACCGGAAATCAGCGATATCACCACGCTGGATATTGGCAAGCGTCTGGGTCCAGATCCGGAGAAGTTTGGCGGTTAGGTGCGCGCGCGATTGCCCTCACCCCGGCCCTCTCCCGCAAGCGGGAGAGGGAGAGGGTGCAAAATGTCAGCTCGTGCACCTATCAATCCCCCTTTCCCGCTTGCAGGCTCGTGCACCTATCAATCCCCTCTCCCGCTTGCGGGAGAGGGTTAGGGTGAGGGTAAGAGATTACACCGATGGATTAACTAACAACTGCCCCGCGGTACCGCGATCGGCCAGTTCCAGGGTCTGGCTGTAATACACAAACGGGAAGTGATCCGACGAACTCTGCGTAAAGTTCACCAGCAGCTCCACATCACCATCAACCCACACCGTATCTTTCCAGCCGCGATCTTCGCCCATTGGCTGTGCACCGTTGACGCTTTTAATCAGGAACATCACGCCCTGAATATGCAGTGACTGCGGGCGGTCGGCATGCAAGATCCAGCGTTCAAAACTGCCCTGCTGCGCCGTGGTGTCGATACGCCCCATATTCCACATCGCGCCATTGATACCCGGCATGCTGTCGCCGATGCGGAATTCACGCGTGCGTACTGCCGCGCCATCAAGAATCTGATCCGCCAGCAAACGCATCGGCAGATTGTCCGTCACCAGCGGCAACAAACCGGTCGGACGCAGCGACAGCACCAGCGTATTAGCGAGGATCGACGAAGGCTCAAATAAGCCGCGTAAACGATCCATCAGGCCCGCAGCGGTGCCTGCGGTGATCGACACCTGATCGCCCTGTGACATATCCACCAGCACTTCACGTCGTTCACCCGGCGCGAGCGACAAGCGTTGTACCGCGACCGGCGCAGGTAAAAAACCCTGGTCGCTGGCGATCACCGTAAAAGGACGGTTATCGGAGAATGCCAAATCGTAGCGACGCGAGTTAGACGCGTTCAGCAGGCGCAAACGCACCCAACCACGCGACACCTCCACATAGGGATTTTGTACGCCGTTGACCAGCAGGGTATCGCCGAGGAAGCCGCCATCCTGCGGCGGGTCATAGACCGGCGTCGCAAAGTTGTCGAGGCGCTTATCCTGAATCACCAGCGGGAAGTCATCCACGCCGTAATGCTTCGGCAGTGGCAACGCTTTGCTGACGTCATCCTCAATCAGCCACATCCCGGCCAGACCGTTGTAAACATGCGGAGCCATGCGGTTGGGCGTATTGGCGTGATACCACAAGGTCGCCGCCCCCTGACGAATCGGCAGCACCGGTGCCCAGTCAACACCTGCCGACATCATGCGCGGTGCGCCACCCATCAATGCCCCCGGCACCTGGAGACCGCTCACCGTCATCGCTACCGGTTCATTGAGGCGATTGCTGTAAATCAACTTCACGTCGTCGCCGCTGTACACGCGCACCGTCGGGCCAAGATACATGCCGTTAATGCCCCATACCGGGACTTTGTTGCTGTCGCCATTGAATGACCAGTGGCTACGCTGAAGCGTAAGAAAGAGCGGCTGGCCGCGGCGTGATTCAATCAACGGCGGAACCGGCAGGGGTGTATCGCCAGCGGGTGCGGAAGCGGCACGGGCGGCGAAAGGCATGGCACTGGAAGCCAGCGCAACACCGGCAGAAAGCTGAATAAACTGACGTCTGCTGCAAGACATAAAACTTCAGACCCTTTGAGCGTGGCGTGAGGACGCCGTCCATTTTTTCTAATTGCTATTGCTGTGCTGTTCCCCAAGGGGGGAAATGACACGGGGCAGATTGCCTGCCCCGTGAGAACGGTCAGATTTTACCGTTTTTTTCGCGCTCGGCGACTTCGGCGTTCAATTCTTCTAACTTAGCCGACATTAATTCACGGCAGTGGGTCGCCAGTTTGCGTACCGAACTGTCGGCAAACGCGGCGGTGTCCACCGGCGGTAACATCTCAACAATCACCAAACCGTTGTTCCAGCGGCTGAGTTTGATTTTGTCGTGGGTATTAGAGACCACTACCGGGATGATCGGCACACCGGCGGCCATGGCGGCATGAAACGCCCCGGTCTTAAACGGCAGCAGACCACGTCCACGGCTGCGTGTCCCTTCCGGGAACATCCAGAACGAAATACGCTTCTTTTTAAACTGATCAATCAGCTCACCGATGGTGCCATGCGCTTTGGCACGGTTATCCCGATCAATCAGCAGGTTGCCAGCCAGCCAGTACAACTGGCCAAAAAACGGTATCCACAACAGGCTTTTTTTGCCAACGGTCACCGTGGTGGGCTGCACAATTTTGGCGGCGGTGATCATATCGAAGTTGTTCTGGTGGTTAGCGATATAAATGGCGTTGCCATAGCTGTCAGCATCGGCCGGTTTACGCAGTTCCACTTTGACACCAAACACCGTCGATAAGCGACCAAACATGTGACCGAATGTGGCCACATGGCGCGGATTGCGCGGTGAAAACAGGCACCAGATACAACCAAACACACAGACCAGAATCGAATAGATGATTACAAAAATAGCCCGTAAAATTAGTAACATAGCTTCCTCAATAGTGGCATACCCTTGCCTGCTTTATTTTTTTGCAGGGTTATTCTTCACTCGCTTCGCTGCGGCGTGTTGGGGCATCCAGCTCAACACGATCGATACGTTGCAAACCGCGCGGTAACAACGTACCACGACGACCACGATCGGCGCGGAACTTCTGCAACTCTTCGCTACGCAGCACCAGCTTGCGCTTGCCCACGTGCAAAGTGATGGCACTGCCGGTTGGCAGGATCAGCAGCCACACCAGCTTATCGCTGCCTGCCGCCGCTTCGGCGGACGGAATCGAGATGATCTTGTTGCCCTTGCCCTTCGACATTTGCGGCAGTTCCCCTACCGGGAACATCAGCATACGTCCCGCCTGGGTGATCGCCAGCAGCATGTCATCCTCGTGATTCACCGCCATTGGCGTCATCACTTTGGCATTTTCCGGCAACGTCAGCAGTGCTTTACCGGAGCGGTTGCGCGAGACTAAATCGGCAAAGGTACAGATAAAACCATAACCCGCGTCGGAAGCCATCAGCAGTTTCTGCTCATCCGGCTCCATCAACACCTGCTCCATCACCGCACCCGGTGGAAGGGTCAGTTTGCCGGTCAGCGGTTCACCCTGACCACGTGCCGATGGCAGCGATGTCGGGTCAAGGGTATAACTGCGGCCGGTGGAATCAATAAACGCCACCGGTTGATTGCTCTTACCCCGCGCCGCGGCGAGATAGTTGTCCCCTGCTTTGTAGCTGAGGCCCGCCGGGTCGATATCGTGGCCTTTGGCGCTACGCACCCAGCCCATCTGCGACAGCACAATGGTGACCGGCTCAGCGCTCACCAGATCCGTTTCGCTCAGTGCTTTGGCTTCTTCGCGCTCGCGCAACGGTGAACGACGATCGTCGCCGTAGGTCTGGCTGTCGGCCTGCAACTCTTTCTTCAGCAGGTTGCTCATCTTGCGATCAGAGGCAAGGATTGCCTGTAACTGATCACGCTCTTTCTCCAGCTCCGCCTGCTCACCACGAATTTTCATCTCTTCGAGTTTAGCGAGGTGGCGCAGTTTTAATTCCAGAATCGCTTCGGCCTGTGTCTCGCTGATCTCAAAACGTGACATCAGCACGGCTTTTGGCTCGTCCTCGGTACGGATGATGTGAATCACTTCATCGATATTGAGGAACGCCACCAGCAAACCTTCGAGGATATGCAGACGGCGCAACACGCGGTCCAGGCGGTAGTTCAGACGGCGGGTCACGGTGTCGCGACGATACACCAACCATTCTGAGATAATTTCCAGCAGGTTTTTCACCGCCGGACGGTTATCCAGCCCGATCATGTTGAGGTTAACGCGGTAGCTTTTTTCCAGATCGGTGGTGGCAAACAGGTGGTTCATGACCTGTTCCAGATCGACACGGTTAGAGCGCGGCACGATCACCAGACGGGTCGGGTTTTCGTGATCAGATTCGTCACGCAGATCCTCCACCATCGGCAGCTTTTTATTGCGCATCTGTGCCGCAATCTGCTCCAGCACGCGCGCACCGGAAACCTGGTGCGGCAGCGCGGTGATCACCACTTCGCCATCTTCTTTTTTCCACACCGCGCGCTGGCGGATGGAGCCGCGACCGTTCTGATAAATCTTACGAATCTCATCACGCGGGGTGATGATCTCAGCTTCAGTCGGGAAATCCGGTCCGTGCACGATATCCAGCAGTTCATCCAGCGTGGTGTTTGGCTTCTCGATCAGGGTGATCGCCGCCTGTGCCACTTCGCGAATGTTATGCGGTGGGATATCGGTCGCCATACCTACGGCGATACCGGTGGTGCCGTTCAGCAGGATGTTCGGCAAACGCGCCGGTAACATCTTCGGTTCCTGCAAGGTGCCGTCAAAGTTGGGGATGTAATCCACCGTGCCCTGACCAAGCTCGCTCAGCAGAATTTCGGCATATTTGGACAGGCGCGATTCGGTATAACGCATCGCAGCGAAGGATTTCGGATCATCCGGCGCCCCCCAGTTCCCCTGGCCATCGACCAGCGGGTAGCGGTAGGAGAACGGCTGCGCCATCAGCACCATCGCTTCATAGCAGGCGCTGTCTCCATGCGGATGATATTTACCCAACACGTCACCGACGGTACGTGCGGATTTCTTAAATTTGGCGCTGGCGTTAAGGCCCAGCTCTGACATCGCATACACAATGCGGCGCTGTACCGGCTTGAGGCCGTCACCGATATACGGCAGCGCACGGTCCATGATCACGTACATGGAATAGTTCAGGTACGCGTTCTCTGTAAATTTGTGCAGGGCAAGACGCTCTGCACCATCCTGCGTCAATTCGCTCATTAAGCTTGCATCCTCACTTCGTGGCCCACGGCGGCGGGACATCCGGCGGTCGTTTGGCGAGGATAGTACCTTATTCCCGTGGCTTAGTCACAGGGGAAGCCATCGCCCCCCTCAGGAATCATTGTCGGAAAATAAATGTGAGGCGGATTAAAAAAACAAAATAGAATGGGATCAGGATCACAATGAATATTTCCGGCACTCTGTGATCATGATCTCAATTAATTTTCAGATAATCCGATTCGTATTAATCCTGTCCTCTTCTGAGGACAACATTTAGTATTGTTGCTTTCCCCGTCCTTTTCTAAATTCATACTCCATAAGAAAGATTTTTTGCGCTCCTGATTTCTGGCATCTGGAAAATATAAAAAACAACCTGACGGGACACTGTTTTGCCAAAATAAAGGTGAACGAATGCAAATACTGACTTCGCGACAACACCGATTAGTAAAACTGCTGTTGCAGCAGGCCGCACCGCAGCCGCTCAAGCAACTGGCGCAGCAACTCGGCGTATCCGAAAAAACCATCTACCGCGACCTACAATGGCTGGAAAACTGGCTGAGCAACTGGGCGATGGTGCTGGAGAAAACCCCTGGCCGTGGCGTGCGCTTGCGGGTTGATGATGTTCAGCAACGCCTGCAACTGGAGCAGCAGCTGAATGGTGATGACAACAGCGAAGCGCTGAGCCACAACAACCGTCGGGTAAAAATTGCCTCCCAGTTGCTGAGTGATGCCCCGCGCGAAACCTCAATCAGCAAGTTGTCCGAACGCTATTTTATTAGCCATGCCTCCATTGTGAATGACCTGAAAGTGATTGAGGAGTGGTTGCAACCGCTGGGATTAACCCTGGCGCGCGGCCCGGGCGGCACGCATATCGAGGGGAATGAACAGACGCTGCGCCAGGCGATGGTGTCGCTGATTAATGATGTGATGCAGCAAAACGTAGCCGGCACACCGCTATTGCCACGGCTCGATCCCGGCAGCCATCAGGCGCTGGTGCATTACTTCGGTGATGAGGATGTGGCCTTTGTCCAGGCGCTGCTGCAACAGATGGAGCAGCAACTGAGCTACCCGCTGGGCGATGCCTGGTATCTCAATCTTTGTACCCACATATTGATCATGATGCACCGCATGGCGCAGGGAAACGTGCTGGCGTTGCAGACGCTGCTGGCGGCGCAGGATCTGGATAAACGCATCCTGACCATCGCCCAGCAGATGGTTACGCAGATTGAGGCTCGCATCGGCTGTGCACTTCCTGCCGACGAGGTCGGGTTTATTTATCAATATATCGTCTCCTCCGGCATTGTGGTGGAGGAACGCGGCGATCACGCACCGCTGCATAATCAATTTTCTACTGCTGAATCCGTCAAAATAACCTGTGAATTAATTGATCGCTTCTCGGCTTTTATTCAGCAAGATTTATCTCAGGACCGTTTATTATTTGACGGACTGCTGGTGCATATTAAGCCGTTATTAAATCGCCTTAAATATCACATCCATATTCGCAATCCGTTGCTGGAAGATATTCAGCAAGAAATGAAAGAAATATTTTCACTGACGCAACAAGCCATGCAGCTGACAGCGCGCACTTTCGATCTCTCACCGGTCGCCGATGACGAAATTGGTTACCTTTGCGTCCATTTTCAGGCCGCGCTGGAACGACAAATCGCCCATAAACGCATTCTGGTGGTGTGCTCCAGCGGAGTGGGTACATCGCATCTGCTGAAAAGTCGCATTCTGCGGGCCTTTCCGGACTGGGAAATCGCGGGCGTGGTGTCAGCCAGCAATCACGCGGCATTTTGCCAGCGCGAAACGGTGGATTTGGTGATTACCACCATTCACCTCACCTGCGGTGCCATCCCCAGCGTGTATGTCAGTGCATTTTTTAACGATGACGATATCCGGCGGGTTACCGACGCCATGATTGGCAGCCAGCTGCCACAGGGGACGAGTTGCGTCCTGGCTGAACATTAATTGAATGAGGTCTGACAGATGGATATTTCCCGCATTCTGACGCCGCGCCGCGTCAATCTGGCCCTGACTGCCACCAGCAAAGAAGAAGTGATTAATGAGCTGACCGAGTTGCTGTATCAGGAGGGTGCCATCAGCGATCGTGAAGCGTTTATCGCCGACGTCTGGCTGCGTGAAGCAGAAGGCTCGACCGGATTTGAAAACCATATCGCCATCCCGCACGGCAAATCCGCCGCCGTGCGGCAAACCACCTTAGCCATTGGCCGCACCCAACAGGATATTCCGTGGGAAACGCTCGATGGCAGCCAGGTGCGCTGCATCATCCTGTTCGCGGTGCGACTGGAGGATCAGAACACTACCCATATTCGCCTGTTGTCGCAGGTGGCCAGTGCGCTGGCCGATGATGAGGTGATTGCCCAACTGCTGGCGGAAAACGACCCCAGCAATATCATCCGGCTGTTTAGTCAGTACGCCGAAACCGACCTCTGTTAACCCTACTCTTCTGAGGTGACACATGAACATTGTCTGTGTAGCGGCCTGCACGGCAGGCATCGCGCATACCTACATTGCGCGCGAAAAACTGATTAAGGGCGCCCATGCACTGGGCCACACCATCCACGTCGAAACCCAGGGCACCATTGGCACTGAGACGGAGCTGACGCGTGAAGCGATCGCCGCAGCCGATGTGGTGATCCTCGCCGTTGACGTCAAGATCAAGGGCGAGGAGCGCTTTCAGGGCAAACCTATTGTGAGGGTCAAAACCGAAGTGGTGATCAAATCACCGGTGAAATTCCTCGAAAAAGTGGCGGATTCACTGGCGCGCGCCTGAGGAGATCCATCATGAGTGATAACAAACGTCAGTACGGCCAAGAGATCAAAGGCCACCTGCTCACCGGCATTTCCTGGATGATCCCGCTGATCGTCGCCGCCGGGATCTGCATCGCCCTCGGCCAGGTGATTGGTGGCCCGGACGTCGGGAAACAGACCGGTACCCTCGCCTGGATGTTGAACCAGATTGGCGGCTGGGGGATGGGGTTGATCGTGCCACTGATTAGCGCGGCGATCGCGTATTCGATCGCCGATCGTCCCGGCTTTGCCCCGGGTCTGATCGTCGGCTTTATCTGCGGCCAGATCGGCACCGGCTTTATCGGCGGCATTCTCGGTGGCTTCCTCGTTGGTTATACCGTGTTGCTGTTACGCCGCACCATCAAGCTGCCGCAGTCGATGCAGGGACTGATGCCGATTATGGTGCTGCCGCTGCTCAGTACCATCATCGCCGGGCTGTTGATGATGACCTTTATCGGCCAGCCGATTGTCTGGTTGCAGAAGACGCTGATTCATCTGCTGGAATCGATGCAGGGAGGGTCGAAGTTTGTCATGGGTGCCATTCTCGGCGCGATGGCCACCTTCGACTTTGGCGGGCCGATCAATAAAACCATGTCGCTGTTCGCCGACGGCATGTTGGTGGATGGTATCTACGGGCCAGAAGCTGTGAAGTTTGTCGGCTCGATCATCCCACCGTTTGGCATCACCCTCTCCTTCCTGCTGACCCGACATAAGTACACCAAAGCGGAGAAAGAGGCGCTGAAAGCCGCCTTCCCGATGGGCATCTGCATGATTACCGAAGGGGTGATCCCGATTGCGGCCCGTGACCTGCTGCGCGTGGTGGCCAGCTGTGTCGTCGCCTCGGCGATTGCTGGCGGGCTGATTATGGTGTGGGGCGTGGAGGCACCGGTGCCACACGGCGGGATGTTTGTGGTGCCGCTGTTTACCAAGCCCTGGCTGTTCTGTCTGGCACTCGGCATTGGCACCGTGGTGTGCGGCGTGATGCTGTCGCTGATGAAGAAAACCGTGACCCAGGCGGATGAAGAGTTCGACGATGTGGAAGCGCCCGGCGTCCGCGATGAAGAGATCAAATTCACACTGGAATAAGGAGCCACCATGTTTGCCATGATGAATGACCTGATTCAGGCCGCCGCACAGCAGCAATACGCGGTGCTGGCCATTAACTGTTTCAACCTGGAGACCACGCGCGCAGCGATTCAGGCTGCCGAACAGCAGCGCGCGCCATTGATCCTTAATGTTTATCAGGGACATAGCGCGCATTTTCCCCCGCCAGTGGCGGTACCGCTGGTGCGGGCATTGGCTGAGAGCGCGACGGTGCCGGTGGCACTGGCCCTCGACCACGGTAAAGCGTTCCCACTGATCGGTCAGGCGTTTCGCGCCGGGTTTACCGGCCTGATGATCGATGCCTCCTCCGAGCCACTGGCGGAGAACATTCGTCAAACGGCGCAGGTGGTGAAGATGGCACACACCGCCGGGGTATGTGTCGAGGGCGAGCTGGGCCATATCGCCGATGCCCCAACCTACGAGCTGGCCGATGCGGCGGTGAAGATGACCCAGGTCGACGATGTGCTGCCGTTCGTTGAGCAGACACACATTGACCTGCTGGCGGTGTCGGTGGGTACCGCGCATGGACTGTACCCGGCGGGCGTCAAACCGAAGATCGACTTCCAGCGCTTGCAGGAACTGCACGCCGTGTCGCCATTGCCGCTGGCATTGCATGGAGGATCGGGCACCCCAGCCGAGGATCTGCGTCGCGTCAGCCAGTTTGGGGTCGCGAAGATCAACGTGGGTGCGGCGGTATTTGATGCCGGTAAGCACGCGTTGCAACAGGCGCTCAAACAGCATCCCCATGCCGAGCTGGCGGATTTGCTCGGGTTGATGGAATCCGCCTGCCGCGAAGTGGTGGCCGAGTATCTGAGCTGGTCGGGTTCGGCCAACCGGGTTTAAGACCGGGTATGACACCGTAGCGGCGCGATTTATCGCGCGGATAACGGAAGACAGAAATTTTCCCAATTTTATTCATCATCGGGCCGGCGTTGCCGTCGACCCTGACTAAACATCACCTTAAGGAAAACATAACATGTTGATTTCTATGAAAGAGATGTTGGAACCCACCCGTGAAAACCGTTTCGCCATCGGCGCATTTAACGTCGCAGATAGCTGCTTTATCCGCGCGGTGGTGGAGGAAGCCGAGGCGACACAAACCCCGGCGATCATCTCCATTCACCCCAGCGAGCTGGAATTCGTTACCGATGCGTTCTTTGGCTACGTCCGTGAACGCACGCTGAAAAGCACCGTTCCCTTCACCCTGCACCTTGACCACGGCGCGTCCATCGCTCAGGTGCTGCGTGCCATCCAGTGCGGCTTTACCTCGGTGATGATCGACGGTTCACTGCTGCCGTATGAAGAGAATGTGGCGCTGACCAAAGAGGTGGTGAAACTGGCGCATGCGGTCGGCGTCTCCGTCGAGGGCGAACTGGGCACCATCGGCGATACCGGCACCACGGTGGAAGGTGGCGTCAGTAAGGTGATCTACACCGAACCGGCGCAGGCCGAGGATTTTGTCCAGCGTACCGGCGTCGACACCCTGGCGGTAGCGATTGGCACCGCGCACGGCATCTATCCCAAAGATATGAAGCCGGAGTTGCAGATGCATATTCTCAGGGACATTTCGCAGCGTCTGAGCATCCCGTTAGTGCTGCATGGCGGCTCCGCAAACCCGGATGCGGAAATTGCCGAAGCGGTGACGCTGGGGGTGGGAAAAATCAATATCTCCAGTGACATGAAGTTTGCCTACTTCCAGAAAGTTCGCGAGATCCTCGCACGCGAAACCTGGTGGGACCCGAATGTCATCTACCCGGATGCGATTGCCGCAGCAAAAGCGGTGATTCGCTACAAGATGAACCTGTTTGGTGGATTGGGTAAAGCCAGTTTGTATCGTTAATTGCGCAATAAATTGCGCCGCTACAGATTTTGCAGGGTAGCGGCGCGATTTATCGCGCGGTTTGGTTATTTGATCACACCCAACCACTGCTCGGCGATCCGCGCATAATCGCCGGTGGCGGTGCTGAGATGCAGCCACTGATCAACGTATTGTTTCCAGCTCATATCATCACGCGGGATCATGTACGCCTTCTCGCCATACTGCATCGGTTGATCCGGGTTAAGTGCACAGAGCTGCGGATAGTGTTTCTGCTGGAACAAGGCTTCCGACGCATCAGTGATCATCACATCGGCTTTGTTATCCACCAACTGCTGAAAAATGGTGACGTTATCGTGGAACAGCGTCAGCGAAGCATTGGGCAGATGGCTGTGCACAAAGGCTTCATTGGTGCCACCTGCCGGTTCAATCACCCTCACCTGCGGCTGGTTGATTTGTTCAATGGTTTGATACTTCGCTTTATCAGCGCAACGCACCAACGGGATTTTGCCATCCACGCCCAGTGGTTGAGCGAACCAGGCAATTTGCTGGCGCTTCAGGGTGACTGACACGCCACCCAGCGCGATATCGCAATGCTGCGCGACAAAATCTTCGCTGAGGGTTTTCCATGTGGTGGGTACCCACTGCACTTTGGCACCGAGGCTTTCCGCCAGCGACTGCGCCATGCTGATATCTAACCCTTCATACTGCCCGTCACTGCGCAGATAGCTATACGGCTTGTAATCCCCGGTGGTACAGACTCTGAGCGTTTTGCTTTCGCGTACCTGATCAAGGTGAGATTGCGCCTGAGCGACGCCGCTGACCAGAAGTAACGCACTGAATAACATGGTTTTCATTTTTCTTCTCTGTTTTGTGTTTGCATACCAATTGTTCCACACGCTGACGCATTATTGCGTTAAAAGCAAAAGTCTTGTGATCTGACACGCATTTTTCTGCGTGGTCCGCGCGCGTAGAGTGAGCGTTAATTTCTCATAAGGAGCGCATGCAGCATGAGCAAAATTTTGATTATCGACGGTGGTAAAACCTTCGCCCATTCGAAAGGGGAACTGAACCATACGCTAACCGAGGTGGCAGCCAGCCTGCTGCGCGATTTGGGCCATGAAGTCGATATCACGGTGGCGGATAGCCACTACGTGGTGGCCGATGAAGTCCAAAAATATCTCGCCAGCGATGTGGTGATTTATCAAATGCCGGGCTGGTGGATGGGTGAACCCTGGACGGTGAAAAAATATATCGATGACGTGTTTACCGAAGGTCATGGCGCACTCTACGCCAGCGATGGCCGTAGCCGCTCAGACGCCAGCAAACAATACGGCTCCGGCGGTTTGATCCAGGGTAAAAAATATATGCTGTCGCTGACCTGGAATGCGCCACTGGAAGCCTTTACCGATCCTGAGCAGTTCTTCGAAGGGGTTGGCGTTGATGGTGTGTATCTGCATTTCCATAAGGCCAATCAGTTCCTCGGTATGACCGGACTGCCGACCTTTATTTGTAATGACGTGATTAAACAACCAGATGTGCCACGCGACATCGCACGTTATCGGACTCATCTCAGCCAAATTTTTGCTTAACTGTAAACACCACAGGAAAAAAGGACATCTCATGCTGACTGTCGTTGCAGAAATTTGTATCAAACCAGGACGTCGTGCCGCAGTACTGGAGGCGATTCATCGCCTGATCCCCACCGTGTTGCAGGAAGAGGGTTGTCACCAATATGACGCGCTGGTGGATCATCAGGCGCAGGTGCCGTGGAAGCACAATTCCCCGGATTCGATTTTTATGCTGGAGCAGTGGGATTCGCTGCGTCATCTGGAGCAACATCAGCAGATGCCGCATATGGATGCGCACCGCGCTATCATCAAAGATGATGTGGTCGATGTGAAGATTCTGGTGCTGGAAGCGGCGGAAAAATAACAGCGCCGACTGCTGCTTATCTCCTTCTCCCGCTTGCGGGAGAAGGCCGGGATGAGGGAGTCAAACCGCACCAACCCCGCGTGATAAATCGCGCCGCTACAACAAGCCTTTTTCTTCGATTTGCTCGCGCAAAAAATCCAGAAAACAGCTAATCCGTGAGGCCAGCGACTGATTGCGGTAATACACCGCGTGAATCGGCAGTCGCAGTTCACGCGTCTCCGTTTCCAGCACCTGCACTAACCTGCCGCTGACGCGGTCGCCACGACTGACAAAATCGGATAACCGCACGATGCCCTGACCCGCCAGCGCCAGCTGACGCAGGGTTTCACCACTCGAAGCCGACAGCGTGGGTTTGACGCGCAAAAACTCCCCTTCCTGCTGCCACACCGGCCAGACGTTGTGCGCCTCTAACTGGCTGAATCCCAACAGTTGGTGATCGTGCAGACTGGCTACCGTCTGCGGCATACCGTGTTTTGCCAGATAAGCCGGGCTGGCCAGCAGGCGGATAGCACTGCTGCCGAGGACCCTGGCACGCAGTGAAGAGTCACGTAATTCGCCGACACGAATCGCGATATCGGTTTGCTGCTCCAGCAGGTCAATCACGATATCGTCAGTATTCAATTCCAGCTGGATTTGTGGGAAACGCTGCCGAAACGCGTCCACCAGCGGCACAATCACATGCAACATAAAGGGTGCAGCGGCATTAACACGTAAACGTCCGGCAGGCACATCACGTCGCTGGGCGATTTGTTCTTCTGCCAGTTCTACCGATGCCAGAATTTGCCGCGCGTGTTCGAGGAAGATCTGTCCCTCTTCCGTCAGCGCCAGGCGACGCGTGGTGCGATGCAACAGCGTGGTTTCGAGTTTGCTTTCAAGACGGCTCAGCGCCCGGCTGATGCCGGAACTGGTTTGTTCCAGTTGCTCGGCGGCGCTGGTTATCGAACCGGTATCCACCACCGTGACCCAGGCACGTAACTCTTCCAGCGTGATCTTCACTCTTGGTTTCCTTCAGCGGTGCCGATAAAAAAGGGCGCCTTCGCGCCCTGATTTCTTAAACTTCGATGTCGGCTAAATCGCCTTTTTCCTGGAGCCAGTTGCGACGATCTTCGGAACGTTTCTTCGCCAGCAACATGTCCATCACGCGTAGTGTCTGCTCCACATCGTCATCACTGACGGTGAGCTGGACCAGACGACGGGTGTTCGGATCGAGCGTGGTTTCACGCAGTTGCAGCGGGTTCATCTCACCCAAACCTTTAAAGCGCTGCACGTTCGGCTTGCCTTTCTTGCGCTTCAGTTGCTCCAGCACGCCCTCTTTCTCGTCTTCATCCAGTGCGTAATACACTTCTTTGCCGAGATCGATACGGTACAGCGGCGGCATCGCCACATACACATGGCCATTCTGCACCAGAGTACGGAAGTGCCTCACAAACAGCGCACACAGCAAGGTAGCGATGTGCAGACCATCGGAATCCGCATCGGCAAGGATGCAGATCTTGCCGTAACGCAGTTGGCTGAGATCGTCACTGTCGGGATCGATACCGATCGCGACGGAGATATCGTGCACTTCCTGCGAGGCCAGCACTTCATCCGAGGAGACTTCCCAGGTATTCAGGATCTTACCTTTCAACGGCATGATCGCCTGGTACTCACGATCGCGCGCTTGCTTGGCCGATCCGCCTGCCGAGTCCCCCTCGACGAGGAACAGTTCGGTTTTGTTCAGATCCTGCGCGGTGCAGTCTGCCAGCTTGCCCGGCAGTGCCGGACCGCTGGTGAGTTTTTTACGCACCACTTTTTTCGCCGCACGCATACGACGCTGCGCGCTGGAGATGGCCAGCTCCGCCAACTGTTCTGCGGCCTGGACGTTCTGGTTCAGCCACAGGCTGAAGGCATCTTTCACCACTGCGGAAACAAAGGCCGCACACTGGCGCGATGACAAACGTTCTTTGGTCTGCCCGGCGAATTGCGGGTCCTGCATTTTCACCGACAACACATAGGCGCAGCGATCCCAGATATCTTCCGCCGAGAGTTTCACGCCACGCGGCAGGATATTGCGGAATTCACAGAATTCACGCATCGCATCCAGCAGCCCCTGACGCAGGCCGTTGACATGCGTACCGCCCTGCATGGTGGGGATCAGGTTGACGTAGCTTTCTGTCAGCAGTTCGCCGCCTTCCGGCAGCCACAGCAGCGCCCAGTCAACCGCTTCCACTTCACCGGCAAAGCTGCCAACAAACGGTTTTTCCGGCAGGGTCGGCAGGCCATTCACCGCTTCACACAGGTAGTCGGTCAGGCCATCCTGATAGCACCAACGCTGCTCGGTGTTGTTCACCTGATCTTTGAAGACAATTTCGACGCCCGGGCAAAGTACCGCCTTGGCTTTCAGCAGATGGCTGAGACGGGAAACAGAGAAACGTGGACTGTCGAAGAAGCTTTCATCCGGCCAGAAGTGCACGCTGGTCCCGGTGTTGCGCTTCGCCACAGTACCGGTAACGTGCAGATCCTGCACTTTTTCGCCGTTTTCAAACGCGATGTCATAGACTTCGCCGTTGCGACGTACCGTGACTTCCACACGTTTTGACAGGGCGTTAACCACCGAGATCCCCACGCCGTGCAGGCCACCGGAGAACTGATAGTTTTTATTGGAGAACTTGCCGCCCGCATGCAGACGGCAAAGGATCAGCTCAACCGCCGGCACCCCTTCTTCCGGGTGGATATCAACCGGCATGCCACGGCCGTCATCAATGACTTCCAGTGACTGGTCAGCATGCAGAATCACTTCAACCCGTTTGGCGTGCCCGGCCAGCGCTTCATCAACGCTGTTATCGATCACTTCCTGGCCGAGGTGGTTCGGACGCGTGGTGTCGGTGTACATGCCAGGACGACGACGTACAGGTTCAAGGCCGGTCAGGACCTCAATGGCATCGGCATTATAACTTGATTGGCTCATCGTAACTGTCTGATTAGCAATATGAATATTGGCACACTACGCAGTGATTAAGGGTGATTTAGCCCAAGAAAATCAACAATCTGCGTAAAATGGCGTTCGAATCCGATAAAGGTATGATTGCCGCCCTCTTCGACCGTCTGACGACATGCGCTGTAATAGTCCAGCGCCTGACGGTAATCGAGCACTTCATCGCCGGTCTGTTGCAGCAGCCAGATTAGATCGGGCGCTTCCAGAGGGTCAATCTGCATCACTTTCAGATCGTAAATGTGGCGTGACTCTAACACATATTGCTGACCGGTGTAGGGATTCCGGTTTTCACCCAGATAATCCACCAGCAGTTCAAAGGGCCGGACGGCAGGATTGACCACCACCGCTGGCAGCATAAAACATTGTGACAACCAGGTCGCCAGATAGCCTCCGAGCGACGAGCCGACTAACCCCAGCGTCTCACCCGAGTGCTGTAGCACCAGCTCTTCAAGCATCAGGGCGGCATCCGCCGGGAACGGCGGCAATTGTGGGACAATCACCTCGACGGTCGGATGGTGTTGCTGCATCCAAAGTTGTAGCTGCGTGGCTTTTGCCGAAAGCGGTGAACTGTTGAATCCGTGCAGATAAATCAGTGCCGCCATCGTTTAGTAGCCCTCGGAGTCAAGATCAGGCCGGAATGCATCACTTTGCAGACGGTTCACTTCAGTGTGCAAAGTGCCATCCGGCTTGAGCGTAAACCAACGCCAGCCTGGCGCCACGGTATCAATGGTGAAATTGGTGCAGTGCGGTTTGAACTGCACGCAGGTCGAGGGCGTCGCCAGCACCCGGCGGCCATGCCAGTCGAGATCCAGCTCCTGATGAATGTGACCACACACCAGATTGCGTGCGCGCGGGAAGTTTTGCAGCACCGCTTCTAACTGATGCGGATTACGCAGGCTGTGCTGATCCAGCCAGGTACAACCGGAGGCCAGCGGATGGTGATGCAACAGCACCAGCGTATGACGATCCGGGAACTTCGCCAGCGTTTTTTCCAGCCACTCCAGCTGATACTCGCTCAGCATGCCATGGGGAACGCCAAACACCTGGCTATCCAGCAACACCAGTTGCCAGTGTTCTCCCAGCAGCACATGCTTGTCTGCCGCAATCCCGGCATCGGCCAGCGTATTGACCATGGCGGGCTGGAAGTCGTGATTCCCCGGTAACCAGACACAGGGCTTCGGCAACCGCGCAATACCGGACACAAAATGCTGATACGCTTCGACCGAATGGTCCTGAGCAAGATCGCCCGTGGCGATAATCAGGTCATACTCGCGCTGCTGTGCCTCAATGGCGTCCAGCACCGCATCAAAACTCGACCAGGTGTTCACCCCAAGCAGCGATTGGTGTTTTCCCGCGAAAAGATGGGTATCCGTGATTTGTAAAATCCTGATATCGGCCCCACTTGCCGCAGAAAGAGTTAGCAGGCTATCCAAAGCGTTTCCTTAATCTCCACGCCATTGCGCGCATTATACGCTATCAGCAGACGGGCAGTGCCACAGCACCGTGCGCCAGACAATAGCGTAACCAATCCGCAAGGAACTGGTTTATCTGATGTTTTTCATCGCGCTGATGCAACTTTTTATTAGGATAATCATAGCGCGCTTTAAAACGATAGATCTGCTGAGTGGAACACACTTCAGCGACCATCGCATCATGGTAGAGCCGTACCGACATCGACGGCAGGCTCCAGTAACTCACCGCCGGCGCAACCTGGCGGATCTCCACCAACGTAGTGTAACGGGTTGATTCCTCAATGGTCAGCTGATAACTGGCGCCATTCACCTGATAGGTCACCGAAGCACCTGCCTCATCGCTTTTCGGCAGCAGGCGGCGTAACTGAGCGAAATTGGTTTCGCACAGGCGCATCATTTCGGGAAAGTCAGGGGTGTAGCGCTGTCTCATTTTGGCTTCCACTCTTCTCTTAGTTTTTCATGGTGCAACGCCAGCCATTGCAAGGCGATGACAGACGCTGCGTTATCGATAATCCCCTCTTCCACCCAGCGGTATGCCTGCTCGCGGCTGACCACATGGACAAGAATATCCTCATTCTCTTCCTCCAGCCCGTGATTTCCCTCTGCCTGGCTGGCATCCACTTCTCCCACCAGGATCGACAGGCGTTCTGAGGTGCCGCCCGGACTGGCAAGGTAACTCACTATCGGTTTGGTGCGCCCAACCTTGAGGCCTGCTTCTTCGACGGCTTCCCGACGCGCTACCTGCTCCGTGGTTTCCCCCGGTTCGATGATGCCAGCCACCATCTCCAGCAGCCAGGGCGTGGTGCTGGAGTCAAGCGCCGGGATGCGGATCTGTTCGATCAGCACAACTTCATCACGCAGGGGATCATAGGGTAGCAGTACGGCAGCATGGCCACGTTCAAAAACTTCACGCTGCACTTCACCGCTCATTTCGCCATTAAACAGACGATGGCGGAAGCGATAACGAACAATAGAAAAAAAACCGTCGTAAAGTGTTTCGCGTGCAATAATTTCTACATCGTTTTTTGTGAAAGTCACAGGGGATTTTTTTTCATCCGCCATCTTCTGGCTCCTTATGCAGATTGGGATGGAGCGAAGAAAAGCCAACCCTTGTGCTCCGTCCGAGTGGTTCTTTCTGAATTATTTACGTAAATTAGGGGAAGAAGGCACGTTCAGCCAACTTATCTGTCGCGCCGTCTCTGCTAGAATCGGCGATTATTTTTTGGCTTACCTGCAGCGCTACCAGTGCAATTTGCTGCAACAAAAGGAATGCAAATGAAAAGACTGCTCCCACTTTTTATTGGACTGAGCCTGGGCGGTTTCAGCCTTGCCAGCCAGGCAGAGAACCTGCTGCAGGTTTATCAGCAGGCGCGTTTAAGTAACCCGACCCTGCGTGCCTCTGCCGCCGACCGCGATGCCGCATTTGAGAAAATAAATGAAGCGCGCAGCCCGTTACTGCCACAATTAGGCTTGGGTGCAGATTATACCTATAACAACGGTTTCCGCGACAGCAGCGGCCTTCATTCCAACACGACCAGCGGCTCACTGCAATTAACACAAACGATTTTCGATATGTCGAAATGGCGTGCGTTGACGTTGCAGGAAAAAACCGCCGGTATTCAGGATGTCACCTATCAGATCGCCCAACAGGATCTGATTCTGAACACCGCAACCGCGTACTTCAACGTGTTGAACGCCATTGATACCCTGTCTTACACCGAAGCGCAGAAACAGTCGATTTATCGTGAACTGGATCAGACCACGCAACGCTTTAACGTCGGCCTGGTTGCCATCACCGACGTGCAGAACGCCCGCGCGCAGTACGATAGCGTACTGGCGAGCGAAGTGACCGCACGTAACACCCTCGATAACGCTGTCGAAGCCTTACGTCAGATCACCGGCATGGATTACCTGTCGCTGGCGGAACTGAACATTGATCGCTTCAAAACGACTCGTCCGGATGCCGTCAGCTCGCTGCTGAAAGAGGCTGAAAGCCGTAACCTCAGCCTGTTGTCAGCCCGTCTGAGTCAGGATCTGGCGCGTGAGCAAATCCGTTCCGCTGAAACTGGCCATATGCCTACACTGGATCTGACTGCCTCAACCGGTCTGTCAAACAGCAAATACGGTGGTAGCCGTGCGAATCAAAGCTCCAGCACCTCTGACTCGATCACCGGTTCTAACCAGGTGGGTCTGAGCTTCTCGCTGCCGCTGTACAGCGGTGGTTCGGTGACCTCACAGGTGAAACAGGCGCAGTACAGCTTTGTCAGCGCCAGCGAACAGCTGGAAAGCGCGCATCGCAGCGCGATTCAGACCGTGCGTTCCTCCTTCAACAACGTGAACGCGTCAATCAGCAGCATCGATGCCTACAAACAGGCCGTTGTGTCATCGCAAAGTTCACTGGATGCGATGGAAGCCGGTTATCAGGTTGGTACCCGTACCATTGTTGATGTGCTGGATGCCACCACTACGCTGTATAACGCGAAGCAGCAGTTAGCGGATGCGCGTTATAACTACATGATTAACCAGCTCAACATCAAATATGCGCTGGGTACACTTAATGAGCAGGATCTGCAACTGTTGAACGCTCAGCTGGGTAAAGAGACCTCTACCTCGCCGGAAACCGTCGCGCCGGAAAACACACAGCAGGCTTCCCGCGTGGACAATGGTCCGAAAGCCTCTTCCGCGTCTGCCGCCGCTAAAGCGCGTCCGGCAGCGGCACGTAACACCAGCAATCCTTTCAGTAACTAAGCCTTGTAGGGGCCGTAAGCGGCCCCTTTCTCATTCAAACGTATAGCTACGTAAAGATCCCCTTCCAGCCCGGCCTGTCGCTTCATTTTCCACCACTCATCCCCTATCCTAAGCGTCACCTTTGGGCACAGGATGAAAACAAATGAAACGGACTAAAAACATTAGACATGCCGCTTTTCGTAAAAGCTGGCAAGCTCGCCATTTGACGCCCGTCGCACTCGCGGTCACTGCCGTGTTTATGCTGGCGGGTTGCGAACAGAGTGATGAAACAGTTTCGCTCTACCAGAATGCAGATGATTGCAGCAAGGCCAATCCGAGCCAGAGCGCGCAATGCACCACCGCGTACAACAACGCGCTGAAAGAAGCGGAACGTACCGCGCCGAAGTACGCGACGCGTGAAGATTGTGTCGCGGAATTTGGTGAAAACCAGTGCCAGCAGGCTCCAGCTCAGGCGGGTACCAATGCTGAAGCCCAACAGAGTGGCAGCTTCTGGATGCCGCTGATGGCCGGTTATATGATGGGGCGTATGATGGGCGGTGGAGCCGGGTTTGCACAGCAACCGCTGTTCTCGCCGAAAACACCCAACAGTCCGGCTAACGGCCAGTTTGTCGATGCATCCGGCAAGAACTACGGTTCCGCGACCTCTGGCCGCACCATGACCGTACCGAAAACCGCCATGGCTCCCAAACCCGCGACCACCTCGACCATCACCCGTGGCGGCTTTGGTGAAACCGTCGCCAAACAAAATACCATGCAGCGTAGCAGTGCCACCGGCACCACGACTCGCTCGCTGGGAGGCTAAGCCGCACCATGCAACGTATTGCCATTACCGAGCGCCCGGACTGGCGCGCCAAGGCCACCGAGTATGGTTTTCAGTTTCATACCATGCACGGCGAGCCCTACTGGTGTGAAGAGGCGTATTACCAGTTCACGCTGGCGCAGGTTGAACAACTGGAAGAAACCACCGCAGAGCTGCATCAAATGTGCCTGCAAGTGGTCGATAACGTGGTGAACAGCGAGGCGCTGCTCACCCGCTTTTGCATTCCAAAACATACCTGGGATTTTGTGCGTGATTCCTGGAAATTACGCCAGCCGTCGCTCTATTCACGTCTCGATCTTGCCTGGGATGGCAAGGGCAACGCTAAGTTGTTGGAGAACAACGCCGATACGCCAACCTCGTTGTATGAAGCGGCTTTTTTCCAATGGATCTGGCTCGAAGATCAGCTCAATGCCGGCAACCTGCCGCAGGGCAGCGACCAGTTTAATAGCCTGCAAGAGAAACTGATTGAGCGTTTTGCCGCGCTGCACCAACAGCATGGTTTTAACTGGCTGCACTTTGCCTGCTGTCGTGACACCGAAGAAGATCGCGCCACCGTGCAGTATTTGCAGGATTGCGCGACCGAAGCCGGACTGCCGAGTGAATTCCTGTACATCGACGAAATTGGTCTGGGTGAAAAGGGGCAGTTTACGGACGTCAACGATCAGGTAATCAGTAACCTGTTCAAGCTCTATCCGTGGGAGTTTATGCTGCGTGAGGTGTTCTCCACCAAGTTGGCGGATGCAGGTGTACGCTGGCTGGAACCGGCATGGAAAAGTATCATCTCCAATAAAGCGCTATTGCCGCTGCTGTGGGAGATGTTCCCCAACCATCCTAATTTGCTGCCTGCGTATTTTGCCGATGCCGCCAATGTGCCGCAGATGGACAAATATGTGGTGAAACCGCTGTTTTCACGTGAAGGTGCCAATATCCGCATCATTGAACATGGGCAGGAGATCGCACGTGCGGATGGCCCTTATGGCGAAGAGGGTATGATTGTGCAGCAGTTCCATCCGCTGCCAAAATTTGGCGATAGCTACACCCTGATCGGTAGCTGGCTGATAGACGATCAACCTGCCGGGATCGGCATCCGCGAAGATCGCGCGCTGATCACCCAGGATCTGTCACGCTTCTATCCGCACACCTTTATTGAGTAAATACGTTGCGGCACGAAACATCGTGCCGCGACGGAAAATGTCTTATCCCACCTGCACCGACAGCATACTGATTGCCCCCATCTCCATTCCGTCCACCGGAATAGCGATCGCTTCATCTTCGCTACGCGCACCCAGCACATACAACAGCGGCAGATAGTGGTCCGGCGTTGGATTCGACAGCTTCGCGCCTTCATGCTGTAGATAGTTCACCAGCGGATGCGACGCGATATCGCCCTGATAATTCAGGTTATCCAGCACATATTGGTTGAAACTCTCCGCCCACGGATAGGCTTCGGTTGCGCCTTCCCAACGTAACATCCGCAGGTTGTGCACCACGTTGCCGCTGGCAACAATCATCACGCCGCTATCACGCAATGCGGCCAGCTTGCGGCCCAGCTCAAAGTGCCAGGCAGGCGGTTTCGTCCCATCGACACTCAGTTGTACCACCGGGATATCCGCATCCGGATACATTTTTGCCAACACCCCCCATGAACCATGGTCAAACCCCCATTCCTGATCGAGGTGGACCATTACCGGTGACAGCAACTCTGCCACTTCCTGCGCCAGCTGCGGCGAACCGGGTGCCGGGTAACGCACATCAAACAGCGCCTGCGGAAAGCCACCGAAGTCGTGAATAGTGCGTGGATTGTTCATCGCCGTCACCGCAGTGCCACGGGTGTACCAATGCGCCGAGACCGCCAGGATGGCGCGTGGACGCGGTAATGTCGCCCCCAATTGCTGCCAGGCCTGGGTATAACGGTTATCTTCCAGTACGTTCATCGGGCTGCCGTGACCAAGAAACAGGGCTGGCATGCGGGTGTTGCTCATGATTAATCCTCTGACAGAAGTGTCGATTTATTAATCGTTAAGATACGCCGATTTGCGTCAGGATTAACGCTGATAACTATGATGATCTTCATCAGAGAATTTGAATAAAAAAAAGGCCAGATCATCGATCCGGCCTTTTCTCACTAAGCGGTAACTTAGCTGGCGTGACGTGTTTCGTGCTGACGGCGATAGGCCACCAGATCTTCAATCGTCACCACGGGCATATCATGCTGCTTCGCAAACACCACGGCTTCCGGCGCATGCGCCATGCTGCCATCATCGTTGGTCAGTTCGCACAGCACACCAGCAGGTTTGAAACCGGCCAGCGTCACCAGATCGATGGTCGCTTCAGTATGACCACCGCGAGCCAGCACGCCGCCTTCACGAGCGCGCAGCGGGAACACGTGGCCCGGACGGTTCAGATCACTCGGTTTTGCGCCATCAGCGATAGCGGTACGGATGGTGGTGATGCGGTCTTTGGCGGAAACACCGGTTGTTACGCCCTGAGCGGCTTCAATGGTTACCGTAAAGCCGGTGCCGAATGAGCTGGTGTTGTTGTCCACCATCATCGGCAGGTCAAGCTGCTGACGGCGTTCTTCGGTGAGGCAGAGGCACACAATCCCGCTGCCGTGGCGAATTGTCAGCGCCATCTGTTCAACGGTCATGGTTTCGGCGGCGAAGATCATGTCGCCTTCGTTTTCACGGTTTTCATCGTCCAGTACCATCACACCGCGACCATTACGCAGTGCCTCGATAGCACGTTCTACACGCTGTTCCGGCGTGCCAAATTCAGAAAGTAGCGTCTGATTCATGGTAAAAAGCCTTTATTTAAAAATATGAGTTACCAGAATCAGGGCGAGCTTAGGAGTGCGTTTAAAACACATGGCAATAACGTGACACGGGCATAGCCCGATTGATGTCGTTACCCTCTCCCATCCGGACTTTAACCGTCGGCCCCGGAATTACACCGGATCTGCTGACCTTTCACTTTGCAGCGAAAGCGCTCGCGGGCTTTCAGCCGAAGCTGATTTACCGCCGGTGGGGAATTTCGCCCCGCCCTGAGAATAAGCAAGATCACTATAACGCCGATCACCTGGTCGGGCAATCAACAAAAGCGCAAATGCTTTTGCATTTCCTGCTGTGCAGATTTCAGGTTTAACCTTTTCGTTTCTGGCATTACACTTAATGCTTATTAAGACCGAATACGCGCTGTCATCGGCCCCCGTAACCAGGAAATTATCATGATCGACACGAAAAAAATTGAACAACTGGCTCGCCAGGTGCATGAAGCCATGCCGAAAGGCATTCGCGAATTTGGCGACGATGTCGAAAAGAAAATTCGTCAGGTGTTGCAGGCGCAATTAACCCGTATGGATCTGGTTAATCGTGAAGAGTTTGATGTGCAGACTCAGGTGCTACTGCGCACCCGGGAGAAACTGGCCGCGCTGGAACAACGTCTGGCACAGTTGGAAAGCCGTAGCGTACCGCCCGCTGCCGATGTAGTTAAGAGCGAAGAAGCGAAATAATGAAAAACGGGAGCCTCAGGCTCCCGTTTTTTCGTGCAGCTTAGTGGCTGCGAATGGTTTTGATGATATTGGTGGTAGAGATACCATCTTCAAAGTTGAGCACCCGCACGTCACCGCCGTTGGCCCACACTTCTTTACTGCCCGCGATATCTTCCGGCTTGTAGTCACCGCCTTTCACCAGCAGGTCCGGCAACACCTCAGCAATCAGGCGCTGTGGCGTATCTTCTTCAAACGACACCACCCAATCCACGGCTTCAAGTGCACCCAGTACGATCATACGATTTTCCAGCGGGTTAACCGGTCGCGTTTCGCCTTTCAGGCGTTTGGTTGAGGCATCACTGTTGACGGCCACAATCAGGCGATCGCCGAGCTTGCGGGCATTGGCCAGATAAGAAACGTGCCCGGCATGCAAAATGTCGAATACACCGTTGGTCATCACCACTTTTTCACCGCGCTGGCGCGCCTGAGCCACCGCCGCTTTTAACTGCTCTTCGTCCATCACGCCAAAGCCACTATCCGGGCGGGCGTGAATGGCGTTTTCCAGTTCGACCGTGCTCACGGTTGAAGTACCCAGTTTGCCCACCACGACGCCAGCCGCCGCATTCGCGAGGAAACAGGCATCTTCGAGGCTTTCACCGGCTGCCAACACCGCAGCCAGTACGCCAATCACCGTATCACCGGCACCGGTAACGTCATACACTTCCTGCGCTTGCGTAGGCAGGTGCAGCGGCGCTTTACCCGGCTGCAACAGCGTCATACCGTTTTCGGAACGAGTCACCAGTAACGCGGAGAGATCGTAATCCGCCACCAGCTGCATACCACGGCTGACGATCTCTTCTTCGCTTTTGCACTTACCCACCACCGCTTCAAATTCTGACAGGTTCGGAGTCAGCAGCGTGGCACCACGATAGCGGGCAAAGTCGGTGCCCTTCGGATCAATCAACACCGGCACTTTGGCTTCGCGCGCTAACTGAATCATGGTCTGCACGCTGTTCAGTGCCCCTTTGGCGTAGTCAGATAGCACCAACGCCCCCGCCTGTGCCAGTGACTGACGCAGACGTTGATGGATCGGCTCAGGATCAACCTGGTCAAATCCCTCTTCAAAATCGAGACGGATCAGCTGCTGATTGCGTGACAGAACGCGCAGTTTGGTGATGGTTGGATGGCTTTTTACCGCCACAAAATCGCAGTCCACTTTCACCTGCTGCAACGTGTTACTCAGCACACGAGCCGCATCATCTTCGCCAGTCAGGCCAATCAGACGTGAAGCCGCGCCCAGTGCTGCAATGTTCATCGCCACGTTGGCTGCGCCGCCTGGACGCTCCTCCACAGTATCCACTTTCACCACCGGTACCGGTGCTTCAGGCGAGATACGGCTGGTGGGGCCATACCAGTAGCGGTCTAACATCACATCACCGACAACCAGCACAGCGGCCTGGTTAAATGCGGGCAGTGTTACTTTCATTCCAGAGACTCCAGACTGCGATAAAAATAGTGCGCGGATAATAGCACATATGGCTTAGTGTTCCGCGCTGTCAGATTCAGCCCCAGCCAGCCAGCGTTGCCAACTGGCATTGACCGTAGCACGTTCTGCCGCGAAGGCTTCCGGCTCCACATGACCAGGCAGTTCCTGCAACGCCAGATGATGCAAGGCATCGCGCAGCGTGACATATGCATGTGTCAGCGCACGCGCTTCCTCATCCGGCATAATGTCGTGCTGCGCCATCAGCTCAAAAATGCGCACATTATCTGACCAGCGCGTTAACGCTGGCTGTTGAGCGGCGTAGCCTAAGACAAGATATTGGGCGATGAATTCAATATCGGTGATACCACCTTCATCGGTTTTAATTTCCCAACGCCCTTTGTGTTTGTTGCTCAAATGGGCGCGCATTTTTTCGCGCATCTCGCGCACGTCTTTCTGCAGGGTATTGGCATCGCGCGGCAGGCAAAGAATACCACGGCGGATTTGATTAAATTGCTCGCACAGCGCCGCTTCACCAAACACAATGCGCGCCCGAACCAGCGCCTGATGTTCCCAGGTCCAGGCTTCGTTACGTTGATAATCATCGAAGGCCGCGAAAGTGCTGACCAGCATCCCGGCTGCACCGGATGGGCGCAGACGTGCATCCACTTCATACAAAATGCCCGACGAGGTCCGGGTACTGAACAAATGCATCACCCGCTGCGCCAGACGCAGATAGAACTGGCGACCATCAATCGATCGCTCGCCATCGGTAACCGCATCGTCCGGGCAATCATGCAGAAAAACCAGGTCCAGATCTGAACTGTAGCCCAGTTCCCAGCCACCCAGCTTGCCATAGCCAACAACGGCGAAGCCGCGTTCGTCGTCGCGGGTCAGATGCGACGGGCGGCCATAGCGCTGCACCATCATGTTCCACGCTTGCTGGACCACCGATTCAATGATCGCTTCTGCCAGCCAGGTTAAGTGATCACTCACTTTCATCACCGGCAGCGTTTCGGCAATATCCGCAGCAGCGATACGTAGATGCTGTGCCTGCTTAAACTGACGCAATGCTTCCAGTTGCTGTTCTTCATCATCCGTGGGAATACGCATCAGGTACTGACGCAGTTCATCACGGTAGGCATCCGTCGCGGTCGGTTGATACAGCGTCGCCGGGTCGAGCAGCTCATCGAGCAACAAGGGATAACGAGCCAACTGGCTGGCGACCATTGGCGAAGCCGCGCACAGGCGAATCAGATGGCGCAGAGCACCATGATATTCCGTCAGCAGCTCAAGATAGGTACTGCGCGTTAACACACCCAGCAATAGTGGGGTCAGGCGGTTGAGGATGACCGCCGCATCGTTGCGCGGGCACACCTCGCTGAGTAAACGCGGCATCAGTTGATCGAGCGCCTGGCGACCGCGCGGCCCAATAGTACGGCGGCCCACATCCAGACGGAAAGCGTTCAACGCGTCGTACAATACCTGCCGCTGCGCCTCGTCCAACTGCGGCACCAGCGCAGCCAGTTCGCTCTCTTCCAGCGAGTCCTGCCATAACACCGCGAATTCCGCCAGTTCACGCTGATCGTCGATATCGGGGGTATCGTCACCAATCAGTTCATCGAAAATGGCACGCACACCCGCCATATGTTGTTCAAGTTGGGTGATTAGCGTTGGCCAATCCGTCATCCCCATACCCCAGGCCAGACGCTGGCGGTCCAGCGCATTTTCCGGCAGGGTCTGCGTCTGTTCATCATTCAGACTTTGCAGCAGGTTTTCCAGGCGGCGTAAAAACAGATAGGCTTCACGTAAGTGCTCAACCTGCTGGGCGGTCAGTAATCCCAGCTCACCAATCGCCGACAGCGTTGGCAGCAGAGAACGCAACTGAAGTGAGCGCTCACGTCCACCACGAATTAGCTGGAATACCTGGACAATAAATTCAGTTTCACGGATACCACCCGCACCCAGCTTGATATTGTCTTTCAGACCGCGGCGACGTACTTCGCGTGCGATCATCCCTTTCATGTTCCGCAGCGACTGAATGACGCTGAAATCGATATAGCGACGATAGACAAAAGGTCGCAGCATCTGCTGCAACTCCTGGCTCCAACGTCCCTGGTCATCACCCATCAGGCGCGCTTTGACCATGGCATAGCGTTCCCAGTCACGCCCCTGTTCCTGATAGTAATCCTCCAGCGCCGCAAAACTCAGCACCAGCGGACCGCTGTCACCAAACGGACGCAGACGCATATCCACACGATAGACAAAACCATCCACCGTGGGTTGATCGAGCACTTTAATCAAACGCTGGCCCATGCGGGTAAAGAACTGGGCATTATCCAGTTCGCGTCGACCACCGCGCGTCACGCCATTCTCAGGCCAGGCAAAAATCAGGTCGATATCTGAGGAAAAGTTGAGTTCATTGCCGCCCAGCTTACCCATACCGAGAATTAACATCGGCTGCGCTTCACCCGCCGCATTGCAGGGAGTGCCGAAGTCGCGGCAGCAATCCTGCCACACCCAGTCTCGCGCGGCGGCAATCAGGGTTTCTGCCAGCACGCTCAGCTGTTGCAGGCTTTCAGTGGTGGTGGCCTGGTGCAGACACTGCATCCACGCAATGCGTACCAGCATATGACGGCGAAACAGGCGCAACTCACGCATCAGGCCATTTTCACTGTCGATGCCTGCCAGCGCGTCGTTTAGCCAGCTGGCATAATGCTGCCACTCATCAGGTTGGGGAGCCTGTTGTTGCAACTGCTGCCACCACTCAGGGTGCTGTTGCAGGTTGTCGACAATAAAGTCACTGAATGCGATCGCGCCCGCCTGTTCAGGGGTTAGCGCGTCTGGCGATACCTGTAATTTTTCGGCCGCACTGTTCAGTTGCGCCTGCATCAACGCTGATAACGGTAACAACATCTCCCCTCCCTGAATGATTGTCTGCTTCGCGTTAACGCGAAACGCCGCTGGTGAGCCAGAATGGCACCTGCTTAATAGCCTGATTGACCAACGTATTCAAACCACGCTCCTGCTGGATATAGATCGCGTGCTGCAATGTCTGCCAGGCTGACAGCCAGTTGTTAACCTCTTCAGCCGGATACGCTCCCGCCAGCAGATGGACCGCCAGAAGTTGGCGGTTCAGGCGGGTTGCTTTATCCTGGAACTCATTAAACAACTGTACATCCGCAAAGGTATCTTTCAGGTCAGCATTGATACGGCTCAGCATGATGTCGCTGAAACGCTTGAAGGAACCCTGCAATTTGTTTTTACTCTTGTCATCCAGCCAGTTTTGCCACTGGGTTTCGACTAACCAGTGCGTCAGCGCCAACTGGGCTTCAACGGAGGCCAGAGAAAAGCACAAGCTCTGCGCGTCCTGATCCGGGTTTGCCAGCAGCTCTTCAATGCGCGTTAATTTCTGGCGCAAATCGCTGCTGGCCTTGCGTGGCACCAATGCGCCAAACAGCGAGAACGCCTGACGCAACGTTTCCAGCGCTTCCTGTACTGTAGCTCTCGCTGCCGGATTACCCCGCAGCCAGACTTCTTCATGGTATTGCCAGTGGTTCAACCCCGCTGATAAGGCATTGATCATCCCCTGCTCTACCGTAGCTTTCGCCGGGATCTTTAGCAGCGGGAAGGTGCGCAGTGGACGTGGCGGATTACCTTGTGCCAGCTGGTAACCGCGGGCGGCTTTGCTCAGACTACCAAGACGCAATCCTCCCATCTCGATCAGACTGGCGGCAAAATTCAGCAAATCCGTGCGGCTACCTTGTTTCAACTCCAGTTCCACTTCGTAGAGCGGTTCGCTGAATTCACCGGCAGCCACGGATCCACGGTCAAACGCCACTTCGATTTCGCTGTCGAGAAACTGCACCAGCCACATCTCGCGCTGAAAATGGGTGCTGAATAACGGTTCCAGCCGCTGCTGTAACGCCGCAACATCGGTGCCCTGCGGCCAGATGTCGTCAGGCAGTAACGCGATATCCAGCTCCGGTGCGTTGAGGTCGACGTTGTACTCCGGCCGCTGATGCAACCCACCTACGGTTTTGCCAGACGCTTTGAGCGTCATTTCATAACGTTGATCAACGCCACGAATGCGCAGCCCCATATCCCAACGACGTAGCTGGTTGTCATCGGTTTCAAAATAGATGTTGGTCAGCTCACGTGCCGCCACATGCTGATGAGGCATGGCCGCCAGCGTGGTGGCAAGTTTTTCGGCCGCTTCCGGGGTGGCAATGAACTTTAATTCGATTTCGATGGTCATAATTTTTTTGAATACGCTGCTGGCACTTTAGAAGTTAATCTGGCGAAGAGTAATGCACTGAATGCGCGCTGTCTTGGGTTTCTTTTGCTTTTACGACCCTTTTCGCACCAGATTGAGACCAGGATAGTTCTCATTCAGATTTTTGAGAAGCCTCTCCAGACTGTGCCAGTGTTTTTATGCCTTTACCAAACTTTGATATCGAATGAAAAAAATTACTTTTGCCGCTCTTTCTTTGCTGGCTTTCAGCGCCATCACGCCAGCACATGCTGCCGAAAAGCGTTATATTTCCGATGAATTATCCACCTGGGTACGCAGCGGGCCTGGCGATCAATATCGTCTGGTTGGCAAGCTGAATGCCGGGGAGGAAGTGCAGTTGTTGCAAACCAACAACGACAGCCAATACGGTCAGATCCAGGACTCTCAGGGTCGCACCACCTGGATTCCACTGTCACAGCTGAGTACCGATCCCAGCTTGCGCACCCGTGTGCCACAGTTGGAACAGCAGGTGAAAGATCTCACCGATAAACTGCAGAATATCGACAACAGCTGGAACCAGCGCACGTCAGAAATGCAGAATAAGGTGGCCAACAGCGACAGCACCATCAACGATCTGAAAGACGAAAATCAGAAGCTGAAAAACGAGCTGATCGTCGCACAGAAAAAAGTCAGTGCCGCCAACGTCCAGTTGGATGATAAACAGCGCACCATCATCATGCAGTGGTTTATGTATGGCGGCGGCGTGTTAGGTGTTGGCTTGTTGCTGGGTCTGGTTTTACCGCACATGGTGCCGCGTCGCAAAAAGAACAATCGCTGGATGAACTAACCCCATCCTTGTTCTTTTTCCAGAGGGGATCGTAAGATGCCCTCTTTGGCATGTCCGAATTTTGGCCAAACTATGTAACAATTAAAGTCAGATGCGTGGATGCCGCGCAAAGGCAGTTGACCCCTGGAGTAGTTGAGTGAAGACGTTTCTGGTCGGTGGCGCAGTGCGCGATGCGCTGTTGCGTTTACCGGTAAAAGATAAAGATTGGGTCGTGGTCGGTACCACACCTGATGCGATGCTGGCGCAGGGCTTTCAGCAAGTTGGCCGGGATTTTCCGGTTTTTTTGCATCCGCAAAGCCGTGAAGAGTATGCGCTGGCTCGGACTGAGCGTAAAACCGGCAATGGCTACACCGGCTTTGTCACCTGGTTTGCACCGGACGTCACGCTGGAGCAGGATCTGCAACGTCGCGATCTCACCATCAATGCTATCGCTCAGGCCGACAACGGCGCGTTGATCGATCCTTACGGCGGCCAACGCGATTTGGCTAACCGCACCCTGCGCCATGTTTCCAGCGCCTTTAATGAAGACCCTCTGCGCGTGTTACGCGTGGCGCGCTTTGCGGCCCGTTTCGCGCACCTCAATTTTCGTATTGCCGAAGAAACCCAGGCGCTGATGCGCGACATGACCGCCAGCGGTGAACTGGCGCATCTCACACCAGAACGCGTCTGGAAGGAAACGGAAAAAGCGCTGCTGACACACAATCCACAGGTCTATTTCCAGGTGCTGCGTGACTGCGGTGCCTTGCAGGTGCTGTTCCCGGAACTCGATAATTTGTTTGGTATCCCCGCGCCCGTTAAATGGCATCCGGAGATCGACACTGGCATCCATTCGCTGATGACCTTAACCCTGGCCGCCGCGCTCTCCGATGAGCTGGATGTCCGTTTTGCGACGCTATTCCACGACGCAGGCAAAGCCGTTACGCCACCTGAAAAGTGGCCGAGTCACCATGGTCACGGTGTGGCAGGGGTACCGATTGTGGCCGCACTGTGCGAACGGCTGCGAGTTCCCAATGCGATACGCGATCTGGCGCTGATCGTCGCCGAATTTCACGATATGGTGCACACCATTGAGCGTCAGTCGGCGCAGGCATTGATTGCGCTGTTTGATCGTGTCGATGCCTGGCGCAGGCCGCAACGCGTGGAGCAGATCGCGCTCACCAGCGAAGCCGATGCGCGTGGTCGTGCCGGGCTGGAAAGCAACGCCTATCCACAAGGGGATTATCTACGCACGGCCTTTGCACTGGCGCAGGCCGTCCCGACCAAAGCCGTCGTAGAGGCGGGATTTAAAGGTCCGGAAGTGCGGGAAGAATTAACGCGTCGGCGTATCAAAGCGGTACAGGAAGGATTGATCGACACGCGGCCAGCCTGAGCTGGCCGCGCAAGGTATTACGTGAACAGCATGTACACCACGCCCGCAATGATAAAGCGGTAGATGGCGAAGGAAACAAACGAGATACGTTTAATCAGTTCCAGGAAGGCTTTGATCGCAATCAATGCCACCACGAACGCCGTCACAAAACCGACCGCGAACATCGGCAGATCCTGCATCGTCAGGAAGCTCATGCTCTTGTAGAGATCCAGCACCGTCGCGCCCATCATCATCGGCACGGCCAGAATGAACGAGAATTCCGATGCCGCATAGCGACTCACGCCCATCAGCATGCCGCCGGAGATGGTCGCACCCGAGCGAGAGAAACCCGGCCAGAGAGCCAGACACTGGAAGCAACCAATCATAAAGGCCTGACGATAGGTAATGTCATCAATACCCACCGCTTTCGGTTGCTTCGGTTTGAGGAATTCCGCCGCCAGCAGCAGTACACCGCCCACGACCAACGCGTACATCACGTTAATGGGGTTAAACAGCGTTTTGATTTGATCGTGCAACACCAAACCAATCACGACCGCCGGGACCATACCCAGCAGAATGTGGATCAGGGTCAAATGACCTTTACCCGTACCTTCATGTTTGACTTCACCAAAGTGAATACCGATTAAGCCAAAGAGCCGACGCCAGAACATCACCACAACAGCAAGAATGGAACCGAGCTGAATCACCACTTCAAAGGTTTCGGCGGTTTCACCCTCAAAGCCTAACAGGTGGCCGACAATAATCATGTGGCCAGTGGATGAGACCGGTAGGAACTCGGTCAGACCTTCCACTATCCCCAGGATTGCAGCTACCCAAAGCTGATGAATATCTGCCATCAACATTTTCCTCTATCCGTTTTAAACAGTAAAAAGGCGGTCGCATCTGCCTACCGCCTTAAATTATGCCTGCGCCAGTCTGAAGGAAACCTTAAGGTTTCCGGCAACTAAGCCGCACTAAGCGCGGCGGCTGCAACTGAGACACACCATAATTTGGTTTGGTTTCATTGTGATGGCAATCACATCGGATTTATTTAGGAATAGTCCCGCGCTCAATTCGCACGCCAACCGTTGCTGCCTGCGCTACAGCCCCCGGTTTGCCTACGCGAATGCGCACGCCGGGCGTTTTGAAACGGTTCATCAACAGATCCGCAATTTCTTCCGCCACGCGCTCAACCAGGGCAAAACGCTGGCCGTTGAGGTGGTTTAAGATCGCCTCGGTGACGTCAGCATAGCTGAGGCAATCATCAACATCGTCACTGGCCGCCGCCTGACGGTTGTCCCACGCCATTTCGACATCGAGCACCAGCTTCTGCTGCATGCCCTGCTCCCAGTCGTAAACGCCAATGGTGGTGAACACGGTGAGTTGCTCGATAAATACGATATCCATGATGTAGTCTCTGTTTTTGGCTATGCCGGATACCACTTCCGGCGGATTATGCGTATTATCCACACTTACCGAGAACAAAACGACCCTACAGGAACGGTATGGAACTATGAGTGCTATCGCGCTTGGTATGATTATTTTCGCGTATCTTTGCGGCTCCATTTCCAGCGCGATACTGGTATGCAAACTCGCTGGCCTGCCCGATCCACGCACTCAGGGATCAGGTAATCCCGGTGCCACTAACGTGCTGCGCATTGGGGGGAAAGCACCGGCCGCTGCCGTGCTGATCTTCGATATCGCCAAGGGCATGTTGCCGGTATGGATTGCGTATCTGCTGCATGTTGCTCCGCTCTACCTTGGCCTGACGGCCATCGCCGCCTGTCTCGGCCACATCTATCCGGTATTTTTTCGTTTTCGCGGCGGTAAGGGCGTGGCGACGGCATTTGGTGCCATCGCGCCAATTGGCTGGGATTTGACCGGGTTAATGACCGGCACCTGGCTGCTGACGGTGTTGTTAAGTGGTTACTCGTCGCTGGGGGCGATTGTCAGCGCGCTAATCGCGCCGTTTTACGTCTGGTGGTTTAAGCCACAATTCACCTTTCCCGTCTCGATGCTGTCCTGCCTGATTCTGTTGCGCCATCATGACAACATCCAACGCCTGTGGCGAGGTCAGGAAAACAAGATCTGGAAACGAAAGAAGAAGAAGACGAAGGAATAAAAAAACCGGCGCGATGCCGGTTTTTTTTCAGATGGCGGGTAATTCGGCTAACGGCCAGCGCGGTCGGACGCTGACGCCCAACTCACCGCGTGTACCGCCTTTCAGACGGACCATGCCCGCGTAGGCAATCATCGCGCCGTTGTCGGTGCAGAATTCCGGGCGGGCGTAAAAGACTTCGCCACCACGCACCTGCATCATCTCAGCCATCCGCTCACGCAACGTGCGGTTGGCACTCACGCCACCGGCGATCACCAGACGTTTGAAACCGGTCTGATCCAGCGCGCGTTTGCATTTGATCATCAGGGTATCCACGACCGCGTCTTCGAAAGCTCGGGCAATGTCGGCACGCGCCTGCTCATCTCCCGCATGTTCGCGGATGGTGTTAGCGGCAAAAGTTTTCAGGCCAGAGAAGCTGAAATCCAGGCCCGGACGATCGGTCATCGGACGCGGGAAGGTGAAACGACCTGGCGTGCCCTGCTGCGCCATCCGCGACAGCATCGGTCCGCCCGGATAGTCGAGACCCAGTAGCTTGGCGGTTTTGTCGAAGGCTTCACCCGCCGCATCATCGATGGATTCGCCTAACAACGTGTATTCACCAATCCCGGTGACACTGATCAGTTGGGTGTGTCCGCCTGATACCAGCAGCGCCACAAACGGGAAGTCCGGTGGGTTATCTTCCAGCATCGGGGCCAGCAGATGGCCTTCCATATGATGGACAGGTACCGCGGGTACATTCCAGGCAAAGGCCAGCGCACGTCCAACAGTCGCCCCCACTAACAGGGCACCGACCAGACCAGGTCCGGCGGTATAGGCCACGGCATCAATCTGCTGCGGCTGTAATCCGGCCTGTTTTAACGCCGCCTGAATCAACGGCACCGTTTTCCGCACGTGATCGCGCGATGCCAGTTCCGGCACCACACCACCGTAATCGGCATGCAATTTTACCTGGCTATATAATTGATTTGCCAGCAGACCGGACGCATCGTCATAAATCGCGATGCCGGTTTCATCGCAGGACGTTTCAATACCCAGAACTCGCATAGCTTTTCATACCCTCTTCTTGCGGCGCGCAGTGTATCACAGGGAGATCACCGGCCGGACAACTTTGGGCTGGAAAAAGTGTTTTTCCGCCGCGCAAAGAGTGCGCTATACTCCACGGCCTGAAAAAACCGGCAGCCGCAATGGCAAACGCCCCTGTTGGTTTCAATTTGTCCTTGGTGCTTTACAAGCCAACCGCGGTTGGAGTAGAATTATGCACCATTTTGAAATGTGCTGGCGCCGCAGCCAGCAGCAAAACCGAATTTTATCGAGGTGAGAGTTACATGCCGGTAATTAAAGTACGTGAAAACGAGCCGTTCGACGTAGCACTGCGTCGCTTCAAGCGTTCCTGCGAGAAAGCAGGCGTTCTGGCTGAAGTTCGTCGTCGTGAGTTCTATGAAAAACCGACTACCGAACGTAAGCGCGCTAAAGCGTCTGCTGTTAAGCGTCATGCCAAGAAACTGGCTCGCGAAAACGCACGCCGCACTCGTCTGTACTAATATCTTTCGGAGGTTCGCCTCCGCCGCGTGATCAACGCAGACAGAGTCAAGTAAGAGGCCGTGCTTTCCGAAAGGAAGCGCGGCTTGTTGCCGTTTATGAGCTGAAAAATCGGGGCTTATGGCTGGACGAATTCCACGCGTATTTATCAATGACTTACTTGCCCGCACGGACATCGTGGATCTTATCGATGCCCGCGTAAAGCTGAAAAAGCAGGGTAAGAACTATCACGCGTGTTGCCCATTCCATAACGAAAAGACGCCCTCTTTCACTGTAAACGGCGATAAGCAGTTTTATCACTGCTTCGGCTGTGGTGCCCACGGCAATGCTATCGACTTCCTGATGAATTTTGATCGTCTGGAATTTGTTGAAAGCATTGAGGAACTGGCCACCCAGCACGGCCTTGAAGTGCCCTATGAAGCGGGTAACGGCCCCAGCCAGATGGAACGCCATCAGCGCCAAAGCCTTTATCAGCTGCTGGAAGGTCTGAACACCTTTTATCAGCAGAGTCTGCGCCAGCCGCAGGCACAGCCCGCTCAGCAGTATCTCGCTACCCGCGGCCTTAGCCAGCAAGTGATTGATCACTTCGCTATTGGTTATGCACCACCGGGATGGGATAACGCGCTCAAACGCTTCGGCCAGCAGCAGGACGATCGCGAGTCACTGATGGAAGCCGGCATGCTGGTCAGCAATGACAAAGGCCGGACGTATGATCGCTTCCGCGATCGCATCATGTTTCCGATTCGTGATAAACGCGGACGGGTGATTGGTTTTGGCGGCAGGGTGCTGGGCAACGATACGCCGAAATACCTGAACTCGCCGGAAACGCCGATTTTCCATAAAGGCCGTCAGTTGTATGGCCTGTATGAAGCGCAGAAAAACCATCCGCAACCCGCGCGTCTGCTGGTGGTGGAAGGTTATATGGATGTGGTGGCCCTCGCGCAGTTCGGCATTGATTATGCCGTTGCCTCGCTGGGCACCTCGACCACCGCCGAGCATATCCAGCTGCTGTTTCGCTCGACCGAAAACGTGATTTGCTGTTACGACGGTGACCGTGCAGGTCGTGAAGCCGCCTGGCGCGCGCTCGAAACCGCACTGCCCTACATGAATGACGGTCGTCAGCTACGCTTTATGTTTTTGCCTGATGGCGAAGACCCGGACACGCTGGTGCGCAAAGAGGGTAAAGCGGCGTTTGAAGCGCGGATGGAGCAGGCGATGCCGCTCTCCACGTTTCTGTTCGACAGCCTGCTGCCGCAGGTTGATCTGAGCACGCGCGACGGTAAAGCACGCCTGAGTACGCTGGCGCTGCCGTTGATCAGCCAGATCCCGGGCGAAACCCTGCGTATTTATATGCGTCAGGAATTAGGTAATAAACTCGGTATTCTTGACGATAACCAGTTAGAGAAGCTACTGCCGAAACAGGCCGATAGTGGAGCCGCACCCACTGCACCACCGTTGAAGCGCACCACCATGCGTGTACTGGTGGCATTGCTGGTGCAGAATCCGCAATTCGCCACGATGGTGCCTGCTCTTGAAGGTCTTGAACAGTCAAAAATGGCGGGTTTACCCTTGTTTGTGGAGTTAGTCAGCCGTTGTTCTGAGAATCCTGGCCTGACGACCGGACAGCTACTAGAGTTATATCGCGGGACAAATTTTAGTCAGACACTTGAAACACTGGCTACCTGGAACCACATGATAGTGGATGAAGAGGCAGAAGCAGTATTTCAGGACTCTCTGGCGAGTCTCTACGATTCCGCACTGGAACAGCGGCTTGAAGCGCTTATCGCGCGCGATCGTACTGAAGGATTAAGTGCTGCCGAACGCCGTGAATTCTGGGCATTAAGCCAGGCACTGGCAAAGAAATAATCGTTTTAAGCGCTCTGGTTGCCGATACCGTTAAAATGGCAGGGAACCGGGGCGATAAGCATTAGCGGAACCTGACGAGAAGCCAGGCCCGAAAAAAGAATCCAAGCGGCTTAAGTGCCGATTATAGAAGGGCAAAAGCCCTGGCCGCGACGAAGGCAGCGGCAAAAACACAACGCCTTCACTGTTATTGTTGGCTCGCTGCCGACCGACACCAATCTAATTAACAGAAGTGTGGATACCGTCTTATGGAGCAAAACCCGCAGTCACAGCTTAAGCTACTTGTCACCCGTGGTAAGGAGCAGGGCTATCTGACCTATGCTGAGGTCAATGACCATCTGCCGGAAGATATCGTCGACTCCGATCAGATCGAAGACATCATCCAGATGATTAACGATATGGGTATTCAGGTGGTGGAAGAAGCCCCTGATGCCGATGATCTGATGCTGAATGAAAACAGTGCCGATACTGATGAAGATGCTGCGGAAGCCGCCGCTCAGGTGTTGTCCAGCGTTGAATCTGAAATTGGCCGTACCACCGACCCGGTGCGCATGTATATGCGCGAAATGGGTACTGTTGAACTGCTGACGCGCGAAGGCGAAATCGACATCGCTAAACGCATCGAAGACGGCATCAACCAGGTTCAGTGCTCCGTTGCAGAATATCCGGAAGCGATCACTTATCTGCTCGATCAGTACGATCGTGTTGAAGCGGGCGAATCACGTCTGTCCGACCTGATCACCGGCTTTGTCGATCCGAACGCTGAAGAAGATCTGGCACCGACCGCAACTCACGTTGGTTCTGAGCTGTCTGAAGAAGACCGCGATGACGACGATGAAGATGACGAAGAGAGCGACGACGACAGCTCTGACGACGATAACTCTATCGATCCGGAACTGGCGCGCGAAAAATTCGTCGAGCTGCGTACCCAGTACGAAACCACCCGTACAGTGATCAAAGCCAAAGGCCGCAGCCATGCGGACGCGGTTGCCGAAATTCAGAATCTTTCTGAAGTGTTCAAACAGTTCCGCCTGGTACCGAAGCAGTTCGACTACCTGGTGAACAACATGCGTGAAATGATGGAGCGTGTGCGTACTCAGGAACGCATCATCATGAAGCTGTGTGTTGAACTGTGCAAAATGCCGAAGAAAAACTTTATCACCCTGTTCACCGGTAACGAAACCAGTGAAAGCTGGTTCAAAGCCGCGCTGGCAATGAACAAGCCGTGGTCAGAAAAACTGCTGGAAGTGCAGGATGACGTGATGCGTTGCCTGCAGAAACTGCTGCAAATCGAAGAAGAGACCGGCCTGACCATTGAGCAGGTTAAAGACATCAACCGTCGCATGTCTATCGGCGAAGCCAAAGCGCGTCGTGCGAAGAAAGAGATGGTGGAAGCTAACTTGCGTCTGGTGATTTCAATCGCCAAGAAATACACCAACCGTGGTTTGCAGTTCCTCGACCTGATTCAGGAAGGCAACATCGGCCTGATGAAAGCGGTTGATAAGTTTGAATATCGTCGTGGTTATAAGTTCTCAACTTACGCCACCTGGTGGATCCGTCAGGCCATCACCCGTTCTATCGCCGACCAGGCGCGTACCATCCGTATTCCGGTGCATATGATTGAGACCATCAACAAACTCAACCGTATTTCGCGCCAGATGCTGCAGGAGATGGGTCGCGAGCCGACGCCGGAAGAACTGGCTGAGCGCATGCTGATGCCGGAAGATAAAATCCGCAAAGTGCTGAAAATCGCTAAAGAGCCGATCTCCATGGAGACGCCGATTGGTGATGATGAAGATTCGCATCTGGGCGATTTTATCGAAGACACCACGCTGGAACTGCCGCTGGACTCTGCTACTTCGGAGAGCCTGCGTTCCGCAACGCACGACGTGTTGGCGGGTCTGACTGCGCGTGAAGCGAAAGTGCTGCGTATGCGTTTTGGTATTGATATGAATACCGACCATACGCTGGAAGAGGTAGGCAAACAATTCGACGTAACGCGTGAACGTATCCGTCAGATTGAAGCCAAGGCGTTGCGTAAACTGCGCCATCCAAGCCGTTCCGAAGTACTGCGTAGCTTCCTTGACGACTGATTCAGTCAACATCAAAAAACCCCGGCTTGCCGGGGTTTTTTATTGCCTTCAACTCAGCGGTAGCGATTCACGCAACTGACGATAGGCGGCAGCCATCTCCTCCAGCGAAGCTCGATTCAGACCACTCGGATTAGGCAACACCCACAGGCGGGTATCACCGAGCATCTGCTGCTGCTCGCCCCACTCCACCTTACGTTGGCGAAACGCGCGCTGGAAGGCATCTTTGCCCAGCACAGCCAGCGCACGCGGCTGATAACGCAGAACTTTTTCCTGCAATCGACTACCGCCATCACGCAGTTCGTCACCCGCCAGCTCCGTAGCCTGCACGGTAGGACGCTCCACCAACATGGTGATGCCACAACCGGTTTCCAGCAATCGCTGTTCCTGCTCTGGCTTAAGCTGCTCATGAGTAAATCCCGCCAGATGGATCACCTTCCAGAAGCGATTCCCTGGATGCGCAAAGTGGAAACCGGTATGCGCCGAGGATTGGCCCGGATTGATACCGCAGAACAGTACCTGCAAATGCGGGGCGATAATATCGCGAATGTTGTGATCACTCATGCCAGCGCCAACCCAGCACGTTGCTTCACCGACTGACGGCTGTCAGCCAGGATATGCTGCGCCTCAGTATCGTCCGGACAAGCACGTGCCAGCGCCATTGCCCCGACCATCTCGGCCAGCATACTGGCGGCGAGGCTATCAGCCCGAGGAGTTCCCAACTGCTGCAAGGGTTCGGCCAGACGCTGACGCACCACTTCACGTCGCAGGGAAAATAGCTTACGCGCCTCCAGCGGCAAATGCGCCATTTCGCTGGCCAGTGCGGGGAGAGGGCATCCTTCACCCGGCATCGCACGATGTTGATCGGAGAGATAATTATCGATCAGCTGTTCCAGCCGCTGGGCCGGGTCTTTGATCTGTACAATCTCAGCCAAACGCAGCGCGGAGTCAGCAAACATCTGCTCAATCACGGCCTCCACCAGGGCATCACGCGATGCGAAGTGGGCATAGAAGCCACCATGCGTTAAACCGACACGCTTCATCAGCGCGGCTACGCCAATGCTTTCAGTGCCACACTCACGCATCACTTTCGCCGCCTCATCAAGAATGCGCTGGCGCGTGCGCGCTTTGTGACTCAGCTTTTCCATCTCCCTTCCCTCCCGCTCATCAGTTACGACAATCATAGTAATTATTACGACCATCATATTCCAGCTTGACGAAAAATATTATGACCGTCATATTTATCACGTCAAATATGATAACCATCATTTAGAGGAACCGACCATGTCATCATCTCAACTGGCTTTGATCACCGGCGCATCCAGCGGTATTGGCGCGACTTATGCAAAACAACTGGCCGCTCGCGGTTACAACCTGATTCTGGTCGCACGCGATGCCGCCCGCCTGAACGCGCTGGCGCAAAGCTTGCGGGAATCAGCAGGGGTGGAAGTCTCCGTTCTCCCGGCCGATCTCACCAACCCGCAGGATTTGCAGCGTGTTGAACAGGAAATTCGTGATAACCACCAAATCACCCTGCTGCTGAATAACGCGGGTATGAGCGTCGAGGGCGAATTCATTGACGCGGATATCGCACGTATTCAAACCATGCTGGCGTTGAATATTGTGGCCCCCACGCAGTTAGCGCACGTCGCAGCCCAGGCATTTCGCGCTCGCGGTCACGGCACCATCATCAACATTGCATCGGTGCTGGCATTGATTCATGAACGTTTTAACGGTGCTTATGACGCCACAAAATCCTTTGTCTTAACCCTGACCCGCGCGTTGCAACGCGAGCTGGCGGAGAGCGGCGTCCATGTCCAGGCGGTGCTGCCAGGGGCAACACGTACCGAAATTTTCGATCGTTCAGGCACACCGATTACGACATTCCCGGCAGAAATGCTGATGGAGGTAGACGATTTGGTGAGCGCGGCGTTGAGCGGACTGGATGCGGGTGAGCTGGTCACCATTCCATCACTGGAAAACACGGGCCTGTGGCAAGATTTTGATAACGCCCGACTGGCGCTGCAACCCTATTTATCGCTGAACAAACCCGCGTCGCGCTATCAACAGGCATGAGGGTAACGAGAGGCAGGGTATTCTCGCCCTGCTTCAGATTCGTCTGCGGATGAGGGGATCTTTGTCGCAACGGGCAAAGGATCTACGAATTTTCTTATGGATATCAAAGGGTCAGAGGCTGTGCTAATTTTGAGCAACCAGCTATCAATGGCTGGATTGCCCTGGCGAGATACTTTATAATCCCCGCTCCGCTGGCCCCTTAGCTCAGTGGTTAGAGCAGGCGACTCATAATCGCTTGGTCGCTGGTTCAAACCCAGCAGGGGCCACCAAATTTAGTGATATTAATCATGCACTTGAACCGCTATCTGAAGCGGTTTTTTTGTAGCCAAAAAATCGATTGGCAGCAAAATGGCAGCAGATTTTTTTCACCCACCCTTCTGCTACCACCGCCATTCGTGCCTTATGGCTACCGCTGCTCGTTTCACACAGCCCCAAAAGGTGATCACATGGAAGAAATGCACTTTGTTTATATCAATGCCCGAGGCCATATAAAGGCTCATTCACTGGTACAAGTTAGCCACAGCGAAGAACATATTCAGGGTGTTTGCATTAACACGCATATGCTCAAAACTTACAGGAAAGACCGTATTCTTAAACAGACCGAGTCTGGATCATTAGCCTCTGAATCTGTTGGTGCATTCTCTCCTGAAAATTACCGCCACCTTTTTACTTTAAGCCCCCCTAAAGAAGTCACATTCGACATCTGCTTTACAGGATTCAAAAAGGCTGACAAAGAACGGTTAATTGAGTGCGCAACGGCGAACGGTATGACGGTTAGAAGTTCGGTGACTCAAAATCTTCAATTGTTATGCTGTGGCTACAATGCGGGGCCGACCAAAGTTACAGCGGCACGTATGAAAGGTGTGGTAATCCTTGATGAAGAACAATTTGCTGATTTTGTAAAAACAGGTGAGATACCTGAAGTATAAAAGCCCGTGCTGCACGGGCAATTTAGATGCATTCGCACAGGCTCGAACTGACAGTTTCCGTGGACAGGGTGCAATCTGATCTGACAGTCTCCTTTGAGCGAACAGCGGATGTTCCCAGTTATTCATCACAAATGATGAAAGCATTATATAATACATCACGATGCATAGATTAATGTGGAGATATCATACCAGGCATTGTAACATTGCTGTGCTCAACGATTATTTTTCACACCTTCAGTCATAACACGGTCTGGCTCAGTCAAGTTATGAAATTCTATATTGAGATTAAAAACAATAAAAGTTGTAGAGTGAAGGAGTCGACATTACTAACTGAGGGTTATAACTAATCTTGGAACTGGTCAGCTTAAACTCAAATAACTTCTCCCCCTATGACTTGGTGCCACTGGTACACCACGAGCGACTAGATGAAATCGCTCAAGTTTAGGTGCAATTATATGAACAACAAATACTGAACCTCTTTCTAAAACAGACCAGTAAGCACTAATATCAGCAGATTTCAATCTATCAATAATTGTATTAATTTGGTTCTTAATTGGCATTGAGGATATTGAATTATTTATTTTGTTTTTTTCATAATCCTCAATTAACTCCTCTCCTCCCAGATAACCAAAGCATCCTTTATCTAATAAGCAACGAGTATAGTTCGGTAGTCTACTAAAATCCAAATCGCCTAAGCCAGGTTTCAATTTACCATTAAAAGTATGTGCATGAAACGACTGGACGGTTTCCAACAAAGCCCTTTCTATCGCATAATCAAATGAAAGTGATGATCCAGATCCAAAGTAACGCCCCTCGCCTTCAACAGATAAAGATGCAAGAGCCACAGGTATATTTAGATCATTTGTTATATCCCAAATTATTACCCTCCCTTTAGTTTCACTTTCAATGACTGATATTAAACTGTGAAGTTGTGATGGGAGATTTAATAAATTTATCCTTCTTACTGGCGCTGCGGCCTTACGAAAAATAGTCCTGATAAGCTCTATTCCAATAGCATCCCGCTCAACAATCTCCAGAAGACCATGGAGTATTGCTTCATCCAATGAAGCTCCACAAGCCGTACCTGAATTAGTGCTATACCTCTTTGCTGAAAATTTATTTAACGCGTTTATCTCCTTTGAATCACTTGGGTTAAAATATGGGTTAGTTAGAAAATATGGGAATGAAAGGGGATCTTCTGAAGAATTAAAAGAATTGTATTTTTTTCGGGAGAAAAAAACATCGTTACTTCCAAAAATTCTTTTGAAGTCTGGTGTGGATAATTGCAACCTATTATCTGCACCATCAAGATCTAATTTCTCTACAGACAAATCATTGGGAGGAATTGAAAATATAGAATGCAGATGCTCTATTGCCTCATACATACCTGATGCAATAGCTTGATCACCAATACCTTTACCAAGCCCATTTGAATATCTTCCAGCCTCATTAATTATTTCGCATTGAGTTGTTTTTATTACGCTTCCATAAGTTTTGATGGAAACATCAAAACCCAACTCATGCAAATAACCATTGGCGTTTTCTATTGCTTGTTTAACATCAATATTACGTTCATTTTCGCTATATGTTTTGAGTGCCCCAGATAGTATCATTTTACCACCTTGCCCATCGTACCTATTTAAAGATAAAAAATATCAATCGGTATTCAATTTTAATATATCTAACAATTCTTGAATTTCCTCAAGTTCAAAATAAATTTGTTTTTCATTCTCCCCACTTATATGTATGCTAATGTTGGTTTTCCCGTTTTTATCTACACCAGCTTCCTCCAGAGCCTCATGCAATCTAATTAGTACAGTTTTAAAGCCAGCCTCTTCACTTTCAAACAGTAAATAACCCATATCCTATCTCCAATTGACTGTCACAGAAGTCATTGTGTCCTGACTTAAATAAATTCTAGTTAAATCAAGCCACATAGCATAGAAAGAACCATTGTATCTCTATAACTACTCGTGTAAAGATAACTAAGTATATAGATTAGAAATGGAATAGATGCATAGTTTTGTTAAGTAAATTAGCCCACTAATTTCTTACTGTACTAAGCAATAGTAAATCACTGCTCGATACCTAGAACTTAAATCCGTTGAATACCATTGATTTTATTATATATTTTTTACGAGCATTTCCATATTTCTTTAGACACGCTAAGTTTAATCCTAACTTTTTATTTTGTATCGATATGTCGTAAAAAACTTCGTTTCAACATTAGGTACAACCAAAAGAGGTAACGTCTATTCTTGGCACAGAGATTTCTATCAGCTTAGGTTAAGCTCTGTGCCGTAACAAGTACCACTGAAAGTCTGAGCTAATACCCTTTAGAACACCGCAACAATCACAACCACAGTGGTTGCTGCTGGTTTCTTCCAGGATGCGGTGGTACAGGTTTAACGCTGCCGGGCTTCATGATGATCTCTGACACTGTCTCATGAGATTTGAAGGTACAACTGCAATTGATGTTCTGGCACTGGTTATAACGTTCTTTGGTTGTTGCCGATACCTGAAAGCTGCTTCGTGTATGTGCGGCATTCCCGCACAGTGGACAATTCATCATTTTAACGCCTCCACAATCCCAATTGAGATGGATATTAATCATTATTTCCCTTTTGCGATAGCATTCATTCCATTTCAAGCGAATCAATTTTTACTTCAAGATCCATACTGGTGGTAAATCCGCTATCACCCAGGCTGTGCGTCAACGTTGTGATAATCCATGCCCCGCCATCGATCTGCTGTTTAAACCCGCTTACCTTTACCGGCATTTCCGTATAGAGATCGGCCCGCCCCCGCGCCAGCTGAATGGAAAACGTCGCCACACCACGTTGCAGACGCTCCCACTGCATTTTGGCGGCACGTTCGGCATTTGCCCTGGTGGCATAGGTCCGGCTCAGTACCAGCACGTTTTCATCCGTGCCAATCAGGTAGTCGCCCTGTTTAGCTTCCGGCTCTTTCTTCGTTGCCGTGCTGGTTTTGCGGCGGCGCTTCACCTTTGTCACTTCTTTCTTTTCCGGTTCACGCGTATGCAGCCAGCTGGCAATCACGCCGGTGTAGGCGTCACGGTCAGCCAGGGTAAAGCGGTGGCTGTCTCCGTCTTTGCGCTGCAACGTCATCACCGGCAGCACTTTACCGCTGGCCGTTTTGCCCTGGCCCTGACGGATAAACAGCAGGTTGCCGTTTTTGATGCAGGCAATCGCGCCACACTGCCGGGCCAGCCGCATCAGAAAGCTGGCGTCGGATTCGTTGGTCTGGTCCAGATGGTCAATCGCCATCTTTGCCACATCATCACCCAGCGCCATCTCCAGCTTGTGCCTGCCCGCAATCTCTTTCACCATGTCGCCCACGGTGGTGTCATGCCATGACTTTTCACGCCGGGTGTTCAGCGTTTCGCGAAAATCCGCGCTGCGCGCACGGAGTACAAGCCGGTCAGGCGCGCCGGTATGCTCGATTTCGTCCACGGTGTAACTGCCTTTCGGTGTCAGCAGCTGCCCCTGCCAGCCCAGCGCCAGCGTGAGCACCACGCCCCGGCGCGGCAGCTGTAACTGGCCGTCGGCGTCGTCCAGCTCAATATCCAGCTGGTCCGCTTCAAAGCCCCGGTTATCCGTGAGCGTGAGGCTAATAAGCCGCTTCTCTATCTTCTGCGTGATGTCAGCCCCTTCCAGCGTCAGCCGGAACGCGGGCGCGTTAGCGGCCCCTGTTACCCATTCTGCACCGGTCATGACAGCAGCCCACCCACAGCAGACGTTAACTGACCGGCGGCACTGGTGGCCGCGCTTTTGATTGCCGTCAGCTGGTCGCTGAGGCTGCCGAACATCTCACCCAGCGACTCATCGGTACGTTTTAGCGTGAGCGTGAACTCGATACGGCGGCATACGCCGTCACTGAAAAACTCCGCTTTGGTCTGGCTCAGGCTCTCAATCACGAACATGCCGTAAATCGTTCCGCTGCCCTCAATCAGCGGCCACGCACGCCCCAGCTCGGCAATCTGCTCCAGCGCAAACAGCGACAGCCGCCCGCCGGTGATTTCCGGCAGCAGCACGCCGGACAGCGTCACGGTGTCGTTATCCGGTCCGAGGAACTGCACGGAAGGGCGAAAGCCAACCCGGTTGTTGGACGGAAACCGCCAGCTGCGCTGGAGTTGCAGCTGCTGGTAAGGGACCGTCTTCAGCATAAAAACGAATAAACCCAGCGTCATCATCATGAATCAAATCCTCCCCGGTCACTGTAGGAACTGCGCGCCCGTGCCTGCGCGTTGCGCTCTTTTTCTTCCAGCCTGCGCATCAGCTCATCCAGCAGGTCGCCCCTGTTCTGCCCCGGTTGCTGCACAATATGGATATCGTATTTACCCCGCATGATGATCGGCGGCCCGGACTGCCCGGCACCGGCTGCGCCTGTTACTGCGGTCTGCGCTTTCGCGGGCAGGGCCATCGGATGAACCGGGCGGGTAGCGGCTGGCGTGGCGGCAACACCCATTGCCAGTGCGGCAGAGGCGGCCAGCGAAGCGGTGCGGCGGCGGCTGATGATACTGGCCGGGCCGTTCACAATTTCCGGCCCGTTCTCGCCCACGATGCCGAACTGCCCGGACGGGATAAACCCGCCGCTGTCATACAGCCCGGCAAAGCCGGTTGCGGATTTCTCGCTGCGACCAGGCACAACCGGCACGGCAGTTTTATCCCCGCCCAGCTTCAGAAAGTCCGGCAGGTAATCGGTGAGGGAAGACAGCTTACTTTTCAGCGCTTCCCACTTCTGACTGATACCTGCCAGCAGGCCATCAATCATCTGTGAACCGGCCTCCTGAAAACGTTCGGGCAACGCCCTGGCAGTATCGACAATCTCTTCCCATTTACCGGCGATTGCCGCTTTGATGCTGTCCCACGCCCCGGCGATACCTGCGCGAATAGCATCCCAGTTTTTATAAATCAGCCCCGGCAGGGTGTAATTCATAAATACCGACTTTATAAACTCCCATGCCCCCGAAACCGCCCCTTTGATTCCTTCCCACGCCGCCGCAGTAAAGTTTTTAATGCCTTCCCACAGTGCGAGGAATTTTGGCCCCAGCGTGTCCCAGTGCTGCCAGATATAAAGCGCACCGGCAGCAATCAAGCCGACAACCGCCAGAATGGGGTTTGCCATCATCAGCCGCCCCAGCCACAGAATGGCATTACCCACGAGGCCCATTGCACCCCGGATAAGACTAAACGCGCTCACGGCTTTGATACCCAGCACGCCGCAGCTGAGACGTAGCATCGCCATCGGGCCGAGGATCGCCGCCGCAGCCAGCGACAGCGCCCCCACCGCAGTGGCAGCAATGGCAAATCCGGCAGTCAGCTTGAACAGCCCTGCCGTCAGCTGCGGGTGCTGCTTAACGAATTCACCCAGTGCACCGGCGAGGTTCCCCAGCCAGTCGGCCAGCTGTTTCAGCGCAGGCGCAACGGTTTCCCCGATGGCGGCCATTGAGTTGGTAAACGAACCGGTGGCGGCTTCCCATTTGTTGCCCAGGGTGTTAAGCGAGGCGTCCACGCGCTCGCGCAGTGATGCCTGATTCTCCAGCTTTGCGGCGGTTTCCCGATAGCCATCCACGCCTTTGGTTATCATGATGTTCAGCACCTGCAACGTCTCCGCATCGTCGCCAAACATCGTTTTCAGCGTTGTCAGCCGCTGCTGCGTGCTGAGTTTTTGCAGCTGCGCCAGCTGTCCGTACATCTTATCGATGCCGCCAAACTCCCCCTTGCCGTTGGTGAAATCGAATTTCACCCCCGTCCCTTTCAGCGCCGCATTGGTCTTTGCGACTTTATTCGCGTCCATCATGCCCTGAAAAACTTTGCGGTAGGCGTTACCCGCCGCCTCACCGGCCATGCTCGACTGGTCCGCCATCACCAGCAGCGGCGCGAAGGTCTTCGCCGCCTCCAGTCCCTTCATCTTGATGATGTCCATCGCGCTGCCGATTTTGGCGTAACCCTGAAGCATGTTTTCCGAATCAACGCCCGCATAAAATCCCTTCTGGATGATATCGGTCAGCGCCATCATGTCCTTTTCGCTGGTCTGCGTCGCATCCTGCAACTTCGCGGCAAACTCTGCCGCATCCGTGGGGGCCATTTTCAGCTGCACGCCAAGATACGCGGTTGCCTCACCCAGCCCGCCCAAAATCACCTGTGCGCTCATGCCCTGACGGCGCAGCATGGTCATCATGTTCTGAAAGTCCGCCGTGGTGCCGGGCAGCTTGTCGCCCAGGCTGACGGCCAGCCGGTTGATTTTCTCAAACTCCGGCGCAACCTTTGCCCCCGGTCCCATCAGTGAGGCGGCCAGCTGCGTGGCGGCGTCTTCCGACTCGGCATAAGCCCGCACCGGGGCCAGCATGGTCATGCCGGTTGTTACGCCGGTTGCCACCATGCCCGCACCGTTCCCGGCCAGGCTGTTACGCATCGCTGTAGTTTTTTCATGGCGCGCCCGGATGGCGGCCAGCTTCTGCTGGCGTTCGCCCAGCTTACGCAGCTCTCCCTGCTGGCGTTCAATGGCTCCGCTGGTCGCCTGTGCATCCGTCTTCAGACGACGTTGTGCGGCACTCAGCTGTTTTGTATCGATCCCGGCGGCGTTCAGTGCCTCGCGCTGGCGCTGCACGGACAGGCGCAGGCCGTTAAAGGTCTGCTGTAACTCACTGGCGCGGTTCTTTGCCTGCTCCAGCACTCTGGCCTGTTGTGCCGTGGGCCGGTTGGTAGCGGCAAACTGTGTTGCCAGCGCGGCCGCCTCCTGCCGGGCGGTCGCCAGATTCTTTTCCGTGATGGCAAGCTGGGCGCGGGTTTTGCGAAAACCATCAATGCGGCCTGCCTGCTCGTTGAGGGATTTCAGGCTGTCTTTGCTGGCCTTCAGGGCGGCGGACAGCTCTTTAGAGCCGTCACGCGCGTTACGAAAGGGGCGGGTGATTTTATCCACCGCGCTTAATACCACCTGCATACGCAGGTTTTTGTCACTCATCGTCACCGGCTCCGCTGCGAAGAATTGCCCTGTGCCGCCACTCCAGCACCTCGGGCAGAGGCATATCGTCCGTAACGGAGGGCGGCCAGTGAAACACCGTGGCGATGTCCGCCACCAAATCGTCTACCGTCAGGCCGTCGGGAAAGCCGACAGCGCCGACTTCGGCAACAAAAAAGTGACCACCTCCACCGACAGGGAAAGCAGGTCAGCCGGGTCCATTTCCACGATTTCGTGCGGTTGCAGTGCCGGTACGCTGATACGCGGTAGCACCACCATCATGGCGTTCACATCCATGTCCATCAGCGCCTGAAGGCGAGTGCCGCGCAGGGAACCGGACTGCGGTTTGCGCAGCAGCACCTGAGTGATAATTTCCTTGCCGCGCTGGATCGGCGTGTCCAGTTCGACGATTTTTTCGATGATTTTGTCAGTCATGATTTTTTCCCGCTAAAGAGGTTAAGAGCGGCAGGGTTTCCCCTGCCGGGGTTATCAGAGGCCGAGTGCGTTACGGTGTTCTTCCATCAGGTCGGTGCCGTCAACGATGTGGATCATGTTCACGAGGTCAATCTCATAGAGCACTTCGCCGTTGATGGTCAGCTTCGCGTAACTGTTGGTGCCGGACACTTTGGTGGTGCTGGATTCACCGGTCTTCCACTCGCCGGAATCCAGCTCCTTGTGCCGACCACGCACCACCAGTTCCACCGCCTGAATTTCGTTGGTGTCATCGCGTTGCAGGGAACCGGTAAAGCGCAGCTGAATACCGTCCACGGTGGCCGTTCCCAGCTGTTTGAACAGCAGGGACTCGGTGCCGCCGATGGTGAATTCGGTATCCAGCGCGCCGTCATCCAGCCCCATATCGATATCCACCGCACCGGCCATGCCGCCACCGCGATACTTTTCAAACTTGCGGGTGACTTTCGGCAGCGTCAGGGATTCGACCAGCCCCTGCCAGTTGTTACCGGCGTTAAACAGGTTGAGGTGCTTGAGTTTGCGGGGTAATGCCATTGGTCTGTCTCCTTATGCGCTGACGCGGCTGGCGAAATCCACCAGGTACTGGTCGGTGATACGCTGACGCAGCAGCAGGTTTTCCAGCGGCGGCACCGGGGTGTAGTCGTAATCGATCAGCAGCTTCCCGGCCTTCAGCGTGTCCTTGTCGTTCACGCTTTCATCCAGCCAGCAGTCCGCGCCGATGAGATAGCCCTGACTGACCAGGCTGCGCAGCTTCGCGCGGATACTCTCGATGATGTCGCGCGCCAGTGACGGGTTCAACGGGCCATCCACCGCCCACATCTGCGCTTCGGCCATCGTGTCCATCAGCACCTGCGCGGTGCGGGTGTAGTTCTCAAACGCAAACAGCGGATCATCACTCAGGCAGCGGGAACCCCAGAAGCGGTAGCCGTCCTTGCGGATCAGCGTGGTGATGTCGTTCTGGTTCAGCAGGCCCGCATCCGTCGCCGGGTCCTGCAAATCCCAGAACACATCCTTTGAAATGCCGGTAACACCGTTCACGCCGACGTTTGAGAGCGACTTATGCCAGCCTGTCTGTTCGTCGATTTTGGCGCGCAGCCCGAGTGCGCGGGCGGTGGCATAGGCCGCCGCGTCTGCGTTCAGTACGGTGCCAAAGCTGATAAAGTCCGGCCAGATAAGCATCCCTTCGCGCTGGCTGAAGTTGGCACGGTAGGCAATGGCTTCTTCCACGGTTTCGCAGCCGTAGGCCGACAGGTAGGAAAACGCGCGCAGGCTCTGCGCCACGCTCAGCAGTTCAGTCGCAACGGCCTGCGTATCATGTCCCGGCACGCCGAGAATGCGCGGCTTTACGCCACAGACAGACTGTGCGGCCAGCAGCGCTTTCATGCCGGTGCGCTGTCCGTTGACCACGCCGCCGATGATGTTGGACGTGGTTTCCGCTTCGGTTTCCCCCTGGGGAACACGCACCACAACGGTGACGGGTTTGGACTGGTCACCGATCGCATCCAGCGAGCGGGCCAGCGTGCCGGATTCCCCGGCCTTGCCGCTGGCGGTGAGCACATCAGTTAACAGCACCGGGCGGTTAAGGGGGAACGTGGCCGCGTCGGCGTCATCGCCGGTGCAGACCAGTCCCACAATCGCCGTGCTGACGGTGGTAATGATTCGGCTGCCTTCGTTGATTTCTTCAACGCGCACGCCGTGGTGGTAATCCTGAGCCATAAAACGAATCTCCGGTTAAGGGGTTCCGTTATGGTCGGCGCTACGCCGGTTTGTCGCACTTACTTGCTGTTGTGTGGGGGATGGCACAACCGACAGCGGTCAGAGGCGAATCACGGGAATGGCGGGGGCGGTGTGTGCCCCCTGTTTGCGGGCTTTCTATTCTGCTGATGTTACTGCGTCTGCGTGGATGAAAATGCCGTCCCGGTAAATATCACCAATCCCGGCTTCTGCCGGATCATCGACACGAACCGCGGTGAAACCCGTCCCCGGCGACCATTCGCTGACACCGTCCCAGCTGACCCGGTTAACCACTGACTTTGTTGCATCATCAATGACTGCATAGGTGTAGGTTTGTTCATCCATTATGCGAACTCCTCAACAATGAATACCCCTGTGGATGCCAGGCCGCCAAGGACAGCCGCCGCGCTGTAGGATAATGCCGCACCACCGCCGCCAGCGCCGCAACCACTTCCGCCGTTACCCGATGCGGCAGAACCTGACCCGGCCACGGCAATCGGACCGCCAGAACCGAGCAGGGAATGCCCGCCGCGCCCGCTGGATGAGTAGCCGGAATAGACTTTACCAAATTCGCCAATCTGTCCCGGAGTGACAATGCCTGAATCCTGCCCCAACAGCGTGGGCGACGTGCGGCCACCGCCTGATGCCTCGGAAAAAGCCGCTGTTGTGCTGTTGGATGCCACTGCTCCGCCAAGCCCGCCGGGGATGGTGACCAGGCTGCCAAACGAGCACGTTCCGCCCTGGTTGCCGGTGCCATAAGTAAGGGCACCGGCAGCACCGATTGTTACCGGAATGCTGGCCGGGAAGGTGCTGAACCAGGCTTCCGCATAACCGGCACCCGCACCACCGCCGCAGGCTGCACAGGTGTTAGCGCTGGTTGCCGGACTCCCGGCACCGTTGCCACCTGTACCGACGCCACGCACGCGAATTTTCTTCGTTGTCGCCTGTGGTGTGAATGTCCCGGATGAGATGAAAATGGTGGTCTTTATCAGTCGGCCAACGGTCCCCGTACTGTCTGCCAGACCGAGATTTTTGATAAACGTGGCCGCACTGGGGATGTCACTGCCGTTTTTCGCAATGTCCATTTTCCCGGCCAGCGCGTTAAGTACCGTGGCGGAGAAGTTCGGATCATTACCCAGCGCGTCGGCCAGCTCTTTCAGCGTGTCCAGCGCCGCCGGTGCACTGCCCGCCAGTGCCGCCAGCGCGGCGGTGACAAAGGCAGTGGTGGCAAGCTGCGTGGAATTATTGCCCGCAGCAGCCGTGGGCGCTTTGGGAATCCCGGTCAGTTCCGGGCTGGCCTTCGGCGCGTACTGCGTATGCGGGTCTGTCGCTTTCAGGTGCGCGGCCATCAGGCTGTCGGCGTACTGCCGCACCTCAAGCACCTGCTCATCCACATACTGACGTGTCGCCAGTACCACGGACGGGTCCACCTTCAGCGTGATGGCATCGGTGCTGCTGACGATGAGGATCATGCGCAGGCGCTGCGTGCGTCCGCTGCCTTCCTGCAACTGCGGTTTGTACGTCTCTGCCGTGTTGCAGACAGCAATCAGCGTCCCGTCCGCGTCAAACAGGCCCATTTCCCTGATCCAGAATCCCCCTTCGGTTTCGGGGATCACCTGTTCGGCAATAATCTGGCTGCCGTTCGCGGAATCAATCGTCAGGGAATTGATGGCCGCCCGGCGCGCCTCATTCACCAGCTTCGTCTGGCTGGCGTTCGGCGTGGGTGTTGTGCCGCCCCCGTCACCGACAGCCATCTGCGTGATGTTCAGCTTTGTACCGAGCGACACGGCATTGGCAATCTTTGCCGCACCGAGGGTTGTCACGATTGCATAAAATTTTGTCATGGTCCCACTTCCAGTAAGTCGATAACGTGAACCGCTGCGCCCGCATAGGCCGGGCCGCTGACGGAAATGATGTCAGGGGTGTAGGGGTAAACGGTCAGGTCGTCACCGTCATAGCAGGCCGCGCCGATAAAATACTGCCCGCCGCTTTGCAGATTGATGGACATCCCCAGCAGGTGACGACTGCATGGTTTTGCGTCACTGATGAGCCGCTCCAGCTCCTGATAGGTTTCTTCAGTAATGCCCTGATCCTGCACGCCGATATCCAGGCGAAACGTGCCCGGCGCTTCCCCGGAGTTCCACCACTCAATGACGCGGATAAGGAAACCGAACGGCTCCACCACGCGGCGCACCGCGCTGATGGTGCCCTTGTGCTGATGGATGTAAAACGCGTCCTGTACCACCTTTCGCTTGACGCTTTCCGCCCAGCTTTCATCCCAGCGGTCCACCGAAAACGCCCAGGCGAGATAAGGCAGAAAGCCGATCGGACAGGTGGCCGGGTTCCACAGATCACGCAACGGCACATCCAGCCCGGAAATGCCGCTGCACGCTTCAGCCAGACGGCGCTCCAGCGCTGAGGAGCCGGGCGGTAACAGGCTGCTGTTCAGATTCATGCGTTCACCTCATCATCCGCCACAGTGACCGTCACTGACGTGCAGTTTCCGGCCTGAGTGCGGTCCATGATGATGTCCGCTGCCGGTTCAGTGATTTCCACCCAGTCCACACCAGCCACGCGCAACACCGCCCCGTAGGACTCACGGCGCACGCTGCGCCCCAGCTTTTTCTGGTCAGCCAGATAGGTGTCCATCGCGGCGTTCGCCGCCTCCAGACAGGGGGCCGCAGCCACGCCATCGAACAGGTGCAACGTGGCTTCCACGCGGTAATCGAATATCTCTGCACCCTGAACGGTCACACGGTCCGCCACCGGACGCACGCTTTCGGCGTTAAGTGCAGTGTCCACTACAGTCAGCAAATCAGCAGCCGCGTTACCTTCGCCCTCCCGGCTTAACACGGTGATCACCACTTCCGCCGGGGCCGGGCTGGTTGCGGACACGTCCATCACGCGACCGTCGGCGCTGCGGGCGTGAAACTCATAAGCTGCCGTCGGACCGGCCACGGAAAGCCCCTCAAAGGCTGCGGGCACCCGCAGGCGCATCGCGTCATCCGATTCCATCACCGCGTCCACCGGCGGCACCGCTTCGGTGTCGGCGGGCGTGACGGTGAGGCGCTCCACGTTATAAGCGGCGGCCAGCTGGTCCAGATCGCTGCTGAGTGCGTAGGCCACCATCACGGCCTGCGCCGCTTCGTTGACGCGCTGGCGCAGCAGGATTTCCCGGTAGGCGTTTTCCTGAAGGATTTTCACCATCGGATCAGATTCCAGCGCCAGCACACGCCGGATTTCCGCCTGCTCATCCGCCGGGTAGAGTGCGATCAGCGCCTCTTTGCGCTCAGTCAGCAGCGCCTCAAATTCAGGCACCTCAATCACTTCCGGTGCGGGTAACTGTGAAAGGTCAATTACTGCCACTGCTTACCCCCGTTGGAATGGACATGGACACCGGTGAGCCATCGACCCGCTGGCCGGTCAGCTCGACCACCATTGAACCGTCAAAGGCACTGGTGATATTCACTGAGTCCAGGCGCACGCGCGGCTCCCAGCGGCTCAGTGCGGTGTAGGTTGCCGCCATCACCTGGAGGCGCGCCACCTCGTTTTGTGGCTGGTCAATCAGCACTGAAAGCAGAGAGCCGTATTCACGCCGGGCGATGCGGCTGCCTTCGGGTGTGACCAGAATGTCGCGCATGGACTGGCGGATGTGGTCAATATCAGTGATGGCTTCACCGGTCTGCCGGTTCATGCCGATGTACATGGTCATTGCGGCCCCCCTGACAGGTCGACGCCCTGTTTCACGCCGTCGTGTTTGTGCTTGTCTGCCACAACACCGTTGGAACTCATCGCACCGCCGCCCTGCGTCACATCACCGTTCATGACGGTATCGCTGTTAATCTGCGTCTGGTCCGCAGTCACGCCAAACTGGCCGGTTTTGAACTGAACGCCGTCCTCCGCTTCAATCAGGACGCTTTTGATGTTTTTAATCAGCAGCTGGCCGGTTTCCGGTTCATACTGAAACCAGCCGCCATCCTGAAACACGGTAGTGCTGCCGTTCTCTGAAGTGTCCGGCGGCGGGAAGGCATCGGAATAAATGGAAGGCAGCGCAAAGGCGGTTTCCAGATTGCCGCCAAGACTCAGCAGCACAACCTGCTCGCCAACGGTGGGTTTCCACCAGGTACGGGTATTCCCGGCGCGACAGGTGAGCCAGTTAATCCAGTTGGTTTCAAGGTCGCCCGTTTTCACCCGGCACAGCCAGTTAACCGGGTCCACTTCGGACACGATGCCGGTGCGGATCAGGTTGGTGATGAGGCGCATGATTTCGGTGAGTTGAGTATTCATACTGTTAGATTCTATGAAAACTCATTAAAATGCTTTGAATGGGCTTTGTGTTGACTTCCACACAATGAAAACAAGGGATTAACAAGGATTAAAAATGGCTCCCTCACAAGATGACAGCGCTAATTATTTTTACATTTTGAACACGCTTGATGCCAGAGCGAAAAAAACAAGGCGCAATGTCTTTGTTCTTATTTATTTCCTTATAATCGTTGTGGCCGGAGTGGTTTTAGTTGCATATAACATAAAAAACACATCCAATTCTCCTTTAGCCAATGCCATTAGTGCGGCAATTGATTCTAGCGATAAGAAACAATTAGCAGAATTTGTACAGAGAACATTTAAAGATCAATTTCAAATTGACACAAAAGCTAAAAGAGAGACAGAAAGTGAATTGGATGACATTAAAAATAACATTGACAAGAACATTGAAAAAATGACTCGCAATGATATCGATAATAGGATTACAGCCAACTGGTTAATTAACTCACAACCAGTTAAAAGCACCTCCGAAAAAATCGCAGAATCCATTGCCTCACTTGTTATTAGCCTGAGTGTATTTATGTTCATTGGGTACGTCATGAGAGTTCTTCTTATTTTCATAAAATATTATATGCAATTAGGTTCTGATTATGAAAATCAGCAAATGGCTTACATGATGAGTAATGGTGAACATGAAATGTTTTCAAAAAACTTAGAATTGCTTCGCGCACATAATATAAACCTTGAAAAAACACCTTCTTTGCCACAAGAAAAGATAATAACTGGATTGCTTGATGCGATTAAAAATGCAAAAGAAAGCATGGTGAAAAACAAGGATAACAACAAATAGTTACCCATCTTGTATGCGCTTATTATCGCAGCCATTTAACAAGCGCTTCTAAAATCGAATTTTCCGATTCATTATTAATACCCAACAATGGGCGTTCAGCATATTTTACAGCATTCCCCTCCCGACTCACTTTTTCACGCAAACCATAGTGATGTACTCTGGCCAGCCTCTGAACAGCAGGAACAAACGCAACTTCTGCCACATTCACGTTAGCTTGTGCCTTCAGATACTTCGCCGTCTTCAGCTTCGCAAACATCTTACGGCGGATACGGCCTTTTTTGCTACGGGCAGTAACACGCCGCGGTTCCCATGCGGTCCCGTCCGGCGCGCGCTGTGCGGTGATATTGGTCTGCTGAATGCGGCGCACATCGCGTGCCACTTCACGCAGCATCTTTGTCCTGGCCGCCGGTTCCAGTTGCGACAGCAATGCATCCAGCCAGGCATCCACTTTATGAAGTTCAGCCACGTTTCACCGTCCAGAACTCTTCGGCCACTTTCGGTTCATCGACTGCCGCAACCTGCATAGTGCCGTCCACCTCGCGGGCGATCACCCGCTCTGTCAGTTTCAGGTTCAGGCTGAGATCACAACGGTCATTGCCGAGAATATCCACCTCAAACGTAAACAACTTTTCGCGTTCGGCGTCGTTCTGCAACGCATCCGGCTGGTTGTCGCGTAGCCAGAACAGGATCGGAGCCATCAACAGATTCTGGTCCCCGCTGAAATCCGTTATCACCACATTCAGCGTGTAGCGGTATTCCCATGATATTGACGCGGCAGAGGTAGCGACCAGCGAACCGTTATCCACGAACAGGTGCAGCCTGTCCGGGTTATCCGCAACATACTTAACGGCCTTAGTCAGGGCGCTGCGCAAGGACTGCGGCTTGTTCATCGTCTTTTTCCTGGCAATTCACAATGGTGTCCACCTTGTCGGCGCAGTTCGCCCAAGCGGCTTCGGTTTCGTCCAGCAAAGTGTTCAGGTCGCCGTTACTGCGCGGGCCTGCCTGTTCCAGGCGGCACCGGGTGATTTTGGGACAGCCACTCACGGTAAGATTCACCTCCGGTGAGGGCCGGTCGCTGCCGCAGCCGGATAACAGCATCAGGCAGAGAGGCATCAGCCCAGCGGCGAAATTCTTCGTTTTCACGTTTCAGTTCCTCAATAGTGCGCTGCCTGCCACGGAGCAACCTGGTGTTTTGCTCGGCGGCGGCATAAAGCTGCGTCTGCGCCCGGCTGCTGGTCTGCGTCAGGATGTTCAGCGCGATCAGCTGGCTGTTTTTCTGCGTTAACTTTTTACCCTGCGCCTCAATGGCTGACTGTTGCGCGTCGATTTTTGTATGTGCGCTGCTGAGTCGCCAGGACTGCACACCCAGCGCCACAACCGCCACCAACAGGATCATTGCCAGAGCGCGAATCATCCCCGGACTCCTTTCAGGCACCAGGCCTGTTCACGCTGACGCCGGTTATCCAGCCCCTGATTAAATACGCCCAGCACATACACCCAGCGGGGCAGTTGCAGACACGCATCCCGCCATCGCCCCTTTTTCAGCAGTGCCACCATCGTGGAGCCGCACACGTTGCCGGTGCCGACGTTGAACGCCAGCGACACCAGCGCGTCATAAACCTGCTGCGGCATAGTGACCGCCACGCAGCGCGCCAGTGCCGCCTCAACGCGTAACACGTTGGTGATGAAGTTCCCCGCCGCCTGCCGTTCGGTAATGCTCCTGCCCGGCACCACGCCGGACGTGTTGCCGATCCCGTCGGTCCATTTGCCCGCGTCGCACTGGTAAGGCTTCAGGCGGCAGCCTTCGGCGTCTGCAATGAGTTTCAGCCCCTCCACTGAGGTGTGCAGTTGCTGAAATCCCGGCAGCGTGGCGGCGATGGCCAGCACCGCGCCAACAACACATCGCTTAACGGTTTGCAGATTCATACTCCTCCCGTGTGATGCGCCCGCGCGCCAGTAACTGATAGGTTTTGTGCTTGTAGTACCAGCTGATAAGCGCCATCAGCAGACCGATAAACACCCCGGCCACGGTGGACACGTCCTTCAGGTCCAGTCCACCCAACCACGCCATCACCACCGCAATGCACCAGGTGATGAAGGTGCTGATTTTTTCCCACATAGTTCAGTCCCAGAGCTGGACGGCCTGCACGGTGGCCGCCGTTGTCACGTCCGGCAGCTCCACCTCCAGCCCGTGCGGAAGGATCGGACCGTGTTCCGCCAGCCCCGGATTTGCCTGTAACACCTGTTCGGTCATGCCCCGCGTGCGCCCGTAGTGACGCCAGCAGAGTGCGTCCAGCGTGTCGTACTGCTGCGCACGCACTTTCATCAGATAAGCTCTACCGTGCAGTGCGGCAGGTTCTGCACGCGGCTGATGGCCCAGCGGGCATCCCGCCACAGGTCGCCGGTGGCGTCTGCCAGCTCATCACCCCGCTTCACGGCGGCGGCGGTGGCGTCATAGTCCTGATAGCGCTCGTTGAGCACGGCACGGGTCCAGCACCACACCGCATTCTGGTAGTGATGCAGGCGGGCACTTTCCCCGGCTAGCTTCTCGCCCGGCACGTCGGCAAGCTGGTTGTAACCGGCCAGCTCCTGACGCTCCCGCCACGCATACAGTTCGGCGTTCACTTCCGACATGGCTGTCAGTACCACCTGTTTCAGACGCTCCGGCGTCACGGTGCCGTCAACGCGCATGGCGCTGCGGAATTTCGCCAGATCAACGTCCGGCCAGAATGAGTTATTGGGGATAATTTCGGGCGTATCCTGCGCCTGCTCCGCCGCAACGAATTTCATTGCTGTGTTTCTCCTGAATAGGTGGGCGGTGGACGGGGTTTTGATACGGCGCTGCCTGTCGCCACCCCGTGCCGCCCCGCGCGTGGGCACGTCCGGTTATCAGCTGGCGTTACGGATTTTCCGCTCCAGCTGCTCAATTTCTTTTTTCACGCCGCATTTCTCATCCAGTTGCAGGGCGCGGCGTAAGTGATTCAGTGCGGACACGGGCTGCGAGTCCGTCAGCACGTTGCCAATGGATTTATGAAGACGGGCGCGTGACTGGTCCGGCATATCCAGATCGCCAATCACATCAAGCGTCTGCATCAGCAGGTCAGCATCAAAAGGGGTATTTGCCAGGAGGGCAGCCTTTGCGGCATCGGCCATTTCCTCCGCCAGCAGCGTCGGCACGTTGCGGTTAAAACCCTGCGGCATCACCCAGCCGTGTTTAATGGCATGGCGGCCAATCGCCAGTGCACCGGCGAAATCACCGGCATCAATGCGCCACAACATCACGTACATCAGCACGTCATCCTGTTGCGCGCCATCGGCGGCCAGCACGCCTTCCACCCAGGCGGCGTATTTCGGCAAAACTTCCACTTTGATTTCGGCCTTTTTGACCGTTGACTGGATGCCTTTCAGGCGGCGACGATCTTCGCCGAGCTGCATCAGCATCAGGTCATAGCCTTTTAAGTGATGGCTATTGCCGCCCTTACGGGCGGCCTCCTGTGCCAGCACGTATTGCGTGTGTCGCTGAAAAGGACTCATCACCATGCTTATGCCTCTGCACTGCTGTCTGCCGGTGCGGCGAACTCGCCCATTTCAATGTTCTCCACCAGGCAAACGCATTCGTAATCTTCAACCACGTATGCCTCGTTGACGGACTCAAAATTCTCAACACGATCGCGTTTCGGGTTATCGATAACGGCACGGCGGCGGCTTTCGTCCTGCCAGTAAATGGAGAGATTATCGAGGCGGGTGATCAGTAAGGCATCAGCCGGGAAGTAAGGCGCACGCACGGCCTGTAGGCCCCCCATGCGTTTCTGGCTGATGATGAGGTCTGCGGCGAGAGCCTCTGTGTTTGGCTGCTGCTGATTCACCAGTGGGAAATATTTATCTGCCAGTAGACCGCGACCACATACCACTACCAGATCGGTGTCGTCCTGATATTGAACGCCAATTTTGCGGTTTACCGCATCCATCACCAGTGCATCAAGATTTGCAAAGTCACCGTTTTTACCTACGCGAATGGAAGATGACAGACTGCCGTCATCCTGCGGGATGCCCTTAATGACATGAACCGGAGATTCCTGGCGGATTTTTTCCAGCCAGCCAATGTTGACGTCCTGTAACAGCGGGTTTTCTAAGCGGTTTGAAGTTTTCTCACGTTTCACACCGTTGAAGCCGATCATGATGCGGTCCAACGCTTGACGCTGAATGATGGCGTCGCGGATGCGGGTCTGAAAGTCCTGAAACTTCGCCCATAAATCCAGCTTCGCATAAGGTAACGCGGTATCGAAATTGGTCTGGGTGCATTTATAGCCAGTGCCATCAATGTAAGTCGGATCGGTCGGCTGGCGCTCCTGCGAAGAAGTATCCGTGGTGCCTGCAATAGTCGAACCCACACCCAGCCCCAGCACCTCGCCTGACTGCTCATCTACAGGGATGATATTAATCATCTGCAGGAAAGCGGCAGACTCTTGAATTTTGCTTTCGAGCTTCTGTGCAACGGACGGCTCTACTGTGAATTTCGCGCTGATGTCCGGCACAGCCACATCGTTAATCTTCGCCAACTGGATGAGGAAGGCATTGAATTTAAATCGAGTAGTTTTTTTCATCAGTCAGTTTCTCTGAAATCGGTTAAGTAATGCGAAGTGATCTGTCTCAGCAGTCGGTCAGGCTTTCGCTGGCACCGGTGCCGCCCGGCGAACGCTGGCGATAGTCTTTTCGGCTGTCCTCCTGACTCAGCTGCTCCTTCAGTTCGGTGAATTCGACCAGTTGCGTTTCCAGTTCGCGCTCCAGCTTGCTCAGACGTTCCTCCTGCCCAACCAGAGCCTTTTCCGTGCGGGTGCTGTACTCCTGCTGTTCGCTGGCAATCAGCTCAACCGCCTGGTGTACGTCGTTAAAACGCGCGTCCTCTGACTGCTGCTGTTTGCTGAACATGGCTTTGATGCGGGTAAACAGGGCAGGTTTTTCGTCCTGCACGTCTTCCAGCTCGATCAGGGTTTCGGTGGCGGCGGTAAACAGGTTTTCCGGGTGCTGCTTACGCTTCGCCAGCGGGTTCTGCTCGGCCTTCGCGCTGAACGCCAGCATCTCGGTGCCGAGGCTGGCAGGATCATCGGTGGCAGCCAGGCCAACCAGATAGGCTTTGCCGGTGTCGGCAAATTTGGTGCTGACTTCCATAGAGGTGAACAGCTTCTGGCCTTTCTTCACCAGCTCCACGAGAGAGTCCGTCGGCAGGATGTCGGCATACAGCGCCATTTTCCCGGCCAGCGGGCCGTCGGTGATTTCTTCAGCAACCAGCGCACTCACCGTACCGTAACGGTTAAAGGTGCTGTCCGGTGCGTAGGACTTGAGGTGCTCCAGATTGATGGTTGCGGTATACACCTGCGGGTTGTAGGCGGCGGACATCTGCACCAGCCATTCACGGGAAATTTCGCGCCCATCCGTGGTGGCACCTTCCACCCCGATGCGAAAGCGTTTTGCTTTTACTGTCATGAGCCAGGCTCCGTTGGAATAAGTCGTAAATCACTTGAGAGCCTTATGTTTGCGGCTGGAGGGGTATCTAAACAACGTGCGGGCATTGTGAGGTAACTGGCACAAAGGACAGTCAGCGAAAGCGACGAGTCAACGCCTTATCGTTGTGCCATGACGAACACACTTGCCCCCGAAGACCTCGATCCCCGCAGACAGGCCATGCTGCTGTACTTTCAGGGATACCGTATTGCCCGCATTGCTGAAATGCTGGGAGAGAAACCCGCAACCGTTCACAGCTGGAAAAAGCGCGACAGGTGGGGCGACTACGGCCCGCTGGATCAGATGCAGCTGACCACCGCCGCACGCTACTGCCAGCTGGTCATGAAGGAGACGAAAGAAGGGAAGGACTACAAGGAAATTGACCTGCTGGCGCGCCAGTCAGAGCGGCACGCCCGCATCGGTAAGTTTAACAACGGCGGAAACGAAGCGGACCTTAACCCGAAGGTGGCAAACCGCAACAGCGGGCCACGTAAGCCGCCGGAAAAGAATGTTTTCAGCGACGAACAGATCGAGAAACTCCAGGAGATTTTTCACGGTTCGATGTTCGGCTACCAGCGCCAGTGGTGGGATGCAGGCAATAAGCACCGCATCCGCAACGTGCTTAAATCCCGCCAGATTGGTGCCACCTACTACTTTGCCCGCGAAGCGCTGATTGACGCGCTGATCACCGGGCGCAACCAGATATTCCTCTCAGCCAGTAAGGCGCAGGCACACGTTTTTAAACAGTACATTATCGAGTTCGCCAAAGAGGTGGATGTGGAGTTGAAAGGCGACCCGATGACACTCTTTAACGGCGCGGGCCTGTACTTCCTCGGCACCAACGCCCGCACCGCTCAGAGCTATCACGGCAATCTGTACCTGGATGAATATTTCTGGATACCGAAATTCCAGGAACTGCGCAAGGTGGCGTCCGGGATGGCACTGCATAAAAAATGGCGACAGACCTATTTTTCCACGCCGTCGAGCCTGACGCACAGTGCCTATCCGTTCTGGTCCGGCGCGCTGTTCAACCGAGGGCGCGCCAAAGCCGACCGCGTGGACATCGACCTGACGCATCCGAACCTTGCGCCGGGGCGATTCTGTGATGACGGCCAGTTTCGCCAGATTGTAACCGTGGAGGATGCAGTGCGTGGGGGATGTAACCTGTTTGACCTCGACCAGCTGCGCATGGAGTACAGCCCGCCGGAATACCAGAACCTGCTGATGTGCGAGTTTGTGGACGATCTCGCCTCGGTGTTCCCGCTGCAACTGTTGCAGAAATGCATGGTGGACAGCTGGGAGGTGTGGACCGACTTTGAGGCACTGGCACTACGCCCGTTCGGCTGGCGCGAGGTATGGATCGGTTACGACCCGGCGAAGGGTACGCAGAACGGCGACAGTGCCGGATGCGTTGTCATCGCGCCGCCTGCTGTTCCGGGAGGCAAGTTCCGCATTCTGGAGCGCCACCAGTGGCGCGGCATGGACTTCCGCGCGCAGGCCGAATCCATCCGCAAACTGACGCAGCAATACAACGTGACCTATATCGGCATCGACTCCACCGGCGTCGGCCTTGGTGTTTACGAGAACGTGAAGATGTTTTTCCCGGCGGTGAAAGAATTTGTCTATAACCCCAATGTCAAAAATGCCCTGGTGCTGAAGGCATTTGACATCATCAGCGGTGGGCGTCTGGAGTTTGACGCCGGACACCTCGACATCGCGCAGTCATTTATGGCAATCCGCCGGACCACCACGGCCAGCGGCAACCGGCCAACTTATGAAGCCAGCCGCAGCGAAGAAGCCAGCCACGCCGATTTAGCCTGGGCGACCATGCACGCACTGGCAAACGAACCGCTACAGGGCGAAGCCGCCCACACCCGAAACATCATGGAGATTTTTTAAATGAGTAAACGCAGGAACCGCACGCGCACGCAGCCCGTGCAGCAACAGCAGATGAGCGGCGGCACGGCAGCAGAGGCGTTTACCTTCGGTGACCCGGTGCCGGTACTGGACCGCCGCGAACTGCTGGACTACGTGGAATGCGTGGTCATGGACAGGTGGTATGAACCACCGGTGAGTTTTGACGGGCTGGCGCGCACGTTCCGCGCAGCCGTACATCACAGTTCGCCCATCAATGTAAAACGCAATATTCTGACCAGTACCTTTATCCCTCACCCGCTTTTGAGTCAGCAGGCGTTTAGCCGTTTTGTGCAGGATTATCTGGTGTTCGGCAATGCGTACCTGGAGAAACGTACTAACCGCCTCGGCGGGGTGTTGTCGCTTGAGCCATCACTGGCGAAATTCACCCGGCGCGGCACGGATTTAGATACCTACTGGTTTGTGCAGTATGGCCTGAACACGCAGCCCTATGAGTTTACGAAAGGCAGCGTGTTTCACCTGATGGAGCCGGATTTGAATCAGGAAGTGTACGGCCTGCCGGAATATCTGTCGGCTATCCCGTCCACTCTGTTAAACGAGTCGGCTACACTGTTCCGCCGCAAATATTACCTGAATGGCAGCCACGCCGGTTTTATCATGTACATGACTGACGCGGCGCAGAATCAGGAAGACGTGGACAATATCCGTAAGGCAATGAAAAGCGCTAAAGGGCCGGGTAACTTCCGCAATCTGTTTATGTATTCGCCCAGCGGGAAGAAAGACGGCATTCAGATCATCCCGTTGTCAGAGGTGGCGGCAAAGGATGAGTTTCTGAACATCAAGAACGTGAGTCGTGATGACATGCTTGCAGCGCACCGTGTGCCGCCGCAGATGATGGGGATCATGCCGAATAATGTTGGGGGGTTTGGTGATATTGAGAAAGCCAGTATAGTATTCGTAAGAAATGAATTACTACCTTTACAATCACGTCTACTCGAGTTAAATAATTGGTTAGGTAGTGAAATAATTAAATTCAAAGAATATAAACTTGATTAAAGGGATGTAAAGTGGATAAAGAAATCACCAAAGCTTGGGCATTTAAAACAATTAACAAGCGTGAACTTAGGTATAAGGGTAATAACGGCTATGATGACAACCCTACTAAACGCTATACTTACGACAACTTAGTTGCAAATCACAAGAGAGTAAGCGATGGAGATCTAGTTGTTATTTATAATAGAAAAGAAATCATAGGCGCAGCCAGAATTGAGTCCATACTAAAAAAAGACACTCTCAAAGAAATCAACAAATGCCCTACACCTGGCTGCAATGCAGATAAGCTGAGAACAAGAGATAAAAAAACACCAAAATGGAGATGTAGCAATGGTCATGAATTTGAAAAAGCAGACAAAGAGAGCATCCCAGTAACACAATACACAGTAAACTTCTCAAAATCATTTGTGAAGATAAAAAAACCATATCTATTACTGGAAGGGAAAATACTAAATCACAACAAACAGCTATCAATTCAGGAAGTAAAATTAGAATGGGCAAAGAATTTATTAAATGGAGTTGATGATCATCTTGAGGAGTTATCGCCGGATGAGTCTATGGAAGCGCCTGCAATTTTTTCAAAAGAAGATTATCGTGACATCGTTAACCGAAGCATTAAACAAAGAAGGGGACAAAAGTCTTTCCGGGAAAACCTCATCAAATCGCATCCTAAGTGCGCAGTAACCAGGTCTGAAATAATAGACATACTTGAGGCCGCCCACATATTCCCCTACAGAAATAGCTCACATAATCACATTAGCAATGGTTTACTTCTCAGAGCAGATATCCATACATTGTTTGATCTAAATTTGATTGCGATAAACCCTAACGACTTGACAGTTGAAATTTCTAAAATTTTGGAAAAAACAGAATATAAAAATTTTGAAAGAGTAAAATTAGAATTAAATCATTCAATATCAATTGAAGCTCTTTTAGAACGGTGGGAACTATTTTCCTGTTCTTAATTTTTTTGAGACCAACATTTTAGATGCTGGTCTTTTTCTAACTTCCCCTCAATGATCCTCATATGCCTTGCCGTCAAAGAGTGAGAATAAGACTGTATTATCGACCCCGAGATTACCAAGCAATTCGGAATTTAAACCTTGAAGTAAAGAATATTCTTCAATAAACCTTTTGAAAGCTGTACCTCTTTTACTCATACAGTTGAAAAAAAGAAAATTTGTTTCTGCAGATGACATCTGTGCACGGACGATTTTTGCATATTTTGTCTTTTCAACTTTTGAAAGAACAAAGCTCTCATCGATGTGCTTAAAGATCAGATAAAGATTTCGGTAATAATGGCCTAACTCATTCTGATTATTAAAGTCATCAAAAAACTTATTAACTGAATCAGTTAAACGGTTCGCACTATTGTTACCAGTGTCATCATAAACTTCGTGATCATAATTCCATCTAATCTCATCCAAGAAATCATCAAAGCATTGCCTGCCTTTGACGGAGTTCTCTGGATAAACTATTTCTATTGAAAATAAATTTTCTCTATGAATTTTTATTAGTTCAAATAGTAAGGTTTCAAAAGACTGTTTAGCGCCAAACTTTGAGGTTGTATAAAGTGTAACACAAACAATAATAATTGATGCTAAACCTAATAAAGGATTTAATACCCCACCAATAAAGTCCCCAAACTGCCCCCATTTTTCGGTGGAATCACTTAATCCAAAAGCATGGAACTGATACCAGTATTTCCATACTGCAAAACCAGCACAAACAAATGTCAAAGATATAGTTAAGAAAATAAGAACACTTAAAGATTTTGAACGAAACCAACGGCAAACAGAATCAATCATAATGCAGCCCAGATAAGTTTAAATTCCCAACTAAATATACCTATATGATTGAGGCGGAATTGCTCCCGGAAGAAACTCATCAATCGCTATTGGATTCTTATATTCTCTTGGGTTTTCCACCGATATTGCAAAGGCCAACTTCTTAGCATTGAAATAGTCATCAAAAAAATCTTTGGTAATACCTGCATAAGGTTTTGTTATTTGCCAAAGCTTTTGAGGCTCCAGAGAAATCACCTCACCAACATCAAACTCACCAATCACTTTACCAACAGGCATAGTTGCATAAATAACAACGGTCTTAACATCTTTTCTTTTAAAGATGGACTTTCTAAATTCAAACTTCTTTACCCCACTTAGAATAAGGTAAGCAAACTCAGGTTTAATTGACAATAAGACTTTCATATACATCCCCGGCAAGAAGAATATTTTTAAAATGAACATCTGAAAGCTTCAAAAAACCCCAGTAGTGTTCATTACCATATCCTGTAATTTCCATTAACTCCTTCCTAATCACTCTTTTTTCAAGAGGGAAGTTATAGGTAAACTTTAATACATTTGGATAATTTCTTTTTTTATAGAGCATCTGAAGTTCATACTCTTCAAAAACACTATGTGGTGCACAATAGTTTTTGAATTCAGAATATGAACTAAACTCAGTTATATGCCTAACCTCTTGAACTACGCAAACAGAAGTAGCAACTGAACGGTACAATGCCGGCCCTTGACCATCGCCAGTTCTATAAATTAACAAGTTATCTCCCGCTCTTAGGTTTTCAAGACCTTTTATTCCTGAGAGAAATACTTTGAAAATACTATTTGTATAAGGTACATCCCTAATGGTTGATGGGTCTTCATTGTTCAATATTGACTCAGGGAATAACCTTGTATGCCAGCTCGGATATATACTTAACAGAAAATTCCTACCATTAAGTTTCACCATTGGATAATTTTTTAAATTCACAACTCATCTCCAGATTAGTGTTTTAAAGTATACACCTTCCTGACCATCTTTTGTAGTTTTGTTTTTCCTGGAAACAAATTCAAAGCCATATTTAGTAAGAAGAGAAATCAGTCCAACATGTTTATCAAATATAGTGACATAAATCTCATCAATTCTATTCCTGCATGCATAATCAAACATCACCCTTATAAATCTCTCACCTAGCTTTGTGCCATGAGCATCTATTTTAAATGTACCAAGTTTGACACGTGTTTTCATCTCATGCATTGGAACCATGTCATCTAAAACTTGGTTTTCTACTTTTAAATATAGAAATCCATCAATCAAGCCTAAGTCATTATGTGAGACATAAGCTTCAAGTTCACTCTTACGTTTGAACCAGTCTTCAAACTCTTCATAATCATCTTTCAATGAATCGAAGAACGGATCTGACAGGTTTACCTTTTCGAAGCACATTTTTGTTAATGGCATTACATTCTCCAAGCCCATAAAAAATTCCTTGGATTAAAAAATATAATGAATTACGACTGTAGTAAACAGAAAGCATGTGAGCGCGCGCTCGTACCCCCGCCACGCCTGCCCGCTTTATGTAGTGGTTTTCATGCACCTGCATGACCATAGCAAAAGCCCGCCAGTTCTGGCGGACCGAAGCAAATGTGATCCTCTTTGGATCATGCGATTTCATGCAGCATAGTCATGCACACTCGCAGGCGGATCATCAGCCCCACGAACTCCTACTCCAACTGGTTCATTGAGCGGCTGTATTCATGATTGCGAAGGCGTGCCATAAGCTCATCAGTCAGCTCTGCAACCCATTCGATAGCCATGCTCTTTTCCGATTCAGTGCAGTCACTCAGAGCAACAAGTTTTAGAAATAAATCAATACGCTGGAGCTTGACCGACTCCAAAAGAAAATCCTGCATGTTCCCTCCTTCCGTCACAATAACTGTATATGCGTACAGTATATAAAACCTGACACAATGTGAAACTCTTTTTTATCTTTCAATGGGATTGGCCCGATAAGCTCACCGCTCCCATGCTGCCTCCTGCAATCTGCCGTTTTGGTAGAAAAGCCGTCGACTGGCACCTGCATTCAGGCTACAACCTCTGGAGAGAAGGCTGATTTCCTCTTCATTCCCCTCAAAACCTCGCGCTTTTAGTTCCATCTCTAACCGTCGGCGCTGCGGCCCCGTACAGTTATTGACAGAACTCCAAGGGGCGGCGATGCCGCCAGAAGGGCCAGCCTCCGCTGACGCGTCGGCCAATTTGGCAACCTTTTCCCACTTAACCAGACGGGTGAACACTTCAGAGTCATGAATATGAGGCGAGTAAATCCCCTGCACGCGCTGCACGTCTTCGGCGTAGTCGTTGCCCATTTCGGTGATTTCATAACAAAGGCGGATCACTAAATCCTCCCGCGCTACCAACGGGCCGCCCTGCGCCATCGTGTAAGATGCCCAGCAGCTCGCAACCGACGCCGAAGCCAGAACCGCATCCATCTTTGCGTTAGGCAACCGGATATCGCCCAGGCGGCGCAGTTCGCGCCATACCGTGACCGGCGCACCGCCAATCTGCTGAAACTGTCGAATACGCCAGCGTGACGCCCATGCGCAAACAGCCTTTGCCATTTCACGCATATCCGCGCCGGTTTCATCGTCCTTTTCACCCTCCATTGCATAACCGTCGATATTTTTGGAAATGTATTTGGCGATATAGCCTGTTGCGCTGCCCTTCGTGGGGTCGATAGGTTCAGCATGAAAACGGGCTTTCAGCGCCTGCGGCGTGGTTAGCTCTTTACTGTCTTCCTTACAGGCATAGTGAAGCATGATCTGCTGCACGCGCTCACGGTGTTCCGGCAGCATGAAAAGCAGCATGTGCCAGTGTGGCGTGCCATCGTGGTGAGGTTCTACGACACGGAAACCAAAGACGTGAATGTCCTCGCGCGCTATCGCAGCACGAATACGTGACCAGACGCGGCACAGATAACGCTGTGTGTCCCGTGGGCTTGAGCCATTCCATTTAGAGATAAAGCCACCCTGGCTATATACCGAGTGATAACGCGATGGGGCGGTCAAAGTGTAGAACTCCCCCACACAGCCAGTTTCGTTGGCTATGTCCTCAAAACCGCGCATTCTGGTCATCAGTTCACGGCGACGCATGGCCGGATTCGCGGTGCTACGGTTAACCATTTCATCAAGTGCAATGCGGTCGCCGGTTTCTTCGTTCACCAAGTCAAAGCGTTTAAAAAACTCACGGTTACGCTTCTTCTGTTCAACCCATTCCGCCAGGGTGCCGCGCGAGACATAAGGCGAAGCAGATTTCTGCACCTGCCCAACCGCAATCGCCATATGTTCCCGTTGCAGATCGCGCATCTGTTTCAGACGTCCACGCCACCATTCCGGTGCCATCATGCGTAGCAAACCGGATTGCGATTTGCGCAAAGGCAAATCACCTTTGCAGCCTTTAAATTCGGCCCAGTATGGCGGCTGCGTTCCCGTCAGTGTGGCCAGCTCTGCCACATATCGATAAGCCACACAGGTAACGGTCTGTTCATCGGTTTCCTTTGGCATAGAAACCTTATCGACAAACTCAGCCAGACTGAGCGACAGGAACGAAGCTACTTTATAAGCGAGATCCCGAACATCCTGACGGTCCAGCGTAGGCAGGCGATCAAGCTGTTTAATAAAGGGGAGTTCATGCTGTGCAGCGGCATCCAGACGATAACGACTGCGGACAAACTGAAGGCGTGGCAATACACTCTGGCCGATAGTCTGGCGTAGAAACGCATTGGCACGGCGTCGGCCATTGTTACCTGAGAGGATGCGGGTATAACGATCAGCAAAGTATCCGGCCAGATAGTCCGGCATATCGTGCAGATATTGACTGCGCCAACTGTGATCATCAGGATTGACGTTCCACAGACGACGCTCAGATAGGGACATATCCGCCGGGGCAGACATACCAAAAAAATCACGCCGTTGCTGGTTAACGGCGTGGTGTTCACCAGTAAGTAAGCCGGAAAGAGACTCAGCCATTCTTAGCCTGAGATTTTGCCAGTTCCAACAGTGCAAACTCGGCCAGTTCGGCAATGCGGCGGGTTTCCGCCACAAAGCTCGTGACATTGTTCATCTGGCCCCTGAAAACCAACTGACCGATCACGTCTGAGGCCAGATCTCGGATTAGCAGAATACGGCTGTCATAGACAGCCATAGTGACCGGCACTTGCTCACGTACACCGTCAATCTCCTGCCAACCGGACTTTTCCAGCGCCAGCTTCTGCGGCTTACCTGGCTCGTTTGATTCCAGTGCTAGCACAGAGTAACTACTGTTGATAGACACTCTCATGGCGCAGCCTTTTTACAATGTGCACCTTTCAGCTCGCTGATTTCTTTGCAGGTGACACAAACTGAGACACCCGGCAGCGCACGACGGCGTGCTTCGGGGATCTCGTCACCGCATGACAGGCAGAAAAATTCACTCGCCCCTGCTGGGCGTAATGTCGCGTTTGCGAGATTGCGCGCCAGCTCCTCCTGCACACGCTGCTGCACTAAATCCATTGAGTCAGCCATTAGTGCAGCTCATGAGACTGGTTTTCAAAACGCGTGGACTCTTTATCCAGCAGTTCAATAATTTCAGTCGCCGTTAGCTCTTTTTGGCGCGCATGGATTGCAAGAGCAGCAAGACGAACAGAAACAGCCAGCGCATCATCACTACGCTGCTCACTCTTTGCTTTACTCAGTAGAACGTTGAGCGCGTCCTCATCAGCTTTGAGTTTTCGGGTTTCGATATTTCGCATAATTCATTCTCCAGAATTTGGGCAAAAACATGCCCGGCGGGTTTACGCCATTTATTTGAGTTGGGTTAATTAATTTGGAAGTGTCAGCTTTTTGGGAAATAAGCTCACGACTGCACGAAAGTGATTCATTGCTCCAATCAGCGCTGCTATCTCGTCACTCGTCAGCTCACTATATTCAACGCTGTGACGCTCTTTGCTGATATTCGCCAGGAAAAATAACGCACCCAGCGCACGGTTATTTTGTTCAAACTGTTGATCGCGTTTATTACGCATATCGCTAATAAAACGCTTTAACTCATTACCGCAATCGCCATACATCATGGTGCGCAGCGCTGATATATGATTCAGCGCATTGGCACGCTGGCCGGCATTCATCTGAACAGTGATGTTTTCAGCTTTGTAACCCATGATTTTTGCTTCCTGTTTCCGCTTAAAACTGCCAGCAACTCGGCCTGAGAGTTTGCCGGATGCCAGCGCCTGCCCTGCTCACCCGCGATCCAACCGTGACCGTATGCATGGGACGGGCTTTGTCGTTTGAGAAGTGGTGCAATGGAAAAAGCCATGATTCACCCCATGCCGATAGATGCACCAAGACCACTAAGCACATCAGCCGTTCCCGCCAATGCTGGGTTTGATTGAACACGCGCCTGGACTGCGAGAGCCGCTAACGTAAGACAGCGAATCCCAGCATGGACGTTCTGGACCAAGCTGCGACGACTTGCAGGCGTTAGTTTCTCCTGACTGACGACACCGGCGGCAAGCTGTCCGACTTCTGCGGTTGCCTTGAGCACATAATCGGGCAGATTTTCCTGCGCCATTTCATTCACCGGAACACATGGCAGGCATTGCAGTTGTGCCAGCGCGCCATCGACCAGCGTTGAATCTTCAGTGAGGTCAGTAAGAATCAGCATTTCGCGAACAGTAAGCTGGTGCACCTGATCGGGGTTCAGCTTATTGCTAATCGTTTGGGGATTAAGTCCCGCCTTTTTAGCCAGCTGGATGATGTTGTGCTTTGCGGAAAAAGCCCGGCACGCCTCATCAAAATGGCTATGTGTGGAAACACGAAAATCAAACATGATTATTCCCTTTCGTTATCCCAATATGGATACATCAGGCTTGCATTGCGATTTCGCAGCCAGCTGCGGCTTCAATAATGAGAGCAACCATGTTGATTTGGATAAGTTCGTTAACCCCCTCTTTCTTCCTGATTGGCAAGCGGTTTTCGCGGTACATCTGGCGGACAGTCCCTTCCTTGTAGCCAGTACGGCGGCAGAACTCTTCCACAGTGATGTAGGGTTCAGAAATCACAAGATTGATTGATGGGCGCATTGAAAGTTTACGGGTCATGATGCAGTATCCTCTGTTGAGTTATAGCCAACTCTATTAATCACTATTAAACACGTCTTGATACGACGAGTGAATATTAGGATCACAAATTGGAAAGGTCAACGAAAGATTTTACGAGTCGTAAAGCTCCAGCTTTACCCGTGGGTGGTAAAGATCCCATTGAACGTATCGTTCAAGCATATGGTTTTTCATCGCGTCAGGCCCTGTGCCGCCACTTAGATGTGTCACAAAGCACAATGGCGAACCGCATAATGCGTGGGAATTTTCCTGCCGATTGGGTTCTGATTTGTGCGATGGAGACGGGTACGTCTTTGGAGTGGTTAACTTATGGGCGTGGGGATTCTAACATCACAAATCAGGATAACCCATCAACTAAAATCGAACTCAAAAACATCACAAATGGGAAGTTTTCGTCATCCAATTGGGTTGAGTATGATGAACAGCTTCTGCAAGGTGAAATTCACGCACCGTTGCTGATCACATTTGAGAAACAGACGTACTTGGTTGATGAAACTGAAGCCGAAATCACTGATGGTTTATGGCTGATTGAGATTGATGGGCTTATCAGTGTGAAAGAGCTTTATCGCTTTCCCGGTGGACGTATCCGCGTCGAGAACGGCAAAGCATCGTTCGAGTGCAAAGCAGAAGAGATCAGAGTGCTGGGGAAGGTCGTCGCTCGCACTGAATATTTTTAAGGAAAGAAATGGCTGTTAGTAAATTACCCTCCGGCAAATGGCAGGCACAGGTTTTCCCCAGCGGACGTGACGGAAAGCGTATCCGTCGTCAGTTCGCGACAAAAGGGGAAGCTCTGTCGTATGAGAAATACGTAAAAGAACAGGCTCAGGATAAGCCTTGGCTGGGTGAAAAAGCGGATAAACGGCGGGTAATTGAGCTGGTTGAATTGTGGTTCAACACGCATGGCATTACGTTAGCGGATGGTGAGAAGCGGAGAACCACAATGGCGTTCGCCTGCGAGGCGATGGGAAACCCACTCGCAACCGAGTTTAACGCGAAAATTTTTGCGTCTTATCGGGAGCAGCGGTTAAGCGGGAAGATAACCCGCTCCACCCGAGTGAAGACGGTAACGCCTCGCACGGTCAATTTGGAGCTGGCGTACTTTCGGGCGATGTTTAACGAGTTACGCCGATTGGATGAATGGACCGCACCGAACCCGTTAGAAAACGTGCGCGAGTTTAAAATCAGTGAATCGGAGATGGCTTATCTTACCATTGAGGAAATAAGAGCCCTCCTCGCTGAATGTGAGAATAGCCGTTCTAAAGATCTGACTACCATTGTGAAAATCTGCCTGGCAACTGGCGCACGATGGAGTGAGGCTGAAGGCTTAAAGGGGAACCAAATTCGCGCCGGTCAGATCATCTACGTGAAAACTAAAGGCAAGAAAAACCGAGCGGTGCCGATAACTGAAAAATTACAGGCTGAACTGCCATCGAGCAGGAAAGCGCAACAGCTTTTTGCGACGTGCTATTCAGCTTTTAGAAAAGCTATGCAGAGGGCGGGTATCGAGACTCCTGCGGGCCAGTTGACGCATGTTTTGCGCCACACATTCGCCTCACACTTCATGATGAATGGTGGAAATATTCTTGTGCTTCAACGGATATTGGGCCATACAGATATCAAGGTAACAATGCGCTATGCACATTTTGCACCTGATCATTTGGATGATGCAAAAAAACTGAACCCTTTAACTCAATTTTTAGTGATGGAAACGAAATAAAAAACACGAAAAATTAGCTGTACTGCCCCTCAAAGAAAGGAAAGCCTGCTCAATAGAAAATTTATTATTTATAATGAAGAACATATTAAAAACAAAAGGATATAGCAATGAACAGATTTATTGCAATTAAGGTTGGAAAAGGGGATGCATTTTACTTAGAAAATAAGAATACAAGATTTTTAGTTGACGGCGGTGCAAGTAGAAAGAAACTCCCACCACTGTTATATTCAGCATCAACATCAAATGATGTCGATATTTTAGTATGTACGCATAGTGATGAAGACCATGTAAATGGACTAATTGGTTATTTTGAAAGTAATAGATCGTGTGAAGAGGTGTGGTTACCCGGTAGTTGGACCTCTCGTCTCGAAGACATGATAAATGAACCAAGGGATTTTATTAAAGAACTTATTGATAATATTTCTGACCTAGATGATGATTTTTTAATACACGACGCAAAGACTCTTGAAAATATTGGAAACATTATTTCCAAAATGAATCCCACCGAAGATAAAAAATCAGAAGATGATAGTGAAACCCCCTCTCCTATATTACCTTATATTAACACTGAAGTTAGAATTGAAACAAGCTCTCTTCAAGATGAACAAATACTTGATGAAATAAAACAAAATGAAGAAGATAACGAAAAACTAAAGGAATCAGAGGAATCAGAGGAATCAGAGGAATCAGAGGAATCAGAGGAATCAGAGGAATCAGAGGAATCAGAGGAATCAGAACATGAAAAAGGAAAAGATTATTTAATCAAAAAAACCACGATCGATTCATCAATGAAACTCATCTCATCCCTAAAAATCCATTTTCACATAAAAAAACAACCAACAAACAATTTCCTTTGGTCGAAATGAAATATTTAATAGTGCAATTAATGCTGCTAAAAAGATATTAAAGCTGGCTACCCTAGCTTACAATTCCGGAGCAAGAGTAAGATGGTTTGAATACTCAGAAACTGAATCCGGTGGCGGTTTAGAATACTTTCGCCCTGTAAATTCTATTGAAATATTTCATGCTAAAAAGAGATTGGCACTTGAATTCCTTTGTTTAACAAAAGCTAATGTGGAAAGTCTGGTTTTCTATGCTTATGATGAAGATCTTTCTGCGGGTGTACTTTTTTGCGCTGATTCGAACTTTTCATTTCAGCAACCACTTGATTTTTTATCTGATTGTCAAAACCTAATAGTTACGACACCTCACCATGGAGCTGAAGCAAACAGAATTGTTTATCAAAAACTAGCACCATATATTAACCCTAATACCATCTTCGTTAGAAGTGACACCTGCCAGTCTACATACAATAAAAATCCCAGACCATGTGCCGATTATAGAAATCTAACTTACTCGAAGTACTGTACGGTTTGTAACACCCAAGTAATTAAGCAAGATGTAATTTTAAATTATACCGCGGGAGGTTGGTTCCCTGATAACACTACTGGTTGCACATGTTAGTGACCCATGGTTAATGGAAAAGCTAAACTTTAGGTCATGTCGTGGTGCTGTAGTATAATTATATCATTTACGACGTGATCTTTCTTTTATCTGACAATCTATTTATTTGTATCTTCAGTTTCCTCGTTCTTTGAAGGTAGGTTTGAGTAACTTAACTCCCCTTAGAATTGGCAGCAAAGTGGCAGCAGAGCGCAACGCTATCCGCCACTTTCCATCTCTATTCAGTCTAAAGAAAACATAAAAATCATCAAGTTACTGTTTTCCCTCACTTCAAATTGGGACTCATAATCGCTTGATCGCTGGTTCAAACCCAGCAGGGGCCACTAAATTCAGCAAACAGCCCCGCCCCATCACTCCCCCTTCTCCTCCCGCAACAACCGATACCGATACTCCAACTGCCTCAATAACATCCCGGTCTGTACCTGTTCACTGCTCTGATTCCCCTCGCCTTCGGCGTAGCGTCGCAGTTGTTCCTCAACCGGCGGATGCTGATTAAATGCCTGCATGGCGGAGAAAATGCTCGATTTCAGTTCACTGACTGTCAGATATTTACCGCGCGTTTTATCCAGGCCATTAAGTTGTTCGGCCAAGTGCTGTAACTCAGTCATCCCTTGGTGCCAACTCTGAAGGCGCTCAAGAGGAATAGCTTCTTTTACCCTGCGCTGTTGTGCCAGTTGAGCCTGCTGCTGCATCTGCTCATAGCTCAGCCAGCCAAAGCCGCCCAGTACCATTGCCCCGGCCAGCAATGCGCAACAGGCACCACTGACAAAAGGCTTTAATACTCCCTGCTCTGGTTGAATCACATAAACTCTCCGGGTCAGCATTTCCGGGGCTTGTTGGGCGATAACCTGCGGCATAGTGACCACCCCTTCCTTAAGATGCGCGATCGCAGACTTTACCTGCTCGTAAAGGCTGCCAGTTTGCCCCGCCTCACTCATGCCATTGCATGTCAGTGTATCTCGCAGTGACTCTAATAATTTTTTACTGCGACATAACTCGGATAGCTCGTCCTCACGCTGAAACGTCCAGCACCGCAGAATATTTTGCAGCCGACGGACTAACGTAGTGATGATATCCGTGCGCGCCTGCATGGCCTGAGGCCACAGTGCCGTCCACTGGCGTGTAATAATCGCCTCCAGAATGCTAAGCCCTTCATTTAACCCACATGCGCCTGCGGTGTGCGTTCGCGCCAGGGTGTACCAAGCGGCGCTCTGTAATTCCACACCATTCCGTTCAAACAGTGCCAGGCAGAGCTGCTCGACATGTATCCAGTCCACATCAGGCCGGGCGGGGTGGGAAAGCTTGCCGATCTCATCACGCAACGTGGCGTATTCACTGAAGGTGCGCGGATCGCCACCAGTCTGGATGCGTTGGGGAGAAAGTTCACTCATCATCCGTTGATTGTCCTTTTCCAGATTTGCACGGCACCGGTTACACAGGCTTGTTTTCGAGAAACTGCTGTTGTTGCAGATGCTGGATCAGCACGCGCCCTTCCGGCATAAATACTGTGCCAAATCGCACCAGCCCGACCAGTTTCATCTCGGCTTCAATAACATAGCGCAGGTCGCCAGGCTGGCTTGACTCCAACACCACAACGTCGATTTTTGCCAGTCGCGGCTCATATTTCAGCAATACCTGCACGAAGGTGAAAACCAACTGCTGGGCTGTGGCGGGCATCCCCGCCAAAATTTGCGTCATATCTGGCAGGCCATAATCAGGAATATGCGCCAGTGATCCCGCACGGGTATTCAGAATGCGTTGCATATTGTCCAGTACGGACAATATGACCTGGTTCTGCTCGCTGACCTGATGCAACGCCAGACCACCACTAAATCCCCCTTTCAGCAATTCATAGAGCGAAGGCTGGCTCATGATGGCTTCTCCGCACGCAGCATCAGATGCCGACTATCCAGCTCAATCACCCTCGGCTTATCCGGGTTAAGCTCGTTGCGTTCCAGCACCAGCCGCCAGCTATTTTTTGCCATATCGGGATACTGAAACAGGCCAACAACAGCGACAAATCGGGTCTCTGGTTCCATCGGCATATTCAGCGCGAGATCCCCGCCGGGCGTCATAATAAGCTCACGCTCAGCCAACAGGTCTGCATGCAATACCTCTGCAGCCTCATCTATCAGTTGCTGATACACCGTGCCATCAAAGGTTTTCCGCGCTTTTAACTGGTAAATTCGCACCATAACTGGCTCAGAAAGCGGATGGTGTTCACGGCTATCGCTGTTGAGGCTTTCTCGGGCAGAAAAGTCGAGATGCAGGGTCTTTATCTGTTTGTAAAATATAGAGTTAAACGCGGAAGATGTGCTATCAACAACTTTCTGCTGTAACCCACAGGCAGAGAGGCTCAACACCACGGTGCACAGCACCAGGTTAGGTAAAATGGTAGGCGACACGTCGGTTTCCTTGTGAGGGGGTGGCGGGTTCCATGCCGGTGTAACTGCCCAATTCGGTGGTAAAAGTGGCGGGGATATCGGCAGGACAGCATTCACCCTCCACGCCAAGTACACCGGTCATTCCCAGCCAGAAAGGTGTTGTGCCGAGGGCTGGCGGCGCGAGCAGCCCGGTATGTAACGTGAGTCTGATGCGTGCGGTATAACGCCAGCCAAGATACACACGCAGCATCACCTGCAAGTCCTGGTACAATAGCCCCTCAGGCAGCCAACCCCGCGCTTCATCTGCACATTCGGTCTGTAAATCAATCAGGATCTGGCTGCTGGCATCCATCACTTCATCGCCCAGCGGGAGATTGCCATCAAGCAAACATCCTTGCTCAGTGAGGATCGGCGGATCGCTGACCGGCACCGGACGCAGGCAATGCGGCTGCACCTGAACCGACGTCTGTGGCGCAAGCAGGCGCACCAACGCCGCAATCCCCTCAGCCGTTCTGCCGGGTTGGCGCATAACACTCAACAACGCCAGAAAGCGTGATATCGGCGTCGCAATGTGTTTTCCGGTGCCGGGAATGCCCAACCCAATCAATCCCAACAAGGATTGAGAGGTACTGTCCGTACCCCCTTCTTCAAAGGTGGCGGGGTAAGAATATTTGCGCCAGATTCGGTAGAACTGCGTCAGCACGCGGTGGTTAAAGATGTCGAGAAATCCCTGCAACGCTTCGTGTCCTTCACTGTGCTGCGCGATGTCATCGAGGTAGCGCCCTGGCAACGGTGCATCTACGCCATACAGTCCGAGAAAGGTAGTCCGCACCACCGGTGGTCCTTCGCCATACTCCAGAGCCTTCAGTTCGCTGGCAGGAAAACCCATGCCAGCATGGGGCAACAGGCGAATGGGATCATCGCCTGGATGGCTGGTACTGCCGAGTGGCGGAGCGTCACGGTGCTGATGTTCAACCAATTGACAAAAGCGATAAAAATTCAGGCGGTTCAGTTCGCTCTCAAGCCATTGTGTCATCCTGGGATGCGACGGTTGTGCTTCTCTTCCCATTGCAGGCGTTCTCCGGTGGGTTGCAGAATCAGGACCAGGCGGTTAAACAAATGAATATCGGTATACAACGCAAAAAAGCGGCTGAGCATTTCGCCAAACAGACAGATATCGCCGCTGCCAGCAAAACCGGTGCTGTCGAGGGTGATCTCGATCTGTACCCCCCGCAGCAGATAACCCTGTTCAAAACGCGACACCTCGTGGTGGCAAACGTGCACAATGGCCTCCAGCCTGCGACGGTTCATCTCGCTGTGTGTCCAGTCATACAGTGCCAACGTGCCACGCAACACGTCGGCGTTATCCATCATCCACAGAAAGCTGGAGCCGAGATGACTCAGAACCCGCCAATGGAAGCGGTCACGATTGGGGGGATAACAGGGCAGCGTCGGTGCACAAAGATTACGTACCTGTACTTGAGTGGCGGTGGATTTCACCACCTGATCCAGTAACGTGCTTTGTAACGCCCGGCGTGGCAATTGCCCGTTGGTGCCGGTTACGCTAACCGACAGGCTTTCGTCGTGCGGCACGCTCTGGTTATCAAACGCTTCGCCGCCGAGGATTAACCAGGTTTCATGTAAGCCGGATGGCCCCTGACGTACCCGTGTATGGTAGTAATGCTCCGGCGCGGTGTGACGCAGCATGCCACCTTTGTGGCGAAAGCTGGTGAACGGCACCCAGGGACAGTTATGGGAGGAGATCACCTCATCCACCGAATAAATTTCGGTATGCCCATCCTGCACACGCATCGGACGCAGCAGGTATTCCGTCTGCAAACCGTCGATGGTCAAGGGATCAGATTCCAGTGTAAAAAGGTTGATGACCGGCACGACATGCAAGCGCAAATGCTTTTCGCTAAAGATAAAATCATGTTCCCAGCGTCTGGCAAGCGTCACCTCCAGCTCAAACCATGGCAGCACCGCCGGGAGCCTGGCCTGCTCCAGCCCGTGCAGGGCCACCGTCATAAACTTTTCCCGAAAGGTGAAATATTCCAACAGCAACTGATAGCCGCTAAAGCTGCTATCACTGCCTGGCCACAGCCGATCATCAGGGTCAAAACCTTGCGCGCTAAAATGCCCCGCCACCACCCGGCTATCACTCTCTCCCGGCAGGCGCAGTCTGATGTTGGCGACATGCATAGTGAGCGCTTCGTGCAGAGCACAAGCCAGCGGCGCGTCGGCGTTGAGATAAAGCGAGAGATGACTGACATCCATGCTGCTCCAGTCAGCCAGCTCGCCCCCCTTGAAGCGCAGGCGGATCATGGAACGCCCCTGCGCGTCGCTGGTGAGAGCAACCTTTTCCAGCATCAGCGGCAGCAGTTCAATATCGCGGGTGGTGGTATAGCGGCAACGCGTTCCTTGCTCGCCAATCGGGCGGGACAACACTTCAAAGCCGCGAGCAATACGTAGCGGTTCCTTCATCAAGCGCCAGTCAGGGGTAAACTCCACCACAGATAAGGAAGGAATGGTGCGCAGGTAATGTGGCCACAGCAGGCTGACCAACCCTTCGGTTAATTCGGGTAAGTCATCATCCAGCTTTTCCCGCAGCCGTCCCATCAGGAAGGCAAAACCTTCAAACAGACGTTCGACAAAAGGATCGCGCGCACCGGCTTTATCCAGATTAAGCCTCGCTGCCTGTTCCGGGTGAGCGCGGGCAAACTCTTCTCCGGCTTCCAGCAGGTAGCGCATTTCAGCGTCGTAATATCGCAGGGTTAAGTTTTCCATAGGGAATTCGCCTAAGAGTCGATGAGGAGGTCAGCGGCAAAGTACTGCGGCGTGCGCCGGATCAAGGGCAATCAGCCCGGCCAGCAAGTTCTCCATCTCGGATTGCAACCGGGCTTTGTCACTCTCGCTGCGAGCTGCCCGGGTTCTGAGCAGTTTTAGCCGTCTGGCCCTGACTTCAAACAGCAATTCAGGCGACCAGTGCACCAGCGTAAGGCTCTCCGCACTACGGTCTAATTCACGCAACAGATGTAGCGCCATGTCGTGCTTAGCCAGCTGTTCGCATACCCTCGCCATCAACAGACGCAGTAGCCAGCGGGCACGCTGGCTGGTGACGCCGGGCCGCTGCTGTAGCCAGCAAAGTGCGGCTTCCGCGCCCTCCGTATCGGCGATGGTCAGCGCCTCACTCTCCAGCGCGAGGAGGTCTCCCTCCTGCCCACTGGCAGATGACTGAGCGACAGGTTCGCGATAAGAAGCATCGTTTTTCACCTGCCGGGCGATCCAGCTCAGCGTCACTTCATCGGCAAAAGGGGTGCCATCGGAAAATGTCAGACACTCCAGGCCCGGCAAACGCAATAACAACGCCGACAAATCCTGCTCAACCACGGTTGCCAGCCGGGAGTCGGTGTTGCCCCGGCTGAGCGCTTCCCAGACGTACCATTGCACATCCAGCCAGACATGATTGACGCTTTGCGCGAAGAGTGAATCGGTCAGGTCCAGCAGCTCCTGCCAGCGTTGTTGCAACCACAGACGTTTCAGATGTGCCAGATGCTCAGGTTTCGGAGGAGCCAGACGCGTCCGGCCGCTGGCATCCAGTGGCGGCAGATGATGAAGTGTGTCCCAGCGTACACTTTTCATCAGATGATGCGCGGCAAGCCATCCCTCGGGCTGTTCACGCAGATAACGTGCCAGAAGCCTGACCTGGTCAAGCAGATCGCGCCCCGACGAAATGGGGGCCAACATTGGCGTAAGGTTTTTGTCAGCCTCTGTCGGTGCGCTGCTGTTTTGCGGCACCAGCGCATCCGCACCGCCGCTGCGCGCCAGTCGGACCTCCAGGGCCTGTATCAGCGGCACCAGCGCCTGACGCTCCTCTTCACGGATCAGGTCATGTACCCGCAACAGCACGGCGCAGATGCGCCGGATGAGCGTCACATCTACTGCCGGCCACAGTGCGAGACTGTTCAGCATTCTGCCGCTGCTGAGCCAGCTCAATGCACCCTGCCTGCTACGAGGCCGCTGCGGATGCAACAATTCACCGTATTGCTGCAATGCGGCGGCCAGCAGTTCCAGACCTTCGGCCAGACCCTGTTCTCCCTGCTGATGAAGCCGCGCCCACAGGTAAAATGTGATCACACGAATATCTTTGCTGACTGAGATCAGCAACGGCTCGGCCAGCGCAATGATGAGCGCCGTATCCACACCGGAGAGTTTGTTGACCTCGGCAAGCATTTGCTGGAAATGGTCGTCATACGTCGGATCTTGCCCGGTGGGGGCCAAATCGGTGATCGGCGCGATCCAGCCCGCCCAGGCGTGGATACGCGGCTCTGCTTCTGCCCGTAAGGCAACGTCTTCTGCGCCACAGGCGCTGATTAACACCGCAATCCCTGTCATGATACTGCTCCGTCCTTGAGTTATTCATCTCGCGCCAGCACCTGTGCGGCCAAGCCGGCATCGACGCTAAAGATCGCATCCGGTAAGGTGAAGCCGCGCAGGCGGAGTAACGCCAAAGGGCCATCGCGCATTTGCGTGCGTAATACCCATTGCAGGTGGCGTTTATCGGCCGTGGCAAAGCTCAGCATCCACTGGCTGTGATCCAGTTGCTGACGCTTCCCCTGCTCCAGCCAGCGAATAAAACCCCAGGTGCCCGCATAATCGCCATACACACGGCCTCCGCTGCCCACCGTGGTCCAACTCAGCAGCGTGCCAGGCTTTAAACTCTCACCCGGCCAGCGGAAAGCCTGCCATTCGGCCATCTGATTGAAGTAACGGAGCTTTTGCCCATCGATCGTCAAATGTGTTTCCATCACCGCAGAGACCGGACGTCCCTGTAATTCGAAGCTGATACCCTGAGTGCCGTCGGTAAACAGAATGTCCGCCAGTTCGCGTAACTGATTGATTGCTTGCAGGAAGGCCGGATTAAATGTCAGACCCTGACTGTGTACAGGGTCTGGCACCCAGTGGCTGCCCTCTTTTTGCAACACCCCCGCGAGACGCTGGGTGAGGAAACTATCGAGACGACCGGCATCCTTACGGATGAACTCCGCCAGCATTGGCAATGAAGCGTCGCTGGTGCTGGCAGCAAACGGATAGCGACCATCAAACGCGCTACGCCAGTTTTCCACCACCGCACGTCGCCACTGCGTATTCAGGCTGACCGCCGAGGGTTGCAGGACCGTCTCCCACGCCTGCGCCAATGGCTGGACAAACAGCGTCTGGCCAAAACCACTCCACTCTTCCCCCAGGCTGGCCGCCATCAGGCTGCCATATTGTTGGGTGTCAGTCAGGTCGACACTTTTGCCCTGAAATACCGTCTGAGCCAGTGCCTGGAGCATCTCCTGGGGATCGGGTGCCGCCGCCACCTGCTGTAATCTGAGCCGAACCCGGGTGATGCGCGTCAGGTAAGTTTGCAGGCTGAGAGAACCGTCCGCGGCCATCAGTTGCGATCCATTGTCCCGCCCCAGCAACGCCAGCAGCGGACCGAAGGTGCTATCCAGCGGCCCGGTGGGCGCAGAGGGTTGCTGGTCAATGACCGGTTGCGCTTTACGGCCAATCAACGTTTGCGCCGAATTTAGCAGGCTGGAGGCAACGGCATCGCGCCGCTGTCCGGTCTGTCCTTGCCACGCGAGGGTATTCATCAACGCAATCAACGGCGACTGGCGCACGTCACTCATTAAGGTAAGTTGGTCGGTTACATCGGCGATGTTATGCGTCGGGTTCAACCGCAATCCATTGAGGAAGTTCAGCCAGCTGGCGGCGAAATCGGTGAAATAGCGCTGTGTCAGCCGTTCCTGTAGCGCCTCGGGTGAGACATCCCGCGCCAGCGCGCTCCGGCTGTCGCTCAGCACCCAATCGATCTCCTCACGACGCTCCCGCGCCGCTTTCTCAATCGCCTGCTGTACGCCCCCCTCCCATGCCTGACGGGTAAACATGCCGGGAACGACCTTATCGCTGGTGAACAATCGGTGCGGATCGGTGCCTGCCGTCATATCTTCCAAATCGACATCCGCATAGTTACGCCCCATCGCCTGTAACAGGTTGCTATACAGCGTACTCTCCGCATTGCGGCGGCCCATTTGCTGAAGTAAAACCTGCCGCACCTGGGCAAGCAGCGTCGGATCAGGCGGCATCGCCCATTGGGGGTGAGAGGATAACGAGGCGGCATAGAAGGCCCATAAATCCGGTGCCAGACTTTGCCACAGAGGGGTGGAGATCCCGTCGCGTTGCGGTTCCACCGCTTTCATCGTCCGGACAAAGAAATCCGCCACGGCCCGTTCCGGGCGCGACATCATCAGCCAGGCCTGCAGTTGGTTATAACCTGAGGATGCCAGCGACGCACGCAGCGGACTGTCCGGAGGTGATTCTGCCAGCCGCGTGAGCTTCGCCTCAAGTGCCACACGAGCGGCATCGTGAATCACACGATGACTCGTCACGCCATACCGGGGGAGCAACGCGGTATAAAGTTCACGGGTATGACTGAGCCCGAAGCGTTGATACCAAGGGACACCCTGCGCCAGCCAGTGCTGCTGACGACCAAGATCATTACGTAGCCGATGTAAGGCAATCAGTTGCGCATCATTGATTTCCGGGTTCTTTTCCAACGCCCGGACCTGTTGCGCAGCAGCCATCACCTGCGAGCGGTTAACCGTAAACGACACCAGCATGCCAGTCCCCCACAGCAACATCAGCCCCAGCAGTGACCAAGCCAGCGTCTGCTGCCAGGGCAACCCGATACGTCGGCCTTTCACCTTGTCGCGGCTTATCTGCTGCCAGAGAGAGGGTTGCGGCAGCGCATGCGGATCAACCTCGCCGGACGTGCCGTGGGGCAAACTAAATATCAAACCGCGTAATGCTACGGCAGACGGCGACATGAGCCAGGGGGTCAGATATCGCTGCCAAAGCAGGCTGCCGCCCTCTGCCAGTTGCTGAGCCAGACGCAGCAACCCGTCATGGCTGAGGTTATCTGCCAGCTGCGCCATGCCACGATCGCGTAATGCAGGCTGCAATTTATCCAGCTGCTGCTGAATATCTTCAGGCGCTGCGCCAGCGGCAAAGGTCACACCCACGGCGCAGGGATCATGCCCTCCCTGCGGCCAGCTGCTGCGAAGTAACTGCCATAGCCAGACCGGTGCCTGCCAGTGCAGGAGAGCGTTGATGCCCTCAAGCACACGCAGCGAAGCCTCACTGTGGTGCACCGTTAAGCTTTCATCCTGTCCCAACACCTGCACGATGCCATCCAACGGTCGGCCAGACCGTAGCGTTCGTAAAGCAGCCAGTTTTTCCCGATCGGCCCCGGTACGCAGATTGCCGCCATAAATCAGCACGGTTCGCTGGCCTTCCAGCCATTGTTGTACCCGCAGGCCGGGAACCAGGGCATCTATGGCTGCATCCTCCCCGGTGACCAGTAACAGACGGACTTTACTGCGCCAGAAGCGGGTGTAACGGGCGCGTAAATGGTGAAGCAACGCCGCTATCATCGGGTGCTGCCTCTCTTCTGTCGGGCTTTGTTCGGTTTTGGTCATGGACCTGATGACACCACGAATATCACCACTGACGACAGTGACACCAAGCGTAAACAGGCACAGCAACCCCAGCCAGACCGCGATGCAACCTATGACCAGGTGAAACAGTGCTTTCCACTCCGTAGTGCGTTCAAGCGGATAGAACCACATCAGCGCTCCGCCCAGAAACACCGGTAACGCGGTGGCCACAAGGATAAATATGACGGTTATCTTTACGGAGAAAAAAGTCAGTTTTTCTTGCTTATTCATAGGGTTTCACAATTCCTGTTGTGACGCCTCCAGAGGGATCGCGGGCAATCCGCTTCAAACCGTGGGTTGATGCTTTAGCTCACCTGCCACATCGTTGCTGTGCTCCTGCAACGACAGCACGATGCCCTGCTCCTCATCCCAGCCCAATGTCAGGCTTGCGGGTTTGCCTCCGGCGGCGATCAGCGTCAACAGTTGTTGGCTCAGCACCGGGAGAATCTGTTGGTTCAGCAGGCTATCGATGTTGCGGGCACCGGTATCCGGCAGCAGACAGGCATGGGTGAGCGCCTCATACAGGCTCTCTTCAAGGTGGGTACGGATGCCATAATGACGAACCAGCCGTTGGCTAACCTGTTCCAGCTTCATGGCAACGATGGTGCGCATCGCTGCCGGAGCCAGCGGCCGGTATATCACCGTCTGGAAACGTGCCAACAGCGCGGGCTGGAAATGGTCACGCAGCAACGGACGTAGTCGTTCCTGTAAATCAGCATCACTGGCGTCAGGTTGTTGCGCCAACTGCTGCATCAGTTGGTCGCTGCCGAGATTGGAGGTCATCAGAATAACGGTGTGACGAAAATCGATCTCACGCCCTTCACCATCACGCATAAAACCGCGATCAAACACCTGATAAAACAGATTCAACACATCGCGGTGCGCCTTTTCCACTTCATCCAACAGCACCACGCTGTAGGGGCGTTTACGCACGGCTTCCGTCAGGATGCCGCCCTGACCATAGCCGACGTAGCCGGGCGGTGAACCTTTGAGCTGACTGACGGTATGCGCCTCCTGATATTCGCTGAGGTTAAGGGTAATCAGCGACCGTGGCCCGCCGTAGAGGGTATCTGCCAGCGCCAGCGCAGTTTCGGTTTTTCCTGTGCCGCTGCTGCCCACCAGCAGGAATACCCCCTGTGGTCCATTTTCCGCAGCGAGACCGGTTTTCGTCGCGCGCAGCCGCTGCGCAATCGCATGCAGCGCGTGATCCTGCCCGACAATCCGTTGGGCCAGGACGGCGTCCAGCCTCAGTAGTTCGTTCTGCTCATCTTTCATCAATAAGGCGTGCGGGATGCCGGTCCAGTCGGCAACTACCTGTGCCACCGTGCGTGCGTCCACATCCAGCGCCAGCAGCGGCGTCGTCTGCTGAATCTTCACCAGCCGATCGTGTAAGGCAGCAATCTCCTGCTCCCGTGAAGGGTCGCGGCGGCAGGCCAGCAACTGCTCCGTCAGCGCTTTTTCCTGCTGATAACGCGCTTCTATTGCCGCAAGCTCATCATGCCGCTGTCGGATAAACTGCCGGGTTTCGGCCAAACGGTTATTGCCGTCATAATGGCCGACCGCACAATCCTCCAGCAGCGCCTGTTGCTCCATTTCCAGAGCAGCGATCTGTGCCCTGAGTCGGGTGAGTGATTCCGGTACGGTGTCCAGACTCATTCGGACCTGCGCACTGGCGGTGTCCAGCAGATCAACGGCTTTATCCGGTAACTGACGCCCCACCAAATAACGCCGCGAGAGGGTGACCGCTGCCCGCACCGCTTCGTCGGAAATGTAGACACCGTGGTGTTGTGCATAGCGAGACTTCAGACCTCGTAACATCTGGCAGGCGGTTTCATCGTCAGGTTCATCGATCTGCACACGCTGAAAACGCCGCTCCAGCGCAGCATCGCGCTCGAAATATTGTTTGTATTCACTCCAGGTGGTGGCCGCGATGGTGCGTAGTTCACCTCGCGCCAGTGCCGGTTTCAGAAGATTGGCCGCATCGGCACTGCCCGCCGGATTACCTGCACCGATCAGGGTATGGGCTTCGTCAATAAACAGCAGCACCGGATGGGGTGAGCGCTGTACGGCGGTGATAATATTTTTCAGTCGCTGCTCAAACTCGCCTTTGACCCCGGCTCCCGCCTGGAGCAGCCCCGGCTCAAGCGTGCGAATGCTCACCAACTTCAGGCTGTCTGGCACATTCCCCTGAACGATACGCAGCGCCAAGCCTTCCACCAGCGCAGTTTTCCCCACGCCGGGTTCCCCCACCAGGATTGGGTTGTTTTTACGCCGACGAGCCAGGATATCCACCATCTGACGAATTTCATTGTCACGGCCAAAAACCGGGTCGATTTGACCTGCACGCGCGCGGGCCGTGAGATCAAGGGTAAAGCGTTCCAGCACCGCCGGATGGCCATCGCTATTTGCCGCAGAGGGTGGCGATACAGCAGCCGCACTGAACATCTCAAGTGGCCTGACTCGTTCTTCAGACTGTTCCTCAAGCAGCGGACACAAGCGTTCAAGTTGCGTTTTACCCAGCGTCAGTAACGGCCAGAGTTCATCACACTCCAGCAGCGTCGGGGTATCCGCCAGCGCCATCAGCAAATGGAGTGTCCGAATTTGTGTGCTTTCATTTTCCAGTGACGCGCACAGCCAGCCTTGTTTTAGCAAGTGTTGCAAGCGTGCGGAAAGCGCGGGATTGCTGCGCACGGTGCGTGGCTGTGTGTCCAGATAGCGCAATAACGATTGCCAGATAGCCTCCATATCCCACGCATAACGACGGGCAATCACCGTCAGATCGCCTTCGCCGGTTTCCAGCAACTTCAGCAGCCAATGTTCGGGGGTGATTTCCGCGTGAGCGCGGCTCTGACATAAAGAAGCTGCGCCTTCGAGCGCTCGGGCGCAGAAAGGGTTGAGATGTCGCAGCAGAACGGCGGACTGATGTTCCATATTTTGCTCTCCATTGCAGGCACGCTACCGCCCCTGGCCGTAACCCATGCCCATCAGGTGTAAACTTCCGATGTTTATTGCAAGCCCGCGCAGGCAGGAAACAGCGGGCGGAACTACCGCCCGCAGGGTTTAGCCAGCGACAGCAACCGTTCGCGTGTTCCACTCATCAGAATGAACAAGGTTGCCCTCTTTGAAGGTCCAGGTGATTTTTTCGTAGCGCAGCTCAATCTCTTCCAGATGATTGTGCTGCTCTTTGGCGGGATCTTTGATGTCATGCATCAGGGGGCTAACCTTCACCACCTTGACGTTTTCCAGCCGGGTATTGAAGTACTCCACCTCATTACCTCCGCTATCAATGAGATACCACTTAAGCTCGGCGCTCTTCAGCGTCTGGCCGGTGGTGACCGCTTTGTAGAGATACGGACTGGAGGAGTCGATCGCTTTGGTAAACTGCAAAGGGGCATGGACGCGGGTGCCCGTCACCTTGCCGGTATTCCCATCGGTAGGAATGTGGACCTGATGTTTCATGGCCACGACCTCTACGCTTCCCTCCCGATGCTCGGCCTCAACCGAACCTTTAATATCCATGCCGCCGTCGTCTTTCAGCCACAGATAAACTGGAATCGCCATAATTTTTACTCCGTTAAGTGTTGATTACTGTCACCATCCCGTGATGACAGCAGGGTGTCATCCGGCTCCAGACAGGCATCAGCCTGTGGCACCAGACGAATGTCGACACGCCGGTTGGTTGCGCGCCCCTCCGGGGTATCGTTGGTGACAAGCGGGCGGCTCACACCGTACCCCTGCACCGCAAAACAGCTTTCAGCAATAGCCCCGGTGTCGCGCATCCAGTTACGCACGGCTTCCGCACGTTGCAGCGAGAGCTGCTGATTAAATGCCGGGTCACCGGTGTTGTCGGTATGCCCGCTAATCACAATCAGCCAGCCTGGTTTTGCCCGAATGCCAACCAGGGCCTTGATCAGCATTTTGGTCGAGCCTGGCTTCAGCTCTGCTTTGCCGGAATCGAACAACGCCAGGCTGTCGAGCTGCGCAATCGTTGCTTGTGGTTGGGGAGCCAGCGGGTGTGAAGGAGGAGGCTGCCAGCTGCGGATGGCATCCAGCACCGGCAGGTGCAAACGTTCGCCACGATACAACCCCATCCCCAGAGAGAAGGGTTCGCCCTGGCGCGCCCACTGGTTTAGCTGTGCGGCATCCTCGCGCAGTAGCGCAACGGCGGCAGCTTTCGGGCCTGCATCGACCATGGCAATACGGTGATAGTGCGCAAGGTCAAACGCGATGCGATGGATGAGCACCTGGTTATTCCATGCGCTGTAACTCAGTGCGATAAAGACCAGGACGAGAAACGAGGTCAGCACTGGCAGCACTGCCCGACGAACCGGGCTAACGGTCCGCCCGCGCGGCAACAAGGGTAAAATGAAATCGGGTTGGACACTCTCTCCATGGTTTGCCGACCAGCCAGTGACCGACCGCAGAGTGGTGCAGCCGGATAGCCCTTGTTGCCACAGCGAATCGGTCTGCTGCTGCGTCAACGTGGCCTGCAACGCACAGAGCATGGCATGAGGGGCAACCGGTGCAACATCCGGGTGATCTGCGGTAAAAAAGCCCAACACACGCTGACTGAAGCCACAATCCAGTGCGTTGAACAGGATCTGCTGTTGGAGCACGCGGCTATCCGCCTGCGCTAACCACTGCTCAATAGATTGTGGTGCCTGACCCTCATACCATATCTGTGTCCCGGCCCCCACCACGCTGACTTGCCACAGCGGTTGTGTCGTCAGTGTGATGTTGCCCGCCACCCGCATGGTTAACAGCAACGGTAGCGCCAGCTGCACCTCACGACGCAGCATGGCAATCTGCCAGCGCAATTCATGTAGTTGGTTTTCCACTGCCGCCAGCTGCGTATGTTGCTGTGGATTCACACTGACACAGATGGCGATCTGGCCTCCCCAGCCAGGACGCGATAGCAGCAATTGGCGTAATACATGTTGTAGCTCGCGACTGGCTTTGATGTGTATCCAGCATCCCTGTGGCACCAGCCGGACGGCTTCCTGCTCCGGCCAGCCCTGCGCATCATCGCCGCAGTACAACACCACCGGCAGACGATAACTCTCTTCGGGCAGCGCCCTGACGAATGATAAGGCGGAATGTGGGCGATGTTTCGCGGCCCATCCTCTCTTAATGCGCTGCGGCACGCTGCTCATCCCGTCACCTCTGGTAGCAGTACCACTATCAGTTGATCCAACCAACGATCCAGCCCCCACCACACTGCCAACAACAGTAATGCTGACAACCCCAGACGCACCGGCCAGTGACTTACGATGCGCCGCTGCAAACTGCCCTCCGTTCCGGTTAGCAGGAATTGTTCGGTGGTATGTTTGTACGGCGGCACACGTGCATTAAGCGCGCTGACCAGCTCCTGGCGTTCCGCTGCCTGCAGCGATGGATAGCCACCAAGGAACCCCAGCAACATCACCCGATGAAAGCACATCAACACCAAGGCATCCGCAGTTGGCTGGCGAAGTACCTGCCACATTCGGTCGCACAGGGTTTCACCGGCATCGATGGAATGCAGAAAATGCCCCTGAAGCGGCAGGTGATACCACTGCATACAGGCGTCATCCTGCACCCCTCGCCCCTTCACGGCTTCATCAAGCAATGCACAGTGTGCGAGCAGGATGTCCTGACGGCTTTCATCTCCGGTGCCCGCATCGCGCAGTACCTGCTGTACCTGCTTAATATCGGCCACGCAACGCTGCCATAACGCTTTACCCTCTCCCTCTTTAAACTGCGGCTGATGCCGTAGGCTAATGACCTGAAGCCAGCTGTTCTGCATCAATGCATCGATATCCACAAAACCTCCCTGTTGGTTGTTACTCATGTTCTTAGCACCGCGAAGAGTTCAAGTTGCGGATCGCCCAACGTGCCGGGGACATAAAACATGCAGCAGCCACTTTCCAGCATCGTGCGTGCCGCCGGGTGAGACAGATCGAGGGAGAAATATTGATTTTCCAGCCGTAATGGAATGGCGGCGGGAACGCGGCTCAATGGCTGGAGTGGAATCCCCAACTGTGAGGTATTCACCAGGCTCATCACATCATCCGGGCTACCCACTTTGCACTGACGTGGCACCTGTTCCTGCAGTTGCGCTACCGGTAATGGTGAGCGTACCGAAAGATAAAAATCAGCCTCTTCACGCAAACGTGGATCATTGAGGCGAGCCAGCCACTGACGCAACCTTTGGTCATGACTCATCTCAATTGCCACGACACGCGAGGGCAGGCTGGCTTCCAGTAGCCGGGAGAGCAAACGAAACAATGGCGGGAATACGTTGTTGAGATCATCATGTCGATAGATCGGTATGGCGTTGATTTGATGCTCAAGGGAAAAGGTCAACAAACTCCCGGCCAGTCTTGCCAGCTCCGGGTATAACCGCTCAGGCGCGCTTTGTGGATGGCGCAGGCAATTCGCCAACACCGGTTCAGCGCTGTTTAACGCATTCAACAACCAGAACAGTGATACATCTGCAACGGCAAAATCGGCCATGCGCTGGTTGCTTTCACGACGCATCGCCATCAACCGCGTCAGCCGGGAGCGCAATTGCGTCAGCAGTTGTTCCAGCGCGGTGAGTAACCAGTTGCTTCCGCTCAACACCAGTATCGGGGGCAGAAACTGCTGGTCCAACGTCCAGACCCCCTGAGTATCCCGTTGCAGACGCGCGACCGGACAGGTTAACCACTCGCTGTTGTCCTGATGGGCATAGCGCAGCGTCAATTCGGGATGCAGCACGGCAATCTGCCGTGAGTCATCGCCAAACAGGTTACGGATATCGCGCCAACGCTGACGAAAACGCACCGGACGTTCCGCCACCTGGTCAGGTTGCAGGCAGTTACCACCATTGGCATACATCTGTGGCAACGCCAGAACCACCTCGACTTCCCGGTGCTCAGCGCTCAATGTCAGTGTGGGTGGGAGTGCATCGGCATTCTGGGTATCAATCAGCGTCCCGTCACTGAAGCGAACATGCAGATGACGAGGCTGAAGCCGATCATGCCTCAGTGGCTCGGGGTCAAACTCGGCCTGTAGCACCCCCCAGGGATGATTAAGCCCCATCTTTGCCAGACACTCACTGCGCCACTCCGCCCATGCCGCTTGCTGCTGAAAATGCTGGGGCGAGATCATCACCCCCCGCCCCCAGAGCGGTTGTTCCGTTTTCATCCCTGAATACCACCCTTACGATTTCGCTTTTGGCATCTGTGAAACCAGCGACAGGTTGACATCCATACCTTCCACCTGGAAATGCGGCACAGCGAACAACTTCACGCGGAAAAACCCGGGGTTATCCTCAATGTCCTCCACCACCACCCTGGCATCCCGCAGTGGATGTGAGGCCTGAAGATCGTCGCCGGGATCGGTCATCTCGGTGACCAGGCTGCGTACCCAGGCGTTCAACTCCATCTCCAGCAAACGCCGATCCTTGGTGGTGCCGATATTTTCGCGCTGAATCATCTTCAGGTAGTGCGCAATACGCGATAGCAAAAATATATAAGGCAGACGAGCGTTGATACGGCTGTTAGCCGTGGCATCAGCAGTGTCAAACTGAAGGGGCTTTTGCGTCGAATTCGCCGAGAAAAAGCAGGCATAATCGCGATTTTTGTAGTAACTCAGCGGGATAAAGCCAAGACTGGCAAACTCGAATTCGCGGGTTTCCGGGATCATCACTTCAGAAGGAATTTTTACCTGATTGCCGGTGCCAAGATCATAGAGATGGATTGGCAGATCCTGCACCGCACCGCCAGCTTGGGGACCACGGATTTGTACGCACCAGCCGTTGTGGATAAAACTGCGTACCATATTGGTGGCAAAGGCAAAAGAGGCACTGATCCACAGGTACTTGTCGTGATCCGGGCCTTTCACCTCCTCCATGTAGTTGAAGCTCCGCACCGGCAGGGTATCCGGGCCATACGGCAGGCGTCCCAGCACACGGGGCATGGTCAGGCCGATGTAACGCGCATCATCGCTTTCGCGGAAGGCTTGCCACTTGATGTACTCGGCCCGGTCGAAGTAGTTGCCAATATCCTTGATGGCAGCCACCTCTTCCATGTTCTCTTTCAGGAAGAAGGCCGGGCCGACAGACCCGATAAACGGCATGTGCGCCGATGAAGCGACCTTCGCAATATTACGCAACAAGGCCACATCCTGTGCCGAAGCATCAAACTCCCAGGCAGAGATGATGGCAGCAATGGGTTCGCCGCCCGGGGTGTCATACTCGCTGACATAAGTCTGGAGATAGAGGCCGCTCTGAATAATCTCCGGAGAATCTTCAAAATCCTGACGTAAGGCTTCTTTGGAGAGATCCAGCAAGGCAATTTTGACGTTTTGGCGAAAATCGGCCTTATCAACCAGCGATTTCAGACCACGCCAGGTGGACTCAACTTGCTGAAAAATAGGGTGATGCATCACCAAATCGAGTTGACGGCTAATTTGTTGGTCCAACTGTGCAATATGATGATCCAACAGCGTTTTGTCGAGTTTCTCCACTTTTAAGCCGCTCTGTTTCAGGCACTCCAGTAGCACCTGCATCGCTGCCGTAACGCGTTCATCAGCGCTGGCATCAGACATGGCCTGACTGTCCTGCCAGACCGCCACATCACTCAGATGCGCTACCGGATTGAGGTTAATTTTTTCAAACAGGGAGGCGTAAACACGGGCCGATTCAGGTCTTTCAAGCACAGTCGCCTGACCGCCAGTAGCAGTTTCATTCTTTGCAGACATGACTTTTCTCTCGTATTAATCCATTAAATCGCTGGTGTTCAGGCTTTTTCCGGCACCAGGGAGGTCAGTTCAGTGCGCAAGGCATCGCTCAGCGCGGGATCTTTCAGGATGGCTTCGAACTCTTTGCGGAAGGTCACGTTATCAAGCAGATTGGATTTAAGGTCGCGCAATAAATTGCGCATGGCGAGCATCGCTTTCAGTTGCGGTATTTGGCGGGCAACCTGTTCCGGTTCAAAATCCTTGATCTCCCGGAAGGTCAGATTTAACCACTGTTCACTGCCGTCAGCAGCCAGGGTGTCCGGGACATTCAAATTGATAGCAGGCGAATATTCCGCCAGCACTTGGTTGAAATTGTGTTTGTTAACCTCGGTTTTTTCTCGCTCCGAGAGCAGGCGAGTCTCCTTACCGTGACTAAAATCCCCCGTAACCAATAACTTGAGCGGCAACTCAACCTTCTTCAGACTTCCTCCCGTATGCAGGTCGAGCTTAATATTGACACGGGCTTTCGGAATCTCATTTTGATAAGAATTGCTCATATTTACTCCTTGTAAAAATGGCATAAAGATCGGCAGGGCAATGCTTTCCATGTGTAAAACTTGAGCAATATAGATGAGATTTCTGCAGAAATGCAATGCCTGAAATGGCATATTTCGGCATGTATCGCAGAAAAAATGAATATAAATCGATGGTCTCGTGCAAATTAATACCAGGAATTTTCATAATTTCTTATGAAAAAGAACAAAAGAATCATATTAATAGTTCAATTCTCAGCTTGAAGAAATCATCAACAATTTTAATCCTTAGCGCGTGATATCGTTCAATCATGCTCATGCCGAAGGAGTGCGATGAAGCGCGAAAATCTGATTGCGAATTTTTTGATCAACCCGACATTTATATTAACTATACTTTGGTATAGTCTTATCACTATTTCCCTGGTGTTGGCCTGAGTTAATTAGGCATCCCCTCTTCCGAGGGGATTTTTTTTGTGCTGTCTACATAAGGGGAAGGCTATTCGTTGGATTTGACGTCGATAATGCTGAGCTTTTTATCCTGATGGAGAAAAGCACCATGCAGTCAAACAGCAACATCATGCACCGTGAGCAGTATCGTTACTGCACCCTTGGAACACGCGTGCTAAAATCCTCATCACAGAAAAGTGCCTATTCAGTGCGACAGCATCTCATACGTTATTTGCCAGGCATTGAAATACGTATGCGTTATTCGGGAACCCGGCAGAAAGAAAGATTAACGGTGATAACTACCGATAATGTGCGAATACACTACTGGTTATCAGATATACCTGAAGGGGTGGAGAATCAACACCAACGCTACAGCCTGCAAAATCGGAATCAGAGTTGTACACTGGAAATTGATGGGGAAGCGGAAATCATCAGCCGCGAAGAATATTATCCCTACGGTGGCACGGCCATCTGGTTAACACGCAGCCAAATAGAAGCATGTTATAAGACCCTTCATTATTCAGGAAAAGAGCGGGACAGGACCGGCCTGGTTTATTATGGTTACCGCTATTATGCACCCTGGCTTTTACGCTGGTTGACTCCTGATCCGGCGGGGGAAATCGATGGGATGAATCTTTTCTCCCTCGCCAGAAATAACCCCATAACCTTTAATGACATTGATGGTAGAATGCGTGAAGAGGGTAATAAATTATATCTCAATGATGATGAGGGTTTTGCTGTATGGATGGCACAAGAAGGCATCGACAAACATCGAAAAAATAATAAATTAACGGCCAAAGAGTATGTAGCGGCTAATGAAGACTACAGAACACTGGACAAAAAAAACTTACTGGACAAAAACGTCATCATCGAACCACCTACGATTAATTATACCTGTCGTATCCCTGGTTGCAGTGAGAGTTTCCATCGTAAAAACATGTATGCGACACACCTGAGCGATGTCCATAAAATTCTGTTCTATAAATGCGATTGGCCAGGATGTGATAAAGAATATAAACATCAAGAGAGTCTTTATGCACATCGCTTGCAACATACGTCTGTCCGTTTTCGCTGTGGACATCGGGATTGCAATGCCAGTTTTAACAGTCGCACCTTACTCTCCCAGCATCTGTCGCAACATAATATGTCATATGAAGTACACTGCCCCAGATCGACCTGTGCCTCTCGTTTTAAGACGAAAGGAGATTTGAATCGACATATAAAAAACGCCCATGCCAGAGAAGCTTCTTTCCGTTGTCATGCGTCCGGGTGCGGGAAGTATTTTAAATCAAAAGATATCCTTAATATTCACATTACATATTGCCATACTAAACTTAATTTTCAATGTCCCATGTGTGGACTCTATCTGCCTTCAGAATACGCTCTGGATAATCACATCAATACACATACCAAAGAATTTACCTACCTGTGTAAATATCCAGATTGCGGGAGATATCTTGCATCAATCAACAGTCGGGGCAATCACGAAAGGAAAGTCCACGGCGGGATATATTGTGACGCCCGTATAAACAGAATCACATAATCACACATCCCCTCATCCGAGGGGATTTTTTCACGGCTAAACACGCTTCTGCTCATCTGATTTCCCCCCTTAACACCCCGTGCTATCTTAGCCATTCGCTTTATCGCAACCGGACAAAAAACAATGGCAAAACAGCGCGTGGGGATCATTTTTGGCGGCAAGTCAGCCGAACATGAGGTGTCATTACAATCAGCCAAAAACATTCTTGAGGCCATCGATACCAGCAAATTCGATGTCGTGCTGCTGGGGATTGATAAGCAGGGCGAGTGGCATCTGAATGATGCCTCCGGCTTTCTGCTCAACGCGGAAAACCCCTCGCTGATCGCGCTCAATCGCTCCGGCGAGAATGTGGCACTGGTGCCTGGTCAGGCATCACAACAGCTGATTACACGCCAGAATGCGCATCCGCTGTCACAGGTCGATGTCATTTTCCCGATCGTGCACGGCACCCTGGGCGAAGACGGTTCTCTACAAGGGCTGCTGCGTATGGCTAATCTGCCGTTTGTTGGCTCAGGGGTGCTGGGTTCCGCCGTCAGCATGGATAAAGATTTCACCAAACGTCTGCTGCGCGATGCCGGACTCAAGGTTGCGCCGTGGATTAGCGTCACGCAGGCGCAGCGCGCCCGGCTTGATGCACAAGCGGTGGTGGCGCAATTGGGCCTGCCGCTGTTTATCAAACCGGCGAACCAGGGGTCTTCAGTCGGCGTCAGCAAAGTCAGCTGCATCGAAGAATTCGCTGCTGCGCTTGATCTCGCCTTTACCTTCGACCGCAAAGTTCTGATTGAACAAGGCATTAAAGGACGTGAAATCGAGTGTGCCGTGCTGGGCAATGATGAACCGGTCGCCAGCCCCTGCGGGGAAGTGGTGGTACACGATGCGTTTTATTCGTATGACACCAAGTATATCAACGAGAGTGGCGCTCAGGTGGTGGTGCCCGCCGCGATCAGCACCGCAGATAGCGAAGCGATTCGGGCGGTGGCACTACAGGCATTTCAGGCGCTGGAGTGTAGCGGAATGGCACGTGTCGATGTATTCCTGACGGAAGATGGAGAAATCATCGTCAATGAAGTCAATACGTTGCCCGGCTTTACCAACATCAGCATGTATCCGAAGCTTTGGCAGGCAGCGGGGCTGAGCTACAGTGCGCTGATTACCCGCCTGATTGAACTGGCGCAGGAGCGCCATCAGCAAAGCAGTGCGCTGAAAAGCAGCGTCTAACCCCTCAGGCCACGTCGTTAACCAGCGGACGTGGCTCTACCGCAGGTGAGGTTTGATTGCGGCCATTACGTTTTGACAGGTAGAGGTTTTTGTCGGCCGCCGAAATCAGGCGGTTAACCACCCCCTGCCATTCACGCTCGTTCACGGCATTGCCCAACGCCAGCCCCAGGCTGGCGGTGACGGTGACAGTATTCCCCTGCAACCAGAATTTCTCTCTGACCATTGATTGGCGAATAACTTCAGCAAGCTGATACAGTTGGCTGTGATTGTAGTCAAACACCACCACCACAAACTCTTCGCCACCGAAGCGACAAACCAAGCCTCGATTGTTCACCACATCCTGAATGCGACGCGCAATCTCCTCCAGCACGCCATCACCGGCATCGTGACCAAAGTTATCATTAATGGTTTTGAAATAGTCGACATCCAGCATCACTACTCCGGCCGCACGCTGCGGTGAGAACGGTTCCTGGCGCAGATTTTCATACAGCCCGGAACGTGACAACAGCTGGGTGAGAAAATCAAAATTGGCGCGAAGCGACAGACGCTGATTCAACTGACGGATGGCATCCATACTGACGGCCACCAGCAACGGGCTGATGGTGATCGTGGCAACGCCAAGGCGAACCGAGGTCAGATGGCTGATAGGCAGCAAGGCATCATCACCCTGGATATTCATCACGCCGTGCGAGACCAGAATAATTTCGGTGATGCCGGTAATCAGCAGCACCAGGCTGGTAATCGGAATCGGCAGAACAATGGCACACCAGATCAACGCGGGCACCGGGAAGGTCAGACTCCCTGCCCCACCAATCATCGCGCCAATGGTGAGTGACAACACCACGCCCGTCAGGGGTAACAGTTTTCCGGGATGCAACAACGAGCGCCAGAGCACGGTGCGCAGCGGGCGCGCCAACAGTACCGGCAGCAACATCAATGACGTAGAAAATTGTTCGCTGAACCAATCGCCCCAGGCGGTAATAAAGCGCGCGTTGAAATCCACTTCCTGCGCCCAGGCTCCCCAAGTGGCGCAGGCCAGCGCCGCCAGCAAACAGGCGGGGAAAATACGCATCGCGTTGATCACCTGGCTATTGGCTGAGGGCGGCGACAGATGCTTAATTAACATGCTCACCGCCACCAGAATAAACAGGATATTCGCCACGTTGAGGGTGACGGCAGGCAGCGCCCAGCCAGAAAATACCGTGTCGTTAAACACCATTGCGACAAAGCACACCAGATAGCTGGAGATGCGATGCAGAAAGGGATTACGCACCATCAACCCGGCAATCAGCGCGTTGACCGGCCAGAACAGCGACAATTCCTGCGGCACACGCAAATGGCTGCCAATAAAGCAGAAAAAAAGCGTGATGAGGAACAGCGAGAGAGCATTCTTTTTAAAATTATTCTCTGCAAACAGCTTAACGCGCATACGTCTAAACCCTGTAACCTGGAAAGTCGCTGCCATACGCCGGTGGGCATCAGCAGGCATTAAACCTGAAAAGTGAGTAATCTGATTCGTTAATTAAGCTCGTGTTCATCCTTCAACTCTGCGGCTGAATCCATGGCCGATGCTAAGGATGTTGGAGAAAAGCGGGATAATTATGCCCTGTAAACAAAAAAATCGGATATCCGAGATATCCGATTTTGAAGCCAAAACACAAATTTCAGTGACTAACGGATTGCTATTTTACCGCGACCGGCCATTGGCTGAGACGAATGCCACGTTTATCAGCCGTTTCGCCAAAATCCTGTAGCACCGCTTTGACGTCCGGGTCGAGATACTCGGCATTATCGTGGTCCACAATCACCACGCTATTTTCCGGGATCTCCGCCAGTAGCCCCTGCAATTTAGGGTTGTGCATAAAGGTCAGATTCTGCTGGAAGCGCAACACGTAGTGGTCGTCATAACGGGTGAGCTGCAACGCATTACGATGGCTTTGATAGAGGCTACATAACAGCTGGGTCGCGATACCTATGCCAATTCCCGCCAGCATACCAAACACGATGATGCCGCCGATGGTGGCAAGGAACGGGACATATTGCTGCGCTCCCATGCGCATCTGTTCGATGAACAGGCGCGGAGTCGCCAGCTTGTAACCGGTGTACAGCAATACCGCCGCCAGGCTGGCAAGCGGAATGGCGTTCAGCAGATCGCTAAACCACAAGCCACAAATCAGCAGCAACACACCGTGCAGCAGTATCGACACCTTGCTTTGTGCGCCTACGCTGACGTTGACCGAACTGCGCACAATCACCGCCGTAATCGGCATTGCGCCTAGTAAACCGGCGGTCAGATTCCCCACCCCCTGCGCAAACATCTCTTTATTCGGCGAAGGTGCCGGATGTTGTGGACGCAGCTTTTTCAGCGCTTCCTGGCTCAGCAACGTTTCCAGGCTGGCGACCAGCGCCAGCGTCACCGCCACCACCCACACCGACGGATTACGCCATGCCAGCCAGTCCGGGGTTTCCAGCTCCGCAGCAAGCTGTGCCATGCTGTCAAACTCCGGCAGGGCGATGCGCGGCAGGCCAGCCACACCCAACACCGTCGCCAGACAACCGACCACTACCGCTACCAGTGGCCCGGGTATCCAGCTTAACGCTTTGATCGATTTAACCAGTGGCGTGGTCCACAGCCAGAGAATCGCCAGCCCGCCCCCCGCCACCAGTAGCGCCGAGGTGGAGAAGGTAAACTCGCCATTGATCAGCGAGACCAGCTCCGCATCACCCGCTGCCCCCAGAGCCACCGGAACCTGCTGGATAATCAGCAAAATACCAATGGCGGCCAGCATGCCTTTGATGACGCTACCCGGCACCAGCGCGATAAAACGTCCGGCACGCAGCAAACCAAACAGACACTGCAACACCCCCGCCAGCATCAATGCGGTCAGAAAGGCGGAGAAGCTGCCGAGCGTCTCGATCGACGCCACCACAATGGTGACTAATCCGGCGGCCGGGCCGCTCACGGCAAAACGTGATGGACTTAACGCGGTGACCAGCAAGCCACCGATCACCCCGGTGAGCAGACCGGCAAACGGCGGCAGGCCGCTGGCCTGGGCAATGCCAAGACAGAGTGGCAGCGCCACCAGAAACACCACCAAACCGGCCGGGATGTCCTGGCGCAGAGTATGCAGATTCATGGTATCGATTCCTCTGTAGATTGCTGAATTAACTCTTTCAGATGCCCGGATTGCAGGTCATACACGCAACCAAACACATCCAGCGACTGGCCAGCCTGCCACGCCGAGCGCACGGGTTCGCTGCTTATCAACTGCGAAAACTGGGCCAGGACGTTGGCTTCCACCAGGCGGTTAAGCTTGCTGCTCTCCTCTTCCTGCGCATCCGCAGCACGATACGCCGCCAGTCCCTGTGCCAGACTACGGCGCAGGGCCGCAATACGCCGCGCCAGCGCCGAATCCTCTTTCGCCAGCGGGCTTTGTGGCAGCCCAAGCGCGGCCTGCACCCCGCCACAGCCGTAATGGCCACACAACACAATGCGTTGTACGCCGAGATAGAAAATTGCGTACTGCAACACGCTCATCAGGTTGTCGTCATCCGGCACCACCATATTGGCGATATTGCGATGGACGAACAGCTCGCCGGGATGCGCTCCGGTCAACACTTCCGCGGGTACACGGCTATCGGAGCAGCCAATCCACAGGGAATGCGGTTGCTGCTGATGAAGATATTTTTCGAAATAGTGCGGATTACGCTGGCGGCGCTGTAATGCCCAACTGCGATTTTTCGCTAATAAGGGTTTGAGTGTCGTCACAATTATCTTCTCTTAATGTCCGGGAATATCGCATCCAGGCGAATAACGCCGTGAATAAGACAGGGCTCAGGGGAAAAAGTGGAGCTTCCTCACAGAAAATGGTTATAGACGCTTAAGAGTAGTTATGCACCCTGAATATTTCCATGCACGATAAGATGCCTCTCAATGTAAATTGAGATTCAATTTACGTCAGATGAATGTAAGGTTATGCAAGAGGTAGCAGCAATGTTACGCCGAATGATACTTATAAAAATCATGTAGTTAAATTAAAAAATAAATGATGGATTTTTGATGCAACGACAAAAAAATACACGCATCACTATTAAGGCTTTTTTCCTTCCATACCAGACAGGCCGTTTTTACCAGGAAATATCTTAATTATAAAATTTATGATTGGAATGTTTCACTATCAAATAACCATTACTACCGAATAACACGCTATTTTCAGCCGGGTGTGGTGGCAAGAGATCAGGAAAATAATGAGGGAAATAATAGTTGCCGTGAAAAGTAAATATTGCCGGACCTAAAAAGAGGAGAAGAGCGCCCGACCGGCAGGCGCTTTTTGGTCTGATGAATTATTTGCCGTCCCACGCTTTGAGGCGCGCTTCACGGACCTGCAACTGCTGTTGTGGTGTCAGCTTGTTGTAGTTTTCCGCCATTCCACTCTCCCAGTCACCATACAGGGGATTGGGCAGCACGATAAATTGGGTGCCAAAGCGCTGATGGTTACTGCTCACGAAGGCCTGGCGCTGCGCATTATTCTGATGCCAGGTGGTACCGCCGAAGTCATTCAGGTTATCCCCGGCGTACAGCACCACGTGATAACCTTCCGCTTTGATGGCATCGAAACGGGCCTGCTTGTTGGAACTGCCAGTACTGAGCCGTACCGTTTTTTCATTCACCCCGGTAAAACCGAGTTTATTCAGGTTATCCACTGTCGCGGCGTAATCTTTCTGGTCACGGTTGGAGACGTAGAACATGATGCCGCCGTGGCTGTTAACATAATTGGCAAAATCCACTGCCCCCGGCACCGCTGCCGCCTGACGCGCCTGCGTCCAGGCTGACCAAGTTTTCCCGCTGAATGGCTGACCATTTTTCGCCTGCCACGCGCTGTAGGCACTGTTATCAATCATGGTTTCGTCGAGATCGACAATCACCGCTTTCGGCTTACCGGCCAGCGAAGGTGCCTGATCAAATGCCATACGCGCGGTATTGAATGCCTGCCAGCTGAGCGCCTGATACTCACCCGATTGCTGGAACCAGTTGACGGCCAGCACCGATTGCTGGGCAAGCTGCGTCTGTGCCTGCTGCTGGGTTGGCTGTGCACAGCCGGTCAGCACCAACGCCATCAGGCCGGAGGCGGCCAGCCAGGGGGTTTTTTTCATCATTTCATCCTTAAGCGATTGCGGTCAGTTTAGGTAAAGCGTTAAAAATGTAGCAGTTAACTCACGCGGTTGGCAGTACAAAGCGATCGGCAAGATAAAGGAGATACTTATGACTCATCACTCCCCGCAGGTTCCACGCTCAGCGCTACTGGATGGGTTGAGCTGGCTGGAGTATGCCTTTCAGCCTGCGGGCGTCGCCGTGCCTGACGATGCCGCCTACGGCCATCAGCGCCATAGCGCTACCGTGGTGATGGCGACCGATAACCTGCCGCCAAAAAGCTGCGAGTCTGACGCGGTGATTGGTGAGGGGTCACGGCCGGTGGCGGTGTACACCGCCGATTGTTTACCGGTGTTATTTGCCGATAGCCACAGCCATCAGGTAGCAGCCGTGCATGCCGGGTTAAAAGGCACGCTGGCTGGCGTGCTGAACAGCACCATCGATCGCCTGCTGACGCTGGGTGCACAAACGCAGACGCTGCATGTCGCCATCGGTCCGGCAATTGGGCCGTGCTGCTATGAACTCGGCAGAGATCGGGTTGACCAGATGCAAGCGCAGCCCGGTTTACCGCCGTTGAGCTGGTCCGAAACGCAGCCGAAGAATCTGCGCGCCATCCGTCCCCAGGCGCAGGCGCAGCAGCAAGGAATCTGGTTTGATTTGCCACATCTGGCGCGGGGGTTACTGCAACAACGTGGCATTCCGGCTGCCCAGATTGAAGTGGTGGAGATGTGTACCTATTGCATGGCCGAGAGTGGTTCCAGTTACCGCTACAACACCCATTTCGCCAGCGGTTATCAGTCGCGTTTTTCGTGGATACGTTGCCGTGACTGAAGGGTTTCGCCGACAAAGATCTGGTAGTTGAGATCGATGCTGTTGGCGATGAATGCCGGATCGGCGATCTTCTTCAGCAACAGTTCTACCGCCTGGTAGCCAATGTCATAGCGCGGCGTGATCACGCTGGCGAGGCTGGGATACATTGCGCGGCCGCTCTCCAGACCGTGAAAGCCGCTGATGGCAATCTCATCCGGCACCGTAATCCCCTGACGCTGGCACCATGACAATGCGCCGAGGGATAAATCGTCATTGGTACAGAAAATAGCGTCCAGTTCAGGATGCAGTCGCAGCGCCTGTTCCAGTAGGGTGGCCCCCAACCGCTGCGATGACATTTCACGTGGATTGAGGCGCGCCGCGCGCAATTTCTGCTCCTGCATCGCCTTACGAAAGCCCTGAAAACGACACGCATCACGCCGATCGTCCAGCGATCCGAGGTAGACGATGCAGCGCCGCCCCTGCTCCAGCAGCATGCGCGTCATGTCGTAACCGGCATTGAAGTTGTTGTAACCCACCTGCATATCCAGGCAGGGGCCTTCGGTATCCATCACCTCAACAATCGGGATCCTGGCCGCACGCAGATACTTCACGGTGCGGTGCGTGTGTTGTTTATCGCACAGGATAATGCCGTCAATGTTCCAGGCCAGCAGGTTGCGTACCTGCTCCTCTTCGCTACGTGGATCGTAGTTGTAGTTGGCGATCAGCGTTTGATAGTGACTGGCGCGCGTGGCCTGCTCGATGCCACTCAGCAGATCGGCAAAGATCTGATTTTTAAACGACGGGATCAACACCCCCAGCGTGCGTCCCGGTGAATTGCCCGGCATTGCTGCCGGGGTTTTCGCTGCATAATTGAGTTCACTGATCGCACGTGCGATGCGCTCGCCGGTGTGCGCCGCAACCTTATCCGGTGTTCGCAAATAACGGCTGACCGTCATCCGGGTCACACCTGCCCGCTCGGCAATGTCCTGCAAGGTTTTCGTCATAGCTCACCTCCCTGTGCCGCCACGGTGAATCAGTGAATCAATGCGTTAAGGATCAACACGCCCGCCAGACCCAGGATCGAGATCAACGTTTCCATCACCGTCCAGGTTTTCAACGTCTCAACCACGCTAAGGTTGAAATACCCTTTGAACAGCCAGAAGCCGGGATCGTTAACGTGCGAGGCGATCACACTACCGGAGCCGACTGCCAGCACCATCAATGCCGGATCGGCATGGGTCGCCGCAATGATCGGCGTCACGATACCCGCAGTAGTGATCGCGGCGACCGTGGCGGAACCGAGTGCGACACGCAGCATCGCGGCCACCGTCCAGCACATCAGCAGCGGAGACAGCGAGGAGCCTTTCATCATATCGGCGATATAGTTACCCACGCCGCTATCCACCAGCACCTGTTTGAAGGCACCACCACCGGCAATGATAAAGATGATCATGGCAATGGCAGCGATCGATTCGCCACACATCTCCATCACCTGCTCCATCTTACGGCCATTGCGCAGGCCAAGGGTGAAGACCGCAATCACCACGGCGATAAACAGTGCCACCGCCGGGTTGCCGATAAATTCAAAGAACTGACGCAGCGGATTCTCTTTCGGCGTGGTTAATTCAAACACCGCAGCGATCGCCATCAGCACCACCGGGATCACGGCAGCGAAGATACTGATACCGAAGCCTGGCATCTCCTCTTCTGTGAAGATTTTCGGGTTATACAGCCCTTCCGGCGGTGACTTTTCAAAGCTTTTGAGGAACTTCGAGAAGATTGGACCGGCGACGATCACCGTCGGGATGGTGATGATCATGCCATACAGCAGCGTGGTGCCAAGGTTCGCGCCGAAAATGGTGGCGATGGCCGTCGGACCGGGATGTGGCGGCAGGAAACAGTGCGTGACCGACAACGCAGCCACCATAGGTACACCTACATACAGTAACGGCAGCCCGGCAGCGGCGACAATGGTGAACACCAGTGGCAGCAGCAGTACAAAGCCCACTTCATAGAACATCGCCAGGCCGACAATCAGGCCGGTGACCACCAGCGCCCATTGCAGCCGCTCCTTACCGAAAGCGGCGATCAAAGTGGTGGCAACCCGTTGTGCCGCCCCGGTGTCCGACACCAGTCGTCCCAGCATGGCACCGAAGCCGAGGATCATCGCCAGCCCACCCAGCGTAGAGCCGATACCTTTCTGGATCGACGCCATGACATTCAGCGGCGTCATCCCTTCAGCGATCCCCACCACGGCGGAGACAAACACCAACGCGATAAAGCCGTTGACCTTGAAAACAATCATTAAAACCAGCAGGAGAACCACGCCCAGAACGATTATGGTTATTGGCATTTTTTATTATCCATAGAGAAACAAGAGGTGATTAAGGTTTAGGCGCACCCTGGTGAATGCGCCAGTCGCATCACACCGCCACGCGCATACCACCATCGACAAACAGCAAGTGGCCATTGACGAAATCGGACGCTTTTGAGGAGAGGAACACCGCGGCACCAATCAACTCTTCTGGCTTGCCCCAACGCGCCGCCGGAGTACGTTTGGTGAGCCAGCCGGTGAAAGCCGGATCGTCGGCCAGTGCCTGGGTCATCTCAGTCACGAAGTAGCCCGGTGCGATGGCGTTGACCTGGATATTGTGGCGCGCCAGTTCCACGCACATGCCGCGCGTCAGCATGGTGACGGCCCCTTTGGATGCGGCATACGGCGTGATGGTGTCGCGGCCCAATTCGCTCTGCATCGAACCGATGTTGATGATTTTCCCCTGCTGACGATCCACCATTTTCTTCGCCACGGTTTGTGACACAAGGAACACCGCCGTCTGGTTGACCGCAATCACGTCATTCCAGTCCTGCTCCGGGAATTCGAGGAACGGACGGCGACGCTGGATACCGGCGTTGTTCACCAGCACATCGATAGCCCCCCACTCGGCTTCGATCTCGTCCACCGCCTGCTGGACCTGCGCTGATTGCGTCACGTCAAACGCTTTCGACTGCGCACGCAGCCCCAGATCACGCAGTTTCGCTGCCGCCTGCTCGGCCCCGGCCGGGGTGGTGGCGTTGACGATCACTTCAGCACCCGCTTCCGCCAGACCACGTGCCAACAGGAAACCGATACCTCGCGCCGAACCGGTGATCAGTACGCGTTTGCCTTCGAGGGAAAATAGCTGACTCATAGTCTCTCCTTAAAATGTTAACTGGACTTTTGCCGCACGGGTTTTGTCACCCGCAAACTGCAACGCCGCATCAATGTCCTGCCAGCCATATGCACCGCTGAACAACGGCAGTGGCTTGACCACGCCCTGCGCCAGCCACTCGACGGCGGTATTGAATTCGTGGGTAAAGCGGAAGGAACCGACCAGGTTAATCTCCTTAGCAATCAACTGCATAATGGGGAACGACGGGATCGCGCCGCCCATACCCACTTGCACCAATGTGCCTTTAGCGCAGGTCACATCGAGGCAACGTTGCAGTGAAGAAGGATGACCGGAGGCTTCGAATGACACGTCAAAGTAGCCTTTGTCAGCCAGGAATGGGGTGAAGTCACCGTTGGCAGCATGGATCACCTCTGTGGCTCCCATCTGCTGTGCCATTGCCAGCGAACGTTCGCTGATGTCGCTGCACACAATCGATGCCGCGCCACGCGCTTTGGCCGCTGCGGCAATCAGGCAACCAATCGGGCCAACGCCGGAGATAAATACCTGCTTACCCGTCAGGTCACCCGCCTGATGGGTGGCGTGAATGCACACGGCCAGCGGCTCGGCAAACACCATCACGCTCTCGTCCGCGTCCTGTGGGAAGGGAATGCACTGCGCGCTGTCTACCACTTTGTACTGGGTAAATCCGCCATCAACATGCGGTACGTACATGGCGCTGCCGAAGAAGCGCATCGACACGCACTGGTTCTCCTGCTCACGGCGGCAGTATTTACACTCCCCACAGGGCTTCGACGGGTTAACTGCCACCTTCTGTTCCGGCTTCAGGCGCGGATCATCACTTTCCACCACAAAACCAATCACTTCGTGACCGAGGATCATCGGCATCTTGACTTCATAGCTGCCGACTTTGCCTTCCTGATAGTAGTGCAGGTCGGAGCCGCAAATACCGCCGCGCGTGATGCGCACCAGCGTACCTTTGCCGTTCCACTCCACCTGCTGCTGCGCCACGCTGACTTGTTGTTTTCCGGTGATCACGCAGGATTGCGTTTCGATTTTCATAACTTCCCCATTCAGTGGTGTTGCAATGGGGGTCATAAAACCGGGTTACCGGGGTTAAAACTGTGATGGAGATCACTCAAAAACATGTTACGGAAAAGCTGTTACGCATAACGTGATACGGACAAGCTCATCAGTAACCGCGACGACCGCGCACGCTTTTTTGACGCCACTCACAGGATGAATGCATCCCTCTTCCTTCGCGCTAAATACCCGCTACAGTCAACTCATCCGACCACTTAATTTGTGAGTGATTATGAGTCAGTACCCTGCGCTGTTCACCCCGCTGGATTTAGGTTTTACCCAACTTAAAAACCGCTTTTTGATGGGTTCGATGCACACCGGCCTGGAAGAGCATGCTGATGGCGCACCCCGGCTCGCCGCCTTCTATGCAGAACGCGCGCGTGAAGGCGTGGCACTGATTGTTACCGGCGGCATCGCGCCCAACCCGCAAGGGGTGGTGGCCCAGGGCGGAGCCATTCTTCATCAGGAAAGCCAGTGTGGGTGGCATCGCACCATCACCGATGCGGTGCATGCCGAGGGTGGCAAAATCGCCCTGCAAATCCTGCATGCCGGGCGCTACAGCTATCAGCGCAATCTGGTGGCACCTTCCCCGTTGCAGGCACCGATCAATCCGTTTATGCCTCAGGCTCTGAGTGACGCAGATATTCAGCAAACCATCGCCGACTTCGCCCAATGCGCGCGGCTGGCACAGCAGGCCGGTTATGATGGCGTCGAAATCATGGGGTCAGAAGGTTATCTGATAAACCAGTTTCTGGTGGCGCACACCAACCAGCGCGATGATGCCTGGGGTGGCGATGTGGCACGCCGTCAACGTTTCGCGCTGGCGGTGACACGTGCCGTGCGAGCCGCGGTCGGTAACGATTTCATTATTATCTTCCGCATCTCGATGCTGGATTTGGTGCACAACGGCAGCACGTTGCAGGAAACGCTGGATCTGGCGGAGCAGCTGGAGCAATGCGGCGTCACGCTGTTTAACAGCGGCATCGGCTGGCATGAGGCGCGTATTCCCACCATCGCCACCTGTGTGCCACGGGCCGGGTTTGCCTGGGTGACCAAACACCTGCGCGAACGCGTTTCCGTGCCGGTCATCGCCACCAACCGCATCAACCATCCGGCGGTGGCGGCAGCACTGTTGCATGACGGCATTGCGGATATGGTGTCGATGGCGCGCCCATTTCTCGCTGATGCCGCCTTTGTCAGCAAGGCTCAGGCGGGAAATGCTGCCGCGATCAATACCTGCATCGCCTGCAATCAGGCCTGTCTCGACCAAATTTTTGTCGGCAAAGTCACCTCCTGCCTGGTCAATCCCCGTGCCTGTCATGAAACGCTGATGCCGGTAACCGCCGCCAGCCAACCCAAACGGCTGGCGGTGGTGGGTGCCGGACCGGCGGGGATGGCGTTTGCGTTGCAAGCGGCACAGCGCGGCCATCAGGTGACGCTGTACGAAGCCGACGCGCAAATTGGCGGGCAGTTCAACATCGCCCGTCAGATCCCCGGTAAAGAGGAGTTCAGCGAAACGCTGCGCTATTTTCGCCACCAACTTCAGGCCGCAGGCGTGGCGGTTCACACCCAATGCCGTGTGAGCGCCGACCAACTGGAGGACGCCGATGAAGTGATCGTCGCCACCGGCATCGCGCCGCGCCAGCTCACGTTGCCGGGTATCGATCATCCCTGCGTGCTCAATTATCTCGACGTGTTACGGGATAAGAAACCGGTTGGCAAACGGGTAGCGATTATTGGCGCAGGGGGGATTGGTTTTGATACCGCAGAATATCTGCTGCATCAGGCAGGCCATCACGAAGATTTCTATCAAAGCTGGGGCGTTGACCGTGCGCTGGCGGCGCGGGGAGGTTTGATTGCGCCACAGCCGCTACCCGCCGACCGGCAGATCTGGCTACTGCAACGCAAATCCGGCAAACCGGGTGCCGGACTGGCGCGTACCACCGGCTGGATCCATCGCGCCAGTTTACAGGCGCACGGTGTCACCCTGTGGGGCGATGTGGAGTATCTGAAGATTGACGACCAGGGACTCCACCTGCGTCATCTGGACGAATCCCTGGTGCTGGCGGTGGATAATGTGGTGATCTGTGCCGGGCAGGAGCCGCTACGCCTGCTGGCAGATCAGCTGGCCGCGCGCGGCAAAAAGGTCAGGTTGATCGGCGGAGCCGATGTGGCGCAGGAGCTGGATGCCCGCCGCGCCATCGCCCAGGCCACCGAGCTGGCGCTTAGCCTATGATTAACGCAGTTTGACCGAACGCAGCACCACAAACTTGGCATTCGACGCCACCAGCGTGCAGTTGCCAAACAGCTTCTTCATTTTGTGGTGATAATCGAGGTGGCGGTTGCCCACGATGCGCAACTCGCCGCCATATTGCAGGCAACGTTTGGCATCACGCAGCATCTGCCACGCCAGGTGGTCGGTCACTGCATGCTGTTGGTGGAACGGCGGATTGCAGAGCACGGCATGCAGGCGATCGGACGGGAAGCCACTCAGCGCGTTATTGACGCGGAATTGGCTGCGTGCCAGATCCTGCGGTCGGTTGACTTCAACGTTCAACCGGCTGGAAGCCACCGCCATGTACGATTCGTCAAAGAACAACACCTCCGCCTGCGGATTTTGCTCCAGCGCCATCAGACCAATCACCCCGTTGCCACAGCCGAGGTCGAGGATCTCGCCTTCAATATCATGCGGCAGATGTTGCATAAAAAAGCGCGCGCCAATATCCAGCGAACTGCGGGAAAACACGTTGGCATGGTTGTGGATCTGATAATCGGTGTCGTCGAGCGGCCAGACGGTGGTTTGCGCCTGAGCGGGCAATTTCGGTGCAGTGTAGCGGCTGTAAATCAGACGCGCTTTTTTCCACGCCAGCGAAGTTTTGCTCTCGCCAAGAATGCGTTCGAACAGTTGCAGGGTGGAGCTATGAATATCTTTGGCTTTTGCCGCCGCCAGAATCAGGGTGTCCGGCGTGACCACTTCGCGCAAGGCACGCAGCTGATGCTCCAGCAATGCCAGCGCTTTCGGGATCTTAATCATCACCACCGCCGGGGAGGACGGCAGATCTGCCAGGCTATCGAGAAACGTCACCTGATCTTCATCCTGCTGATTAAGATGCAGATTCTGACGTGCTGCCTGTTGGCTCAGCCAGGAATCACTGACGTGCCAGACCTGACGCGGATTTAATCCGCAGGTCAGCGCGCCAAAGCTGTCGTTAAACACCAGCACCGGACCATCCGGCAGCGCCTGCTGCAACAGATATTCATCTGCCGCATCCCACGCCTGCAACGGGCTTTCTTCACGCATCGGTGGAAAGCGGTGCAGTGTCAGGGTGCGTTCGGTCAGTTCAAGTTGGCTCATGGAATCTCCGGCGTGGTACACTTTGCGCGATTTTCGCCCTAAAAAGGGGGCGCAGTATACTGTCTTTCGTCAGGAATCCCAATGTCATTAATTTACCTCCAGGGCTACCCTGAACATATCCTCACCCAGGTCCAGACGCTGATTGACCACCAACGGCTGGGGGCTTTTCTCCAACAGCGCTACCCGGATACCCATGACGTGGTGAGTGACAAGGCGCTGTACGACTACACGCAAAGTCTGAAAAACCGCTATATTCGCAGCGCACCGCCGCTGAGCAAAGTCATCTGGGATAATAAAATCAAGGTGATGAAGCATGCTCTTGGCCTGCATACCGCCATTTCCCGCGTGCAAGGCGGTAACCTGAAAGCCAAAGCGGAAATCCGCATCTCCACCTTTTTCCGTCTCGCCCCCGAACCCTTTCTGCGCATGATCGTGGTTCATGAGCTGGCACACCTGAAAGAAAAAGATCACAACAAAGCCTTTTATCAGCTCTGCTGCCATATGGAGCCGGATTATCATCAACTGGAGTTTGATGCACGGCTGTGGATGACCGACCAGGCGCTACGCGGCAACGCTGCCTGACCAGTTTGCTTTTCCTGTGGTAGCGCATATGCTCAGAGGCGTCTGATTTCCCTCACTTAATGAGTTGGCGCTATGACCCTCCAGCAGCTGAACTATTTTCTTGCCGCTATCGATTTCGGCACCATCTCGAAAGCGGCTGAGGCGTTACATATCTCGCAGCCATCGCTGTCCGACCAGATTTTGCGGCTGGAAAGCGAGATGGGCACCCACCTGTTTATTCGTACCAACCGTCGTCTGATCCTCACTGAAGCCGGGTTACGTCTCGAACCCCATGCCCGCGCCACCACTCAGGCGGCACAACGCGGCTATGAAGCGGTGCAATCGGTGCGCCAGCTCAAGGATGGTCTCGCTTCGTTCGGCACTTTCAGCTCCGCCTACCAATATTTTCTCGCCGATCTGATTTGTGAGTTCCGCGCGCGCTATCCGGGGGTACGGATGCGGCTGGTCGGTACCAACTCTTCAGAGGTAGCGCGATCGGTGATTGATGGCGAAATCGAAGCGGGCCTGGTGATGCTGCCGGTGAACAATAAAAACCTGGTGATCAGTGAACCGGTGTGGTCCACGCAGATTGGCTATATCTCGGCCAGCGACGCGCGGCTGGAAGGCAGTAAAGATATGTCGGCACTGCTCAATGCCCCGCTGATCCTCAGCGAGGCCACCTGGCATAACAGTGATCCGATCCGCCGCCTGCTCAACCAGCGGGCGCAGGAGATAGGCGCACGGCTGGAGCCGATTATTGAAGTGGAGCATCAGGCTACGGCGCTGGAACTGGCGGCGCGGGGATTGGGAGATCTTATCGCTACGCGTCCGATCCTCCACCATCTTGGCTACGGTGACAAACTGAAGTGGGTGCCAATCGAACCTCCCGCTTTTGAGGTGTTCGCCTTTATCCACCGCGCCGATACCGCGATCTCCTCTGCCACCCGCGAAATGATGCAGCTGATGCGACGTTATTTGCAGGAGGTGCAGATGGCGTACAGCCATATCGAATGCTGATGGAAAACGGTGGGTATAGGGCAAACCTATATGAACCAAAATCATAACCCTATTCATTCCGCGCAAATAGCCGCTTAAAACTATGTCAATCACGTTACCCCAATGTTGCAATAACTTTGCAGGAGAGACGTATGACATCACAGGCGCGCTATTGTGTGATTGGTGCAGGAGCTGCTGGTCTGGCAGCACTGCGCACCTTGCAAGAGCTGGGCATCCACGCTGATTGCTTCGAGAAAAGCAGCCAGGTCGGCGGTCACTGGCATCATGACTACGATGCCCTGCATCTGATTACCCCGAAAAAAAGCTCCGGTTTTGATGGCTTCCCGATGCCCGAGTCGTGGCCGGTCTACCCCAGCCGCGATCAGGTGCGGCACTACATTGACAGCTACGCCGACCATTTCAACCTCAGAACGCAGATCCATTTCAACAGCACGGTAGAACGTATTGTGCCGCTGGGTAAGGCGGGCAGCGAGGGCTGGCACGTGACGGTCAATGGCCAGACTCGCCACTACCAGGGCGTGCTGGTCGCCAATGGGCATCTGTGGGATTGCGCGTTTCCGCCCGAAGCGAGCCATTTCAGTGGCATCTCGCTGCATTCCGGCCAGTATCGCAACACCGATCAGTTGCAGGGTAAGGTGCTGGTGGTGGGCTGTGGTAACTCCGGTTGCGACCTGGCGGTGGACGCCGCCCAGCATCGCCTGCCTACCGATATCGTGATTCGTCGGGGACAGGTGTTCCAGCCCAAAGCGCTGCTCGGTGTGCCGCGCGCCGAAATTCCGTTCCTGAATCAGCTCCCGCCGGAAATGCAGAACGCGGTCACCCAGGTGCTGACCCTGATCTCCGTGGGACGCTGGGAAAACTATCCCGGCATGCCGCAACCAGAAAGCTGGGATCTGGAACAACAGCCGCCGGTGGTCAACACCTTGCTGATGTACTGGATCCAGCATGGCCGTATTGGCGTGCGTCCGGCAATCGACCATATCGACGGCAAAACCGTGCATTTCAGCGATGGCAGCGCCACAGAATATGACAGCATTGTATGGGCCACCGGGTTCCACACCCGCTTACCGTTCCTCGATGCGGCTCTGCTTGACTGGCAGGATGGTGTGCCGTTACGCACCGCCGCCATGACTCTGCCAACCACCGTTGAGAACCTCTATTTTGTTGGGCTTTCCGCCCCGCGCGGCCCGCAATGGCCGACCTACTGCCAGCAGACGCGGCTTATCGCACGCATGATTCAACTGCGCGAACAGGGCATCCCCAATATCACCAGCCTGCTGGCGGCACAACAGCCGCATGAGGCGCGCATCGATATCGTCCGCCGCCTGTGGCAAGCCAATCTCGACGAAACCTGGCGCACGCTGGACCTGCTAGCAACCATGCATAGCAGCCTGCTGCACAACACATCCCTGACCGCCTGACTGGAGAAAAACCATGAACACACAACAACCTGTCGCCCTGGTTACCGGTGCTGCCTCCGGTATGGGCAAAGCGGTGATGGAGAAGTTTCAGCGTGAAGGCTGGGCGGTGATCGCTATCGACCGCAGCGCACTGCCAGCACAGCCCGGTATCACTCCGGTGGTGGCCGATATTACCTGCTACAGCGCATTGCGCGAAGCCGTGGCCGGGGCGCTCCAGGGCCGCCGCGTCAGCGCATTGATCAACGCTGCGGGGATTTTCCCGGTCTCGACGCTGGAGAGCAGCAACGATGCCCTCTATCGCCAGATTTTCGACGTCAACGTGCTGGGCAGCGTCAACACCGCCAAAGTCGCCAGCGAATTTATCAGTGAGCAAGGCGGCGCGTTATTGATGTTTGCCTCGGTCGATGCCTTTGCCGTCTCGCCCGGTCAGCTGTTGTACAGCGCCTCGAAAGCCGCCGTGGTGTCGCTGGTGAAATCGCTGGCGATTGAGCTGGTGGGCAAAAAGATCGTGGTGAATGCCATCGCCCCGGGCTGGGTCGAGACCGAGGGCACGCTGAAAAGCGGACGAATTCATGAAGGTGTTAAAGCCGTGCCGATGCAACGCGCGGCCAGTGTCGGAGAGATCGCTGACTGGGTGTGGGCCTTCAGTTCACAACCGGGCTATATCACCGGCGAAACCCTGGTCATTTCCGGGGGCAGTTATATGCGTTAAGCATTTTTTCACAGGCGTCGTACTCCACTTCAAACAGACAGGGTAAGACAATGAAACAACAAACAATAAATCCAGCACTTCAGGGAGCAGTTCGCTATGTAAAGGAGCGACCAACATCGCGTCAGATGGCACGGGACGGCAATTTAACCCGCGCCGTCACCGGCGTTACACTGGGGAATATGGTGGAATGGTTCGATTTCGCCATCTATTCCTCAATGGCCATGACCATGGCAAAAGTTTTCTTCCCCACCACCAACAGCTACAACGAGTTGATCGCTATTTATGCGGCGTTTGCCGCCGGATTTGTCATCCGACCGTTAGGGGGCTTTCTGTTTGGCCCGCTTGGCGATAAATATGGCCGCCGTACTGCGCTGGTTGCCAGCATCAGCCTGATGTCGATTGCCACCCTCTGCATCGCGCTGATTCCCGGTTATCACAGCATTGGTATCGCCGCCCCGATTTTACTGGTGCTGATGCGCATGTTGCAGGGGCTTTCCACCGGCGGTGAATACGGCGGCTCCTGCATTTTTATCGCCGAGCATAGCCCGGATAAACGCCGCACCTTTTTCACCAGCTGGCTGGAGTTCGGTAATATTTCCGGCTTCCTGGTGGGCGGGATTATCGTCAATGTGATCAGCAATACGCTGGGCGATGACACCATGGTCGCCTGGGGCTGGCGGGTGCCGTTTGTGATTGCCGGATTGCTGGGCATTGTGGCGCTGTTTATCCGCTTACGCGTCGATGAAACCCCGGTATTTCGTGAAATGCAGGCCGGTAAAGCCCGGGCCGCCGCACAGGCTCCGGCGCGTTGGACGCTATTCCTCAAAGAATGGCCACAGTTGCTCCGCTGCGCCGGCCTGGTCGCCACCTTCAATATCAACTACTACATCGTACTGGGCTATATCCCGAGCTATCTGGTGAGTTTTATGGGGAAATCCGCTGAGTTCAGCGCCCGACTGTCACTGATTGCTACCCTCGCGCTGCTGCTGTTTATTCCGCTGTTCGGCATGCTGGGTGACCGGGTTGGCAGAAAGCGCATGCTCATCACTGGCTGTGTGCTGATCATCCTTTCTGCGATCCCCGTTTTCTGGGCAATTCAAAGCCACGGCCTGGCCGCCATCGTCATCGGTATGGCGGTGTTGATTCTCGGCATGTTGTTCTTCGAGGGCACCATCCCCGCCACCCTGACCTCGCTGTTCGGCACCACGGTCCGCTACAGCTGCTTCGCCATTAGCTACAACTTATCGGTGTCACTGCTCGGTGGGACTGCGCCGCTGGTGAACACCTGGTTGATCGAAAAAACCGGTATCACGCTAATCCCGGCGTTTTACCTGATGGGCGGTGCGGTGCTGGGTTTGCTGGCCTTGTGGAAAATGCAAGACCGAACCGGCCAGGCGTTGCCGTCCTGATCCCCCTTTATCACCTGTGTATCTATGGAGCATAAAATGAGCCTGACCACGAAAGTAAAAATCTCTTCCGGCGGTGCCTATGAGTCTGTTTTTGGTTACTCACGGGCGGTCAAAGCCGACAACCAGCTGCATATTTCGGGCACCTGTGCCACACCCGACTTTGAAAAAGCAGATGCCTACGAGCAGACAAAATCGATCCTGAACACTATCGCCAACGTGATTCAACAGGCGGATATGGAGATGGAGGATGTGGTGCGAACCGTGGTGTATGTGCGTGATATCAACGATGCAGAAAAGGTGGCTAAGGCGCATCTTGAGACGTTTGGCACCATCCGTCCGGCCAGCACCATCGTACAAGTGGACTCGATGCTACGCACCTGGCAACGGGTAGAGATTGAAACTTACGCCATTCGTTAAGCCCCATGCAGCGCCCCAGGATGGGCGCTGCCGCTGGCCGGATTACAAAAACTCCTGCGCCTTTTGAATCAAACTGGTTTTCGTCAACGCCCCAAGGAAACGGCGTTCCTGCGGGTTATTCAGCACCGGCAAGCGCTCCAGCGTGACACGGGCAAACGCTTCCCAGCCTTCACGCATGCTCTGGTTCTGATAGATACAGGGGAAATTGCTGTCCATCACCGTGCTGACCGGTGAATGCAGGGTGATCTCTTCCGCCAATACTTTGCGCGCGATATCGTGAATCGACACCACACCAAGAAACTGGCCGCTGGCGTTGATGACATAGACATAACGCTCACGTTTCAGCGAGCTGACCGCCAGTGCCTGCCCCACCGACTCCTCTGGCTGCAAGGCGGCACCGGGGATGATCAGTTGGTCGACACGCATATTATCGAAATCGTATTTGGCTTCGGAGCGGCTCAGATGCCCGCTGACGACCGGATAGGTACTGGCGGATTGCAGGCGGTACACCAGCATGGAAGCCAGCACCGAGGCAATCATCAACGGGAACAACAGGCTACTGTTAAGCGTCATCTCCAGCACCATCAGCATCGCCATCAACGGTGCCTGGCTAACGGCCGCCAGCACCGCCGCCATACCGACCGCCGCGTAGAGCAGCGTATCGCCGACCGGCAAATGCAGCGCCGCGCCGACACCGGCAAGCAACGCCCCCAGCAGCGCGCCAATCAGTAACGAAGGGGTGAACAACCCGCCGACCGCATTGGAGCCGACCGACAGGGTAGTCGCCAGGGTTTTTAATACCAACACCGCCAGCAGACCGCCCAGTAAATAATGACCGTCGATGATTTTGACGATCACTTCATAGCCGTTGCCCAGAATATCGGTGGAGATCAGCGCCAGAAAGCCCACCGCCAACCCACCGGCCCCCAAACGTAACGGTAGCGAACGCACATGACTAAACATCGCCTTGCTGCGCGCAATCAGTTTAATCAGCAACCAACCGGCCAGCCCGGATGCTAGCCCAATCACTACCGTCAGCAGCAGGCTGGTGATATCCATCTGGAACGTGACGTTGGCTAGCGGATAGAGCGCGCTGCGGAAGCCCAGCGACCACATGGTCATCACCGCCACCGCCGAAGCGATTACCAGCGGGATCAGCCGCTGCAACGCGGAGATGCCAAACGCGATTTCGGCGACAAAAATGGCCGAGGCAAGCGGGGCGTGATACACCGACGAGAGTCCGGCAGCGGCGGCCATCGCCACTATGTCGCTGTTACGCAAGCCAAGTGATTGCGGTAACCAACGGCCCATCAGGCTGCCGCACAACGCCGAGAGCTGCACCATCGGCCCTTCTTTACCGATTGAGGCACCGCTGCCGATACTGGCAATCGATGACAGGGCGCGAAACAGCGACGTTTTGGTGGGCACCGCATCCAGCCGGGCGTTGATCACCTCCAGATAGTCGGTTTTCACCGTTTCCTGCTGCTCAATGGTGACGGCATAACGTAAAAACCACCCGGCCAGCAGGCCACCCGCACCCACCAACACCGGCCAGAAAATCCACGGCCAGACATGCATTGCCACGGTGATTTCATTATCACTGTTGAACAGCAGACGGTTAATCAGGTCGATCACCCCGCGAAAAGCCAGTGTGACCAGCGAGGCGGCACAACCCACGGGGATAGCAATCAGCAAGGTGGTCCAGTTCAGGGCATGTTTACTTCCGCTCACCCACGCGTCCTCTTCTTTCCGGGTTAAAAAATCGTAGCTGCATCATCATATTGGAATGCGGATCTCAGGATCAAATTTCGCCTGCGTTTGCTAATTACGCCACCCGGTCCGCGTGTTACTCTGCCGTTTTACCCTTGTGGAGAAACCGCACGTGATTCGCTTCGCTATTGTGGGAACCAACTGGATCACCCGCCAGTTTATCGACGCCGCACATGAGAGCGGCAAAATGAAACTGAGCGCCATCTATTCGCGCCTGCAGGAACAGGCTGAGGCGTTCGCAACGGATTACCCCTGCAAGCTGACCTTTACCTCGCTTGAGGCAATGGCGGCCAGTGATGCCATTGATGCGGTCTATATCGCCAGCCCGAACGCACTGCATTGCGAGCAGGCGCTGCTGTTTATGTCACACGGTAAGCATGTGATCTGCGAAAAGCCGCTGGCGTCGAATCTGCGCGAAGCAGAAGCGATGATCGCCTGCGCACGTGACAACAACGTGGTGCTGTTCGAAGCCTTTAAAACCGCCAGCTTACCCACCTTTTTGCAACTGCAAAAAGCATTGCCGCAGGTGGGTAAATTACGCAAAGCGTTACTTAATTATTGCCAGTATTCATCACGTTATCAGCGTTATCTGGAGGGTGAAAACCCCAACACCTTCAATCCCCGCTGGTCGAATGGTTCGATTATGGATATTGGCTACTACTGCCTCGCGGCCGCCGTCACCTTATGGGGGGAGCCGCAGCGCGTAACGGCACAGGCGTCGTTGCTGGCGAGCGGCGTGGACGCACATGGGGTGGTGGTGTTGGGCTACGGCGACTTCGATGTCACGATCTTACATTCGAAGGTGAGTGACTCACTGATACCCAGTGAGATTCAGGGTGAAGCCGGTTCGCTGGTGATCGAAAAAATTTCTGAGTGCCAGCAGTTGCGCTTTACGCCACGTGGCGGTGAAAGCCAAAACCTGACCCAACCGCAGCACATCAACTCGATGCTGTATGAGGCTGAAACCTTTGCACAATTGGTGAGTCGGGGTCAGGTGGAGCATCCGGGGTTGCAGGCGTCACGCATCACAGCGGCGCTGCTGACGGAAATCCGCCGTCAGACTGGTGTGGTATTCCCGGCGGATCATGGCAATTGATGGCGCGTATCCCTGCTGTGTAAATATGTCTAAATATTTCCACATCCCATTGCTTATTGACTCAACTGCACGTAATTTACGCAACTGCAAAGGGGAGTAACTTGTTACCCGCAGTACTATGGGTATAGCTGATTGATCGTCATTACGATGCATAACATGCTGCATCCGGTCATCAGGCAACGCGGAATCTATTCTGAGTTGTAAGTGAGACCTTGCCGGAAGGCGAGGTTTGCTTATATGAAAAAAGCGGCTGACGTCTTCTGACTTCGGCCTTTTTTATTTTCAGGACAGGATACGCTTATGCAATCTGTAGGTACGCCACTACTCTGGGGCAGCTTTGCCGTCGTAGTGCTTATCATGCTGGCGATCGATCTCTTTCTTCAGGGACGACGCGGCGCACAAACTATGTCATTCAAACAAGCGGCGATCTGGTCGCTGGTTTGGGTTTCCCTCTCATTGCTGTTTAGCGCCGCCTTCTGGTGGTATCTCAATGGCACCGTCGGGCGCGAAGTTGCCACCGCCCAAACCCTCGCCTTCCTTACCGGTTATATTCTGGAAAAAGCGCTGGCGGTTGATAACGTCTTCGTCTGGTTGATGCTGTTTAGCTACTTCGCGATTCCGGCCCAATTGCAACGCCGCGTGTTGGTCTATGGCGTATTGGGCGCGATCGTGCTGCGTACTATCATGATTTTTGGCGGCAGCTGGCTGGTCACGCAATTTAGCTGGATTCTCTATCTTTTCGGTGCCTTCCTGCTGTTTACCGGCCTGAAAATGGCGCTGGCGAAGGAAGATGATGACAGCGCTGTGGGTGATAAGCCGCTGGTACGTTGGCTGCGCAAACACCTGCGCATGACTGACAGCCTGGAAGGCGAGAAATTCTTCACCCGTAAAAACGGTGTGCTGTTCGCCACCCCCTTGTTGCTGGTGTTGATTATGGTGGAGCTGAGCGACGTGATCTTTGCTGTCGACAGTATCCCGGCGATCTTTGCCGTCACCACCGATCCCTTCATCGTGCTGACCTCTAACCTGTTCGCCATCCTCGGCCTGCGTGCCATGTATTTCCTGCTGGCAAACGTGGCGGAGCGCTTCTCGATGCTGAAATACGGCCTGGCGATTGTGCTGGTGTTTATCGGTATTAAGATGCTGATCGTTGAGTTCTGGCATATCCCGGTCGGGGTTTCGCTGGCGGTGGTTGGCGTCATTCTGGGGGGAACGCTGCTGATTAATGCCTGGGTTAACCGCAGAAACGACCAGAAGAAGATATCATCATAATCTGCTACAGGGGCGTTAATCGCCCCTGCTTTATTTCGCCACAATAAATAGTCACATTTTATACTGCTGTCACACCTCGCATCACCAGTAGATCAAAAATCCAATCTTCCGCACACAGACAGAATTATCTCTTCCCTCAATGCATGTTTTCCTTATACTCCGCCCGTTAAACTAGGGCTGCGTGGTGGCTCCGCGCAGCAAACTTATTACCGCCATATAAAAAGATCGTGATATGCAAACAAACATCATTGGACGTCTGGGCGCGCTGTTTGCGGGCAGCCTGGTAAAACAAATTATGCTGGGTCTGATCGCCGGTGTGGCACTGGCCTGGTTTTCGCGCGATGCCGCTCTGGCTGTCGGCCTGTTGGGTGAACTGTTCGTTCGCGCGCTGAAAGCGGTGGCACCATTGTTGGTACTGGTGCTGGTGATCTCCTCGATTGCTAACCATCAGCAAGGGCAGAAAACCAATATCCGCCCGATTATCATGCTGTATCTGCTCAGCACCTTCTTTGCCGCCGTGGTCGCGGTCGTTTTCAGCCATCTGTTCCCGCAAATATTGTCGATGAACGTCGGCAAAACGGAAATCACCCCGCCGTCCGGGATTGCCGAGGTATTGCACGGCCTGCTGATGAGCATGGTGGCCAACCCGATTGATGCGTTGATGAACGCCAATTACATCGGGATTTTAGTGTGGGCGCTGGGACTGGGCCTGGCTTTCCGTCACGCCAGCCCGAGCAGTAAAGCCTTCCTCAATGATGCCTCGAACGCCGCGACCTGGGTGGTGCGTTGCGTGATCCGCTGTGCACCGCTGGGCATTTTCGGCCTGGTGGCATCGATTCTGGCCTCCACCGGTTTTGATGCGCTGTGGGAATACGCCAGCCTGCTGTCGTTGCTGCTCGGTTGTATGCTGCTGATGGCGCTGGTGGTCAATCCGCTGCTGGTGTTTAACAAAATCCGTCGCAATCCCTATCCGCTGGTGTTCACCTGCATCCGTGAGAGCGGCGTCACCGCCTTCTTTACCCGCAGCTCTGCGGCCAATATCCCGGTGAATATGGCGCTGGCGAAACGCCTGGGCCTGGATGAGGATACCTATTCGGTTTCGATTCCGCTGGGTGCCACCATCAGCATGGCGGGGGCATCGATTACCATCACGGTACTGACGCTGGCGGCCGTGCATACGTTGGGAATTTCTGTTGATGTGCCGACGGCGATTTTGCTCAGCCTGGTGGCCTCGCTGTGCGCCTGTGGCGCTTCCGGGGTAGCAGGTGGTTCACTGCTGCTGATTCCGGTTGCCTGCAATATGTTTGGCATTCCCAATGATCTGGCGATGCAGGTGGTAGCGGTGGGCTTTATTATTGGCGTGTTGCAGGATTCAGCCGAAACCGCGCTGAACTCTTCAACCGATATTCTGTTCACTGCGGCGGTATGCCAGGCCGAAGCAGAGCGCGAAACACGCACCGCAGTATAATTATTTCCCCATAGCGGCGCGATGAATCGCGCCGCTTCGGATTTACAACGTCACCCCGCTTTTAAAAATTGCCAGTTCGCGGAAGTCATTGGCTTCATTGCGCGCAGGTTTGCCGTTGGCAATGGCAACGATCATATCGACAAAATCCGCCAGCATCGCCTCCATGCTCATGCCCTCAATCAGCCGTCCGGCGTTGAAATCAATCCAGTGCGGTTTTTTCTCCGCCAGCTGCGTATTGGTGGCAATTTTCACCGTGGGTACAAAGCCACCATAAGGCGTGCCGCGTCCGGTGGTGAATAACACCATATGGCAGCCTGCCCCTGCTAACGCACTGGTGGCTACGGCATCGTTGCCCGGCGCGCTGAGCAGATTAAGGCCCGGTGTTTTCAGGCGCTCACCGTATTTCAGCACATCCACCACCTGGCTCTGCCCGGCTTTTTGCGTGCAGCCCAGCGACTTCTCCTCCAGCGTGGTGATCCCCCCGGCTTTGTTGCCCGGTGAGGGGTTCTCATAAATCGGCTGTTGGTGGTCGATAAAGTAGCGTTTGAAGTCGTTAATCATCGCCACGGTTTTATCAAAAGTGGCCTCATCGCGGCAGCGGCTCATCAGGATACGCTCCGCACCGAACATCTCCGGCACTTCGGTCAGCACCGTGGTGCCGCCATTGGCGATCATCTGATCGGAGAAACGACCCAGCATCGGGTTGGCGGTGATGCCGGAAAAGCCGTCTGAACCGCCACACTCCAGACCAAACTTCAGCTCACTGAGTTTGCCGGGCTGGCGCTGATCATGGCGCATCACATTATATAAAGCATGCAGCCGTTCAAGTCCGGCCTCTACCTCATCATCCTGCTGCTGGCACACCATAAATTGCACACGATCGCTTTCAAACGCACCGAGGGTGTCGCGGAACACATCCACCTGGTTGTTCTCGCAACCGAGACCAATCACCAGCACCGCGCCAGCATTGGGGTGACGCACCATGTTCTGCAACATGGTACGGGTGTTCTCATGGTCCTGGCCCAGCTGCGAGCAGCCAAAAGGATGGCTGAACAGATGCACGCCATCGATGCCCGCGGCATCATCTGTCTCTTTGAGAAAACGTTGCAGGATCTGGCGCGCGATGCCGTTGACGCACCCCACGGTGGGCAGGATCCACAATTCATTGCGAATCCCCACCTCGCCGCTGGCGCGACGGTAGATCTGTACGTCACGATCCCCGGCCTGCGGCGGCAGTTCGAGAAAATCGGGCTGATAATCATATTCGTCGAGATCGCTCAGGTTAGTGCGCGCGTTCTGCGAATGAATGATTTCACCGGCAGCAATCGGCTGCGTGGCGTGCGCAATCGGTAATCCGTATTTGATCACCAGTGCATCGGTCGCCAGCGGTTGCAGCGCAAATTTATGCCCGCGCCCCACCGCCTGACGCAGCTCCACACGGACATGATTGATTTCAACCTGGGTATGGGCTTCCAAATCGCGCAACGCCACAGCGACGTTATCGCGTGAATGTATTCTTATCGCATCTTGCATAGCGTTATCTCAGTTGTGTCAGCGCCGTTCGCATCCCGTGAACGATGATGTTTTGCAGGTGTTGGCTTACCGCAGCCACCAGCCCTGGCTGCCGGGTTAAATCTTCGCCCCAATGGCTGGCGTCACTCAGTACCGTGCTGACCAGTTGTTCCACGGGAAGTTGCTGCGTTTGCACCGCTGGCCACAATTCGGCATAGCGTTGCAACCAGTGGGCATCGTCCTGCAACGGCCAGCTTTTATCGCCCTGCTGGCCGCGATAAAACGCCAGCAACGCCGCAAAGGCAAAGGTCAGGCGTGGCGGCCAGCTACCCTGTTGTTGCTGCGCCAGCAACAGTTGCGGCAGCAAACGGGTGCGGAATTTGGTCATGCCGTTCAGCGCGATGGAAAGCAGCGCATGGCGAATAAAAGGATTACGGAAACGGCGCTGTACCGCATCAGCAAACGCGTGCAGTTCAGCAGTCGGCAGATCGAGCGTGGGGATCACCTCATCACGCAGCAACACCTCAACGAAGCCGGCGATCTGCGCATCATCCATCGCTTCACCGACGCTCTCCAGACCAGACTGGAACGCCACCGGTACCATCGCGGTATGCGCACCATTAAGGATCGCCACTTTTTGCGCTTTGTAAGGGGTGATGTCCTCCACCAGCTTCACTTCCGGTGCCAGCGCGGCCAGTTTCAGTTCCTGCGCCAACGCGCCTGGCCCCTGGATCACAAACTGGTAATACACCTCGCCCGCCACCAGAAAACGATCTTCGTAGCCCAATTGGGTGGCGATGGCGTCACTGTCTGCCGGGAAGCCGGTGACAATACGATCCACCAGCGTGTTGTAGAACGCACAATGCTGCTGCACCCACTGAGCAAAGGCCGGCGGCAACTGCCAGTGGCTGGCATAACGCAGCACCAGTTCGCGCAACGTATCGCCGTTGTAGTCAATCAATTCACAGGGAACGATTAACCAGCCCTTGTCCGCTGAACCGGCGAAGTGCTGGTAACGCGCCCACAGCAACTGGGTCAGCTTGCCGGGGAAAGAGGACGCCGGCGCATCAGCCAGTCGATCCTGTTCGGCAAAAGCGATCCCTGCTTCGGTGGTGTTGGAGAACACAAAACGCATTTCGGGCGCACGCGCCAACGCAAGAAACGCGTCGAACTGTTGATACGGTTGGATCTCCCGGTTGAGGCTACGGATCAGGCGAGTTTCGCTCACCTGTTCCCCTGCCGGGTTCAAGCCGCGAATCAGCGTGGTATACAAGCCATCCTGCTGATTCAGCGAGTCTTTTACTTCCCGGTTACGCGGCCGCACCACCACCACACCGGCATCGGTGCCCTGATGTTCGTTTAGCCAGTCGAGCTGCCAGTCAATAAAGGCACGCAGAAAATTCCCCTCACCAAACTGAATCACGCGATCGGTATAGCGAGCGCCGGGAAAATCGTGACGGTTTAGCCGCTGCATCATCAGGCTCCTAACTCAATGCCGAAGTAATCACGCGCATTGTTGAAACAGATGTTTTGTACCATCTGTCCCAGTAGCGCTTCGTCGGCAGGCGCTTCGCCACGCTCCACCCAATTGCCGATCATCTGACACAGCAGGCGACGGAAATATTCGTGACGGGTATAGGACAGGAAGCTGCGGCTGTCGGTGAGCATGCCAACAAAACGGCTAAGCAGGCCAATCTGCGCCAGTTGTGTCATCTGACGCTGCATACCATCGAGCTGATCGTTGAACCACCATGCCGAACCAAACTGCATCTTGCCGGGTTCGCCTTCACCCTGGAAATTCCCGGCCATGGTCGCCAGCACTTCGTTATCACGTGGGTTGAGGCAATAGAGGATGGTTTTGGGTAACCCGCTCTGGCGGTTTTGCGCATCCAACAGGCGTGCCAGTGGGATCGCCAGCGGTGCATCGTTAATGGAGTCGAACCCCGTATCGGGTCCCAGCAGCTCAAAGTGGTGGCGATTGGCGTTACGCAGCGCACCAATGTGGTACTGCTGCGCCCAACCGCGCCGGGCATATTCGCTACCCAGCCACACCAGTACCGCCGTTTTAAACTGCGCGGTCTCTTCGTTGGACGGCGCAGTGCCTTGCAAGCGACGCGTCAGAATGCCATCCAGCGTTGCTTCATCGGCTTCGGCATACACCACCACATCCAGCGCGTGGTCGGAAATCTTGCAGCCGTGCGCAGCAAAGTGATCAAGACGTTTGCTTAAGGCACGACGCAGATCGTCAAAACGCTGTACGCTGACATCGGCAACTTGCTCCAGCTTGTGAATCCACGGCAGGAAGGTTTCCAGCTCGATATTGAAGGCTTTATCCGGACGCCAGCTGGGCAGCACTTTGACGCTGAAGCTGTCATCCTGTGCCAGCGCGCGATGATGCTGTAAATCGTCCAGCGGATCATCGGTGGTGCCGACCATTTTCACCTTCATCTGCTGCATGATGCCGCGCGCGGTGAAGGCATCCTGCGCCAATAAGGCATTGCAGCGATCCCAGATAGCGTCTGCCGTTTGCTCAGACAGCAGTACATCGGTAATGCCAAACGGGCGGCGCAGTTCGAGGTGTGTCCAGTGATACAAAGGGTTACCAATGGTGTGCGGCACGGTGCGCGCCCAAGCATTAAATTTCTCACGATCGCTGGCGGCACCGGTACAGAGCGCTTCCGGTACACCATTGGCACGCATCGCTCGCCATTTATAGTGATCGCCTTTCAGCCAGATGTCATAGAGGTTGGTAAAGCGGTAATTTTCGGCAATCTGCTGTGGTGGCAGATGACAGTGATAATCGAAAATCGGTTGGTCTTTGGCGTAGTCATGATAAAGACGACGCGCAAATTCGCTTTCCAGTAAAAAATCCTCACTCATAAAACGCGACATACCTGCTTCCTCATTTTTGTAGCCTGTTGGCTAATGACACAAAGTTATCATACCAATTTCGCCATCCGGCAAAATTCTTTGCGATACACCTCACATTAATGACAGCTTTTTAGTGTGGATATGGACAAAAAACGCACACAAACGCAGCTAACTTGCTGTTATTACGTTGAACAACAGTATCACACACGTATTTAAGGGTTTTTGTGATAGCTCTCAACTTTTAAAGTTGTATAACAAGTTAACCTCTCGCTCCATTGATGCCACACCGATGGCACAGGCAAGGAAATAAAGGCGCGCTTTCAGCGCCTGCGGGCGTGAAGAGAGTTGTCTCACGTGCAGTCCCGCTCCAGATAACAACAGCGGCAGCGCCGCAACGACAAACTGGAAGAGGTTAATGATGCGTAAGATCAAAGGGCTACGCTGGTACATGATTGGGCTGGTGACGATGGGCACCGTGCTGGGCTACCTGACGCGTAATACCATTGCCGTAGCAGCACCCACGCTGGCGACCCAGCTTCACATCACCACCCAGCAATATTCATATATCGTCGCCGCTTATTCGGCTTGTTACACCGTGATGCAGCCGGTTGCCGGTTACGTGCTGGACATGTTGGGCACCAAAGTGGGCTATGCGGTGTTTGCCGTGCTCTGGGCTATCTTCTGTGCCGCTACCGCGCTGGCGGGGAGCTGGGGCGGCTTTGCGCTGGCACGTGGTGCGGTCGGTGCCGCCGAAGCGGCAATGATCCCGGCGGGATTAAAAGCCAGCAGCGAGTGGTTCCCGGCGAAAGAACGATCCGTTGCGGTGGGCTATTTCAACGTCGGTTCATCAATTGGTGCGATGCTGGCTCCGCCCCTGGTGGTATGGGCCATTGTGGCGCACAGCTGGCAGATGGCGTTTATCATCACTGGCGTGCTGAGCATGATTTGGGCGCTGTGCTGGCTGGTGTTTTATAAACATCCGAAACAACAAACCAAACTGAGCGAAGAAGAGCGTCACTACATCATTGCCGGTCAGGAAGTACAGCATCAAACCGGCAACAGCAGCAAAATGTCAGTGGGTCAGATTTTGCGTAACCGTCAGTTCTGGGGCATTGCGCTGCCGCGTTTCCTCGCCGAACCGGCCTGGGGCACCTTCAACGCGTGGATTCCGCTGTTTATGTTTAAGGTGTATGGCTTCAATCTGAAGGAGATTGCGCTGTTCGCGTGGATGCCAATGCTGTTTGCCGACTTCGGCTGCATCCTGGGTGGGTATCTGCCGCCGCTGTTTCAACGCTGGTTCGGCGTCAATCTCATCGTCTCACGTAAGTTAGTGGTCACTATGGGCGCGGTGTTGATGATCGGCCCGGGCACCATCGGCCTGTTTACCAGCCCGTATGTCGCGATTGGTTTGCTGTGTATCGGTGGTTTTGCACACCAGGCCCTGTCCGGCGCACTGATCACTTTGTCATCAGACGTGTTCGGTCGTAATGAGGTGGCAACCGCCAACGGCCTGACCGGTATGGCTGCCTGGACCGCCAGCACCCTGTTTGCGCTGGTCGTGGGTGCTTTGGCTGATACCCTTGGTTTTAGCCCGCTGTTTGCTGCGCTGGCAGTGTTTGACTTGATCGGTGCGGTAGTCATCTGGAGCGTGCTGAAAAACAAACCGGTTTCCGAGCTGGAAAGTGCGCCCCCCGTCCACACGGCGGCGGCCCGTAGTTAATCTCTTCGGGCTGGTGTGAGCCAGCCCATTTCTTCCGCCCGCCTGAAGTGGTATAACAACTCCTCGTTTACCTGCATAGCGGAACCGCGCAATGGACCTGACCGAATCCCGACGCCTTTATCAACAACTGGCCAGCGAGCTAAAACGCCGCATTGAAGCCGGTGAATACCCGGTGGGCGATAAACTCCCTGCCGAGCGTTTAATCGCCGAGGAGATGCAGGTCAGCCGCACCGTGGTGCGTGAAGCAATTATCATGCTGGAAGTCGAAGGCTACGTCGAAGTGCGTAAAGGTTCCGGCATTCACGTTATTGCCAGCCAACAGCAAAATCGCATCGTCACCTCCAGCCAGCTGGAGTTCGCCAGTTTCGGTCCGTTTGAATTGTTGCAGGCGCGTCAGTTGATTGAGAGCAATGTGGCAGAGTTTGCCGCGACCCAGGTGACTCGCCAGGACATTATGGCGCTGATGGCCATTCAGGAAAAAGCCCGTCAGGAAGACCACTTCCGTGATTCGGAGTGGGACATGCAGTTCCATGTGCGTATTGCGCAATCGACGCAAAACAGCGCCTTAGCCGCGATTGTGGAAAAGATGTGGCTGCACCGCCTGCACAATCCCTACTGGCTGAAATTGCATGAACATATTGATCAACGCAACATCCTCAGTTGGTGCGACGATCACGATCAGATTCTAAAAGCACTTATCCGCAAAGATCCCGCCGCCAGTAAGCTGGCTATGTGGCAGCATCTGGAAAATACTAAACAGATGCTGTTTAACGCTACCGCAGACGATTTTGAGTTTAATGTCGACCGTTACATGTTTGCTGAAAACCCGGTTATCCTGCCGGAAGGCACTGATAACGCCCGCTAATTTTGCTGATTTTCCAGGCAGGAAAGTCAGTTAATCTGCAATAGTGTCAGCTCATGTAAAGCTCCTTTGGGCCAGTTGCATCTAAAGGTAAAACTCCTCTCTTGCGGGAACTTTCTACTGTCTCAGATCTATGATTTTTGTTACAGTTATCGCCCTTTTCTTACCCTTTGCGACAGGGCATTAAAAAGTTGCTGATTTAACAATCAATTCTGGAAGGATCCGGAAAATCCGGCTCAGCTGTGCTCCTAAAATGCATAACTAAACTGCCAGCTAGTGCTCCAGCCCTTCGGGCACGTTTAACAATGATGTTCAGGACCGATTGATGGATATTTTGCAGGCATTACTGCATGCCTTATGGCAGCAGGATTTCGAAACACTCTCCGACCCGACACTGGTGTGGGCCATTTATGGCGTGCTGTTCATGATTTTGTTCCTTGAGAATGGCTTGCTGCCCGCGGCATTTCTGCCCGGCGACAGTCTGCTGATTCTGGTAGGCGTGCTGATCGCCAAAGGCACCATGAACTTCCCACTCACCATCCTGGTACTGACCACCGGCGCCAGCCTCGGTTGCTGGGTCAGCTACATTCAGGGACGCTGGCTGGGCAATACCCCCACCGTTCAAAAATGGCTGTCCCATCTGCCCGCGCAATATCACCAGCGCGCGCATAGTCTGTTTCACCGCCATGGACTCTCCGCCCTGCTGATTGGCCGCTTTATCGCGTTTGTGCGTACCCTGCTGCCCACCATCGCCGGGTTGTCGGGCCTGAGCAACGCGCGTTTCCAGTTCTTTAACTGGGTGAGCGGCTTGTTGTGGGTGGTGATCCTGACGGTGCTCGGCTTCGCACTCGGCAAGACCCCTATTTTCCGTCGCTATGAAGACGAACTGATGTTCTGTCTGATGATGCTACCGCTGGTATTGCTGGTGTTTGGCCTTGTCGGTTCGCTGGTAGTGCTCTGGCGTAAACGTCAGTCTGATCAGAACGGGAAGTCACAGTGATGAAAATTCTGACCCGCATCCCCAGGCGTCTGCTGCCCTGGTTGTTGGGTGGTGCGCTGGCTCTCGTTGCCGTCAGCTTCGCCCCTGCGTTGTTGAGCCATGAAACCGTGGTACAGATTCGCGTGGCCAACAGCGGCACCCCGCTGCCGGATGGCTTCTATCTGTATCAACAGCTCTCCGCTCAAGGGGTACGCATCAAAAGCATTACCCCTTCTGGCGATGCATTGGTGATTCACTTCGAAAACGAAGAGCAAAGTTTGGCCGCGCAGAAAGTGCTGCGTCGCTTGCTGCCACAGGGGTTTGTGGTGGCGGCTGGTCATCAGGCATCACAGCAGAATCAGGACGCTAATCGTTCGATTTACAGCTAAATCAGGTTGCCCGGACATGGTGCCGGGCAACCGCTACTCCTCGCTATCTCCGCGTCTTCTTTGAATTTTTTCATCCGCTGTCTATGCTTAAAGGTAGCGCGAGCACAAGACAAGCTGGGAAGTCTATCCTGCCCGGTTTGCGGCAGGTCATTCACAAAGGAAGGTTTTACCTGATGAAACGTCAATTACTCTTGGGTGCTGTTCTCTTCTCCCTCTCCGGTTCACTGCTGGCAGCAGAGTCACTGTGCCAGCAGAAGGAGCAGGACATTCAGCGCGAAATTGGTATGGCAAAGCAGCATGATAACCAGCGCCGGGTCACCGGGCTGGAACGCGCGTTAACCGAAGTGCGCGCCAGTTGTACCGATGAAAAACTGAAAGCCGCGCACCGCGAGCGTATTGAAGCGCAAAAGCATGATGTGGCCGAACGTGAGCGTGAGTTGAAAGAAGAACGCCAGCAAGGTAATGACAAAGAGAAGATCGCAAAACGCGAGCGCAAGCTGGAAGAAGCGCGCCACGAACTGAAACAACTCGAGGCTGAGCGCTATTAATCGGAATTACTGTTATATGCCCTAAATAATTCAGGTTGCAGGAAGGCGGCAAGCTCATAGACTTCAGGAGCTTACCCCAGTAAGTGACTGAGGTGTATGAACGCAGCTAATGCACCTGTAACCTGAAGTATGACGGGCATAAAAGGAGATTTTTATGGCTAAAGACTCAACATCAGAACATTTGCGTGCGGAACTGAAAAACCTTGCAGACACCCTGGAAGAGGTACTGAGCAGCACCGGTGATAAATCGAAAACCGAGCTGGATAAACTGCGTCAGAAAGCTCGCGAAGCGCTCGACACCTCGCGTGAACGTCTGGGCGAATCCGGCGAACGCCTGGCGCAATCCACCCGCGAAGCCGCGCACAAGGCGGATGACTACGTGCGAGAGAATCCATGGCACGGTGTGGGTATCGGGGCCGCAGTGGGTGTGGTCATCGGCATTCTGCTTTCCCGGCGTTAATGATGAGTGACAGTCAGCAAAGCCACGGCCCGGGCAAAGGGGTCCTCAACATCGGTCAACGTATCGTTACCACGCTGGTCAGTATCGTTGAGACACGCATCCGGCTGGCAGTGGTGGAACTGGAAGAGGAAAAAGCCAACCTGATTCAGATGTTGATGATGGTGGGCCTGACCATGTTGTTTACCGCTTTCGGGCTGATGAGCCTGATGGTGCTGATCATCTGGGCAGTGGATGCGCAATATCGGCTGATGGCGATTGCGATTACCACCGCCGTCCTGTTCCTGCTGGCACTGATTTTTGGTGTCTGGACACTCCGTAAATCCCGCCAGTCCACGCTGCTGCGTCATACGCGGAAAGAGCTGGAAACCGATCGCAAATTGCTGGAGGAACATCGCTCATGAGCCGCCGCGAGCGCGAAGCACGCATCCATGCCTTGCTGAATCAGGTACAACAGCAACGGCTGGATCTGAGCGCAACCAGGCGTGAGTGGCTGGAGAGCACCGCGCAATATGACCGGGGTTGGCTCACCTTTCTCAGTCTGCGTCGCTATCTGGCGATCGGCAGCAGCGCGCTGGCAATATGGTCAATTCGCAGTCCTAATCGGCTGCTGCGCTGGGCAAAACGCGGCTTTGGCCTGTGGAGCACCTGGCGCATGATCAAATCAGCGATGCCACCACGCTAAGCTAACTCCTTCTTGCAACGGGCCTTTTTCAGGTCCGTTTTTCTCTTCATCAGAATTCCTGAACAACATCGACAGATTATCTCGCTTACAACCTTTCCAACCCGCGATTATCATCTCTAGCCATCAGCCCAATGAATTGCAAGACGTGATTCGACGGGATACATTGCCGCAGGCCAGCAACCTGCAATAAAAACCTTGTTGGAGTAGATGATGAAAAAATTCGAAGATTCTGGCCTGTTACTGGCACGCGTTCTGATGACCATTCTGTTTATCACCGCTGGCTGGGGCAAACTGACCGGTTATGCGGGCACCGCACAGTACATGCAGTCAATGGGCGTCCCTGGCTTCCTGCTGCCGCTGGTGATTTTGCTGGAACTGGGTGGTGGTCTGGCGATTCTGTTCGGCTTCCTGACCCGTTTCACCGCGCTGTTTACTGCCGGCTTCACCATTCTGACGGCGTTCCTGTTCCACAGTAACTTCGCAGAAGGCGTTAACCAGCTGATGTTCATGAAAAACCTGTCCATCGCAGGCGGTTTCCTGGTACTGGGTCTGGTAGGTCCGGGTGCTTACAGCATCGACCGTCTGATTCGTCAGCGTTTGCAGCCTGCAACCGCACGCTAAGCATACAAGCAGCGTATACTGAAAAGGGGCGAGGATATTCCTCGCCCCATTTTTTTATGGAGGGCTTATGGGACAACTGATTGATGGTGTCTGGCATGACACCTGGTACGATACGAAGTCAACCGGTGGCCGCTTCAAACGCTCCGAAGCGGTGTGGCGTAACTGGGTTACCGCCGATGGCAGCGCAGGTCTTACCGGGAAGGCGGGGTTTGCTGCCGAACGCGACCGCTATCATTTATACGTTTCACTCGCCTGCCCATGGGCGCATCGCACCCTGCTGATGCGCAAGCTGAAGGGGCTGGAAGAGATGATTTCCGTGTCAGTGGTGCATCCGCTGATGCTGGAAAATGGCTGGACCTTCGACGACGATTTTCCCGACGCGACCGGCGATTCGCTGTATCAGAACGAATACCTGTATCAACTCTATCTGCATGCCGATCCGCATTACAGCGGGCGCGTGACTGTGCCGGTGTTGTGGGACAAACAGCAGCACACCATTGTCAGCAATGAATCTGCCGATATTATCCGCATGCTGAATAGCGCGTTTGATGCCCAGGGTGCTCGCGCGGGCGATTACTATCCCGAGACGTTACGGCCACAGATTGATGAGCTGAATGGCTGGATTTACGACACGGTCAACAACGGCGTGTACAAATCGGGCTTCGCCACTTCGCAGGCCGCTTATGATGAATCGGTGACGGCGCTGTTCCATTCGCTGGCACGCCTGGAGCAAATTCTTGGTCAGCATCGCTATCTTACCGGCGATCAGTTAACCGAAGCCGATCTGCGCCTGTGGACCACGTTGGTGCGTTTTGATCCGGTGTATGTCACGCATTTCAAGTGCGATCGCCACCGGATCAGCGATTATCGCAACCTGAGCGGCTTCCTGCGTGATATTTACCAGATGCCGGGAATTGCAGAGACGGTCAATCTGCCGCATATCCGTCATCATTACTATTGCAGCCACAAGACCATCAATCCGAGCGGAGTGATTTCGCTGGGACCGGCATTTAACTGGGATGAGCCGCACGGTCGGGGATAAATTCTTCAGGGCGCGATAAATCGCGCCGCTACGGTTCATTGGATGCTAAAAAACAAAACCCCGCCGAAGCGGGGTTTTTGCATTAAAAAGTCGAAACTGACCGATAAGCCGGCGTTCTTTTCATGGAAAGAGGAGTGGACAGTCATTCATTTCGGACAAAAACAAAAACCCCGCCGAAGCGGGGTTGTTGCGTTAAAAAGTCGGAACTGACCGATAAGCCGGGTTCTTTTCATGGAAAGAGGAGTGGACAGTCATTCATTTCGGACAAAAACAACAACCCCGCCGAAGCGGGGTTTTTGCATTAAAAAGTCGAAACTGACCGATAAGCCGGGTTCTGTCGTGGACAGTCATTCATCTAGGCCAGCAATCGCTCGCTGGCTCAAGCAGCCTACCCGGGTTCAGTACGGGCCGTACCTTGTGAACCCCTATTTGGCCTTGCTCCGGGTGGAGTTTACCGTGCCGCGAACTGTTACCAGCCGCGCGGTGCGCTCTTACCGCACCCTTTCACCCTTACCTGATCCCATTACTGGGCCATCGGCGGTTTGCTCTCTGTTGCACTGGTCGTAGGCTTGCGCCCCCCAGGCGTTACCTGGCACCCTGCCCTATGGAGCCCGGACTTTCCTCCCCTCTGCCCGTCTCCCCCCGAAGAGGGACGACGACAAAGCGGCGACTGTCTGGTCAGCTTCGGCGCGGGATAATAGGCGATCCGCCGTCGTTTGTCACGCCTCTTGCTGATCGAGTGCGTAGCGATACAGTGCGTTCTTCTTCACACCGTGAATTTCCGCCGTCAGCGCGGCGGCTTTCTTCAATGGCAGCTCCTGTTGCAGCAGCGCCAGGGTACGCAGAGCCTCCGCCGGTAACGCCTCTTCATCGGCCTTATGCCCTTCTACCACCAGCACCATCTCACCTTTGCGGCGATTGTCATCTTCCAGCACCCAGGCCAGCAACGCCGCTACCGGCGCGCCATGCAGTGATTCCCAGGTTTTGGTGATTTCACGCGCCAGCACCACATAGCGATCGCCACCCAACTCACTGACCATATCCTGTAAACTATCGATTAAACGGTGGGTCGATTCGTAGAAGATCAGGGTGCGCGGTTCCTGCGCCAGCGCACGCAAGGCATCGCAGCGTGCCTTGGTTTTCGCGGGCAGAAACCCTTCGTAACAGAAACGATCGGACGGTAATCCCGCTGCGCTTAATGCTGTAATCGCCGCGCAGGCACCCGGCAACGGCACCACGCGGATACCTGCTTCACGGCAACGACGCACCAGATGATAACCGGGATCGTTGATTAACGGCGTTCCGGCATCAGAAACCAGCGCAATGCTTTGGCCTTCCTGCAATTTGGCCAGCAGCACCTCGGCTTTCTGCTGCTCGTTGTGGTCGTGAAGTGCGAACAGTCGCGCATTGATGGCGAAATGTTGTAGCAACAGCCCGGTATGACGTGTATCTTCCGCAGCGACCAGATCGACGCTCGCAAGCACCGTTAACGCACGCTGCGTAATATCACCCAGGTTACCGATCGGGGTAGGAACGATATAGAGCGTGCTGGCAGAAATGTCTGCCCGATCGAGTTGTTTCATTGTTTCATCCGAATTGCCGATTTAATATTGAGCATCTAGAAAAAAACATCACTGGATACAGTATGCTTCCTTCAAAAGTCTTACGTCGTAAAGCAGGACGCTTTGTACCTGTTCTTCTCGCTGGGCTAATTTTAGCCGCCTGTAGCGGTCAGGGACCACAGCAAACGTCCACCGTCAATGTTCAGGGTCCGATCACGGCCCAGTCTGACTATTACCTGCAGCAGGTGCAGCAAAGCAGCGATGATAGCAAGACCGACTGGCAATTACTTGCCATCCGTGCCTTGTTGAAGGAAGGAAAGTATCCACAAGCCAGCGATCAGATCAAACAATTGCCGCAGCAGCTCTCTGATGTGCAGCAGCAGGAATTGCAGTTGCTGCGAGCGCAGATGCAGATTGGTCAGCAGGATTTCAATGGCGCACAACAACTGTTGAGCCAGGTGAAAACTGACAGCCTGTCGCAGGATCAGCAGGCTCGCTATTACGGTCTGCAAATCGCAGCCGCCCAGAATCGTCCCTCGCTGGCATTGCTGCGCGCCTATATCGCTCAGGAACCGCTGCTGAAAGCGGCCGATCACCAGAGCAATATTGACGCCACCTGGCAGGCGCTGACCCAGATGACCAAAGATCAGCTGAACAGCTTGGTGATCAATGCCGACGAGAATACCTTGCAAGGTTGGCTGGATCTGCTCAACACCTGGCATACCAACAGCCAGGACCCGGAGATGCTGAAAGCCGCCATCAAAGATTGGCAAACACGCTACCCGCTCAATCCGGCCGCCAAAACGCTGCCGACCGCGTTGGGTCAGGTGCAGAACTTCAGCAAAGCGTCTACCAGCACCATCGCGCTGCTGCTGCCGCTGAATGGTCAGGCACAGATCTTCGCCAACGCCATCCAGAAAGGTTTTAACGATGCGAAAAACGGGGTGTTAACAGCACCGGCAGCCGCTCCACAACCGCAGCCAACCGCGGCACCGGCCAGTGCTGATGCCAACGCCAACGCTCAGCAACCACAACAAGCCACGGCTACGCCAGATGCAACCGCCAATACGGTGGTCAGCCCGGCCGCTGCGGCCATCACCCCGGATCAAAGCAGCCAGCCACAACCTGCTGCTGCACCTGCCCCGACAGCCAGCACAGGCGATAGCAGCGCTCAGGTCAAAGTGTATGACACCAGCAGCCAACCCATTCAGCAGGTGATGCAGCAGGCACAGCAGGATGGCGCGACCATCGTAGTGGGTCCGCTGCTGAAAAGTGACGTAGAAACCGTTGCCAACAGCAACTCGCCGCTTAACGTGCTGGCGTTGAACGAGCCAGAACAGATCCAGAACCATCCGAATATTTGTTACTTTGCGCTTTCTCCTGAAGACGAAGCGCGCGATGCCGCTCACCATATGTGGGACCAGGGCAAGCGTCAGCCGTTGCTTCTGTTGCCGCGTAACAGCTATGGCGATCGCGTCGGTAAAGCCTTTGCGCAAGAGTGGCAGACGCTGGGCGGTTCGACCGTGTTGCAACAACGTTTTGGCTCGGTCAGCGAGCTGAAACAAGGCATCAACAGTGGCGCGGGCATTAACTTAAGCGGTACGCCGCTGATAGTGGAACCGGCACAGCCGCAGGGTGTGTCGATCGCCGGATTGAACATCCCGGCACCGCAGACCAGCGCTCCCGTGGCCGATACCAGCGGTGGCAGCCTTGATGCGGTGTATATCGTTGCCAACCAGGATGAGTTACAGCTGATCAAGCCGATGATTGCAATGCGCACCAGCAGCCGCAGCAATATCGCGTTGTACGCCAGTTCACGCAGCTTCCAGGCCGGTGCCGGCCCGGATTTCCGCCTGGAGATGGATGGCCTGCAATTCAGTGATATTCCGTTGCTCTCCGGTAGCAACCCGGCACTGATGCAGCAAGCAGCAAAATCGTTTAATAACGATTATTCGCTGGTCCGCCTGTACGCGATGGGCATTGATGCCTGGACGCTGGCGAACCACTTTAACCAGATGCGTCAGGTGCCGGGCTTTGCCATTGATGGCAACACCGGCAAGCTGAGCGCCACCCCGGATTGCGTGATCAACAGGAAGTTGGCATGGAACCAGTATCGTCAGGGACAAATCGTTCCGGTACAGTAAATCGCCAGCGCATTGGCGCTGAGCAAGAGCAGCAGGCGCGCCGCTATCTGGAGCGCGCCGGGCTGCAATGGATTGCCAGCAATGTTCGCTGTCGCAGCGGTGAGATTGACCTCATCATGCAGGATGGCGATTGCTGGGTGTTTGTCGAAGTGCGCTATCGACGTGATGCGCGTTTTGGCGGTGCGGCCGCCAGCGTGACACGTCAGAAACAACAAAAGCTACTCCGTACCGCAGCGCTATGGCTGCTGGGACGTAACGGCAGTTTTGACACGGTAAATTGCCGCTTTGACATCATAGCCATTACCGGGCGCGAGCTGGAGTGGCTGCCCGATGCCTTTCATGCTGATGTGTAGAACCAGGTGGTCTTGTGCAGGACAGAATTAAAGCGTGTTTTACCGAAAGTATTCAGACTCAAATCGCTGCCGCCGAGGCGCTGCCGGATGCTATTTCCCGCGCCGCCATGACGCTGGTGCAGTCGCTGTTGAGCGGTAACAAAATCCTCAGCTGTGGCAATGGCGCGTCAGCGGCCAATGCCCAGCACTTTGCCGCCAGCATGATTAACCGCTTTGAGACCGAGCGTCCCAGCCTGCCCGCGCTGGCGCTCAGTGCCGACAACGTGATGTTAACGGCCATTGGTAACGATCGGTTGCACGATGAAATTTATGCCAAGCAGGTGCGAGCGCTTGGCCAGGCCGGTGATGTTCTGCTGGCCATTTCCACCCGTGGCAACACCCGCGACATTATCAAAGCGGTTGAAGCTGCGGTTACACGCGATATGACCATCGTGGCGCTGACCGGCTACGACGGCGGTGAGCTGGCTGGCCTGCTCGGCCCACACGATGTGGAAATTCGCATTCCGTCACATCGCAGTGCGCGTATTCAGGAGATGCATATGCTGACGCTGAACTGCCTGTGCGATTTGATCGATAACACCTTGTTCCCCCACCAGGAATGACTGAAGGAGCTAAGATGAAAGCATTGAACGCTGTCGCCATTCTTTTCACCGCCATGATGTTGCAGGGCTGCGTAGCCGTTGTTGCTGGCGGTGCCGCAGTGGCCACTAAAACCGCGACCGATCCCCGCACCGTGGGCACCCAGGTGGATGACGGTACGCTGGAATTGCGCGTCAGCAATGCGCTGGCAAAAGATGAACAGATCAAAAATCAGGCGCGTGTCGTCGTGACCGCCTATCAGGGCAAAGTGCTGCTGACCGGTCAGTCACCGTCAGCGGATCTCGCCAGCCGCGCGAAACAGATCGCGATGGGCGTTGATGGCGCGACCGAGGTCTACAACGAAATCCGTACCGGCCAGAAGGTCAGCCTCGGAACGTCCTCTACCGATACCTGGATTACCACCAAAATCCGCTCACAACTGCTGGGCAGCGATCAGGTGAAATCGTCAAACGTGAAAGTCACCACTGAAAACGGCGAAGTGTTCCTGCTGGGTCTGGTTACCCAACAGGAAGCCACTGCGGCGGCCGATCTTGCCAGCCGGGTGAGCGGCGTGAAGCACGTCACCACCGCCTTTACCATTCTGAAATAAACCTTCAGGGCGGCATCCGCCGCCCTTTTTTCACACCGGAATATCAATCACCAGCGCACGTAACGGCGTTTTTGCCTGCAACGTAATCTGCTGTTCCTCAGCCAGAAACGCGCCATCGCCACAACTCAGTTTTTCCTGATGCGCACTGCTCGCCTGCACATCCAGCGATCCGTGAATCGATTGCAGATAGGCACGTGGGCCATTCAGCTTCACGCTGTGCTGCTCACCGGGTGCCAGTGTCACCTGGTGAATCCACACCTGCTGACGCAGCTGTAAACTACCTTGTGCACCGTCTGGCGAGGCCAACAGGAAAGAGGTCTGCGCAGGCAGCGTCATTTTCTGCAATAACGGGTTTTCACGCTCCGGGCAGGCCGACAGCCACAACTGCATGCGCGTCAGCGGTTGATCTTTGCTGAGGTTGATTTCGCTGTAGCTCACGCCCTGACGCGCTGACAACAGCAGCGCTTCACCAGCACGCGCAATGATGTGGTTGCCCTCGCTATCGCGGTACTCGGCCTCGCCCTGCAACACCAGGTTGAGTACATCAACCTGCGGATAGGTACGTGGCTGGAAGGCAGCACCGGGTGCCAGCACTTCCTGATTGAGTACGCGCAACGAGGCATAGCCCATCAGTTTGGGGTCAAAATAGTGGCCAAATGAGAAGCTGTATCGCGCCTGCAACCAACCGAAATCGGCCTGGCCACATGCTGACGCGCAGCGGGTTGTCATCATGATAGTCCTCCGACGCTCTGCGGGATGATACGACCGCAGGCTTTATAGGATTATGGTAAAAGGCTGGACGCCGGATTGTTAGCCAGTTAATCTGCCTGGCATGTTCAAATTTCCTGACAGAGAAGCGGCATGGCAAAAGAGCGCGCGTTAACCCTGGAAGCCTTACGTGTGATGGATGCTATTGACCGGCGCGGCAGCTTTGCCGCTGCGGCCGACGAGCTGGGACGTGTACCTTCCGCATTGAGCTACACCATGCAGAAGCTGGAGGAGGAGCTGGATGTGGTGCTGTTTGACCGTTCCGGCCACCGCACCAAATTCACCAATGTGGGCCGCATGCTGCTGGAGCGCGGGCGTGTGTTGCTGGAGGCCGCCGACAAACTCACCACCGATGCCGAAGCGCTGGCTCGTGGTTGGGAGACGCATCTCACCATCGTTACCGAGGCGCTGGTGCCGACCGAACACCTGTTCCCGCTGGTGACCAAACTGGCGGATAAAGCCAATACGCAGATTTCCCTGGTGACCGAAGTGCTGGCCGGTGCCTGGGAACGTCTGGAGCAAGGACGTGCCGATATCGTCATTGCGCCGGATATGCACTTCCGCGCTTCAACTGAAATCAACACCCGCAAGCTGTACAGCATGATGAGCGTGTACGTCGCCAGCCCTGATCATCCGATTCATCAGGAAGCGGAGCCACAGTCTGAAGTGACGCGTGTGAAGTATCGCGGCATTGCCGTGGCCGACACCGCCCGCGAGCGTCCAGTGTTGACCGTGCAGTTGCTGGATAAACAGCAGCGCCTGACGGTGAGTAGCATGGAGGACAAACGTAAAGCGCTGCTGGCCGGGCTTGGCGTAGCCACCATGCCTTACTCACTGGTGGAGCAGGATATCGCTGAAGGGCGTCTGCGCGTGGTGAGTGCCGAATATACCCGTGAAGTGGATATCATTATGGCGTGGCGGCGCGACAGCATGGGCGAAGCGAAAGCCTGGTGCCTGCGCGAGATCCCACGTCTGCTGGCGAAAAAAGGCTAATCCGCGCAGCGGGTTAGCCTTTCCGTAGCGGCGCGATTTATCGCGCGGATTTTTCTGGCAACGTGTACGAAACCGCGCGATAAATCGCGCCGCTACGAAGGGTACGGAGACGCATTACGCGATTAATCGCGCCGCTACAGGCGACTGAGGCAATCCATCGCCACCGCTTTGAAGCTGGTGAAATCACCACAGTCACGCAGTCTGGTGGTGGCGCGTTCGCGCAGGAAAGTCACGAACAGGTCATAGATCGCCATCGCCTCTTCGTATTCGCTTTTGCTGATGGCCAGCAGAAAAATCACCGACGCAGTTTCCTCGCCCCAGCTAATGCCATGCGGGGCTAACACGGTGTAGACCACGGTTTTCTTCGCCAGCAGCCCCAGCGAGTGCGGTAGCGCAATGCCTTCCCCCAACAGAGTGCTGACAATCGCTTCGCGTTCCTCAACCGACGGATAAAAATCCGCTTCCACATAGCCTTCGTGCTGTAGCTGGTCACACAGTTGGCGGAACAGCGCCGATTGCGTCATCGGCTGGTCAATCACCAGGAAATGCTGCGCATCGAAGTATTTTTCCAGCATATAAGGCCGGGTCCGATCCACCAGCACCAGCTTGCCAAGCTGCTCCAGCTGGAATTCTGTTGGGAATGGCGACATCACCACCACCGGGCTGTTTTTCTCGCGCAACCGGGCGGTGGAGATAACAAAATCCTCGTCGATAACGTCGATTGCTTCATACTCACGCTGCGACAGGCGTCCCGTTACCTGCAATTGAGGGTATTTACGCAGCAACATCGCCTCGATCATACGCAACGTAGAATTACCGCTATCGCACACCAGCAGCACCCGTGGGTGACGCTGATAACCCACGTCATAATGACGCTCCAGGCCCACACCAATATGCAGTACCAGGAAACCGATTTCGTTTTCACTGATGGTGTATGGCGTATATTTTCCCCAACTGGTAACCGCCGCCAGGGTCATGTCATAGGCCATCGGGTAATGCTGCTTGATATTACTCAACAGCGGATTGGGGATATGGATCTGGTAACGCACCCGGGTAATCATGGTTTTGATATGGGTGAGCAAATCAGCGCGCAGTTGCTCATCCTGTTGCAGACGGTAGTTGTAGTGGGTGTTGATGTAATTCAGCAGGTAATCCACCAGCGCGTCCGCATCATCGGCATTGATGGTGCTGGGAGCCAGCGCCTGAATCTGGCGGGCCGCGATGTTAACGCGCAGCCAGTTCTCTTCCGCCTGGGAAATCGGTTTGCCCACCAGCGGCCGCATCAGGTTCACCAACTGATGCGCGGCTTCGCGCACTTCATCACCCACATCTTCCGCGCCAGGATCGTTGAGGGGAAACCCCTCGCTGATACGCCGTACCGCCACCGCGCAATAGATTTGCAGATAGCGCTCACCTTCATCGCTGAGGCGGATGGCGTGATGCGTGAAACATTGCTGGAGCAGCGGTTGCAGCTGCTCCAGCATCCCGCTGTGTAAGGTTTCTACCGTCAACAGCGGGCTATCCGGCGTTTCCTGATCAATTTGCCACAACAAATCGGTCAGGCAGGTACGGATCGCCGCTTCGCTGCCGAACAGCTTCATACCGTAACGCGGTTTGGTTTCAATATTCAGGTGATAGCGCCCGAGCCATTCACGCACCTCAGCCATATCGCTTTGCAGGGTCGCGCGGCTGACAAACCACTCCTCTGACAAATCTTCCAGTTTGAGCGAATAGGCTGCGGTGAGAAAACGACTGAGCAGATAACGCACCCGTTCCTGCGAAGTGCGTGGCACGCGCAACGGTGCTGCGGTCTGTGTCTGGAGTTGGCCAAAACGCAGCGCGTCCTCCACCTTCAGTTGATAACCCTCGCCACGCGCCAACACGAACTGCGCGCCATGCTGCGCCAGCAGCGCATTGAGCGCCGTGATATCGGTGCGCACCGTGCGGGTCGACACGGAAAAACGCCGTGCCAGCTCATCTTGCGGCAGCGTTTCATTTTGCAGCGCAGCGAAAAGTTGGGCCAGACGCTGGTTGGGAAATCTCACGGGCTTCACCTGTTACTTAATTGTCACAACAACTTTTTGCACGTTGCCAGCAGCTGACGCACGTCTTCAATGCGTGTGTCGCCAGTTGCACTGTCGATAATCGAACTATAGACGTGCGGAATCACTTTACTGACGCCCGCCTCCAGCGCAATACGCACAATCTCTTCAACGTTGTCGAGATCAATGCCGCCGGTTGGTTCCAGCCAGAAGTTGTGACGTGCACAGGCTTCCGCCACCGCGCGATACTCCGCCACCGCTTTCAGCCCGCCCATCGGGAAATATTTCACCGAACTGCCGCCCATGTCCTGCAACAAGCGGATGGCACTGTCGATCGGCACGATGGCATCCGGCCCTTGCGCACTCAGCGGTCCGGTGGAGATTTTGACCAGGCCCGGCGTACCGGTGGGGGAAATCAGACCGTTCACCACGGTGTCGTGCTGGCCGAGTAACGCGCGGCTGGTGGCAACGCCCGTGAACACCTGGTTAACGTGTTGTGGTTGCAGCTCAGCCGCAATCTCACTCACCATCGCCGATTGATTGGGATCGCCGGCACCCAGCCCGACAGAAATTGCATTATCAATCAGCGCCGCGTACTCGCGCATGTCGGCAATCGCCGCCTCGGTGCTGGCGTAGTTTTTTGACAACACGCCCACCAGCACATAACCGTCCGCCGCTTCCCAGATATCACGCGCGTTCTGTTTAGAACCCGCCAGCACATTGAGGCACAGACGGCCCTGATAAAATTTCGGTGTCAGCGTCATGCGCGTGTCTCCCCGTTGAGCAATCCCTGAATAGCGGTAAAAATGGTATGCAGCTGATCGGCACTGACGCTGCGTACATCAGCTTCGATAATCCCTTCATTGGCTTTGTAGCCACGGAAGTAGATAGCGATATCCCCGGTTTTCAGTGCCTGCACCAACTCGCCAGTGGCCCAGCCGGTTTGCGTCTCGTCGAACTTGATTTCGGCACGCGCGATGTCACGTCCGGCAGCATCCCACACGACACGCGCGCTCACACCGTTCAGGGTGTTGAGGTTGGTGATAAACGGCGTCATTTTTTCTACCATCTCTGCGCCGGTGGTTTTCTCCTGCGACAGATAGTTTTCAATCGCCTGCGTCAGCCCCAGAATGCCTTCTTTGCCCACCTTCATCGCACGGCCAATGCCGTTGCTCTGGCGCTTCACCCACTCAACATAGTGTGAACGGCCAATCACCAGTCCACTGGTTGGCCCCTCAATCGCCTTCGCCCCGCTGTAGATCACCAGGTCAGCGCCCATCTGGTAATAGCACTGCAAATCCTCTTCGGCAGCGGCATCGACAATCAACGGGATACCATGCTTACGTGCCACCACCGCCGCCTGTTCGACGCTGAGGTGGCTTTTCTGCACGCAATGGTGAGATTTGATGTACAGCAACGCGGCAGTGGTCGGCGTAATCGCCGCTGCCAGCTGTTCTGCCGAACATTCGTTGCTGTAGCCTGCTTCCACCAGGCGTCCACCGCCCAACGCCACCATGGTACCAACCGGTGCGCCAAAATTGACGTTATGCCCCTTCGGTACCACGATATCGTGCGGCACACTGAGGGGGGCGGCATGCAGGTTTTCCAGCAGCCAGGCATTATCTTTGACGATCACCGCTGCTACGCTCTGGGCGATACCGGCCGAGGCACAGGAGACCACCACCGCGTTTTCTACCTCAAGCAACCGGGCGATATACGCACCGGTTTTATCCACCAGATCTTTCATCTCAAAGTAGTGGTTGAGGCCGTATTTTACGGTATCCACCACATCCGCTGCCGGTGTCGACACGCCGAGAATGGTCATGCGGCCAGAGGCGTTGATGACCTGCTTCAGGTCATATTTTTCATAAATCGAAGACATGATTGGCTTTCCCTTCATCAGTCAGATGCCACTGGCCTGCCACCACGGCGGCCAGCGGCACCAGATGTTGCTCACCCAGCACCTGTTCGCCTTCAGCATCGACAAACGGGCGGGCTTCCTCTTTGACGGTAAAAATGGTCAGGTCGGCGTCGTAACCGACTGCCAGGCAACCTTTGTTTTTCAGTCGCAGACCGGTAGCAGCGTTACGTGTAACGCAGTCGATCACCTGCGGCAGCGTCATACCCATGCTGAAGAATTTCGACATCACATGCGCCAGGCTGTGCACCGGGCCATTGAGACGGTTGCGGCAGTAAATATCAGAACTGATGGTGTCCGGCAGAATGCCCTGGGCAATCGCCTGGCGCGCCACTTCAAAGCTGAAGCTGGCGCTGCCGTGTCCGATATCCAGCCGCACGCCGCGCGCGATCGCGTTTTTCACCGCCGCTTTCAGCTCGCCCTGTGGCGTCAGGATGCGGTTGGGTTTGCCGTTGTAGCAATGCGTGATGATGTCGCCGGAGGTCAGCAGATCAGCGATCTCCTCCAGTACCGGCGGATTGTTGCCGATGTGCACCATCAGCGGCAGATTACCGGCCGCCTGCTGGATGGCTTTGGCACGGATTAACGGTTGGATACCGTTTTCACCCACCACACTGCTGCTCATACGCGCTTTGAGGCCGACGATAAAGTCGGGACGGCGTTGAATGGCCTGTACCACTGCCTCGCCGTCGATCTGCGCCATATCGGCCAGTTCGTTCTGCGTGACAATACCGGTGCGGGCGATGTTGATCAGCGCACGAACGTCGGTGGTGACCTGGCGCGTCAGCTGATAAAAATCGTCAATATCATCAGCCCCCGTACTGCCAGCATCCACCACCGTGGTAACGCCTTGCGCGACGCCGATGGCATCCGCATCGTCATGATAAATTGGCGATTTTGGGTAACAGTGAACGTGGCTGTCGATCCAGCCTGCGCTGACGTAAAAGCGTCCGGCCAGGTCGTGCTCCCTGGCGGTCTGGCCGCTTACCGCGCCCAGCGCAGCGATTTTGCCGTCCTGCCACGCGATATCCACCAGTTGCCCGTCGCACAGACGCGCACGACGGAGAATGACATCAAACATATCCCCTCCTTAGAGAGAAATCGGGAAGATCGCGCCCAGCACCATGGCACCGAGAATCGCACCGCCGGTAATGGGCTTGTTCCACAGGTAGAACAACAGGGAACCCACCAGCGAGCCGAGACCAATAGGAATCGAAGCGGTCATCGCCGAAAGGATGATCAACGGCCCGAGGAAGCGGCCCGAAGCGTTACCTGCCCCCATCATCACGTCAGCACCGTAGGTGGAGTCGCTCTGATTGATGGTGAACTTACGCGCCAGGATGATGATGTAGCCAATCGCCACACCAATCACCAGACCGGTCGCCAGCGAGGCGGCGAAGTTCGCTACCGGGAAGACAATGCCCGCGCCCAGCAGCAGCGCCGGAACCCCAAGACCGACCCCGGTCTGAATCGCCCCGCCGATATCGAGAATCCCCACCAGCGAACCTTCGATGATACGGGCAAACAGGAAGCTGGCACCGAACGCCGCGACGGCACCGTAGACACCGGTTTCCATGCCGGAACGCAGCATCGAGACAAACGCCACTTCGTTAAAAGCACCAATGCCGTACAGGTAGTACATATGCGTACCGGCAAATACCCCGGCGGAGAGCAGGCCGACAAAAATCGGGAAAGACCAGTCGGCGTACCAGAACCCTTTGTTTTCGTTCATGCGGATGGCTCCTTATTTGCCGCTGAGGCTGTTGTGGATCATATCCAGCCAACCCGGAATACCCAGTTGGAAGGATTGCAGCAGTTTCATATCGAAGCCGCGGAAGAAGCCGCTCAGCACGAATAGCAGCACGATGGCGATCATCATCACTTTGGTGACCTTGTTCCAACCGCTCTCCTCGACGCCTTTACCAATCAGGATGCCCAGTACCAGACCCGGCACGGCGTTACCCATAATCAGCTGAGCCAAACCGCCAAAAATGGTGGCCCAGAAGCCCGATTTTTTCCCGGCATCGATAGCGGCCAGCCAGAAGATCACCGGCATGACGGTGTTCACCAGCAGGTTAGCCGCCGGTACCAGTACTTTTACCGCTGTGACCTGCAACGCTGCTGGCACAGCAGAAGCCGTGCTATTCAAAAAGGCGACGACGATCATGCCGATGATGCCGCAGGCAATCGCCATCTTCTTCGGGTTGTGTAGTGTTTCGGCCACGTTGCGGTTTTTCACCATCAGAGCCGCCGCGCCCCAGTTGGGCAGAATGCGATGGTCAACATCCTGGGTGAAAGAACCTGCTGCAACAGATGAAGCCCAGGCGTTAAAGAAAAAGCCGAGACCAAAGGAGAAGTGCGATGCCGGATCGCCCTCACAGGAATTAAGCTCGCCCAATGTCCGGAACGCGCCCATGCCCTGCGTGGTAGGAGCATGGAACATGCGCGCCGCACCTGCTCCAACGCCAACCCCTACCAACCCGCCAATGATTAACGACTTAAACAAAATAATTAAAAACATGCGTTTACCTTTGTTTTTCGTCTGTTGTTAAGGTGCCGCCGTGAATTCCACCTGCTCGGTATCGATCACGGTGACGCTAACGGTGATCTCCAGCTCCACGCTGTAGTTCCGTCGCTCACGCGCGAGGAAAAAGAACAAAAATTTCTCTGTCTTAACGCGCTCCTGCGCGCGCAGCACCCGAACATCCTGGGGTTCGATGCGCAGCAGAATCTTTTGTGTGGTGCGCAGCACCTGCTGCTGCACCTTACTCAGGGCATCGGCAAAGGCTTTGGCTTTGCTGTCACCTTTGCCCTGTACCGTTACCTGAGTCACGTATTGTTGTTTCATACTTAGCTGCCGTATTTTTTCTTCCAGGCCAGTACCAGCCGCTCCCCCAGTTCTTCTTTATCCATAAAGCCAAAACCGAGGACATTGGCACCTTCGTTAATCGCGGTGACGCCTTCATCAATCGAACGCATACCGTGTTTCGATTTGTAGCCATATTTGTTCTGCGCGGTAATCGCCCCTGCACCGCCGCTGCCGCAGAAGGAGATGCCGAAATCCGCATTCTCCGCCTTCATCACGTCGCCCAGCTTCATATCTGCGGCCACACCTGGCACCACCACCGCACGGCCACCGGCTTTTTCCACGCCTGCCGCTACTTTTTGTCCTTTACCCAGACGATCGCCAATGACTACCGTTACCATGTTCAATTCCTCTCTGATTGCTGACTTAATGAGTTCTTGCTACTTCAATGTGTACCGACAGCAGCCACGCTTCTTCACGTGGCAGGTTGCCGAACAAATCCACCACCTGCTGCGCCAGCGCCATGGTCTCGGGCGAAATATCCTCGAACAACTCCGCTTCCACTTCCGGTAAGGCTTCACCGGTCAGGGAGCGCGAGGCCATCGCCCGCACATGTGAGGCCAGCATCTGCTGCTGCACCGCATTAGGTTCGATGTGGTGCGCGGCATACAGCGCGGCAATCTGCATCATCACGTTATCCGCCAGCGCCTGAATCGCTTCCGGCGTGCTTTGTTTCAGCGGAACAGCTTCACTACTCACCTGGCTCACTCCTGTTTACAGCGGACAATCACAGTTAATTCGCGTTGAGAAGAAATTACGCTGTTCGTGGTTGGCTGTGGAGACGCATCTTTTCCACCTCGAAGTGGAAATCACGCGGGCAACTGTGCGCCAGATCGCAGGATGCACGAATAATGCAAAACGCATCACGTTTTACACAGAATGATGGATTTAAGGCGAATAAGCAGTCAGATATGACCCGGGAAATAAGGCCAGCCGCATGGCTGGCCTGGCTGTCAGCGGAATTTCTTATGGTTAACGCTACGAATATCGTCCAGTTTCTTCGCCTCAGTTTTGGCTTCATCCAACTTGTTGGCTTTCGCCAGTTGATCGACGACATCAATCTGGGCAATCAGGGAATCCAGTCCGGCGTGAAAATCCTTCATTTCAGCGCTATCAGCAGGCTGTCCTGCCAGTTTTTCCGGGGTAGATTTTTTCGCATCCTCCGCCGCCTGGCGCATCTGGCCAAGCGCGGTTTGCATCTCCTGGGCATCGTCGGTTTTCTTCACCGTTTTCAGCCCATCATTCAGGGTGTGCATATCTTGCTTCAGATCAGCCGCAAACAGGCTGGTACTGGAGAACAACAGCGACAGAGACAACATTGCAATCATATGCTTACGCATCGTTTATTCCTTTTTTATTTTACTGACAAAAAAGGCAGCCTTGCGGGCTGCCTTCAGGAAGCGATGTCATTATTGCCCGGCGATTTTCATCTCCGGTAGCAGCACCGATCCACACTGGATGTTGCTGCGGGTTTCAATATCGTTGCCGACCGTGACCATATTGCGCCACATGTCCTTCAGGTTGCCCGCGATAGTGATTTCGCTCACCGGGTACTGAATTTCGCCGTTCTCCACCCAGTAACCGGCGGCACCGCGTGAGTAGTCGCCGGTAATGGCGCTGACGCCCTGCCCCATTAACTCCGTCACCACCAGACCGCGCCCCATCTGCTTCAGCAAGTCTTCAAAGCTGTGGCCCTGACCGGCAATACGCCAGTTGTGGATGCCACCTGCATGGCCGGTGCTTTGCAGGCCGAGTTTACGCGCGGAATAGCTGGTCAGCAGCCAGTTTTGCAGCACGCCCTGCTTGATGATGTCACGCGCCTGAGTGCGTACCCCTTCGCTGTCGAACGGCGTTGAAGCCAGTCCCTTCAGCAGGTGCGGTTTCTCTTCGATGGTCAGCCACTCCGGCAGAATCTGCGTGCCCAGCGCATCCAGCAGGAAAGTGGATTTACGGTAGACACTGCCGCCGCTGATCGCGCCCACCAGATGGCCAAACAAGCCGGTGGCAACTTCAGGGGCGAAAATCACCGGCGCTTTCATGGTGGAGAGTTTGCGTGGGGCCAGGCGCGACAACACGCGACGGGCGCATTCGGCACCGACCCAGTCGGCACTTTGCAGGTCGTTGATATCACGGCCAATGGTGTAGGCGTAATCACGCTCCATTTCACCATTTTGCTCGGCAATCACGCAGCTGGAGAGCGAATGACGGCTGGAGCAGTAACTCTGCAACATGCCGTGGCTGTTACCAAAGACTTTGATGCCGACATGGCTGTTAAAGCTGCCACCTTCGGTATTGGTGATGCGCGAGTCAGCTTGCAACGCCGCCTGCTCTGCCTGCGCCGCCAGTTCAATGGCGCGATCGGCATCGATCTCCCACGGATGGTAGAGATCGAGATCCGGTGCCTCGAACGCCAGCAGATCGCGATCGGCCGGACCGGCATTGGGATCGGTTGAGGTGTAGCGTGCGATATCGATCGCCGCCTGCACGGTGCGTTTGATGGCATCCGGGCTGAGGTCGGTAGAAGACGCACTGCCTTTACGATTCTGATGATAAACGGTGATGCCGAGCGCGCCATCGCTGTTAAATTCGACGTTTTCCACTTCGCCGTAGCGGGTACTGACACCAATCCCGGTAGTTTTGGTGACCGCCACTTCCGCGCCATCCGTGCTGGCTTTCGCCAGTTCCAGCGCCTGTGCGACAGCCTGTTCCAACACTTTACGTTGTTCTGCAACCTGAGTAGATACGTTCATCGACCTGCCGTCTAATCTTATGTATGAATATTTTGAGTCTATCAGACTCAGAGAACAATTTCGCAGTCACCCGATAAACTGGTAGGATTAGCCTCTTTTTTTAGGGAGCCAAGAGATGACCAAGCAGCCCGAAGACTGGCTCGATGATGTGCCGGATAATCAGGAAGAAGAAGACGAAGAGATTATCTGGGTCAGTAAAAGCGAAATCAAACGCGATGCCGAGGAGCTGAAGCGCCTGGGTGCCGAGTTAGTTGAACTGGGGAAAAACTCCCTCGACAAGATTCCACTCGACGAAGATTTGCGTGCCGCCATTGAACTGGCGCAGCGCATCAAGAAAGAAGGCCGTCGCCGCCAGTTGCAGCTGATCGGCAAAATGCTGCGCGCACGCGATGAAGACCCGATTCGCCAGGCACTGGATAAGCTGAAAAACCGCCACAACCAGCAGGTTGCGTTGTTCCATAAACTGGAAAACTTACGCGATCGCCTGATTGAGCAGGGTGATGATGTGATGGCGGAGGTGATTAACCTCTATCCGCAGGCAGATCGCCAGCAACTGCGTAGCATGATCCGTAATGCGCAGAAAGAGAAAGCCAGCAACAAACCACCGAAATCTGCGCGCCAGATTTTCCAGTACTTGCGTGAACTGGCTGAGGCTCAATAAGCTTCAAACTGCTGAACCGTAACGGCGCGATAAATCGCGCCGTTACGGATTAACGACCCAGCCTCTCCAGCAGTTTCTGATGAATCCCACCGAACCCGCCGTTGCTCATCACCAGGATGTTATCGCCCGGTTGTGCCACCTTCGCGACCATCTCCACCAGCGTATCGATATCCGCGCTCCAGTGCGCAGGCTGGATGCAGGCATCGGCCACATCTGAAACCTGCCACGGAATGTGGTGTGGCTGGAACAGGAACACTTCATCGGCACGTCCCAAAGACGGTGCCAGATCGTTCTTGCTGACCCCCATCTTCATGGTATTGGAACGCGGCTCCAGTACTGCCAGGATACGCGCCGTGCCACCCACCTTGCTGCGTAGCGCCGCCAGGGTCGCCAGAATTGCGGTGGGGTGGTGAGCAAAATCGTCATAGACCTTGATGGCGTTCACTTCACCACGTAGTTCCAGACGGCGGCGCGCGTTGATAAAGCGTCCCAGCGCATCGCCCGCATCTTCGGGTTTCACCCCAACATGACGGGCGGCAGCCATCGCCATCAGGCCGTTGTGCATGTTGTGTTCACCCACCAGACCCCAGTTCACTTCCGCCACTTTCGCCCCGTCGAGCCAGGCTTCCCAGCGCGAGGCATCCGGCGTCAGCTTTTTCGCCTGCCAGTGACCGTTGTCACCCACGGTTTCCTGCTCGCTCCAGCAGCCCATCGCCATCACCTGCTTCAGATTGTGATCGTGTTCCGGCAGCAGGATCTTGCCCTGGCCCGGCACGATGCGGATCAGATGATGGAACTGTTTCTGGATCGCCCGCAGATCGTCAAAGATATCCGCATGATCGAACTCCAGATTGTTGAGAATCAGCGTGCGCGGGCAGTAATGCACAAACTTGGATCGTTTGTCGAAAAAGGCGCTGTCATATTCATCCGCTTCGATAACGAAGAACGGGCTTTTTCCTAATTTTGCCGAAACATCAAAATTTCCCGGCACGCCACCAATAATGAAGCCCGGTTCAAGGCCACAAGCCTCCAGAATCCACGCTGCCATGCCGGCTGTGGTGGTTTTTCCATGAGTGCCCGCCACCGCCAGTACCCAACGGTCACGCAGCACGAAATCGTGTAGCCACTGAGGACCAGAAAGGTAAGGAATGTTGCGTTCCAGTACCGCTTCCACACAGGGATTACCGCGTGTCATGGCGTTGCCGATGATCACCATGTCGGGTGCAGGATCGAGCTGGCTGGCATCATAACCTTCCGTTAATTCAATGCCTTGCTGCTCCAGCAAGGTACTCATTGGCGGATAGACATTGGCGTCAGAGCCGGTCACCTGGTGGCCCAGTGAACGGGCCAGCATCGCCAGGCCGCCCATGAAAGTGCCACAAATCCCAAGGATGTGAATACGCATAAATATGTTCCATTACTCATAAGTCCGGCGCTCAGTTTAACCCCGAGTTCAAGCGGAAGAAACGGATTTGGCCTATGGTTTTTGAAGTTCAATCGGCTAAACTGCGTAAGCATACGTTGGCAGTTTGTTACAGTGGCTGCCACTCCATCGTAGATTCAGGGAATGTGTTATGAAAACGTTAGGCGAATTTATCGTCGAGAAGCAACACGACTTTCCTCACGCCACAGGTGAACTGACGGCGCTGATTTCAGCCATTAAGCTGGGCGCTAAAATTATCCACCGCGACATCAACAAAGCGGGTCTGGTGGATATTCTCGGTGCCAGCGGCGTGGAAAACGTTCAGGGTGAACAGCAGATGAAGCTGGACCTGTTCGCTAACGAAAAGCTGAAAGCGGCACTGAAAGCGCGCGGCATCGTGGCAGGTATCGCCTCCGAAGAGGAAGATGAGTTCGTCATCTTTGAAGGAGTCGAACATGGCAAATACGTGGTGCTGATGGACCCGCTCGACGGTTCTTCTAACATCGACGTTAACGTTTCCGTTGGCACAATCTTCTCCATCTACCACCGCGTTTCACCACCCGGCACACCGGTTACCGAAGCAGACTTTATGCAGCCGGGTAGCAAGCAAGTTGCCGCAGGTTACGTGGTCTACGGTTCTTCCACCATGATGGTTTACACCACCGGGGTGGGTGTCCATGCCTTCACTTACGATCCGTCGCTTGGCGTGTTCTGCCTGAGCCACGAACGTATGACCTTCCCGGAGAAGGGGTATACCTACTCCATCAACGAAGGTAACTACATTCGTTTCCCGCAGGGTGTGAAGAAATACCTGAAGTTCTGCCAGGAAGAGGATATCGCCACTAAGCGCCCTTATACCTCACGCTACATCGGGTCACTGGTGGCAGATTTCCATCGTAACCTGTTGAAAGGCGGAATTTATCTCTATCCAAGCACCGCCAGCCATCCGAAAGGTAAGCTGCGCCTGCTGTATGAGTGCAATCCGATGGCGTTCCTTGCTGAGCAGGCGGGCGGTAAAGCCAGCGACGGTAAAAACCGTATTCTTGATATTCAGCCAGAAACCCTGCATCAACGCTGCCCGTTCTTCTGCGGCAATGATGCGATGGTGGATGACGTCGAGCGCTTCCTGCGCGAGTTCCCGGATGAGCATCAGGGCTGAGTGACCGCATGAAGTAGCGGCGCGATGAATCGCGCCGCTACGGATTTATACCGTGGTTATACGAAACTGCGCCATCGATTCCTGTAACTGCTGCGATTGCGCTTCCAGCGATTGGGTTGCCGCACTGGCTTCCTCCACCAACGCCGCATTCTGCTGCGCAACCTCATCCATTTGCGTCACCGCCTGATTCACCTGCTCAATACCGCGACTCTGTTCCTCTGAAGAGACCGAAATCTCCTTCATCAGCGTCGTCACGCGCATTACCTCGCTGGAGATCTCATCCATCGTTTCGCCCGCCTGCGTCGCCATGGTGCTGCCCTCTCTGACTCGGGTCTGTGACTCACTAATCAGCTCACGAATCTCCTTCGCAGCAGTGGCACTGCGTCCAGCCAGGGTGCGAACCTCATTCGCCACCACAGCGAAACCACGCCCCTGCTCGCCAGCGCGTGCGGCTTCCACCGAGGCGTTAAGCGCAAGGATGTTGGTCTGGAAAGCGATGCCGTCAATCACGCTGAGAATATCGGCGATACGATCGGAGCTGTGGGTGATCTCCTGCATCTTCTCGATCACGTAGCACACCACTTCTGCGCCACGGTCTGCGGTGTCTGAAACGCTGTTCGCCAGTTGATGTGCCTGCTGGGCATTGCTGGCGTTAAGCCGTACCGTGGCGGTGAGTTGCTCCATGCTGGCAGCGGTTTGTTCCAGTGACGCCGCCGACTCTTCGGTACGCTGTGAAAGGTGTACCGTTCCGGCCGCCAGTTCGCGACTGCCGACATCAATTTGCAGGCTGGCTTCACGAACCTGGCTAACGGAATCGCGCAGGGCCAACTGCATGGTCGCCAGTGCCTGATTAAGCCGCCCCAGCTCATTGTGGGTGGCTTCCGGCAAAGTTTGTGACAGATCGCCAGCGGCCACCTGTTGCAGATGACCAATCGCACTTTCCAGCGGTTTCAGCAACAGGCGACGCAGAAGCTGCCAGGCCAGCACGATCAACATCACCGTCAATAGCATGGCAATGCCAATCAGGATTTTCATCTGTGTTTCATTACGCGCGGCCTGCGCCAGGCGATCGCCAGACACCTGATCGGCATACTTACTGAAATCATTTACCGCTTTCGCGTAGCTGGCTGCCAGCGTGGAGAGATTCCCTTCCAGCACCGTGTAATATTCATCGGTGTACTGCTTTTGCAACGCATCCATCATGGGTGCGATACCTTGTTTAAGATAAGCATCAAAACTGGCTGCCACCGCATCCGCCAGCGCTTTACCTTGTGCCGTCACCGTGCCCGCATCGACAAAATCCTTCAGATGCTGTTGCGATGTGGCGACATCGGCCTGGGCCTGTTTGGTTACCGCAGCGCCCTCATCCAACAGACCGATTTCGATCTTGCGCACCGCCAGCGCACCACTGGCACGGGCGCGCATCAGATCAGCGTTGCTTTGATACAGGCTATTGAGTTCGATCCCCTGGATGCGATTGATCACATCCAGCGACTGGTTCCCGGCATTGATGGCGTAAATCCCCAGCGTGCTGACCGCCAGCAGCAGCAACGTCATAAAAGCGAGTAGTGTGAGTAAACCGGTCCGCACTGATAAATTTTTGATCATGTTAGTACCCGTGTGTGTAGAAAAAGGCAGAAATCCAGCAGCCCTAAAACGGATAAGTTATCGGCAGTCACTTCGCTAAACTTTAACCATTGTTGATGGTCAATCTGCTGATGATCACCAGATCTTCAATGATGCTAAAGTCATCCCTAACCTACCTGAGGACGTTCAGTATGAAAAAATGGCTCCCGGTTACTTGTCTGTTGCTGAGTAGTTATGCGACCGCGCAAGGCAACCCCATCGACCAAAGCTTGCAGCAATGCCTGAACAGGGAGTCCAGCACCCTCGGGATGTCTCAATGTTACGATGCTGCTAATAAGGCGTGGGATCAGGAGATGAATAATCAGTACAACCAACTGATGAAAAAATTAACCGGTGAACCTAAAGCCAAACTTAAAAACGCCCAACGTGCCTGGCTGGCGTATCGCGATAGCTGGCTTGATGCCAGCAAGCGCTATTTTTCCGCCAGCCAAGGCACCATGGCCGTGCTTTCCGTCGGGGCGCAAGGGGTTAACCTGGTGCGTAATCAGGCGCTGATGCTGCAATCCATTAACAAAGGCAGTTGCGCGAATCCCGATGATTGTTGATAAATGGGGGCGGTAAACACCGCTTCGCGCTGACGATTGTCAGTGCTCTATCAATCCTCAGGGAGAAATCATGGCTGCTTATGCCTCCACCATCATTCTGATTTGCCTCGCCGTTCTGAGTTATTTCGTCCACAACAACGCGGTCACTATCTCAATCTTGATTCTGCTGGCGATTAAAATTACCCCGCTGGCACAGTTCTTTCCTTATGTCGAAAAGCAGGGGATTCAACTCGGGATTATTATTTTGACGGTAGCGGTGATGGCACCGCTGGCCAGCGGTTCGTTGCCGGCCTCTTCGTTAATCAAATCGTTTGCTAACTGGCAATCGATTGTGGCGATCCTGGTCGGCGTGTTTGTGGCATGGTTGGGTGGTCGCGGCGTGAACTTTATGAGCGCACAGCCCTCGGTGATTGGCGGCTTATTGATTGGTACGGTGATTGGTGTGGCTTTCTTCCGTGGGGTTCCGGTCGGACCACTGATTGCTGCAGGCATCGTCTCGCTGTTTGTCACCGCAAAGTAACCGGCTGGACCATTCCGAAACGCCAAAAAGGGGGCATACTTTCGGAGTCAGTTGGCTATAATAGCCGACACTCAACTTACGACTAATGAAGGAAAGCCAGATGAGTTTGAACCAGGTGCCCGCAGGTAAAGATCTGCCAGAAGATATCTATGTCATCATCGAGATCCCGGCCAACGCCGATCCGATCAAATATGAAGTCGACAAAGAGTCTGGCGCCCTGTTTGTAGACCGTTTTATGTCTACCGCCATGTTCTATCCGTGCAACTACGGTTACATCAACCACACCCTGTCTCTGGATGGTGACCCGGTTGACGTACTGGTCCCGACCCCGTATCCGCTGGAGCCGGGTTCTGTTATCCGTTGCCGTCCGGTTGGCGTGTTGAAAATGACCGACGAATCCGGTGAAGATGCCAAACTGGTTGCGGTTCCGCACACCAAGCTGAGCAAAGAGTACGATCACATCAAAGATGTGAACGACCTGCCGGAATTGCTGCGTGCGCAGATCACCCACTTCTTTGAACACTACAAAGATCTGGAAAAAGGCAAATGGGTGAAGGTTGACGGCTGGGATAACGCTGAAGCCGCTAAAGCTGAGATCATCTCCTCTTTCGAGCGCGCACAGAAGAAATAATCTGTTAATCGCAGCGGAAGATATCTATCAACAGGCCCGATTCTCGGGCCTGTTTTTTTCTCTGCCACGCCTAACGTGGACATCCCTGCAACGTAAAATCGACCGTCAATCGATTTTCATGCTGGTACAGATCATAATCCTGGTGGTGTGCAATACGTTCCCCCTGACACAATCCCGCGCGCAGATTTTCATTGGTCACGGTAAGAGAGTCTTTCAACGGGTTCAGAACCTGATAGCCCTTGAGCGCCATATAGGGAAACGGAAACCACCAGTTGGCAAAATATTCGGGGATCAGAACACCTAAAACCGGATAGTTTCTCAATGAATTTTGATACACCAGAGCACGAGGTGATGACCCAACGAACTGCATATAAAAGTGTTGATCGGCGAGGGCAGCAGTATCATTTTTCAACTGATAAACAATACCCTGATTAATATTATCCTGTTGCTTAATCGCATTGCCGAAAACGTAAATGCTGGTCACGGCGTAAAGCAAAGGTATTGCCATCACACCGGTAACAAAACACATTTTTCCTCTAAATGCCCAGGCAATCAACGTGGCACTGAACAACATAAACCCACTGATTGAAAGCAGTGCACGCGGAACCAACAGCGCATTATCCAGAAATAACAGGCTACCCGGGATCAGGGCAAACGCAACAAAAGGCAACGCCAGTGCGCATAAACCCACAGCAATGCGTGATTTTCCCTTCTCCCGTCGGACATAACGCAACGCGATAATCGAGGCAGAAATAACCGATAAGACCAGAATGGCAAGTAATACTGCCATGCCTTTCCCGTCTTTATAAAATGACTGGTTGATGAAGGCCCAATAGGCATGCAGGTTATTATTGATCGTCACCCATAGCTGATGAGTCGCAATATTGGGATGGTTTGCCGGATGGTCACCAGAAAACGTCGCCGGTACAATAATTTTCAAATAAATTATCGATGCAAGCAAAAACTCTGCCCCGCGTTGAAACAAATGCATAACAATCATCGCCGGGCGATCATTATTGATGATTTGCCGAAACGTCATTACCAGGACCATCATCACCGCAATATTAACGGCAATCTGATAGAAACTATAGATGGCAACAATTATCGCCACACCAACCGCAAATCGAACCCATTTATTTAAGGGTGGCAAGAGTATCCATGCAAAACTTAACGCCAGCGCACAACTCAGTGTCAGCACATCAAAGCGGTATGAAAAAATTTCAGCAAGATAAGGGTTTGCCAAAAAACTCAGTGTTGGCAGCACGCTCACCCAGCCAGGTAAATCACTGAAGTTTTTATTATGATAAGCAGCGAAAACCAACGCCAGCAGGGCAACTGAGATAATCAATGGCAAGGGGAATATATCTGCCATGTGGCTGCTAAGAAAAAGTAATTTCATGATGACATCGGCTAACGGCCTGCCATCACCACCCCAGTTCGTGTATCCTTCAGTCGCCCTTCTGTTGTCATCAATATAATAGATATTAGCGATAAGCAGCGGCAGACAATAAAGAAATAGAGCAACAAGATAAATATTATAAGATTTTTTCATTTCCTTTCTCGTTTATCGTTTTATCCCAACCCCGTGAACAGATGTTACTCAACACACCCGATAAATCTTCCTGACAACGCCTGATCAAGGCCGTAAAAAAGGGTCATGTCCGACATGACCCTTTTTAATCACTGTAACCCTTCAGTTTAGTCATAACTAACCTGAATTTTTATCGGTTACTCATCCTTCGGCAGATCCTCACGCAGCAACCAGTCACCACTGGGAATACGCGTGAGGCCTTTGATTGAACGCTGATAAACGTATAACCAGGCGCTGCCGTAGGGCGTCTGGATCAATTGGCGCTTGTATTCGCCATTTCTGGTGCGCAAAGCATCCAGCTCGCCCAGGGTGCTGGCGTCGATGCGATAGACCTCGCAATAGACGCTCCCTTCCCCTTCAACCACGCCCGGGTAGTGGCCCAGATTGTAGAGTTCAAACCCTTCGATCTGATGGTCACCAAGCCATTGCGCATTCGTCATCCAGTGACTGTTTCCTTGTTTGCGCCGTAAACTGCCGTAGACAATTATTCGCATTGCTAAAACTCAAACTGATAGAGCAAATCCAGTGCCTGATCAACGCCAGACACGGCTTCCAAATAGAGTTTGGGCATCAGGCGATAACGCAAGGTTAAAGTCGCCAGTGAATCAAATATGCCAACACCGTATTTTACTTGCAGACCCGGCAACACATAACCACTTACCTGCACCTGCTGGCTGTCGCCAACACCGGTGGTATCAAGCGCAAGGTTACTGACACCGAATGTCTCACCGATTTTACCCATAACCTGCCCACTTTGTGCAACCCCCAAGCCAATTAAGGCTGAAGTTAGCGCATTGCTGTCGCCGTTGGCATCGAGTCCCTGACCACGCAACAGATAAGAAAGCGCTTCCTGCTGCGACATCGCCGGGTCGGAAAAGATTTCAACTTTAGGTTCATCAGCTAATCCGGTTACGCGAATCCCGGCGGTGACATCATCCTCCGTCGATTCCGGATTGCGGATAGCTTCGAGGTTCAGATAGGGCTGATCAGGCGGCCCGGCGAATTGCAGCTCGCCTTTGCGCACAATCAAATCCTGGCCATAAGCACGGAAACGACCGTCAGGAATATTAATCTGGCCATTTAAACCAAGACCGGTTTTATCCTGCACCAGCTTCAGATCACCATTCAGCTTCGCTTTCAGGCCGAAAGCCGACAAGCGTACATCGTTGCCGACGTGGATAACCAGATTGCTGTTAATCGGAATCGCGGTGCTTTTCGGCTGAATCGGCTTCAGGTTCTCGTCCAGCATCACCTCGTCGGACGACACGCCGGTCGCACTTTCCGGCACTTCCTGCACCGTGATACGCGCCCAAGGGATATCTACCCTGCCGTCAAGATTGAAGGCGGCAGGCGTGGCCTCAAACACCAGGTCTGGCGACACATCCATCCGCACCATCGGCGGTACGGTGACACGTACCCGGCTGCCCTGGGCGGCAATCCGCGCGCGCCAGTTATCCAGCTGGCTCCAGTCGGCATTACCGTTGAGGTTGATATTGCCTTGCGCGGTTTGAATCAAGCCATTGAGGGTCGAACTCATCCCGTTAAATACCAGGTTAAGGTTAGCAGCCGTGAGATCAACCGGCATAAAGCTGGCTTCCACATCCACACCACTTAACGCCAACTGACCGAACACCTGCGGCTGTTGCAGATTACCACCGAGGCGTAGCGCGCTGTTGAGGCTGCCCTTGATCTTCTCGCCCTGCATCAATGCCGGGTTGAACATCGCCAGCGAAATGTTACTGATATTGACGTTCCCCGACAGCTGACGGCGTTTCTCCGGATCGGCGATTTGTACGTTACCACTCAGTTGCCCGTTATTCGCAATACGAATCAGCCAGTCGAGCTGAGCACGACCATTGCGCATGGCGGCATTGAGGTTGAGGGTATCGAAAGCAATAGGCAGCGTATTCCCCTGCACATCCTGCTCGACTTTCACCCCATTGCCCTTCAGTGCAACGGTGCCAGTTGGCAGTGCGCCGTCGGCTGTCCAGTTCACCCGCGCATCACCACTGAAGACGCCTGTCAGTTTGGTTTCATCGGTGAGGAAGGGTTTAATCATCGCCAAATCAAAACGGCTCAGTACCACGTGCGCGTGACCACTGGCTCCGGCTTCAATCGGTTCCGGCACACACACTTGCGCGTTCGGGTTCTGCCAGCAGTGTGGCCCGATAGTCGCGGTTTGCTTGCTGTTGAGATAATCAATCGCCATCGCCCGCGTCAAACGCCACTCGCCCACTGGCGTATCGAAACGGGTATTGTTCAACGTACCCTGCCAGTGCTGGGTTTTGCGATCGAAGCTACCGTTGAGCGCCAGTTGGCCGGAGACCGGTTCACCCTGCACGTTCAGCTTCAGCTGATGCTGTTTTTCGTTACCGTCAGCGTTGAGCGTCAGCAAATTGATCGCCAGTGTGTCCTGCTTGAGTTGCTCAACGCGCAGTTGCAGCTTACCGGCCACCTGGTCGCTGGATTTCACATCGCCCTGCAACGCAACACGCGCAATACTCAGCGCCTGCCAGCGCAGGCCTGTCGCGGTGAGATCAGCCAACACCTGCGGTGCCTGTAACGTTCCACGTGCCTTGATATTGCCTTTCACCACACCACCTAATCCCGGCAGTGCATTGTCGAGGTGCGGCGCATCAATCACCGCGTCAAGGTTCAGGGCATCACCCAACTCGCCTTTGACATCAACGTGGTTACGCCCCAGCACCAGATTGATACCGGGGATTTTCCACTGGTTATAGCTATTGCCGGTCAGCGAGCCGTCCGCACTCACGGCGTTGTTTTTCACATTCCCTTTCAGTTGCAACTGCGGCACGCTCAGCTGCCAACTGCCCCCGTACAGGCTGCCGCGCGTGGCGATTTTACCTTCCAGCTTCGCGGGCCATTCCGGGTATTGTTTGGCGGTGTTGATGCCGGACAGCGTCAGTTCACTGTGCCAGCTGATCGCTTTGCTCCAGTCCACCAGCGCCGTCAGATCGATATTGCCCTGTAGCGCGGCAACACGCAGTTTATCGAGGCTGAACTGCTGCACGTTGCCTTTACCATCAAGGGCGATGTCAGCAGGCGGAACGCCTTCTCCTTTCACTGCGGTACGCAATGACATCACGTAATCGGTGGCTTTACCTTTGAACTGATAATCCAGCTTATCCGCCTGATACTGCACCGGGCCGGTCAGCGGCCAGCGCAGTTGCGGGCTGGTAAGTTTCAGCGACAACGGCAGCCCCACCGCCGCAGGCTGGGCGGCAGCATCTAACTGCGCCTGCACCGGGCCAGAGAGATTAAGCGCCAGCTTTAACTCATCACGCAGCGCGCCGCTCAGGTTCAGTTTGATCTTTTCCCCTTTAATTGGGTCGAGATTCACCGCACCGTTGAGCGCAAAATTGACCGGCCAGTTATCGGCCAGAGTGGCCTCACCGCTGGCGTTGACCTGCCCCTGCGTGGAATCCACATCGAAGGTTTCCAGTTGCAGATGGCGATCGTTCGTCTGGGCTTTCAGCAGCAGGCTGTTAATGGTGACATCGGTATCGCCGGTCAGGCGTAGTTGTTTACCGCTCAGCTCCTGTACGGTGATATCCAGCGGCAACTGGAAGTCTGGCAACGCCGGTAGTAGCGGCTGAGCAAACATCGCCTGTAGCGTCTCACCCAGCGGTTTTTCATCCGGCTGTGGCTGCTGAACTTTCGGCTGCACCACCTGCTCGTCGACCACTTTGGCTGCTTTAGGCAGCGCAATCAGCAGGCTTTCAATATGGGTGGGTGTCAGTGTCAGCGCACGGTCCTGCCAGTGCAGGCCGGTGGTGAAATCCAGCAGCGAAATCGCCGTGTCATCCACTTTAACGTTGATGTTATGCAGGCCGACTTTGCTGAGGGTGATCGGATAAGGGGTACTGAGATTGGTTGTCCCGCTCTCCGGTTCTGGCGCAGCCTGACTGGCCGGTGCCATTTTCTTGCTATCCACCACCACGCTGACATCCTGCAACGCAATGTCGTTGACACACACCGCTGAGTGCAGCAGGCAATTCAACCTGAGCGCCAGATGGAAGCGCCCGGCATCCACGCTGACGCCTGGCATTTCATATTTCACGCCACTGAGCGTCAGATCGCGCCAGCCACCTTCCACCTTGTCGATCGACAATCCCGGCACCCAGCGATCGGCACCTTTCAATAACAGATGTAAACCCGGTGTGGTGCCAATCAGGAACGCCACGCTGCCAAAGATCAGCAGCAGAAAAATACCAAAACCAATCAGGACCTTTTTCCACAGCTTCATAGTTCAGGCCCCAGTCCGATATAAAATTGCAATCCATGCTCCTCATCATCACCAATCGGACGAGCGATATCGAGTTTGATCGGCCCGACCGGAGAGGCCCAGCGAACGCCAAAGCCTGCGCCGGTTTTAAAGTTGCTTTGTTTGATGTCGTTCACCGCTTCGCCGGAATCGACAAACACCGCTCCCCACCATTTCCCGGTGACGTTGTACTGATATTCGAGTGAACCGGTCGCCAGTTTCGAGGCACCGGTCAACTTGCCATTTTCATCACGCGGAGAGATCCCCTGGTATTTATAGCCGCGAATGCTGCGGTCGCCCCCGGCGAAGAAACGCAGGTCGGGCGGCACTTTGTCAAAATCGTTGGTTTCGATCCAGCCAAGATTGCCACGTACCACGAAACGGTTTTTCTCGCCCAGGGTGCGTATCCAGACGTTTTGCGCCTGTAAGATCAGGAAATCGACATCCGAGCCCCAGGTCGTGTCAGAGACATCGGCGGAATAGCGTTGCGAATCACCCCAGTCAGGCATCAGGCCACCACGCGAACGGGTGCGGCTGAGGCTGACGCCCGGATACAGCAGCATGGTGGTGTTCGTGACGCTACCCTGGGTAAAGTGATCGAGGCTCCAGCGCAGGTTGACGGCTTTTTGCCAACCGCTGCTGCTATCCCAGTTGCGTGACATGCCGAGCGTGGTGGTGTCGGCTTTGGTGTCGTTCAGATCGGTGCGTTTTACGCCACCCGAGAAGGTATAATATTGTTCCAGCGGGCTTTTTAGCAGCGGAACTTTGTAGCTGAGGTCGAGCTGCTGCTCCGGGGCGGATATATACGCGCTGGTGGTCAGACTGTGGCCGCTGTCGTTAATCCACGGCTTTTTCCAGGTGCCTTTCAGGCGCGGCCCCACATCTGTGGAGTAACCAATACCGGTTTCGAGGGTGTTTTCCACACGCGGCGAAACCACCGCGTTTAGCGGCAACACCTTGGTTTGCCGCCCTTTGTCAAATTCCGGAGCCACCACCACGGAGTTAAACCAGCCAGTGGCCGAGAGGCGGCGGTTAAGTTCGGCTAAATCACGTGAGCTGTAGGGATCACCTTCTTTGAATGGCACCAGATTACGCAGATAGGCTTCATTAATCTGTGAACCCTGGAAGGTGACGTCGCCAAAGCGATAGCGCGGACCGCTGTCATAATCGATATCCCAAAACGCCTCACGACGTTCTACCGATACACCAAGCTGACTCCGCTTAAAGTCACCGTCGAAATAGCCATTACGCAGCGCCAGGCTGGAAAAACCACTTTTAAATTTGTCGTAAGCGCCGTGATTGAGCTGGGTGCCCACTTTGGGGGTGCCCTGCTTTACCCAGGCTTTGTAGTCCGGATCATTTTTCGCTGCACCTTCCACCACGATGGTGCTGCCACCAATCTTCACCGGCTCCCCGGCAGTGACGCGCGCGATCAATACCGGCCGTCCGCCCTGGGGCGGTGCCGGGCGCGATTCAAAGTCAATCTGCGGTTCGTAGTAACCCAGCGCGTGCAGACCCTCTTTCACCGCGACAGAAACGCGCGCGCGAAAACGGCCGTCGTTGGAAACCTCATCGCTACCGATGGTCGAGAGGCGCGCCCTGACGTTTTTCTCTAAATCCCCGGATAAGCCTTCCAGCTGCAATCGCACCTTCGCCGCCTGAAGGGCAGGTGCAACCAGCAGCAGGCTGGCCAAGCAATAAACATGAAATCGTGGCACGCTTACTCCTGTTAATAATGCCTGCCCCTATTCCGCAGGGGCATGTGTCTGTTTCGCGGGTAAAACCAGTGCAGGCATACCCATCAGCATAGCCGCTCTTTTCCCCGAACAGCTGCATAAAAACGGCAACTAAGCCAAATCGCGTCTATTGTCGGCAAATGCCCGGATCGATACAACAGCCAGACGGCGCTTCTGCGTCTTCTTGACAAGCACTCAGACTAATCTTAATGCGCGCATCGTCTCCGCTGGCGGCATGATAAGCGCTGCTGCTATAATCAGCGTCCTGCAGGCTTTGCCTGCGTTCATTTCTGCCCCGACGTTTACTGCCTTGTCGAATTGGCGCAGACATTTTTGGCACGGATAGCCCTGTTTGACTGGTGAGTACCGGATGTACGCCCTTTCTGAGCTGCCCAGGCCAAAAATGACAAGTGATTAACCCAACGGACCTTTTATGCTCGATAGCTTACTTGTCATCCTTTTACTGATTATTATCAGTGCGTTTTTTTCTCTGTCGGAGATCTCGCTGGCGGCTGCCCGTAAGATCAAGCTCAAACTGCTGGCCGACGAAGGCAATATCAACGCACAGCGTGTCCTGAAGATGCAGGAGACGCCAGGTATGTTCTTCACCGTGGTGCAGATCGGCCTGAATGCGGTCGCCATCCTTGGCGGTATCGTCGGTGACGCCGCATTTTCGCCCGCCTTTAACTCGCTGTTCATCCGCTTTGTTTCACCAGAACTGGCCGATCAGCTGAGCTTTATCTGCTCCTTCACCATCGTCACCAGCATGTTCATTCTGTTTGCCGATTTAACCCCGAAACGCGTGGGTATGATCGCGCCAGAAGCCATTGCGCTGCGTATCATCAATCCGATGCGTTTCTGCCTGTTGGTGTTCCGCCCGCTGGTCTGGCTGTTTAACGGCCTTGCGAACGTCTTCTTCCGTATCTTTAATCTGCCGATGGTGCGTAAAGATGACATCACCTCCGATGACATCTATGCCGTGGTGGAAGCCGGTGCGCTGGCCGGGGTGCTGCGCAAGCAGGAGCATGAGCTGATTGAGAACGTGTTCGAACTGGAATCGCGTACCGTGCCCTCTTCCATGACATCACGTGAAAATATCGTCTGGTTCGATCTGCACGAAGACGAGAACAGCCTGAAAGCTAAAATCGCCGAACATCCGCACTCCAAGTTCCTCGTCTGCGATGGCGATATTGACCATATCGTCGGCTATGTCGATTCCAAAGAGCTGCTGCTGCGCGTGCTGGGCAACCAGAGCATGACGCTGAATAGCGGAGTACAAATTCGCTCCGCGCTGATTGTGCCGGATACGCTGACGTTATCGGAAGCGCTGGAAAGCTTCAAAACTGCCGGTGAAGATTTTGCGGTGATCATGAACGAATACGCGCTGGTGGTCGGTATTATTACGCTCAACGACGTGATGACTACGCTCATGGGTGACCTGGTCGGCCAGGGTCTGGAAGAGCAGATTGTGGCGCGTGATGAGAACTCATGGCTGGTGGAAGGCGGTACGCCGATTGATGACGTGATGCGTGTGCTGCACATCGATGAATTCCCGCAGTCGGGCAATTACGAAACCATCGGCGGCTTTATGATGTATATGCTGCGTAAGATCCCGAAACGTACCGATTTCGTGAAATTCGCGGGTTACAAGTTCGAAGTGGTCGATATTGATAGCTATCGCATTGATCAGTTGCTGGTAACACGCATTGATGAACGCCCGCCGGTGCTGAATGTGGCGAAGAGCGCCGTCGCTGATGCGGAAAACCCCTCATCGTAAAAAAACTTAGGGCGCCATCGGCGCCCTTTCTTCTGCTTAATGGTACTCGGCTTGTAGCCGCAGCACTTGGCGATTGATTTCAGACATCACACTTAAGTGCTGTACGTCTTTGACACGCGGGATAAGCACTTTCCCTTTGTCGAACTCGAATGCGCCAACGTCCTTGATATACAACCTTCCTTTAAATAGCGTTTTTACATATTTCGCAATTTGCAGCGGATTATAACGCTGGAAGATCTTCATACTGTTCTAACTCCTGTACAGATGTAAAACGCTTCGCCGTTGCCAAAATCGGTACGAGCCCATGAAGCGAAAATGAGGCCTAAACTATAGAACATCCTGCGTTGCGGATGTTCCGAAAAAATGAATTTTTTACTGAATTGACACATCATTACAGAACACTCTGTTATCACGGTCACACAATCCAGTATAAACCTTCAGACATTAAGGAATTGTGGCGTCGGTTACAAAGCTGTGAAATCTTCGCGACAGGGCGCATCATCCACGCTTATTATTGCAGGAACATGACTAACTGGTCGGATCACTAAGGAGCGACTTTCATGCGATTGCCACATCTGCTGTTTGCACTGGCACTGGTTTTGCCCAATATCGCCGCAGCCCACCTGTTCAAACAAGGGGAGCGCGTACCCGCAGTCGGTGTGAATGACAAAGGAGAATTGCTCTGGCAACAGGACAAATTCAGTTATCGCCCGTGGAATAGCGCCCAACTGATTGGCAAGGTGCGAGTCATTCAACACATTGCCGGGCGATCGTCAGCAAAAGAACAAAATGCGGCACTGATTGAAGCCATCAAAGCTGCCGGTCTACCGCATGACCGCTATCAGACCACCACGGTGGTCAACACAGACGATGCGATTCCGGGAACCGGTATGTTTGTGCGCAGCAGCATCGAAAGCAATAAACAGCAGTATCCGTGGTCGCAATTTATTGTTGATAGCAATGGCAATGCGCGCAAAGCCTGGCAGCTGGAAAGTGGTGGCTCAGCGATTGTGGTGCTGGATAAGAGCGGGCATGTCCAGTTCGCTAAAGATGGCGCACTGACGCAGCAAGAAGTACAGCAGGTGATGACGCTGTTACATCAACTACTGAAGTAGCGGCGCGCGATTGATCACGCCGCTACGGAAAACGCTAAAACAGCGACACACGAAAGCCTGGGTTGAGGAAAGATTCACGCGGGGCGTAATCGAGGGTTTTACCGGTCCAGTCATGCACGTGCGCGCCTGCGGCAATCGCGACAGCGTGTCCGGCACCGGTATCCCAAATGTTGGTCGGCCCAAAACGCGGGTAGAGCTGTGCTTTGCCCTCTGCCACCAGACAGAACTTCAGCGATGAACCGATGGCTGTGGTCTGATGCTCACCCAGTTGCTGGATATACTCTTTCAGCTCCTCATCCTTGTCGAAATGAGAACGGCTGATCACCACCAGCGGTGGACGTGCATCGCGCACATGAATTTGGGTTTTATTGCCGCCTTCTTCTTTCCAGGCTTTGCCTTCTGCCGCGGAATACAGCACGCCAATCGCAGGGGCATACACCACCCCCAGTACCGGTTTGCCATTTTCAATCAGGGCAATATTGACCGTGAACTCGCCATTGCGCTTGATAAATTCTTTGGTGCCGTCGAGCGGATCAACCAGCCAGTAACGCTGCCAGTGCTGACGAATTTCCCAGCCCGGAGGATCCTCTTCAGACAGGACCGGCACCTCTGGTGTCAGGCTATTCAGACCCGCGACAATCACTTTATGTGCGGCGAGATCGGCTGCCGTGACCGGGGAATCATCCGCCTTGCGTTCGATATCCATCGGCTGCACGCCGTTATAAACCTGCATAATCGCATCGCCCGCCGCACGCGCCAGCTGGCAAATTTGCTCTAACATACTTCACCTCTTTTCTGCTGATTCTGCTTACTCGCTGCCAACGGTAAACCTGTAACCATTTTAGCAGGCGACCGGTTTTAACCGGCGTTCACGCCTGGGGCGAGAGCAATCTATTTTAATATCAATATCATAGTTCATCGCCTGCCGTCATCTATGACATCTCGCGCTACGGTATCAGTACAACAACATGGCAAAACCCTGAAGCACATCACGTTTTCATCTGACAATTTGTCACCTTTTTACATTATTTTGAGAGGCCCATTGGACAGCAACAAGGAGAAAACATGTTCAAAGTGAGCATGGCGTTACTGACACTCGGCCTTTCTGCCAGCCTGGCACAGGCCGCAACGGTGGATCTGCGCATTCTGGAAACCACCGATCTGCACAGCAATATGATGGACTTCGACTATTACAAAGATACCCCGACGGAAAAATTTGGCCTGGTGCGCACCGCGACGCTGATTCATCAGGCGCGTGCGGAGGTCAAAAATAGCGTGCTGGTGGACAATGGCGACATCATTCAGGGCAGCCCACTGGGCGATTACATGGCCGCGAAAGGGCTGAAACCCGGCGAAGTCCACCCGGTGTATAAAGCACTTAATACGCTGGATTACAGCGTTGGCAATCTCGGCAACCACGAATTTAATTATGGTCTGCCCTATCTGAAAAAAGCGCTGGCCGGCGCGCGTTTTCCTTATGTGAACGCCAACATTATTGACCTGAAAAGCGGAAAACCACTGTTTACCCCTTACTTAATCAAGGAAACTACCGTCACTGACCGCGACGGCAAGCCACAAAAGTTAAAAATTGGTTATATCGGCTTCGTTCCGCCGCAGATTATGATTTGGGATCGCAACAATCTGCAGGGAAAAGTTCGCGTTGATGACATCACGGAAACAGCGAAGCGTTATGTGCCGGAAATGCGTACAAAAGGTGCTGAAATAATCATCGCTATCCCGCATTCCGGTTTAAGCAGTGAGCCGTATCACGCCCTGGCAGAAAACTCGGTTTACTATCTCAGCCAGGTCGCAGGTATTGATGCCATCATGTTTGGGCATGCCCATGCGGTGTTCCCGAGCAAGGATTTTGCGGCGATTAAAGGCGCTGATATCACTCAGGGGACGCTGAATGGTGTGCCCGCCGTGATGCCGGGCATGTGGGGCGATCATCTTGGTGTGGTCGATTTGGTGCTCAATAATGCGGGTGGCCGCTGGCAAGTGACGCAGGGCAAAGCGGAGGCGCGTCCGATCTACGACAGCGCAGCCAAAAAATCACTGGCGGCCGAAGACGCCGGATTGGTGAAAGTGCTGGCTCAGGACCATCGTGCGACGCGGGCATTCGTCGCCAAACCGATCGGCAAATCCGCTGATGTGATGTATAGCTATCTGGCGCTGGTACAGGACGATCCAACGGTACAGATCGTCAATAATGCGCAGCGTGCTTATGTCGAACATTTTATTCAGGGCGATCCCGACCTCAGCCGGTTGCCGGTACTGAGCGCCGCCGCGCCCTTCAAAGCCGGTGGACGCAAAAACGATCCGGCCAGCTACGTGGAAGTGGAGAAAGGCAATCTGACCTTCCGTAACGCCGCCGACCTCTATCTCTATCCCAATACCCTGGTGGTGATGAAGGTCAGTGGGGCGCAGGTGAAGGAGTGGCTGGAGTGCTCCGCCGGGCAATTTAACCAGATCGATCCGCACAGCACGCAACCCCAGGCGCTGATCAACTGGGATTTCCGCACCTACAATTTTGATGTCATTGACGGCGTGCAGTACCAAATTGATGTCACCCAACCGGCGCGTTACGACAGCGAATGTCAGTTGATCAATAAAGATGCTTCGCGCATTAAGGATCTACGCTGGCAGGGTAAACCCATTGACCCCGGCATGACCTTCCTGGTGGCCACCAATAACTATCGTGCTTACGGCGGCAAGTTTGCGGGTACAGGGGATAAGTTTGTGGCGTTTGCTTCACCGGATGAGAACCGCTCCGTGGTCGCGGCTTATATCAGCAGCGAAACCAAAGCGCAGGGTGAGGTGAAACCGCAGGCTGACCATAACTGGCGTCTGGCACCGATTCATAGCGATACAGCGTTAGATATTCGTTTTGAAACCGCACCTGGCGCGAAAGCGACCGGCTTTATCCAGCAACACGCGGATTATCCAATGAAAACGGTGGGAAGTGATGAGATTGGTTTTGCCATCTGGCAGGTCAATTTACAGCAGCCGTAAGGAATGGCGGGCGGCATCGTGCCGCCCAGCCTGAGCCTTACAGAATTTCCAACAGCTCAACTTCAAAGATCAGGGTGCTGAACGGCGGGATGGAAGCACCTGCGCCACGCTCGCCGTAAGCGATGTTGTGTGGGATCACCAGTTCCCATTTGGAGCCAACCGGCATCAGGGTCAGCGCTTCAATCCAGCCAGCAATCACGCCGCTTACCGGGAATTCCGCCGGTTCGCCACGCGCCACAGAGCTATCAAACACGGTGCCGTCGATCAGCTTACCGGTGTAGTGTACACGCACACGGTCCTGACGAGACGGGATAGCCCCATCACCCTGTTTGATCACGCTGAATTGCAGACCTGATTCGGTGCTGCTCACGCCTTCACGCTGTGCATGCTGCTCAAGGAACTTCTGGCCTTCTGCTGCCATCGCCTGTACACGTTCACGACGCACACCTTCAGCACGTTCGTGTACTTCGCGCAGTGCACGATGGACCACATCAACCGGAACTGCCGGTGAATTCCCTTCCAGCGCGTCGCGCAGGCCCGCGAGCAGCGCTTCCGGTTGCAGGCCCTGCAATCCGGACTCCAGCAGCTGCTGGCCTACCTGTAAACCGATACCGTAACTTGCTTGTGCTTCGACGCTGTCGAATGAAGGGGTCGTCATCTTGTTTCCTTAATCCCGGAGAAAAATAGAAACGGCAGCATAACAGCGCAGGCCGCTGGCGTAAAATCTCACGCATCACAGATGACATTTCTCAGGGAAAGAGAAACAATACAGATGTGAAATTTTTCAATGCTGGCAGGCACTTCGCCCCAACATTGCCCATACTACAATAGAGGAGAGGATGAACCTTTCCTCCGTCGAGATAAGAGAGAATACATGGGCCAGATCGCCCCACGACGTCGCAGGACGCGCGCACCGCGTACTATTTTACCCTGGTTGCAACGTTGGCTGCCGCAAGGCAAACGCCAGGCCGCCAGTGAGGAGGATTCACGAATGGCTTCTGCTACCCCTTCCCGTGTTGCCGAAGGTCTGAACCGTGTCTGGCATTTGCTGGACAACGTCCGCTGGATGGATCCCCTGCCCGCGCTGCATCGTCGCGGTATCGTCATTGCCCTGCTGGTCATCCTGCTGGCCTTCCTGTGGCCGAGTAGCACCCCGCAGTACCCGGTAGAACGCCCGGTCAGCGATAGCGCACCTAAAGAGGTGCCGATGCAGGCGGAGATTTATGACAACAAGGCAGCACCTGCGCCTGATTCACAAGGCGAATGGCATACCTACACCGTCGCATCCGGCCAGACACTGGCGCAGCTGTTCCGCGATAACAATTTACCGGTAAATGATGTGTTTGCGATGGCACGAGTGGAAGGCAACGATCAACCGCTGAGCGCGTTGCAAAGTGGTCAAGAGGTGAAGATTCGTCAAAATGCGCAGGGGGTAGTGACAGGCTTGACGGTGGATAGCGGCAACGGACCGGTGCTGTTTACCCGCCAGCCGGACGGCAGCTTTATTCGCGCGCAATAACAAAAAAGCCGGCACAAGGCCGGCTTTTTCGCATCACTGAGTAAAATTACTCAGCAACGACATTCACAACCAGTTTAGCGAATACTTCGCTGTGAACCTGGAAGTCAACTTCGTGCTCACCGGTGGTGCGCAGAACGCCGTTCGGCAGACGAACTTCGCTCTTAGCCACGTCAACGCCAGCTGCAGTTACAGCGTCAGCGATGTCGCGAGTACCGATGGAACCGAACAGTTTACCTTCGTCGCCTGCTTTAGACGCGATGGTGACGCTGCCCAGACCGTTGATTTTCTCAGCACGTGCGTTAGCAGCTGCCAGAACGTCAGCCAGTTTGGCTTCCAGTTCAGCGCGGCGCGCTTCGAATTGCTCAACGTATTTTTTAGTAGCCGGTACAGCTTTCTGTTGCGGGAACAGGAAGTTACGAGCGTAACCTGCTTTAACGTTAACCTGATCACCCAGGCTGCCCAGGTTTGCTACTTTATCAAGCAGAATAACTTGCATTACCTTATCCTCTTAAAGTCGTGGTTGACGGCGGCCGATTACTGATGACGATCAGTGTACGGCAGCAGGGACAGGTAACGCGCGCGCTTGATAGCACGAGCCAGCTGACGCTGGTATTTAGCGCGAGTACCGGTGATACGGCTCGGTACGATCTTACCGCTTTCAGTGATGTAGTTTTTCAGCGTAGCGATATCTTTGTAATCGATCTCTTGAACGCCTTCCGCAGTGAAGCGGCAGAATTTGCGACGACGGAAATAACGTGCCATTTGGCTAGTCTCCAGAATCTATCAATTCAATCTGCTCGGCATGTAACACCATTCTACTCTGTCCATTGCGTGCCTGATGGCAGCTAATAAAACCTTCAAGAATGAGTTGCGTGCCGACCGTTATATGTTGAGTAATCGCCTGATGGGCGCTGCCGCTGATAATCACCGGCATCTGACACCAGGCTTGCCGGTGAAACCCGGCTTCCTCCTGCATGGAACGGTGCTCAAGCACGAACTGGCAGTGAGGAATTCCTGACGGACTGACTTTTCGAACCGGCGTCTTGCACACAGTGCCAGAGAGGCGCAGTCGATTGGTCGTCACGTTGGATTACTCTTCAGAATCCCCAGCATCTGAGTCATCTGCCGCTTCGTTAGCGAAGTCTTCACGGCGCTCACGACGCTCGTCTTTCGCTTTAACCATCGGAGATGCTTCAGTTACCGCGTGCTTAACGCGCATAACCATGCTGCGGATAACGGCGTCGTTGAAACGGAAGTTAGTTTCCAGCTCGTCAATCACTTCCTGCGGCGCTTCTACGTTCAGCAGAACGTAGTGTGCTTTGTGCAGTTTGTTGATCGGGTAAGCCAGCTGACGGCGGCCCCAGTCTTCCAGACGGTGGATCGTGCCCTGAGCACCAGTGATAGCACCAGTGTAACGCTCGATCATGCCCGGAACCTGTTCGCTCTGGTCAGGATGGACCATAAATACGATTTCGTAATGACGCATCGAAATTGCTCCTTACGGATTATTCAGCCTCCTGTCAGGGTCAGCTGCGGCCCACGGAAGCAAGGAACGTTATAGGTTGTGATTCATCCGAAAAATGAAACACACCTCTGAATGCAGCTGAAAAATTGACGCGTAATCATACTGACGTTGTCCGCTAAACTCAAGCGCACAATTCATCAAATGGTGGGTAACGTGCCAGGGAAGGAGCCTTTTTGTGCTAATGATGGCGATTCAGTGGGTTAAGCGGCACGGCAGCAAAAAGTCTGAACAACAGGTTCAACAGGACTGTCTGGCAGCAATTGGGTGAAGAACTAAACTATTAATGGGCGCAACGGTTCGGCTTGTCGTCGGCGTCTGAGAGTGAATTCCCTGTAGTGAGGAGTCGATTATGAAAACTTTCGTTATCGCTACTTTACTGGGTCTCTTCCTGTCTACTCCCGCGGTTGCCAGCACTACTGATTATGCGCAGCAGATGCGAAGCAACAGCAGCCAAGCGGCATCAGGCCCTGTCTACGTCAACCGGCTGGGCGCACCCAGTGATAACCACACCGGCGCCAATAGCAGCGCGGCTGACCGGTTATCGTCACAATTGTAGTCCGGTGTGTCGTAACGGGCTGGCGGTTGATTGCCAGCCCGAATTCGTTTTACAGATGATGTTTGAAAAAACTCACCAGCGCGCACAGGGCTGAAGGGGTGATTTTGTGCCCGATCTGCTTCTCCGACAGATAGGTTAGCTTCCCGTCCAACTGCGCGGCACGTAACGCTTTTTCCAGCCGCACCGTTTCCGCAAACGGCACCACTTCATCGGCCTCCCCATGCCACAGCAGCAGAGGTCGGTTCGCCAGCATGGCAAGATGCTGACTGGGATCGTAGGGGGCCAGCGGGGCCAGGCGTGCCGCAAAGGTTTCCTTTTGCTCCGGCGTGCGCGCCACCAGCGGTGGAAACAGCGTATGGCTCAGTTGCATAAAGTAACCCGATCCCATCATACAGGCGACGCTGTGAATCTGTGGATAGCGCGCCATGGCACCCAGTGCCGTCATTCCCCCCATCGACGCACCGGCCACCGCAAAGCGTTCGTCCGCAATCCAGTCATTTTCGCGTAACGCCGCTTCCAGTTTCGGCACTTCGTCGATGTTTTGTTTGAGGATCTCCCAGAAATGCGTCATCCGGGTTTCGGTATCACCGTTATAGCGCGCGCCATGCATGTCTGCATCTGGCATTACCACGCGAAAGCCTGCCTGCGCCAGGGCGACCGCAAAGTAGCTGTACACCTCTTTCGACGAGGTGAAGCCATGATAAAACAGCACGGTCGGTAGACGCGCCTGACGCTGTCCTGCCGGTGCTGCATGGATACACTGGATTCCTGCCAGCGTTTCCGTTGCCAGTTCAATCATGTCGCCTCCGTTGAGAATGATTATCACCTGCTCAAGTGTAAACCCTGCGCCCCAAAACGCGAGGCACTTCACATTTTTGTGTGAATAATTTCTACCCTAAACCTTTTCACTCACCTGCCGTTGATCTTGTATCCCCTCATCCACATCAACATAGGTACTTTATGAAGCGTCTCTCTCTCAGCGCAATGGGGCTCGGCATCAAGCTGTCTGTACTGACGTCTTTAAGCGTAGCCGTGGTACTGCTGACCCTCACCCTTACCCTGAGCCACAACGCCGCGCGTCAGTTGGAAACCCTGGCGACAGACGATATGCAGAACCAGGTGCAGGGCATCAGCGAGATGGCCAGCATGTTTAATACCACCTTGTCTGCCGAGGTGGCGAATTACACCCGACTCTTCCAGAGTTTTCTGCCCAAACGCTTTAGCCGCGACGAAAGCGCGCGGATTCAGGTGGGCGATATCAGCACGCCAACCCTGCGTGCCGGTTTGAAAACCCTCAACCTCGACCAGATCGCTGTGGATGATTTTCTCGATCGTACCGGCGCGGTCTCGACCGTATTTGTGCGTGACGGCGATGATTATGTACGCATCGCGACTTCACTGAAGAAGGAAGACGGCAACCGTGCCATCGGTACCCGACTGGACCGCAGCACCGCCGCCTGGCGCAGCGTGAACCAGGGCGAAGCTTATCGCGGTCTGGCGACCTTGTTTGGTCATCGTTATATCACACAGTATCAACCTGTCACCGATGACAGCGGCGCGGTGATCGGCATTCTGTTTGTCGGGGTGCAAATCGATAAACAGTACGCGCTGATGCGCGAAAAAGTGCTGGCCCGCCATCTTGGCGACAGTGGACATTTCTTTGTGCTGAACGGTGCCGCCGGTGCCACACAGGGGCAATATCTGTTTGATAATCAGCGTGAAGGCAAGTTGCCGCTGTGGGATGCAGCAACGCAGCAACAGCTGCTGAGCCAGCCGAAGGGATTGGTCGCCCTGTCACTTGAAGGTGAAACCAGGCTGCTGGCCTGGCAGCAGTTACCTGGCTGGAACTGGATTATTGCCGGAGAAGTCAGCCGGGCCAGTCTGCTGGCACCCATTACCCACAGCCGTAACCTGTTCCTTGCTCTTGGCCTGGCGCTGGTGCTGGCCTTTGCGATCGGCTTTATGTGGTACAGCCGCCGCGCTATCACCCGTCCGCTTCATCAGGTGATCCATCTGGCCGAAGCCTATGCGGCGGGTAATCTTCAGGCGCACCTCGATTCGACGCGTCATGATGAAATCGGTCAACTGGTGACGGCAATTAACGGCATCGGCGATGGCCTGGCGCAAATCGTCGGCCAGGTACGGCAAACGGCGCAGCAGATTAGTCAGGGCACCGATAACATCGCGGCCAGTAGCCAGAACATCAGTGAGCAGATTGGTCGTCAGGCCAGCAGCGTAGAGCAGACTTCCGCCAGTATGGAACAGTTTGGCGCGACCGTGGCACAAACCGCCGCCAACGTGCGTCAGGCGCTGGCGCTGGTAAGCGAGGCTGACCAGACCGTGTTGCAGGGTGGCAAAACCGTGTCGCGCTCAGTCAGTACCATGACGGAAATCCGCGTCGCTTCGCAAAGCATTGCCGATATCACCCATGTGATTGAGTCTATCGCGTTCCAGACCAATATTCTGGCGCTGAATGCGGCCGTAGAAGCGGCACGCGCCGGTGAGCACGGCAAAGGCTTTGCGGTTGTGGCAGCAGAAGTGCGCGCGCTGGCGCAGCGCAGTGCCCAGGCGGCCAAAGAGATCGACGGGCTGATCGCCAGCTCCATCAGTAAGGTCGCTGAGGGGCATACCCTGTCTGAACAGACGCGTGATGCCATGCAGCACATTGTGGAACATATCGCGCAGGTAAAAGCCCTGATGGGTGAGATCAATATCGCCGCACAGGAACAGGCATCCGGTATTGGTCAGGTGAATCAGGCGATGAACCATATCAGCCAAGCAACCCATCAGAACAGCGATCTGGTCTCAGAATCTGAGGCCAGCGCACAAAGCCTGAGTCAGCAGGGCCATCACTTGACGCAGTTGGTGAGTATTTTTCATCTCAAGTCATAATGCGCCAAAGGAAGATGGCTTACACTTGAGCCATCTTCCCTGAACCGGAGTCGTCATGCGTGTATCGTTATTTCTGGCGTTGAGCCTGCTGCTGAGCGGCTGCTCGGCATTGACGCCTACCCCGAAACCCCCGCCGCCGCCCACAACACATGCCCAGGAAATAAACCGGGCACAGAGCTATGGCCTGCCCAAACTCGGCACCATCAGCGCGCAGGTGCGCGGTTCGCCGGATGATGCCCAGCGGGCCATTGCCGCCAGAGCGAATCAGTTAGGTGCCACTTATTATCAGGTTTTAATGCTGGATGAGACGGTATTGCCCGGTTTCTGGTACGCCACCGCCATCCTTTACGGCCCATCAACCGGAACAGGCGCGCAGCAGTAACCGTGAGTTGAGATCGTGACTTAATGGCCGCTGCCCGCGCGTATCGAGAAACTGTTGGCACCAGCCATCGGCCAGTGGCGGTTCCGCTACGTTGAGCAGGATGGCGGCAGTGGCCAGTTGCAACAACTCCGTTGTCACCGCACGTGCCTGCCCCTCCGGCACATTGCCGAGACGCAGGCGCAATTGCCGCCAGCGGCGGTCAAAATGACGATTGCAGCCTTTCACCGCCTCCAGTTCGTCGCTGAGCATCACCAGCGCATCGGATTGCCGGTTCAGAACGCGTAACACGTCCAGGCACATCACGTTGCCGGAACCTTCCCAGATGCTGTTGACCGGCATCTCACGATACAGACGGGGCAGTTCGCTCTCTTCGCAATAACCGATGCCGCCGAGTACCTCCATCGCCTCAGCCACGAAGGGGATTCCGGCCTGACAAATCACGTATTTGGCCGCCGGGGTGAACAGACGTGCGTAGAGACGTTCATGCTCGCTCACCGGGGTTGACCAGGCGCGCGCCAGGCGGAGCAGCAGAGCCGTTTGTCCTTCCAGTTGGAGCGCCTGCTGCGCCAGCACGGTGCGCATTAGCGGTTGATCGCTCAGGTTTTTACCCATCACCTGACGCTGCTGCGCATGATGCAGGGCGATAGAGAAGGCACGACGCATCAGCCCGTGACTGCCGAGCGCGCAATCGAACCGCGTCATCCCCCCCATTTTCAGGATCAGCCGTATTCCATCGCCCTCGTCACCCATCAGCCAGCCGATGGCGTCCTGAAACTCCACTTCACAGCTGGCATTGGAACGGTTGCCAAGTTTGTCTTTCAGACGTTCAAGGCGGATGGCGTTACGTGCACCATCCGGCAACAGGCGCGGCAGGAAAAAGCAGCTCAGGCCACCAGCGGTCTGCGCCAGGATCAGGTGCGCATCGCTTTGTGGCACCGAGAAAAACCATTTGTGACCCACGATACGATAAGCCTCACCTGGCCCGCGCCCACCCAGCGGTTCCGCACGCGTGCTGTTGCTGAGTACGTCGGTGCCACCCTGCTTTTCTGTCATCCCCATACCAATCAGCAAACCGCGCTTGTTACTGCCGGGTTGATGGTGCGCATCATAACGGTCGCTCAGCAACGCATCGCGCCAGTCGAGGTAGGGTGCAGGTAAATAATTTTGCAGGAGCGGAATCGCAGCATGGGTCATGGTCACCGGGCACAGGGAACCAGCTTCCACCTGAGCGTGCAGCATAAAGCGTGCCGCGCGCGCCACCATCGCATTCGGTTGGACATCAGGTTGCCAGCTCAGATTATGCAGACGGCTGGCGCATAATCCCTGCATCAGCAGATGCCAGGCGGGATGAAAGCGCACCTCATCCAGTCGCTCGCCACGCGCGTCATAGCGCAGCAATTCCGGGGGCTGAGCATTAGCCAGTCGCCCCAGCTCAAGGGATTCGGCGCTGCCGAGTTGCAGGCCGACGGATGCCAGCCATTCGCGATCCCAGCTGGCCCCTTCGCGCGCGACCGCTTCGCATAATGGCAGGTCGCGGGTGAACAGGTTGCTGTTGCTGAGTGGCTGAGGTTGATTGAAAACGTTGTGGGTTATCCAGGTCATAACGGCTCCTCGCGAATCTCCGCCATACTAAGTATGAGGACGAAGCGCAGTTATGCCTGGCACAGAAACTAATTTGCGGCAGGGATCACGCCTGACGTTGACGCACCGCCTCAAACAGGCAGATGCCGGTGGCGACCGAGACGTTGAGCGAGGAGACACTGCCCGCCATCGGAATACTGATCAGTTCATCGCAATGTTCACGGGTCAGACGGCGCATGCCCTCACCCTCCGCTCCCATGACCAGCGCCAGGGCAGCCGGCAGCTTGCTTTGATACAGCGTATGATCGGCTTCACCGGCGGTGCCGACGATCCAGATCTGATACTCCTGTAACAAACGCATGGTGCGCGCCAGATTGGTGACACGGATCAACGGGACATTTTCTGCGGCACCGCAAGCCACTTTCTTCGCCGTGGCATTCAGTTGCGCCGAGCGATCCTTTGGCACAATCACCGCATGCACGCCAGCCGCATCAGCGCTACGCAAGCAGGCACCGAGGTTATGGGGATCGGTAACGCCATCGAGGATCAGCAGGAACGGGTTTTCGATCGATTCCAGCAAATCCGGCAGGTCACCTTCCTGGTAATTTTTACCTGGCTTAACGCGTGCCACGATCCCCTGATGCACCCCACCTTCCACCTGACTGTCGAGCCACTGACGGTTCGCCAGTTGCACGGCGATTCCCTGAGCTTCCAGTGCCGCGACCAGCGGTTGCAGGCGACGATCGTCACGGCCTTTAAGGATAAAAACTTCCTGAAAACGCTGAGGATCGCGCTCCAGCAGTGCCTGCACGGCATGGATACCAAAAATTATTTCACTCATTACTTAGCTCAAGGTTGGATGTCGAACGTAGCGGCGCAATTTATTGCGCGCATTTTAAAAGACGCGCGATGAATCGCGCCGCTACGAAAAATGCCGAAACTTTACGGCATCAGGCTTCGCTGGTTTTTTTCTTCGCCGCACGCTTCGCCTTCGTGGCGGCGGCGATTTTACGGGTTTTTTCCGAGACTTTTTTGCTTTTTTTCTCGCTTTTGGCTTTCGCAGGTTTTTTCTTGTCACTGCGGAAAGCGGCATCTGGCTCGAAATTCACGTTTTTACCGGCATCACGGCGACGCTTCGCCGGTGGTTTAGCGCCGCGTTTCTCGCGCTCGCGGGCGGTTTTACCCTCACCCCGCGGCACACGCTTGCTGGAAATCAGCGCGAAGTCGATTTTGCGTTCATCCATGTGTACCGCTTCAACCCGCACTTCTACCGCATCACCGAGACGATAAGTACGCCCGCCGGACTCGCCGATCAGACGCTGCCCCACCGGATCAAAGCGGTAGTAATCATTATCCAGCGATGACACGTGCACCAGACCATCAATAAACAGATCGTTGAGGCGCACGAAGAAACCAAAGCCAGTCACGCTGGAGATCACGCCGTTGAAGACATTACCCACCTGATCCTGCATAAAGTCGCATTTCAGCCAGTCGGCAACATCGCGGGTCGCTTCATCCGCACGGCGCTCAGTCATGGAGCAGTGCTGACCGAGTTGCAACATCTGCTGCATATCGTAGTGATAACCGCCGGTAGCGGTGGTGTTGCCTTTCTCTTCGCCCTGCTCTTTCGCCAGCAGATATTTGATGGCGCGGTGCAGTAGCAGATCCGGATAGCGACGAATCGGCGAGGTAAAGTGTGCATACGACGCCAGCGCCAGGCCAAAGTGGCCGCGGTTTTCCGGGTCGTACACCGCTTGTTTCATTGAGCGCAGCAGCATGGTTTGCAGCATTTCCGCATCCGGTCGGTCGGCGATCTGCGTCAGCAACTCAGCATAATCGATCGGCTGCGGTTTGCTGCCACCCGGCAGGCTCAGGCCCAGCTCGTTGAGCACGGTACGGAAACTGGTGATGCTATCATCGCTGGGACGATCGTGATCGCGGAACAGCGCCGGTTCTTCATTCTTCTCCACAAAGCGCGCTGAGGCGATGTTCGCGAGAATCATGCACTCTTCAATCAGCTTGTGCGCATCATTACGGACCGTGCGCTCAACCCGCTCAATACGACGATCGGCGTTGAAGATAAACTTGGCTTCTTCGGTTTCAAACGAAATCCCGCCACGCTGCTCGCGCGCCTGCTCCAGCACCTGATACATGCGGTGCAACTCTTCAAGGTGTTTCACCAGTGGCGCATATTGTTCACGCAGCTCCGGGTTACCTTGCAGAATATTCCACACTTTGGTGTAGGTCAGACGGGCGTGTGAATTCATCACCGCTTCGTAGTGTTTATAACCGGTGAGCTTGCCGGTGGCAGAGATGGTCATTTCACACACCATACACAGGCGATCGACCTGCGGGTTTAGTGAACACAGACCATTTGACAGCACTTCCGGCAGCATTGGGACGACCTGCGATGGGAAATAGACCGAGGTGCCACGCTGGTGCGCTTCATTGTCCAGCGCGGTGCCCGGGCGCACGTAGTAGCTGACATCCGCAATCGCCACCCATAAGCGCCAGCCGCCACCGCGTTTTTTCTCGCAGTAGACCGCATCGTCGAAATCGCGTGCATCTTCGCCATCAATGGTGACTAACGGCAGTTGGCGCAGATCGACGCGGCCTTTCTTCGCCTCTTCCGGGACGTCTTCTTTCAGTTTGGCGATCTGCTTTTCTACCGCTTCCGGCCAAACATGGGGGATTTCATGGGTGCGCAGCGCCATATCGACAGCCAGGCCGGTGCCCATATTGTCGCCCAGCACTTCGGTGACTTTACCCAAGGCTTTGGTACGACGTGTCGGACGCTGGGTGATCTCCACCACCACCACAGAACCCATACGCGCGTTCAGCGTCTGATCTTGCGGGATGAGGATATCAAAGCTCAGACGGCTGTCGTCCGGCACGACAAAGCCCGCGCCAGCATCGGTGAAGTAGCGACCGACAATCTGGCTGTTACGCGGTTCGAGCACACGTACTACGCGCGCCTCGCGGCGACCTTTACGATCCGCACCGCCAGGCTGCGCCAGAATGACATCGCCATGCAGGCAGAGCTTCAACTGCTCAGCGGAGAGGTAGAAATCATCTTTCTGCCCTTCCACGCGCAGGAAGCCATAGCCATCCCGGTGGCCAATCACTTTGCCGCGTAGCAGATCGAGGCGTTCCGGCAGGGCGTAACATTGGCGACGCGTAAAGATCAGTTGCCCATCGCGCTCCATCGCCCGCAGGCGACGGCGCAGTGCTTCCAGCTGCTCTTCGCTGCTGATGTTGAGTTCCTGCGCGATTTCATCACGGTTGGCAGGCTTTTCACGCTTTTCTAATAGCGCCAGGATAAATTCCCGACTGGGGATCGGGTTTTCATATTTTTCAGCTTCTCTTTCCTGAAAAGGGTCTTTTGACATTACGGTTCCTCCGATGTCATTTTTGATGGATTGCCACCGGCGGTTCGGACAATAAAATTTGGTACAAAGAGTCGTTGCCTTTGACAAGATCGGCTAGCGTGTAATTGTCCAGTTCCCTGAGGAATAACTGGACCGCATCGTTCAGGGCTTTACGCAAGCGACAGGCTGGCGTAATTGAACACTCATTACAATTAACCAATTGTAATGGCTCCATTTTTCTTACAACGTCGCCAATGACTATTTTTTCCGGGTCCATGCCTAAACGAATTCCGCCGTTTTTACCGCGCGTTGCGGCCACGAACCCGGCCCGGCTGAGCTGGTTGATGATTTTGACCATGTGATTGCGCGACACCCCGTAGGTATCGGTCACTTCGGTAATGTTGGTCTGTGTGCCTTCCGGCAACGTCGCCATATATATCAGGGCGCGCAGACCGTAATCAGTAAAACTTGTAAGCTGCACATTTACCTCAGTGAATCATCAGATGTTATTGTTATGCGCCAGCAGGCGTGGTGTTTAATTATGATGATAAACCAGTGCGTGAAGGCCGGTGCGTTTTTTTCAGGCAACTATCGATATTTGCAAGAAAAAATGGTGTGAGCGGAGTCAAAGAGCAGATAAACAGAGGCCGGACTGAGTCCGGCCTGAGGGGATTATGCGTCGAACGGGTGGCGCAAAATCATCGTTTCTTCACGGTCAGGACCCGTAGAAATAATATCTACCGGCACACCGGTTACCTCTTCCACACGTTTGATGTAGTCACGTGCGGCTTGCGGCAGACCTTCCAGCGTTTTCACGCCAAAGGTATTTTCACTCCAGCCCGGCATTGATTCGTAAATCGGCTCAATACCTTCCCAGCCCTCAGCAGCCAGCGGCGTAGTGGTGACTTCGCGGCCATCCGGCATGCGATAAGCCACACAAATTTTCACTTCTTTCAGGCCATCCAGCACGTCCAGTTTGGTCATGCAGAAACCTGACAGCGAGTTGATCTGCACGGCACGGCGTACCGCCACGGCATCCAGCCAGCCCGTGCGACGACGACGGCCAGTGGTGGCACCAAACTCGTTGCCTTTTTTGCACAGGAACTCGCCGGTTTCATCAAACAGCTCAGTCGGGAACGGACCTGCACCCACGCGAGTGGAGTAAGCTTTTACAATACCCAGCACGTAGTCGACATAACGCGGGCCAATACCTGAACCGGTTGCCACGCCACCTGCGGTGGTGTTTGACGACGTCACGTAGGGATAAGTACCGTGGTCGATATCCAGCAGCGTACCCTGTGCCCCTTCGAACATGATCAGATCGCCACGCTGACGCGCGGTATCCAGCAGCTCAGAGACGTCAACCACCATGCTGGTCAGGATGTCGGCCACGGCCATCACATCATTCAGCACTTTGTCGTAATCAACGGCTTCTTCTTTGTAGTAGTGCACCAACTGGAAGTTGTAGTAATCCACCACTTCTTTCAGTTTCGCTGCGAAGGTTTCTTTGTTGAAAAGGTCGCCCACGCGCAGACCGCGACGAGCAACTTTATCTTCATATGCCGGGCCGATACCACGACCGGTGGTGCCGATAGCTTTGGCACCGCGTGCAGTCTCACGCGCTTTATCCATTGCAACATGATATTGCAGGATTAACGGGCAAGCTTCAGACAGCAGCAGACGTTCACGTACCGGTACACCGCGATCTTCAAGGCCTTTCATCTCTTTCATCAGCGCTTCAGGCGACAGAACAACGCCGTTACCAATGATGCTGGTGACGTTATCACGCAGAATGCCAGAGGGAATTAAATGAAGGACGGTTTTTTCACCGTTGATGACAAGCGTGTGGCCTGCATTGTGACCACCTTGATAACGCACGACGTATTTCGCGCGCTCTGTGAGAAGGTCTACGATCTTACCTTTACCTTCGTCACCCCATTGGGTGCCCAGTACGACGACGTTCTTACCCATTTTTTCAAAATCACCGATTGCTTAAAAATGGATTCTACCACCTGATTTTCTCTCTTTCAGCTCTTTTAGCATACGATTGCGTGGTTTTTTGCCTGAGTTTTGATCGATACAACATGTTGGGGAGAAATCTGCGCTAAGGCACAATTCTGTGCGCTAATTTAGCTCGCATGCACGCTGACCATGTAATAAATCACCACGCCAGCCACCACCAGACCGCCGCCAAAACGATGTAACAAACGATCCGGCATCTGCGCCATTGCGAGGATCATGCGCCGCCAGATGCGCGGTAAAAACATCGGCCCCAGCCCTTCCAGAACCAGCACCAACGCCAGTGCCATCCAGATGGTTGTGTTCATCATCATTTCCCCAAAAAAAGGCCGACATCATTGTCGGCCTTAGCTTTATATCAGTTATTAACGCGTGGCGTTAGAGGGCGCTTTCATATAGCGGAAGAAATCGCTATCCGGGCTCAAAACCAGAATATCCTGATTATCGGCAAAGCTGTTCTCATACGCACGCAGGCTACGGATAAAGGCGTAGAAATCCGGATCCTGACTGAACGCATCGGCAAACAGTTTCGCCGCTTCAGCATCCCCTTCACCGCGAGTAATCAGGGCTTCACGCTGCGCTTCAGCCAGTGTACGGGTTACCTGGTAATCCGCCTGAGCACGCAGTTTTTCCGCCTCTTCCTGACCTTGTGAACGCTGGCTACGCGCGACCGCTTCACGCTCGGCGCGCATACGGTTGTAGATCGCATCAGACACCTCAGCCGGCAGGTTGATTTGCTTAATCCGCACGTCAACCACTTCAATGCCGAGCGCCGCCATACTGTTCGGATTCGGTGCCGGTTCGTTGCTGTTGGTTTCGCGCTCCACACGTGCTGCCGCATTGGCAATCGCATCGTCAGCGGCTGGCGTCTGAACTTCGTCATCGTTGCCAGCACTACCGGTGTTCAGCGCATCGCGGACATCGGTGGTCAAGCGGCCACGTGAGTCAGTCACGATGTCTTTCACATCCAGACGTCCCATTTCAGAACGCAGACGGTCACTGAATTTACGTTTCAGCAGCACTTCAGCCTGCGAAACGTCACCCCCACCCGTTGCCAGGTAGTAACGGCTGAAGTCGCTGATACGCCATTTGATGTAGGAATCAACGATCAGATCTTTTTTCTCTTTGGTGACAAAACGATCTGCCTGGTTGTCCATGGTCTGAATGCGTGCGTCCAGCGATTTCACGGTTTCAATAAACGGAATCTTGAAATGCAGGCCCGGTGCGTACACCAGCGGTTTGTTTTCGCTATCACGCAGAACCTTGCCGAAACGCAGCACGATGCCGCGCTGACCTTCCTGCACCACGAACAGTGACGCGTACAGCGCCACCAGCACGACAATAACTACGGCGATAATTGGCTTACGCATCGATTATTCCCTCCCCAGACGCTGGGTATCGTTACGCAGCGCATTAGCGCGACGCTGATCCATGATGCTGCTCGGACTGTACGATGACGTGTCGCTGCTGCTGGCGTTGCTATCCGCAGGTGGCAACTTCATCAAGTCGGTATTTTTCTGACCGGTTTGACCCGCTACGGGCTGACCGCCACGCATCAATTGATCCAGCGGCAGTACCATCAGGTTATTGCTACGGTCGCTAACCAGTACTTTGCGAGTATGGCTGAGCACGCGTTCCATACTTTCGATGTAGAGACGCTCTTTAGTGATCTGCGGAGCCGCCTTATATTCCGGCAGCATGAGCGCAAAACGCGCCACTTCACCTTGCGCTTCTAGCACGGTGCGCGCTTTGTAAGCCCGCGACTCTTCAAGAATACGCTGTGCCTGACCATTAGCCCGTGGCTGGACTTCGTTGGCATAGGCTTCCGCTTCACGCACGTACTGCTCGCGGTTTTCACGTGCCGCGATCGCATCGTCAAACGAGGCTTTCACCTCTTCCGGTGGACGAGCCGCCTGGAAGTTCACGTCGAGCAGCGTAATCCCCATGTTGTACGGACGAATGGTTTCGTCAATTTCACGCTGGGTTTCACTACGCACCACGGTACGGCCTTCCGTCAGGATGCGGTCCATGGTGGAACGACCAATGACGCCACGCAGTGCACTGTCCGTTGCCTGACGCAGACTATCGTCAGCACTGGTCACGGCAAACAGATAACGCTCCGGATCGGTGACACGATACTGCACGTTCATTTCCACGCGCACGACGTTCTCGTCCGAGGTCAGCATCACGCCAGAAGCAGCGAGTTCACGCACGGCTTCCACGTTGACCGCCTGGACATGATCGATAAAAGTCGGTTTCCAGTTGAGACCCGGCTCCACCAGATGACTAAATTTACCGAAGCGGGTGACGACGCCACGCTCCGCTTCTTTGATGGTGTAGAATCCGCTGGCCGCCCAGATAATTACTGCCGCAGCGGCAACAATGCCAACCAATTTGCCACCGCTACCACCGCTGCGCTGGCCGCTGTTGTCACTCTGTTTGCCACCGCCCAGTCCACCGAGTTTTTTACTCAGTTTACGGAAGATATCATCCAGATCAGGTGGTCCTTGATCGCGACCTCCTTTGTTTCCCCCAGAGTTGCCGCCTTGATTATTGCTGCTTCCCCACGGGTCGCGGTCCTGTCCGTTATTACCGGGCTGATTCCACGCCATGTCTCTACTCCATTTATTGTATTTACGTTTTACCTGGCAGCCGATGATCTGGCTTTTACGGTAAATGAGTTGGGCAACGGTCAAACAATATAACTGGCTAGCGACGGCTCTTGTTTACACAGACGACGCCAGTCCACAATCGGCATTCGTACATGTAAACCTACACTGCCATCATCTTCATTCCATTCTTTCTCAATCGCCTGTAGCTGGTAGAAGCGACTGCGCAGACGCCCGGCTTCTGGTGGCAAACGCAGATCATACTGCGCGATTTCACCGGCCAGACGTTCTGAAAGTGCCTGCCACAATAATGGCAGACCGACCCCGGTCTGCGCCGACAGCCAGACACGAATCGGTTTATTCTCTTCATCACGATCAATACGTGGCACAAAACCGTCCAACATATCGATCTTGTTCATGATCAGCAGGGTTGGAATTTCATCGGCTTCAATCTCTGCCAACACTTCGTTAACCGCCTCGATGTTGTCATTGACGCGTAAATCAGCGGCATCAATCACATGCATCAGTAAGGTAGCCTGACGTGTTTCCTGCAATGTTGCCTTAAATGCAGCCACCAAATCGTGAGGCAGGTGACGAATAAAACCTACCGTGTCGGCCAACACCACTTCGCCCACATCCGCCACATTAAGACGGCGTAAGGTAGGGTCCAGCGTTGCAAACAGCTGATCCGCAGCATAAACATCCGCAGACGTGATGGCGTTAAACAGGGTGGATTTACCGGCGTTGGTGTAGCCCACCAGCGATACGGTTGGCACATCCGCTTTGGCGCGCGCCTGGCGTCCCTGTTCACGCTGTTTTTCCACGCGCTCAAGACGGGAAAGGATCAGGCTGATACGGTTACGCAGCAAACGACGGTCCGTTTCCAGCTGGGTTTCACCCGGACCACGCAAACCGATACCGCCTTTCTGACGCTCCAGGTGCGTCCAGCCACGAACCAGGCGTGTTGCCAGATGGCGTAGCTGTGCCAGCTCGACCTGCAATTTACCCTCATGGGTGCGGGCGCGCTGAGCAAAAATATCAAGAATTAAGCCGGTGCGATCGACAACGCGACATTCGCACAGCCGCTCAAGGTTTCGTTCCTGAGCAGGGGATAAGGCATGATCGAATAAAACGACCGATGCTCCACTCGCTTTCACCGCATCGGCAATTTCAACTGCCTTTCCTTCACCGACAAAATATTTGGGATGTGGCGCTTTACGACTGCCAGTAATTACCTGCAGCGCTTCGACGCCCGCAGAAGAGACAAGAGTTTCAAACTCCTGCAAATCTTCCAGCTCTTTGTCTTGGGAGAACCAGATGTGTACCAGTACGGCCTGCTCACCGGCATCATAACGGTCAAACAAGCTATAACCTCGCTAAAATAAATAACCAGGACGGGAAAACGGTCTCGCTCTCCAGCCCTGGCTTCACGGCAACACAAAAATTATTCTGCGTTATCGCCGTCTTGTTGTGGCTGCGACTGAGCGGCCTGGTTGCTTCCGCCGTGGTGGTAATTGCTGCTTCCGCCCGTCGCATTGTTGCTATGGTGCGATACCGGACGTGAAGGAACCACTGTAGAGATGGCGTGCTTGTACACCATCTGGCTAACCGTGTTTTTTAACAGAATAACGAACTGATCGAAGGATTCAATCTGCCCTTGCAGCTTAATACCATTCACCAAATAGATCGAAACCGGTACACGTTCACGACGCAGTGCGTTCAAAAACGGGTCTTGTAATGATTGCCCCTTAGCCATTCTATCTTTTCCTTATATGCTTGTTGTTTGTTACTTTTTGAACCGTGGTTCAGAAAAACTGCGTAAAAAATTTGCGCACGATAACGGATCAATTGTACACAATCATCCCTGCTTCGCACTAACAACCTGAAGCACCGCATTACGCGCTAAATCTGGCTCGTCACTGTCTAACCAGTGCACGTCAGGCCAGCCACGTAACCAAGTCATCTGGCGTTTCGCGAGCTGCCGGGTTGCGCAAATTCCCCGATAAACCATTTCGTTGTAATCGATTTCGCCAGTGAGGTAAGACCACATTTGACGATAACCAACACAGCGAATGGAAGGCATATCCGTATGCAAATCACCTCGTGCAAACAGAGCGCGAGCCTCCGCTTCAAATCCTGACGCCAGCATCTGGTTGTAACGCAACGCAATGCGTTGATGTAGCACTTCGCGGTTCGCCGGAGCGATTGCGAACTGATACACGTCGTAGGGTAACGCTTCACCGGATGTTTTTGTCAGTTCCGTTAAAGTTTTACCCGAAATAAAAAAAACTTCCAGTGCTCGCGAAAGTCTCTGCGGATCATTCGGATGAATACGACCACCGGCGACCGGATCGATTTCACACAGCTGGCGGTGCAAGGCGTCCCAACCTTTCTCCGCCGCCATTTGCTCTATCCGCTGACGCACGTCCGGATCGGCCGAGGGCAGCGGCGACAATCCTTCAAGCAACGCCTTGAAGTAGAGCATGGTTCCACCAACAAGCAACGGAATCTTACCCCTTTGGGTGATTTCCGCCATTTCTGCCAACGCATCACGACGAAACTCGGCAGCGGAATACGCCTCCGCCGGGTCGCGAATGTCCAGCAAACGATGGGGTGCCTGCGCTAACTCCTCTTCGGACGGCTTCGCCGTGCCAATATCCATCCCGCGATAGATTAAGGCAGAGTCAACGCTAATAAGTTCCACCGGAAGATGCTGACGCAATGAAATTGCCAGCGCCGTCTTACCGGAGGCTGTCGGGCCCATCAAAAAAATTGCCTTAGGCCGGCTAGCCTGGTTCTGTTCACTCATGCTTCAACGCGTTAATCGCACTCTCAATCTCAACGGCCTGTAACAGACCAGATGGCGGTGACTTTAACAGTTGCGGGCATAGCCGTTCCAGCTCCGTCAGCAACGCAATCGCCTGCGAGTGATTCCAGTGTGCGGCCTCTGCATCGTCACGACGAGCCAGCCACTGGGCCAGCGCGAATGCAGAAACCTCTTGCTGCCGGGCGAGATAGCCTAACAGTTCTGGAATCAAGATTTGTAAATTTTGTGTTCGTAACGGTAAAGGCACGGCGCGGAGCGTCACATGCTGGCCTTCCCGTTGTAAATCAATGCCCATTGCGGTTAACAACGCTGATTGTCGACCGATTACCGCCATCTCTTCTGCTGCAACTTTCAGCCTGACAGGGATCAGCAACGGTTGAGGTTTCAGCCCCTCTTCCCCTGGTTGTAACTGGGCCTGTTTTAGCCAGCGCGCCGCCACCGGTAAAGAGAGCAATTGCAGCGTGTCACCCCGTTCCAGCAAGGCGTAACATTGACGTATCACGCTCAGTACCCGCCCAAAACTCTGCGCATGCGCCGCCAGCGGCGTGGCACTTTCAGGCTTACGCACCGGTGCCGGATCCGCGGGCGTTTTGACCGGGGCCGGGGCACTGACCGGCGTTTGCATCAGTTTCTGATACGCCGCGCCTTCACGTGCACTGTAGGTCGGCTCTTGTGGCTGCCAGCCACCACCTGACACACCGGAACGACGTAGCGTGGTCGCCGGTTGGGAAAAATGGTTGCTCCCCGCCGCCTGCCGATTCTCCGGCTGCCACTGTGGCGCGGGTTCTTCTGCATGGGCAAGAGGCAATTCGGCAGCACGGCTGGCCTGCAACGCGCTCATCACCCCTTGCCAGATAAAATCATGGACCAGACGTGACTGGTGAAAACGCACTTCGTGCTTGGCCGGATGGACATTAACATCCACCTGGTGCGGATCAATTTCCAGATAGAGCACGTAAGCCGGTTGCTGCTCGTCACCCAATTGCGTTTGATAAGCCTGGCGAATCGCATGGTTGATCAACTTATCGCGCATCATGCGGCCATTGACGTAGCAATATTGCAGATCCGTCACCTGACGTGAGCCAGCCGGGTCGGCCACCCAGCCACGCAGCGCTAAATCATCATGCTGCCAGTCAATCCTCAGCGCATGCTGCATAAAGGTGGTGCCGCAAATCGCCCCCAGTCGGCGCTCGCGCTGTGCATCCTGGCTCACGCCACGATACTGGCGCATCAGCTTGCCGTTATGACTGAGCGAAATCGCCACATCAAAGCGCGCCAGCGCAATACGCCGGATCACTTCATCAATATGGGTAAACTCCGTTTTTTCCGTGCGCATAAACTTGCGTCGAGCCGGGGTGTTGTAAAACAGATCGAGCACTTCCAGCGTAGTACCAACCGGATGCGCCGCCGGTTTTACCGTCACCGCCATGTCACGCCCTTCCGCGTAGGCTTGCCAGGCTTCGGTTTGTGCTTCAGTACGGGAGGTGAGCGTCAGGCGGGAAACCGAACTGATACTGGCGAGCGCTTCGCCACGAAAACCCAGACTGACAATGGCTTCAAGATCGTCCAGCGAGGCAATTTTGCTGGTTGCATGTCGCGCCAGCGCCATCGCCAGTTCGTCTTTAGCAATACCACAGCCGTTATCACGAATGCGGATTAACTTCGCGCCACCCTTCTCGATATCCACATCAATACGTGTCGCACCGGCATCGAGACTGTTTTCCACCAGCTCTTTCACCACCGATGCCGGACGCTCCACCACTTCGCCTGCGGCAATTTGGTTTGCCAGCTGCGGCGGTAAAATTTGTATAGGCATGCTGATGATCCTTGTAGCTGGCTGGCCCACCCGGGGCCAGCAATCAGGATTGCGGGATTTTCAGGGTTTGCCCCAGCATCACGTTAGATGACTTCATATTATTCGCCTGCATGATGGCATTGGGACTGACACCATAATGGGCGGCAATCGCTGTCAGCGAGTCGCCGCGTACCACTTTATGACGTACCGGACCACGGGAAGCACTTGCGGTCACGGTCGATTTCGCCGGGACTTTCAGGCGCTGCCCCACCCAAACAACATCACGTTTCAGGCTGTTCATGTCACGCAGCGTCGCCATGCTAACCCCGTATTTGGCGGCAATACCTGACAAGGTTTCACCACGCGTCACGGTATGGCGTTGCGTTGCGCCGGTATATTGCACCGTGCCGGTCGCCGGATTGCTGGCGACGCTTACCGCTGGTGCGTTATCCAGCGGTCGGTTTTCTTCCTTTGGCATCGATTGCAACGGATGCGCCAGGAAGTAGTTACGCAGCCCTTTATATATCGACTGCGCAATCTTCTCCTGATAAGCGCTACTGCCCAGCAGCCGCTCCTCTGTCAGGTTACTGATAAAGCCGGTTTCGACCAATAAAGAAGGGATATCCGGTGAACGCAATACGCCGAGACTGGCATGCTCAGGTAAGCGTTTATGCAACGGCGTGATGCCACGCAGCTGCTGCAACACTTTCACCGCCACGTCATAACCGACGCGTTGCGAATGGCCGAATTGCAGATCCAACACGGCCTGGCTCAGGTACGGATCGGCCTGGGTATTCGCCAGCAGATCGCCCGCACCGCCCAACAGTTCCGATTGTTTCTCTTTCTGCTCCAGCCAGTTGGCCATCTCACTGTTGGCGCGACGGTTGGATAACACCCACACCGATGCACCGGTTGCCGAGTGGCTGGGTGCCGCATCCGCGTGGATCGAAACCAACAGGTTAGCGTTCTCTTTACGTGCGACGTCAGAACGGCCCATCACCGAGATAAAATAATCACCGGTACGGGTCAGCACCGGTTTGAACATCGGGTCCTGATCCATCAACGCTTTCAGTTTGCGTGCGATGGCGATAGTGACGTTTTTCTCATGCAACCCGCGCTGCCCGGTTGCCCCCGGGTCCTGACCACCGTGACCGGCATCAATCGCGACAATCACCTGTTCATTGCGGCTCACCGCGCCACCGGGGCGGATGGTGGTATTGCTGCTGCTGACCGTCGTCACCGGGTTCGCGTTAAACGGATTCCCCTGGCTGCTGCTTGATGTTTCGCGCACCGAGCTGACCGGTGCGGCATTACGTTTCGCGGTTTGCGTACCGCGAATGGTGAACACCACACGATACTGATTACCGTCGCGCTGCGTCGTCGCACGCGTGCGCGCCGCCTGGGTCAATTCAAACACCAGACGAATACTCTGCTTATCCTGCGCTTTGCTGTTGCGGATGCGCTTGACGATATTTTCGCCGCTGAAGGTCAGTGGCAGTCCCTGGATATTGCCGCTCTGGCGGATATCCAACACCACGCGGTCGGGATTGTGTAGTGGGAAGAAACCATACACCGGCTGACCATTAAAGCTCAGCGTGACGGTTGCCTGGCTATCGCCGTTATCGACTTTTATGTCCGCTAAGGTAGCGGCCAGTGTCGAGCCTGAGAACAGACAGAGCAGCGCCACCAACGCGATTTTCATCCGTGACATCATGCCTGATCCCTGCGCGACTGGAGGTGTTGCAGCAGAGTTTCACCCTGCGCTGAAATGGCCTGGAGTTCGGCTTCACGCGCGTTATCAACGTAGCGCAACGTCAGCGCCAGGTCCGGCTCGGGCAACACACCCGCGCCCTGCTGTGGCCATTCAACCAGGCAAATGGCGTCACCGCTGAAATAGTCGCGGATCCCCATAAACTCCAGCTCTTCCGGATCGGCCAGGCGATACAGGTCGAAGTGATAAAGCGTGCGACTTGCCAGCGTGTAGGGTTCGACCAGCGTATAAGTAGGGCTTTTCACATTGCCCTGATGGCCCAGCGCCTGCAAAAAACCACGACTGAACGTGGTCTTACCCGCGCCCAGATCGCCATACAAATAAATGACCAGCGCGCTGTGGCACTCGCGGGCCAGTTGTGCGCCAAGGTCAAGGGTTGCCGCTTCATCGGGCAAAGGAATAACACAGGTCTTCATTCTTTATTGTTGGATCATCTCAGGATTAACAAACTGCCACAGCAGCTCGAACAAATCAGTGGCCAGCATTCCGCGTGTACCGCGCTGGCGGGCTACGGCATCGGCTGCTGCGCCATGCGCCACACAGCCTGCACAGGCCGCATCAAACAGGGCCAGTTTTTGGCCCATCAGCGCGGCAATAATGCCGCTTAATACATCACCCATACCGCCAGAGGCCATACCGGCATTACCCACATCGGCAATCGCCAGCCTTCCGCCGGTATCGGCTATTACCGTGCCCGCGCCTTTTAGCACCACCACGCCTCCGTAGCGCTTTACCAGCGCCTGGGCGGCATGGATGCGGTCACTCTCAATTTCGCTGGTCTTGACGCCCAGCAGACGCGCGGCTTCGCCGGGATGCGGCGTAATGATGCGATTCTGACGGTAATCCGCATTGATTGCCAGCAGGTTAAGCGCATCCGCATCCCAAAGCATCGGCTTTTCACAGGCGGCGACGGTTTTCAGCGCCTGTTTACCCCAATCGCGCTGACCTAAACCAGGGCCAATGGCAATCACATCCGCCCATTCCAGCGCGTGCTGTAGCCGTTCTTCGACCAACGCATCCACCATCAGTTCCGGTCGCGCGGTGAGTATTGGGGCGATATTATCTTCATGCGTCAGCACGCGCACAAGCCCTGCTCCCGCCCGCAACGCAGCTTCTGCCGTCATGCGAATCGCGCCTGCGGTGCCCCGATCTCCGCCGACCACCAGCAAGCGGCCATGATCGCCTTTATGCGAGGTGGCTTTACGCGGCGTCAGCCAGCCAGCGAGATCCTGCTCGTCAACACGCTGCATCGGGGCCGGGTTGCCTGTCAGAAAAGCCGACAGCCCCAGTTCATCCACATGCAACTGCCCGACATAATCACGCGCTTTGCCGGTGAGTTGTCCGGGCTTCAAGACAATCATGCTTAAGGTATGCCTCGCCAGCATCACCGCCCCTGGCGCAGTGCCATCGGCAGCCACCAACCCTGACGGCATATCAATCGCCAGCACCGGTGCAGCATGGGCATTGGCAAGCGTAATCAGAACATCATAAGGTGCCGCGGGCGCACGGTTCAGCCCGGTGCCCAGCAGGGCGTCAATGATCACCTCAACCGGCTCGGGCCAGGCGGCATCCGCGGCATGAATTACGCCACCTGATGCCAACCAGGCATCGCGCGCTTGCTGCGCTTCGCCCGGCAGAGGTTTATTCCCTTCACAGGCCAGCAGCGTGACCGTGATACCTGCCGCTTGCGCCAGGCGCGCCACCACATAACCGTCCCCGCCGTTATTGCCATGCCCACAAAGAATCAACCAGTGGCTGGCTTCAGGCCACAGGCGACGCGCCAGTTCATAACTGGCCTGCCCGGCGCGCTGCATCAGTTCATACAGGGTCAGCCCCAGGCTGTCGGCGGCATCACGCTCCAGTTGTCCGATAGCCTGCGCGGGCCAGACAGAGTGTGATAAACTGCCCGTGTTAGCGTTCAATTCCTGGTTTCTCATGTCATACCCTCTCGATCTTCATCAGCTTGCTCAACAGATTAAACTCTGGGGGCGCGAACTTGGCTTCCAGCAAGTCGGTATTTGCGATACAGACCTGCGTGTTGAAGAGCCCAGGCTCCAGGCGTGGCTGGAGAAACAATACCACGGCGAGATGGAATGGATGGCGCGACATGGCATGATGCGTGCGCGTCCGCATGAGTTACTGCCCGGTACGCTGCGGGTGATCAGCGTTCGCATGAACTACCTGCCTGCTAAAGCGGCCTTTGCCAGTACGCTTAAAAACCCACAGCTTGGCTATGTCAGCCGTTATGCGCTGGGCCGCGATTATCACAAAGTATTACGCAATCGACTGAAAAAGCTCGGGGAAATGATTCAGACGCACTGCGGCGAACTGAATTTTCGCCCGTTTGTTGATTCCGCCCCGCTGCTGGAGCGCCCACTGGCAGCCAAAGCGGGTCTGGGCTGGACCGGTAAACATTCACTGATTCTCAACCGTGAAGCGGGTTCGTGGTTTTTCCTCGGCGAACTGCTGATCGACTTGCCGTTGCCGGTCGATACCCCTCAGGAGGAACAGTGTGGCCGCTGCGTGGCCTGTATGACCATCTGCCCCACCTCCGCCATCGTCGAGCCTTATACCGTCGATGCGCGACGCTGCATCTCATACCTGACCATTGAGTTGGAAGGTGCCATTCCGGAAGAGTTTCGCCCGCTGATTGGCAACCGTATCTATGGTTGTGACGATTGTCAGCTGATTTGTCCGTGGAACCGTTACGGTCAGTTGACGGATGAAGACGATTTTTCACCGCGTGCCGTGCTGCATGCTCCACCGCTCACGACACTGTTTATGTGGGATGAGGCAAAATTTTTGCGCGTTACGGAAGGATCCGCCATTCGCCGTATTGGGCATCTGCGTTGGTTACGTAATGTGGCGGTGGCGCTGGGCAATGCCCCCTGGTCAGAAGAAAATATCGCCGTGCTGCAACAGCGTTGCGGAGAGCATCCATTGCTGGATGAGCATATTGAATGGGCGTTGGCACAACAGCGTGAGAAACGCGCCGCCCTCAAGGTTGAGGTTCAACCGGCACAGAAATTGCGTCTGGTACGCGCCATCGAAAAAGGTTTATCACGTGATGCGTGATTGAACAAATTTGCAGGATAAAATCCTTTTCCACATGCTGTGAATAAAATTATCAGGCCGATTAGCGGTATGCCCCGTTATATCGTCTAATAAGTTTAACAACAGTCTGAAACATGAAAATAGGCATATAAATCAATAAATTACTGATTTATCGTAAACATTTATACATAATTTCAGCGCTATGCAGTCGTCCAGAGCCTGTGGATAACTCTGTTCAAAACGGTTTTGCATATAGGGTAAAGCGCCGTCTGAATGCGCCGGGCAGATTGTGGATAACCTGCTGGCCGATCATGGCAGCAACTGTCGTCAGTTCATCAATTTTTGACTTTGCAGCATGGCGCAAACGTTCCAGAAAACGGTCTGGCTGCCACAGTTTTAGTTTTGCTCGTGACCGAAGACAAATAACTTAAATGAATATAAAAATCTGGAGCGGGAAACGAGACTCGAACTCGCGACCCCGACCTTGGCAAGGTCGTGCTCTACCAACTGAGCTATTCCCGCGTAGGAGGTACTGCTATACAAATTTTGGAGCGGGAAACGAGACTCGAACTCGCGACCCCGACCTTGGCAAGGTCGTGCTCTACCAACTGAGCTATTCCCGCATAGGAGGTACTGCTGAACCAAATTTTGGAGCGGGAAACGAGACTCGAACTCGCGACCCCGACCTTGGCAAGGTCGTGCTCTACCAACTGAGCTATTCCCGCATCATCTTGGTTCTGACCGCACCGAAATTCTTCATCGGTACGGGGTGCGCATTATACGAGAAATCCTTTCCATCGCAAGAGCCTGAAAGCAAAATTTTGCGCTTTGCGCGCGTTTGCCGATTAATTCAGCAACCTGCTGTTTTCCTGCGCACCCGGCGGCGATTAAAGCTGCAAAAAATGCTCGCGATAGTATGCCAGTTCCGCGACTGACTCGCGGATATCATCCAGCGCCTGGTGGCTGCCGCTCTTTTTGAAGCCTGGCAGGATATCGGGCTTCCAGCGACGTGCCAGTTCTTTCAGCGTGCTGACATCAAGGTAACGGTAGTGGAAATAGGCTTCCAGCTCCGGCATGTATTTGAACAGAAAGCGACGATCCTGGCCGATGCTGTTGCCACAAATCGGCGAGGTATTGGCAGGCACCCACTGTTTGAGAAATTCGATGGTCGCCAGTTCAGCGGCGTGATCGTCAAACTGACTGGCCTTCACACGATCCACCAGACCGCTATTGGTATGGGTACGCACATTCCAGTCATCCATCAGCGCCAGCTGCGCATCAGATTGATGCACCGCCATCACCGGCCCTTCCGCCAGGATATTCAGATTGGCATCCGTCACCAGCGTGGCGATCTCAATGATGCGATCGCGCTCTGGATCCAGCCCGGTCATTTCGAGGTCGATCCAAATCAGATTGTTTTCATTTCCAGCTGTCATGCATTTTCCGCCCGTTGCCAAAGTCGTCATTACACTAAATTAAGGTGTATCATAGACGTTTTGCCCAGCGGGGCGAAGCCTGGCGAAAGCATGAGAGGATGCGTGAGCAAAAATAAACTGTCGAAGGGTCAACAACGTCGCGTAAGCGCCAACCACGAGCGTCGTCTGAAGCAACGGAACGAGAAACCGGAACCGGATGATAGCCTGTTTGGGGAGCCTACCGATGGCGTGGTGATCAGCCGCTTCGGCATGCACGCAGACGTTGAAGACAGCAGCGGCGAGGTGCATCGCTGCAATATCCGCCGCACCATTCGCTCGCTGGTGACCGGCGATCGCGTTGTGTGGCGCGCAGCCAATGAGAACGGCGGCAAAGGGATCGTCGAGGCGGTATACGATCGCACCAGCGTCTTGACGCGCCCCGACTTCTACGACGGCGTGAAACCGATCGCCGCCAATATCGATCAGATCATTATCGTGTCGGCGATCCTGCCCGAGTTGTCACTCAATATTATCGATCGTTATCTGGTCGCCAGTGAAACCCTGGGGATCGAGCCGCTGCTGGTGTTGAACAAAACCGATCTGCTGGATGACGACGCACGCGCCTTTGTTGACGAACAGATGGAGATTTACCGTCACATTGGTTACCGCGTGCTGATGGTGTCCAGCCGCGCCAAAAATGGCCTCGACGAACTGGAAGCCGCCTTGACCGGGCGCATCAGCATTTTTGCCGGACAGTCCGGTGTCGGCAAATCCAGCCTGCTGAATGCCCTGCTGGGCCTCGATGTTGCAGGTGATGAGATCCTGACTAACGATGTGTCGGATGTCTCCGGACTCGGCCAGCACACCACCACCGCGGCACGCCTGTACCATTTCCCGCATGGTGGCGATGTGATTGATTCCCCGGGGGTACGCGAATTTGGTTTGTGGCATCTGGAGCCGGAACAAATCACCCGTGGATTTGTCGAATTCCGTGAGTTTCTGGGTGATTGTAAGTTTCGCGACTGTAAACACGGCAACGATCCCGGCTGCGCCATTCGTGAAGCGGTAGACAACGGCACCATCGACGTATCCCGCTTCGATAACTACCACCGAATTCTGGAAAGCATGGCGCAGGTAAAAACGCGTAAAAACTTTTCCGCCAGCGAAGATTAACGGGTATACCCAACATCTTTCGAGCGCAGTCAACGCGCGGTAACTCGAAGTATGACAGGTATATAACGGCACATTCGCCAACTGACCGGGGCGCTGCTACAATCCGCCCCCTTTTGTATAAACGATGTGTAATAAAGCCAGGAGGCTAAGGTGTTTGATCGTTTTAAGCTCGGCCTGAATCATATTCTGCCTAAGAAAGGACTGACCGAACTTGCCGGTTGGGGTGCCAGTCGTCGTGGTGGCTGGCTGACCAAAGCGGTCATCGATATTTTTGTCTGGTACTACAAAGTGGACATGGCGGAAGCCAGCAAACCAGACACCGCCAGCTATCGCACCTTTAATGACTTCTTCGTCCGTCCGTTAAAAGAGGGCGCGCGCCCGATCGACCCCGATGCCACCCTGCTGGCTCTGCCTGCCGATGGTGCTATCAGTCAGTTAGGTCGTATTGAAGGGGATCAGATCTTTCAGGCCAAAGGCCACTACTACAGCTTGCAGGCTTTGCTGGCAGGCGATGATACGTTGGCGGAGCAGTTCCAGGACGGTGAGTTTGTCACCACCTACCTCGCGCCGCGTGATTATCACCGGGTGCATATGCCGTGTAACGGTATCCTGCGCGAAATGATCTACGTGCCGGGCGATCTCTACTCCGTCAATCCGCTGACCGCGCGCAACATCCCCAACCTGTTTGCGCGTAACGAGCGCGTGATTTGTGTGTTCGATACCGATCATGGTCCGATGGTGCAGATTCTGGTCGGTGCGACTATTGTTGGTAGTATCGAAACCGTTTGGGCCGGAACCATCACCCCGCCGCGTGAAGGGGTGATTAAGCGCTGGCGCTATCCGGCAGCCGATCATGATGGCGCTGTGGTGCTGCTGAAGGGCCAGGAAATGGGACGCTTCAAGCTGGGTTCCACCGTGATCAACCTGTTTGCACCTAAGCGCGTCAAACTGGCTGAAAGCCTGGAAGCGGAGAGCAAAACCCGTCTCGGCCAGCCACTGGCCATTGCTCTGCCGCAGCAGGGTGCAGCCACCCCACTCGCCGACTAACAGGACAACTCCCTGTGCGTGCCTTTCTGATCCTGCTGCTGAGCCTGTGGCTCAGCAGCCCTGTTTTCGCGGCCACCGTGCCACAAGCCAGTGACCTGAAACAGGAGCTGGACGCCGTCAAATCTGCGAAAAGCTCCCCTGCCCAAACTGAGCAAATCCAGACGCTGGAAACGGCACTGAATTTCCTCGCTGAACGTGATGATTCGCTGGAACGGGCAAAGCAGTATCAGCAGGTGATTGACGACTTCCCACGTCTGGCGCGCGAGCTACGCCAGCAACTCGCCAGCATGACCAGTGATAGCAGCAAAACGGTGCGCAATAATATGAGCAGCACCGAGCTGGATCAGGAAATTTTGCAGGTCAGCAGTCAGCTGCTGGAAGAGGGGCGTCAGGCACAGCAGGAACAAGATCGGGCGCGTGAGATCAGCGATTCGCTGTCACAGTTACCGCAGCAACAAACCGAAGCGCGCCGGGCCATGACGGAGAGCGATCGTCGGGTACAGGGCGCGTCAACCGCTACTACGCCCCAGGAACAGGCGCAGATTTACGCACGTCAGGCGGAAAACGCCGCCAACAAAGCGCGCGTTGATGAACTGGAACTGGCGCAGCTGTCCGCCAATAACCGCCAGGAATTGGCACGGATGCGTGCCGAGGTGCATCAGCGCCAGGCCACGCAACTGGACAATTATCTGCAAGCGCTGCGCAATCAACTGAATAATCAGCGCCAGCGTGAAGCTGAACAAGCTCTGGAACGTACCGAGCAACTGGCGGAAAACAGCGGCGATCTGCCCAGCGCCATTAGCGAACAATTCCGCGTCAACCGTGAATTGTCTGCTGACCTTAACCAGCAAGCACAACGCATGGATTTGGTCGCTTCACAGCAACGCCTGGCCACCAATCAAACTTTACAGGTCCGTCAGGCGCTGAGCACCCTGCGCGAGCAATCGCAGTGGCTCGGTGCATCGAATCTGCTGGGTGAAGCGCTACGCGCCCAAGTGGCTCGTTTGCCTGATATGCCTAAATCGCAGCAGATTGATAACGAAATGGCTCAGCTGCGCGTCCAACGGCTGCGTTATGAGGATTTACTTGAGCGTCAGCAGGAATTGCGCAAAGAGAAACAGGATGATGGCACGCCGTTCACCAGTGAACAGAGCCGCATTCTGGAAGCCCAGTTGAAAACCCAGCGCGAGCTGCTCAACTCATTAATTTCCGGCTGCGATACGCTGATTCTGGAAATTACCAAACTTAAAGTTTCCAACACCCAGTTGCAGGATGCACTTACGGAAGTGCGCGATGCCACCCATCGTTATCTGTTCTGGACCGCTGATGTCAGTACGGTTGACCTGAGTTTCCCGATGGATACCGCACAGGCGCTGGCGCGTCTGCTGTCGCTCGACACACTGGGTCAGTTGGGCAAAGCCCTGGCGATGATGTTTACCAGTAAAGAAACAGTGTTACCGATTTTGGGTGCCGTGTTGCTGGTTGGCTTCAGCATCAGTTCACGCCGTCACTACCATGCGTTTCTCGCCCGGGCTGCCAGCAAGGTCGGCAAGGTGACACAGGATCACTTCGGTCTGACGCTGCGCACGGTGTTCTGGTCGATTCTGGTGGCTGTACCGATTCCGGTGTTATGGGCCGCCCTCGGCTACGGTTTGCAGGAAGCCTGGCCCTACCCGATTGCCGTGGCGATTGGCGATGGTATTACCGCCACGCTGCCGCTGCTGTGGGCGTTTATGATCAGCGCCTCCTTTGCCCGTCCGAATGGCCTGTTTGTGGTGCACTTCCGTTGGCCCCAGGCACGCGTGGCGCGTGCAATGCGTTATTACTCGCTGACCGTTGGCCTGATTGTACCGCTGATCATGCTGCTCATCGCTTTCGCTAACCTGGAAGACCGTGAGTTCTCATCAACGCTCGGCAGGTTGTGTTTCATCCTGATTTGCGGGGCACTGAGCATCGTGACGGTCAGCCTGAAACGCGCCGGTATTCCGCTGTATCTGGATAAAGAAGGCAACGGTGATAATTTTATCAACCGTATTCTGTGGAACCTGATGATCGCCATTCCCCTGGTCGCGGCGTTCGCATCCTGCATCGGCTATCTGGCAACAGCGCAGGCGTTGCTGGCGCGTCTGGAAACCTCGGTCGGGATCTGGTTCTTCCTGCTGGTGATTTACCATATTGTTCGGCGCTGGATGCTAATCCAACGTCGGCGTATTGCCTTTGATCGCGCCCGTCAGCGCCGTGCCGATATGCTGGCCAACCGCGCGCGCAGTGAAGAAGACAAAGAACAAGCCGCCGGCAGCAACGAAGGGGTGGAAGCAGATGAACCGGTCATCGATCTTGACGCTATCAGCGCCCAGTCATTGCGGCTGGTACGTTCGATACTGACGCTGATCGCCCTGGTGTCAGTGATTGTGCTGTGGTCAGAGATACACTCGGCGTTTGGTTTCCTCGAAAATATTCGTCTGTGGGATGTCAGTACCACGGTACAGGGGGTGGAGAGCATTCAGCCGATTACCCTCGGATCGATTCTGATCGCCGTTCTGGTATTGATTATTACCACCCAACTGGTGCGGAACATGCCTGCGCTCCTCGAGCTGGCGCTGTTGCAGCACCTGAGTCTGACGCCTGGCACCGGTTATGCCATCACCACGCTGACCAAATATATCCTGATGCTGATTGGCGGACTGATTGGCTTCTCAATGATTGGCATTGAATGGGCGAAGCTGCAATGGCTGGTCGCCGCACTCGGTGTCGGTTTAGGCTTTGGCTTACAGGAGATTTTTGCCAACTTTATTTCCGGCCTGATTATCCTGTTTGAAAAACCGATTCGTATCGGCGATACCGTTACCATCCGCGATCTCACCGGCAGTATCACCCGCATCAACACCCGCGCGACCACCATTACCGACTGGGATCGCAAAGAGATTATCGTGCCGAATAAGGCCTTTATTACCGAGCAATTTGTTAACTGGTCGCTGTCTGATTCGGTAACGCGTGTGGTATTGACCATTCCGGCACCGGCTGGGGTCAATAGCGATGAAGTCACCCTGATCCTGAAACAAGCGGCTGAGCGTTGTACTTATGTACTGGATATGCCCGCCCCGGATGTGTTCCTCGTCGATCTGCAACAAGGTATCCAGCTGTTTGAACTGCGTGTGTATGCTGCCGAGATGGGACACCGCATGCCGCTGCGTCATGAACTGCATCAGCTGATTTTGCATGGCTTCGCCGAGCACGGCATCGAAATGCCTTTCCCGCCCTTCCAGGTACGTATGGAAACCGTGGGCAAGAAAAGCCCGGCCAGCAATGGCGCACCTGCGGCACGTAATTATAAGTCGGGTGGGTTATAAAAATGAGGTGCGCAGTGGATGCGCACCTGGTCGGTTTATTTCACAAACTCTTCGCCCTGGGCGATATCTTTTTTCAGCGTGTCCAGCATGCCGGTTAACGCCTGCTGCTCAAAGGGGCTAAGCGTCCCGATAGGACGGCGTTCGATGATCCCGGTTTTCCCCAGCAGCAGAGGCTGTGAGAAGAAGCGTGCGTATTCACCATCGCCCTCCACATAAGCACATTCCACCACGTTAGCATCGCCCTGTAAGGCGCGTACCAGCGACAGACCGAAGCGGGCCGCGGCCTGCCCCATCGACAACGTTGCTGAGCCGCCACCGGCTTTTGCTTCTACCACTTCAGTACCCGCGTTTTGGATACGTTTGGTGAGATCCACAACTTCCTGCTCACTGAAACTCACGCCTTTAACCTGCGACAACAGCGGCAGAATGGTGACGCCAGAATGCCCCCCGACTACCGGCACCTCAATCTCGCCCGGTTGCTTACCTTTTAACGCCGCAACAAAGGTGTTGCCGCGAATAATATCCAGCGTGGTGACCCCAAACAGGCGATTTTTGTCATACACCCCGGCTTTCTTCAGCACTTCCGCCGCAATCGCCACCGTGGTGTTAACCGGGTTGGTGATCACGCCAATCAGGGCCTTGGGCGCAGTACTTGCCACCTGCTCAATCAGGTTACGCACAATACCGGCGTTAACGTTAAAGAGATCGGCGCGGTCCATGCCGGGTTTACGTGCCACTCCGGCGGAAATCAGCACCACATCGGCTCCCTTCAGCGCGGGCGTGGCATCTTCACCACTAAAACCCTCAACTTTTACGGCAGTAGGAATGTGGCTGAGATCCACAGCCACACCCGGTGTAACCGGGGCGATGTCATATAGCGAAAGGGCTGAACCTGCGGGTAATTGGGTCTTGAGCAACAGTGCTAGCGCCTGGCCAATACCACCAGCGGCACCGAGAACGGCAACTTTCATCCTGGACTCCTTATTAAGGTGGGGCAGAGATCTGCCGGATTTCCATCGGGTTACGAGTTTAATCAACTTCTCAGGCGATAGCGACAATACCCGTCGCGCTACTAACACTGACGCCGCAATACGGCTCCCGAGACATCCACACTTCAGAAGTCGCCTGAATGATCATAGGTCGCAGCCAGAAGACAGGGTCGGCAATGATCAATCATTTTGTTGTTACCACTTCAATAATATAACAACATTGCAACCTTCGCTTTTGCGCGCCATACCGCGATTTTGGCGTAGCGGTAAATCTCTGTTATGATCGCCGCCCTCGCAAACATCCCTGGCGAAATACTCACCTGTTTATTGCATAAAAATTCATTTAAATGCATAATAATTTATCTGCATGGGCCTATTGCCCTACGCATCCCTCTTTTTATTGGTAACCTATGCGAAACCCATCTAAGCAAGACGACCTGGTTAAGGCGTTCAAAGCCCTCCTGAAAGAAGAGAAATTCAGCTCTCAGGGCGAAATTGTGCAGGCGTTACAGGAAGACGGCTTCGAGAACATCAATCAGTCAAAAGTTTCTCGTATGCTTACCAAGTTTGGTGCGGTACGCACGCGCAATGCGAAAATGGAGATGGTTTACTGCCTGCCAGCTGAGCTGGGTGTGCCGACCACCACCAGCCCGCTGAAGAATCTGGTGCTGGATATCGACTACAACGATGCTCTGGTGGTGATTCATACCAGCCCGGGTGCCGCACAGCTCATCGCCCGCCTGCTGGATTCACTGGGCAAAGCCGAAGGTATCCTCGGCACGATCGCAGGTGATGACACCATCTTTATTACCCCCGCGCGCGCGTTCACCGTTAAGCAGCTGCATGACGCTGTGCTGATGTTATTCGAACAAGAGCTATAAAACCCTGCTTGCTACCGGCAGATTACCTGCCGGTAACAACTCGCACATCTTCTCTTCTCGTCGCCTCGCTTAAGCTAAAATCCACCAGAAACAATGTATTAAGCATATTCCTCGTGGTTCTCACGCTCTGTAACAATTGGTAGGACCTTTTATCCTGCTTAACCTTTCGCGCTATTTTACACTGCTTTACATACCAAGCTCAGCCATATAAGCCACTCACGGCGCACCAGCCAGCGGGATCAACCGCCATATTTCGCACAGAAAGATAAAATGACATAGCCCATTGTTTTTACATGTAATTAACAGGCATTGGGCAGAAACCAGGCGGTTTTTATAACACTCAGTTATTAAAAGTTGTCATAAGGACAAAGAATAACAACCAAACATTATTAGCAGAATATTAATTTCATGGGTGATTAGATCTATACTTCTTTTCGTGATGCAAATCACACCAAACAAAAAGAGAAAAAACAGACGACGAGGAAATAATCATGAAAGTTAAAACTACTATCGCAACCCTGAGCATTCTATCTGCCCTGTCATTTGGCGCTTTCGCCGCAGATTCTATCAACGCCGATCAGGCCATGAATCTGCAACCGGCCGGCACCATCAGTGTCAGCGGCACGGCTGGTTCACCGATGGATATCCATCAGCAATTGAGCGAAAAAGCAGATCAGCAAGGTGCTAAAGCTTACCGCGTAATCGAAGCGCGTAATGACAACACCTATCACGCGACTGCTGAACTTTATAAATAAGTTCGCCGAAACAAGACGCAATGTGAATGACAACCCATTTGAGATGCGATTGCGCTCAGGTTGTCCACCCAAATTCAGGAGAGTGAATCATGAAAACTAAATTATCTATCGCAGTTCTGAGCCTGGCTTCCGTTCTTTCTTTCGGTGCCAGCGCTGCCAGCCTGATTACCAATGAACAGGCAGACACCATGAATCTGCAACCGCTGAACCAAACCATCAGCGTCAGCGGCCGTGATGGCGACCAGAACAACATCCGTCAGGAGCTGTCAGCGAAAGCCGATGCTCAGGGTGCCAGCCACTACCGCATCATTGAAAACAATCAGAATGACACCTACCACGTCACTGCTGAACTGTACAAATAATCGATAAATGATTATCCGGCGTCCGAGCGACGCCTGGATATGCATCGACGACCCGCTACCCACTTATTACCGCAGGTTGTTGATTGTAATGAGGAGACCACGAATGAAAATCAAAGCAACCATCGCAACCGCTAGCCTGCTCTCACTGTTGACCTTTGGTGCCTCTGCGGCACAGCTGGTCACTGCGGAACAGGCTCAGAATATGCAGCCTGCGGGGACAGTAACCATCAGTGGTACTGCCGGTGCACCAATGGATTATCGTGCTCAGCTGTCACAGAAAGCCGATGAACAGGGTGCCAGCGCCTATAAAGTGATTGAAGCCCGTACCGGCGACAACTATCACATCACTGCTGAACTGTATAAGTAATTCCTCGTCAACTGCTTGACGAACCCTTTGGCCCCGCTCGCCGGGGCCCTTTTTACGTCACTTCACATTAAAGCGGAGCTGACCATCCAGCTCCTCTTCTGCCTCATCAAACAGCAAAATCAACGCCCCATAGCGACGTTTCTGTCCTGATCCTAAGTGAATAAACTCAATCTCCAGCGGCAACGGCAGTTGATCGCCGGTCACCACTTGCCAGAGATCATCCAAATCAGTAATCGCCAGATCCGCCAGCGCAAAACGGTCGCTAAACTGGCGGAAGAAGTGCGCCTGATCGACGATTTCATCGAAATCAAAACGTTCGATTCTCATCATGACGACTCTCTTTTCTGTACCACTGCCCATTAGACCGGGTAGCCTGCGTTGAAATGATTGTGTTGCTGCGGGAGAAGTGGATGTCCTCTTCCCCTGACAGTTTGCATCCCGTCAGGAAAGTATAGATGGCATTACCGGTGGGTTTGGTGCGAGTGAGCCACCGTCGCAAACGGTGGCTCGTTTTAGATTTGAATCAAGGTGTTCTGGTACTTACTCAGCATCGTGGCAAGACGCTTCACCGGCTCCGTCACACTGACGGGGGCCGCGTAGTGCTGGAGTTTCTCCTGATAGACATCCAGCTCACGTAACAACTGCTCAAAATAGACACGCCGCTTATCATCACTCCGCGTCGAGATCACCTGGTCAGCGGTGGATCGCAGCTGGCGGTGATACGCCGAGAGATCCGCATTGATCGGCACCTCTGCATTACGTAAGCGTTGATGGCCGATGATCAGTGTCAGCGCGATACGGTATTTATTGATATCACCGGGGAACAGATTGAGCAGCATAAACAGCTGCTGATATAGCGCGGGCAAATGGTTCTCACGACGGCGCGCCTGATTGGTGGTCATCGCTGCCACTGCGGCATACATAAAGCGATTCAGCAGCTTACGACCGGTACGGGCTTTTGATTTATCACGAATCAGCAAAATCACCATCATCGCCACAAAACACCCAATCACCTGACCCAATACGTTGTCGAGAAACACGTTGAACTCGAACTTCATTGGGTTATCCAGCACCAACACGTTGATGGTGCCGATCAACGCCCCCAGCGTTCCCAACTGTCGGCGTTGTACAAAGATGCCACCAATAAAGCCCAGCAGGCCAATGGCGATGCACAGCAATAGCATGCTTTGCTGGGTCGAAGGCAGAACGTAGATAAAGTAGAGCGCACCCAGTGGCACCGCCACCGTCATACCGTAGAGGAAATCTTTCGCCATCATCAACGGATTCGGGGTACGCATCGCCAGCGCGGTGATGACCGCCAGCATGACCATACAGCCACTGCCAGAGGTCCAGCCGGTGTACAGCCAGAAAAGCGAGCCAATCGCTGTCGCGGCAAAGGTACGCACGCCATTAATCATGGCATGGTGAGTTTCGGCAGAACGCGCCTGAATCACCACTTCACGTTGCAGAATCCCCTCTTCCAGCGTGGTGATGCGGCTGTTGCTCCTGACACCATTAATCAACAACAAGTATTCCGTGGCCGCCCCAACCCAGCTCGCTAACGTCAGCGGCGTGGTTTTGCTGCTGACGCCAATCACCCGGCGCATAATTTTCATGCGCTTGTGCACGTCATCAACGCTTTTGACCTCTTTCTCGATCAGCAGGCGATACTGCGGCGGAATGTAGTCCGGACGGGAATTCTGAATCAGGAAGGTTTCAGCCGCCTGAGTAATCAATGTTAACGACAGGGTGTTCAGCATCTGCAAACGGCGGCTGCTGTTTTTCCAGCGCGATGATTCCATCATCAACTGACTGCGCATGGTGTTCAGCGCCGTGGTGCGACGCACCAGCGCGCTCCAGGCTTTGTCGACTTCGTCTTTATCGCCGTGCGCCACACAGAGTTGCAGCAGCTTGTAATGCGCTACCAGCAGTGAATCCACTTCCTGATCGATCACTTTTTTAATCGAACGGGGCGAGAAAATCATATCCGCCAGAATGGCACACAGAATACCCAGCACGATTTCGCTACAACGCTCAACCGCAAACTGCGGTGCCAGCGTCAGCCCGCCACTGGCATCGGCGGTGACGACGATAATCAGCGCAGTGTAACCCGCCAGCCCCAGCGCATAGGAGTTTTCGACTTTGATCAGCGAGGAGAGCCAGACACAAAGACCGGCCCACAGGCAGCACAACAGCAACATCACCACCGGGGCGCGCACGGTGGCGATCATAATGGTCAGCGCCGCAATACAGCCAATGAAGGTGCCGATAATACGCAGAATGCCGCGATAGCGCAGCGCGCCGGAGTAGGGATCTCCTCCGGCGACAAAGGCGGTGCCACCCGCCACAATCCCGGCGGTCATCACCGCCCAGCGCGGCGTTTCCAGATTGAAGTGGAAGCCGATGATCAGCGCCGCTACCAGCGCAAACGTCAGCTTCACCGGGAAACGCAGAAACTCAATCATATCGCCCTCTTAACCAAACTCACGCAGGCGATTAAACAGTTTGCTCATCGGTGAGGCTTGCGTCTCACGATCTTTCTCGCCGGTAATCACCACGGTAGCGGTGGTGCCTGCCGGGAAGCGGTTGCCAGGCTGATCGTCGAGATGAATACGCACCGGTACACGCTGTGCCAGACGTACCCACTCCAGATTGGAATCAACCGTGGCCATGCCTTTGCTGTCATTGGTGCTGCTGCTGTCGGTAACGCCAGCCGCAATGCTGTCGACGGTGCCGCGCAATACGGTATTGCTACCCAGCGGGGTGATTTCCGCACGGAAGCCCGGGCGCACGCCATCCAGCTTGGTTTCTTCCATGTAGGCCAGTACGTAGAACGTATGTTGCTGTACCAGCGCCACGGCGACGGAGCCACGGGTAATGAACTCGCCCTGATAGACGTTGAGGTTCGTCACCCAGCCGTCAGACGGTGCCTTAATGGTGGTACGATCCAGGTCGATGGCCGCCAGATCGCGCGTCGCAATGGCTTTCGCCAATTGATGCTCGGTGGTGGTCAGGTCGTTGTTGGCCTGGTCGATGGCTTCACGCGACATCGCGCTGGTGCCAAGCTGATTACGGCGCGCCGCTTCACGACGTTTTTCGTTGGCGACCGCCTGATAGTACTCGACATCGGCCTGCGCTTCATCCAGAGCCTTCTGGTAACGCGGACGGTCGACCACAAACAGGGTGTCGCCCTTCTTCACCAGTTGGTTATCACGGACCGGCACATCGGTGATCAGGCCGGTCACATCCGGCGAGATCGCCACGACATCGGCAGAGAATTTAGCATCACGCGTCCACGGGGATTCGGTGTAGAACACCCAGGCGCGGAAGATGATCACGATAGCGACGACAACCAGCAGGAGAGTAATCGCGTAGCGCGCGATTTTTCTTATTAGCGCTTTCACTTAAAACCTCAGACGAATAAACGGGATACAAGGTAAAACACACAGCAATAAAGCGCTGTGTTAAAAAGTGCCGGATGCCAAACCAGATCATACAATCCGCTGGGCGTCAGCACGCGTTTCACCAGCCAGAACAGCGCCAGTGAAACAATCAGTTCAATGAAGATGGGCGGGAAAGACAGCCCAAATACGACAAATACCGGAAGCACACTCATTTCGGTTCCTTAGTTCGACCTTGCCGGATTGCACCGATACCTGCCCATACGCCACAGAGCACGACGGGTTGATGATAATGGGATGACGGGTAGACTGATGGCAACATTCAGGCCGTTTGAGCTAATCATAGCGTATCATCTGACAAACACAGGCAGATTCACTGCCGTGTTAAGGTGCGGTGAAATGACCCAGCGTGCGTATAGTAACGCGCTTGACTATACGTTATCTACATATTGTGAGCTAAATCACTTTTTAGCCAGAGTAAACAATGGAACGACTTAAAGGCATGTCCATCTTCGCCAAAGTGGTTGAATTAGGTTCCTTTACCGCCGCGGCACGTCAGCTTCATCTTAGTGTTTCGTCGATTAGCCAGATAGTCGCGAAACTGGAAGATGAGCTACAGGTCAAGCTGTTGAATCGCAGTACCCGAAGCATTGGCCTGACCGAAGCGGGCAGAATCTATTATCAGGGCTGTCGCCGTATGTTGGCAGAGGCGATGCAGGTGCACGAGCAACTGTATGCCTTCAACAACACGCCCATTGGTATTTTACGTATCGGCAGTTCGTCGACAATGGCGCAAAATGTCCTCGCCGATATGACCAGCGATATGTTACGCGAATATCCAGGTCTTAGCGTCAATTTAGTGACCGGTATTCCGGCACCGGATTTGATCGCCAACGGGCTGGATCTGGTGATACGCGTAGGTGAGTTGCAGGACTCAAATCTGTTCTCGCGCCGCCTGGGGGCGATGCCGATGGTCGTGTGCGCCGCCAAAAGCTTTCTGGCACAGCACGGCACGCCGGAAAAACCGGGCGAGATCGATAATTTTTCGTGGCTGGAATATAGCGTGCGACCGGACAACACCTTTGAGTTAATTGCCCCGGAAGGGCTGGTAACGCGTTTGACGCCGCAGGGGCGCTTTGTCACTAATGATTCGCTGACGCTGATCCGCTGGCTGAAAGCCGGGTGCGGTATCGCCTATGTACCGTTGATGTGGGTGATTAACGAGATCAACACCGGTGAGATCGATATCCTGTTTACGCAATACCAGTCGGCTCCCAGACCGGTGTATGCTCTGTATACCGAAAAAGATAAGCTGCCGCTGAAAGTGCAGGTGTGTATCGACTATCTGACTGAATATTTCAAACGGGTGGCGCGCCAGTATCAGCAGCACCGTAAAAACTGAGCATAAGTCTCGCATGGACTGTAGCGGCGCAATTTATTGCGCAAGCCAGACGGAGCAAGGTGCCGCCGTCTGGAAAAATCCGCGCGATAAATCGCGCCGCCACGAATCAGTACCGAATCAGGCGGTTCCGCCGACGGTGAGTTTATCGAGCTTCAATGTCGGCTGGCCTACGCCCACCGGCACGCTCTGCCCCTCTTTACCGCAGACACCCACGCCTTTATCCAGCGCCAGGTCGTTACCAACCATGGAGATCTGCTGCATGGCTTCGATACCGGAACCAATCAGCGTGGCCCCTTTCACCGGTTTGGTCACTTTGCCGTTCTCAATCAGATAGGCTTCTGACGTGGAGAACACGAACTTACCGGAGGTGATATCCACCTGACCGCCACCAAAGTTCGGGGCATACAGGCCATACTCCACGCTGGCAATGATGTCCTGCGGGGTGGATTTCCCGGCCAGCATGTAGGTATTGGTCATACGCGGCATCGGCAGATGTGCATAAGACTCACGGCGACCATTGCCGGTAGGGTTGACGCCCATCAGACGCGCATTGAGCTTGTCCTGCATGTAGCCTTTCAGCACACCGTTTTCAATCAACACGTTGTACTGTCCTGGTACGCCTTCATCGTCCACCGCCAGTGAACCGCGCAGACCTTCGATAGTGCCGTCATCCACCACAGTACACAATTCAGATGCGACCAACTGGCCCATTTTGCCGCTGAACACCGAGGTCGCACGACGGTTAAAGTCGCCTTCCAGCCCGTGTCCAACCGCTTCGTGCAGCAACACACCCGGCCAGCCAGCGCCCAGCACCACCGGCAGTGTGCCCGCCGGTGCCGCAACCGCCGAGAGGTTAACCAGCGCCATACGCACCGCTTCACGCGCCCACGCATCCGCACGCACCTCTCCGCTTTCATCGGCGAGGAAGAATTCATAACCAGTACGTGCACCGCCGCCGCTGGAGCCACGTTCACGTTTACCCTGATCTTCTACCTGCACACTGATCGACAGACGCACCAGCGGACGCACATCTGCGGCCAGCGTGCCATCGGTCGCCGCCACCAGCACTTGTTCGTACACCCCGGTCAGGCTGGCATTCACTTCCTGGACACGAGGATCGGCGGCACGCGCCACGTTATCAACACGATGCAGCAGGGCAATTTTGTCTTCACGCGTCAGGCTATCCAGCGGATTGACCGGTGCATACAGTGAACGGTTGATAACTGCCGAGAGGGTATGGGCTTTGCCATTACCTTGTTCGCGTACAATGCTGCGTGCGGCTTCCGCCGACTGGCGCAAGGCATTCAGGGTGATCTGGTCTGCATAAGCAAAACCGGTTTTTTCACCGCTGACCGCCCGGACGCCCACGCCCTGATCGATATGGTACGAGCCGTCTTTAATAATTTTGTCTTCCAGCACCCAAGATTCGTGGAAGCTGGACTGAAAATAGAGATCGGCATAGTCCAGACGACGTTCTGAAAGCTGCCCTAACAGGGAAAAAAGGTCCTGCTGATTAATGCTGTTCGCAGTTAGCAACTGCTCACTTACCAGATTCAGAGTCATCGTTTCTCACTCATTTTACGCTCAGATATTTCATAGCCTGCGGCAATTCCCCGACGGCGTCAAATTCACTTCTTGTCGTTTTCGCGTGGTTTGCGTAGCACTTCATTGATTTCCGGCTTATCCAGTGGCCCGCTGATGTGGTAACGCAATAGCGAAATTTTACTCCACAGTGGCCCCAGCACTTTACTGGCAGCAAACACCGCCGCGCCCACCACCGGGTTGATAACAAACGCCGTCGCCACCCCCACGGAAGCCGAAATTTCTGGTGCCACCACCGCTTCCATATCGATCTCGCGTTTCACCAGATCGACCTTGCCCTGCATCGCGATATCCGCTTCCAGACCATCCACCAACAGGTTATCGGTGTGCATCACGCCATTTTCAATCCATGCCGTGCCGTTAATGGAATCGAAAAAGAAGCCCTGACTGAAGGTGTCACTGAAATCGAAACGCAATTTACGCAGCAGCGCGTCAAAACTCATTAAACGCAGCAGTTGTCCGGCGCGACCCGTATTCACATCAGCGATCTGGCCTTTGCCAAAATGGCTTTTCAGCGTGCCACTCAGCGTCGGCTCTGAAGGTTGCCACGGCGCAGAACGCCAGTGCAAATCGTAGTCGATTTTAAAGGGGGCATCGCGCAGTGGGGTATTCACGCCAAACCAATTGGTCGCATCGTTGATGTTGTTGCCACTCAGCGTCCCTTTCAGAGACGTGCGCTGTTCACCCGGCTTATTCACCCACTCGCCATTGATACTCAGCTTGGAACTGCCGGTGTCTACCGATCCGTTAGTGAGTGCTAACGTATCGCCACGGGGTTGCAGCAGCGCCTGCATATGACCGAATTTCTGCCCACGCAGCCAGCACTCCTGACAGCTCAGTTGCAGGGCGGGCCAGTTGGCGAAGTTGATGGTGGTGTTGTCACTGAAAGGTGATGCAGTCTCACCCTCTTTTCCTGCCCATTCAGGATTGTAATACAGGTAGCTGAGCGCGAGCTGCCACGGACCTTGCTGGGCGGTGTTGAGGCTACCCCGAGCTTCGCGGCTCTCCAGCTGCACCTGAGTATTGCCGGTTGGCCCTTGGGTCACTGTGGCGTTGAGGTCATGCCATTGCTGACCCGCGAGAGTCAGCGCCGGTGTATGCAGCGTGACATCACCCGGCAGCAGCGCCCCTCCGACATTGGTCTCGCCCTGCGCATTGCGTGCACCGCCTGCGCCCGCCAGCAGCCCCATCCAGGCTTCACCGTCAATTTCCGGCAAATTCAGCACCATGCCGCGCTTGTCCGGCAGCTTCGGTGTGGTTTTCGTATCGTTGAGCCAGATACCGCGATCGACCCGCAGCTGAGGTTCCAGCAACCAGCGACTGTTAAACCGATGGTGATCCAATACGCTACCACTCAGTTCGAATCCGTTCAGATTACCACTGGCCGAAATCGTCATCGGCATCGCCGCACCCGCTTTCTTATCAAGCGGTGCTGGTAAGTGACTGCTCACCTCTTTGCCGTCACCTTTCAGGTCAACCTTGTAGCTGGCCCCCCCCTTATGCGGCAGGGTGATGTCGACATTACCCTGCCACGCGAGGTTGCCGCTTAATTGGCTGGTCACGGTCGCGGGCAGCATCTTCAGTTTTGCCAGCGGCCAGTCTCCCAGCAACTTCACGTTGACGCCAAAGTCGTTCGGATTCTCCTGCGTACTGAAGCTGACGCCTACCGGCTGTCCAAACCAGTTTGCCTGCATTTCCTCACTGTCCAGGTTGCCGTTGTTATAGCGAAAGCGTCCGGTGAGGTTATGCAGTGTGGTTTTTAACGGTTTGATATATAAACTGTTATTATTCATCACCACATTGCCGCTGGCATGAACCAGCTCGCCATCCAGCGGAATGTCGAGGTTAAGACGCCCACGCACGTTGCCCTTAATCTGCAATTGTTGCAGAGCGGCCCCCAGCGTTGGTTTCAGCGGCGTTTGCTCGAAGTAATCGGCAATTTGCTTGCCCTCACCGCTCAGATCGCCGTCAATAATCAGCTTCTCTTTCAGGTAATCCGGGATGATCGCACTGATATTGCGCGCGTCCACCTCACCCAGTTTCGCCTGTTCAGCCTTCATCCACAGGCCGTCATTGACGAAGTCGAGATCAATGTCGAGATTGTTGATCGCCGGCCAACCGGGCTGGAATTGATAGGTGGCCTGACGTAATGGCACCCACACCTCAAACATGCCGTCGTTATGGCGGAACGGGAACAGTGTCGGATCACCCGCGAACAACAAGGTGGCGTTATCCACCTTGCCACCTTTGATGGCATCGCTCAGATAGTGGGTCAGGCCATGGCCCATCAGCGGTTCCGGGAAATAACGCCATGCATCGCCCGCATCGGTAACACGAATACCCGCCAGAATATCGAGACGCGGGGCTTTGCCGAGATTTTGCTGATACACAAAATCGCCGCGCGCCCACAGCGAACGCGCCTTCACATCCAGTTGATGACCATCCAACGTCAGGCCCTGGTCATCATGTCGCCAGTTAAGCTTGCCGGTAACCTGCTGAATTTGTAATGGCGCCTGGAACATGTCGCCGTAAGGCACTTCCGCCTGCCCCATCGCCACATCCAGCATCCCATTACTCAGGCTGCCGCTGGCACTGCCACTCAGATTGCTGATGCCGGGTAGCAACTCCCAGTGCTGCCAGCTTAGATCGCGCCATGTGGCTTGCAGGCGGGTCTGCTCTGGCTGCTGCAACGGAATATCCAGCGCCAGCGCATCAATGTGGCCTTGCGGCTGTAGCGCCCGCCAGTTATCAAACATCGCCGGAGAGAGTGGCTGGAACAAGGGCACCAGCGGTGCCAGACGTTGCAGATCCAGCTGGGTCGCGCGCACACGAATTTCCGGTGCGTTATTCGCCCCAAGTAGCTGCTTATCTTCCGGTTTCCACAACAGTGAGAAATGTCCCGGCTCCCAGGCGACACCATCGGTGCTGAGACGGGTTTGCGGCACAGATACCATCCAGCCATTCTGGAAACGGGACAGGTGGGCCGTTAACCCATCAACCTGCAACTGGTGGTCACCCTGCTCACCCCGCCAGCGCGCCCCGCCCTGGCGTAGCAGTAAATCGCCAGCATAGACATCGCCATCGCGCAGGTTTACCCACGCCGCAAGGCTGAAACGCGCGCTTTCAAGGCTGGTGTTATCACGCAGCCAGCGTCCAATCCACGGACGCACATCGACATCATCCGCCTGCATCCAGATACGACCGGCATCCAGCAGGCCATTGTTGTCACTGAGGTCAAGACGAACCTGCACCACACCATGCTGCCCGGTAAAACTGGACAGGCTCACTTCGCCTTCCGCGCGATGGCGTGTTTTTTCGTTCAGCCAGGTGAGACGGGGGATCGCCAGTTCAGCGTGTTGCCCGGAGGGCGTGAGAAAACGAATGCTGCTGTCGCGCAGGTCGAAATGGTCGAACTGCCGCAGGAAAAGTTCGTTGATTTGCGTGGGCTTGAAGCTGTTTTTCTGTTCATCGCTGGTCAGTAGCTGCCGGTTAAGTTCGACATGCATCTGCCAGAAAGTGAGATCACGGAACTGCCAGCGCCCCTGAAGCAGAGACTGCCAGATGTTCAACGCCAGATTGACACGGCCAATGCTCATTTGTCCCTGATCTTTCAGGGAAACCTGCAGATCGCGTATTTGTAACGTGGGACCGAAGTTTTCCCAACGCCCCTGCAACTCACTGGCCTGCACCGGCACGCCAGTCACGCGGGATACGGCCTGCAAAATGTCGCTGCGGTAGCTATTGAGATGCGGCATGACGAGGCGCAGCCCGCTGACCAGCAGCGCCACAATAACGATGATTGTGGCGAGCAGCAGTAACAAAATCCTCGGCAACCGCCTCACACACCTCTCCTTGTCTTCCGCTGGATTACGGATCAATACCTCTCAAGCCCTGACCGTTATCAGTGCGGAACAATCGGGACGAAAGCGCATGTTACCCCAAAAAAGGGGCTATTTTTAGTCCGATTCCATGACAAAACGTCGTGCAAGGCCAGCATTAACAAGAAAATTACATCATCACCACGTCAAACTGCTCTTGATTGTAGAGCGGCTCAACATGAACTTTTACCTGTTTGCCGACGAAGATCTCCACTTCGGCCAGTGCATGGGACTCATCGCTTTTCAGCGCTTCTCCCACTGCCGGTGACACGTACACCAGGAAACGGTCTGAATCATACGCATGATGCACGCGCACAATCTCACGCATGATCTCGTAGCAGACGGTTTCTACCGTTTTCAGCGTGCCACGTCCTTTACACACCGGGCAATCAGCGCACAGTACATGCTCGATGCTCTCCCGCGTGCGTTTACGCGTCATCTCGACCAGGCCGAGCGCAGAGAAACCGTTGATGCCGGTTTTGACCCGATCTTTGCTCAACGCGCTTTCCAGCGAATGCAGCACCCGGCGACGATGGTCATCATTACTCATATCGATGAAGTCGATAATGATAATGCCGCCGAGATTACGCAGTCGCAGCTGGCGCGCAATCGCCTGCGTGGCTTCGATGTTGGTATTGAAAATGGTTTCGTCCAGATTGCGATGGCCGACAAACGCCCCGGTATTGATATCGATGGTGGTCATCGCTTCGGTCTGATCGATGATCAGATAACCGCCGGATTTCAGCTCCACTTTACGATCAAGCGAACGCTGGATCTCGTTCTCCACATCGTAGAGATCAAAGATCGGCTGTTTGCCGCTGTACAGCTCCAGCTTGCTGGCCATCTCTGGAATATATTCACCGGTGAATTCCACCAGCAGATCGCAGGTCAAACGCGAGTCTACGCGGATACGATCCAGCGCAGCACCGGCGAAATCACGTAACACACGCTGCGCCAGCGCCAGTTCGCCATACAGCAGGCAACGCGTCTGGTTACGCTTTTTGCGTTCACTGACTTTGGTCCACAACCGTTTGAGGAATGCCGCATCCTGCGCCAGCTCCTCCTCGCCAATGCCTTCTGCGGCGGTACGGATGATAAAGCCACCAAGGTCATCACAGTAGGCGGCCACCACCGCTTTCAGGCGCTCGCGTTCGGCTTCGCTTTCAATACGCTGAGACACGCCAACGTGTGAAGCCCCTGGCATAAAAACCAGATAGCGTGAAGGCAGGGTAATATCGGTGGTCAGGCGTGCGCCTTTGGTGCCAAGCGGGTCTTTCACCACCTGCACCATTAAGTCTTGCCCCTGGCGCACCAGTTCGGCAATATCGCGCACGCTGAAATTCTTTTGCTCATCACCGGCGACACACTCGGTGTGCGGCATGATATCGGAAGCGTGCAGAAAAGCCGCTTTTTCGAGGCCGATGTCGACAAACGCCGCCTGCATGCCGGGTAGCACACGGCTGACGCGTCCTTTGTAGATGTTACCCACTATGCCACGGCGCGCTTCGCGCTCGATGTGGATTTCCTGCAAAATGCCGCCATCAATATAGGCGACGCGCGTTTCAGAGGGTGTCACATTTACCAGCAATTCAGCCGTCATCTTGTCCCCTTAGCGCACGCAGCGACTGGAAATTGCTGAGTAACTCGCCGGTCTCAACCAGCGGCAGCCCCACCACTGCGTGATAGCTTCCATTAATTTTGCGGACAAAGTTCCCGCCAATGCCCTGTATTCCGTAAGCGCCGGCTTTATCCATCGGTTCGCCACTGGTGATATAGTGCGCAATTTCTTCTGCCGTGATCTTGCGAAAAGTCACGTCTGTCACCACCAGACAATCCAGTTGTCGCTGACCATCGGCCAGCGCCACTGCCGTCATGACCTGATGCGTCTGCCCGGAAAGTTTGCTCAGCATCTGCTGAGCATGGGCGGCATCACGTGGTTTTTCCAGCACTTCGCCATTCAAAACCACGATGGTGTCAGCACCAAGTACCGGCAAATCCTGCGGGGCAACCTTGACACCCGCCCGGGCTTTGTCCCGCGCCAGACGGCAGACATAAGCCTCAGCGGCCTCTTCCGGCTGACGCTGTTCTTCCACCTCAGTGATCAGACGTTCAAATTGCAAGCCAAGCTGCGTCAACAGCTCACGTCGACGCGGTGAACCGGAAGCCAGGTACAGGGTTATCATAGTTTTCCTTACTGAACAGCGAACTGACGGCGAATCTTTCTCATTAATAAGAATAGCCAGGGCCAGAGAATGCCGTCGACAACGCTACTCCAGAAGATTTCTGGACGAAAGGAGACATTGATCACCAAAAATTCCGCCCAGAAAACAATAACATCCACCGCCAGCGATAGCACCATAACCATTAATGCCTGCTGCCACAATGCTAAGTTACGGAAAAGCTGGAATTTAAAGGCGACCAGATAAGCGATGATACTCAACGCCAGCGCGCGCACACCCAGCGTCGAACCGGCCACCAGATCCATGATGGCACCCAGCACGAAGCCAGTACCGACATTCACCCGGTGTGGCAGCGCCAGGACCCAATAAATCAGGATCAGCAACAACCATGATGGCCTGAACATATAGATTTGTTCGGGCCAAGGCATGATTTGCAGGATAAGGGCAATCAGGAAGGACAGCCAGATAACCCATCGGCCCTGGCTGCGATAGCTACTCAAGGCTGGCCTCCACGCGAGTTCGCCGGTGTTACCTGCGAACTGCTGCCATTGCTGGCTGGCGCGGGTGGTCCCATCTGTTGACTGGCCGGTGCAGGTGGCCCCATCTCACCGGCTGGCGGCAAGACCTGCGGCATCATCTGCATCAAACGTTCATTAGCGACACGATGCACTTCATCTGGTGCCATTGGCATATCACCGTTACGATCGGCACCCCACAGCAGCAGCAGATAGCGCAGACGCTGTAAGCCCGCCGTCGGATGCGCCTGAATAATGGTGTACGCACGCTGCGTATCCACTTTCACTGACGACACCACACCTACCGGATAGCCTTCCGGGAAGCGCCCACCCAGACCCGAGGTTACCAGCACATCACCGACGCGAATGTCGATGTTGCCCGGCAAATGCTCAAGTTGCAGGTCTTCATTACAGCCGTTACCGGCCGCAATCACGCGGATATCGTTACGCAGTACCTGGATGGGCAGCGCATGGGAAGCATCACAGATCAGCAGCACGCGGCTGGTCACCTGACCTACCGCCACGACCTGACCGACAACACCTTTGTCACTGATCACCGGCTGGCCTTCGTAAACGCCGTTGACGCTACCTTTATCGATAACCACCTGATCGGTATAAGGGTCGGTGCCAGTGGAGATCACCTGCGTCACCATTTTGTGTTCATCCTGACGCAGCGGTGAGCCGAGCAGCTCGCGCAGACGCGCGTTTTCCTGCTTGTATTGCCCCAGCATGAGCAGGTCGCTGTTTTTCAGGAAGAGTTCACGGCGCAGTGCTTTATTTTCCTGCTCCAGCTGCTGCCGGGAAGCCAGCGTGGCAGAGACGCCGTCAAGCAGCTCTCTTGGCCCGTTTGCCAGGAAGTAAAAGGGACTGACCGAGGTGTCCAGGTAGTTGCGAATCTGGGAAAAGGAGCCCACGCGGCTGTCAGCGATAATAATCGCGATAGCCACAATGACTGCCAGAAAAAGGCGCAACTGCAGGGATGGCCCCCTGCTAAAAATCGGCTTCATAAAATCTGCGTGTTCCTCGACATCTGGGAAGAAGCGCGGGTAGTAAGACCTGCGCCTCCATGGCTGGACGCATCATAGTCATATCCCCTCCTTCAAACTGCAGATGCGTCGCTTACGCGCACCCCTGCAGCCGAATGAAGTTGGGTTCAGGCGCTAACTCCCTGCGCAATTTGACCAGGGTCACAGCCGATGAGGATTTACTCCTCGCTGAACAAATCGCCGCCGTGCATGTCGATCATTTCCAACGCTTTACCACCGCCACGCGCTACGCAGGTCAGTGGATCTTCAGCCACGACCACCGGAATACCGGTCTCTTCCATCAGCAGGCGATCGAGGTTACGCAGCAATGCGCCCCCCCCCGTCAGCACCATACCGCGCTCGGAAATGTCGGAGGCCAGTTCTGGCGGGCACTGCTCCAGCGCCACCATTACCGCGCTCACGATGCCGGTCAGTGGTTCCTGCAACGCTTCCAGGATTTCATTGGAGTTCAGCGTAAAGCCGCGTGGCACACCTTCAGCCAGGTTACGACCGCGCACTTCGATTTCGCGCACTTCATCGCCCGGATACGCAGAACCAATCTCATGCTTAATACGCTCAGCGGTCGCTTCACCGATCAGCGAGCCATAGTTGCGGCGGACATAATTAATGATAGCTTCATCGAAGCGGTCACCACCAATACGAACAGAAGAGGAGTAAACCACGCCGTTCAGCGAGATGACGGCCACTTCAGTGGTACCACCACCGATATCAACCACCATCGACCCGGTTGCTTCAGAAACCGGCAGACCAGCACCGATCGCCGCAGCCATCGGTTCTTCAATCAAGAATACTTCGCGTGCACCTGCACCCTGCGCAGATTCACGGATAGCGCGGCGTTCAACCTGGGTTGCACCCACCGGCACACACACCAGCACACGTGGGCTGGGGCGCATAAAGCTGTTGCTATGCACCTGTTTGATAAAGTGCTGCAGCATTTTCTCGGTCACGAAGAAGTCAGCGATCACGCCGTCTTTCATCGGCCGAATAGCCGCGATATTGCCCGGAGTACGACCAAGCATCTGTTTAGCGTCATGACCAACGGCGGCAACGCTCTTTGGGGAGCCGGCACGGTCCTGACGAATGGCAACCACGGAAGGCTCGTTTAGCACGATGCCTTGTCCTTTTACGTAAATCAGGGTATTCGCGGTACCCAAGTCAATGGACAAGTCATTGGAAAACATGCCACGAAATTTTTTAAACATACTAAGGGATAATCCTGCAAGCTGGGGGCGGAAAATAAAATCCGCCTACTTTACCAACCACGCGAAGCCGCTACAAGGCGCAAAAACGTTCCGCTTCGGTGAAAAAATGTGCTAGCTAAATTTTACAGCATTGTATGCCACGGTTAGCTAACGATAAACGGCGCTAAGCCGCCGCTTTTACAGCGATTCGCCCAGCCAGCACGGGCGATTCTGGACATAAAATCTAACATTTCCCATTGTGCTGGAGATCGAGAAACTTCACGTTTACACCTGGAAACAACTATCAGCGTTGTGATCAGGCGCTGAAGCGTTATATCCGGTAACGTTGTGAATGCTTTTTCACGTTACTGTTCACCGGCAAAGACGGGGCAAAGAAATCGCCCTGCCCTCCGGCGACGCCAAGCCCTGCCAGCGTTTGCCACTCTGCACGGGTGCGGACACCCGCCGCAAACACCTGTGTTGGCGTGGATTTACACACCTCCAGCAGACTTTGCACAAACAGCTGATTTTCCGTGCGCCGTTCAATATTGCGCACCAGACCCGGGTCCAGTTTGATCAGCTCAACGGGAAACTGCTTAATGTAGGCGCTGCTTACCACAGTTAATCCCGCCTGGTTGACGGCGATGCGACAACCAAACGCACTTAGCATTTTGAAAACCGGCACTAAACGGTTGATGTGTTGACAAACATCCGCCTCGGCAAGTTCAAATAAAAAGCGTTTTCTTTGCGATTTACTGCACTGCAGCAAAAGTTTTTGCAGCCAGCGCTGAAAAGATCGCTGCACCAGTGAATCAATATTCACCGGCAGCGCCAGCGTTTCATCCGGCCACACCTCAGATAACGCGGCGATACGGGTCACCATCTGGCGGTCCCAGCTCTCGGCCATCCCCAACTGCTGCACCAGCGGCATAAACTCCGCCGAAACCACTTCTTTATCACCATCAAAGATGCGTGCCAGCATCTCGCGGTGATGGACTTTGCCGTCCAGCAACACGGCCGGTTTCTGATACAGGCGTGGCCCACCACGGCTTTGGGTATTTTCCAGCAAGGTGCGCCAGCGCACGCTGCCACGTCCCATATCCAGCGGATTGCCCTCGCCGATTGACCAGTTGTTGCCACCCTGCAACGCGGCGCGGCGCGTCGCCATCTCCACATTTTCCATGACCTGCGGCACGCTTTGCCCGCTCCGCCATGCGCTGATACCGATGTGAATGAGATCGTCACGATCGACCATGCGCATCGGCGGCAAAGAATCCACCGCATTGATCAGTTGATCGGCAATGCTGTTGGCTTCTTTAAGGGTACGGTGCGGTAACAGCACCGCGAAGTCGCTGCGGAAATAACGCGCCAGCAGCGCGCCAGGATAACGCAACACAAAGGTCGACAACATATTGATGAGGTCAAAAAGGTACTCTTCGGCCAGGGCCGGGCCGAGCGTTTCATGATGCGTTTCAAGATCCGGCAAACGTACCATCATCACCACGCCATGCGTACCGACATCTTCCTGATCTTCCAACAGGGTCGCCAGTTGGTTATCGAAAAACAAACGATTGTTCAGCCCGGTCCGCGAGTCCTGAGCAGCAAAGGTGCGAATTAAGGTGTCGATGCGCAGGCGCTGCTCGCCCGCTTCACGCAAATCGTGCAGCAACAAATCGATAGCATGGCTGGCCTTCGGCGGCCACTCTGCTTCTCCCCCTTCGCGCGACTGACGATCGCCCGCCAGAATACGCTCCGACCGCGCTTCCAGCCGTTCCATATTGCGCCAGTGACGGTTCAGCCAACGGTGCGTCATCACCAACAGCGAGGCCATGATCAGCACCACGCTAAAAATAACAATTAAGGTATAGGCACCCGTGAAGGAGCGGAACCAAGTTTTCGCCGGATCCAGTACCACCACGCGCAGCGACAGACCCGATGAATGCACCATTGGCAGATCAAACTGAATAAAGCGGTTTGGCTCATCTTCCAGCATGGGATTTTCATGACGGGCGAGGCGGAACAGCGTGCGGTCGCCGTTGTGTAATTCGAGTTGTTCGGCGTTGATCACCGGCATCAGGCGCGTCAGCCATTGCGTCAGATCCTGCGGCGACTGGGTGAGCAGGGCTTTGTCGACTTCGGTCGCCAGGGTTTGAACACGAGTTTCAACGCGTTGCTGAGACAGCCAGATAAAACTAAAAGCGCAGCCCACCAGCATCAACAACATCGCCAGTAAGCTTAATAATGTAATAAACGCAGAAAACTTCGTGGTTAATCGCATCCCTGTGCCTGTATCACTGCGGTTATGAATGGAAAAGAACCGTCTGCACACGCCTCACTGGCGCAAACCTGAGCAAAATAGCATAAATCACCGTCTGAAACAGCGTTCAGCCGACATCGCTGTACTGACTGAGGCGAGTATAACGACAAACATCGGTCATCAGACTTTCGCAGATTTTTTTTCGTCCTATTCTCAAAATAAGCGTAGCCAGGAAATTTCACATTTTTTCGCACTTACTGGCGTGCTGTGCAGGGGTTGATCATGCTTGCTTTATTTATGCCGCCGGAGAATTCCATGAAGCCGAAGCATTCCCTTTCTGAAGCCGATGTCACGCCAGAAAGCATCTTTAATATGCAACGTCGCCAGGTGCTGAAAGCGCTCGGGCTGGGTGCCGTGGCGGCCAGTCTGCCGGGTATCGCACAAGCCGATGTGCTGAGCTGGTTTAAAGGTAACGATCGCCCACCAGCCCCTGCCGGTAAAGCCCTGCAATTCAGCAAACCGCCCGCCTGGCAGGCCGATTTGCCGCTGACACCTTATGACAAAGTCGCGGGCTACAATAACTTCTACGAATTTGGTCTGGATAAGGCCGATCCGGCAGCCAATGCCGGAACGTTGAAGACCGATCCCTGGCAATTGCGTATTGAAGGGGAAGTCGCCAAACCCATCACGCTGGATATGGATGACATCTTTAAGCGTTTTGCGATGGAGCAACGCATTTATCGCATGCGCTGCGTAGAAGCCTGGTCAATGGTGATCCCCTGGGTGGGGTTTGAACTGAATAAACTGCTGAAACTGGCTGAACCCACCAGCAATGCTCGCTTTGTCGCCTTCCAGACGTTGTACGCGCCGGACCAAATGCCAGGCCAGAAAGATCGCTTTATTGGTGGTGGGCTGGACTATCCCTATGTCGAAGGGCTGCGTATGGATGAAGCCATGCATCCCCTCACTCTGCTCAGCACTGGCGTATATGGTAAGGCATTGCCACCGCAAAATGGCGCACCGATACGCCTGACGGTGCCGTGGAAATACGGTTTCAAAGGCATTAAATCGATTGTCAAAATTACCCTGACGCACGATCAGCCGCCCACCACCTGGAACCAGATCGCCGCCAATGAATATGGCTTTTATGCCAACGTTAACCCACATGTTGATCATCCACGCTGGTCACAGGCCACGGAACGTTTTATCGGTCCGGGCGGCATTTTGAAGGTTGAACGTCAGCCAACGTTGCTGTTTAACGGCTATGCCAAAGAGGTGGCCTCGCTATATCACGGGCTGGATTTACGGGAGAACTATTGAGTGCGTCTGACATTACGCCATATCACCTGGCTGAAAGTGGTGTTGCACCTGGCGGCCTTTTTGCCGTTTGTCTGGCTGTTTTTCGCTGCTAATCAGGGTTGGTTAAGCGCCGATCCGGCGAAAGATATCCAGCATTTTACCGGCAGAATGGCGCTGAAATTGTTGCTGGCGACGCTGTTGGTCAGCCCGCTGACCCGCTATACCAAACAACCGCTGTTGATTCGTACCCGCCGTCTGTTGGGCCTGTGGTGCTTCGCCTGGGCCTGTTTGCATCTGACCAGCTATTATCTGCTGGAACTTGGCGTCGATAATCTGCGATTACTCGGCAGTGAACTGGTTTCCCGCCCCTATCTTACGCTGGGGATTATTTGCTGGGTGATCCTGTTCGCCCTGGCTATCACCTCCTTTCAACGTGCCCAACGCAAACTGGGACGACGCTGGCAAACGCTGCACAATGGTATCTATCTGGTGGCGATCCTCGCCCCCATTCACTATCTTTGGTCAGTTAAAGTCTTGTCTCCGCAGCCGCTGATCTATGCCCTGTTGGCTCTGCTGCTGTTAGGCTGGCGTTACAATAAGTTGCGAAAACTACTGTCCAGATAATCCCTGCAAGGTTGTCTTCCTGCTGCCATTTCTGTTAAAAGGTGTGGCCTTCAGGCCGCATCCGATCATCTTCGCAGATAAGACCAGTATTTTGCTGCGAATTGCGACGAAACGGATATAATGCCCGGCTTTATTGCAAGACACGTCTTCTTTTTCACTCCGAAGAGTGACAAAGCAAGAATGTCGCGGTATTTTACGCGATGCCTGAATAATTGCGGGAGATAGCAGCAAGATGGCGCACAAATTTCACATACTGCTTTTGAACGGACCCAACCTGAACCTGTTGGGAACGCGCGAGCCTGAGAAGTATGGTCACACCACGCTGGCGCAAATTGTCGGCGATCTGACGCAACAGGCTGATCAGCACCATGTGAAATTGAGTCATTTGCAATCGAACGCAGAGTTTCAGTTGATCGATCGTATCCATGAGGCCAGAGGCAATGTGGATTACATCATCATCAATCCTGCTGCGTTCACGCACACCAGCGTCGCGCTGCGTGATGCCCTGCTGGCGGTGAGCATTCCTTTTATCGAGGTGCATCTCACGAACGTGCATGCCCGCGAACCGTTCCGCCACCACTCCTATCTTTCCGATGTATCTGCTGGCGTCATTTGTGGACTTGGCGCTGATGGATACTCGTGGGCTTTACAAACGGCGGTCAAACGCCTGACACATTCCAATTAAACAGAGTACGGAACCACACTCATGGATATTCGTAAAATTAAGAAACTGATCGAACTGGTTGAAGAGTCCGGCATCGCTGAGCTGGAAATCTCTGAGGGCGAAGAGTCCGTTCGCATCAGCCGTTCACCTGCCAATGTCGGTTATCCTATTATGCAGCAGGCTTATGCTGCACCTGCACCTCAGATGGCTCCTCTGGCCGCTGCGGTTGCCCCGGCTGCCGCGCCGGTAGCGGCTGAAGCTGCTAAGCCGGAAATCAGTGGCCACATCGTGCGTTCACCGATGGTCGGCACCTTCTATCGCACCCCAAGCCCGGATGCGAAAGCCTTTATCGAAGTCGGCCAGAAAGTTAACGTTGGCGACACCCTGTGCATCGTTGAAGCGATGAAAATGATGAACCAGATCGAAGCCGATAAATCCGGCGTGGTGAAAGCGATTCTGGTGGAAAGTGGCCAGCCGGTTGAATTTGACGAGCCGCTGGTTGTCATCGAATAACGAGGCGAACCATGCTGGATAAAATTGTCATTGCTAACCGCGGTGAGATTGCGCTGCGCATTCTGCGTGCCTGTAAAGAGCTGGGCATCAAGACTGTGGCGGTGCACTCCACGGCGGACCGTGACCTGAAGCACGTGCTGCTGGCAGATGAAACTGTCTGCATCGGCCCGGCGCAGTCGGTCAAAAGTTACCTCAATATTCCGGCCCTGATCTCCGCCGCCGAAATCACCGGCGCGGTAGCGATCCATCCGGGATATGGCTTCCTGTCTGAGAACGCCGATTTTGCCGAGCAGGTTGAGCGCTCCGGCTTTATCTTTATCGGCCCGAAAGCGGACACCATCCGCCTGATGGGTGACAAAGTGTCGGCGATCACCGCGATGAAAAAAGCGGGTGTCCCGACCGTACCCGGTTCTGACGGCCCGCTGACGGAAGACATGGATAAAAACCGTGCCTTCGCCAAACGCATCGGTTACCCGGTGATCATCAAAGCCTCCGGCGGCGGTGGTGGTCGTGGTATGCGCGTGGTGCGCAGCGACAAGGATCTTGAGCAATCCATCAACATGACGAAAGCGGAAGCCAAAGCGGCTTTCAACAACGACATGGTCTACATGGAAAAATACCTTGAGAATCCGCGCCACATCGAGATTCAGGTCATGGCTGACGGCCAGGGCAACGCCATCTATCTGGCGGAGCGCGACTGCTCAATGCAGCGCCGTCACCAGAAAGTGGTGGAAGAAGCGCCGGCACCGGGCATTACCCCGGAACTGCGTAGCTTTATCGGCGACCGCTGTGCCAAAGCCTGTGTGGATATCGGCTACCGCGGTGCGGGGACTTTCGAGTTCCTGTTCGAAAACGGCGAGTTCTACTTCATTGAGATGAACACCCGTATTCAGGTAGAACACCCGGTCACTGAGATGATCACCGGTGTTGACCTGATCAAGGAACAGCTGCGTATTGCTGCCGGTCAGCCGCTGTCGATCCGTCAGGAAGACGTGGTGATCCGTGGTCATGCGGTGGAATGCCGTATCAACGCCGAAGATCCGAACACCTTCCTGCCGAGTCCGGGCAAGATCACGCGCTTTCACGCACCGGGTGGTTTCGGTGTGCGCTGGGAATCGCATATCTATGCCGGTTACAGCGTGCCGCCGTACTACGACTCCATGATCGGCAAGCTGATCACCTACGGTGAAAACCGTGACGTGGCAATTGCACGCATGAAGAATGCGCTGGCGGAACTGATCATCGACGGCATCAAGACCAACGTCGAGCTGCAGATGAAAATCATGTCCGACGAAAACTTCCAGCAGGGTGGCACCAATATCCACTACCTGGAGAAAAAACTCGGCCTGCAAGAGTAATCCTTGTCGCGCAGAGATCCTTTGAGGCCGGTTAAACCGGCCTTTTTCATTTTTGTTGCCTTTGAGGTTGCATGATGGATTGGCGTTTTGTGCAAGCGAATAAAGAGGCGCGCTGGGCGTTGTATCTGGCGCTGGCGTATCTCGCTGTGTGGGGGCTTTCCGCCTGGCTGGGTGGCGACGCCTCCGGTATCACCGGGCTGCCGCGCTGGTTTGAACTCTCCTGCCTGTTTGCTCCCGTGTTGTTCATTGTGTTGTGCTGGTTGATGGTGCGCGTGGTTTTCCGCGATATGTCACTGGAGGACAACGATGGAAAGTGAAATCATTTTACCCCTGCTGGCCTATCTGGTGCTGATCGCGGGATTATCCGTTTTTGCTATGCGCAAGCAGCGTCAGGGTAACTTCCTGACCGAATATTTTCTTGGCAATCGCTCGATGGGCGGCTTTGTGCTGGCGATGACCATCACCGCCACCTATATCAGCGCCAGCTCATTTATTGGTGGCCCCGGTGCGGCCTACAAATATGGTCTCGGCTGGGTGTTGCTGGCGATGATTCAGGTGCCCGCAGTCTGGCTGTCGCTCGGGGTACTGGGCAAAAAATTTGCCATCCTGGCACGCCGCTATAATGCCGTGACGCTGAATGACATGTTGTATGGTCGCTATCGCAGCCCACTACTGATTTGGCTGGCGAGTCTGAGCCTGCTGACGGCGTTTATCGGTGCGATGACGGTGCAGTTTATTGGCGGCGCACGTCTGCTGGAAACCGCCGCAGGGATTCCCTACGATACCGGACTGTTGATTTTTGGCGGCACCATCGCGCTCTATACCGCGGTGGGTGGCTTTCGCGCCAGCGTTCTGAATGACGCGATGCAGGGGCTGGTGATGCTGATAGGGACTTTCCTGCTGCTGTTTGCGGTGATCCATCAAGCCGGCGGGCTGGAAACGGCAGTCACCAAACTGCGCACTATCGATCCACAGCTGGTATCACCGGAAGGGGTGGGTAATGTCATCACTCCCACCTTCCTGAGTTCGTTTGCCGTGCTGGTGTGTTTTGGTGTGATTGGCCTGCCGCACACCGCCGTGCGCTGTATCTCGTACAAAGACAGCAAAGCGATGCATCGCGGTATTATCCTCGGCACCATCGTGGTGGTGATCCTGATGCTGGGGATGCATCTGGCTGGTGCACTTGGCCGGGCGATCATCCCGGATCTGACGATCCCCGATCGGGTGATCCCAACCTTGATGATCACCGTGTTGCCACCGATGGCCGCCGGGATCTTTCTTGCCGCACCAATGGCAGCCATCATGTCGACCATTAACGCGCAGCTGCTACAATCCTCCGCTACCCTGATCAAAGATCTGTATCTGCGCATCGCGCCACAACACAGCGAGAATGAGGCACGCCTGCGGCTGCTTTCTGGCACCATCACCTTCGTGCTGGGCATCCTGCTGCTGCTGGCGGCGTGGAACCCACCGGATATGATCATCTGGCTGAACCTGCTGGCCTTTGGTGGCCTGGAAGCGGTGTTCCTGTGGCCGCTGGTGCTCGGTCTGTATTGGCAGCGCGCCAACGCTGCCGGTGCGATCAGCGGCATGGTGGTCGGTGCCGCATGCTACACGCTGCTTGCCAGCCTGAAACTGGAGCTATGGGGCTTCCACCCTATCGTTCCTTCCCTGATCCTTAGCCTGCTGGCCTTCCTGGTAGGTAATCTGTTTGGCACCGCGTCTGATGAACCTGACGCGGCCCTGGAATAAAGAGAAACGCTATGCCGTGGATTCAAATCAAAATTAACAGCTCGGGTGAGCACGCTGAGACCCTGAGTGATGCCCTGATGGAGAGCGGCGCGGTATCCGTGACCTTTCAGGATACCCACGATAACCCGGTTTACGAACCGCTGCCGGGCGAAACGCTGTTGTGGGGCGATACCGATGTAATCGGCCTGTTTGATGCCGAAACTGACATGGACGGTGTGGTCGCGGAACTGAGTCAGCACCCGCTGCTTGGTCAGGGTTTCCGTCATAAGATCGAGCAGATCGAAGACAAAGACTGGGAGCGCGAATGGATGGATAATTTCCACCCAATGCGTTTCGGCGAGCGTTTATGGATCTGTCCGAGTTGGCGTGAAGTGCCCGATCCGAACGCCGTCAACGTGATGCTCGATCCCGGTCTGGCGTTTGGCACCGGTACACACCCGACCACAGCGCTGTGCCTGAGCTGGCTGGATGGTCTCGATTTGCAGGGCAAAACCGTGATCGATTTCGGCTGTGGTTCCGGCATTCTGGCTATCGCTGCCCTGAAACTCGGCGCAGCCCAGGCGATCGGGATTGATATCGATCCGCAGGCCATTCAGGCCAGCCGCGATAATGCGGAACGCAACGGCGTGGCCGATCGTCTGGCGCTGTATTTACCGCATCAGCAGCCAGAGAATTTGCAGGCAGATGTGGTGGTCGCCAATATTCTTGCCGGCCCGCTGCGCGAGTTAGCGCCGTTAATCAGCGTATTGCCGAAAGCCGGTGGACACCTGGGCTTATCGGGCGTGCTGGCCAGCCAGGCAGAAAGCGTGTGTGAAGCCTATACCGAGCGCTTTGCCCTCGACCCGGTAGCCGAAAAAGAAGAGTGGTGCCGCATCACCGGCGTGCGTCGTTGATACCGCATAATTAGTCCCCTTCATCCTTGACGTCCCGCCACATCTCTTGCGAATCCGGTGATGTGGCGTTTTTTATGTTGTGATTTGGCTCAAGTTTTCAGAAAAACTTTTGTTCACAATTTCAGCGTATTTTTTTAATTATCTGAATAATATAGGTATTTCTTATAGTTGTTGCTGATCGGCCCGATTTCCTTGATCTTTACCTGCTAATTGTTCAAAGTTTGGCCTTTCATCTTCGTGAAAAAATGCGTAATATACGCCGCCTTGCGAACAGTTAGGGTCACTTCTTTTTCATGCGCATTGGACATCATCAGCTACGTAATCGACTCATCGCTGCGCCTATGGCCGGGGTTACCGACAAGCCATTTCGCACCTTGTGTTATGAGAACGGCGCTGGCATGACAGTCTCCGAGATGTTGTCATCAAACCCGGAAGTATGGGCCAGTGACAAATCCCGTTTGCGTATGGTGCATAGTGACGAGCCCGGTATTCGTGCCGTGCAAATAGCCGGTTGTGATCCCGATGAAATGGCGGCTGCCGCGCGCATTAATGTGGCGTCAGGTGCTCAGGTCATTGACATCAACATGGGCTGTCCGGCGAAGAAAGTGAATCGTAAGATGGCGGGTTCTGCGCTGCTGCAACATCCGCAACTGGTTGAGTCTATTCTCACCGCGGTGGTGAATGCAGTTGATGTGCCCGTTACGCTGAAGATTCGCACTGGCTGGGACAAAGAAAATCGTAATTGTGTAGAGATTGCCCAATTGGCTGAACGCTGTGGCATTCAGGCCCTCACCATACATGGACGCACTCGCGCCTGTTTGTTTGAAGGGCAAGCTGAATACGACAGCATTCGGACAGTTAAGCAGAGCGTTTCCATTCCGGTTATCGCGAATGGAGACATTACTGACCCGCATAAAGCCAGAGCAGTGCTCGATTATACAGGAGCCGATGCTCTGATGATCGGTCGCGCTGCTCAGGGAAGACCGTGGATCTTCCGGGAAATCCAGCATTATCTGGACACAGGGGAGCTGCTGGCACCGAAGCCGCTGGCTGAAGTGAAGCATATGCTGATTGGACACATACGGGAGCTGCACGACTTTTACGGTCAGCGCAAGGGATACCGTATTGCCCGAAAACACGTTTCCTGGTATTTGCAGGAAAATGCCCCTGATGACCAGTTTCGGCGCACATTCAACGCCATAGAGGATGCCAGCGAACAGCTGGAGGCGTTGGAGGCATACTTCGAAAATCTTGCGTAAACGAAATAAAGAGCTGAAAGAACTATGTTCGAACAACGCGTAAATTCTGACGTACTGACCGTTTCTACCGTTAACTCACAGGATCAGGTGACGCAAAAGCCTCTGCGTGATTCGGTTAAACAGGCACTGAAGAACTATTTTGCTCAACTGAACGGTCAGGATGTTAGTGACCTGTATGAACTGGTACTGGCTGAAGTCGAGCAGCCTCTGTTGGACATGGTGATGCAGTACACCCGTGGCAACCAGACCCGTGCAGCTCTGATGATGGGTATCAACCGTGGTACTCTGCGTAAGAAGCTGAAAAAATACGGCATGAACTGATTTCAGTTTGTTGCTGCGATAACGCCAGCCCTCGGGCTGGCGTTTTTGTTTCTGTTTCCCGCCGTTAACAACGCATGAAACAATTGTCACCATAATGGTAACATTAGTTGCAATTGCTCCGGTGATATTCCACCGCGAAATCCCGGCGCTGAATGTCCCATTTTGGCTCAGCTTTCCTCGACTTTCCCCCACCTCTTTGCCCGTCAGCCCCCTGCCCATGTGATCCTGAACTGATTCAGCCGCAAATCTGCAAATTCATACATTTTGTCCTGCGTCCCCGCTCACACTGCTTCCATATAGTGAAACTTTTTGCACTGTTTGTGATCGAGGCGACTCGCTTTGCTTCCTTTTGGTGCGCGATAGTAGTCGGAACTTTCTGAATGCTTCAGGTTATGAAGAGATCTTTCTAATGAATTCAGGATTCTGCAAACCTGGCATCAGCTTTGCAGAGTCTGGAATGGCTGACCGCCACAGACAGGAAAAGCGCACTTAAAAGTGTGCAATGCAACCACATAACAACACGATCTCGCCACACAGGATGCTTTATGAAAAAGATGATGCTCTCCACCCTGGTCGCTGCAGCTTCTCTGTTCGCTGTTGCTCAGCAAGCGCATGCAGGCACCACGTTGGATGCAATTAAGAAGAAAGGGTTTGTTCAGTGCGGTATCAGTGATGGCCTGCCAGGCTTCTCTTATGCAGATGCCAGCGGCAAATTCACCGGTATCGACGTTGACGTCTGCCGTGCTGCTGCAGCTGCCGTATTTGGCGATGCCAGCAAGGTGAAATACACCCCGCTGACCGCTAAAGAGCGTTTCACCGCACTGCAATCAGGTGAAGTGGACATTCTGTCCCGTAACACCACCTGGACTTCTTCACGCGATGGCGGCATGGGCTTCCTGTTCGCGGGCGTGAACTACTACGACGGCATCGGCTTCCTGACCCATAAAAAAGCCGGTCTCAAAAGCGCGAAAGAACTGGACGGTGCCACGGTATGTATCCAGGCCGGTACCGATACCGAGTTGAACGTGGCGGATTACTTCAAAGCCAACAACATGCAGTACACGCCAGTGACTTTCGACCGCTCTGACGAATCCGCTAAAGCGCTCGACAGCGGCCGCTGTGATACCCTGGCTTCTGACCAGTCTCAGCTGTATGCGCTGCGTATCAAGCTGGGCAAACCAGACGAATTTATCGTTCTGCCGGAAGTGATCTCCAAAGAGCCGCTGGGCCCGGTGGTACGTCGTGGTGATGATGACTGGTTCACCATCGTTAAATGGTCCCTGTACGCCATGCTGAATGCGGAAGAGATGGGTATCAACTCTAAAAACGTTGACCAGTTGGCGGCCAAACCGTCTAACCCGGACATGGCTCACCTGCTGGGTGCGGAAGGCGACTTCGGTAAAGACCTGAAACTCGACAACAAGTGGGCATTCAACATCATCAAACAGGTGGGTAACTACCAGGAAAGCTTTGACCGCAACGTCGGTAAAGACAGTGCTCTGAAAATCGCGCGTGGTCAAAATGCGCTCTGGAATCAGGGCGGTATCCAGTACGCTCCGCCGGTACGTTAATTCTGCCTTCCAGTCGGGCACCGCACCCTGCGGTGCCCAATGCGTTTTCTTCACTGAGGTTTCAACATGTCACAACGCCCAACCGTAAAAAGGGATTTTTCGTTCGGTAATCCTACGGTTCGCGCCTGGCTTTACCAGATTGTCGCGATTGTGGCCGTGTTCGCTGTGGTGGGATATCTCATCCACAACACAGTGATCAACCTGGCCAATCGTGGCATCACATCAGGTTTCGGCTTTCTGGAGCGCAGTGCCGGCTTCGGTATCGTGCAGCACCTGATTGATTACACCGAGGGAGATACCTACGCGCGCGTGTTTATGGTGGGGTTAACCAACACCCTGCTGGTTTCCGCGCTCTGTATTGTTTTCGCTTCTATCCTCGGATTCTTTATCGGTCTCGCACGTCTGTCAGATAACTGGCTGCTGCGCAGGCTCTCCACGATTTATATCGAGACGTTCCGTAATATTCCGCCGCTGCTGCAAATCTTCTTCTGGTACTTTGCGGTGCTGCGTAATTTACCCGGTCCGCGCCAGGCCTTGAATGCCTTTGATCTGGCCTTTGTCAGTAACCGCGGACTTTATATTCCGTGGCCGACGTATGCCCCTGGCACATGGCCGTTTGTCATCGCACTGCTGCTGGCGATTGCCGGTAGCGTGGGACTGTTCCGCTTTAACCGTAAGCACCAGCTTAAAACCGGTCAGCTACGTCGTACCTGGCCCATTGCTGCTGCGATGATCATTCTGTTTCCGCTGATTGCCCACGCAATGTTCGGCGCAGCGACACATTGGGATGTGCCGGAACTGCGCGGATTTAACTTCCGTGGTGGTTTCGTGATGATTCCTGAACTGGCGTCGCTGACGTTGGCGTTGTCGATTTATACCTCTTCGTTTATCGCGGAAGTGATTCGTTCAGGTATTCAGTCGGTGCCGCATGGCCAGAATGAAGCCGCACGCTCGCTCGGTTTGCCGAACCCCGTCACCATGCGTCAGGTCATCATTCCTCAGGCCATGCGCGTGATTATTCCACCGCTGACCAGTCAGTATCTCAACATCGTGAAGAACTCTTCACTGGCTGCGGCCATCGGTTATCCAGATATGGTGTCGCTGTTTGCCGGTACGGTGCTGAACCAGACGGGTCAGGCCATTGAGACGATTGCGATCACGATGGCGGTCTACCTGATCATTAGCCTGGTCATTTCACTGCTGATGAACCTCTACAACCGCAAAATCGCGCTGGTTGAGCGTTAAGAGAACGGGATTATTATGTCTGTTACCACACATGAAACACCGCCGGTGCCAACCAATCCCGTCAGCAAAGCCTGGGGTTGGGCACGTAAAAACCTGTTCTCCAGCTGGTTTAACACGCTGCTGACGCTGCTTTGCTTCTGGATTATCTGGAGTGTGATTCCGCCAGCGCTGAACTGGCTGGTCTTCCAGGCCAACTGGATAGGCTCAACCCGTGCTGACTGTACCAAAGAGGGTGCCTGCTGGGTGTTTATCCATGCACGCTTTGGTCAGTTTATGTATGGGCTGTACCCGCATGAGCTGCGCTGGCGTATCAATCTGGCGCTGGTGATTGGCTTGCTTTCCATTATCCCGATGTTCATCAAATCGATGCCGCATCGTGGCCGTTACATCGCTTGCTGGGCAGTAGCCTATCCGATCATCGTTTGGTTCCTGATGTATGGTGGCTATTTGGGCCTCGATCGTGTCGAGACACGCCAGTGGGGTGGCCTGACGCTGACGCTGATTATCGCGTCGGTCGGGATCGCCGGTGCTTTGCCATTGGGTATTTTGCTGGCGCTGGGACGTCGTTCAAAGATGCCTGTCGTGCGCACGCTTTCGGTGATTTTTATCGAGTTCTGGCGTGGCGTACCGCTGATTACCGTGCTGTTTATGTCATCAGTGATGCTGCCGCTGTTTATGGCAGAAGGCACGACCATCGATAAGTTGGTACGCGCCCTGGTCGGGGTGATTTTGTTCCAGTCTGCCTATGTGGCGGAAGTGGTACGCGGCGGCTTACAAGCGTTACCCAAAGGTCAGTATGAAGCGGCTGAATCACTGGCGCTGGGTTACTGGAAAACACAGATTCTGGTGATTCTGCCACAAGCGCTCAAACTCACCATTCCTGGCCTGGTAAACACCATTATCGCGCTGTTTAAAGATACCAGTCTGGTGATCATCATTGGCCTGTTCGATCTTTTCAGTAGCGTGCAGCAGGCAACCGTTGACCCCACATGGCTTGGGATGTCGACTGAAGGCTATGTCTTTGCTGCCCTCGTTTACTGGATTTTCTGTTTTAGTATGTCGCGCTATAGCCAGTACCTGGAGAAGCGTTTTCACACCGGGCGTAAATCGCACTGAGGTTTTACATGACACAATCTATGAATAATTCTGCTGACGCAATGATGATTACGCTCGAAAACGTGAATAAATGGTATGGCCAATTCCACGTGCTGAAAGATATCAATCTGCAGGTCAAACCGCGTGAACGTATCGTCCTGTGTGGTCCGTCAGGTTCAGGAAAATCCACGACCATTCGCTGCATTAACCATCTGGAAGAACATCAGCAGGGCCGTATCGTTGTCGATGGTATCCATTTGAATGATGATGTGCGCAATATTGAACGTGTAAGAACCGAAGTCGGCATGGTATTCCAGCACTTCAATCTTTTCCCGCACCTGACTGTGTTGCAGAACTGCACCCTGGCACCGATTTGGGTGCGTAAGATGCCAAAGAAAGAAGCGGAAGAACTGGCGATGCATTACCTGCAACGTGTGCGTATTGCAGAACATGCACATAAATTCCCGGGGCAGCTGTCCGGTGGTCAGCAACAACGCGTAGCCATTGCCCGTTCGCTCTGCATGAAACCCAAAATCATGCTGTTTGACGAACCTACCTCTGCTCTTGACCCGGAAATGGTAAAAGAAGTTCTCGATACCATGATTGGTTTGGCAGAAGATGGCATGACCATGCTGTGCGTGACCCATGAGATGGGCTTTGCACGTACCGTAGCTGACCGGGTGATCTTTATGGATCGCGGTGAGATTGTTGAGCAAGCGCCACCGCAGGAGTTCTTTGCCAATCCTAAATCAGAACGTACACGCGCGTTCCTGTCGCAGGTTATTCACTAAACAAAGTCGCTGTCGATGCTTTACCGACCCTCTGCTCAGGCAGGGGGTTTTTTATTGCCTGATGGTGTAGCGGCGTAATTTATCGCGCGGGTTTTCAGGCCGCTTCACGTAAAACCTGCGCGATAAATCGCGCCGCTACGGGATTTGGACGTAAAAAAGCCCTGAACTTTCGTTCAGGGCTTCTTCACTAATTGATGCCTGGCAGTTCCCTACTCTCGCATGGGGAGACCCCACACTACCATCGGCGCTACGGCGTTTCACTTCTGAGTTCGGCATGGGGTCAGGTGGGACCACCGCGCTACAGCCGCCAGGCAAATTCTTTTGAATCCGAACTCATGCCATAACTGGTGCTGATACCCAGAGTCGAACTGGGGACCTCACCCTTACCAAGGGTGCGCTCTACCAACTGAGCCATATCAGCACACTTAAATTGATGCCTGGCAGTTCCCTACTCTCGCATGGGGAGACCCCACACTACCATCGGCGCTACGGCGTTTCACTTCTGAGTTCGGCATGGGGTCAGGTGGGACCACCGCGCTACAGCCGCCAGGCAAATTCTGTTTATCCGCACCGCCCTCACAGGCCATACGAATCAATCCGTTCGAACAATGCTGAAAATTCTTTGCGTCTCTCAACTCAAAACGCCTCTGGCGTTGTAAGGTTAAGCCTCACGGGTCATTAGTACCGGTTAGCTCAATGCATCGCTGCACTTACACATCCGGCCTATCAACGTCGTCGTCTTCAACGTCCCTTCAGGACCCTCAAGGGGTCAGGGAGAACTCATCTCGGGGCAAGTTTCGTGCTTAGATGCTTTCAGCACTTATCTTTTCCGCACTTAGCTACCGGGCAATGCCATTGGCATGACAACCCGAACACCAGTGGTGCGTTCACTCCGGTCCTCTCGTACTAGGAGCAACCCCCCTCAATTCTCCAGCGCCCACGGCAGATAGGGACCGAACTGTCTCACGACGTTCTAAACCCAGCTCGCGTACCACTTTAAACGGCGAACAGCCGTACCCTTGGGACCTACTTCAGCCCCAGGATGTGATGAGCCGACATCGAGGTGCCAAACACCGCCGTCGATATGAACTCTTGGGCGGTATCAGCCTGTTATCCCCGGAGTACCTTTTATCCGTTGAGCGATGGCCCTTCCATTCAGAACCACCGGATCACTATGACCTGCTTTCGCACCTGCTCGAGCCGTCACTCTCGCAGTCAAGCTGGCTTATGCCATTGCACTAACCTCCTGATGTCCGACCAGGATTAGCCAACCTTCGTGCTCCTCCGTTACACTTTGGGAGGAGACCGCCCCAGTCAAACTACCCACCAGACACTGTCCGCAGCCCGGATTACGGGCCTACGTTAGAACATCAAACATTAAAGGGTGGTATTTCAAGGTTGGCTCCACGCAGACTGGCGTCCACGCTTCAAAGCCTCCCACCTATCCTACACATCAAGGCTCAATGTTCAGTGTCAAGCTATAGTAAAGGTTCACGGGGTCTTTCCGTCTTGCCGCGGGTACACTGCATCTTCACAGCGATTTCAATTTTCACTGAGTCTCGGGTGGAGACAGCCTGGCCATCATTACGCCATTCGTGCAGGTCGGAACTTACCCGACAAGGAATTTCGCTACCTTAGGACCGTTATAGTTACGGCCGCCGTTTACCGGGGCTTCGATCAAGAGCTTCTCCTTACGGATAACCCCATCAATTAACCTTCCGGCACCGGGCAGGCGTCACACCGTATACGTCCACTTTCGTGTTTGCACAGTGCTGTGTTTTTAATAAACAGTTGCAGCCAGCTGGTATCTTCGACTGGCTTCAGCTCCGGGAGCAAGTCCCTTCACCTAATGCCAGCGTGCCTTCTCCCGAAGTTACGGCACCATTTTGCCTAGTTCCTTCACCCGAGTTCTCTCAAGCGCCTTGGTATTCTCTACCTGACCACCTGTGTCGGTTTGGGGTACGATTTCGTGTTACCTGGAGCTTAGAGGCTTTTCCTGGAAGCAGGGCATCAGTTACTTCACCACCGTAGTGGCTCGTCATCACGCCTCAGCATAAAGCGCACCGGATTTGCCTGGTACACATGCCTACACGCTTAAACCGGGACAACCGTCGCCCGGATAACCTAGCCTTCTCCGTCCCCCCTTCGCAGTAACACCAAGTACAGGAATATTAACCTGTTTCCCATCGACTACGCTTTTCAGCCTCGCCTTAGGGGTCGACTCACCCTGCCCCGATTAACGTTGGACAGGAACCCTTGGTCTTCCGGCGAGCGGGCTTTTCACCCGCTTTATCGTTACTTATGTCAGCATTCGCACTTCTGATACCTCCAGCAGACCTCACAGTCCACCTTCAACGGCTTACAGAACGCTCCCCTACCCAACAACACATAGTGTCGCTGCCGCAGCTTCGGTGCATGGTTTAGCCCCGTTACATCTTCCGCGCAGGCCGACTCGACCAGTGAGCTATTACGCTTTCTTTAAATGATGGCTGCTTCTAAGCCAACATCCTGGCTGTCTGGGCCTTCCCACATCGTTTCCCACTTAACCATGACTTTGGGACCTTAGCTGGCGGTCTGGGTTGTTTCCCTCTTCACGACGGACGTTAGCACCCGCCGTGTGTCTCCCGTGATAACATTCTCCGGTATTCGTAGTTTGCATCGGGTTGGTAAGCCGGGATGGCCCCCCTAGCCGAAACAGTGCTCTACCCCCGGAGATGAATTCACGAGGCGCTACCTAAATAGCTTTCGGGGAGAACCAGCTATCTCCCGGTTTGATTGGCCTTTCACCCCCAGCCACAAGTCATCCGCTAATTTTTCAACATTAGTCGGTTCGGTCCTCCAGTTAGTGTTACCCAACCTTCAACCTGCCCATGGCTAGATCACCGGGTTTCGGGTCTATACCCTGCAACTTAACGCCCAATTAAGACTCGGTTTCCCTGCGGCTCCCCTATACGGTTAACCTTGCTACAGAATATAAGTCGCTGACCCATTATACAAAAGGTACGCAGTCACCTAACAAGTAGGCTCCCACTGCTTGTACGTACACGGTTTCAGGTTCTGTTTCACTCCCCTCGCCGGGGTTCTTTTCGCCTTTCCCTCACGGTACTGGTTCACTATCGGTCAGTCAGGAGTATTTAGCCTTGGAGGATGGTCCCCCCATATTCAGACAGGATACCACGTGTCCCGCCCTACTCATCGAACTCACAGTATGTGTATCTTCGTGTACGGGAGTATCACCCTGTACCCTGCGACTTTCCAGACGCTTCCACTGACACACAAACTGATTCAGGTTCTGGGCTGTTCCCCGTTCGCTCGCCGCTACTGGGGGAATCTCGGTTGATTTCTTTTCCTCGGGGTACTTAGATGTTTCAGTTCCCCCGGTTCGCCTCGTTAACCTATGTATTCAGTTAACGATAGTGCACAAGTGCACTGGGTTTCCCCATTCGGACATCGTCGGCTGTAGCGGTTCATATCACCTTACCGACGCTTTTCGCAGATTAGCACGTCCTTCATCGCCTCTGACTGCCAGGGCATCCACCGTGTACGCTTAGTCGCTTAACCTCACAACCCACAGACGTTTTCACGCATGCAGACTGCAAGCATTTGAGAGACTCGAACACATCGCTTTCATTTCTTATTACGGAGAAATGAAACAACGTGTCGTTTCAAATTTTCAGCTTGTTCCGGATTGTTAAAGAGCAAATATCTCAAACATGACTCGTAAGCCAGTTTTGAGATACTGAGCAGCGACACCTTTCACCTGTCACCAAGCAAGTGGCGTCCCCTAGGGGATTCGAACCCCTGTTGCCGCCGTGAAAGGGCGGAGTCCTAACCGCTAGACGAAGGGGACACATGAAGTGTCACGACTTCGCAGCCGTCTTGCTCATTACGTTTTCATCAGACAATCTGTGTGAGCACTTCGAAGGAAAGCATCTTCAGGTAAGGAGGTGATCCAACCGCAGGTTCCCCTACGGTTACCTTGTTACGACTTCACCCCAGTCATGAATCACAAAGTGGTAAGCGCCCTCCCGAAGGTTAAGCTACCTACTTCTTTTGCAACCCACTCCCATGGTGTGACGGGCGGTGTGTACAAGGCCCGGGAACGTATTCACCGTAGCATTCTGATCTACGATTACTAGCGATTCCGACTTCATGGAGTCGAGTTGCAGACTCCAATCCGGACTACGACGCACTTTATGAGGTCCGCTTGCTCTCGCGAGGTCGCTTCTCTTTGTATGCGCCATTGTAGCACGTGTGTAGCCCTGGCCGTAAGGGCCATGATGACTTGACGTCATCCCCACCTTCCTCCGGTTTATCACCGGCAGTCTCCTTTGAGTTCCCGACCGAATCGCTGGCAACAAAGGATAAGGGTTGCGCTCGTTGCGGGACTTAACCCAACATTTCACAACACGAGCTGACGACAGCCATGCAGCACCTGTCTCACGGTTCCCGAAGGCACTAAGGCATCTCTGCCGAATTCCGTGGATGTCAAGGCCAGGTAAGGTTCTTCGCGTTGCATCGAATTAAACCACATGCTCCACCGCTTGTGCGGGCCCCCGTCAATTCATTTGAGTTTTAACCTTGCGGCCGTACTCCCCAGGCGGTCGACTTAACGCGTTAGCTCCGGAAGCCACGCCTCAAGGGCACAACCTCCAAGTCGACATCGTTTACAGCGTGGACTACCAGGGTATCTAATCCTGTTTGCTCCCCACGCTTTCGCACCTGAGCGTCAGTCTCTGTCCAGGGGGCCGCCTTCGCCACCGGTATTCCTCCAGATCTCTACGCATTTCACCGCTACACCTGGAATTCTACCCCCCTCTACAAGACTCTAGCCTGCCAGTTTCGAATGCAGTTCCCAGGTTAAGCCCGGGGATTTCACATCCGACTTGACAGACCGCCTGCGTGCGCTTTACGCCCAGTAATTCCGATTAACGCTTGCACCCTCCGTATTACCGCGGCTGCTGGCACGGAGTTAGCCGGTGCTTCTTCTGCGGGTAACGTCAATTGCTGAAGTTATTAACCTCAACACCTTCCTCCCCGCTGAAAGTACTTTACAACCCGAAGGCCTTCTTCATACACGCGGCATGGCTGCATCAGGCTTGCGCCCATTGTGCAATATTCCCCACTGCTGCCTCCCGTAGGAGTCTGGACCGTGTCTCAGTTCCAGTGTGGCTGGTCATCCTCTCAGACCAGCTAGGGATCGTCGCCTAGGTGAGCCATTACCCCACCTACTAGCTAATCCCATCTGGGTTCATCCGATGGTGTGAGGCCCGAAGGTCCCCCACTTTGGTCTTGCGACGTTATGCGGTATTAGCTACCGTTTCCAGTAGTTATCCCCCTCCATCGGGCAGATCCCCAGACATTACTCACCCGTCCGCCACTCGTCACCCAAGGAGCAAGCTCCTCTGTGCTACCGTTCGACTTGCATGTGTTAGGCCTGCCGCCAGCGTTCAATCTGAGCCATGATCAAACTCTTCAATTTAAGTTTGATGCTCAAAGAATTAAACTTCGTAATGAATTACGTGTTCACTCTTGAGACTTGATATTTTTTAAGTCCGTAGACTTTTGATATCAATCCTGCGAGTGCCCACACAGATTGTCTGATAAATTGTTAAAGAGCAGTGCGACCAGCGGGTTAACCGTCTGTCGCGAGGTGGCGTATATTACGCTTTCCTCCTTCAGAGTCAATCTCTTTTTCGAGATTTTTCTCTGGCGGGATGAATCACTTCGTCCCTCGCTGACCGTCTGCGTTGCCGCTTTGCCGTGTCAGTGGAGGCGCATTATAGGGATCCGAATTTTTTGCACAACCCCTTTTTTCGATCTTTTTATTCGACTGGCGAGTTTTCATCCTTTCTGCCGAGATCACGAACGATCCGCTCAAAAATCAGCTTGTCTGTCGCCCTGATCGCGCTCAGGCTAGGGATAAATGAGTAAAAGGAGAAAGATCATGTCTACAGCCTTACGTCCCTATAAAAGCAGCTACCCACAAACTGGCGATCGGGTAATGATCGATAAAAGCAGTGTGGTGGTTGGTGATGTCATCATGGGAGACGATGTCAGCATCTGGCCACTGGTCGCCATTCGCGGTGATGTGAATCAGGTGATCATTGGCGCGCGCACTAACATTCAGGATGGCAGCGTACTTCATGTCACGCATAAATCAGCCAGCAATCCGCCAGGCTACCCGCTGGTGATTGGCGAAGACGTTACCGTCGGCCACAAAGCCATGTTGCATGGCTGTACGATCGGCGATCGTGTGCTGGTGGGTATGGGTTCGATTCTGCTGGACGGCGTAATAGTAGAAGAAGATGTGATGATTGGTGCAGGTAGTCTGGTCCCGCCCGGCAAACGCCTGGAGAGTGGCTACCTTTATTTAGGTAGCCCGGTGAAGCAAATTCGCCCTCTTAATGAAGCAGAGATCGAAGGACTGCGTTATTCGGCAAACAACTACGTTGGTTGGAAAAATGATTATCTCGCTCAGGAGAGCCAGACCCAGCCTTGATTATCAACCTCGTCGTTGAGGATAAGCTGTTCGGCTTCATCTTCCAGATCCCAGCGATTGGCGCTAAATAGCGCCATCGCTTCCCCTGCACCGAATCGGTCATGCAGTGCATCTGAAGAAATTGCACACATTAACCCCATACCGTTGACTTGTGCCGGGAAGCATACCGCCTGACGATTCTGATCCCACTCTTCGCGATCGGGGAACTGGATAGCCTGATTCACGCTTGCATCGCTTCTTTTAACTGCGCAATGACAGGCGTGATCTCTGGCATGACACCGTGCCATAACTGAAAAGCATGTGCTGCCTGCCCCACCAGCATCCCTAACCCATCGGCGAGTTGCCGCGCGCCCTGCTGCTGGCACCAAAGCAAAAATGGCGTCAGGCCCGGTTGATAGAACATGTCATAGCAGCGGGTAGAGTGAGTAATCAATGAAACCGGTAATGGCGGCACCTTCCCCTCCACCCCGCTGGAGGTGGCGTTCACAATCAGATCAAATGATTGACCCGCCAGATGCTCGAAGCCGCAGGCATGAATGGCACCACTGTGGCGGAAGATCTCTGCCAGCAACTCAGCCTTTTCGACCGTTCTGTTCGTGACCGTGACTGAACATCCTAATGAAAGCAGAGGCAAGATCACGCCGCGCGCTGCGCCACCGGCTCCCACCAGCAAAACACGATCACCCGGCATGATCATCTGCAACCGTTCAAGATCGCTCAGTAGGCCAATACCATCGGTGTTATCACCAATAATCTGACCCTGTGCATCTTTCTTCAATGTATTGACCGCCCCAGAAAGCGCAGCGCGTTCACTGAGCTCATCAGCAAACTCCCACGCCTGCTCTTTGAAGGGCAACGTCACGTTGGCTCCCTTTCCGCCCGCCGCAAAAAACTCACTGATTGCCTGCGGGAAACCATCCAGGGGCGCGCACACCCGACCATAGCGATGGTCGATACCGGTTTGTTCTGCAAACAGACGATGGATAAAAGGCGATTTGCTGTGCGCGATTGGATTACCAAAAACGGCAAAGTTGTCCATAAATTAGCCCTGACGGATAAGTTCGCCGCTGATAACATCGCGGATTTCTGAAGGATTGAGACGGCCACCGGTTGCACCTACCAGCACCGGGAACGCCACGCCAAATTGCTGGGCGACCTCCGCTGCGGTGCGACAAGGTGGCTCACCGGAGAGATTGGCACTGGTTGAAACCAGTGGTTTACCAAAACGTCGACACAACGCCTGCACATCAGGATGATCGCTAACGCGGATCGCCAGCGAATCAAAACGCCCGGTTAACCAGCGTGGCGTGTGCGGTGATGCCGGGACGACATAAGTCACCGGTCCTGGCCAGCTGGCAAACATTCGCTCACGCTGCACCACCGACAGTTCCTGATCGGCGACATACGGCTCAAGCTGAGCATAATCCGCCGCAATCAGGATCAATCCTTTCTCTACCGGGCGTTGTTTCAATGCCAGCAGTGACATCACCGCATGTTCACTATCCGGGTCACATCCCAGACCAAAGACCGCCTCCGTTGGATAAGCGATCACCGCCTGCTGCTGCAGCTGTTCAATACAGAAATCGAGACTTCCCGGTAAAGCGTGTTCTTGCGTCATGATAATCAGTTGTCCTGCACTACGGGTTTGCCGCAGCGTTTACTGGCGCAGAAACGTTTCATGCTCTGCGCGGTTTTCTTTTCGATTAATAGCGGGAACTGACAGTGTGAGCAGACGCCTTCAACCGGCGTGGCATTCACAGCAAACTGACAGTCTGGATAACGATCGCAGGAATGAAACGTTTTGCCATAGCGCGAACGGCGCTGCACCAACTTCCCACTCTGGCACTGGGGACAAGCGATAGCTGTCTCATCAGGCTTATCGATCGTTTCAGTGTAATCACATTCTGGATAGTGGCTACAGCCAACAAACATACCAAACCGCCCCTGGCGTAGCACCTTATCAGCACCACATTGTGGACAGGCATGGCCCTCCAGCACTTTAACGATATGACCATCACCCAAGCTTTTCAGCGGGCGAATGTAGTCGCAGGTTGGATAGTTTACGCACCCAAGGAATGGGCCATGTTTGCCGGCACGTATCACTAATTCTGCCCCGCAAGCGGGGCAGGGGTCGTGTTTACGCACGGTAAATAGTGCTGATTTACTCATATAACCCGATGCATTAATCGCAAATTAATGCAGCATACCTTCATTGACGTCGAATAACAGTTCTTCCATCTGCTGGTAAGCGTTTTCACATCCAGGGATGTTAAACAGCACCATCAGCACCACCCATTTGAGATCTTCCAGATCGAAATCGAGGGTATCGAGGGCCATCACTCGTTCGATAACCATTTCGCGCGTTTCCATATTCAGCACCTGGATCTGCTCCAGGAACAAAATAAAACCGCGACATTCAGCATCTAAACGCTGGCTCTCTTCATCCGTGTAGATACGCATTGAGAGCGGATCATTCGCCAGTAACACCGGCGCGACCAGGCCATCCTGGTAATCAGCCAGTCTCTCAAGCCAGTTCAACGCATTATAGATATCTTCACGATGAAAACCGGCATCGGTTAAATCATCGGTCAATTTATCCTGGTCAACGCGCATCTCGGCTTCGTTATGGATATAGGTTTCAAACAAGTACATAAGTACGTCGAACATGGCATGCCCTCCTTAATCGGACATAGCCGCCGGGTACAGCTGCGATCCATCCTGCTAACTCCAGCTCCAGCAACTGGGCTGAGATAACTGGCACAGGTTGGCCGGCACGTTCAGCGACGACGTCAACAGGTGTAACCTCATCTCCTACGTTAGCCAACACGTCCGCAAATGGCAATGGAACATCGTCACTGTCTTGTGAATATATTGTTTCTGGTTGAGTTGCAGGTAGCCAGTTCAGGGTCGAATGGAGATCGTCGAGAATATGATCAGGATGGGCGACCAGTAGTGCGCCTTGCTGTATCAGCCAGTGTGTTCCTGCGCTGCCCTCACTCCCCAAAGAACCCGGTAACGCATAGACATTACGATTTTGTTCCAGCGCATAGCGTGCCGTGACCAGCGACCCGCTTTTCAGCGACGCTTCCACCACCAACACCCCGAGACTTAAACCACTAATGATACGATTGCGGCGGGGAAAATGAGCGGCATAGGGAGGCGTATCCAACGGAAATTCCGAGACCAGGGCACCGTCGTTGCTGATGATCTCCTGCGCCAGTTTCTGATGGATTTTGGGATAGAGGTGTTTCAGCCCACTACCCAACACTGCGACGGTTTTACCACCGGCATTAAGCGCCGCCCGATGCGCAATGCCGTCAATTCCCCGCGCCAACCCGCTGGTGATGGTTAACCCTTGCGCAGCTAACTGCTGTGAAAACCAATCCCCCCACTCCCTGCCATAATGCGAACATTGACGACTGCCGACGATGGCGAGTTGCGGGGTATGCAAGGCTGCGGCATTGCCCATCACATATAACAATGGCGGGAAGCGGCTGATTTCCGCTAATGCTGATGGGTAAGCATTATCCAGAACAGAAAGCAGCTGATGTTGTGGATTTTCCAGCCATCGCTGGGTTCGCATCAGTTGCCGTGGGCAGAGCGTATTGAATTGTTTTCGCTGCGTTTCATTCAACCGCTGTGCCGTCAGAAAATCATCATCGATATGCCGGGTGCTATGTAGCATGTTCACCAGACGGAGAAGCTGATGACCACCAAGACCTTTCACATTAGCCAGCCTGAGCATCCACTCAATTTTATCCACGTCTCACTCCCTGTTCGACCTGTGCCTTGATGCCGTGGAATGCTGTCAATCATGCCCCAAAAAGTCTACAATATGAGGCAGTAATCTTTTCTTTAACGCATACAGATCTGGAAATTTATGTCAGTTTTGCAGGTATTACATTTCCCTGATGATCGTCTTCGCAAAATCGCGGCGCCGGTAAAAACCGTAGACGCCGGGGTACAGCGCATCGTCGACGACATGTTTGAAACAATGTACGCCGAAGAAGGCATTGGCCTGGCGGCGACTCAGGTGGATATTCATCAACGCATCATCGTCATTGATGTGTCAGAAAGCCGTGAAGAACGTCTGGTGCTGATTAACCCAGAATTGCTGGAAAAAGGCGGCGAAACCGGTATTGAAGAGGGTTGCCTCTCCATCCCTGAGCAGCGTGCTTTTGTCCCCCGTGCTGAGTGGGTGAAAGTCCGTGCCCAAGATCGTGACGGTAATAGCTTCGAACTGGAAACTGATGGCCTGCTGGCGATCTGTATTCAGCACGAAATCGACCATCTCGATGGCAAACTGTTTATTGATTATCTGTCCCCGCTGAAACGCCAGCGCATTAAACAGAAACTGGAAAAACTGGCACGCCAGAATGCACGCGCATCCTGAGTGCAAACAGAAGGTTGAACTGTGTCTGCACCGTTAAAAATCATCTTTGCCGGTACACCTGACTTTGCAGCGCGTCATCTTGACGCGCTGCTTGCTTCTGAGCATCAGGTGGTTGGCGTTTTTACCCAGCCCGATCGTCCTGCCGGACGCGGCAACAAACTCACGCCCAGCCCGGTAAAAGTGTTGGCGCAGGCGCATGATGTACCGGTTTTCCAGCCTAAGTCGCTCAAACCGGAAGATAATCAGCAGTTGGTTGCTGCATTGCAGGCCGATGTGATGGTGGTGGTCGCTTACGGTCTGATTTTACCGAAAGCGGTGTTGGATATGCCGCGGCTGGGATGTATCAACGTCCACGGCTCCTTGCTGCCGCGCTGGCGTGGTGCCGCGCCGATCCAGCGTTCCCTCTGGGCTGGCGATGCGGAAACCGGTGTGACCATCATGCAAATGGATGTCGGTCTGGATACCGGCGATATGCTGCATAAACTCGCCTGCCCGATTACCCAACAGGACACCAGTGCCACGCTGTATGACAAGCTGGCGCAGCTCGGTCCTGAAGGAATGCTCAAAACGCTGGAGCAACTGGCCACTGGCAGCGCACAGCCAGAAAAACAGGATGAAGCGCTGGTCAGCTACGCCGAGAAACTGAGTAAAGAAGAAGCTCGCCTCGACTGGACGCTTTCCGCCGCGCAACTTGAGCGCTGCATTCGCGCCTTTAATCCCTGGCCGATGAGCTATTTCATGGTTGATGATCAACCGGTGAAAGTCTGGCAAGCCAGTGTGTTACCGCATCAGGCCAAACAGCCCGGCGAAATACTCCACGCCGATAAGCAAGGTATCCAGATTGCAACCGCTGACGGTGTTCTGAACCTGCTTTCGCTCCAGCCTGCCGGCAAAAAAGCCATGTCCGCACAGGATCTGCTTAACTCACGCCGTGAATGGTTCACGCCTGGTAGCATTCTGGCCTGATCCCGTAGCCCGGTTAATACCGGGCTTTTTGTTTAATGAATGAATCGCATGAAAAAAAACACAAACCTGCGTAGCCTCGCCGCGCAATTGATTGAACGCGTAGTAGATAAAGGCGAATCGCTCAGCGCCATATTGCCCGGTGCCCAAAAAAGCCTGTCCGATAAAGACGGGGCGCTGCTGCAAGAACTCTGCTTTGGCGTTATGCGCACCTTGCCCCAGCTCGAAGCATTAATTAGCAAGTTGATGGAGCGTCCTTTAACCGGGAAGCAGCGCGTTCTCCATTACCTCATTATGGTCGGCTTGTATCAGTTGCTTTATACCCGCGTCCCTCCGCATGCTGCATTAGCTGAAACCGTGGCGGGTGCGGAAGTGTTAAAACGTGCAAACCTGAAAGGCTTACTCAACGGTGTGCTACGCCAGTTCCAGCGACAGCAGGAAGCGCTGGTTGCTGAGGTCGATCAGGGGACACAGCGCCATCTGCATCCAGCTTGGTTGCTGAAACGTTTGCAAACAGCGTGGCCAGAACAGTGGCAGCAAATTGTCGAAGCCAACAATCAGCGACCGCCGATGTGGCTGCGCGTCAACCGTCAGCATCACCCCCGCGACACCTGGTTGGCGCTGCTTGAAGAGACCGAAAAAAGCGCCTTTGTCGGGGATGCTCCTGATTCGCTGCGTCTGGAGGCACCAACCGCAGTCGGCCAACTGCCAGGTTTCGATCAAGGTTGGGTGACCGTGCAGGATTTATCCGCACAACGCTGTGCTTTGCTGCTTGAGCCACAAAATGGTGAATCCATACTCGACCTGTGTGCCGCTCCCGGCGGCAAAACCACCCATATCCTCGAAATTGCACCGCAGGCTGCCGTGCTTGCCGTCGATATTGACGAACAGCGCCTGACCCGCGTGAGAGAGAACCTGCAACGCCTCGGCATGCAGGCAGATGTGCGTCAGGGCGATGGCCGCACCCCGGCTGAATGGTGTGGTGATAAGCAATTTGACCGCATTCTGCTGGATGCGCCCTGCTCAGCAACGGGCGTGATCCGTCGCCATCCCGACATCAAATGGCTGCGGCGCGATCGTGATATCGCCGAACTGGCCAGCCTGCAACGTGAGATTCTCCATGCAGTTTGGCCACGACTGAAAAGTGGCGGCACTTTGCTTTATGCTACCTGTTCAGTTCTGCCGGAAGAGAATCATCAGCAGATCACGGCTTTCCTGGCTACCCATCCCGATGCGATTGCTGAGGCGTTACCGCATGGTCAGGAAAATGGTTGGCAGGTGTTTCCCGCAACGGATGGCGGGGATGGTTTCTTCTACGCTAAGCTGATGAAAAAATAGTACAGCGCAATCTGACAAGAGCTTATCGCGATGAAAATTATAATCCTTGGTGCCGGGCAGGTCGGCGGAACCCTCGCAGAAAACCTGGTCGGTGAGAACAACGACATTACCGTCGTGGATAGCGATCCCACGCGTTTACGTCAGTTGCAGGACAAATTCGATCTGCGCGTGGTGCACGGGCATGGTTCTCATCCCCGAATCCTGCGTGAAGCCGGTGCGGAAGATGCTGACATGTTGGTGGCGGTCACCAGCTCTGACGAAACCAATATGATCGCTTGTCAGATCGCTTACTCCTTATTCAATACCCCCAACCGTATCGCGCGTATCCGTGCGGCTGATTATCTGCGTGATGCTGAGAAGTTGTTCGTACCGGAAGCCGTCCCTATTGACCATTTGATCTCGCCAGAACAACTGGTGATCGACAATATTTACCGTCTGATCCAATATCCGGGGGCGTTGCAGGTGGTGAATTTTGCCGAAGGCAAAGTGAGCCTCGCCGTGGTGAAAGCGTATTACGGCGGTCCATTAGTCGGTAACCCACTCTCCATTCTGCGCGAGCATATGCCGCATATTGACACACGTGTGGCGGCGATCTTTCGTCAGGATCGTCCCATTCGCCCGCAGGGTTCGACGATCGTTGAAGCCGGTGATGAAGTCTTCTTTATCGCCGCCAGCCAGCATATCCGCGCCGTAATGAGTGAGATGCAGCGGCTGGAAAAACCGTACAAACGCATCATGCTGGTGGGGGGCGGTAATATCGGCTTTGGCCTGGCACAACGGCTGGAAAAGCAGTACAGCGTAAAACTGATCGAACGAAATCCACAGCGCGCAGCAGAACTGGCAGAACAGCTACAGGATACGATTGTATTCTATGGTGATGCTTCCGATCAGGAGTTGCTGGCTGAAGAACATGTCGATCAAATCGATCTGTTTATTGCGGTCACCAACGATGATGAAGCCAACATCATGTCAGCGATGCTGGCGAAAAAAATGGGGGCGAAAAAAGTCATGGTGTTGATCCAGCGCCGTGCCTATGTCGATCTGGTGCAGGGCAGCGTGATCGATATCGCCATTTCACCTCAGCAAGCCACCATTTCTGCGTTGCTCGGCCATGTGCGTAAAGCAGACATTGTTGGCGTCTCCTCGTTACGTCGTGGTATTGCCGAAGCGATCGAAGCGATCGCCCACGGTGAAGAAACCACTTCACGCGTCGTTGGACGTTTGATCGAAGATATTAAATTGCCGCCAGGCACCATCATTGGCGCTGTGGTTCGTGGCGATGAAGTCATTATTGCCAATGATAATGTTCGCATTGAGCAAGGCGACCACGTGATTATGTTCCTGACTGATAAGAAATTTGTGCCCGATGTGGAACGGCTGTTCCAGCCAAGCCCCTTCTTCCTTTAATCATTGCGGGCAAGATTTTATTGCCCGTCGTGATAATCCAGTTTAATCCTTTGTTGTAATGGCAAATGTTAAAAGGTTTGTTAGACTTTAGGCATTGGCCAAGGCAAGGAGATAACAATGAGTTTTTTCAAAGAGTTTCGTGATTTTGCGATGCGCGGTAACGTGGTTGACCTCGCAGTTGGTGTAATTATCGGTGCCGCGTTTGGCAAGATTGTTTCATCGCTGGTGGCTAATATTATTATGCCGCCGCTGGGGTTACTGATTGGCGGGGTGGATTTTAAACAGTTCAAGTGGATCATAAAACCTGCGGAAGGCACAGCCCCTGCCGTCGTAATGGAATACGGTGTCTTTATTCAAAGCATTTTTGATTTCGTTATCGTCGCATTGGCCATTTTTATCGCCATCAAATTGATGAATAAACTGTACAAGAAAAAAGAAGTAGAGAAAGCCGATCCGAAACCGACGAATGAAGAACTGTTATTGACGGAAATTCGTGACCTGCTGAAGCAACAAAACACCAAAATCTGATAGAGAAAACCGCCTGGACAGGCGGTTTTTTTATCCTTAAAACCAGAAGGCCAGTGGTAAACTGCTTTGCTTACCACTGGCCTCCCAGTTACCCCGCTTCGCGTGTTTGTCTTTACGCCGATAGCTGCCTTTCCCTTTCTGATTCTGCTCAATACGCTGGCGAAACAGCGGGTCGTGCAATAGCGCCTCGATGGCGTTGTCTTTGATCTGCCCTTTTTGATGCTGATAACGGCTCATATTTCCTCCAATGATTGACTGCGCAACTATAGGCCTATTCGCGTTAATTACAATCCTTGCTACAACAAATTTCGGGTTGCGGTTCTTCCCCCTTCTCCAGCGCTTCGAGAATTGAGCAGCAGGCGCTGCTATGGAGATCACCACAACAGGTTTCAGACAGACGTTGCAGCGAGCGCTGGATCGTTTGAAGCTCCACAATCATGCTGCTGACTTCATCAAGACGCTTCGCCACAATGGCTTTTGATTCCTGGCAAGTGTGATGTTCGGGATCGATACGGATCGACAGCAATCCACGAATTGCATCAAGGCTAAAACCTAACTGACGTCCGTAACGGATAAAGCGCAGACGCTGCAAGTCATCATCGCTATATAAACGGAATCCGCCTTCTGTGCGCACCTCATGATCCATCATTTGCTGCTTTTCATAAAAGCGGATGGTGTCAGGAGTAACATCAGCCATCTTCGCCAACTGCCCAATACGATACATATTATTTCTCCTGCCCCAGATGCTGCTTAATCGCCTCACGATACTCTCCTTGCAGGAACGCCGTACTCATCCCTGCCTGGCGCAGTTTCAGTTCCAGTAAGCTCAGTTTTTTCGCCAACTCTCGGGCCTGATGATCGTCAGGGTCCAACTCGCGTAGCAGATCTTTTACTTCCAGAGCTTCACGCCGCATCTCCAGCTCTGGCGGCAGAAAACCGGCATTTTTTAACAGCCGATAGCCCATACGCAGCTCTTCCGGTACACCGCTGTCATCTTCCAGTAGCAATGGTGCACCCTCGCCACGCAAATTGCTCAGTTCACCTTTTTCCTGAGCGGCAAGGATATGTTGTTCTGCAAGTTGGTCAATTAGCCACATGAGGCGCTCCTGACAGGGATAACTGCCATCAGCATAGCGGAAGGGGAGAAAATGGGAAGAAACGACAGGCAATAAAAAACCCGCCGAAGCGGGTTTTTTACGTTACTGCAAATTACTCTGCAGCAGCTTCTGCTTGAGCTTCTGGACGATCAACCAGCTCGATGTATGCCATCGGAGCGTTGTCACCAGCACGGAAGCCACACTTCAGAATACGAGTGTAACCACCGGCACGGCTCGCGAAACGCGGGCCCAGCTCGTTAAACAGTTTTGCCACGATCTCGTTATCACGAGTGCGGGCGAATGCCAGACGACGATTAGCTACGCTGTCGGTCTTGGCAAGAGTAATCAGCGGCTCAACTACGCGACGCAGCTCTTTGGCTTTCGGCAGAGTCGTCTTAATGATCTCATGACGAACCAGAGAACCAGCCATGTTGCGGAACATAGCCTGACGATGGCTGCTGTTACGGTTCAGTTGACGACCACTCTTACGATGGCGCATGACCTTATCCTTCTCAGTGAAACCTTAACCTGTGATCGGGTTATTCATCAGCGATGCTTGCCGGCGGCCAGTTTTCCAGGCGCATGCCCAGAGACAGACCACGTGAGGCCAGCACGTCTTTAATCTCGGTAAGAGATTTTTTACCCAGGTTAGGCGTTTTAAGCAGCTCAACCTCGGTACGCTGTACCAGATCACCGATGTAGTGGATAGCTTCTGCCTTAAGGCAGTTAGCAGAGCGGACAGTCAATTCCAGATCGTCAACAGGGCGCAGCAGGATCGGATCGAATTCTGGTTTCTCTTCTTTCACTTCCGGCTGACGTACATCACGTAAGTCAACGAAAGCTTCCAGTTGTTCTGCCAGGATGGTTGCCGCACGACGAATCGCCTCTTCAGGATCGATTGTGCCGTTGGTTTCCATTTCGATGACCAGCTTGTCCAGGTCGGTACGCTGTTCAACACGCGCTGCTTCAACATTGTAGGCAATACGGTCTACAGGGCTGTAGCAAGCGTCTACTAACAGACGGCCGATTGGGCGCTCATCTTCTTCCGAATGAATTCGGGCAGAAGCCGGCACATAACCACGACCACGTTGAACTTTGATACGCATGCTAATAGATGCGTTTTCATCGGTCAGGTGGCAGATCACATGCTGCGGCTTGACGATTTCGACATCACCGTCGTGGGTAATGTCGGCTGCAGTCACAGGGCCAATGCCAGATTTATTCAGGGTCAGGATGACTTCATCTTTACCCTGAACTCTTACCGCCAGCCCTTTCAGGTTAAGCAGGATTTCCAGGATATCTTCCTGTACGCCCTCTTTGGTGGAGTACTCGTGGAGCACGCCATCAATCTCAACCTCGGTCACCGCGCAACCCGGCATGGAAGAAAGCAGAATACGGCGCAGTGCGTTGCCAAGAGTATGGCCAAAGCCACGCTCTAACGGCTCAAGGGTCACCTTGGCGTGCGTCGAACTCACTTGCTCGATATCTACCAGGCGCGGTTTTAGAAACTCTGTCACAGAACCCTGCATTGTGTCCTCTCTTTGGTACTAAGCTTTACTTAGAGTAAAGCTCGACGATCAGGTGTTCGTTAATGTCCGCAGACAGATCAGTACGCTCAGGAATACGCTTGAACACACCTTCCATCTTAGTCGCATCAACTTCCAGCCAGGTTGGCTTTTCACGCTGCTCAGCCAGCTCCAGAGCGGCCTTCACGCGAGATTGCTTTTTGGCTTTCTCACGGATGCTTACGACATCATTCGGAGATACCTGATAAGAAGCGATGTTAACAACGCGGCCGTTCACCAGGATAGATTTGTGGCTAACCAGCTGACGTGCTTCTGCACGAGTGGCACCAAAACCCATACGGTAAACTACGTTATCCAGACGACCTTCCAGCAGAGCTAACAGGTTTTCACCGGTGTTGCCTTTCAGACGCGCTGCTTCTTTATAGTAGTTACGGAACTGACGTTCCAGCACGCCGTAGATACGACGAACTTTCTGTTTTTCACGTAACTGACCGCCGTAATCAGACAGACGCGGTTTACGCGCACCATGCTGACCAGGGGCTTGTTCAATTTTGCACTTGGAATCGATCGCGCGAACACCAGACTTAAGGAATAAGTCAGTGCCCTCACGACGGCTCAGCTTGAGCTTAGGACCCAAATATCTTGCCATTTTCTTTCTCCAACTATCCTAAAAACGAGGCGTTATACGCGACGTTTTTTCGGCGGACGACAACCGTTGTGAGGGATCGGAGTCACATCAGTAATGTTAGTGATGCGGAAACCAGCGGCGTTCAGAGCACGAATAGTTGATTCGCGACCCGGACCCGGACCCTTAACCATAACTTCCAGGTTCTTAATACCGTAATCTTTCACGGCTTCTGCACAGCGCTCTGCAGCGACCTGAGCAGCAAACGGAGTAGATTTACGTGAACCGCGGAAACCGGAACCACCGGCGGTTGCCCAACCCAGTGCGTTACCCTGACGATCAGTGATGGTAACGATGGTGTTGTTAAAAGAAGCATGGACGTGAGCCACGCCATCTGAGACTTGCTTTCTTACACGTTTACGTGCACGAACTGGTGCCTTTGCCATTATTTACTCACCCCGATTATTTCTTGATCGGTTTACGCGGACCCTTACGGGTACGTGCGTTGGTCTTGGTACGCTGACCGCGTACTGGCAGACCACGACGATGGCGCAAACCACGGTAGCAACCAAGGTCCATCAGACGCTTGATGCTCAGGGTGATTTCACGGCGCAGATCACCTTCTACAACGAATTTCGCAACTGCATCACGCAGCTGATCAATTTGTTCTTCAGACAGCTCACTGATCTTAACATTTTCAGCGATGCCCGTTTCAGCACAGATGGCTTTAGAACGGGTTTTGCCGATACCGAAAATCGAAGTTAATGCGATAACGGTGTGTTTTTGATCAGGAATGTTAATGCCTGCTATACGGGCCACTATGCACTCCTATAATTAAATAAATGCGAACCATGCTGAAAAGCCCGTTTTCAGGATACTCAAATGGAAACGCATCGACATACAAAAGATTGGCTGGCTAATCTAGCCAGCTCAACCCGACTTTGCAAGAAAAATATGTGAGAAAATCAGCCCTGGCGCTGTTTATGCTTAGGCTCGGCGCTGCAAATCACACGCACGACGCCGTCGCGACGGATGATTTTGCAGTTACGACATAATTTCTTGACGGAAGCACGAACTTTCATTTTTACTCTCCGTAACTTCTCAAGCGCCTGAATTAACGGCCGTAGCCTTTCAGGTTAGCTTTCTTCAATGCAGACTCGTACTGACTCGACATCATCAGAGTTTGCACTTGAGCCATAAAGTCCATGATGACAACCACTACGATGAGCAGTGAAGTACCGCCAAAGTAGAAGGGAACCTTCATGGCATCACGCATGAACTCCGGGATCAGGCAAATAAAAGTAATATACAGTGCGCCGATTAAGGTCAGACGTGTCATTACTTTATCGATATACTTCGCCGTTTGCTCTCCCGGACGAATTCCCGGTACGAATGCACCAGACTTCTTCAGGTTATCTGCTGTTTCACGCGGGTTGAACACCAACGCCGTATAGAAGAAACAGAAGAAGATGATTGCAGTCGCATAGAGTAGCACATAAAGCGGCTGTCCTGGCTGCAAATACAGCGAAATTGTTGTCAGCCAGTTCCAACCGGTACCGCCCCCGAACCAGGATGCTATCGTCGCCGGGAACAGGATAATGCTGGAAGCGAAGATTGCCGGGATAACCCCTGCCATATTCACTTTCAACGGTAAATGTGTGCTCTGTGCAGCATAAACACGACGACCTTGCTGACGCTTAGCGTAGTTCACCACAATGCGGCGTTGACCACGTTCTACGAAAACAACGAAGAAGGTCACTGCAAATACGAGAACTGCAACCAACAGCAACAGAAGGAAGTGCAGGTCGCCTTGCCGCGCTTGCTCGATGGTATGGCCAATGGCCGGCGGGAGTCCCGCAACAATACCTGCGAAGATAATGATCGAAATACCGTTACCGATACCACGTTCAGTAATCTGTTCGCCCAGCCACATCAGGAACATTGTCCCGGTAACCAGACTCACAACAGCGGTAAAATAGAAGGCAAAGCCTGGATTAATTACCAGGCCCTGCATTCCAGGCATATTCGGCAGACCGGTAGCAATACCGATCGACTGGAATACGGCCAGAACCAGCGTGCCATAACGGGTGTACTGGCTAATCTTACGACGGCCAGCCTCCCCTTCTTTCTTAATCTCCGCTAACGCTGGATGAACCACCGTCAGCAGCTGGATAATAATAGAGGCCGAAATGTACGGCATAATACCCAGCGCGAAGATTGAGGCACGACTGAGAGCACCACCAGAGAACATGTTGAACATTTCAATGATGGTGCCACGCTGTTGCTCAAGCAGTTTGGCAAGTACAGTGGCATCGATACCAGGGATCGGAATAAAAGAGCCAATACGGAAGACAATCAGTGCACCGATAACAAACAAAAGTCTGCGCTTCAGTTCACCAAAGCCACCTTTGGCACTTTGAAAATCTAATCCCGGTTGCTTTGCCATCTGCTACTTATTCCTCGATTTTACCGCCAGCAGCTTCGATTGCAGCACGAGCACCTTTGGTGACACGCAGACCGCGAACCGTTACCGGTGCAGAAACTTCACCAGACAGAATCACTTTCGCAAATTCAATCTGAACACCGACAATGTTTGCTGCTTTCAGCGTGTTCAGGTCAACAATACCGCCTTCAACTTTCGCCAGGTCAGACAGACGAACTTCTGCAGTGACCATTGCTTTGCGAGAGGTGAAACCGAATTTCGGCAGACGACGGTACAGAGGCATCTGACCACCCTCGAAACCGCGACGCACGCCACCGCCAGAACGAGACTTCTGACCTTTGTGACCACGACCGCCGGTTTTACCGAGGCCAGAACCGATACCACGACCCAGACGCTTAGAAGCGTGTTTAGACCCTTCGGCCGGAGACAGAGTGTTTAAACGCATCTCTTACTCCTCCACTTTCAGCATGTAGGAAATCGCGTTGATCATACCGCGTACTGCCGGCGTGTCTTCACGCTCTACGGTGTGACCAATACGACGCAGACCCAGGCCAACCAGAGTGGCTTTATGCTTAGGCAGGCGGCCGATTGAGCTACGGGTTTGTGTAATTTTAATAGTCTTCGCCATCGTGATTACCCCAGAATTTCTTCAACGGATTTACCACGCTTGGCAGCGACCATTTCCGGAGACTTCATGTTGCCCAGGCCGTCGATAGTTGCACGAACCACGTTGATCGGGTTGGTGGAACCATACGCTTTAGCCAGAACGTTATGAACTCCAGCGACTTCCAGAACGGCGCGCATTGCACCGCCGGCGATGATACCGGTACCTTCAGAAGCCGGCTGCATGAACACACGAGAACCCGTGTGCGCACCTTTAACCGGGTGCTGCAGGGTGCCGTGCGTCAGCGCGACGTTAATCATATTGCGACGGGCTTTTTCCATCGCTTTCTGGATCGCTGCTGGGACTTCACGCGCTTTGCCGTAACCAAAACCGACGCGACCGTTACCATCACCTACCACAGTCAGAGCTGTGAAGGAGAAAATACGACCACCTTTAACAGTTTTAGATACACGGTTTACCGCGATCAGTTTTTCCTGCAGTTCGCCAGCTTGTTTCTCGATGTGTGCCATCTTAGACCTCTACCTTAGAACTGAAGGCCAGCTTCACGAGCAGCATCTGCCAGTGCCTGGACGCGACCATGATATTGGAAACCGGAACGGTCGAAAGAAACATCTTTGATGCCTTTTTCGATAGCGCGCTCAGCCAGAGCTTTACCTACAGCTGCAGCGGCGTCTTTGTTACCGGTATACTTCAGTTGTTCAGCGATAGCTTTTTCTACAGTAGAAGCAGCAACCAGAACTTCGGAACCGTTCGGGGCGATTACCTGTGCGTAAATGTGACGCGGGGTACGATGTACCACCAGGCGAGTAGCACCCAGCTCTTTGAGCTTGCGACGTGCACGGGTCGCACGACGGATACGAGCAGATTTCTTATCCATAGTGTTACCTTACTTCTTCTTAGCCTCTTTGGTACGCACGACTTCGTCGGCGTAACGAACACCCTTGCCTTTGTAAGGCTCAGGACGACGGTAGGCGCGCAGATCAGCTGCAACCTGACCAATCAGCTGCTTATCAGCGCCTTTCAGCACGATTTCAGTCTGAGTTGGGCATTCGGCAGTGATGCCAGCCGGCAGTGCATGGTCAACAGGGTGAGAGAAGCCCAGGGCCAGACTCACAGAGTTGCCTTTTACAGCTGCACGATAACCAACACCAACCAATTGCAGCTTCTTGGTGAAGCCTTCGGTAACACCAATAACCATGCCGTTCAGCAGCGCACGAGCAGTACCTGCCTGTGCCCAACCATCCGCATAACCTTCGCGCGGAGCGAAAGTCAGGGCGTTGTCTGCATGCTTAACTTCAACAGCTTGGTTGATAGTACGAGTCAGCTCGCCGTTTTTACCTTTGATCGAAATTTCCTGACCGTTGAGTTTTACCTCTACGCCGGCAGGAACAACGACAGGTGCTTTTGCAACACGAGACATGTTTTCCTCCGATTACGCTACGTAGCAGATAATTTCGCCACCAAGACCAGCCTGGCGCGCTGCACGATCAGTCATAACACCTTTAGATGTAGAAATTACAGCGATGCCCAGACCAGCCATTACTTTTGGCAGCTCATCTTTTTTCTTATAGATGCGCAGACCTGGACGGCTAACACGCTGAATGTTTTCTACAACAGCTTTACCCTGGAAATACTTAAGAGTCAGTTCCAGTTCCGGCTTGATGTCGCCTTCGATTTTAAAATCTTGAATATAGCCTTCTTCCTTCAGCACGTTGGCAATTGCCACTTTCAGCTTGGAGGAAGGCATAGAGACCGCAACTTTGTTCGCGGCCTGACCGTTACGGATACGGGTCAGCATATCCGCGATCGGATCTTGCATGCTCATCTGTGTTACTCCCGTGATTCAAATGGTGACAATTACCAGCTTGCCTTTTTCAGACCCGGGATTTCACCGCGCATTGCGGCTTCACGGACCTTGATACGGCTCAACCCAAACTTCCGCAGGAAACCGTGCGGACGACCTGTTTGACGGCAGCGGTTACGCTGACGTGAAGGGCTGGAATCACGCGGCAGACTCTGCAGCTTGAGAACGGCATCCCAACGATCTTCGTCAGAAGCGTTCACATCAGAAATGATCGCTTTCAGTTCAGCGCGTTTTGCGAAGAACTTGTCTGCTAATTTCACACGCTTAACTTCGCGTGCTTTCATAGATTGCTTAGCCATGAAGTAACCCTACCTTACTTGCGGAACGGGAAGTCAAAGGCAGCCAGCAGAGCACGGCCTTCATCATCAGATTTCGCAGTAGTGGTAATGGTAATATCCAAACCACGAACGCGATCGACTTTGTCGTAGTCGATTTCTGGGAAGATGATCTGCTCACGAACGCCCATGCTGTAGTTACCACGACCGTCGAAAGACTTCGCAGACAAGCCACGGAAGTCACGGATACGCGGTACAGCAATAGTGATCAGGCGCTCAAAGAACTCCCACATGCGCTCGCCGCGCAGAGTTACTTTACAGCCGATCGGATAGCCCTGACGGATTTTGAAGCCTGCAACTGATTTGCGTGCTTTGGTGATCAGCGGTTTTTGACCGGAGATTGCTGCCAGGTCAGCTGCTGCGTTATCCAGCAGTTTCTTGTCAGCGATCGCTTCACCAACACCCATGTTCAGGGTGATCTTCTCGACCCGAGGGACTTGCATGACAGAATTGTAGCCGAACTCAGTCATGAGTTTCTGGACTACTTCGTCTTTGTAGTAATCATGCAGTTTCGCCATCGTACTACTCCAAATTACTTGATAGTTTCGCTGTTAGACTTGAAGAAACGGACTTTTTTGCCGTCTTCGAATCTAAAGCCTACACGGTCAGCCTTGCCGGTTGCCGCATTGAAGATTGCAACGTTAGAAACCTGAATAGCGGCTTCTTTTTCAACGATGCCACCTGGTTGGTTCAGAGCCGGTACCGGCTTAGAGTGTTTCTTAACCAGGTTGATACCTTCAACGATGACTTTACCAGAAGTCAGGACGTTCTTTACTTTACCGCGCTTACCTTTGTCTTTGCCGGTAAGCACGATAACTTCGTCGTTACGACGGATTTTCGCTGCCATTGTTCGCTCCTTAGAGTACTTCTGGTGCCAGAGAGATAATTTTCATGAACTTTTCAGTACGAAGTTCACGAGTTACCGGCCCAAAAATACGCGTTCCGATAGGCTGCTCAGAGTTATTGTTTAAAATAACGCATGAGTTGCCATCGAAGCGAATGACAGAACCGTCCGGGCGACGAACACCCTTCTTGGTGCGCACCACTACCGCCTTCAGGACATCACCTTTTTTCACCTTACCACGAGGAATTGCTTCCTTGATGGTAACTTTGATGATATCGCCGACGCCTGCGTAGCGACGGTGCGAGCCACCCAGAACCTTGATACACATTACGCGACGTGCACCGGAGTTGTCGGCGACGTTCAGCATAGTCTGTTCTTGGATCATTTTAGTGCTCCGCTAATGTCAACTACTACTTCGGGACCCAAAACCTCAGGTCGTTAAAAAGCCCCATAATTGAGGGCGCGGCATTATAACACCGGTTCCTGCATATGGGTAGAAAAAATGAACGGCTCGCGAGAGCCGTTCATCTTATTTTTTAGAGGAAGAGGATTCTATTACAGAACCGCTTTCTCTACAACGCGAACCAGAGTCCAGGACTTAGTCTTGGACAGCGGACGGCATTCGCGGATTTCAACCACGTCACCGATACCGCATTCGTTGTTCTCGTCGTGGATGTGCAGCTTAGTCGTACGTTTAATGAATTTACCGTAGATCGGGTGCTTCACGAAACGCTCGATAGCAACAACTGCAGATTTCTGCATTTTGTCACTAACAACACGACCTTGCAGAGTACGGATTTTATCGGTCATTACGAACCCGCCTTCTCAGTCAGTAAAGTCTTAACACGTGCAACATCACGGCGCACATTCTTCAGCAGATGGGTCTGCTGCAGTTGGCCAGATGCTGCCTGCATGCGCAGGTTAAACTGCTCACGCAGCAGGTTAAGCAGCTCAGCGTTCAGCTCTTCAACGCTTTTTTCACGCAGCTCAGTTGCTTTCATTACATCACCGTCTTAGTTACAAAGGTGGTTTTGATAGGCAGTTTTGCTGCTGCCAGCTTGAATGCTTCACGGGCCAGCTCTTCCGGTACGCCGTCCATTTCATACAGGACTTTACCAGGCTGGATCAGGGCAACCCAATACTCCACGTTACCCTTACCTTTACCCATACGCACTTCCAGCGGCTTCTCGGTGATCGGTTTGTCCGGGAATACACGGATCCAGATCTTACCTTGACGCTTAACTGCACGGGTCATAGCACGACGTGCTGCTTCGATCTGACGTGCAGTCAGACGACCACGGCCAACAGCTTTCAGACCGAAAGTACCGAAGCTAACATCCGTACCCTGCGCCAGACCGCGGTTACGGCCTTTGTGCACTTTACGGAATTTCGTACGCTTTGGTTGTAACATCAGCGACTCTCCTTACTTACGGCCTTTACGCTGCTGCTTTTTAGGTTGAGCAGCCGGTTCCGGTTGTTCAACAGCAGCCATACCACCCAGGATCTCACCTTTGAAGATCCATACCTTAACGCCGATTACACCATAAGTGGTGTGCGCTTCAGAGGTGTTGTAGTCAATGTCAGCACGCAGAGTGTGCAACGGTACGCGACCTTCGCGGTACCATTCGGTACGTGCGATTTCCGCGCCGCCCAGACGGCCGCTAACTTCAACTTTAATACCCTTCGCGCCCAGACGCATGGCGTTCTGAACTGCACGCTTCATAGCACGACGGAACATCACACGACGCTCCAGCTGTGAAGTGATGCTGTCAGCTACCAGTTTCGCGTCCAGTTCCGGTTTACGGACTTCAGCGATGTTGATCTGTGCAGGAACGCCAGCGATATTCGCGACGACCGTACGCAGTTTCTCAACGTCTTCACCTTTCTTACCGATAACGATACCCGGACGAGCGGTGTGAATGGTCACACGGATGCTCTTAGCCGGACGCTCGATAACGATGCGTGATACAGACGCTTTTGCCAGTTCTTTAGTCAGGAACTGACGTACTTTAAAATCGCTGTCCAGGTTGTCAGCGAATTCTTTGGTGTTCGCAAACCAGGTAGAGTTCCATGGTTTTACAATACCCAGGCGAATACCATTAGGATGTACTTTCTGACCCATTGCTAGTCTCCAGAGTCTCAGCGATCGGACACAACCACAGTAATGTGGCTGGTGCGCTTCAGGATGCGATCTGCACGACCTTTTGCACGAGGCATAATGCGCTTCATGCTTGGGCCTTCATCTACGAAAATTTTCGCAACTTTCAGATCGTCGATATCAGCGCCATCGTTGTGTTCGGCGTTAGCAATGGCAGATTCCAGGACTTTCTTAACCAGTACAGCCGCTTTCTTGTTGGTGTAAGTCAGAATATCCAGAGCCTGCGACACTTTCTTACCGCGAATCAGGTCAGCAACGAGGCGAACCTTCTGAGCAGAAGAACGAGCATGGCGATGTTGAGCAATAGTTTCCATCTCTTCCTCCTACTTATTTCTTCTTGGCTTTCTTATCAGCAGCGTGGCCGCGATAAGTACGTGTCGGTGCAAATTCACCCAGCTTGTGGCCGACCATTTCGTCGGAAACAAAGACAGGAACGTGCTGACGACCATTATGGACAGCGATGGTCAAACCGATCATGTTAGGGAAGATCGTTGAACGACGGGACCAGGTGCGCAGGGGCTTCTTGTCTCCGCTTTCCACCGCTTTCTCTACCTTCTTCAGCAAGTGCAGGTCAATAAAAGGACCTTTCTTGAGAGAACGTGGCATGGCTTATCCTCTAAAATTATTTGCTACGGCGACGTACGATAAATTTATCAGTACGCTTGTTGCTACGGGTCTTCTTACCTTTGGTCTGAACGCCCCACGGAGTTACCGGGTGCTTACCAAAGTTACGACCTTCACCACCACCGTGCGGGTGATCGACTGGGTTCATCGCAGTACCGCGAACGGTAGGACGAACACCGCGCCAACGAGTTGCACCGGCTTTACCCAGAACGCGCAGCATGTGCTCAGCGTTACCGACTTCGCCCAGAGTTGCGCGGCAGTCAGCTTCGACTTTACGCATTTCACCTGAACGCAGACGCAGGGTAACGTAGGAACCTTCACGCGCAACGATCTGCACGTAAGCACCAGCTGAGCGAGCAATCTGACCGCCTTTGCCTGGTTTCATTTCTACGTTGTGAACGGTAGAACCCACTGGGATGTTACGCATCGGCAGGGTGTTACCCGCTTTGATCGCAGCATCAACGCCAGACTGAATCTGGTCGCCAGCTTTCAGGCCTTTAGGGGCCAGGATGTAACGGCGCTCGCCATCTTTGTACAGAACCAGTGCGATGTTCGCAGAACGGTTCGGATCGTACTCAAGACGCTCAACAACTGCCGGGATACCATCTTTGTTGCGTTTGAAGTCAACAATACGGTAAGCCTGCTTGTGACCACCACCGATATGACGGGTAGTGATACGACCATTGTTGTTACGACCACCGGATTTGCTGTTTTTTTCCAGCAACGGAGCAAAAGGTTTGCCCTTGTGCAGCTCAGGGTTGACCACTTTAACTACGTGACGACGACCCGGAGATGTCGGTTTACATTTAACAACTGCCATTGTCTTTCTCCTCCGACTTACTCAGCGCCGCCGACGAAGTCCAGGTTCTGGCCTTCTTTCAGGGTGACGTAAGCTTTTTTCCAGTCGCTACGACGACCGATACGCTGTCCGTGACGCTTAACTTTACCCTTAACAACCAGGGTGTTTACGTCTTTAACTTCTACTTCGAACAGTTTCTCAACAGCAGCAACGATCTCTGCTTTGGTCGCGTCTTTAGCAACTTTGAGAACGATGGTATTGGTTTTTTCCATCGCGGTAGATGCTTTTTCAGATACGTGCGGCGCGCGCAGTACTTTCAGCAGACGTTCTTCACGGATCATGCCAGCATCTCCTCAACTTGCTTAACTGCTTCAGCAGTCATAACGACTTTGTCGAAGGCGATCAGGCTAACTGGGTCGATACCTGCTGCATCGCGCACGTCAACCTTGTACAGGTTACGCGCAGCCAGGAACAGATTCTCATCCAGTTCGCCGGTGATGATCAGCACGTCTTCCAGCGCCATGTCTTTCAGTTTCTGTGCCAGCAGCTTGGTTTTCGGTGCTTCAACAGAGAATGATTCGACAACGATCAGACGGTCCTGACGTACCAGCTCGGACAGGATGCTTTTCAGCGCGCCGCGGTACATCTTTTTGTTAACTTTTTGACTGTGGTCCTGCGGACGCGCAGCGAAGGTCACGCCACCTGAACGCCAGATCGGGCTCTTGATAGAACCTGAACGCGCACGGCCGGTGCCTTTCTGACGCCAAGGCTTTTTGCCTGAACCCGTTACTTCAGCACGAGTTTTCTGCGCACGAGTACCCTGACGAGCACCAGCAGCGTAGGCAACAACAACCTGGTGAACCAGCGCTTCGTTGAAATCACGACCGAAGGTAGTTTCGGAAACAGTCAGCGCGCTCTGCGCGTCTTTCAATACTAATTCCATTGCTATCCCCTTACGCCTTCACAGCCGGTTTAACGATCAGGTCGCTACCGGTCGCACCCGGAACTGCACCTTTCACCAGCAGCAGGTTGCGCTCAGCGTCAACACGTACTACTTCCAGGCTCTGAACGGTTACGCGCTCATTACCCAGCTGACCAGCCATTTTCTTGCCTTTGAACACTTTGCCCGGAGTCTGGTTCTGACCGATAGAACCCGGTACGCGGTGAGACAAGGAGTTACCGTGTGTCGCGTCCTGGGTACGGAAGTTCCAGCGCTTAACGGTACCTGCGAAACCTTTACCTTTAGAGGTGCCGGTTACGTCTACTTTTTTCACTTCAGCGAAGATTTCAACACTGATGTTCTGACCAACAGAGTATTCTTCACCTTCGGTGCGGAATTCCCACAGGCCACGACCAGCTTCAACGCCAGCTTTAGCAAAATGACCAGCTTCAGGTTTGGTCACACGGTTAGCTTTTTTAGCACCGGTGGTAACCTGGATCGCCTGGTAACCATCGTTCTCCAGAGTTTTCACCTGGGTAACGCGGTTTGCTTCAACTTCAATAACGGTTACTGGGATTGAAACGCCATCTTCAGTGAAGATGCGGGTCATGCCCACTTTTTTACCGACTAAACCACTCATTGTATCAACCTCTCAATCGCTCGATGACCTGATTAACCCAGGCTGATCTGCACGTCAACACCGGCAGCCAGATCCAGACGCATCAGAGCATCAACGGTTTTTTCAGTTGGCTCAACGATGTCTACCAGACGCTTGTGAGTGCGGATTTCGTACTGATCACGCGCATCTTTGTTAACGTGCGGAGAGATCAGAACGGTGAAGCGCTCTTTGCGAGTCGGCAGCGGGATCGGACCACGTACCTGCGCACCAGTGCGCTTGGCAGTCTCAACGATTTCCGCGGTTGATTGATCGATCAGGCGATGATCAAACGCTTTAAGACGGATACGGATTCTTTGGTTCGACATGAGACCAAGGCTCCAAACATTTTATAAACGAAAAAAATTACTACCCACACCCATTACGATTGATGGAGGAGTGTAATCGTTCAGCATATAACTCCCCAATTGGGAGTATTGTCAGGCGGCCTAGCTTACAACCACCTGCGATTCTGCTCGAATCGCGCCAACCAATATCGGCAGGCCCGCGCATTATACGCAAATCTGTTCAGGAAGCAACCCATGATGCGTTTTTAACCAGAAAAGGAGTTGGCAGGAAAAGAAAAGCCCGCAGCGATCACAGAACGCGGCGGGCCGGGCATAACCTGGGAAGGAATCTGCTTAGCTGTCACCCTCTTCTTTGATTTGTGCCTGTAGGTAATTCTGAATCCCGATTTTGTTGATCAGTTCCAGCTCGGTCTCCAGGTAGTCAATGTGGTGTTCTTCGTCGGCAAGAATTTCAATCATCATATCGCGGCTGACGTAATCGTGGACTTTGTCAGCATAGGCGATGGCTTCGCGCAAATCCTTCGCCCCTTCCAGCTCCAGCGTCAGGTCAGATTGCAGCATTTCCGGCACATCCTCACCAATCCGTAACCGGCCAAGATCCTGTAAGTTGGGAATCCCTTCAAGAAACAGAATGCGTTCAATGTACTTGTCCGCATGTTTCATTTCATCAATGGACTCGTGATACTCCACATCATTGAGGCGTATCAGACCCCAGTTTTTGAACATACGTGCATGAAGAAAGTACTGGTTGATAGCAACCAGCTCATTCCCCAGCAATTTGTTGAGATGATTTATGATTTTAGTGTCGCCCTTCATTTCGCTTCCTCCGCTTCCAGTTAATAAGAGCGTAGATGCGGATAAAAAGAAGTCAAAAAAACGCGACAGTTTTTGTGGTTATTCCATTGCCAGGCGGTGAATCAGGCGATCTCTTTATACAGCGGCACCTGCTGGAGCTCGTCATCCATGATTTCACGTGCGGCACGGATACATTTGCCACACTGTTTACCAATAGGAACCAGTTGGCGCAAATGCTGAATAGATTTGGGCTGATAGCGGCGGACTACTTCGCGGAGGGTTTTATCACTCACGGCATTACACAGGCAGACGTACATTTACTACAGGCTCCGGTACATTTTCTGATCAAAGTGTAAATGAGAATGGTTTTTATTTCAAACCTGGAGTTTGTGTGGGATTACGCAGCCAAATGGGAAAATGGGAACAAAAAAAAAGAGCACCGAAGTGCTCTTCTTTTCGTGCTCAGAGGACTACCGGGGTAGCCCTCTGCGTCAGCGCAATTAAGCGATAACTTTAGCAACAACGCCCGCACCAACGGTACGGCCGCCTTCGCGGATTGCGAAGCGCAGACCTTCGTCCATGGCGATCGGGTGAATCAGGGTTACAACCATTTTGATGTTGTCGCCCGGCATTACCATCTCTACGCCTTCCGGCAGTTCTACTGAACCAGTTACGTCAGTAGTACGGAAGTAGAACTGAGGACGGTAGCCTTTGAAGAACGGAGTATGACGGCCGCCTTCGTCTTTAGACAGTACGTACACTTCTGATTCGAACTGAGTGTGCGGCTTGATGGTGCCCGGCTTAGCCAGTACCTGACCACGCTGGATGTCTTCACGCTTGATACCACGCAGCAGAACACCACAGTTTTCACCCGCCTGACCCTGATCCAGCAGTTTGCGGAACATTTCAACGCCAGTACAGGTTGATTTCGCAGTCGCTTTGATACCAACGATTTCTACTTCGTCGCCAACTTTAACGATACCGCGCTCTACACGACCGGTTACTACAGTACCACGGCCAGAGATTGAGAATACGTCTTCGATCGGCAGCAGGAACGGCAGGTCGATTGCACGAACCGGATCCGGGATGTAAGTATCCAGGTGACCAGCCAGCTCAACGATCTTCGCTTCCCACTCTGCGTCGCCTTCCAGCGCTTTCAGAGCTGAACCACGCACGATCGGCGTGTCGTCGCCCGGGAAGTCGTACTGTGACAGCAGGTCACGAACTTCCATCTCAACCAGTTCCAGCAGCTCTTCGTCATCAACCATGTCACATTTGTTCAGGAACACGATGATGTACGGAACGCCTACCTGACGACCCAGCAGGATGTGCTCACGGGTCTGCGGCATCGGGCCGTCAGTCGCAGCAACAACCAGGATTGCGCCGTCCATCTGAGCAGCACCGGTGATCATGTTTTTCACGTAGTCGGCGTGGCCCGGGCAGTCAACGTGCGCGTAGTGGCGAGTCGGGGTTTCGTATTCAACGTGAGAAGTGTTGATGGTGATACCACGAGCTTTCTCTTCCGGCGCGTTGTCGATCTGGTCGAATGCACGAGCCTGGCCGCCGTAGGTTTTAGCCAGTACGGTGGTGATTGCAGCAGTCAGGGTGGTTTTACCGTGGTCAACGTGACCGATGGTGCCCACGTTTACGTGCAGTTTGTTACGTTGAAATTGCTCTTTCGCCATGGCGATAATCCTTACGTTATGCCTTCATCAGTGATGAAGGCATCAGTTCACAATTTTTAAACCGTAGCCTTATTTGCCACGAGCTTCAATAACGGCCTGAGCGACGTTGTTCGGCGCATCATCGTACTTCAGGAACTCCATGGAGTAAGAAGCACGGCCTTTGGTCAGAGAACGCAACTGAGTCGCGTATCCGAACATTTCAGACAGCGGAACCTCAGCGTGAATCACAACGCCAGTTACGTTGGATTCCTGACCGCGCAGAATACCACGACGGCTGCTCAAGTCACCGATGACGTCACCAGTGTTCTCTTCCGGCGTCTCAACTTCAACCTTCATGATCGGCTCAAGCAGTACCGGCTTCGCTTTCTTAAAGCCATCTTTAAAGGCAATAGAAGCTGCGAGTTTAAATGCCAGTTCTGAGGAGTCAACATCGTGGTATGAACCGAAGTGCAGACGAACACCCAGATCAACTACCGGATAACCAGCCAGCGGACCTGATTTCAGCTGTTCCTGGATACCTTTGTCAACCGCAGGGATGTATTCGCCAGGAATCACACCACCTTTGATATCGTTGACAAACTCGTAGCCTTTCGGGTTTGAGCCCGGCTCCAGCGGGTACATGTCGATGATGACATGACCGTACTGACCACGACCACCAGACTGCTTGGCGTGTTTACCTTCGATATCGGTAACTTTGGCGCGAATCGCTTCGCGGTAAGCAACCTGCGGTTTGCCCACGTTCGCTTCAACGTTGAATTCACGCTTCATGCGGTCAACGATGATGTCGAGGTGCAGCTCACCCATACCAGCGATGATGGTCTGGTTAGACTCTTCGTCAGTCCATACGCGGAATGACGGGTCTTCTTTCGCCAGACGACCCAGAGCCAGACCCATTTTTTCCTGGTCAGCTTTGGTTTTCGGCTCAACGGCGATAGAGATTACCGGCTCAGGGAACTCCATACGCTCCAGGATGATCGGCGCGTTCGGATCACACAGGGTATCACCGGTGATCACGTCTTTCAGACCGATTGCTGCAGCGATGTCGCCCGCACGAACTTCTTTGATCTCTTCACGCTTGTTGGCGTGCATCTGAACGATACGGCCAAAACGCTCGCGCGCAGATTTTACTGAGTTCAGTACGGTGTCACCGGAGTTAACTACACCAGAGTACACGCGGAAGAACGTCAGGTTACCCACGAACGGGTCAGTTGCGATTTTGAACGCCAGTGCAGAGAAAGGCTCATCATCGCTAGCGTGACGCTCAGCCGGAGTATCTTTACCATCGTCCAGCATACCGTTAATTGCCGGTACGTCGGTCGGAGCTGGCAGGAACTCAACAACCGCATCCAGCATCGCCTGAACACCTTTGTTCTTAAATGCAGAACCACAGGTCACGAGGATGATCTCGTTGTTCAGTACGCGCTGACGCAGAGCGCCTTTGATCTCTTCTTCGGTCAGCTCTTCGCCGCCCAGGTACTTGTCCATCAGCTCTTCAGAAGCTTCGGCAGCAGAATCGATCAGGTTTGAACGCCATTCTTCAGCCAGGTCCTGCATGTCAGCCGGGATATCTTCGTAAACGAAGGTAGTACCCTGGTCAGCATCGTTCCAGTTGATAGCTTTCATTTTGATCAGGTCAACAACACCGGTGAAGTTCTCTTCTGCACCGATAGCCAGCTGCAGCGGAACCGGGTTCGCGCCCAGACGGGTTTTGATCTGACCTACAACTTTCAGGAAGTTCGCACCCATGCGGTCCATTTTGTTAACGAACGCAATACGCGGAACTTTGTATTTGTTAGCCTGACGCCATACGGTTTCAGACTGCGGCTGCACGCCACCTACTGCACAGTAAACCATTACTGCGCCGTCGAGCACACGCATGGAACGTTCTACTTCGATGGTGAAGTCAACGTGTCCCGGGGTGTCGATGATGTTGATGCGGTGCGGCTCAAACTGCTTAGCCATACCTGACCAGAACGCAGTAGTCGCTGCGGAGGTGATGGTAATACCACGCTCCTGCTCCTGTGCCATCCAGTCCATTGTTGCTGCGCCATCGTGTACTTCACCGATTTTGTGGTTAACACCGGTGTAGAACAGGATACGCTCGGTAGTAGTAGTCTTACCGGCGTCGATGTGTGCACTGATACCGATGTTACGGTAGCGCGCAATGGGTGTTGTACGAGCCATTTTATTCCTCGGTTTTTCGGACGTTCAAAGTTAGTCGACCCCAGCGGGTTGGCCGTTTGAGCGCCCGCTGGTTTAACAACAACTACGTGGCTGTTACCAGCGGTAGTGAGCGAACGCCTTGTTGGCTTCTGCCATGCGGTGAACGTCTTCACGTTTCTTAACTGCAGTACCTTTGTTTTCTGCAGCATCAGAAAGTTCGTTCGCCAGGCGCAGAGCCATAGATTTATCACCGCGTTTACGAGCAGCTTCTACGATCCAACGCATTGCCAGAGCATTACGACGAACCGGACGGACTTCTACTGGTACCTGATAGGTAGAACCACCAACGCGACGTGACTTAACTTCGACAGTCGGACGTACGTTTTCGAGGGCTACTTCAAAGGCTTCCAGCTCGTTTTTACCAGAACGCTGAGCCAGGGTCTCAAGAGCGGTATAAACGATTGATTCAGCGGTAGATTTTTTACCATCTACCATCAGGATATTTACAAATTTAGCCAGCAGCTCTGATCCGAACTTAGGATCCGGCAGAATTTTACGCTGACCAATGACGCGACGACGTGGCATGGAAATACTCCGTTGTTAATTCAGGATTGTCCAAAACTCTACGAGTTTAGTTTGACATTTAAGTTAAAACGTTTGGCCTTACTTAACGGAGAACCATTAAGCCTTTGGCTTCTTCACGCCATACTTGGAGCGAGCCTGCTTACGGTCTTTAACACCTGAGCAGTCCAGCGCGCCACGAACGGTGTGGTAACGCACACCTGGCAGGTCTTTAACACGACCGCCACGGATCAGGATCACGGAGTGCTCCTGCAGGTTGTGACCTTCACCACCGATGTAGGAAGTCACTTCGAAACCGTTGGTCAGACGCACACGGCAAACTTTACGCAGCGCTGAGTTAGGTTTTTTCGGGGTAGTGGTGTACACACGAGTACAAACACCACGTTTTTGCGGGCAAGCTTCCAGCGCCGGCACGTTGCTCTTTGCAACTTTGCGGACGCGTGGTTTGCGAACCAGCTGGTTAACTGTTGCCATTAAATAGCTCCTGGATTTGCTTTAGCTTTTGCTTCGTAAACACGTAATAAATCGCCTCGTATTACTACGAGGAGGCAGAATTTTAGGGCTGTGTCAAAAGGGTGTCAAGAAATAACCAGGTTTTAGCGTACTACCAGGCTATTTGCTGCTGGTGCTTCGCCGTTAAAGCAACGAATTCAGTATAGTCCACACAGGTTACGCTGGTCGAAATTTGTGCAGACAGCCCGCGTGCCACCACATCTTCCTGCAACACCCAGAGTTTTGCCGGGGTATTTTGCAACTTTTGCAGCATGGCACTATCGGACAACGCGGCCGTCACACCATCCTGGAGCAGCAGCAAGTCGTCCTGATCCGCCAATAGCAGCAGTAAGGTATCGATATCGCATTGCCAGGGTGAGTGCATAAGGGTGTACAGCATGATGAAGTCTCAGAAACGAATGATGCGGTGATACGTCGCCAGTTTCTGGCGCAGCGTTACGGCGTCCAGCACTTCGGCATTCATCACCCGGGGTGACGTCGCGGTCAGTCCACGGGTACGCAGTGACGCCTCACAGATAAAACACTGGTCAATATCGTAAAGCGCCAGCACCCCAAAGGTGGCAATATAGTTGCGCGCCAGAATCGGTTCGGGCTGCTGGTCGCAATTCAGTTGCAGTACCCCGTCGCCAATGAAAAACAGCGCAATATCTTCGCTGAGCGCAGCGGTTGCCAGTACCGCATCCAGCCCTTCCCTGCCAGCACTGCTGCCATGGGGAGACTGAGTAAAAAGAAAAGCCACACGGTTCATCAGAATTGCACCAGACGGTCACAGGTGAGTGAGGCTTCCGCCAACGCACCCAGACCGCTTAAAACGAACCCCGGTTGCAGATTGCTGCCTGCCAGTTGTAAGCGCGCGGCTTCCTGTGCGTCAACGACACCACGTCGTAGCGCTGCTGCCACGCAAATATTCAACGCCACACCATGCGTCTGCTGGAGTTGCTGCCACTCACGCACCACATCCACTTCATCACTGGCCGGTGCCGTCAACTGGTTGGCGTTCAGCACGCCTTCACGATAGAAAAACACACTTTCCAGCTGATGCCCGGCTTGTAACAACGCACGGGCGAACAGCAACGCGCTGCTGGCATGTTGGGTGCCGTAAGCCGGGCCGGTAACCAGCAGGGTGTAGCGCATTAACGATCCTGTCCCTGAAAATCGCCGCTCTTAAACTGACGAATGTAGAGATACACCGTGTGCTTAGAGATATTGAGGCGATCGGCCACCTGGTTAATCGCGTCTTTAATATCGAAAATACCCTTCTCGTACATGTTGAGCACAATCTGACGATTTTTGGCATTGTTGGAGACGTTGCGATCGGCGCTCACTTCCTCAATGGTGAACTCCAGCGTTTGCATCACCAGGTCTTCTACCGAGCTGGCAAAGTTCACGTTGGAGTCAACCTGCTGCATCTCCGGCGGCATAAAGGTCGACATAATCTGCGAGAAAGGCACATCAAGATTCATGTTGATACACAGCAGGCCAATAACCCGCTGTTGGCGATTACGAATTGCAATCGTCACCGACTTCATCAGCACGCCACTTTTGGCGCGGGTAAAGTAGGCTTTCGAGACGTTGCTGTCCGCGCCGTGCATATCGTGCAGCATGCGCAGCGCCAGATCGGTAATCGGCGATCCGACTTTACGTCCGGTATGCTCACCATTGGCAATGCGCACCGCAGAGCATTTTAAATCTTCCAGTGAATGCAACACGATTTCACAGTGCGAGCCAATCAGCATCGCCAGGCCATCAACGACAGCCTCATAGGATTTCAGGATATCGTAGTCTGCTTGCTCAAACGGACGTTGCTCCAGTAAATCGAAGTCAGTCAGTTCACCGGGATTGAATGGATTAGACATCGAAGACATCACCCTAAATGGCTGGAGCCTGTCGGCAGCTCTGGGGCAGACTCATTTTGATAGTAGTAGTTGTGCAGGCGTTAGTCTGGCAAATGTCGTCGGGTTATGCCAGAGCTTTGTCATCCATCAGAAATGAAACCGCCGCACTAAGGCGGCGGTAGGCAGATTACTGCGCTTTCTTATCAGCAGCGGCCGGAGCCTGTGCTTTGTCATCGGCTTTCGGCGCCGGTTTGATATCAAGCAGCTCGACATCAAACACCAGCGTTGAGTTCGCCGGAATACCCGGCACGCCGTTTTTACCGTAGGCCAACTGCGGTGGGATGACCAGCTTGATCTTACCGCCTTTCTTCACGTGCTTCAGACCTTCGGTCCAGCCCGGAATAACGCCGTCCAGACGGAATGACAGCGGCTCGCCACGGGTATAGGAGTTATCGAACTCCGTACCGTCAATCAGGGTGCCTTTGTAGTTCACGACAACGGTGTCGCTGTCTTTCGGTGCGTCGCCAGTACCTTCTTTCTCAACCTGATACAGCAGGCCGGATTCGGTTTTCTTCACGCCCTTCTCTTTGGCAAATTTGTCAGCAAAAGCGGTGCCTTTATCCGCATTCTCTTTCGCGTCTTTTTCCATCTTCGCCTGAGCAGCGCCCTTCACACGGCCTTCGAAAGCCTGCAGGGTTTGCTCGATCTCTTCGTCAGAGAGTTTGCTCTTGCCGCCGAATGCGTCCTGAACACCCGCAATCAGCTGCTGTTTGTCCAGCTTGATGCCAAGTTTCTCTTGTTCCTTCAGAGAGTTGTCCATGTAGCGACCCAGAGAGGCGCCCAGCGCATAGGCTGATTGCTGATCTTCATTTTTGAAGGCAGCATTTTTCGGTGCCTGCGGCGCTGCCTGAGCAGCATCGGTCGGCGCAGTGGTCGCTTCTGCTGCCATAGCCAGCGGTGCATTCAGTGCGATGGCCATGGTGGTAGCTAACAATGTGACTTTAAACAGTGATTTCATCCTTTCTCCAAAACCGAAGCCTCTCGCCCCGGGAATCATTGCGGACTGTGGCCCACACTATAACTTTACGTGGCAGCGGCGAACACTCCCACAACGTAATTATCCGGTCAACCTCTGACCTTTTTTGCATCAGGAAGTTTCATCAGAGATGGTGGCATAATGTCCATATTCAAGCACCCTGGCGGATTTCCGCAAAAAACCAGACGATTCTAAAGCAAAACACCGTAGAATCTCGCCCGCAATACGCAAGCACCGTTCTATGAGGAGAGATGATGGAACAAGCAGAATGGGAGCAACGCCTTGAGGCGCTGGAGAGCAAGCTGGCTTTTCAGGAACACACCATTGATCAACTCAATCAGACGGTGGTTCAGCATGAGCTGGAAATGAGCAAACTGCGCGAACAGGTGCGTTTGCTGGTGGATAAGGTCAAGGCTGCTGCGCCGTCCATGATTGCCTCGCAATCAGAAGAAACCCCGCCGCCGCACTACTAAAGAAAAGGCCACCGCGAAGGTGGCCCTGCAATGCTTAGTGGTTGCAACCGCAACCGCCGTGGCCGCCGCAGCCGCCATGGCCGTGATCATGATCGTGGTCGTGATCATGATCATGATCGTGGTGATGACCGTGCTCACCGTGAACGTGGCCGTGCGCCAGCTCTTCCGGCGTCGCTTCACGAATCGCCACCACTTCAACGTTGAAGTTCAGGTTCTGACCGGCCAGCATGTGGTTACCATCAACCACCACGTGCTCGTCTTCAACTTCAGTGATTTCAACCGGTACCGGACCCTGATCGGTTTCCGCCAGGAAGCGCATACCTACCTGCAGCTCGTCCACGCCCATGAACACGTCTTTCGGTACGCGTTGTACCAGGTTGTCATCATACTGACCGTAAGCGTCGTTTGCCGGGATATGCACGTCAAACTTGTCGCCTGGCTCATGATTTTCCAGCGCTTTTTCCAGACCAGAAATCAGGGAACCATGACCGTGCAGATAATCCAACGGTGCACTCACCGGTGACTCGTCAACCAACACACCGTCTTCGGTACGAACCTGATACGCCAGGCTCACCACCAGGTCTTTTGCTACTTTCATGATATCTCCTAACCGTTGAGAACTGCGAATCCCGTCTCATTGGTCCATTTTTGCGAGCAAAAACACCAACCAGAAAGGTTCAAGACTGAGGATGCTGACAACGCAATGCCGCATACTGCTCAGCGTTAATGGCGCCGATTGTAGCGGAATTCAATCCCGCTGTAAGTTTAAGCTTAAAAAAAGCTGCGCCATCACGCTACTCGGGATGAAAAATGCCGATCACCTGCTCCTGACTCCGCACCTGATCGCGCACCTGCTTATCAGCTTCACGCATCTGGTGCCCGCATTTCACGCATTCCACCACATCCACATTGTTTTCACGCCACATCGCCAGCGTGTCCTTCTGCTGACAGTGCGGGCATACCGCACCGGCAATAAAACGTTTACGCATTCTGATTCCTGCCCGTCAAAAACGGATAAGGTAAGTGTAGTTACTCATCATCCCAGCCATCAAACTGACGTTTTTCATGCTGCATTTCGCGCTGGAAGATATCCTCCAGCTCGCGCCGCGCCTCCCGCACGCGGGAAACGGTCGCGCTGTCGCTCTGGTTTGGCACCAGTTCGCGCAGCATACGCATATCCAGACGGCGGAAATGATGTTGCGCGCGCTGCGCCTGATGCGGATGCATACCCAGAGAAATCAGCGCCTTGCGCCCCAATTCCAGCGCACTGGAGAAGGTTTCACGCGAGAACAGCGTCACGCCTGCCTGCAACAGCTCGTGCGCTTCCACACGACCACGCGCCCGCGCCAGAATCTTCAGCTGTGGGAAATGCTGCTGGCAGAGATGCACAATGGTCATGGCATCTTCCGGTTCATTACAGGTGATAACGATCGATTGTGCCGTCGCGGCCCCCGCCGCACGCAGCAGCTCCAGTTCGGTCGCATCACCATAATAAACCTTGTAGCCATATTTGCGCATCAGGCTGACGGCCGAGATATCGCGTTCCAGCACCGTGATGCGTTTGTTATTCGCCATCAACAAACGTCCCACTACCTGACCAAAACGACCAAAGCCGACCACAATCACCTGCGGCTGATCATCTTCAACAAACGGCTTCTCGCTATCGTCTTCCGGCTCATTAAAGCGATGCGCCAGCAGGCGATCAACCCCCTGCATCAGCAATGGCGTGGTCATCATCGACAAGGTCACCGTCACCAGCAGCAACGGTAGCTGGTCGCCACTGAACAGCTTCGCCGACGCCGCCGCAGAGAACAACACAAAGGCAAATTCACCGCCCTGACTCAGCACCCCGGCGAACTGCTGACGCTCCGAGCTGCGCAGGCCATACACCCGCGCCAGCACGTACAGCACCAGGATTTTCACCACCACCAGAATCACCACGCCAAGTAAAATTTCGACGATGTGGGTGTAGAGCACGCCGAGATTAAGCGCCATGCCGACGGAGATAAAGAACAGCCCCAGCAACAAACCTTTAAACGGTTCGATTGCTACTTCGAGTTCATGACGATACTCACTTTCCGCCAGCAGGATACCGGCAATAAACGTGCCCAGCGCCATCGACAGGCCCAGAGCATCCATAAACAGCGCCGAACCGAGCACCAACAACAGCGATGCCGCCGTAAAGACTTCCCGGACGCCAGACGCCGCAATAAAGCGGAAAATCGGACGCAACAGAAAACGGCCGCCAACCAGCATCCCGGCAAACGCCAGCACCTTCATCCCGACTTTTAACCAGTCCACATGACCGCTGTCGCCACCGGCCAGCAAGGGCACCAGCGCCAGTGCCGGGATCACCGCCAGATCCTGGAACAGCAATACCGAGAAGCCGAGCTGCCCGGCCTCGCTGCGGTTCATGCCTTTATCACGCATCAACTGCAACGCCATCGCCGTGGATGACATCGCCAGACCAATACCGCCAATCACCGCGGCCTGCCAGGAGAAATCGGTCAGCCACAACAAAACACCGAGAATCGCGGCGGAAATCAGCACCTGAGCCGCGCCCACGCCAAAAATCGACCGCCGCAGCGCCCAGAGTTTTGCCGGGTTCAGCTCCAGGCCGATGATAAACATCAGGAACACCACGCCCAGTTCGGAGAAGTGCAGAATCTCATCCACATCGCTGATGAAACCCAGCCCCCAGGGGCCAATGGCGATACCTGCCAACAGGTAGCCCAGCACCGCACCGATCCCTAGGCGTGCAGCGATCGGCACAATCAGCACCGCCGCCACCAGATAGATGACGCCAGCGGTAAGCAGCGTTTGTCCTTCCATTACGCACCTCCCTGCGGCAACGGCGAAGAGAGCCAGTCGCTGTAAGCCTGGGCAAAATTGCGTAGCACGGCTGGCGTCTGGCGTCGCGCCCAGTAGATCACCATCGGCGTCATCCAGTGCATGCGGCACATCTGTGCCGTCAGCTCAAACGGCCGCATAATGTCACTCATCGGGTAACGATTCAGTCCCTGCTGTGAATAGGCCGTTTCCGGCTCACCGGTAGTGACCACACTGCGCCAGTACTTGCCTTCCAGCGCATTGCCATCCACGCCGCTGGCAAAGCCACGCGACAACACGCGGTCCAGCCACTCCTTCAGCAACGCCGGGCAGCTGTAGGTATAAAGCGGATGCTGGAAAACCACGATTTGATGTTCACGCAGCAGCTGCTGTTCATAGTGAATATCGATAAAAAAATCCGGATAGTGGGCGTATAAATCGTGCACCGTGACGTGGTCCAGTTCCATAGCCGACTGCAGCAAAACCCGATTAGCAATCGAATCCTGTGATTCCGGATGGGCGTAAAGCAGCAGGATTTTGGGTGGCTGCGACATCGTTCCCCTCCAAAGCGTCGTCATCGTGCAGGAATTCCGCTACCATGCTCGACGCAACTAACAGTTCATCTAATTATGTTGCCAGTAAATTAACATATTCTGACGATACGGCGCTTATGATTGTCTTCTCCTCGTTACAAATTCGCCGCGGCACCAACGTGCTGCTGGATAACGCAACCGCGACCATTAACCCCGGCCAGAAAGTCGGCCTGGTGGGCAAAAACGGCTGCGGGAAATCCACGCTGTTATCTCTGCTCAAAGGTGAAATGAGCAGTGATGCCGGTAGCGCCACCTTCCCGGGCAACTGGGCGTTGGCATGGGTCAATCAGGAAACCCCGGCGTTGAGTAAAGCCGCGCTGGAATATGTTATCGACGGCAACCGCGAATATCGTCAGCTGGAATCCGAATTAGCCGATGCCAATGCACGCAATGATGGCAATGCCATCGCGTTGTTACATGGCAAGCTCGATGCCGTGCAGGCCTGGAGTATCCACGCCCGCGCCTCCAGTCTGTTGCACGGTCTGGGTTTCAGTCAGGAGCAACTCCAGCGCCCGGTGAGTGACTTCTCCGGTGGCTGGCGTATGCGTCTTAACCTGGCCCAGGCGCTGGTGTGCCGTTCCGACTTGCTGCTGCTCGATGAACCCACCAACCACCTCGATCTTGATGCGGTGATCTGGCTGGAGCGCTGGCTGAAAAGTTACGAAGGCACGCTGATCCTGATTTCGCATGACCGCGACTTCCTCGATCCGGTGGTGGATAAGATCATCCACATCGAACAGCAAACGATGTTTGAGTACACCGGTAACTACAGCTCGTTTGAACGCCAGCGCGTCGCCAAACTGGCACAACAACAGGCGCTGTATCAGAGCCAGCAGGAAAAAGTGGCGCACCTGCAAAGTTATATCGATCGTTTCCGCGCGCAGGCCACCAAAGCCAAACAGGCGCAGAGCCGGATCAAAATGCTGGAGCGCATGGAACTGATTGCCCCGGCACACGTTGATAACCCGTTCAGCTTTAGCTTCCGCCCGCCGGAGAGCCTGCCCAATCCCTTGCTGAAAATGGAAAAAGTCACTGCAGGCTACGGCGATCGCATCATTCTGGATGCCATCAAACTTAACCTGGTGCCGGGTTCGCGTATTGGCCTGCTGGGGCGGAATGGCGCAGGTAAATCGACGCTGATCAAGCTGCTGGCCGGTGAGCTTTCCCCGATTGATGGTGAAATTGGTCTGGCGAAAGGCATCAAGCTGGGTTATTTCGCCCAGCATCAGCTGGAATTTTTACGTGCCGATGAGTCGCCGTTGCAGCATCTGGCACGTATCGCGCCGAAAACCCTGGAGCAGCAACTACGCGATTATCTGGGTGGATTTGGCTTCCAGGGCGATAAAGTCAGTGAAGTCACCGAGCGCTTCTCCGGCGGTGAGAAAGCCCGTCTGGTGCTGGCGTTAATCGTCTGGCAACGCCCCAACCTGCTGCTGCTTGACGAACCCACTAACCACCTCGATCTCGACATGCGTCAGGCACTGACCGAAGCGCTGATTGATTTTGAAGGTGCGCTGGTGGTGGTCTCGCATGACCGTCATCTGCTGCGCGCCACCACCGACGACCTCTATCTGGTGCACGATCGTAAAGTGGATATCTTCGAAGGCGATCTCGAAGATTACCAGCAGTGGCTGAGCGATCTGCAAAAACAGCAGGCACAACAGGATGCTGCCCCGAAGCAGGACAGCGGCAACAGCGCCCAGGCACGTAAAGATCAGAAACGCCGTGACGCGGAGCTACGCGCCCAGACCCAACCGCTGCGCAAAGAGATTGAGAAACTCGAAAAGCAGATGGCGAAGTGGCAGAGCCAGTTGAGTGAAGCTGAGCAACTGCTGTCCGACAGCGCTATTTATGATCAGAGCCGCAAAGCGGATCTGACCGCTGCGCTCCAGCGCCAGGCAGAGAGTAAATCAGCGCTGGAAGAGGTAGAAATGGCGTGGCTGGATGCTCAGGAACAGCTGGAGCAGATGCTGGCTGCTGATTAAGAACACATTTCGTAGCGGCGCGATTTATCGCGCTCTTTTGACCTTATACTCTGGCAAAGACCGCGCGATAAATCGCGCCGCTACAATCGGTTAAACCGGGACATCCCCTAAAACGGTGGCGCGATGCATCACCCGGCGCGCCGGATAATAATCCGCATTGGCATAATGCTGCGTCACGCGGTTATCCCAGATCGCCACATCATTCTCCTGCCAGCGCCAGCGCACCTGAAACTCCGGCTTGGTAATGTGGGCAAACAGGAAGTTCAATAGCGCATCGCTCTCCTTCTCCTGCAACCCAATCAACCGCGTGGTGAACCCTTCATTGACGAACAGCGCCTTACGGCCGCTGACCGGATGGGTGCGGATTACCGGATGCGTCACCGGCGGATGCTTCGCCACCGCCTGCTGCCAGCGCTGATGCTCTTCCTCGGTTTTGCGATATTTGAACTCCTGGAATGACTTTTTAAAATCGTGCTCGGCCTGTAAGCCGCTCAACAAGGTTTTAAAGGGCTCAGATAACGCCTCATACGCCGCAATGCCGCTGGCCCATAAGGTATCACCACCGCTTTCCGGCAGCAGTTTCGACGCCAGAATGGCAATCGCCGGGGGCGTGGTGATAAAGGTGACATCGGTGTGCCAGTTGTCATTATCCGGCGGATTGTCCTGATGGGTATCCAGCACGATAATTTCCTCCACGCCCGGCGCATGAGGGTAAACCGGGTGGATATGTAGATCGCCGAAACGCACCGCCAGCGCACGTTGCTGCTCAGGCGTAATCACCTGATTACGCAGAAACAACACCTGATGGCGCAGCAGACCATGATAAAGCTGTTCAAATTGCGCATCGCTCAGCGGACGGCTGAGATCCACATCGCTTACCTGCGCACCGATATTCGGCCCCAGCGCGGTAAAAGTCACACGTTCGTTCATTGCTGTTCTCCATTCCACGGCGTCAGGCGGCGCTGCAAGGCGCGCAGACCCAGTTCTAAACTAAAAGCGATCAAGGCAATCACCAGGATGCCCGCCAGCACCACATCGGTCGCCAGAAACTCTCCCGCCGACTGCACCATAAAACCGAGGCCACGGGTGGCGGCAATCAGCTCGGCGGCCACCAGCGTTGACCACCCCACGCCAAGACCAATACGCAACCCGGTCAGAATTTCCGGCAACGCACCCGGCAAAATCACCCAGCGCAGCAGTTGCCAGCGCGTCGCACCCAGCGCCTGCGCAGCACGGATACGCACCTGTTGCGCATTTTTCACCCCTGCCAACGTCGATAAGGTGACTGGCGCGAAAATCGCCAGGTAAATCAGTAAGATTTTCGAGGTTTCACCAATGCCAAACCAAATCACCATCAATGGCAGATAAGCCAGCGGCGGCACCGGACGATAGAGTTCAATCAAGGGATCAAGCAGCCCACGGATCGCCGGGCTCAGTCCCATCGCAATGCCGACCGGAATGCCGATCAGTGCCGCAAAGAACAATGCCACCAGCATGCGTGCCAGGCTGGCACCGAGATGCTGCCACAATGTGGCATCCATAAAGCCCTGCGGGCTGGCAATCAACAGCAGCTTTTTCAGTACCTGCTGCGGCGCGGGCAGAAACAGCGGCGCGATCAAGCCCAACGCCGTCACGCCCCACCACACCAGCAGCAACAGCGCGACGCTCAGCAGACTGAGCGACAGCTGACGGGAGAACGGCCAACGCAAGCCACGACGGCGGCCTGCCGCACGTGCTTTGTCATCAATCAATGCGCTCATGCAAACGCCTCCCGCTGGGCAAATACCTGATTCAATACGTATTCGCGGCGTTCAATAAACGCCGGGTCGGATTTGATGCTGCGGCAAGGCTCACCATCAGCAAAGCGCTGACCAAAATCGAGTTTCAACCGTTCGACCACGCGTCCAGGCCCTGGTGACAGCAGTACCAACTCGCTGGCAAGAAAAACCGCTTCCTCAATGTCGTGAGTAATCAACAGGATCTGCTTACCGGTATCACGCCACAGCGTCAGCAACAGGGTTTGCATCTGCTCACGGGTAAAGGCATCAAGCGCACCAAAGGGTTCATCTAACAGCAGCAGCTGAGGGTCAGCCGCCAGCGCACGGGCAATCCCCACGCGCTGACGTTGACCCCCAGAGAGCTGCCAGATAAAACGCTTTTCCGCTCCTTCCAGCCCAACTTTGCGAATCAGGCGACGGGCGATGGCATGGCGCTCTGCTTTTGCCATTCCCGCCAGTTGCAAACCAAAGGCCACGTTGTCGATCACATTGCGCCACGGCAACAGCCCTTCGTTCTGAAACACCACGCCACGTTCAGCGCCCGGCCCGTTCACCGGCTTGCCATCCAGCGTAATGCTGCCCGACTCCAGCGGCAAAAAACCGGCAATTAAGTTCAGCAGCGTGGTTTTGCCACAGCCCGACGGTCCCAGCACCACCAGCAGTTCACGCTGATCCAGTTGCAGATTGATATCCTGCAACGCCGGTTGTCCGGCGTAACGTGCATTCAGATGGGCGATGCTGAGCATAGGACCTCCGGTTATTTCACTAAGGGGGCAACGAAGCGGGTGGTCACGAAGCTGCTGTAATCACTGGCAGCATCCGGTACCTTGCCCTGCTCTTTCAGGAAGTGTGCGGTATCGACAATCGCCTTATTCACCGGCTGGCCGAGCTGCTCCAGCTGCTGCTGTGCGGTCAGGTAGGTATTGCCCTCCACCAGCCCCGGCACCTGCGCTTCCGGCACGCCGCTCAGACGCGACAGCTTGCTCAGGTTATCCGGCTGCTTCAGCCACTGCTGCGGGTTGTCGATATAGGCTTTCTGCGCGTCCAGCGCGCTGCGGGCAAAGGCGGTGACAATTTCCGGATGCTGCTGGGCAAAATCTTTACGCACCACCCAGACATCCAGCGTCGGTGCACCCCATTTACCCACCTGCGAGGAGTCAGTCAGCACCTTGCCGTCTTTCTCCAGTTCGTTGACCGCCGGTGCCCAGACATAAGCGCCATCAATATCACCCCGTTGCCAGGCAGCAATGATCGCCGGTGGTTGCAGGTTCACCAGTTGCACGTCTGTGGGTTTGATCCCCCAATGCTTAAGCGCTGCCAGCAGGCTGTAATGCGTAGTGGAGATAAAAGGGACGGCGATACGTTTGCCGATCAGATCTTTGGGGTTGTTGATGGATTTTTTCACCACCAGCGCTTCGGAGTTGCCGAGTTGCGAAGCCAGCAGGAAAGCCTCGATCGGCAACTGCTGCGTGGCCGCTACCGCCAGTGGGCTGGAACCGATGTTGCCAATCTGAACATCGCCGGAAGCCAACGCGCGCAACACGCTGGCTCCGCTATCAAACTTACGCCAGTCTACGGTCGCGCCACTCTCTTTGGCGAAGGTGTTATCAGCCTGCGCCACTTTGGCCGGTTCTGCCGAGGTCTGGTACGCCACGGTGACGTTAACCGCCTCCGCCTGGAAGGTCAGTAACGCCAGCGCTGCTGCCAATGTGGTTATGGTTTTTTTTACTGCCATCATCGTACACCCCAATGTTTTTATGTTGGGTGCAGTGTCGCCAGCAGTAATGGTTTCATAAAGGAATTAAAAATTATCCCTAATGAAAATCGGTTCTTAGGCAATCATCGGGCAAGACTATGCAAAATACGCAAATAGAAAAAAGGCGCGTTACACGCGCCTCGGGTTAACTCAGTGCCAAATCAACAGCACGCAGGCGGCGGTCAGCAGCCCCATCGCCAGGTTAAAGATTTTCCACGCGCGCGGGCTGCGCAGCAGACGGCCAATCAACGAGCCGAAGCCCATCCAGATCACCCCGGAGACCACATTCACCAGCGCCATACCAATACTGATGGCCACCACGGAGTGCAGATACGCCGCACCCGCCAGGCTAAAGCTGGCAACCGCACCCAGCGCCATCAGCCACGCCTTCGGGTTGATCAGTTGCAATAAGCCACCCTGCCAGAATGGCGTGGGCACCGGCGGGGCCGAATCGGTGTCCAGTTGCTCATACTCGGCAGTGGCGATTTTCCACGCCAGCCACAACAGATACAGGCTACCGGCGATTTTAAGAACCAGATGTAAGGCAGGATAGAGTAGGATAAGGCCACCCACGCCAAAGGCCACCATCAGCAGCATCGCCTGCATACCGATCATGATGCCGATTAACAACGGAAAGGTGCGCAGAAAGCCAAAGTTGGCAGCGGAGGCGGTAAGTAACATATTATTAGGCCCTGGCGTGATCGCAGCGACCCAGAGAAAGCCCAGCATTGACAAAAACAGACTCAGTTCCATGTTGATTAGGGTGCTCCTCACCCAGGACAGCCAAAAAACCCATCGAAACTATCAGCGAGATATGCATCAGACAAGCGTTTACCACAGTAATTTTGACTTACCGCCCAGTGAGGACTTCGTTCCTCTTAGCGGTTTTCGTAATCCGCACCTGCAAACTCTGCTGCCGCGTCTGCTCAGGCGGCGTGTCACCCTGCGCCCACACTGGCAGCGACTCGATTTGCCGGACGGTGATTTTGTCGATCTTGCGTGGAGTGAAAATCCCGCTCAGGCGGCGCATAAACCCCGCATGGTGCTGTTCCATGGTTTAGAAGGCAGCTTCCACAGCCCCTATGCTCACGGTCTGATGCAGGCATGTCAGGCGCGCGGCTGGCTGGCCGTAGTGATGCATTTTCGCGGCTGTAGCGGCGAACCGAATCGTCTGCATCGGATTTACCACTCCGGCGAAACAGAGGATGCCAGCTACTTTCTGCGCTGGCTCAAGCGCGAATGGGGGGATGTGCCAACCACGGCGGTCGGCGTATCGCTGGGCGGTAATATGCTGGCGTGTCTGACCGGTCTGGAGGGGAGTGATGCGCCGCTCGATGCGGCGGTTGCCATCTCAGCCCCGCTGCTGCTGGAACCCTGTAGCCAGAAGCTGGAGAACGGCTTCTCACGTTTTTATCAGCACTACCTGCTGACGCAACTGAAGAAGAACGCCAAACGGAAGCTGAAAGCCTGGCCCGGCACGCTGCCGGTGGATTTACGTGAACTGCGCGCCCTGCGCCGGTTGCGTGACTTTGACGATGCGGTCACCTCACGGGCGCACGGTTTCGTGGATGCCGGTGACTATTATCATCGGGCCAGCGCCATGCCGCTGTTGACCGGGGTGCGTAAGCCGCTGCTGATCATTCACGCCAAAGACGATCCCTTTATGACCGACGCGGTGATACCGCAGCCGGAGCAACTGTCGCCCTCGATTCAATATCAGCTCACGCAACAAGGCGGCCATGTCGGTTTTGTCGGCGGAACGCTGCTGCGACCGCAAATGTGGCTGGAACAACGTGTGCCGCAGTGGTTATCAACTTATCTGGATGTATGATCGTGATTATTCCGTGGCAACAACTCGACCCTGAAACGCTGGAAAACCTGATTGAAGCCTTTGTATTACGCGAAGGCACCGACTACGGTGAACAGGAGCGCAGTCTGGCGCAAAAAGTCGCTGATGTGCGTCGCCAGCTGGAACGCGGTGACGCGGTGCTGGTGTGGTCAGAACTGCACGAAACCGTCAATATCATGGCGCGCGGTGAATTTCGCGGCTAATGCACATCCCGGCTTTTCGTGCTAACAATGCTCATCGCCGGATTTCACAGGGAGCTTTGTTATGTCAGCCAGGCATCCGATCATTGCCGTTACCGGTTCCAGCGGTGCCGGAACCACCACCACCAGCCTCGCCTTCCGCAAAATATTTCAGCAGCTGAATCTGCATGCCGCTGAATTGGAAGGTGACAGTTTCCATCGCTATACGCGCCCGGAAATGGACATGGCGATCCGCAAAGCGCGCGATCTGGGCCGTCATATCAGCTATTTCGGGCCAGAAGCGAACGATTTTGGTCTGCTGGAGCAGACGTTTGAGCAGTACGGTAAAACCGGCCTCGGCCAGTCGCGCAAATATCTGCATACCTATGACGAAGCCGTGCCGTGGAACCAGGTGCCCGGTACTTTCACGCCGTGGCAGCCGCTGCCGGAAAACACCGATGTGTTGTTCTATGAAGGTTTGCATGGCGGCGTGGTGACGCAGCAGCACAACGTGGCTGAGCATGTCGATTTACTGGTGGGTGTGGTACCGATCGTTAACCTTGAGTGGATTCAAAAGCTGGTGCGCGATACCAGTGAACGCGGCCATTCACGCGAAGCGGTGATGGATTCGGTGGTACGTTCGATGGAGGATTACATCAACTTCATCACCCCACAGTTCTCGCGTACCCACATCAACTTCCAGCGCGTGCCGACCGTCGACACGTCGAACCCGTTTGCCGCGCGTGAAATTCCGTCCCTGGATGAAAGCTTTGTGGTGATCCATTTCCGTGGACTGGAAGGCATTGCCTTCCCTTACCTGCTGGCGATGATTCAGGATTCCTTTATCTCGCATATGAACACCCTGGTGGTGCCCGGCGGCAAAATGGGGCTGGCGATGGAGCTGATTATGACGCCGCTGGTGCAACGCCTGATTGAAGGCAAACGCATCAAGTAAGCCAAATTTTTCGTAGCGGCGCGATTTATCACGCGATCCCGGAATCGCTGCGGGAAAAATCGGCGCGATAAATCGCCTGACCGTGCATGCTGCACGAAAAAATCCGCGCGATAAATCGCGCCGCTACGTTCGTGCTAAAGTTCAACCACCTCATAGCTGTGGGTAATTTCTACCCCTTTGCCCAGCATAATCGCCACCGAGCAATACTTCTCCGCCGACAGATCAACCGCCCGCGCCACCGCTTTGTCGCCCAGCGCTTTGCCGCTGACAATAAAATGCAGGTTGATATGTGTGAAAATGCGTGGTGCTTCTTCACGACGTTCCGAGGTCAGTTTTACCTCACAATCCGCCACGTCATTGCGCCCTTTTTGCAGGATCGACACCACATCAATCGCGCTGCAACCGCCCGCAGCCATCAGCACCATCTCCATCGGACTCGGTGCTTTGTCGCCCGAATTGCCATCCATTAATATCTGATGACCTGATGAGGATTCTCCGAGAAAGGTAAGCCCTTCCACCCATTTGACCCGTGCCTGCATTATTCTTTCTCCTGAATCGGCTGATTTGCCGCCAGAGTACGCTTTCACCTGAGAAACAGCAATCCAGACTAATCGCCCTTTTGCTGAAGCGAGACAACAGAAGACAGCTAGCAAAAGCTGTGCTACAAACAGTGCTGAAAATATTTTCGTCGCAATAGACGAAGGCGGGAAGAATCAGAAGCCTGGCTTAAGAGTCCACCCGAATAATTTTCCTTTACAGGAAGCGCTCTACGATTTCACCGCCTGACAGGGAAAACTGCCCCCTGTGTTTTGGGCACGATTACAACAGAGGATAATAGCGAATGGTTCTCGGCAAACCGCAAACAGACCCTACACTCGAATGGTTCCTGTCCCATTGCCATATTCACAAATATCCATCCAAAAGCACCCTGATTCATCAGGGTGAGAAAGCGGAAACGCTCTACTACATCGTGAAAGGTGCCGTTGCGGTGCTGATTAAAGATGAAGAAGGCAAAGAGATGATCCTCTCCTACCTCAATCAGGGGGATTTCATCGGCGAGCTTGGCCTGTTTGAAGAAGGTCAGGAACGCAGTGCCTGGGTTAGAGCGAAAACTGCCTGCGAAGTGGCTGAAATTTCCTACAAAAAATTCCGTCAGCTGATTCAGGTAAACCCGGATATTTTAATGCGTCTTTCGGCGCAGATGGCGCGTCGCCTGCAGGTGACATCAGAAAAAGTAGGCAACCTTGCCTTCCTTGATGTGACCGGCCGCATTGCGCAGACGCTGCTCAATCTGGCCAAGCAGCCTGATGCCATGACCCACCCGGACGGGATGCAGATCAAAATCACCCGTCAGGAAATTGGTCAGATCGTCGGCTGCTCACGCGAGACAGTTGGCCGTATTCTGAAAATGCTGGAAGATCAAAACCTGATCTCCGCACATGGTAAAACCATCGTCGTTTACGGCACCCGCTAATTTCTTCTCACCCACGGCGTGATGGCAGCATCGCGCCGTTTTTGTCTGCGATGAGCTGATGTGGCGTCGAATCATCTATCATCCCGAGGTTAACTACGCCCTGCGGCAAACGCTGGTGCTGTGCCTGCCCGTGGCTCTCGGCTGGCTGTTTGGCGATCTGCAAAAAGGCTTGCTGTTTTCCTTAGTGCCGGCCTGCTGCAACATCGCCGGTCTTGATACGCCGCATAAACGTTTCTTCAAACGCCTGGTTATTGGCGGTTCCCTGTTTGCGACCGGCAGCTTCCTGATTCAATGGCTGACGGATTATCACGTCCCCTTGCCGCTGATTCTGCTGGTGCTGCCGTTATTAGTCGGTGTGACCGGCGAGATCAGCCCGTTGCATGGCCGCTTGCTGCCCGCCACGCTGATCGCCTCCATCTTTACCCTGAGCCTGGTAGGCCGCATGCCTATCTGGGTACCACCGCTGCTCTACATTGGCGGCACCTTGTGGTACGGGCTGTTTAACTGGTTCTGGTTCTGGCTGTGGAAAGAGCAGCCGATGCGCGAGTCGCTGAGCCTGTTGTACCGTGAGCTGGCGGATTATTGCGATGCCAAATATACCCTGCTGACCCAGTTGACCGACCCGGAGAAAGCGCTGCCTCCGTTGCTGGCACGCCAACAGAAAGCGGTGGATCTGATCACCACCTGCTATCAGCAAATGCACATGCTGTCGGCCAGCCGGGATAACAGCCATAAACGCCTGACGCGCGCTTTTCAGGTGGCGCTGGATTTGCAGGAACACATCTCCGTTAGCCTGCATCAGCCGGAAGAAGTGCAAAAGCTGGTGGAGCAAAGCCATGCCGAGGCGGTGATTCGCTGGAATGCCAAAACCATCTCCGCCCGCCTGCGTCTGCTGGCCGATGCCATTCTGTATCACCAGTTGCCGGACCGTTTTCAAATGGATAAGCAACTGGGTGCGCTGGAAAAAATTGCCCGTCAGCACCCGGACAATCCGGTGGGTAACTTCTGTCTGTATCATTTCAGCCGCATTGCGCGCGTGTTGCGTACCCAGAAACCGCTGTATACCCGTGACCTGATGGCCGATCGCCAACGCCGCCTGCCGTTTTTTCCGGCGCTGCGCAGCTATCTGTCGCTGAAATCGCCCGCCTTGCGTACCGCGGCCCGCTTTGCCGTGATGCTGATGTTTGGCAGCGCGCTGGCGCTGTTCTTTAACATCCCCAAACCTTACTGGATTCTGATGACCACCATGTTCGTCAGCCAGAATGGCTACAGCGCCACGCGGGTGAGGATTCAACACCGTGCGCTCGGCACCTTTGCCGGGTTGTTGATTGCTGCCGCCTCATTGCGTTTTGCCGTACCGGAATCCATCACCCTGTTATTTATGCTGGCGATCACCCTCGCCAGCTATCTGGTGACGCGTAAATATTACGGCTGGTCGATGATTGGTTTCACGGTGACAGCGGTGTATTCGCTGCAATTGCTGTCGCTGAATGGCGCACAGTTTCTGCTGCCACGCATGATGGATACGCTGATGGGGTGTCTGATTGCCTTTGGCGGCATGATTTGGCTGTGGCCGCAGTGGCAGAGCGGCTTGTTGCGGAAGAACGCGCACGATGCGCTGGAAGCCGATCAGGAAGCCATGCAGCTGTTGCTCGGACCGGAGCAGTCACCGGAGAAACTGGCTTATCAACGCATCAAGGTCAATCAGGCGCACAACGCGATGTTTAACTCGCTGAATCAGGCGATGACCGAGCCAGGCTTTAATTCCCAGTATCTGAAAGATATGCGGCTGTGGGTGACGCACAGCCAGTTTATCGTCGAACACATCAACGCGATGACCATCCTGGCACGCGAGCATACGATGCTGACGCCAAAGCTGGCGGAACGCTATCTGCAATCCTGTGAAATCGCGCTACAACGCTGTCAGCAGCGGCTGGAGCATGATGGCCCCGGTAACGACAGCAATATTCTGGAAGCGCCGGAAAACATCAATGAGGGGGCGGTAACGATTGTCGAGCAGCATGTGAAGCGCATTCTGCAACACCTGAACGTGATGCACACCATCTCTTCGCTGGCATGGAGCCAGCGACCACATCATGGCCGCTGGCTGACCGGGCTACGGGTGAAAAACTGATTACGCCGCCAGCACCTTCTCGATAGCCACCGCGAAGCGCGCCATGCCTTCTTCGATATCGGTCGGTTCAATCACCAGTGACGGCACAAAACGGATCACATCATTGCCAGCGGTCAGAATCATCAGACCTTCGGCGGCGGCGGCATGCAGAATGTCACGCGCTTTGCTGGCGTGTTGTGGCTTCAGCGCTGCGCCAATCAGCAGACCTTTACCACGAATATCCGTGAACAGGTCAAATTTACTGTCCAACGCTTGCAAGGCTGCAACAAACTGCTGACGACGTGATTCAACACCTTCCAGCACGTCAGGGGTGTTGATGATGTCGAGCGCCGTTTCAGCAATCGCGCAGGCCAGCGGGTTACCGCCGTAGGTGGTGCCATGCACGCCGGGTGCCATCACCGAGGCGATTTCATTGGTGGTCAGCATCGCGCTCACCGGGAAACCACCGCCCAGCGCTTTCGCGGTGGTGATGATATCTGGGGTGATGCCGTAATGTTCGTAAGCGAACAGCTTACCGCTACGCCCCATGCCGCTCTGCACTTCGTCCAGCACCAGCAGCGCGTTGTGCTCATCACATAAGGCGCGCAGACCCTGCATAAACTCTGGCGTGGCTGGCATAACACCGCCCTCGCCCTGAATCGGCTCAACCACGATGGCGCAGGTGTGATCGTCGATCACCGCTTTCACTGCCGCCAGGTCGTTGAAAGGGACGTGGACGATATCAGCCGGTTTCGGGCCAAAACCGTCGGAGTATTTCGGCTGGCCACCCACTGACACGGTAAACAACGTGCGTCCGTGGAAAGCGTTGTGGAAGGCGATAATTTTGCTTTTGAACGGGCTGTGTTTTTTGCAGGCGTAGTAACGTGCCAGCTTAAACGCGGCTTCGTTGGCTTCGGCACCGGAGTTACCAAAGAACACGCGCTCGGCAAAGGTCGCGGCAATCAGCTTGCTCGCCAGACGCAGTGCCGGTTCATTGGTAAACACGTTGCTGGTGTGCCACAGGGTTTCGCCCTGAGTTTTCAGTGTCTCCACCAGCGCCGGGTGACAATGGCCCAGCGCAGTCACCGCGATGCCGCCGGAGAAATCGATATATTCTTTGCCCTGCTGATCCCAGACTCGGCTGCCCTTGCCTTTAACCGGCACAAACTGCGCTGGTGCATAAACAGGCAAAATAACGTTATCGAACGTTTCCCGGGTTACCGCTAGCTTTTCTGCTGCCATTGCCTACCTCATCGGATTATTTGTTGAGCTGACGTGAAATTATAATCACAAAATATGCATAAAAAATCACACAAAGGCAAACACAACTTAGCCGTTAAGGAAATTCGCCAGCAGTTGATGCCCCTGCTCGCTGAGGATACTTTCCGGGTGAAATTGTACCCCTTCGAGTGGCAGCGTTTTATGACGAAATCCCATGATCTCATCCGGCTCACCATCACGCAGGCTCCAGGCGGTGATTTCGAACTCTGCAGGCAGGGTCGCGCGTGCCACAATCAGCGAATGGTAGCGGGTGACGTTGAGCGGATTATGCAGTCCACGAAATACGCCGCGGTCGTTATGCTGAATCGCCGACGTTTTGCCATGCATCACCTGACGCGCACGCACCACCTGTGCGCCATAGGCCTGAGCAATCGCCTGGTGGCCGAGGCAGACGCCAAGAATCGGCACACGGCCCGCAAAGTGGCGGATAGCGGCCAGCGAGATGCCGGACTGATCCGGGGTACAGGGGCCGGGCGAAATTACCAGATGTGTAAGCGGCAGCGCCTCCATTTCGTCGAGGGTGATGGCATCGTTGCGCACCACCCTGACGTCAGCGCCCAATTGGCAAAAGTATTGGTAGAGATTCCAGGTGAAGGAGTCGTAATTATCGATTAACAGCAGCATAGCGCCCTCAGGCCGGTAAACCGCCGCTATTCTACGCATTTTACCGGGCAGGACTTACCACTTTTGCAAACTGCGCACTCAGCAGGGTTAAATCGCCACCCACCGCTTCGCGGATCGCCGCACGCCAGTTATCGCGATCCAGTTTATCCCACGTCAGCAAATAGCCGGCATGCAACGCCAGTTGCTCGAAGAAGATGCGTTGTGCACGGCCATTCCCGGCCCGGAACGGATGCAGCACATAAATCTCGCAATAGTAATGTGCCAGACGTGCGATAAATTCATCCTGCGCCAGATGGGCCAGCCCCTCTTCATCCGCCAGCGCGCTCATCAGGTTATTGCCTTCTTTCTCGATGTAGGCACAGTGGCAATAGGGTGTCTCATCGCTCCAGATGTCTACCGTGCGCAGCTCACCGGCCCAGCTATACAGATCCTGGAACAGGGTGCGATGAATATGACACAGCCATGGCATCCCGGTGCGCTGCGGCCCCAGATCCAGCGTGGCAAGCCGCGCCGCACTGAACGCCAGCTCAGCTTTACGCAGTTGGGCGCTATCGTGAATGTTCAGGCGATTCTTCAGCACGCTGTCGTTGTGCCAAAGGTAGGGATCGCGTACCGCCAAAGTGTTATCCGCCATATTGCCTCCTCAACGAGGTCAGCCGTTCGTCGGCCTGTTCAAGCGTGATAGCCGGTTCGCTCAGCGTATAGCCCGCCAGACGGCAGCTGGCTTGATAGCTGGCAGCACGGCGCTGTTGCCACAGCGTGGCTTTCTGTTTGTCGGTCAGTTTGCTGGTCATAGAGCCTCCGGCAAGCAATTTGCCCTAAGTATAAGCAGCAAATATTCGCTTTGCCGGAGAGCGGCAGGTGGCGCCATCGTGCAATGGCGCGCAGAAAAATCAGGGCAGAACTTTAGCGGAGAGGATAACAATCGGTTTTGACGGCACATTCTGGTACGGACCCACATCTTTGGTCGGTACCTGAGCAATCTTATCCGCCACATCCATTCCTTTCACAACTTTACCAAATACCGCATAACCGAAATCACGCTGGCCGTGGTCGAGGAAGGCATTGTCGGTGACGTTAATAAAGAATTGGCTGGTCGCGCTATCTTTCTCGGCAGTACGCGCCATGGCGATGGTGCCGCGCAGGTTACGCAGGCCGTTGTCTGCCTCGTTTTTGATCGGCGCGTTGGTTTGTTTCTGCTGCATATCCGCAGTGAAACCACCACCCTGCACCATGAAGCCAGGGATCACACGATGGAAAATGGTGTTGTTGTAGAAACCGTTGTTGACGTAATCAACAAAGTTTTTCACCGACACCGGGGCTTTCTGATTATTCAGTTCGAGTTCGATATTACCCGCAGAGGTGGTGAGCAGAACGTGAGTATCGCCTTTGGCCGCCAGGGCAGAGGCGGAAACAGATGAGAGCGCTAACAGGGCAACCGCCGCTGTCAAAGTACGTTTAAACATGAAAGATTCCTTACCATGAAGTGCAAGCTCAAAACGAGATTGATTGTAAAGAGCATGTAATACAAGAGCCAGCGTTTTACCTATATTTACGTGCCAGCGGGAAATCGCCGCGAATCGGCGCTGCGCAATCATTTGCGTGATGTAAATCACACTATTAATGAAATCTGATAACCATATTTCACTCTTTGTTTATTAAGATCACAGTTGCATTTACAATTCATGACACTTTTTGCCAACTTCGGTGCTCAAAACAGGTCCCCCACATGACAAACCGTAATCGTATTGGCCTTACCTGGATCAGCTTTTTCTCTTATGCGCTGACCGGCGCATTGGTGATTGTGACCGGGATGGTTCTGGACAATATTGCACAGTATTTCCAGCTGCCGATCTCAGAAATGAGTAACACCTTCACCTTTCTCAATACCGGTATTCTGGTCGCGGTATTCCTGAACGCCTGGCTGATGGTCATTGTGCCGTTAAAACGTCAGTTGATCTTTGGCTTCGTGCTGATGGTACTGGCGGTATTTGGTCTGATGACCAGCCATAATCTGTCAGTCTTCTCGCTGTGCATGTTTGTGCTCGGCGTGGTGAGCGGCATTACCATGTCGATCGGTACCTTCCTGATCACCCATTTGTATGATGGTCGCCAACGCGGTTCACGTCTGCTGTTTACCGACTCCTTCTTCAGCATGGCCGGTACGCTGTTCCCGATCATCGCCGGTATCCTGCTGGCACGCGCCCTGCCGTGGTACTGGGTCTACGCCTGCATTGGCGTTATTTATATCGCCATCTTTGTGCTGGCGCTGTGCGTTGAGTTCCCGGTGCTGAAAAACAACACCGAAACGCAGGCGGCGGAAAAAGAGAAATGGGGCATTGGCGTGCTGTTCCTGTCAATTGCGGCGCTGTGCTACATCCTCGGTCAGCTTGGATTTATCTCCTGGGTGCCGGAATATGCCACCAAAACCATGGGGATGGATATCGCTGCTGCCGGTCAGTTAGTGGGGAACTTCTGGACGGCCTATATGGTCGGCATGTGGGTGTTCAGCTTCCTGCTGCGCTTCTTCGATCTGCAACGCATCCTGATGGTGCTGGCGGCCATTGCCACCGTGCTGATGTACTGGTTTGTCAGCACCAGTGACGCCACGATGCTGCACTGGATCATCATGACCCTCGGCTTCAGCTCCAGCGCCATTTACACCACCATCATCACCCTGGGTTCACTGCAAACCAAAGCCTCATCGCCGAAACTGGTCAACTTTATCCTGACTTGCGGCACCGTGGGCACCATGCTGACCTTTGTGGTCACGGGTCCGATTGTGGCGAAAGGCGGTGCGCATGCCGCACTGGCGACCGCCAACGGCTTGTATGCTGTGGTGTTTGTCATGTGTGTCCTGCTCGGCTTTGTCACCAAACATCGCCAGCACGGCCATATTACGCACTAACCTGCATGGGCGGACGCCAGTCCGCCCTGCTTCTCAGCGCCGAAAGGTCACCGCTTCCGCTTCCCCCAGATAGATCTCACTGCTTGCCGGCTGTGTTGCCGCCACCAGCTCACCTTTACGCAACGAATAGCGCACCGGCACCTGACGCCGCACGGCATCGAATCCGCTTTCTGCTGGCAGGATAATCAGGCTGGCATCATTACCCGGCTCCAGACCATAGCCGGTCAATTGCATGGTTTTGGCGCTATGGGTGGTGATTAGCTGCAACCCCGCATCAATCTGTTCATAGCCCATTAACTGGCAGACATGCAGCCCCATATGCAGCACCTGCAACATGCTGGCGGTACCGAGCGGATACCAGGGATCAAATACGTCATCATGACCAAAACAGACGTTGATATTCGCTTCCAGCAGCTCCTTCACCCGGGTAATGCCGCGCCGTTTGGGGTAGCTGTCAAAACGGCCCTGCAAATGAATATTCACCAACGGGTTGGCGACAAAGTTGATACCGGACAGGCGCAGCAGACGGAACAGGCGTGAGGTGTAAGCATTGTTATAGGAATGCATCGCCGTGGTATGGCTGGCGGTCACTCTGCCACCCATGCCATCGCGATGAGCCAGCGCCGCAACGGTTTCCACAAAACGCGACTGCTCATCATCGATTTCATCACAATGCACATCCACCAGGCGGTCATAGCGATTCGCCAGCGCGAAGGCCTTGTGTAATGACTCGACGCCATATTCACGGGTAAATTCGTAATGGGGTATCGCGCCCACCACATCTGCACCGAGGCGCAGCGCCTCTTCCAGCAGCGCTTCACCATTGGGATAAGAGAGAATGCCCTCCTGCGGAAAAGCGACAATCTGGATATCAATCCAGGGTGCCATCTCCGCTTTTACTTCCAGCATGGCTTGCAGCGCGGTCAGCGTCGGATCCGAGACATCCACATGGGTACGCACATGCTGGATACCGTTGGCGATTTGCCACTTTAGCGTCTGCTTCGCGCGCTGTTTCACATCATCATGGCTGAGCAGCGCCTTACGCTCGGCCCAGCGTTCAATGCCTTCGAACAGCGTGCCGGATTGATTCCATGCCGGTTCACCCGCAGTTTGCGTGGTATCAAGGTGAATATGCGGTTCAATAAAGGGGGCGCTCGCCAGACCGCCTTCGGCGTCCAGTACACCTTCCTGGGCGCTGCACTCGGCTGACTGGGGCACAATACGGGAAATTTTCCCCTGCCCGATTTCGATTTGCCACAACCCCTGCTGGCCGGGTAAACGCAGATTGTTGATCCATTGCAGCGACGTCTTAGCCATGCCCTTCTCCTGTAGAAACGCGACATCTTAAAATAGCGTCAATACCTGTCCCTTGCACATCCCTTAGCCGCACGATTTACCGCTCAGAAGCGAATGTTTTTAATATCAGCAACATACCTCGAAATGAGTATATAAAAGGGTATTTGATATGCATCAATAACCCCATTCTTGTAACGGCTAAGGTAGCCGCATACACCTTCATTTTGGGGAAAATATGAGCAAACATCAGGTCGTCATTATTGGCAACGGCATGGTCGGCCACCGCTACATAGAAGAATTAATTGATAAGGCCGAACCCAACCAATTTGCCATCACCGTTTTTTGTGAAGAGCCGAGGGTCGCCTATGATCGCGTCCACTTATCCGCTTATTTCACCCACCATAGCGCGCAAGCGCTTTCGCTGGTCAGTGCAGGCTACTACGAAGAACATCAGATCAACCTGCTGCTGGGTGAACGCGCCATTGCGGTTGACCGCGACAAGCAACGGATTCATTCCAGTACTGGCCGTGTTGTGCCCTATGACACGCTGATCTTCGCCACCGGTTCTTACCCGTGGATCCCACCGATTCAGGGAGCAGATGGCAGCGACTGCTTTGTTTATCGCACCATCGAAGACCTCGACGCCATTGCAGCCTGTGCACAGCGCAGTCAACGCGGGGCCGTGATTGGCGGTGGCCTGCTCGGACTGGAAGCAGCAGGCGCATTACAAAGCCTTGGCATTGAAACCCATGTCATTGAGTTTGCGCCGGTGCTGATGGCAGAACAACTGGATCGCCAGGGTGGCGAACAGCTGCGCCGTAAGATTGAGCAGATGGGCGTACAGGTGCACACCGGTAAGAATACGCACGAAATTGTCCACCACAACGACGGTGGTAAAACGCTGCACTTCAAGGATCACAGCGCGCTGGACGTCGATTTTATTGTGTTCTCCACCGGTATTCGTCCGCAGGATCAGCTGGCGAAGCAGTGCGGCCTGCAACTCGGCCCGCGCGGCGGTATCGCCATTGACGATCGCTGCCGGACCAGCGACCCCGCCATCTTCGCCATCGGCGAATGCGCGGCATGGCAGAATCGGATATTTGGCCTGGTGGCACCGGGCTACAAAATGGCGCAGGTTGCCAGCGACACCTTACTGGGCCGCGACAATACCTTTACCGGTGCCGATATGAGCGCCAAGCTCAAGCTGCTGGGCGTGGATGTCGGCGGCATTGGCGATGCGCATGGCCGCACGCCAGGCGCACGCAGCTATGTCTGGCTCGACGAGCAGCAATCCATCTACAAACGCCTGGTCGTCAGCGAAGATAACAAAACGCTGCTCGGCGCGGTGCTGGTAGGTGACACCAGCGACTACGGCAACCTGCTACAACTGGCGTTAAATAACATCACGCTGCCAGAACGCCCGGAGTTGCTGATCCTGCCTGCGGGAAGCGGTGAAAAGCCGGCGATCGGTGTCGATGCGCTGCCGGACAGCGCGCAGATCTGTTCCTGCTTTGACGTCAGTAAAGGCGATATCGTCAGCGCCGTGAAAAATGGCTGTCACACTGTGGCGGCGCTGAAGACGGAAACCCGTGCGGGCACCGGCTGCGGTGGCTGTATTCCGCTGATCACCCAGGTGTTAAACGCCGAGCTGAGCCGTCAGGGTATCGAGGTGAATAATCACCTGTGTGCCCACTTCCCGTGGTCACGTCAGGAGTTGTACCACCTGATCCGCGTGGAAGAGATAACCTCGTTCGACGCGCTACTGGCGAAGTATGGCCAGGGTTACGGTTGTGAGGTGTGTAAACCCACTGTCGGTTCATTGCTGGCCTCGTGCTGGAATGAACACATCCTTAAGCCACAACTGACCCCATTGCAGGACAGCAACGACCTGTTCCTCGGCAATATCCAGAAAGATGGTACTTACTCGGTGATCCCGCGTTCCCCGGGGGGTGAGATTAGCCCCGCAGGGTTGATGGCGATTGGCAAAGTGGCACACCAGTACCGTCTCTATACGAAGATCACCGGCTCGCAGCGTATTGGTCTGTTCGGCGCACAGCGCGACGATCTGCCCGCCATCTGGACACAGCTGATCGCCGCAGGGTTTGAAACCGGGCAAGCCTACGCCAAAGCACTGCGTATGGCGAAAACCTGCGTCGGCAGTACCTGGTGCCGCTATGGCGTCGGAGACAGCCTTGGCTTCGGCATTGAGCTGGAGAACCGCTACAAAGGCATCCGTACCCCGCACAAGATGAAGTTTGGTGTCTCCGGCTGTACGCGCGAGTGCGCTGAAGCGCAGGGCAAGGACGTGGGGGTCATCGCCACGGAAAAGGGCTGGAACCTTTACGTGTGCGGCAATGGTGGTATGAAACCACGCCATGCCGACCTACTGGCTGCTGACCTCGATAATGATACGCTGCTGCGCTATCTGGACCGCTTCATGATGTTCTACATCCGCACCGGTGACCGCCTGCAACGTACCTCCGTCTGGCTGGAAAATATGGCAGGCGGCATTGATTATCTGCGCAGCGTCATCGTCGACGACAAACTCGGTCTGAACAACCAACTGGAGCATGAACTGACGCGTCTGCGCGGTCTGGCGGAATGTGAATGGGCGGCAACGGTCAACGACCCGCACCAGCAGGCGCACTTCGCTACCTTTATCAACAGCCACCAGCGCGACCCGTTGGTACAAAACATCAACCTGCGCGAACAACATCGCCCGGCACGTCCCGCTGAGCGTATTGCCGTCACCCTGATTGAGGAGGCCGACGTATGAGTCAGTGGCATGCCGTATGTGAATTACACCAGATCCTGCCCGCCACTGGCGTGTGTGCGCTGGTACAAGGACAGCAAATCGCGATCTTCCGTCCCCGGGCTGATGAGCAACTGTTCGCCCTGAGCAATATCGATCCCTTCGCCGAAGCCAGCGTGCTATCACGCGGCATCATTGCCGAACACCAGCAGGCGCTATGGGTTGCCAGTCCGCTGAAAAAGCAACGTTTTCGCCTGAGCGATGGCCATTGCCTTGAAGATGACAGCCGATCGGTGGCGAGCTATCCGGTGCGCGTCAGCCGTGGCCAGGTCGAAATCTGCATTTGAAAAAATTATCTAACTTTCTGAGAAATACTTATGTTTACTGATACCCTGGAAAAATGCGCCGCCAATGCGGCGCGCATCACTCGTACCGCTCAACACAACCCATTGTCTTTTTGGATCAGTTCGGCGATGGCCGGTGCCTACGTTGGCCTGGCGATTATCCTGATCTTCACCCTGGGCAACCTCGCCGACCCGGCATACCGTCCGCTGATTATGGGTTCGACCTTTGGACTGGCACTGACGCTGGTGATCATCGCCGGTTCAGAGTTGTTTACCGGTCATACCATGTTCCTCACCATTGGCGTCAAAGCGGGCAGCATTCGTACCAGCCAGATGTGGTGCGTACTGCCACAAACCTGGCTGGGTAACTTCATCGGCTCCGTGGCCGTGGCGCTGATTTATTACTACGCCGCTGGCGCATTGCTGCCGAATGCTGGCTCACTCGTGCACAGCGCCGCGCTGGCGAAAACCACGCAAACAGCCAGCGCATTGTTTTTTAAAGGCGCATTGTGTAACTGGCTGGTTTGTCTGGCGATTTGGATGGCGGTACGTACCGAAGGAAGCGCAAAATTCCTTGCTATCTGGTGGTGCCTGCTGGCGTTTATCGCCTCTGGCTATGAACACTCTGTCGCGAATATGACACTCTTTGCGTTGTCGTGGTTTGGTCAGCATAATGCCGACCTGACGTTAGCCGGCATCGGTCATAACCTGCTGTGGGTGACGCTGGGTAATATGTTCTCCGGCATGGTACTGATGGGCCTCGGCTACTGGTATGCCACGCCGCAGGGACAGCGTCCACGGACAGCATCCCAGACCAGCGAACTGAAATCCGCATAATATTTTGCACACCAAGGTACGTAGCGGCGCGATTTATCGCGCGTATTTCCCGCACGGCGCACGGGATTGCGCGATAAATCGCGCTGCTACGGGTTATTGCCGTCATTTTTTAGGATGAGCTATGGATTACTTTCCCCTGTTTTGCCGTCTTCAGGGCAAACGCTGTTTATTAGTCGGCGGCGGTGATGTCGCGGAACGCAAAGCGCGCTTGCTGTTGGAGGCCGGTGCTGACCTGCACGTTGGTGCGCTGGATTTCTCCCCCGCTTTTCAGCAATGGGAGCAACAAGGGAAAGTCGTGCTGCTACCCGGCGTCTTCAGTGAAGAGTGGCTGGCAAACTGTTGGCTGGTCATTGCCGCCACCAATGATGACGCTGTAAATCAACAGGTGGGCGCAGCCGCTGAAGCACGGCGTATTTTTTGTAATCTGGTTGATGCGCCTGAACAGGCCAGCGCCATCATGCCCTCTATCGTCGACCGTTCGCCGTTGATGATCGCCGTATCGAGCGGCGGTCGCGCACCGGTGCTGGCCCGCCTGCTACGTGAGAAACTGGAAGCGATGTTACCGCAGCATCTTGGCCAGTTAGCCACCCTGGCCGGTTCACTGCGTGAGCGGGTGAAAACGCGTTTTCATAGCATGGCCCAGCGTCGCCATTTTTGGGAACGTTTCTTTGCCAGCGACCGCCTGGCGCAAACACTGGTGAACGGCGATCATCCCCGCGCGGAGGCGCTGGTCGAGACGCTATTTGATGCGCCGCTGTCGCAACAAGGTGAAGTGGTATTGGTTGGTGCCGGGCCTGGCGATGCGGGGCTGCTGACGCTCAAAGGCTTACAACATCTCCAGCAGGCGGATGTGGTGGTATATGACCGCCTGATATCCGACCCGATCCTTAACCTGGTACGCCGTGATGCCGAGCGTATCTTTGTCGGCAAACGCGCCGGACACCATTGCGTTCCGCAATCGGAGATCAATCAGTTGCTGCTGGAGCAGGCACAGCGTGGCAAACGCGTCGTGCGCCTCAAAGGTGGTGATCCCTTTATTTTTGGTCGTGGGGGGGAGGAACTGGAAGTGCTGGCACAGCATCAGATCCCGTTTAGCGTGGTGCCGGGAATTACCGCCGCCTCCGGCTGTGCGGCCTACAGTGGCATCCCGCTCACCCACCGCGACCATGCGCAGAGCGTGCGTTTTGTCACCGGCCATTTGCAGCAACATGGCGAAATTGAATGGCAAAAACTGGCTGCTGAGCAGCAGACGTTGGTGTTTTATATGGGCCTGACGCAGGCAGCGGAGATTCAGCACCAACTGATGTCGCATGGCATGGATACGAAGATGCCGGTAGCGTTGGTGCAAAACGGCACCACCCCGCAACAGCGCGTCGCCACCGGCACGCTGGGTGAACTGGCTTCGCTGGCACAGCAGTTCGCCAGCCCGGCGCTGATCATTGTGGGCCGTGTGGTGGGATTGCGCGATCAGTTACGCTGGTTCTGATAAACAACAACGGCGGACCATCTGGCCCGCCGTTTCACTTTAACCACACCAGCGCTTAAGGCTGAGCAACAAAGCCAACCGCTTCGTACACCTTCTTCAGCGTTTCCTGCGCATGCGCACGGGCTTTGGCCGCACCATCACGCATCACCTGATTGAGGAAGTCTTCATCATTGCGGTAGCGGTTGTAACGCTCCTGCAATTCGGTCAGCATGCCAGAAACCGCATCTGCAACGGCACCTTTCAGGTGGCCGTACATCTTGCCTTCAAACTCCTGCTCAAGCTCAGTGACGGTTTTGCCTGTCACGCCCGAGAGGATATCCAGCAGGTTCGATACCCCGGCTTTCTCTTTGATATCGTAACGCACGACTGGCGGCTCTTCAGAGTCGGTGACCGCACGCTTAATTTTCTTCACCACCGATTTCGGGTCTTCCAGCAGGCCGATCACGTTGTTGCGGTTGTCATCGGACTTCGACATCTTCTTGGTCGGCTCCAGCAGTGACATCACGCGTGCACCTGATTTCGGAATGAAGGGTTCCGGCACTTTGAAGATGTCGCCGTACAGCGCATTGAAACGCTGGGCGATATCGCGGCTCAGCTCCAGATGCTGCTTCTGATCTTCGCCCACCGGCACCTGATTGGTCTGATACAGCAGGATGTCGGCCGCCATCAGCACCGGGTAGTCGAACAGACCGGCGTTGATGTTTTCTTCATAACGCGCAGATTTGTCTTTGAACTGCGTCATACGGCTCAACTCGCCGAAGTAGGCGTAACAGTTGAGGATCCAGCTTAGCTGCGCGTGCTCCGGCACATGCGACTGAACAAAGATGGTGCTTTTGTTCGGGTCGATACCGCAGGCAAGATACAACGCCAGGGTATCGAGCGTTGCTTTACGCAGCGCGACGGGGTCCTGGCGCACGGTAATGGCGTGCAGATCGACGATGCAGTAAATGCAGTGGAAATCATCCTGCATCTGCACCCACTGACGCAGCGCACCCATGTAGTTGCCAATGGTCAGTTCACCGGAAGGCTGGGCGCCGCTGAAAACGATGGGTTTGCTCATGCTTATGTCCTGATAATCACAGCCCGAGAACGGGCAAAAGTTCGTCAAAAGAGTCGAGTGTTAAATCGGGTTGGCTGCTGGCGATAGGTTCACCGTAGTTGTAGCCAAAGGTCATGCCAATGTTCGGTACGCCTGCTGCCTGGGCTGCGAGGATATCATTGCGTGAATCACCAACAAACAGCAATTGCTGTGGTAACACACCAAATCGTCCCAGTACGAGGAAAATCGCCGCCGGATGCGGTTTTTTCACTACCACATCATCACCGCCGATAATCAGAGAAAAGTAATCGGCAATACCCAATGAAGCCAACAGCGGAGCAACAAACGGCGTCGGCTTATTCGTGACAATCGCCAGCGGCAAGCCCTTTTCCGCTAATTTCGCCAGCGTGACTTTGACCTGAGGGAACAGCGTACTGCCCGCTTCCACAGTTTCGGCATAATACTTGTCGAACAGCGTGCGTGCATCCCGCTGCTCATTTTCCTGCGGTTCGCGCCCCAACGCCCAGGTCAGCGCGCGTGTCATCATCACATCGGCACCGTTACCAATCCAGGTTGAGGCACGGGCTACGCCCGCTGGCGGTAATTGCAAATCAGCCAGGGCATGATCAATGGCTTGCGCCAGACCCGGCGCACTGTCCACCAACGTGCCATCCAGATCAAACGCCAGCGCACGAATATCAGTGAAATGAGCCATTAACTTTCTCCAGTTCGCCACGCATCGCATCGATCACTTTTTTGTAATCGGGGTGACCAAAAATGGCCGAACCGGCGACAAACATATCTGCACCGGCAGCGGCGATCTGGCCGATATTGTCAATTTTCACGCCGCCATCCACTTCCAGACGGATATCGTAGCCGCTCTGATCAATGAGACGACGCGCCTGACGCAGTTTATCCAGCGTACCGGGAATGAAAGACTGACCGCCAAAGCCCGGGTTAACCGACATCAGCAGAATGATATCCAGCTTATCCATCACATAATCGAGATAGCTGAGCGGTGTTGCCGGGTTAAACACCAGGCCCGCTTTACAGCCGTGCTCTTTGATCAGTTGCAGCGTGCGGTCAACATGCTGGCTGGCTTCGGGGTGAAAGGTAATGTAGCTGGCACCGGCTTTGGCAAAGGCTGGGATCAGTTCATCGACCGGTTTTACCATCAGGTGCACATCGATCGGTGCGGTGATGCCGTAATCGCGCAATGCTTTCAGCACCATCGGCCCCATCGTCAGATTGGGAACATAGTGGTTATCCATCACATCGAAATGCACCACATCGCCGCCTGCCGCCAGCGCTTTGGCGGTGTCTTCTCCCAGACGGGCGAAGTCAGCAGACAGGATTGAAGGGGCCAGTAAAAATTGTTTCATCCGATTCTCCCAATTTTGTGCACCAGCGCGAGCTGGCGTAATGCGTTGGTCGCGGACGAAACAGGCTAGCGGAAAAGCGCCAGCAGTTCGTCAACCTGAGTGCGACCACTTATGCTTCGGCTGATGGAACGCCGGGCTTTGACAACGTGTAATACCGCATTCCGATACCACTCACGCGTCAGCAGGGTATCGTGGTTGGAAATCAATACCGGGATCTGATTCTCGTTAGCCAACTGCGCCGCCAGTTCCGCCAGATGCTGCTGCTCACGCATGCTGAAACTGTTGGTGTGGTAGGCAGTAAAATTGGCCGTCGCCGACAAAGGTGCATATGGCGGATCGCAATACACCACCGAGCCTTTGTGCGCGCGGTTCAGAGTAACATCGTAAGATTCGCAGACAAAGGTGGCTTTTTGCGCCCGCTCAGCAAACCACAGCAGTTCCGCTTCAGGAAAATAAGGTTTGCGATAACGGCCAAAAGGCACATTGAATTCACCACGCAAATTGTAGCGGCACAGGCCGTTATAACCGTGACGATTGAGATACAGAAACAGCACAGCCCGCTGATACACATCACGGCTGGCGTTAAAAGCCACCCGCTGCGCGTAATAGAACTCAGCGTTGTTCACTTCCGGCGTGAATAACTTACGCGCATCGTCAATAAATTCGGTCGTGCGCGTTTTGACGATGTTGTAAAGGTTGATCAGGTCACTATTGATATCCGCCAGATGATAGCGGTCGTAATCCGTGTTGAGAAACACAGAACCGGCACCAACAAAGGGCTCAATCAGGCAGTCGCCTTGCGGCAAGTGACGACGAATGTCATCAAGGAGCGGGTATTTCCCTCCGGCCCATTTCAGGAAAGCGCGATTTTTTTTCATGCTGTCGTGGTTATTACATCTTAATTATTGGCTGTGGCGATACCGACAGCAGCTTTGCGCTTACAACGGGGCCACAGTGACGCGGCCCCACAATGATTACTCGCTCTCTTTTTTCACCTGGCTCAGGGGTTTCACCCACGGGTTCTGCGCCCGCACTTCGGCTGGCAGCGAAGAGACCGCGCGTTTGGCATCTGCCGGTGTGGCGTAGGAGCCGCTTACCAGCACATACCAGGGCTGACCATTACGGGTAGTTTTATACACGTGATAGCCGCTCAAATTCTGTTTCTTCGCCCAGGCATTCAGGCTTTCCGCTTTCGATGCCCCGCTTAACTGCAACGTATAATTACCCGCAGGCAGCGACTTGCTGGCACCACTGCTGACCGGTGCTGCGCTGTGCGCGACCGTCGACTGCGGTTTGCTCTCCCGCACGGCGGGTTTGGTGGCCGCAGGCGTTTTATGCGTGGTCGGATGCGTTTCACGCGGGCTGCTGGCACGCGTTTTTTCTTCACGCGCGATCGGCGGAGCAATGGCTTTACCGCTGCCGCTGACCGTCGCCGGTGCCGTAGGCAATGAACTGCTGCCCTGCGCACCTTGTGCGGCGTTATCAACCTGGCCCTGCTGATTATTCAGTGCGGTGTTGAGATCACCCGGTAAGGTCACGCGTTGCTGATTTGGCGGTGTGTCCACTGGTGCCGCCTGGGTTGGCGTTGAGGACACAGGGGGCATGGAAATGGATTGTGAACCATTGTCAGTGGCTGGCGTATTCGCGGCAGTCTGCGCTGCACTGCCTTCCGGCGCTGGCGTCGCGTTCTGCTGGCCACTCATGGAGGTGGAACCGGAGAGGTCAATATTCTTTTCCGCGCCACCAGAAGCGGGGGCCGCGCTGTTATTTCCTGCGGTATTCGCGGGTTTGCTTTCATCCGGGCCGTTCAGCGCCGAGCCAATCCCCAGAACCAGCAATAACAGAACCAGAATCCCGATACCCATCATCATATGCTGACGGGAAACCGGTACTTTTACTTTTGGCGCAGACGACGATTTGCGGGGCCGCGTGGGACGACGGTCACTGGCATCAGGTTTTAACTCGTCTTCCGGTTTAAACTCATCCATTTAGCCTCCTCCGTAAAACGGTACGCATCCGACGCACCGCATCACCACTCTTTTCTCTACCCGTTGGGTATTATAATGATTTCTGACAATCGTTAATTGCAGCCAGCACCATATCATGTGCCACGCCTGCACGCACTTCAGAGCGACCGATAGCGAGAGGTAGCACCAGACGCAGTTCGCCCGCCAGTACTTTTTTATCACGCATCATATGCGGCAAATACGCTTCTGCCGCCATGCTTTCCGGGCCATGCACCGGTAAACCGGCCCGCAACAGCAATGCAATGATGCGATCGGTATCCGCCGCACTGAACTGACCAAGACGTTCAGCGGTACGTGCCGCCATGACCATGCCAGCCGCCACCGCTTCACCGTGCAGCCAGTTGCCATACCCCATATGGGCTTCGATGGCATGACCAAAAGTATGGCCGAGATTCAGCAGGGCACGCAGACCGGTTTCACGTTCATCGGCTGCCACCACTTCAGCTTTCAGCTCGCAGCAGCGGCGAATACAGTAAGCCATGGCTTTTTCATCCAGGGCCAGCAGAGCATCAAGATTTTGCTCCAGCCACTGGAAAAAATCACCATCAAGAATGATGCCGTATTTAATAACTTCCGCCAGACCTGACGCCAGTTCGCGCGGCGGCAGCGTGGCAAGACAATCGGTATCGACCACCACCGAGGCAGGCTGATAAAACGCGCCAATCATGTTTTTGCCGAGCGGATGGTTAACAGCGGTTTTGCCGCCAACGGAGGAGTCCACCTGAGAAAGCAATGTGGTCGGTACTTGAATAAAACGCACGCCGCGCTGATAGCTGGCCGCAGCGAAACCGGTGAGATCACCAATCACACCACCGCCAAGCGCAATCAGCGTAGTATCACGGCCATGAGGTTTCTGCAGCAGAGCTGTAAACACCTCATCCATTACCGCCAGCGTTTTATACTGCTCGCCATCGGGCAGGATCACCTGATCCACTTTCACCCCTGCTGCACTCAGCAACGCCGACAGCTTCTGCAAATAGATCGGTGCCAGCGTCTGGTTAGTCACCAGCATGGCATTGTCACCGGCTTTCAGCGGCCAAAAGGAAGCCGGATCGTTAAACAGCCCGGCAGCAATGGTGATGGGGTAACTGCGATCCCCGAGTGAGACAGTGATCTTCTCCATGATGACCGATACCTATGAATTAGCTCTCAGGCGCTGGATTAACTTTTTTCCAGCATATTGATGATCTGATTCGCCACTACTTTTGCACTCTGGTCATCCGTGCGGATAGTGACATCAGCGATCTCTTCATAAAGCGGGTTACGTTCGCCAGCCAGCGCTTCCAGTACTTCACGCGGCGGCGAATCAACCTGCAGCAACGGGCGCTTTTTATCACGCTGGGTGCGAGCAAGTTGCTTTTCGATGGTGGTTTCGAGGTAGACGACCACACCGCGGGCGGAGAGACGATTACGGGTTTCTCGGGATTTGACGGAACCGCCACCAGTAGCCAGCACGATGCCCTGCTTCTCGGTCAGTTCATTGATAATCTTTTCTTCACGATCGCGGAAACCCGCTTCGCCTTCAACGTCAAACACCCAGCCCACATCCGCTCCGGTACGTCGCTCAATTTCCTGATCGGAATCGAAAAATTCCATATTGAGTTGCTGAGCTAACTGACGACCAATAGTGCTTTTGCCGGCACCCATCGGCCCAACCAGAAAGATATTGCGTTTCTCTGCCATTTTGTCGGTATTACTAAGAATTCGTTGATGATACCCCGCGTTCAGCTTTAGCTGGCGGGACAGGAACTGAGACCTCATGAGCGTTAGCAAGAGTCAGACGAAAAATTATCTCAACACTCATGGCCGTTTGGCAACCGAATAAATTGCCCCCGGCGACCTCTTAACAGGACCGGTCTGTGGTTCGCGAGACGGTAACGCACCTCCGCACCCCCATTAGACCTCAGGGTATATGTTCATTTGACGCCAGTATCGCTTGTGACTGGACGCCCATCGGGAGATTTTTTGTCGCGTTCCGTTACACCGTTTAAAAATCGCTAAACCTTGTAAGCTAATTCCTGTCCTGCGTCAACGCAGTTGGCATCACAGAGTGAATTTTCCTCTTTATCCGGTCGTAAGCGCTGCTTCCCTGACCAGTCTCGGTGTAATGAAGATCACCAACTCCTTTTTCTTGTGCTCATCCGTTTGATGGCGAAAAAGATTTCCCACCACCGGGAGTTTCCCCAGCCAGGGCACACGATTTTCGTTTTGCGCTCGCTGCTGCTGAAAAATCCCGCCCAGCGCCAGGGTTTCACCATCCCGCAGCGTGACCTGGGTGTCGATTTCCTGTTTATCAATACTTAAGGTTTGATGCTCACCCGTGTTAATACTGCGGCCCGGCATATTCTGGCTCAAGCGTAGTTTTAACTGAATACGGCCATTGCCCAGCACCACGGGCGTCACCTCCATACCCAGTACTGCTTCCTTAAATTCGATCGCCGTCGCGCCGCTGTTACCGGATTTCACTTCATAGGGAATTTCCGTTCCCTGTTTAATGGTGGCGGTTTGCTGATGTGAGGTAAAAAGCCGTGGGCTGGCGATGATGTCAATCTGGCTCTCCTGCTCCAGCGCGCTCAACTCAAGATTGAGCAGATCTCCCCCTATGTGTCCCAGCGTTACCCCCATGCGGAATGCCGGATTACTCACCGCCAGCGGGATCGCCAGTTGAGGATTGCGCAGGGTTTGCATCACCTCTTCCGCCGGAGAAAGTCCCCAATTCACCCCCAGCTCGCGCAAATGTTCCTCGCTGATGGTCACGATATGGGCGGACAACTCAACCTGCTCCAGCGGCAGATCCAATGCGTTAAGCCAGCGAACTGTTTCCTGCAACGCCCGAGGGGTATCGCGCAACAGCAAACTGTTAGTACGGCTATCCACGGTGACGCTACCGCGTGGCGTCATCAGCGAACGCTCCGCTTGCAAACTGCGCGCGGCATCACCGGCATTGGCGTAATGAAAGGTTACCGTCTGCTGAGTCAGCGCGATCTGCTGCTGCTGTTCTTCGCGCTCTGCCTGTATTTTTTGTGCCTGCCATTGCTGCCAGCTTTCGGGATAAATCAGTAACACCCCCTCTTCCTGCACCACACTCAGCCGCGCCAGCCGGGCAACCAGCGCCAGCGCGCGTTGCCACTCGATATCCTCCAGCCGCAGGGAAAGCCGACCTTCAACCCCCGGGGCAATCAACAGGTTGGTTTGTTGGTAATCTGCCAGTGCCTGCAAGATGTTTTCCACCGGTGTATCGTCGAAGACCAGACTCAGTCGCTGCTCACTGGCGTGCAGTGGTGCGCTCAGGCCCAGAAATAGCAGCAGCCATACCTTCATCCGTGGCATAAAAACCTCCTTTTATACGAAATTGCATCTGCTGCGGTGAACAGCCTTGCTCCACATGCAACAGTAACGAACGGGCTGTCAGTTGTTGTACACGCCAGGGCAGCTGTGGCAATTGCATGTGTTCCATCAGCCTGACGTTTTTTCCCTGCGGTGAACGGAGCCAAGCAACATAGTGATCAGGCACACCGACAATGCCTTGCAACCGCCATCCCTGCGGAGGGGCTGGCGCGGTCTGACAGAGTGCAGGAGCCACGGGCTGGAAAGGGTCGCGCGCCAGCACCATCGTGCTACACAGCAGGAGACACAGGAGCGTGCTACTCCTCATCACGGTTCTCCAGCCACAGCTGCGTCATCAGCGTGCCCTGCTCCGCCTGAAGCTGAAAGCGTTCCGGCACCGGTAACGCCGTATGCGCCAACTCAGCAAACAGCGGCGTGAATTGCTGCCAGTTCAGTTTAAGTACAATGTGCTGCGGTTGGCTTTCCGGCTGCCAGGCGTCCAGTTGGGTTCCCCGTTCCGCCAGCAGGCTTTCAAGTAACAGACGCGGTTGGGGGGAAGCAGTGGGTTGTTGTAATGCGTTAATTTCAGACAGCAAACCAGCAATCGATGGGCGCAACGCAAGTTGTTGCTGCCGCTGTTTTTCCAGCTGTGCCTGTTGCCGGAGTTGGTGTTCCTGCCGTGCATTGGCCTGCTGCTGCGGTAACAACACCACCAGCCAGGCCAGCGCCAACACCAGCAGTGCCAGCCCCAGTAATAAAGCAACGCGCAAGGGTAGCGCCAGGTGCATCCAGCGCTGTAGTGCTTCATTCACCGTTCACCTCCGTCACCTGAGCACGCAACGTAAAGCTATAGTGCCCCTCTGGCTGGCGCTGTACGTTGCCCTGGCGAATCACCGGAAACAGCGATTGCTTCGCCAGCAGGCGACGAAAATCGCTAATCTCAGCCATCCCCGACGCCAGGCCTTCCAGCACCAGTTGCCCCTGCCTGCGTTCCACACGGCTTAGCCACAGCCCTGCTGGCATCAACTTGGGAAGTTGCTGCCAGAACTGTTGCCAGGCGAGATGCTGCAATTGGCGCATTTGTTGCCGGCGTTGCGTTTGCACTAACGCATCACGTTGCAGCAACAACCTCTGCTGCTCAATCAATTGCTGATCCAGCTCGCCAATGCGCTGTGTCAGTTGTCGTTGTTCAGCCTGCTGTTGCTGATCGACGAGATAGCCGCGCCAACCGCACAACAGTAAAATCAGCAAGCAGAGGCCTGCGCAGCTCACCAGCAGCATCAGATGCTGTTGTCTCTGACGCTGCCAGCGCTGAAGCCGCCAGGGAAGCAAATTAACCGTCAACATCAGGCATCCTCCGGGCGCAATGCCAGGCCAAGCGCCAGGGCAAAGTCGCCCTCGTGATCGGGCAATGGCAGCTGTAAATAGTGCAGCAATGAAAAGGGGCGTACAGCGGTGAATCCGGTCATCGGTGTGGTACTGAGCGCCGACACCATCCCCGGAAATGTCGCCTGCACTTGCGCCAGCGAAAGGGGCTCGCAACATGCTCCTGAGGTGGGTGTCTCCCCCGCCAGATACCACAGCCAGTGATCGCTCAACGGATGAATCAACAATTGCTGAGGGCGTAATGGCAAACGCCATGCAACCTGCGCCAGTGCGAGGCTGCTCAATTCAAATACATCAGGTTGCAAACCAGCCTGTTGCAAGGGTTCGAGCCACTGTGCAATCACTTCACGCCGTGCCGCGGTGATGCATAGCTGGGTTGATGCGGAGGATGCACGATAATCCAGCGCCAGCGATGCTGGCTCGACCGGAAACAGGCGTTGTGACGACGCCTGAACATAGCGATTGAGTGCCGGTTCACGCAGCGTGACATCCGGTAACGCTAACGTGCGTTGCAGCACCAGTTGCGGTGGCAAGCCGACACGCAATGAATAGCGGCTCGGTAGCTGACATCGCCACTGGCGTAGCGCCGCCAATAGCGCGGCTGACGACTGTAGCACACCGTTTTTTAACGTCTCTTCTGGCAGCGCCTGCTGCTGCCAATGCCTGAGTTGCCAGCCTTGACGTCGACGCTGAATCGCCAGCGTACATAATTTCCCGTTCTGAATATCCAGGCCAATTTGCCAGCGCTGAAAAGTCATACGCACGATCTCCTTATCGTAAGAGGTAAATACCCGAAATATCTCGTGTCGCTGCCGGGTTGCTCCTGCATAAACTCCCGGGTTAGCCGCCAGGGACCTGCGCGTCTGTCCCAAAAGTCGTCCCGCAGGGGACTTGAAGTATGCCGGGTATATCAAAGCGTCAGGCTTGCCTTTATACTACCGCGCGATTGTTTATAAACTGCCCAAACGACAACAGATGGGAAATCTCAGGTGAAGTTCGTAAAGTATTTATTAATCCTTGCAGTGTGTTGCATCTTGCTGGGAGCCGGCTCGATTTATGGTTTGTACAAATACATAGAGCCGCAGTTGCCCGACGTAAACACATTGAAAGATGTGCGCCTGCAAACCCCAATGCAGGTTTACAGTGCGGATGGCGAGCTTATCGCCCAGTACGGTGAGAAACGCCGTGTGCCGCTCACCCTGCAACAAATGCCGCCTGAGCTGATCAAAGCGTTTATTGCCACCGAAGATAGCCGTTTTTACGAGCATCATGGTGTTGATCCGGTAGGTATTTTCCGTGCTGCCAGCGTTGCGCTGGTATCCGGCCATGCCTCCCAGGGTGCGAGTACTATTACCCAGCAGCTCGCTCGTAACTTCTTCCTCAGTCCAGAACGCACGCTGATGCGTAAGATTAAGGAAGCGTTCCTGGCGATTCGTATTGAACAGCTGCTGAGCAAAGATGAGATTCTGGAGCTGTACCTCAATAAAATTTACCTCGGCTACCGCGCCTACGGCGTCGGTGCGGCCGCACAGGTCTATTTTGGCAAGTCGGTCGATCAGCTGTCGCTGAGTGAGATGGCGATGATTGCGGGTCTGCCAAAAGCGCCGTCCACCTTCAACCCCCTTTACTCACACCAGCGCGCGCTGGCGCGTCGTAATGTGGTGCTGTCGCGGATGCTGGACCAGAACTACATCACCCAGCAGCAGTACGACGACGCCCGTAACACTCCGTTGGCCGCCAGCTATCACGGCCCGGAAATCGCCTTTGCTGCACCGTATCTGAGTGAGATGGTGCGCCAGGAGATGGTGAAACGTTACGGCGACAGTGCCTACGAGGATGGTTACAAGGTATACACCACCGTGACCCGCCGTTTGCAGGAAGCGGCACAGCAGGCAGTGCGTAACAACGTGATGGCGTATGACATGCGTCACGGTTATCGTGGCCCGACTAACGTGTTATGGAAAGTGGGTGAAGCCAGCTGGGATAAAACCCGCATCCAGAACGCGCTGAAAGATCTGCCGCTGTACGGCCCGCTGAATCCGGCGGTCGTTACCAACGTGAGCAACGACGAAGCCACAGCGATGCTGAAAGATGGCAGCAGCGTGTCACTGACGATGGCGGGTGTACGCTGGGCGCGTGCCTACAAATCCGACATGCTGCAAGGCCCTGCGCCACGGAGCGTGTCGCAGGTGCTGCAAACCGGACAGCAGATTTGGGTACGCAAAGTCGACAACGATTGGTGGCTGGGCCAGGTGCCGGTCGTCAACTCTGCCCTGGTGTCACTCAATCCTGAAGACGGTGCGGTACGTGCGTTGGTGGGTGGTTTTGACTTCAACCAGAGCATGTTTAACCGCGCAACTCAGGCGCTGCGTCAGGTCGGTTCCAATATTAAACCGTTCCTCTATACCGCAGCGATGGACCGTGGCCTGACACTGGCCTCGATCCTCAACGATGTGCCGATTTCACGTTGGGATGCGGGTGCCGGTGCTGACTGGCGACCGAAAAACTCACCACCTACCTATGACGGCCCAATTCGTCTGCGTCAGGGCTTAGGCCAGTCGAAAAACGTGGTGATGGTCCGCGCCATGCGCGCGATGGGTGTTGATTACGCGGCGCAGTATCTGCAACGTTTCGGCTTCCCGGCGCAAAACATTGTGCATACCGAATCACTGGCGCTGGGTGCGGCATCGTTCACCCCCATGCAGGTGGCGCGTGGCTACTCGGTGATGGCGAACGGCGGCTTCCTGATTGATCCCTATTTCATCACCAAAATTGTCAATGAACAGGGCACCACGGTGTTTGAAGCCAAACCGAAAATCGCCTGTCCGCAGTGCAATTTGCCGGTGATTTACGGTGATACGCAGAAATCCCTCGCGCTGAATGAAGAGAGCGTTGAAAACGTGGCGGTGTCCAATCAGGCGCAAAACCAGACGGTGCCGCAGCCGGAGCTGGAGCAAGTGCCAGCCCAGCCGCAACCCGCAGGCGAGCAGCAGTACGCGCCGCATGTGATCAATACACCGCTGTCGTTCCTGATTAAAAGCGCGCTGAACACCAATATCTTTGGTGAACCGGGCTGGATGGGGACAGGCTGGCGCGCCAGCCGTGACCTGAAACGTAACGACATCGGTGGCAAAACCGGTACGACGAACAGCTCGAAAGATGCCTGGTTCTCCGGTTATGGCCCTGGCGTCGTGACCTCCGTGTGGATCGGCTTTGATGATTCACGCGCGCTGGGTCGCACCACGGTTTCTGGTGCCATTCCGGATCAGATTTCTGGCTATGAAGGCGGTGCGAAGAGCGCACAACCCGCGTGGGATGCGTATATGAAAATCGCACTGGATGGTGTGCCGGATCAGCCACTGACACCACCAGATGGCGTGGTGACAGTGACCATTGATCGCAGTACCGGCAAGTTGGCGAATGGCGGCGGTAATTCGCGTCAGGAGTATTTCATCAACGGCACACAGCCGACGGAATACTCGGTGCATGACGTCGGCACCACCATCATGGACAACGGACAAAGCCACGAATTGTTCTGATCAAAAAAGCCGGCACAGGTTGCCGGCTTTTTTATGGACATCGAATAAAACTGGCGCGATAAATCGCGCCGCTACAGATGACACCTTCATCAATAGGTCAGACGTCCCTGCTTCACCAGCCACTCGCGCACCAGAAACAGCGCGCTGACGTTGCGGGCTTCACGAAAATCGGGTTCATCAAGTAACGCCAGCAGATTGTTCAACGGCCAACGGCGTACAATCAGCGGCTCCGGCTCGTCGCCTTCCAGCTTCTCTTCATACAACCCTTCCGCCACCACGATATTCATCTTGCTGGAGAAATAAGAGGGAGCCATCGTCAGCTTACCAAGCGCTTCCAGTTTCGTGGCACCGAAACCCGCTTCTTCCTTTAGCTCACGGTCCGCCGCTTCAAACGCGTTTTCTCCGGGATCGATTAATCCCTTGGGGAAGCCCAGTTCATAGCTTTCCAACCCGACGGCATATTCCTGAATCAGAATCACATCATCACCAAGAATGGGTACAATCATTACCGCTTCACGTTCGGACGGTTTCATACGTTCATAAACCCGCTTCGCACCATTACTGAAAGCGAGATCGACAGCTTCAATAGTAAATAACCGGGAACGAGCCACCGTCTCGATGTTGAGGATGTCAGGTTTTTTCTGTGGAGTTTTCATATCAGCCTCAAACTTTGCACGACCTTGTGATGCGATAATGCCAGCATCGGCACAGCATACCGAAGCCAGAACAATTGTGCGACAAACAGCACAGGTAAACTATGCTGTCATATATTTGCTAACCGGTACTAACAACATATTGTTATTTCTGCATTAAAATTCTCACAATAAGTCAATGATAAGAGGGGAAATTCAGAAAATACCGATATTTAATTGAGTGGAGTCCCGATAACATTCCTGTAAGGAATAATCTAATAATTTCTAATTCAATGATTTTGCGCGTTATTTTATCTGACATTTCACTTGTCAGAATGACATCAGCTCGCCAAAATTGACCTGTATTGATCATTCATCGGGAGCAGATCGTTAACGTGAAGGCAGTTTTTTGGCTGAACTGAGCAGAGCATGAGCACAATTATCATTATTTTGGCCATTGTGATGGCTTGCTCCATGCTCGCGGGCATAGGTTATTGGTACGCTATGCGGCATCGTCCGCCGTTGGCGAAACCTCTGCCGTTCATTAATCCGCCCTACCGTAAACTCACCGATGAAGAACGTGTGGCCGTGGAAAGATACATTGCGGCCCTCGGCAAACAGCGCCAGCAACCTGGCACCCGCGCGGGTAAAAAACAGCAGGAGTCAGAAGGTCTGACGCTGACCGCACAAAGCAATAACGTCTACCCCGTCACCCGCGCCATCACCCGCTATGGTCTATCGACCGATGATCCACAGAAATGGCGTTATTATCTGGATGCCGTCGAAGTGCATCTGCCGCCGCTGTGGGAACAGTACATTGCCGATGAAAACTACGTCGAACTGATCCGCACGCAAACCATGCCGCTGGTCATTTCACTCAATGGTCATTCCCTGGTGAATTACGTGGTGGAGCAGCCCGCGCTCCCGCCGCTGGTGCGGTCCATGTCGACCAACGCCTCGATTCGCAAAGAAGAGAGCGAAAACGTTGAGTTGCTGCGCGTGCGCAAAGAGACACTTGAAGAATACCGATTGTCACGTCCCGACGGCACCCGCGAAGCCGCCACCATCTGTTTTGCCTTTTTGTTGTTCTTCCTCAGTCTGGTGGTGCCCGGCAGCATGATGATTTGGATGGCCCTGCTCGCCAGCGCGATGATCGCCGTCAGCCTGTGGTTCCTGTACCGCTTCCCCGGTGAAAATGGTCTGCGTGAAGTGCACTGCCTGCGCGGCGCACCGAAACGCTGGGGCTTGTTTGGTGAGTCAAATCAGGAGCAGAGCAACATCTCGCTGGGCATTATCGATTTGGTCTATCCGTCACACTGGCAGCCCTATGTGGCGCACGATTTAGGCCAGGTCACGGATGTCGATATTTACCTGAACCGCCAGGTGGTCCGTCAGGGACGTTTTTTGTCGTTACAGGATGAGGTGCGTAACTTCCCGGTACAGCGTTGGCGTAAGAATCTGGTACTGGCCTGCGGCTCGTTACTGGTGCTGGTGATGCTGGTCAGTTGGATACCCCTCAGCATGCCGATCAAACTCAGCCTTGCCTGGGTCAAAGGCACCGAAAGCCTGGAAGTGAATAGCGTCGATAAACTCAATGCCATGCCGCTGCATATTGGCGATAGCCTGAAGGTCAGCGGCACCGGTATGTGTTCCGTACCCGGTAATTATCAAAGCAATCGCAGCTATGCCTTTATGCCGTTCGACTGCTCCGCCATCTACTGGAATAACGCGACACCGCTGCCACAACCGCAATCCGATATTATTGATAAAGCTGCCGCGCTGCTCGACACCACGACACGTCAGCTACATCCTGAAACCAACACCGATCCGAAACTCAATCCACAACTCGCCTCCGCTATTCAGAAGTCGGGCATGATTCTGCTGGACGATTTCTCCGATCTGGTGCTGAAAACCCAGGATCTGTGCAGCCAGCAGCAGGATTGTGTGCGCCTGAAAAATGCGCTGGTCAATCTCGGTAATGCGAAAGATTGGGACACCCTGATCCATCGTGCAGATTCCGGCCGCCTGAATGGCATGAACGTGTTATTGCGTCCGGTCAGCGCCGAAGCACTGGAAAACCTCGTCAACACCGCGACGTCGACCTTCTTCTCGCGTGAAACACGTCGCGCAGCGGAGAACCTGAACAGCCCGCCGCCGGGCGGTTTTCTCATCATTAGCGATGAAGGCCGCCAGTTGGTCAATCAGCCACAGCCGTCCGTCCCTTTGTTTGATTTAGATGCGCCATCACAATGGCGTGAACTGCAACATATGTCCGGTATGCTGCTGCATACGCCCTTCACTGCCAGCGGCATCATTACCAGCATCACCACTGACGCCAATGGCACGCGTCATATCGCACTGCACAATGAACCGGATGCGCTGGCGCAGTGGCGTTATCTCGGCACGGCATTGTTGATGGTGGTATTGGCGGGATGCGCAGTGATTAATGGGCTGTTGGCGTTACGCCGTGTCCATCGCAATCGCCTGCGAATGGCCGAGATTCAGCAATACTACGACAAATGTTTTAACCACAATCTCAGCACCATGCAGAGCGTGCGCTCGCTGTTCTGAGCCTTTCCCTTCTGTGCTACCCTGTCGCCCTGTTTTCAGGGCGGGGGAAAAACATGCAAGTCACGCTTAACTGGGCCGGGATCGATACGGTGTTGCTGGACATGGACGGCACCTTGCTCGATCTCGCTTTTGATCGCCACTTCTGGCTGGAGCATGTCCCGGAAACCCTGAGTCGCGAGCGGGCCATCACACTGGCCGACGCGCATCAGCTGATCCGGGAAAAGTATCACGCCGTTGCGCATACGCTAAACTGGTACTGTCTGGATTACTGGTCACAGGAACTGGCATTGGATATCCGCGCCATGACCTTTGCACAGCGCGATCGCGCAACGATGCGCGAGGATACGCTGCCGTTTTTGCAGGCGCTGCGTGCGGCGGGTAAACGCACCATTCTGCTGACCAATGCCCATCCTTACAATCTGGACGTCAAACTGGCGCAGACCGGATTGGCTGCCCACCTTGATTTATTACTTTCTACCCATACCTTTGGGTATCCGAAAGAGGACCAGCGTCTCTGGCAAGCGGTACAGCAACAAACCGGCTTCAACAATGCGCGCACGCTGTTTATTGATGACAGCGAACCGATTCTTGATGCCGCTACGCACTGGGGCATCGGTTGGTGTTTAGGCGTCAGCAATCCGGATTCTGGCCGCCCGGACCAATCTTTCAGCCGCCATCCGGCGGTGCGGGATTATCGGGAGCTACTGGAAACGCTGGGTTAAATCAGGAGCCGCAATGAAAGAGAAAAACAGCGAAGGCGTGCGCCTCGACAAATGGCTGTGGGCGGCGCGTTTTTACAAAACCCGAGCCATCGCCCGCGAGATGATTGAAGGCGGCAAGGTGCATTACAACGGCCAGCGCAGCAAGCCAAGCAAGCTGGTGGAACTGGAAGCAGAACTGACGCTACGTCAGGGCAATGATGAACGCACCGTCATCATCACCGCCATCAGCGAGCAGCGGCGTCCGGCTACTGAAGCACAGGGACTTTATGCTGAAACGGCTGCCAGCATTGAGAAACGGGAAAAGCTGGCGCTGGCGCGCAAGATGAACGCGCTGAGTATGCCGCACCCGGATCGCCGCCCGGATAAGAAGGAGCGCCGCGATCTGATGAAATTTAAATTGTCGGGCGATGAATAACTCGCGCCCCAACGAGAGAAAACCTATGTCTGTTCAAGATCAACTGCATCGTTATCTGTTTGAAAATGTAGCCGTGCGCGGCGAGCTGGTGAATGTTTCCCAGACCTGGCGTGACATCGTGGAAAACCACGACTACGCCGAACCGGTGAAAACCCTGCTGGGTGAGCTGCTGGTGGCCACCAGCCTGCTGACCGCCACGCTGAAATTCGATGGCGATATCACCGTGCAGTTGCAAGGCGATGGCCCGCTGTCGCTGGCGGTGATCAACGGTAACAACCGCCAGGAGCTGCGCGGTGTGGCACGCGTGAAAGAAGAGATCGCGCCCGGCAGCAGTCTGAAGCAAATGGTTGGCAACGGCTATCTGGTGATCACCATCTCCCCGGAGAAAGGCGAGCGCTATCAGGGAGTGGTTGGGCTGGAAGCCGATACGCTGGCTGGTTGTCTGGAAGATTACTTTATGCGTTCTGAACAGCTGCCTACCCGCCTGTTTATTCGTACCAATGATAAAGGCGCGGCCGGGATCTTATTGCAGGTGCTGCCCGCTCAGGAACCGAATCTCGACGACTTTAATCACCTGGCGACCCTGACCGAAACCGTGAAAAGTGAAGAGTTGATTGAAATGGCTGCCACTGACGTGCTGTGGCGTCTGTACCACCAGGAAGAAGCCACGGTGTACGATCCCACGCCGGTCAGCTTCAAATGCACCTGTTCACGTGAGCGCTGTGGTGAAGTGCTGAAAACGCTGCCGGTTGAAGAAGTCGATGAAATCCTAGAAGAAGATGGTGAAATCGACATGCACTGCGATTACTGCGGCGCGCATTATGTTTACGATGCCGTCGATATCGCAGCCATCCGCAATACGCCAACAGGCAGTAGCGATCAGCTGCATTGATCATGAGAGGGCGGCCTCGCCGCCCTCTCACATCCCCTTCATTTTCAAAGAAATTACCTTCTTTTCCCTAACTTTAGTTTCATAAGTGGCAGATTAATCCACTTAACGCGCCCTGAGTCGCATTTCTGACTGACAAACCTTTCCCAGCCTCTCAACTGGAGTACACTGCGCGCGATCATCCTTCGCCCCTGAGCGGGCCGACCTGCAGGATCATCTTTCATAATTACAAATAGAACAGACCCCGATGAGGAGCATTCACATGCGCGTTAACGGCCTGACATCGCACGATCTCGCCACTTTGGGCATCAATGGCACCACAGACGTGGTGTACAACCCTGACTTCGACACCCTGTTTCAGGAAGAAACCCGCCCCGAACTGGAAGGTTATGCACGGGGCATCCTGACGCAAAGCGGGGCTATCGCTGTCGATACGGGTATCTTCACCGGACGTTCGCCAAAGGATAAGTACATCGTGCGTGATGACACCACGCGCGACACGCTGTGGTGGAACGACAGTGGCGAAGGCAAAAACGACAACCAACCGCTCTCCAGCGAAACCTGGCAGGCGCTCAAGCACTGCGTCACCACACAGCTGTCTGGCAAACGCCTGTTTGTGGTGGATGCATTCTGTGGTGCCAATCCGGATACGCGCCTCAGCGTGCGTTTTGTGATGGAAGTGGCGTGGCAGGCGCACTTTGTCAAAAACATGTTTATCCGCCCGAGTGACGCCGAACTGGCACAGTTCACACCGGATTTCGTGGTGATGAACGCCGCCCAATGCACCAACCCTGACTGGCAAGCCCAGGGGCTGCATTCAGAAAATTTCGTCGCCTTTAACCTGACTGAACGCATGCAGCTGATTGGCGGCACCTGGTATGGCGGCGAGATGAAAAAAGGTCTGTTTGCCATCATGAACTACCTGCTGCCGCTGAAAGGCATTGCGTCGATGCATTGCTCAGCCAACGTGGGTAAAAGCGGTGATGTGGCCGTGTTCTTTGGCCTTTCCGGCACCGGAAAAACCACGCTGTCGACCGATCCGGATCGTCAGTTGATCGGCGACGATGAACACGGCTGGGATGATGACGGGGTCTTCAATTTTGAGGGGGGTTGCTACGCAAAAACCATCAACCTGTCTGCCCAGGCCGAGCCGGAAATCTACAACGCGATTCGCCGTGATGCCCTGCTGGAAAACGTGGTGGTTCGCCGTGATGGTAGCGTCGATTATGCCGACGCCAGCAAAACGGAAAACACCCGCGTCTCTTATCCCATCGAGCACATCGAAAACATCGTGCGCCCGGTTTCCAAAGCGGGTCATGCAAAGCGGGTGATTTTCCTCACCGCCGATGCCTTCGGGGTGCTACCGCCGGTCTCACGTTTGACGCCGGAACAGACGCAATATCATTTCCTCTCCGGCTTTACCGCCAAGCTGGCCGGTACGGAACGCGGTGTAACCCAGCCGACACCGACCTTCTCCGCCTGCTTTGGGGCCGCGTTTCTCACCCTGCACCCAACGCAGTACGCCGAAGTGCTGGTGAAACGCATGGCAGCGGCGGGCGCGCAGGCGTATCTGGTGAATACGGGCTGGAATGGCAACGGCAAACGTATTTCGCTGAAAGACACGCGCGCGATTATCAACGCGATTCTGGCGGGTGAGCTGGATGAGGTGGAGACACAGACGCTGCCCATCTTTAACCTGCAAATGCCCACCAGCCTGGCGCAGGTGAATGACGCGGTGCTCGATCCACGCGCCAGCTGGAGCAGCGCGACAGCATGGCAGGCAGCGGCACAGGATTTGGCGCAGCGTTTTATCAACAACTTTGAGAAATACACCGACAACGCAGCCGGGGCCGCATTGGTACAGGCCGGGCCGCAACTGCCGTAACACACACCATCCTGTAGCGGCGCGATTTATCGCGCACGTTGACAACAAAAGTCAAAGGCGCGCGATGAATCGCGCCGCTACGTCAGACGTTATGATTGCTGTTGACCAGCGCGGTTCCGGTTCCCGGTACGGGCAGCCAGGCGCGAATGCGCAAGCCACCACGCTCGCTGACACCGATCTCCAGCGAACCTTCATGGGCATCGATAATACGTTGCACAATCGCCAGCCCCAGACCGGTGCCGCTGGTGCTGCGCGCGCTGTCGCCGCGCACAAAGGGCTGGAACAGATGCTGTAGCTGTTCCGGCTTAATCCCCGGACCGTCATCCTCCACCTGGAACCAGGCGCGATTCAGTTCCTGACCACTGCTGACCTTAATCCAGCCATTGCCATAGCGTGCCGCATTCACCACCAGATTCGCCACCGCACGTTTAATCGACAGCGGATTGATATCCAGCATCAGCTCTTCTGGCATCACCGCGTTCTCAATCTCACGCTCGTAGCCGCTTTCCGCTGCAACCACCTCACCCAGCACGCTATTCAAATCGGCACGCTCGGTCTGCATCTCCTGCCCGGTGCGCAGATAGTCGATAAACTGCTCGATAATCGCGTTGCACTCCTCGATATCTTTGTTAATCGACTCCGCCAGATAGCCATCTTCCTCGCTCATCATCTCAGTTGCGAGACGAATACGCGTCAACGGGGTGCGCAGATCGTGGCTGACACCGGCCATCAACAGGGTGCGGTCATCGGCTAATTGCTTCACGCCCGCTGCCATCTGGTTAAAGGCGCGCGTCACCGAACGAACTTCCGATGCGCCGTACTCGCGCAACGGCGGTGGAATGATGCCTTTCCCTACCTGCAAGGCCGCATGTTCGAGGTCAACCAAGGGTCGGTTCTGAATCCGGATAAACAGCCAGGCCCCGCCGATCGCCAACAGCATAATCGCCAGCGTGTAACGGAACAGCGGTGAAAAATCGCCCTGGTGAATTTCGGTCAACGGCACGCGTACCCAGATATCGGGTGACAGCCAGGTTTTCAGCCACACCACCGGGGAGTTTTTATTCACCTCAACCCGCACATCGGTTGGCCCGCCAAGCTGCTGCGCCATCTGCTCGCTAAGGAACTCGTAGTGTTGTGCCCAGCGCAACCCACTCTCTTCTGCGGCCGCATTGGTATACAGCGAAATGCCCAGTTCACGATAGATTTCACGCCGGAAGGCCGGTGGCACCTCCAGCTGCGTACCATCTTCCAGTTGCAGGCGGTCGGTCATCAGCATACGCACTTCATAAGCGAGGACTTTGTTGAACTGCTGCAAGCTGGGAAGAATGGCGAAATTGAGCACCACCAGATAGGTCGTTACCAGGCTGACGAACAGCAAGGTAACGATCAATAACAGGGTGCGGGCAAACGAACTGCGAGGTGAGAAGCGCAATCGCCTCATGCTTTACTGCCGTCCGGAACAAAGACGTAGCCAAGACCCCAAACGGTCTGAATGTAACGCGGGTGTGCCGGATCTTCTTCTACCATGCGACGCAGACGGGAAATCTGCACGTCGATAGAACGCTCCATCGCACTGTATTCACGACCACGGGCCAGGTTCATCAGCTTATCGCGGGACAGCGGTTCGCGCGGATGGCTGACCAGCGCTTTCAGCACGGCGAATTCCCCACTGGTGAGCGGCATCGGCTCATCTTCACGGAACATTTCACGCGTACCGAGGTTCAGCTTGAATTTACCAAACGCAATCACCGCTTCTTCCTGTGACGGTGCACCTGGCAGTTCATTCGCCTGACGACGCAGCACCGCACGGATACGCGCCAACAGTTCACGCGGGTTGAACGGCTTCGGAATGTAATCGTCAGCGCCGATTTCCAGCCCCACGATACGGTCCACTTCTTCCCCTTTTGCGGTGACCATAATGATCGGCATCGGGTTGCTTTGGCTACGCAGGCGGCGGCAGATTGACAGGCCATCTTCGCCCGGCAGCATCAGGTCAAGGACCATCAGATGGAAAGATTCTCGGGTTAACAGACGATCCATTTGCTCGGCGTTGGCAACGCTGCGCACCTGAAAGCCCTGTTCGGTGAGATAGCGTTCGAGCAACGCGCGCAAACGCATATCATCATCGACGACCAGAATTTTGTAGTTCTCTTGCATGTTCAACTCCCAAAGGCGCCATTGCCTGAGCCAATATTGTTAAAAAAAGATGCCTTACAGTGACAGTCATTAATGGTTTATATTCTAGCCGAAATTGTTACAAAGCATATTAAACAGCAGCTTATCTTTAATTTCGCCGCTTAATTGTGGCGCATTTCGCGCTTTTTGCCCATCCGATCAATATGTTTGCGGGATATCTGAAAAATCGGCGCATTTTATTGTTGCTGCTGGCTCTGCCGCGCTGACGGTCCTTTTTCTGCTTATTCATGTTGAGAATATCCCAGCGAACCTGACCGGGAAGCATAAAATGTGGCATGGGTTGATGCTACTGCCCTTCCGCTCTCGGAGGAATCCCACCCTGCCGATGAAATAAGGACCACCGTAAAATAAAGCAATAAAAATCAGCCACTAACACCCACTTCCCTCTCCCGACACGATCTCCGACACTGCTTCCATAGCGGGTGAAATTGCGTTCGTGTGGAGAGACAGAAAATGAAAAAAATCGCTGTTCTGCTGAGCATCTTGATCCTGACGGGCCTCACCCAGGCGAAGGCCGCAACGGCCGTCGGTGAAGCCGCCGGTAACCAGGCTTCCTCGCGTGCAAAAGGCACCTCAGAAGCCGTCGGGGTTGGCGTCGTTGCCGCATTACTGGGGGTGGCGTTAGCCACCGCAGGCGGTGGAGGTAATGGCACCAACACCTCGACCTCAACCACCACCAACACAAAACCCGTTAAATAATGACTTTCTGGCGCGGCCGGAACGCCGCGCCTTCTCGGTTGTTGACCAGTCCTGTTGTTTACCAGCCCTTTCGCCACCGGAGAATAAGTGTCACCCCAAGCTTTCTTACAAAAGCTATTATTCTCCGCCTCTTTTTTCTGCCGCGTCTTGCACGTACTCAATACGGTTCACAAACCACAGCTTTTGTCCTTCCGGGGTATTCACCGTCACTTCGTCATCCACTTCTTTTTTGATCAAAGCGCGCGCCATCGGCGAGTCAATTGAGATGTAATCCTTCACCTCGCCATAGATCTCATCCGGGCCGACAATACGAAAGCGTTTCACTTCGCCCTGTTCGTTCTCCACCTCAACCCAGGCACCAAAAAACACTTTCCCCTCCTGTTGCGGGGCGTAATCAACGATCTTCAGCTCCGCCAGGCATTTACGCAGATACCGTACCCGACGGTCGATTTGCCGCAACAGACGTTTGTTGTAGGTGTAGTCGGCATTTTCCGAGCGATCGCCCAGGCTCGCCGCCCAGGAAACAATTTTGGTGATTTCCGGACGCTTTTCGTTCCACAAATGATCGTGCTCAGCACGCAGTTTGTTATAGCCCTCACGGGTAATCAGTTGGGTTTTCATCGCGTCAACTCGTGGTACAGACTTGATTTAGCATAGTGGAGGCTAACAATATGCGACCCGCGCAACATCAGCAAGGTAAGCGCAATGTTCTGCGCGCTGCATTCAGAAAATGACGGATTCACCTGCCGCCGTATGGCAATTTGCAGCCTCAGCCCGTATAACTGTCCCCTGTTTCTTAACCCCGTGTAAGCAAGACAGTAACTGATGATGAAAGATTCGCTGAGCCAGATTATCGCAAGTGAGCTGAAGGCGCGTGACGAACAGGTTGACGCCGCCATCCGCCTGCTTGACGAAGGGAATACCGTGCCGTTTATCGCACGTTACCGTAAGGAAGTCACCGGCGGACTGGACGATACCCAGCTGCGCCAGTTGGAGAGCCGCCTTGGCTATCTGCGTGAGCTGGAGGAGCGCCGCCAGTCGATTCTGAAATCTATCGACGAACAGGGCAAACTCACCGCCGACCTCGCCAGCGCCATTAATGGCACCCTCAGCAAAACCGAGCTGGAAGACCTTTACCTGCCGTATAAACCGAAGCGCCGCACGCGGGGTCAGATCGCTATCGAAGCCGGTCTCGAACCACTGGCAGACACGCTGTGGCAGGACCCGTCGCACGACCCGGAGCAATTGGCTGCCGGTTATGTCGATGCCGACAAAGGCGTTGCCGATGTACGCGCCGCGCTGGATGGCGCACGCTATATCCTGATGGAGCGTTTTGCTGAAGACGCCACCTTGCTGGCAAAAGTGCGTGATTACCTGTGGAAAAACGCCCACCTGGTTTCCCGCGTGGTGGAAGGTAAAGAAGACGAAGGCGCGAAATTCCGCGACTATTTCGATCATCACGAAGCACTCAGCACCGTCCCGTCACATCGCGCACTGGCAATGTTCCGTGGCCGCAATGAAGGCGTGCTGCAATTATCGCTGAATGCCGATCCGCAATTTGACGAAGCACCGCGTGAAAGCCACGGCGAAACCCTGATTGCCAGCCATCTGAATTTGCGTCTGAATAACGCTCCGGCAGACAGCTGGCGTAAAGCGGTGGTGAGCTGGACCTGGCGTATCAAGGTGTTGCTGCATCTGGAAACCGAACTGATGGGCACCGTGCGCGAACGCGCTGAAGATGAAGCCATCAACGTGTTTGCGCGTAACCTGCACGACCTGCTGATGGCGGCTCCGGCGGGTATGCGTTCTACCATGGGCCTCGATCCCGGCCTGCGTACCGGCGTGAAGGTCGCGGTAGTGGATGCCACCGGCAAGCTGGTCGCGACCGATACCATCTATCCCCATACCGGGCAGGCCGCTAAAGCGGCGACCGCTGTCGCGGCGTTGTGTGCCAAACACCAGGTTGAACTGGTGGCCATTGGCAACGGCACCGCATCACGTGAGACTGAACGTTTCTTCCTCGATGTGCAGAAACAATATCCGCAGATCAAAGCGCAGAAAGTGATTGTCAGCGAAGCGGGTGCGTCGGTCTATTCTGCCTCAGAACTGGCGGCGCTGGAGTTCCCAGACCTCGACGTGTCACTGCGTGGTGCGGTTTCCATCGCGCGCCGTTTGCAGGACCCGCTGGCCGAGCTGGTGAAGATCGATCCGAAATCCATCGGCGTGGGCCAGTACCAGCATGACGTCAGCCAGAGCCAGTTAGCGAAGAAACTGGACGCGGTGGTGGAAGATTGCGTTAACGCCGTGGGTGTCGATCTCAACACCGCTTCAGTGGCGCTGCTGACCCGCGTGGCCGGTTTGACCCGTATGATGGCGCAGAACATCGTCAGCTGGCGTGATGAAAATGGTCGCTTCCAGAACCGTCAGCAGCTGCTGAAAGTCAGCCGTCTTGGTCCAAAAGCCTTTGAACAATGCGCGGGCTTCCTGCGTATTAACCACGGCGACAACCCGCTGGATGCCTCTACCGTTCACCCGGAAGCCTATCCGGTGGTTGAACGCATTCTGGCGGCAACCGAGCAGGCACTGGGCGAGCTGATGGGCAACCCGGGTAGCCTGCGCAACCTGAGTGCACGCGAGTTTACCGACGAGCGTTTTGGTCTGCCCACGGTTACCGACATCATCAAAGAACTGGAAAAACCAGGCCGTGATCCACGCCCTGAGTTCAAAACCGCGCAGTTTGCTGAAGGGGTGGAGACACTCAACGATCTGCTGCCGGGCATGATACTGGAAGGTGCAGTGACGAACGTCACCAACTTTGGTGCCTTTGTTGATATCGGTGTGCATCAGGATGGCCTGGTTCACATCTCCTCGCTGTCGGATAAATTTGTCGAAGATCCGCATCAGGTGGTGAAAGCCGGTGATATCGTCAAAGTTAAAGTGATGGAAGTCGATCTGCAACGTAAGCGTATTGCACTCACCATGCGTCTGGACGAACAGCCAGGCGAGAGCAATGCGCGCGGCGCGGGCAACCGTAGTGCCGGGAAGGAGTCGGCGCGCCCGGCTCAGGCGAATAAAGGCCGGGCCAAACCGGCCAGCCAGCCTGCCGGTAACAGCGCGATGGGTGATGCGCTGGCCGCGGCTTTCGGCAAAAAACGCTAACCTCCTGCCGTAACTTGCGCGGTGACTATCGGGTCGCCGCGCACATCAGGTTGATAAATCGCCCCTTCCAGCTACGCTGAAAAAATCCGTGTGAAAAAATGACCTTCCGCGTGGCACAGCGATCTGATGGATATTATCAACGCCTTACTTGATGAGATTTACGCAGGTACCTTCCCTGTGGCGGCTCGTGAGCGTCTGCTTTCCCACATACGTGCAGCACGGGATACCGTCAAAATCCCCCGTAAACCGCACTGGGATGAGAAGGATGTGGTGCTTATTACTTACGCCGACCAGTTGCGTGAGCCGGATGTGCCCACCCTTGCCACCTTCTCGCGCTTTTATCAGCAACACCTGCAAGGCACCTTTTCTCTGGTCCATCTGCTGCCGTTTTTTCCTTACTCCTCGGACGACGGCTTCTCGGTTATCGACTATCACCAGGTCAACCCGATTTGCGGCGAATGGCAACACGTGGCGGCATTGCATACCCATACGCGGCTGATGTTCGATTTTGTCTGTAACCACATGTCCGCACACAGTAGCTGGTTTCGCCACTTCCTGGCGCAGGACCCCGGCTGGGATGATTTCTTTATCAGCATGCCCCCCGCGACCGACCTTAGTGGCGTGACCCGCCCGCGCACCTCGCCGTTGCTGACGCCATTCGAAATGGCCGATGGTGCTACGCGTTTTATCTGGACCACCTTCAGCGCTGACCAAATCGATCTCAACTTCGCCAATCCGGAAGTGCTGATCCGCATGGTCAACGTGTTGCTCGATTATCTGAAGAAGGGTGCCGACTACGTGCGGCTTGATGCGGTGGGCTATATGTGGAAAACGCCGGGCACCAACTGCATCCATCTGCCGAAAACCCATCAACTGGTGAAGTTGTTTCGCGCGATTGCCAATGTGGTGGCACCGGGCACGGTGATCGTTACTGAGACTAACGTGCCACACAAAGACAACATCAGTTATTTTGGCAACGGCCATGACGAAGCACAGATGGTGTATCAGTTTTCGTTGCCGCCGCTGGTGCTGCATGCCATCCACTCCGGCTCAGGGCGCGCGCTGCGTCAATGGGCCAGTTCGCTCGATATTGGCAGCGGTGATACCACCTTCTTTAACTTTCTCGCCTCCCATGATGGCATTGGCCTCAATCCAGCGCGCGGCATTTTGTCGGAAGTGGAGATTGTGGCGCTGGTGCGTGACCTGGCGCTGGAGGGCGCGCTGGTTTCCTATAAAAACAACCCGGACGGCACCACCAGCCCGTATGAAATCAACGTCACTTATCTGGATGCACTAAATCGTCAGGATGATGATGACAATACGCGACTACGCCGTTTCCTGCTGGCTCACGCCATCCTGTTGGCTTTTCCCGGCGTGCCCGCCATCTATATTCAAAGCATCCTCGGTTCACGTAACGACAACGAAGGGGTACATGCCGCCGGACATAACCGCGCCATCAATCGGGAAAAGTTCAGCTTGCACGAAATGGAGCAGTTTCTCAGTGGTGGCAATGCGCTGCGCCAGCAAGTGTTTGAACGCCTCAGTGCGCTGATCCAGTTACGCACACGTCAGCCCGTTTTCCATCCCGACAACCCAATGACGTTGTTCGACAGCGATAACGCGTTGCTGGTGCTGCGCCGTTACAAACCTGACAGCCAGGAAGCGCTACTGTGCGTATTTAATCTCAGCGGACGTGAGATTGAGACGATGTTGCCGCAGGCACGGCAGTTTCACGATTTAATCAGTGGGGAGAATATTAATGGCAACCAGCCTGTGCGACTGGCTGCCTGGCAATTTATGTGGCTAAAAGGCTAATTATTTATACACATCCGCGACGGCACTGAACTTGCCATGTTCGCGGCCGGCAATTACCAGGAAATATTTCCCACCCTTTTCATCCGCCAGTTTTGACAACTCTTTTCTGGCATCCATCGGTGACGTGGTTTCTGCCGTGGTGGTCACCGTCCCAATTTTTTCCAGATTCATTTTCTGTACTTCTTCTTTGGTCACCTCTTTGGCTGCCAGTGCCGAAAAGGAAATCGCGCCCATCACCATCGCCGCCACAACCGTGTTGATAACTTTCATGTCATTACCCTCAGTTATTATTTGATTTGCAGAGATGTCGGCAGGACGTTGGTTTCAGAGGTAAAGCATTCCTGCCCACCCGGAAAGTATTGACCTTTCCGGGAGAATTGCCAGCTAGCGCGGCAGAGGGTCACTAAAGCTAAGAATATGCTGACAAAATGCATCGGGATGGGAAATAAACGGTGCATGGGCCGCTTTCTCCATCACCACCGAAGGCGAGTGCGGCCAACGCGCATCCAACTCGGCCGCGATACGACGAGGCACCAGGCCATCCAGATAACCATACAGGCGCAGGAAGGGTAGCTGGAGGTCATCCAGCGACGCGCGTAAATCGCAGTGGCGCAGCATCTCCAGACCGCCTTCCAGCACCGCAACTGACGGCATCGGCTGGGATAACACCACCTCTTTCAACTGACGTGCATCCTGACGCGCACTTTCCGTGCCCAGCGTCTGTAAAGCCAGAAAGCGCTCCACGGTACGTTGAAAATCGCTGCTTAACTGCTGCTGAAAGCCATGCAGCGTCTCCGGTTTGATGCCGGGCCATTCCGCACTGGCGGTGAAACACGGCGACGACGCCACACTGATCAACCCGCTGACGCGTTCCGGCACGCTGAGCGCCAATTGACTGGCGACCAGCCCCCCCAGCGACCAGCCTAAAAGCAGGCTGCGTTCGGGTAAATGCGCCACCAACTGTTGTGCCATTTCGGGCAGGGTCATCGCGGCAAAGCCTTGGCTTCGACCAAAACCGGGCAGGTCGACCAGGTGCAGGCGAAAGTGCGGGCTGAGTCGCAGAATGATGTTTTGCCACACTTCGGCATTCAATCCCCAGCCGTGCAGCAGCACAAGATCGCGATCGCCCGTGCCTGTGGTGTGCCACCAGATCGAACTCATAGGTTATTATCCAGAAAGTGAAAAGGAGGTCGCTATGCTACCAATCCCTGCCCTGTGTTGGCTATGCCGTTTGCCGCTGCGGCTGGCACAACACGGCCTGTGCAGCAGTTGTTTACGCCAGTTGCCACGAATACCCGAACGCTGTCCATGCTGTGGTCTGCCCGCCCGTGCCGATCGGGTCTGTGGGCGCTGCCTGCAACGACCGCCACCGTGGCAACAGCTCATCTGCGTCAGCGATTATCTTCCCCCACTCAGCCACTGGGTAAATCAGTTGAAGTTTTGCCGCGCGACCGCACTCAGGGTGATGTTGGCGCGGCTGCTTTTGCTAAAGTGGTTAGCGATGCGGCGACACTATGCGCTCCCCCGACCGGATATCATTCTCAGCGTTCCTTTGCACCAGTACCGCCACTGGCGGCGCGGTTACAACCAGGCGCAGCTGCTGGCGCAACCGCTGGCACACTGGTTAGGTTGTGCTTACGTGGAAGGCATCCGTCGTGTACGTCGGGCAGCGGTGCAGCATGAACTGAGCGCATCGGCGCGTAAAAAGAACTTGCGCGGCGCGTTTCGCCTTGAAATCCCGGTAACGGGACGCCATATCTTGCTTATCGACGATGTGGTGACCACCGGCAGTACGGTGGCAGAAATCAGCCGCATGTTGCAGGCCGCAGGCGCGGCCAGCGTACAGATTGGATGCCTGTGCCGTACCTTGTAGAGCGTCGGCGTTGGGCGTATTATAACCAACTAAATTAGTCAACTATTGAGCAATCGCCATGATCCGTATTACTGATGCTGCCCAAGAGCACTTCTCAAAACTTCTGTCAAAACAGGAAGATGGCACCCAAATCCGCGTATTCGTGATCAATCCGGGTACGCCTACCGCTGAGTGCGGTGTGTCCTACTGCCCACCCGATGCAGTAGAAGCCACTGATACCGAGCTGAAGTTTGAAAAGCTGTCAGCCTATGTTGACGAGCTGAGCGCCCCTTATCTGGAAGACGCGGAAATCGACTTTGTCACTGACAACCTCGGTTCTCAGCTGACGCTGAAAGCGCCAAACGCCAAAATGCGTAAAGTCTCTGACGATGCGCCGATGGTAGAACGCGTGGAATATCTGTTGCAGGCGCAGATCAACCCGCAGCTGGCAGGCCACGGTGGTCGCGTTTCACTGATGGAAATCACCGATGACGGCTACGCCATTCTGCAATTCGGCGGCGGCTGCAACGGTTGTTCGATGATTGACGTGACGCTGAAAGACGGTATCGAGAAAGAGCTGCTGGCGGCCTTCCCGGAACTGAAAGGCGTGCGCGATCTCACCGAACATCAGCGCGGCGAGCACTCCTACTACTGATTATCAACGCGCGGCAGCGACCCGACGCTGCCGCGCGTGTTATTTCCCCTGGCGCCCGGCACTTACCCCTTTTAACAACCGCTGCACCTCTTCCTCCGCAAACATTACCTCCAGCGTGACGCTGATCTTGCGACGCCAGTTAGGGTATTGCTCAACGGTTCCCGGTACATTGACCGGCGATGTCATGCCCAGCCAGTCTTCCGGTTGCAGGCCCAATAACGCGCTGTCAGTTGCCGCCAGGAAACGGTGAATCGCCAGATTAAGTGCTGGCGACATCGCTAACTTCGCCGCCTGCTTGCCGCTGCGTTTGGGTAACGCCCCCGCCTGATGTAAGGCGTCGAGCAGTGCCTGTTTCTGTGTTGCCCGTTGTTGCTGCAATGACTGCAACACGCTTTCACCGGGATACAGCCCGAGCTTATTGCCCAGCAGCAAATCTCCCGCATCCCAGAATCCGGCCAGCGTTGGCAGGTCGTGGGTACTGGCGCTGGCAATTGATTGACGGGGATACTCGTGCGGCAGGCGATAGCTTTCATCGCGGTTCTGTTCGAACCACAGCACCTTCCAGGAGAAAATACCGCTCTGGCGCAGCAGGCTGACAATCTCCTTCGGCACCGTACCCAGATCCTCGCCGATCACCATACAATGATGGCGCTGGCTCTCCAGCGCGAGTATCGCCAGCAGATCCTCTACCGGATAAGCCACATACGCGCCTTTATCCGCCGTTTCGCCATAAGGTATCCACCACAGCCGCAGCAACCCCATCACATGATCGATACGCAATGCACCACAATCGCGCATGTTGGCGCGCAGCAGATCGATAAACGGCTGGTAGCCGCGCGCGCGCATCACGTGGGGATCAAGCGGCGGCAGTGACCAGTTTTGCCCAAGCGGGCCGAGGCGGTCTGGTGGTGCACCGACGGAAGCACCTAACTTGTAGAGTTGTGGGTCCTGCCAGGTCTCCGCACTGCCCTGTGCCACACCCACCGCCAGATCGCGATACAACCCCACCGCCATGCCGAGCTGCTGGCTGCGCTGCCAACATTGCGCAAACTGCTGCTGCGCCAGCCACTGTAACCAACTCCAGAACTGGATCTCATCCTCATGCTGTGCACACCACTGCTGCACATCCGGTAAGTGCGCATTGCGCCAGCCCTCTGGCCAGCCAGTCCAGCCCCACGCCTGTTGATCGTCGGTTTGTCGTTGCGCCTGAATGCCGTCAAACGCCGCCTGATAGCGCAGATGATCGCCCCCTTCCACCACAAATTGCCGGAAGGCACTGTTTTGTTCCCCATGCTGACAAAATGCCTGCCAGGCGAGACGCAACGCGTGGATTTTCAACGCTGCGACTGCACTGTAATCCACCCACTCACTGGCGCGCGCGTTCTCCAGCTCCCGACGGGTTTTGGCGCTGTTCCACCAGCGTTGTGCTGCGCGACTTTGCTGGAAATCCTCCAGTTGGCTGACATCGATATACAGCACATTCAACCAGCGCCGCGAAGTGGGGCTATATGGGCTGGCCATCTCCGGTTGTGCCGGATAGAGCGCGTGCAGCGGATTGAGCCCCACAAAGTCACCACCGTGCGCGGCCACCTGCTCCAGCATCCGTGCCAGATCGCCGAAATCCCCCATCCCCCAGTTGTGTTCAGATCGCAGGGTATAGAGTTGCACCAGCGCGCCCCAACGCTTTTCACCTTGCTCCAACGGTGCGGGCAGGTAACAACGACGCGGCGCGAGGATGATGCGGGTTTGCCACTGCTGGCGACCTTTGCGCAAGATAAGCTGATGGTAGCCCTGCGGCAGCCGTGGTGGCAGCGCCAGCGCCTCGCCACCCTGCACGCTGCCGTGAAAATGCTTACCCTGCTCGGAGATCAGCTGCCAGTGGAATTCGCCACTGCCCTGTGGTGTCAACTGGCGCTTCACCCGCCCACAAAACACCTGCACCGGCGGCAGCGGCGGCGCTTTGCCCTCTGGCGTGTCCATCACCGCCAGCAGCGCTCGCTTAGTTTCATCACTGATGGTTTCCGGCTCGCCGTTGGCATTGATAAATCGCAGCGCGATACCGGCGGCTTGCGCGGCGTGATCCAGCTTGTTCAGCGTCATCTTTTCGCCTGCCAGATACGTTTCTGGTAATCACGGATGGAGCGATCGGAACTGAACATCCCGGTGCGCGCGGTATTGAGGATCGCCGCTTTGGTCCAGGCCTCCTGATCTTTCCACAACGCCTCCACCCGCTGCTGCGCCTCGACATAAGCATCGAAATCGGCCAGCACCAGCCAGGGATCGCCGTTTTTCGTCAGGCTATTGAGCAGCAGATCGAAGGCGTGTTTGTCGCCATCACTGAATTTGCCCTTCTCCAACTCTTTCAGCAGCCCGTCGAGGTGTTTATTGGCTTTGCGCAGCTTTTTCGGCTGATACCCTTCGGCTTTCAGCGCCTTCACTTCATCGACGGTGTGACCAAAGATAAAGATATTCTCCTCACCCACTTCCGCCGCAATCTCCACGTTGGCACCGTCCAGCGTACCGATGGTAAGCGCACCATTCAGCGCCAGCTTCATATTGCCGGTGCCGGAGGCTTCATAACCCGCGGTGGAAATCTGTTCGGAGAGATCGGCCGCCGGGATCATCAGTTCAGCGGCGGTAATGCGGTAGTCAGGAATAAATACCACCTTCAGTTTGTCGCCCACTTTCGGGTCGTTGTTGACCACCTCGGCCACCTTGTTGATGGCATAGATAATGTTTTTCGCCAGGTAATAACCCGGTGCGGCTTTCGCGCCAAACAAGAACACACGCGGCACAAAGTCGGGATTGTTCGGGTCGTCACGCAGCTGACGGTAACAATGGAGAATGTGCAACAAGCTGAGGTGCTGACGTTTGTATTCGTGCAGGCGCTTGATCTGCACGTCAAATAACGCTTCGGGGTTGACCTGAATGCCAGTGACCTGGTGGATATACTCCGTCAGCTGTTGTTTGTTGGCCTGTTTGATTTTACGGTACTTCTGACGGAAGGCTTTTTTAGCGGCAAACGGCTCCAGCGCCTTCAAGGCCTCCAGGTTGTTCGCCCACTCCACCTGCAATGTCTCGTCAAGCAGCGCCGATAGCCGCGGGTTGCACTGCTGAAGCCAGCGGCGCGGGGTGATGCCGTTGGTGACGTTATGGAATTTCTTCGGCCACAACTGGTGATATTCCGGGAACAGATCTTTCACCACCAGCTCGGAGTGCAGCGCGGCAACACCGTTGACGGCAAATCCGCTCACCACGCACAAGTTGGCCATCCGTACCTGCCCCTCCGCCACTACAGCCAGTTTCTGCCACACCGCCTCATCATCCGGCCACTGCTGTTGCACTCGCTTTTTCAGACGACGGTTGATCTCACGGATGATCTGCATATGGCGCGGCAACAAACTACGCACCAGCCGCTCGTCCCAGCGCTCCAGTGCTTCCGGCATCAGCGTGTGATTGGTATAGGCAAAGACGCGGCTGGTAATGTGCCAGGCGTCATCCCAACTCAGTTGATGTTCGTCCAGTAGCAGGCGCAACATCTCAGGAATCGCAATGGTTGGATGGGTGTCATTCAGTTGGATGACTTCGAAGTCCGGCAGATCATGTACCGAACGTCCAGCCAGATGATGCCGCCGCAGAATGTCGCCTACCGCGCAGGCACACTGAAAATATTGCTGCATCAGGCGCAGGCGTTTACCTTCCTGATGGTTATCGTTGGGATAGAGCACTTTGGTCAGTTTCGCCGCCTCAATCCCCGGTTGCTCAGACTGGAGAAATTTACCGTCATTAAACAGCGTCAGGTCAAACGGGTGCTCGCTGGTTGCTTTCCACAGTCGCAGCGGTATCGTCACGCCATTGCGATACCCCACCACCGGCAGATCCCAGGCTTCCCCTTTTAACCAGAAAGCGGGCTGCCAGTACTCGCCGCCGTTGTCGGTTTTCTCGACTTTACCGCCGATACCGACCTGCACATCTTGCGCTGCGTTGTGGCGAAACCACGGATAACGGTCGCGCTGCCAGTCATCTGGCGCTTCTTTTTGCTGGCCATCATCAAACGACTGACGAAACAGACCATATTGATAATTCAGGCCATGCCCCATCGCCGCCTGCCCCACGGTGGCCATTGAATCCATATAACAGGCGGCTAAACGGCCCAACCCACCGTTACCGAGCGCCGGATCGACCTCTTCTTCCAGTAACTCGCTTAACGAAACCTGATAAGTCGCCAGCGCGTCCTGCACCGCCTGATACCATCCGAGATTCATCAGGTTATTGCCGGTCAGACGGCCAATCAAAAACTCCATCGACAGGTAATTAACGTGCCGCTGGCCTTTGCGTGGCGTCAGGGGGGGTTGTGTCGCCAACAGCTCTGCCAGCGCAGCGCTCAGCGCCTGCCACCATTGCTGCGGCGTCATTTGTTGTGCTGAAGAAAGACCAAGATATTGCCACTGGCGGGTAAGTGCGGCGTCAAAACGCGCTTTATTGAATTTTTGTTGCGACATATCAATCCCTTCCAAGTCCGGTAACGGTGAAGCGAAATTGGGGAGCGCATGGCCGGATGCTGGCCTGAATGGATAAGTAAAGACGGGTCAGGAGAAAAAAGCGACAGGAAAACAAGGCGGGAGAGAAAAAAACCCGCCTCAGGGTGATTTAGCAGAGTTCGAGCTGCACTTCGTGTTGCTCAATCACCTTCATCACGCTGGCAGGTGGCGTGAGGTCGGTGTACAGATAGTCGATCAGGCTCATGTTGCCCAAATTCACCATGGCGTTGCGGCCAAATTTGGAGTGATCTACCACCAGCATCACGCAACGCGAGTTTTCGATGATGGCGCGCTTGGTGCGAACTTCGTGGTAGTCAAACTCCAGCAGTGAACCATCCATATCGATACCGCTGATCCCCAGAATGCCGTAATCCAGGCGGAACTGGGAGATAAAATCGAGGGTAGCCTCCCCCATAATGCCGCCATCGCGGGTACGGACTTCGCCACCGGCAATGATGACGCGGAAATCCGGTTTCGCCATCAGCAGCATCGCGACATTCAGGTTGTTGGTGACGACTCGCAGATTGCTATGGTTCAGCAAGGCATGCGCCACCGCTTCTGGCGTAGTGCCGATATCGATAAACAATGTCGCTCCATCGGGGATCTGGCTGGCAACGCGCTCGGCAATGCGCGCTTTTTCTGCCGACCACATCATTTTTCGGTCCTGCCAGGCGGTGTTTTCCGAACTGGAGGGCAGCGCTGCACCGCCGTGATGACGCTGAATTTTGTTCTGATCGGCAAGGTCGTTCAGATCACGCCTGATGGTTTGTGGGCTGACTTCAAAGTGATCCACCAGCTCTTCCGTGCTGACATATCCCTGACGCCGGACCAGATCGATAATGGCGTCATGACGTTGCGTCTGCTTCACATCTCTCTCCTGTTCACGGCTTGATGCCGCGTTTTTCTTCTTCTGGTATTAACGGCGCACCACTTTCTTACGCGTATCGACGAACGCCATCGCTAACCCGACCAGCAGCCCGGTCACGTGTGCCGCATTGGCAATCGACAGGCCAAATGCGCCGTACCAGCCAATAATCAACCACACAATAGCGAACCCCATCAAACCGCGCTCGAGATAAATACCACTTTCGGGATCGCGCTCGCCTCGCAGCCAGCAATATCCCATCAGCGCATACACCACACCAGACAAACCGCCAAACAGCACGCCACTAAATTTGGCCTGCATCCAGCCGGTGAGAAGCGCGGAAATGAGCATGATCACAAACAATTTCCCGCTACCGAGACGCTTTTCTACCGCCCCGCCGAGATACCACCACCACATCAGGTTGAACAAAATATGCAGCAGGGAGAAATGCAGCAGTGCATGGCTGAACCAGCGCCACACCTGGAAATATTGTTGCGGGCCATCGGGCCAGCCCAACCAGCCGAGCATGGTTTCATCACCGACCACCTGCATCAGGATAAACACCGCAACACAGGCCATCATCATGGTCATCGTGAGCGGGCCTGCGCGTTCACGAATGTTCGCCCAGATATTGCTGCGCTCATAACGTAACCCACTTTCCGTGCTGCCGGTGTGCCAGCTGGCGGCCTGATAACGTGGATGGTTGGGATCACGCACGAACTGCGCGAGTTCGTTTTCGACCATATCCAGTTTGCTTTCGTCTTCCAGCAGAATGACAAAATGGCTTTCGCGTTCAATCGTTAACCTGACGCCACGCGTCGCCATATAGTCCACAAACGCCTGCGCCATGCGTGGATTATTGAACTGGGTAATGCGCATCATGCGGTGCTCTCCATACCTTTATCTAAAGGCTCACATCGTACCCGTGGTCACCTGAGCCGGGAAGGCCGCACGCCAGGCATCAAATCCCCCATCAATACTGTAGGCCGCGCTAAACCCTTGTCCCAGCAGGAACTGCGCGGCACCTTTGCTGCTATTACCGTGGTAGCACATGACCAGCACAGGCAAGTCATGATTGGCCTGGCTGATAAAATCGGCGAGGTTGTCATTCGACAGGTGCTGAGCGCCTGCGGCATGGCCCAGAGAGAAGCTTTGCGGATCGCGGATGTCCACCAGCTGCGCACCTTTTGCCAGATGCTCCTGAGCCTGCAGGACGTTAATACATTCGAAGGTTTCCATGGTTTCTCTCATCACATCGTCACAATTAACGCCTAGTTTACCCTGAGTTGCGAGCGCCATAACCTGATAAAGCATGTGGGTTTGTGTTTTTTTTCCTGCCGGAATGTTAGCTGTATCACGCAAAGATGTTTTTATTAGGTTAACCGCTGGCATCAATGTTGGTTTCCGATTATTATTATGCTCGAAAACGAACATTTAGGAACGATTCCGAACATCGGAGGAGATGACGTGGAAACCAAAGACCTGATCGTTATCGGCGGCGGCATCAACGGTGCCGGCATTGCAGTGGACGCTGCAGGACGCGGGCTGTCGGTGCTGATGCTGGAGGCGCGGGATTTGGCCTGTGCAACCTCCTCTGCCAGTTCAAAACTGATCCACGGTGGCCTGCGCTACCTGGAACACTACGAATTTCGCCTGGTTGGCGAAGCTCTGGCGGAACGTGAAGTGCTGCTGAAAATGGCACCGCACATTGCTTTCCCAATGCGCTTCCGTCTGCCGCACCGCCCGCACTTACGCCCGGCGTGGATGATCCGCATGGGCCTGTTTATGTATGACCATCTTGGCAAACGTACCAGCCTGCCGGGCAGTAAGAGCCTGCGTTTTGGCGCAGATTCGGCACTTAAGTCTGAAATCACGCGCGGATTCGAATATTCCGACTGCTGGGTGGACGATGCGCGCATGGTGGTGCTCAATGCCCAGGAAGTGGTGAAACAGGGGGGTGAAGTACGCACCCGCACCCGCGTAACCCGCGCCTGGCGTGAAGCTGGCCTGTGGATGGTGGAAGCTGAAGATATTGATACCGGCAAAACCTATACCTGGCGTGCCAAAGGGCTGGTGAATGCGGCCGGTCCGTGGGTGAAACAGTTCTTTGACGACGGCCTGAAGTTGAAATCGCCGTATGGCATCCGTCTGATCAAAGGTAGCCACATCGTGGTGCCACGCGTGCATCGTGAAAAACAGGCCTACATTCTGCAAAACGAAGATCACCGCATCGTGTTTGTCATTCCGTGGATGGATGAGTTCTCGATCATCGGCACCACAGACGTCGAGTACAAAGGCGATCCGAAAGAAGTGAAGATCGACGACAGCGAAATCAACTATTTGCTGAAGGTGTACAACGGCCACTTCAAAAAACAGCTGACGCAGGAAGATATCGTCTGGACCTACTCGGGTGTGCGCCCGCTGTGTGACGACGAGTCCGATTCACCGCAGGCCATCACTCGCGATTACACGCTGGATGTCCATGACGATCACGGCCAGGCCCCGCTGCTGTCCGTCTTTGGCGGCAAACTGACGACCTACCGTAAACTGGCAGAACACGCGCTGGAAAAACTGGCGAAGTATTACCCGAACGCTGGCCCGGCCTGGACTAAAACGGCGGTGCTGCCGGGAGGCAATATCGCCGGTTCGCGCGAAGATTACGCCGCCAGTCTGCGTCGCCGTTATCCGTTTATCAGCGAAGGTATGGCGCGTCATTATGCCCGCACCTTTGGTAGCAACACCGAAGTGTTGCTGGCAGGCGCGCAGAGTCTGGCAGATCTCGGTGAGAACTTCGGCCATGAGTTTTATGAAGCCGAACTGCGTTACCTGGTGAAACACGAATGGGTGTATGAACTGGATGATGCTATCTGGCGTCGTACCAAGCAGGGCATGTGGCTGAGTGAAGCCGAGCAGGCGCGCATCAGCGAATGGCTGGCCACTCACCGCCAGAAACCGACACTGTCGCTGGCATCGTAAAACGTAGTATCAGAGAAAAGGCCGTAACCCTCTTCAGGGTTACGGCCTTTTTGTTGCCTTACAGGCCGGTTTGCTCGCGAATATATTTGCGTGCTTTCACCGCATACTCGAACGGGTTAGCCAGCGCCGGATCCTGCTCTGCTTCTACCACCATCCAGCCTTTGTAGCCGAAATCGTCGAGGATTTTAAACACCGGCTGGAAATCAATCACCCCATCGCCAGGTACGGTAAAGGTGCCTTTCTTCACGCCATCGAGGAACGACAACGAATTCGCACGCACTTCTGCCACCACGCTGTCGCGCACATCTTTCAGGTGCACATGGAAAATACGCGGCAGGTATTTGGTCAGCACATCCAGCATCGCCTGTTGTGAACCTTCCGAGTAGTAAATGTGGCCGGTGTCGTACAGCAGGCCAACGTTGTCGTTGGTTGACTCCATAAAGCGGTCGATTTCCGCCGGGGTCTGAATCGCCGTGCCCATATGGTGATGCAGGCTGACGCGCATCCCTTTCTGTGCCGCAATCTCCGCCAGCTCGTTGTAGCCTTCTACCGTCAGACGCCACTCTTCATCAGTGAAAATCGGTTTCTGCTCCAGCACTGGCAGCGTGGTACCCTGGATACTTTTGCTTTGTTCCGAGCAACCAATGACTCGCGCGCCCATCGCATGCAGGAAATTCATGTGATTGGTGAATTCGTCGATGGTTTTCGCTTTATCACCTTGGGCGAAGAAGGTGCTGAACCAGGCATTGCAGATCTGGATGCCGCGAATATCCAGCATCGGTTTCAGCACCGCCGGATCGCGCGGGTATTTGCTGCCGACTTCGCTGCCGGTAAAGCCCGCCAGGGCCATTTCGCTCACCGTCTGCTGGAAGGTGTTTTCACTGCCCAGTTCCGGCATGTCGTCGTTGGTCCAGCCGATTGGCGCAATCGCCAGCTTCACATTCTCTTTGTTCATGGCAAGCCCCGATTATTTGTTGTAGAAAGTCGGACGCGGTGGCATTTCAACCGCTTCGATAGCACCGCTGTTCTGCGCTTTCAGGCAGGCATCCGCCGCCACTGAGGCCGCAAAACCATCCCAGGCTGAAGGCCCGGTCAACTGGCCGGCTTTCACATCATTGATAAACGCCTGCAATTCCACGTCGTAAGCTTCGATAAAGCGATCTTTCCAGTCGGTGAGAATGGCGTTGCCGAGACGGGCGTTTTTACGCATCTGAATGGCGGAAGGCTCCGGCAGTTTCGCGATGCCCTCTTCCCCCACCACTTCACACTGGATGTCGTAGCCATACGCACAGTTCACGAAGATCTCCACATCAATGCGGATGCCTTTCTGCGTTTCAAACAGCACGATCTGCGGATCTTTCAGCTTCGCATGGGACTTAGAGGTGACGCGCGGGAACACCACCTGCACGCTTTTGTAATCGTCTTCCGTCAGCCAGCGCAGGACGTCCAGCTCGTGAATCAGGGTATTGGTGATGGCCATATCCGTGGTGTAGTTCTCACCGACGCTCTGGTTGCGGTGCGCGCAGTGCAGCATCAGCGGTTCGCCGATTTCACCGTCAGTGATGACCTTTTTCAGGGCGCGGTAACCGGCATCATACGGACGCATAAACCCGACCTGTACCAGACGTTTACCGTGTTTGATTTCTGCATCGACAATACGACGGCAACCTTCAGCACTCAGTGCCAGTGGCTTTTCACAGAACACCGGTTTGCCCGCTGCAATCGCCGCCAGGGTAAACTCTTCGTGCGTCGGGTCCCACGAGGTCACCAGCACCGCATCGACTTCTGGTGAGTTGATCACCTGATGTCCGTCCTGATACACCTCCGCAGCGATATTCAGACGTTGCAGCGCGGCACGCGCCCCTTCCACATTAATATCTGAAACCGCCACCACCTTCGCCCCTTGCAGCACATTGTTGCAGCGGCGGATATGTTCCTGGCCAATGGCACCGGCACCGATAACACCGAGTTTGAGCGTCATAATTACACCTGTAGAGTCGGATAAGGGTTAATAAAGGCCGGAGAAATCCGGCCTGAAGATCAGTACTTACGCGCCTGTTCGATATGCGCGTTAAGGTTGTCAGCCACTTGCTGTGTGCGCTCGGAGGTTGAGGCTTGCGCCACCCCGACGTGCCACCAGCTGAAGTATTTGTGCACCATGGTTTTGGGCAGCACTTTAATATCGATAAGGGTTGAAACCGTCTGCTGCTGCGCATCGGCCAGTGCCGCCTTCAGCTGATCGAGGGTGGTGACGCGATAGGTTTTGCAACCGTAACCACCGGCAATCGCCGCAAAATCCACCGGGACGAAACCGCCATCCAGCTTGCCGCCTTCCGGGTTACGGAAACGGAACTCGGTGGTGAAGCTGTCCATCCCGTGCTCCATTTGCAGGTTGTTGATACAACCGTTGGTCATGTTATCCAGCAGGATGACGTTGATTTTCGCCCCCTCCTGAATCGAGGTGACCAGCTCGGAATGCAGCATCATGAAAGATCCGTCACCCACCATGGCGTAGACTTCACGCTGCGGCTGGGCCAGCTTCACACCCAGCGCCGCATTCACCTCGTACCCCATGCAGGAGTAGCCATATTCAACGTGGTACGAGTTGTAATCTTTGGTGCGCCACACGCGTTGCAGGTCGCCCGGCAGACTGCCCGCGGCCGCAACAATCACCGCATCCTTTGGGAGCTGCTCGTTTAAGGTGCCCAGCACGCTGCTCTGCGTCAGTACCGACTGCGTCAGGCGCTGGAACTCCGCAAACAGCGCTTCACGGTCGATATGGTCGGCGATTTCCGGGATGAAATCGTCGGTGTTATAGGTGGCGGCATACACGCGCTGGGTCTCTTTCAGCAGCTTGCTCTGCGCCTGGTCGATCTGACCGCCCCAGTGGTTTTCAAAGCCCTGTAAACCCTGCTCCAGCGCGGTCAAGGCTTCACGTGCATCCGCCAGCAGTTGCACCGCATCGAGCTTGTAGCTGTCAAAGTTGTTGACGTTGATGTTGAGATAGCTGACGTCCGGGTTCTGGAAAATCCATTTTGAGGCCGTGGTGAAGTCGGTATAGCGCGTCCCCACGCCAATCACTAAATCGGCCTCTTTCGCCAACAGGTTAGCCGCCAGGCAGCCGGTCTCACCGACACCGCCGACGTTCAGCGGATGATCCGAAATGATGGTGCCTTTTCCCGCCTGGGTTTCAGCAAACGGAATATTGAAACGCTCGGCAAACTGGCGCAGCGCTTCACCTGCTTCGGAATATTTCACGCCACCACCACAGACAATCAGCGGCTTATGTTTACGTGCAATCAGGGCCAGTGCATCTTCCAACTGGGCCGCAACAGGCAGGCGGCGGTCCAGACGATGTACGCGTTTCTGGAAGAAATATTCCGGGAAGTCCCAGGCTTCACCCTGCACATCCTGCGGCAGCGAGATGGTCACCGCGCCGGTTTCTGCCGGATCGGTCAACACGCGCAGTGCGTTAATACAGGCGGTCATCAGCTGTTCCGGGCGACTGACGCGATCCCAGTATTTGCTGACGGCGCGGAAGGCATCGTTGGTGCTGATGCTGAGATCGTGACTTTGCTCGATCTGTTGCAGTACCGGATCCGGCTGACGCGTGGCGAACACATCGCCCGGTAACAGCAATAAAGGAATACGGTTGGCGGTGGCGGTCGCGGCGGCCGTGATCATATTTGCGGCACCGGGTCCGACTGAAGACGTACAGGCGATGATCTGACGGCGCAGCGACTGCTTGGCAAAACCGATGGCCGCATGTGCCATGCCCTGCTCGTTACGGCCCTGGTGCACCACCAGATCGCCGCTGTCCTGCTCCAGTGCCTGTCCCAGCCCCAGCACGTTGCCGTGGCCGAAAATAGCGAAAATGCCTTTCACAAACTTGGTTTCAACGCCATCAACGTTCAGATACTGGTTATCAAGGAATTTCACCAGCGCCTGTGCCGTGGTTAATCTGATTGTGCCCATATGCTCATCCTTTACATGCTGGTACCTGTGAACCAGGTACAACGCGGTTAACGTCAACGCACCGGAAATGGCGACCGCGGATAAGTGAAACGTGAGGCGATTATAAACAAATATTTTTTCCATAAAATACGATTACAGAAGAAACATTTCATTTTGCGATGGAGATCAAATTCAGGGATGAAACGGACTCAGGCGCGGGTCGAAAACGGGGCAAAGTGGAACAACAATAAAGCTTCAGACGCTTATAAAGAAATTTCATTTCACTTCAGCAGCTTCCATTATTTCTCAGGGTTTTCCTGAGACCTGGCTCACAAGCCAGAGCATCCGCGAAACTTGTCCTTTTACTCTGCGCTGCACACGGCGTTGTTCAGAGTTTTACCTGGTTCACAAAATCGTGACAGATATTTCATTTCATATTGAATTTGGAATTTTTATTCCCCATACTGCGACCATAGCCAATCAGGCACCTTGAGAACCCGGAAGCACAACGCCCGAAGTGTCTGCTTATCACAGAAGGAAACCACAGGTATGAGTACACAACAGAAGCGGCTTGATGTGATTTGTATAGGACGCATCGCCGTCGACCTCTACGGTCAGCAAATTGGATCGCGACTGGAAGATATGAGCACCTTCGCCAAATACCTTGGCGGCTCTTCCGGCAACGTTGCCTATGGCACCGCTATCCAGGGTCTGAAATCTGCCATGCTGGCACGCGTCGGGGACGAGCATAATGGCCGCTTTCTGCGTGAAACCCTGCAACGCGTGGGCTGTAACACTGAGGGGTTGATCACCGATAAACATCGCCTGACTGGCTTGGTGATCCTCGGCATCAAAGATGAAGAAACCTTCCCGCTGATTTTCTACCGCGACAACTGCGCGGATATGGGGCTGGTGCCGGAAGATATTCAGGAAAATTTCATCACTTCCTCACGCGCCGTGGCGGTAACCGGCACACACCTGTCACATCCGCATACCCGTGCCGCCGTGTTGAAAGCGCTGGATATCGCCAAACGTAACGGTCTGCGTACCGCGCTGGATATCGATTATCGTCCGGTGTTATGGGGGCTGACCTCACTCGGCGACGGTGAAACGCGTTTCATTGAGTCCAGCCAGGTGACAAAGCAGCTACAGGAAGTGGTGCACTATTTCGATCTGATTGTCGGAACAGAAGAAGAGTTTCATATTGCCGGTGGCAGCACCGACACCCTGACCGCACTGAAAAATGTGCGTCAGGCCAGCCAGGCAACGTTGGTATGTAAACGTGGGCCACTGGGTTGCGTGGTCTTTGAAGGGGATATCCCGGATAGCTGGGAGCAGACCAAACTGCACAGTGGCGTGCGCGTGGAAGTGTTGAACGTACTGGGCGCGGGTGATGCCTTTATGTCTGGCCTGCTGCGTGGCTGGCTGAATGATGAAGGCTGGGAGCAGGCGTGCCGCTACGCCAATGCCTGCGGTGCGTTGGTGGTGTCACGCCACGGTTGCGCCCCGGCAATGCCGACCAAAGAGGAGCTGGACGATTTCCTCAGCCGCGATCAGGACGTGAAACGCCCGGACCTCGATGCCCGTCTTAACCATTTGCATCGTGTCACCTCGCGTACCCGCGAGTGGCCAGAACTGAACGTGTTCGCCTTCGACCATCGCAAACAACTCGCCGATATGGCGCGCGAAGCGGGTGTTGATGAAAGCCGCATCCCGCAACTCAAGCTGCTGCTGTTACAGGCTGCACATGAAGCGTCTGAGCAGGCCGGTCTCGACAGCAAAAGCGGCATCCTCGCGGATACCACCTATGGTCAGAAAGCGCTCAACGCCATCACCGGTAAAGGCTGGTGGATTGGCCGCCCGATTGAGCTGCCAAGTTCGCGTCCGTTACGCCTCGAGCACGGCAATATCGGCTCCCAGTTGATCGACTGGCCGCAGGAACACGTGGTGAAATGCCTGGTGTTTTACCATCCGCACGACAGCGCGGAACTGCGCAAAGAGCAGGACGACCTGATTCTGGATGTGTGGAAGGGGTGTAACAAAAGCGGGCACGAGCTGCTGCTGGAAGTGATCCTGCCGGAGAGTAACCCGGATAAGAAAGAGTCTTACTATGTCGATATGCTGAGCCACTTCTATAGCCTCGGCATCCAGCCTGACTGGTGGAAATTACCGCCGCTGTCGGCCGAAACCTGGCAGGCGGTCAGCGCCTTGATCGAACAGCAGGACCCTCACTGCCGTGGCATTTTGCTGCTCGGCCTCGACGCGCCGGAGGAGAAACTGAAAGCCGGTTTCGCCGCTGCTGCTCAGGCCCCCTGGGTGAAAGGCTTTGCCGTCGGTCGTACCATCTTTGGTCAACCGTCACGCCAGTGGTTACAGGGCGAGTTGGATGACCAGGCGCTGATTGAGACGGTCAAAGGCAATTATCTGCGGCTGATTGAGTACTGGCGCGCAGCACGCGGTTGAGTGGGCACCCCTCACCCTAACCCTCTCCCGCAAGCGGGAGAGGGGACAGATCGAGAGAACTTGCATATTGCACTCCCCCTCTCCCGTCTTACGGGAGAGGGGGACAGATCGAGAGAACTTGCATATTCCACTCCCCCTCTCCCATCTTGCGGGAGAGGAGACAGATCGAGAGAACTTACATATTGCACTCCCCCTCTCCCATCTTGCGGGAGAGGAGACAGATCGAGGGAACTTGCATATTGCACTCCCCCTCTCCCGTCTTGCGGGAGAGGGGGACAGATCGAGAGAACTTGCATATTGCACTCCCCCTCTCCCATCTTGCGGGAGAGGGGACAGAACGAGAGAACTTGCATATTGCACTCCCCCTCTCCCGCTTGCGGGAGAGGGCCGGGGTGAGGGCAACAGCACGTACCATATCCCTGCATTTTGTGAAGCGTTTCATAAACCGATGAAATAAGCGTCACGATGCTGTCAAACAAATGAAATTTTCCATCCATCTGGTACTATAGCGCTCATTATCCAGCCATAATTCTTATTAGCAGGCCGAAGTAATGACCAATAACCCCACCCAATTGACATTGTTACAGGACGACATTCGTCGTCGTTATGAGACGCTGAGTAAACGCCTGAAGCAGGTGGCGCGTTATATTCTTGATAACAGCAACAGCATCGCTTTCGATACCGTGGCATCCATCGCACAGCAGGCGGATGTACCGCCCTCCACGCTGATCCGCTTTGCCAACGCCTTTGGTTTCAGCGGTTTTAACGAGATGAAACAGGTTTTCCGTCAGCATCTGATGGAAGAAACGGTGAACTACACCGAACGCGCCCGTCTATTCCGTCAGACCGCCACCGACGACAGCGCATCCTCGCCGGAAAGCCCGGTCGAAATCCTCAACGTCTTCACCATGGTCAACAGCCAGGCGCTGCAACAGCTGGCGATGCAGGTCAACCCGGACCAGCTCAACAAAGCGGTGAAAATGCTGAATGAAGCAGAAAATATCTACATCATCGGTCTGCGTCGTTCATTCAGTGTGGCGTCGTACCTGGTGTACGCGCTGCGCCATCTGGAGCGTCGCGCGTTCCTGATTGATGGCCTCGGCGGCATGTTCACCGAGCAGCTGAGCATGGTAAATCCGAAAGACGTGGTGATTGCCATCAGTTATTCACCCTACGCACGTGAAGCGGTGGAACTGGTCGAACTGGGTGCCAAGCGCGGCGCGCATCAGATCGCCATCACCGATAGCCAGGTCAGCCCGCTGGCAGCCTTCAGCGATGTCTGCTTTGTAGTACGCGAAGCACAGGTCGACGGCTTCCGTTCACAAGTGGCGTCGCTGTGTCTGGCGCAAACCCTCGCGGTTTCCCTGGCACTGAATAACGTCGAAAAAGCCTGACCCTGCGGCTGGCAGCGAGACGCTTGCCAGCCTCCCCCGCGATGGTTAGTGTGTGAGCATCGCGACCGCTGTGGCGGCGCATTCTCCCCCGCACCGAGGCAGGATTGATGCAGATCGAACCTTTACCGCCCCTCAACACGCTCATTGCCTTCGAGTGTGTGGCACGCTATGGCAATATTTCGCGCGCGGCTGAGGAACTTAACCTGACGCAAAGCGCCACCAGCCGTCAGATTTTGCAGCTGGAAGAGATGCTCGGTTGCAAACTCTTTACCCGTACCCAGCGCCGCGTCCTGCTGACGCCGCGCGGTGAGGCTTATGCCACGCAAGTGCGCCAGCAGCTTTCCGCCCTGTCTCATGCCACCGCCGAAGTAATGGGTTGGAATGGTCTGCCGCAGGTCACTATTGCCTGTACCAGCGCCATGGGATCGTTATGGTTAGCCCCACGGCTCTCCGCGCTGCATGGTGAATTGCCCGATCTGCAAATCCGCATGAAAATCTCCGACAGCTTCGCTGATATGCGCTCGTCGGAGTTTGACCTGGCGATCTTCTATCTACGCGAAGCACCGCCGGGCTTTCAGGCCACCCCGCTGTTTGATGAAATCTGTTATCCGATGTGCGCCCCTGAATTTCGGGCGCGACTGGAGGAGAATGCCTCCGCCGAATCCTTACTTCACCATATGTTGTTGATTCAGGACGATCCACAACGTGAATGGACCGGCTGGAGTGACTGGTTCGCCTCGCAGGATGTGTTGAGTTTTGTGCCACGCCAGACCTGGCGGGCGAATAACTATCCATTTTTGGTGCAGGCGGCGGTACGCGGTGACGGGATATTACTCGGCTGGGAGGGGTTAGTGCAGGATCATCTCAACCGGGGTGAGCTGGTGCCCGCCCATGCCGGGAAGCTGGCCGCTAACGGAAAATGTTTTCTGCTCATCCCGCAGGACCGCTATCTCAAGCCGATTGTGCGTCATGTTATCAGCTGGCTCCAGCATCAACATCAGACTGAGATGTTGCCATTATAAAAAACGGCGATGCAGCAGATTATTTGCCACATCACCGTTTATACAAAACATAAGTAAATTAATATCACGTCATAGGTTTTTCTTATATATAAAATAAAAGCCTATGCCGCTATTTCCCTTTCTTTATTGTTGGGTATCCATTGGCGGAAGTTTATTTTTTAATGCACCGCGTCGACGGTGTGAAGAATGCATACCAACCAGCGTAAAAATTAACCACATTGTTTGGGAAATCACCATCGCCAAATTAAAATCGTGACTGAGTGAATAGAGTCCGCAAACCCCTCCCGCGATGTTCAGACAGGCATAAACGTCTGAATCAATGACTAATTTACGCAACTGAACCAGCGCGTAAGCCAGCAAGTAACAAAAAACGCCAATTAACCCAACTATCGTATGCAGTTCCACATGCATTTTCCCTGGTGTTGCCTTGTGTTCAGGAAATTATCTTTTTTGTGGGTGTTCTGCTGCGCGTTTTTCGCATAGTCTGATACGAAAATCTCATACATCAGGTTTTATTGGTTTTGATATAAATCAGAAATAACTGCGCTAAGGCTCAGGGTGACGAGTAAAACAGGGCGAATAACAACGGAGAAAAATAAATGAAAGACGAGCAGGACAAATTTAACAAATATCTTCAGGGCGCGAATTTAAGTCGCCGTTCATTTATCAATACTGCTGCGCTGATTGGTGCGGGTACGGCATTAACACTTTCTCCTTTCGCCGGTTTTGCGGCTGAGGCTACCCCGAAAAAAGGCGGCGTGCTGAAACTGGGCATGTCCGGCGGCAACACCAGCGATTCACTCGACCCGACGCTGTTCAGCGACTGGGTGCCCCTCAACCAGGCTTATATGCTGATGAACGGCCTGATCGAGATTGATGAGAACAACCAGGCCACGCCTGAGCTGTTGGAAAGCTGGTCGGCCAAACCTGGCGCACAGGAGTGGACCTTTAAAGTCCGTCAGGGCGTGACCTTCCATAACGGTAAAACCCTGACGGTGGAAGATATTCTCTACTCCATCAACCTGCATCGCGGCGACAAGTCACGCAGTGCCATCAAATCTCAGCTGGCAAGCATCACCGATCTGAAGAAAAGCGGTGATAACGAAATCACCCTGACGCTGGACAGCGGCAACGCCGACTTACCTTTCCTGCTGGCGGATTATCATCTGGTGGTGGTACCAGACGGCTTCACCGACTGGAAACACCCGATCGGCACCGGTGGCTTTGTCTTCGACCAATACCAACCCGGCGTGCGCTCGTACTTCAAACGCAACCCGAACTACTGGAAACCGAATCGCGCCTTTGTTGATGCCGTCGAAGTACTGGTGATCAACGACGCCACCGCGCGTACCAACGCATTGATCTCCGGCCAGGTCCATGCCATCAACCGTGTCGATTTCAAAACCGTTGATTTCCTGAAACGCAGCCCGGCACTGAATATTATCCGTTCATCGGGCGGCCAGCACTTTACCTTCCTGATGGATTGCCGCGTCGCGCCGTTTAATAACAACGACGTTCGTATGGCGATTAAATACGGTATCGATCGTGAAAAACTGCTGGCGACGGTACTGCGTGGCTACGGCACCCTCGGTAATGACCACCCGATCCCGAAAACCGATCGCTTCTTCAATAAAGCGCTGCCGCAGCGCGCTTATGATGCCGACAAAGCCAAATTCTATTTGAAGAAAGCCGGACTGAGCAGCCTGCCGGTCGAACTCTCTTCCTCCGATGCCGCCTTTGCCGGCGCACTCGATGCCGCCGCACTGTTCCAGGGTCAGGCCGCACAGGCCGGGATTCAGGTCAGCATCAAACGCCAGCCCGCCGACAGCTACTGGGATGACGTGTGGATGAAAGCGCCGTTCAGTATGGGCTACTGGGGTGGACGTCCAACCGCCGACCAGATGTTCTCTACCGCATGGCAATCCACCGCCAAATGGAACGATACCCACTGGAAGAACGAGAAATTCGACAGCCTGCTGATTCAGGCGCGTTCGCTGTTGGATGATCAGAAACGTGCTGAGATCTATGGCGAATTGCAGCAAATCGCCAGCGATGATGGTGGTGCCATGATCCCGCTGTTCGGTGACTACCTGGATGCCACCAGCAAAAAACTGGGCGGTGTGAAGCCACATCCGATGTTCAACTTTATGGGTGGTCGCCTGGCTGAACGCGTCTGGCTGGAGTCGTAATGAAAAAGCAGATTTTACATCGCCTGCTGCTGGGCTTGCTCACGCTGTGGCTGGTGTCGTTGCTGATTTTTGTCGGAACAGAATTGCTGCCTGGCGATGTTGCCAGCGCAATTCTCGGACAAAACGGCACGCCGGAAACCATCGCCGCGCTGCGCACGCAGCTCGGACTGGATCAGCCTGCCATCTGGCGCTACCTGCACTGGCTGGGAGGCGTGTTGCACGGCGATCTGGGTAACTCGCTGGCCAACAACCAGCCGATCAGCGCGGAGTTGTTACCCCGCCTGGCGAATACCCTGTTCCTCGCCGGTTATGCCGCCATCATCGCGATTCCCTTGGCGGTGCTGCTCGGCATCGCCTCGGCAGTATGGCGCGGTTCCTGGTTTGATCGCCTGGCTAACTCACTGACGCTGCTGAGCATTTCCGTGCCGGAGTTCTTCGTGGGTTATGTGCTGGTGATCTTCTTCGCCATCCGCCTGGCCTGGTTTCCCAGCCTGGCGCTGGTCGACCCGGATGCCGGTTTCCTTGGTCGCCTGTATGCCTGCACCCTGCCGATGTTGACGCTGGTGTTGGTGGTGCTGGCACATATGCTGCGTATGACCCGCGCCTCCGTGGGAGCGGTGATGTCGAGCAGCTATATCGAAACCGCGTTGCTGAAAGGCCTGTCGCGCTGGCGCATTGTACTGGGTCACGCGCTGCCGAATGCGCTGGCACCGATCATCAACGTTATCGCGTTTAACCTCGCCTATCTGGTGGTGGGGGTGATTCTGGTCGAAGTGGTGTTTGTTTATCCGGGCATTGGGCAACTGATGGTGGATGCGGTGACCAAGCGCGACCTGCCCGTGGTGCAGGCCTGCGGGCTGCTGTTTGGCGGCACCTACATTCTGCTCAACACCGCCGCCGACTTGCTGGCGATTTGGTGTAACCCACGACTGCGCCACGCGAGGTAAGCTATGAAAAAACTGAAAAGCCGCGCGGTGCCGTTTTCCGCCATGCTTGGCCTGGCGATCATCGCCATCAACCTGATTGCCGCATTGTTTGCGCCGTGGCTGGCACCGCACAGCGAAACCGCGCAGGTGGGCGATATCTGGATGCTGCCCTCCGGCGCACTGCCGCTCGGCACCGACAGCCTTGGCCGCGATATGTTGTCGCGCATTCTGTTTGGCGCACGCACCACCATCGCCATCGCGCTGACGATCACCGCCATCTCGTTTGTCATCGGTATTCTCACCGGCTTCACCGCCGCCATTTATGGCCGCTGGGTGGATGTGGTGCTGACGCGTATCGTCGATACCCTGATGTCGATCCCGGTGCTGATTCTGGCGCTGATCGTGTTGTCAGTGCTCGGCACCTCGATTCCGGTGTTGGTCGGCACCATTGCCTTGCTGGATGCCACCCGCGTCTATCGTCTGGCGCGTCTGGTGGCGCAGGGCATTGTCTGCCAGGAATATGTCGAAGCGGCACGACTGCGTGGTGAAGGTCTCGGCTGGATCGTGCGGAAGGAGATTTTCCCGAATGCCATTCCGCCGCTGCTGGCGGAGTTTGGTATGCGTTTCTGCTTCACCTTCCTGTTTATCGCCGGTTTGAGCTTCCTCGGTCTGGGCATTCAGCCGCCGTGGGCCGACTGGGGCAGCATGGTGCGTGACAACGCCCAGGCGATTAACTTCGGCCAACTGGCACCACTTTACCCGGCCGCCGCCATCGCCCTGCTGACCATTGGCGTCAACCTGGTGGTTGACTGGCTGCTGGTGCGTAACAACCTCTCGCTGGGGGAAGAAGGATGATGCAACCGATTCTGGAAATGCGCGATCTGCGCATTGAAACCGACCAGGGTATTCCACTGGTGCAGGGTATTTCACTCAGCCTGAAACCCGGCGAAGTGCTGGGGCTGATTGGCGAATCCGGTGCCGGTAAATCCACTATCGGCCTCGCCGCGCTGGGCTATGCCCGCTCCGGCTGCCGTATTGCCGGTGGCGAAGTGCGTATCGCCGGACAGGATATTGTGCCGCTCTCCAGCAAAGAGAAACGTGACATTCGCGGCAGACGCGTGGCCTATGTGGCACAAAGCGCCGCCGCGGCGTTTAACCCGGCACTGACTATCGGTAAACAGGTGTGCGAAGGCCCGATCCGCCACGGCCTGATGAACGCCGAAGAAGCACAGGCATGGGCGGTGACGCTGTTCCGTGCGCTGGATCTGCCGCAGCCGGACACCATCGGCCAGCGCTATCCGCACCAATTATCGGGCGGTCAGCTACAGCGCGCGATGGCAGCAATGGCGATGTCCTGTAAACCTGACCTGCTGGTAATGGATGAACCGACCACCGCGCTGGACGTCACCACGCAAATTGAAGTGCTGGTGATGCTGCGCAAGCTGGTACGTGAATTCAACACCGCTGCGCTGTACATCACGCATGACCTGGCGGTGGTGGCGCAAATTGCTGACCGCATCATGGTGCTGCGCCAGGGCAGCGAAGTGGAATGCGGCAGCACCGCTGACATTCTGCAAAATCCGCTGGAAAGCTATACCCAACGTCTGGTGTCGGAGCGCGCCCATGCGCTGACGGCGGTACACGCCGAAAACGTGGCGCAGGGACCACTGCTGACGCTGCAAAATCTCTCCACCGGTTACAACGGTAAAACCGTGGTACGCGGCGTGTCGATGAGCATTGCCAAAGGTGAAACCCTGGCGATTATCGGCGAATCCGGCAGTGGCAAAAGTACCCTGGCGCGTGCGTTGTGTGGCTTGCTGGGCGATACCGCCGGTAACGTCAGCTTTGCCGGACAGGTGCTGGCGAACCGTTATCAGCAGCGTGATAAAGAAACGCTACGCCGTATCCAGATGATTTATCAGTTGCCGGATGTGGCGCTCAACCCGCGCCAGACCATCCTGGAAGCCATCGGTCGCCCGATTGCCTTCTACTTTGGGCTGGATAAGCGCCAGGTACGTGCACGCGTGGAAGAACTGCTGCGCCTGACTGAGTTACCGCTCACGCTGATGGATCGCTACCCCTCCGCGCTGTCGGGTGGTCAAAAGCAGCGCGTCTGCATCGCCCGCGCACTGGCCGCCGAGCCGGAATTGATCATCTGTGACGAAGCCACCTCCGCGCTCGATCCGCTGGTGGCGGAAGAGGTACTGAATCTGCTGCGTCGTTTGCAGGAGCAACTGGGCCTGTCGTACCTGTTTATCACTCACGATCTCAGCACCGTGAAGCGCATCGCGCAGCAAGTGGCGGTGATGTATCAGGGCAACGTGGTAGCACAGGGACCGACCGAGCAAGTATTCAGCGCCCCGATGCACAGCTACACCGAAAAACTACTGACCTCAGTGCCGGAAATGCGCACCTCATGGCTGGATGAAGTGCTGGGTCAGCGTCAGAACAACGCAATGGCTGGAGCCTCATGAAAACCTTCGTAACGCAATTTCCCCACAGCGTCAGCGTGACGGAACATCTGTGGATTACCCTGAAAGACGGCACCCGCCTCGCCGCTCGCATGTGGCTGCCGCTCTCCGCCAGCCAGCAGCCGGTGCCCGCCATTCTCGAATACATCCCCTACCGCAAACGCGATGGGACACGCACCCGCGACGAGCCGATGCACGGTTATTTCTCCGGGCAGGGCTATGCGGTGCTGCGCGTCGATATGCGCGGTAGCGGCGAATCAGATGGCCTGCTGGAAGATGAATATTTGTTGCAGGAACAGGAAGATGCGCTGGAAGTGATCGACTGGATTAGTCAGCAATCCTGGTGCAGCGGTGCGGTTGGCATGATGGGCAAATCCTGGGGTGGTTTTAACTGCCTGCAACTGGCGGCACGTCGCCCGCCTGCGCTGAAAGCCATCATTACCGTGTGCTCCACCGACGATCGTTACAACGACGACATCCACTATAAAGGTGGCTGCCTGCTGAATGACAACCTGTGGTGGGGTGGCATCATGCTGGCTTACCAGAGTCGCCCGCAGGACCCGGCACTGGTGGGCGAAAGCGGGTATCAGGACTGGCTGAATCGGCTGGAAAACATGCCATTCTTCCCGGCACTGTGGATGGACCATCCGCTGAAAGATGCCTACTGGAAACACGGTTCGGTCGGCGAGGATTGGTCGGCGATTCAGTGCCCGGTGATGGCGATCGGCGGTTGGGCCGACTCCTACAGCAACGCGGTGTTCCGCCTGATGGACAACCTCGATGTACCCCGCAAGGCGATTATCGGCCCGTGGGCGCATATCTATCCACAGGATGGCACGCCAGAACCGGCGATTGGTTTTCTCCAGGAAGCCGTCACCTGGTGGGATCGCTGGCTGAAGCAGGTGGACAACGACGCACTGGCTGGCCCACGCGTGCAGGCATGGCTGAATGACAGCCAGCGCCCCGGTTCACAGCGTCCTCAGGCGTTTGGCGAGTGGATCGGCCTCGACGGCGATACCGACGAAGTCACGCAACCGCAACGCTGGCATGTACAACCTGGCCGCCTGACTACCACGCCGCTGGCCGAGGACAACTGGCAAGCCGTCTGTACGCAGCAGAATCACGGCCTGTTTGCCGGAGAGTGGATGGGCGCGGGCGTGTTGGGTGAAAGCCCGAGCGATCAACGTATGGACGACGGGCTGGCAGAGAGTTTTGACAGCGCGCCGTTAAGTGACAGCCTGAGCATCTACGGTTTCCCGCAGTTCAGCGTCAAACTGAGCAGCGACAAACCGGCGGCGATGCTGTATGTCCGCCTCTCCGATGTGGCACCGGATGGTGCGTCAACCCGCGTCACCCACGGCTGGGTTAACCTCAGCCACTTGCAGGGGCAGGATAAAAACGTGCCGCTGACGCCGGGTGAAGTGGTGGAGGTACAGGTGCAACTGGACGGTATCGCCTGGCGCTTTGCCGCCGGGCATCGTCTGCGCATTTCGCTGGCAACGACCTTCTGGCCGATGATCTGGCCGATGCCGGAAGTCGCCACCCTGCAGGTGAATCTGGCGAGCGCCGCGCTCGATCTGCCAGTCTGCCGCCAGGTGACACCGATTGCCGGTCCCAACCCGCAACCGGCCACTGCCGCCAATACGCCGCTGACATTGCTGTCGCCAGGACGGGTGGAGCGTGAACTACGTTATGACGTGGTCAACGATAGCTGGGAAAGCATCACTCATGGTATCGGTGGGGTGTTCGGTGAGGGTGTCTATCGATTTGATGATATCGATACCACGGTTGACCACAGCCTGCGCCGTCAGTTGACCATGCATAACGATGACCCGCTGTCAGCCCATTATCTGCTGACGCAGAGCATGAAAATTGGCCGGGAAGGTTGGTGGACAGAAACCGATATCGTGCTGGAGATGCGCAGCGATTTGACGCATTTCATCATCAGCGGCGAGATGAAGGTGCAGCATAACGGCGAAGCCGTGTGCAACCGTCGCTGGGATCGACGGATTAAACGCTAAAACGCGCGAAAAATCGCGCCGCTATGACAGGGCGCGATTTTTCACTTTGCTACGAACGCGGATATTTGTCGCTATTCACCCAGGCGTGATCTTTCTCCCAGGTAAATTTCCACAGCCGTACCGGCCCCGCCATCACGTTCAGGTAATAATTGTCGTACCCCGCCAGCGTTGCCACTGGATGATAGCCACGCGGCACCGTCACCACATCCCGGTTATAGGGTGCCATACATTCGTCGAGTGAACGATCGTCGGTGTAGACACGCTGCATGGCAAAACCCGGCTCCGGATCGAAACGGTGATAATACGTCTCTTCCAGGTAGGTTTCGTCCGGGCTGTCTTTCTGGTCGTGTTTGTGGCTCGGATAAGAACTGGTCGCCCCTTCGTCGGTGTAGACTTCCACCACCAGCAAGCTGTCAGCGGGCTGGTTGTCCGGCAGAATGTTATGCACCAGACGCTGGTTGCGTCCCTTGCCACGATGTTCAACGCCGACATCTTCCGGCGCAATCAGACGCGCGGGCAGATTGCCCTGGCTGGGGGCGTTGCACACCGCCAGCTCCAGATCGCTATCGGCGTAGACTTCCACCTCATCGTTATGTGGCACATAAACCGAATACGGTGGAATACGCTCAAACGGTGACAGGCGTTTACCCAGATTCGGGAACTCCGCATGACGGGTTTTCACCGAAGCAAATCCCGCCACCAGCACCAGACACAGCTCTTTATCGCCGCTGCTGAGTTTCAGCGTCTGTCCCTTTTTCAGCAGATAAGCATCAAAGCCGACGTATCCCCAGCCTGCGCTTTCCGGCGTGACGTGCTGGATACGACCATTGCTGTCTGGCTGCTGCGCTTTCGCAAGTAGTGACATCCCCATCCTCCTCCGTTGGCCAATTAACCCAGGGTCGGCATGCTGAATTCAGATACCGTCTGCTGACCGCTCGGCCAACGCACGGTGGCAGTTTTCATGCGGGTATAGAAACGCACGCCATCCGGACCGTGCACATTCAGCGCACCAAACACCGAACGTTTCCAGCCGCCGAAGCTGTGGAACGCCATCGGGACCGGGACCGGGACGTTAACGCCGACCATGCCCGCTTCCACATCCTGCACAAACTCACGTGCGGTGTGGCCGTTGCTGGTGAAGATGGCGCTACCGTTGCCAAATTCGTGGCTGTTCACCAGTTGCAGCGCGCTGTGGAAATCCGCAGAACGCATGATGCTCAGCACCGGTCCGAAGATCTCTTCACGCCAGATGGTCATGTCTGAGGTCACGTTATCGAACAGCGTACCGCCGACATAGTAGCCTTCAGCATGGCCCGGCACCTGATAGTTACGACCATCCACCACCAGTTTCGCGCCTTCCTGCTCACCTTTGTCGATATAACCCAGCACTTTTTTCTGGTGCGCGGCAGACACCACCGGCCCCATTTCATTCTCTTCCGCACCCTTCTGGATACCCGGGCCGACACGCAGCGCCTTAATCAGCGGTGTCAGGCGTGCAATCAGTTTATCGGCGGTGCCTTCACCCACGGCCACGACTACCGGCAGTGCCATGCAACGCTCACCGGCAGAACCAAACGCACCGCCCATAATGGCGTTCACGGTGGCATCAAGATCCGCATCCGGCATCACGATGGCGTGGTTTTTCGCTGCGCCAAACGCCTGGACACGTTTGCCATGGGCACTGGCGGTTTTGTAGATATGTTCTGCCACGCCGGACGAACCGACAAAGCTCACTGCGGCAATGCGCGGATCTTTATACAGCTGCTCGGCATCTTCATTAGAGGAGTGCACCACGTTGAACACACCATCTGGCAGACCGGCTTCTTTCAGCAGCTCCGCCATGCGCACCGAGGCAGACGGGTCGAGCGCCGGAGGCTTCAGGATAAAGGTGTTGCCGCAGGCCAGCGCAATCGGGAACATCCACAACGGCACCATTGCCGGGAAGTTGAACGGGGTGATACCCGCCACCACGCCCACCGGCTGCATCAATGAGTAGCTGTCCACACCGCCGCCGACGTTGGGTGAGTTTTCACCTTTGATCAGGTGCGGAATACCGCAGGCAAATTCAATCACTTCAATACCGCGCGTCAGCTCACCCAGCGCATCGGACCACACTTTGCCGTGCTCAGAGACAATCAGCGCCGCCAGTTCCTCGCGGTGCTGTTCCATCAGCGCTTTGAAGTTGAACATCACGCGGGCACGACGCAGCGGAGAAGTCTTTGACCATTCCGGGAAAGCTGCATGCGCAACGGCAATCGCCTGGGCGACTTCTTCCGAGGTGCTCTGCGTCAGCTCACGTACCACTTTGCCGGTTGCCGGATCGTAAACAGGGATAGTTTCGTTGCTGGCGCTGTGGGTAATCTGGCCGCCGATAAAGTTTCCTACGATGTTCATGTCGTTGCCTCTTTAAATATGTAAACCAGCGAGAACTAAAAGCGTGATATGAAGCTATTACAATGAAATAAATTTTTCAAATACTTCTTTTTGGAAAATTTCCTTTTAGCGGGCTGGATCGCATTTTTTCTCAAGCTACATCCCCGATACCCGTCTGCAGAAACCGGGTATCCGAAACGAAATATGAAATTTTTGCGAGGCAGATCCAATATCTGATATTTCATAATTCACTAACAATGAAATAAATGTTTTCTTTAGCCCCATCTTACCCGCATATCATTACAGGAGCCGCAGCATGGCCATCGATCCCACCCGTTTCTGTATTAACCGTAAAATTGCCCCAACGCTGTCGCTGGAAGCGTTCTTCCAACTGGTACAGCGACTGGGCTTGAACAAAGTCGAACTGCGTAACGATATGCCGAGTGGCAAAGTCACCGATGACCTCAGTGCCGCTGCACTGCGCGCGTTAGCCGACAAATATCACATCGAAATCGAAACCATTAACGCGCTCTATCCGTTCAACCGTGTTGATGACGCGCTGCTGGCGAAAACTGAAGCCCTGTTGCAGGAAGCACAGCAGATCGGCGCCAAAGCGCTGGTGATGTGTCCGCTCAATGAAGGGATCGCCATCTCCCCGGAACAGACGCTGGCGGCGCTGCAAACCCTCGCTCCCCGCTTTGAACATTATGGTATTCAGGGACTGGTGGAGCCACTCGGTTTCCCGATCAGCTCGTTGCGCTCGGCGGTGAAAACCCAGCAACTGATCCGCGATGCGCAGGTGCCGTTCAAACTGCTGCTGGATACCTTCCACCATCACCTGTACGAGAACGCCGAGCTGGAGTTCCCGCAAGAGATTGATGTGAATCAGATCGGTCTGGTGCATCTGTCTGGGGTGGAAGATAGCCGTCCAACGGCGCAGCTCACCGACGAAGAACGCATCATGCTGAGCGATAAAGATGTGTTGAACAGCGTGGCGCAGGTGAAGCGTCTGGAGCGGCTCGGCTACAAAGGTATCTACGCCTTTGAACCTTTCTCTTCGGAGCTGGAGAAGTGGAGCGCCAAAGACATCGAACGTGAAATCCGCGCCAGTATCGAATTGCTGCAAGCCTGACAAAAAACGGGGCGTCTGTCCGTCGCCCCGTCTGCCCTACCCTTATCTGTGTCACTGACACAACTTTGTAGTGATTGGCCTCGGTCGGAGGCCTCTTTTTAATTCTCTTTGATTTCGATTGGCGGCGTGGCTGGCTGACGTCGACTCATCCGCAGCGTACTTATCAGCGCCAGACACACCAGCAACGCGGTAAGAAAGTAGACCAACGGCACGCCCGCGAAGCTCATGATAAAACCGGCAATCGGTCCGGTGATCCCCAACGATAAGTCCATAAAGGCGGTATAGGTGGCGAGCGCGCTGCCCTGATTCTGCTGCGGCACCACTTTGACCGCCACCACACCAATCGCCGGGAACACCAACGAGAAACCCGCGCCGGTAAAGAATGCACCGACTTTCGCCATCCAGGGATCAAACGATGCCGCCACGAGGAACAGGCCAATCGCCTCGACCGCAAAACAGATGCTGGCAACCCGTAAACCGCCAAGACGGTTGATGGCGTTGGGGAACAGCAAACGCGTACCGACAAAGGCGGCACTAAACAACGTTAGGGCGAACGCTGCACCATCCCAGCCTTTATCCTGATAGAACAAGGTGATAAAGGTAGCGATCACCCCAAACCCTGCCGACCCCATCGCCAGAATCAGGCCAAAACCGTAGATTTTGCCCAGCACATCGCGAAACGGTAGAGGTTTGGCTTTGCTGCCTTTCACCGGCGCACGTGGCAACGCCAGGGCAATCGCCAGCACACAGATCGCGATGATCACCCCGGAAAGCAGCAACAGCCCGCCGCTACGGAAAATCACCACGCCCAACGGCGCGCCAATCGCCATCGCCCCGTAGGTAACAATGCCGTTCCAGGAGATAACGCGGCCAATATGCAACGAGCCGACGCGCGCCACGCCCCACAGCGAGGTGCCGGTGCCGGAGAAACTCTGGCCAATACCGAGAATCACCCTGCCGAGACAAAGCAGCCCGAGGCTGAGCACCGTCCAGCTTTCGGTCAGCGCCGAAAGCAAGATACATAATCCACTGATAAAACAGCCGAACAGGCCGATCACCACCACTTTTTTCGGTCCCCACTGGTCAGCATAGCGTCCGGCATGGGGGCGGCTCAGTAGCGTGGCGAGATATTGCAGGCTAATCACCAATCCGGCCCAGAAGGCACTATACCCCAGTCCGTCATGGACAAAACCGGGTAGTACCGCCAGCGGCAAACCGATGGTGAGATAACTGGCAAAGTTGAACATCACGATGGAGAGAATCAGTAAATTTAGACGGAAAGGCGTTAAAGCAGGTTCCGCGGCAGGCTGGTCAGGCATGAGTAATTGCGCTCGTGTTTGACGAAGTTTTTATAACAGAACGTTTACTATACGCCTTTTATCCCCCGGCGCATCATAGCCTCTGATGATATTTGGTCATCATTTCGTCATATCGCCACCGTAGACTCGCCGCCAGTGAAATCCCAAAGAGGATAACAATCTGATGACGCTCCTGATAAACCATCGGGTGCGCGTGGCGTTTAACCGCTTCCTGTACGGCATGGGAGGTGGGCGATGACGCGTGTCGCGCAACCTATCGAACTAAAGAACCTCAGTTGGTCTGCGGGTAACCTGACCATTCTGCACGATCTCTCCCTGACCATTCCGGCCGGACAAACGCTGGCGCTGCTTGGTCCTTCTGGCTGTGGCAAAAGTACGCTGCTGAAACTGCTGGCGGGTTTGCTGCAACCCACTTCCGGTGAAATCTGGCTGGGCGACCAGTGCGTCGCCTCTGCCACGCATTGCGCCGCACCGGAAGCACGCAACCTCGGCATGGTATTTCAGGATTACGCGTTATGGCCGCATATGAGCGTGGCGCAAAACGTCGCCTTCCCACTGCGCATGCGCGGCGTAAAAAAAGCGGCGGCACTGGAACAGGCGCAAGCCGCACTGGCCCAGGTGGGTCTGAGCGACTTCGGCGATCGTAAACCCGCGATGTTATCGGGCGGCCAGCAGCAGCGGGTGGCCTTAGCGCGCGCGCTGGTCGCGCAACCGGCGATCCTGCTGTTCGACGAACCCTTATCTAACCTCGATCGCGATCTGCGCGAAACCCTTGCGCAGCATATGGCGCAGTTGCTGCGCGCCGCAGGGATCACCGCCGTTTACGTCACCCATGACCGCGAGGAAGCCAACACCCTCGCCGATCGCATTATCCATCTGGCGCAGGGCCAGATTGTTTCAGTCACTGACCTCTCAGGGGAAAACCATGCCATCTCTCAAATCTGTTAAAACAGGAGCCATCAGCGCGATGATTTTGACCTCCGCCATGATGATGATGAACGATGCCGAAGCACTGACGGTGTACACCGCCGGGCCGGGATCGCTGGCGAAAAGCCTCGCCGCCGGGTTTGAAAAACAAACCGGGGTTAAGGTGAATATTTTCCAGGCCACCACCGGCAAAGTGATGGCGCGTCTGGAAGCTGAGCAGGCGAATCCGCAAGCAGATGTGTTGATCTCCGCTTCCTGGGATACTGCCGAAGATTTGCAACAGCGTGGCTGGCTGCTGCCTTACCAAAGCCCGAACGCGGCTAACGTCCCGGCCGCGTTTAAAACCGATGCTTACGTGGCACAAGGCATCTCCGCGCTCGGCATCGTCTGGAACACCAACAGCCATACCCCGGAGCCGAAAACCTGGCAAGATCTCACTGGCCCGGCGTTTAAAGATCAGGTCACCACCCCCGATCCGGCGCTGTCCGGGGCTTCCCTCGACTTGTTGATTGGTTTGCAGAACGGCGAAGGCGAAAAAGCCTGGCAGTTGTTCGATCAATTGAAAGCCAACGGCATGGTGATCAGCGGCCCGAACGCCCAGGCAGTGACCCCGGTATTGCAGGGCGCAAAAGCGGCGGTGTTTGGCGCGGTGGACTACGTGACTTACAACAACATCGCGCAGGGTGAAGCGGTGAAAGTGATTTTCCCGGAAAACGGCACGGTGGTCGCGCCACGTCCGATGATGATCCTGAAAACCAGCCAGCACACGGCGGATGCTAAAGCCTTTATCGATTATGTGTTGTCGGATGAAGGCCAGCAGCAGGTGGCGAAAGCCTGGTTGATGCCTGCACGTACCGATATTAAGGCGCAACGCCCGCTGATCACTGAAATAAAACTGTTGCCGATGAATCAGGATGGCGGTGGCGATCGCGCGGCCGTGCTGAAACGCTTTGCCACCTTGTTCGGGCAATAAGCCATGTCGCGTGCCCTGTTTAACGGCCTGATCCTGCTGGCGTTGCTGGTGCTGGTGGCGCTGCCGCTGCTGTTTATTGTGCTACAGGCGCTGTTTCCGCATCTGAGTGAAGGCGAGTGGCGCGGTGCTTTCAGCGCGCTTCCGGCATTGCTGGAAGACCCGCAGTTAGTGCCAATGTGGCTGGGCACGCTGAAAATTGGCCTGGGTGTGGCACTTGGCAGCCTGCTGCTCGGGCTGCCACTCGGTGCGCTACGCGGGTTGTTTCGCCTGCCCGGCGCAGCGCTGTGGGACCTGTTGTTTCTTATCCCGTTCCTGACGCCACCCTATATCGTGGCGCTGGCCTGGACGCTGGCGCTGCAACGCAATGGTTACGTTGCCCAACTCACCGGGTTGAACTTCGATAGCCTGCTGTTTAGCAGCAGCGGCATGATGCTGGTGATGACACTGAATATCTTTCCGGTGGTTTATTTTGCGGTGTCACGTTCGCTGATGGCCAGTGGACAACGTCTGGCGTGGGTAGCACGGGTGCATGGCGCTTCCGCGTGGCGTGCTTTTTATCAGGTCACCCTGCCGCTGACCTTACCGGCGCTGGCGGGGGGCGTGCTGCTGGCTTTTACCCTGGCGATTGAAGAGTATGGCGTCCCGGCGGCGCTCGGCGCACGTGCCGGGCTGACGCTAATGACGGTCGGCATTGAACAGAAGTTGGCCGACTGGCCGATCGATTTACCGGGTGCCGCTTCGCTATCGCTGATGCTCAGCCTGGTGGCACTGCTGGCATGGTTTTGCCAGCGCAAACTCACCGGCAGCAGCGATGTCACGGCGGTGAGCGGCAAGCCGGTGGCGCAGGAAGCCGCCAACGCCGGTCGCTGGCAGTTACCCATGCTGCTGCTGTTCGTCGGCACCGCGCTGCTGGCAGTGGCGTTACCGCTGGGGGCGATGACGCTCAGCGGTTTGCTGAATACCCTGTCCGGCGGTATTCAGGTCAGCAACCTGACGTTACGCCACTTCGGCGCGCTGTTTAGCCAGCAAGGCGATGCGCTGGCGGCCTTCTCCACCAGCATCGGACTGGCGCTGGGAGCGGCGTTGCTCACCGGGCTGCTGGGCTTTCTGATTGCCTGGCGCGTGGCCGAAGGCAAAACCCGTTTGCTGGCGCTGATGGATGGCCTGGCGCTGCTGCCCGCCGCGATGCCAGGGGTGGTGATTGGCGTGGGGCTGATTTTGCTGTGGAATCGCGGTTTCTGGCCAGTTTCGCCGTACAACACGCTGGCGATTTTGCTGCTTTCCTACAGTTGCCTGCTGCTGCCATGGCCGGTGCGCTATGTCAGCAGCGCTTTACGCCAGATTGGCCCGACGCTGGAACCCGCCGCCCGGGTGCATGGCGCTTCGCGCTTGCAGGCGTTGCGATTGATTGTGCTGCCGTTGGTGGCTCCGAGCCTGCTGGCGGCAATGATGATGGTGTTTGCTGTCGCCTCACGCGAATTGGTGACGTCGCTGATTCTGGCCCCGGCAGGGACACAAACCGTGGCGATCTTTATCTGGCGGCAGTTTGAGCAAGGTTCGGTCGGACAGGGTATGGCAATGGCGACCCTGACGCTGCTCGCCAGCCTCAGCCTGATGCTGGCCGCACTGGCACTGCTGCGCCGACAATCGCGCTAGCCTGTTTTTGCGCGATAAATAACCGCATATCTCCGTAGCGGCGCGATTTATCGCGCTTTCAGTTCGCCATTCATCGCACTTTTCTTCCTGGGAAATGCCAAAAATGGCAAAACATTGTCAATAAACGCAAACCAGGGTCGATAATTGACCTGGGTCAGTTTGGTGCGAAATCAAAACGCTAACATGCACGCCCTTGGGAAAGTGCTATGCTGCTGAAGCAGCAGCATCGCGCCCTTCCCGCTGCTTAAACCTACCGAGGGATGCCTGGTGCCACCGCAGAGACGAAACCGCGATTTTGGCTGGCTGTTGATTGTTTGTGCCGGGCTATTGCCACTGGTGCTCGGTATTCTTTGCACGGCGATTGAAGCGCGCCACACTGTGCATCAGCAGCAAATCAATACCGCCAACTCGCTGCTGGCTCAGGCGGAAAGAATGAGCGACAGCGCCTGGGATATGATCACGGATTTGCGTCAGTTCCACTATCAGCCGTGCTCGGCAATCGAAGGCAAGCTGCAACGTGAAGGTAACCTGAACGCCTATTTTCGCTCCATCGGTAAGCTGGAGGGCGATAACGTCACCTGTTCCTCGGCCTACGGTATGTATCCGGGCACCCTGAGCGAAATGATATTGCGCCAACCGCCGGTAACCGGCAAAGCCTGGTGGAGCATCTCCCTTCGTGGCACCTATGGTGTGCCGGACCGCCCGGCGGTCATCTTTGTGCGGCAACTTCCTGATGGTGAGGGCTTCTGGGCGGTGATTGATGGCCAGTACCTGATGGACTTTATGCGCGCGCTGGGTGAATCACGTAACTATCACATGACGATGCGTTTTAACGACGGCGCACCCATCACCAGTGGGCCAGTCGAAGTGCAGCCGGAAATCTGGTTAAAAAGCGAACCACTCCTGGCGCAGTCCAGCCGTTATCCCATCAGTGTCGAGGTGGTCGTCCCGCCCAGCGAGCTGTTAAAGGCGTGGCGGCAGGCGCTGTTCATTTTCCTGCCGATGGCGGCGATTTTTTCCATTCTGCTGATGATCCTCACCGCCAATTGGCTGCGTCGGCGTATCTCCTGGCGCGATGAGATTCGCCGCGCGATGCGCAACCGCCAATTTTCGGTCCATTATCAGCCGGTCTACAGCGTCGCTGAGCAGCACTGTAACGGTGTCGAAGCCTTACTGCGTTGGCATTTGCCGAACGGCGATACGATCCGACCTGACATCTTTATCAGCGCGGCAGAAGAAGAAGGGATGATTGTGCCGCTGACGCGTCATTTGCTGGAGCTGATGGCGGAAGATATTCAGAGCTGGCAGGTGGCGCCTGGGTTCCATATCGGGCTGAATCTGGCCGCAGAACATCTACAACACCCGGATTTCGTCAAAGATATTGAGCTGTTCGCCCGACGTGTGCAGGACAAAAAATTGCAGATTACGCTGGAACTGACCGAACGCAGTTTAATTCACGACGGCGAGGATGTGGCACGCAAGCTGCGGTTGTTGCAGTCGCAAGGCATGAGGGTGGCGATCGACGATTTCGGTACCGGTCACTGCTCACTCAGCTATCTCCTCACCTTCCCGCTCGATTATCTGAAAATTGATCGCGGCTTTATCAACGCCATTGAACGGCTGGATGGCGAAACCCCGGTGCTGGACGCGATTATCAATCTGGCACGCAAGCTGCAGCTTGAGGTACTCGGCGAAGGCGTTGAAACCTCGTTACAATTCCAGTACCTGCAACAGCGTGGTGTGCTATTTATTCAGGGCTATTATTACGCCTGGCCAATGGATAATGACCGGCTGCGCACGTGGCTCAACGAGCAGGGGCAGCAGCCGCTACGTGTTGAGGAATCCCATGAGTCTGAACTGTATCATTCTTGATGATTACCAGAATGTCGCCCTGACGCTTGCCGACTGGACGACGCTGGCCCCCCTGGTCCACACCACCACGCTTACCACCCACATTGACGATCCCGAAACACTGGTCAGCCAGATTGCAGATGCCGATATTCTGGTGGTGATGCGTGAGCGTACTCCGCTCACGGCTGAGCTGATTGGCCGTATGCCGAAACTGAAACTGGTCGTCACATCGGGGATGCGCAATGCTTCCATCGATCTCGATGCCTGCCGCGAACGTTATATCGCGGTTTGTGGCACAGGCAGCAGCAGCGCACCACCGCTGGAGCTGGCCTGGGGCTTATTGCTGGGACTGGCACGCCATATCGTTAGCGAAAATCAGGCACTGCGCCACAACGGTCCGTGGCAACAGACGCTGGGTATCGGGTTGCAGGGCAAAACCCTGGGGTTGATTGGGCTGGGTAAAATTGGTGGTGAGATGGCGAAAGTGGCCCAGGCATTTGGCATGCGGGTATGTGCCTGGAGCCAGAATCTCACGGCGGAGCGCGCAACCGCCTGTGGGGCCGAAAAAATGGCTTCGCTGCACACCTTATTGCAGGCGAGCGATGTGGTGTCGCTGCATCTGGTACTGAGCGATCGCACCCGTCATCTGCTGGATGCCGACGCGCTGGCGCAGATGAAAACAGGCGCGTTGCTGATCAATACCTCGCGTGCTGGCCTGGTTGACCAGGCGGCCATGATCGCCGCCTTACAACGTGGGCAACTGGCCGGTGCCGGTCTGGATGTGTTTGATCAGGAACCGCTGCCTGCCGATCACCCATTGCGCCAGTTACCGAACGTCCTCGCCACACCCCATTTGGGTTACGTGGCCGACAATAATTACCGCACTTACTTCACCGAAGCAGTGGAAAATATCGCCGGTTGGGTGAAAGGTGCGCCGCTGCGTTCACTGCTGTAAGCCCACGTTTTCCGCCCCCTCGCAGCCATAGTTTAAGCCAGAAACCCATCGGTTTTTGGCTTAAACATGACAAATATCACACAAAAACGGTATACTCTGCCACGGGATGCAATAATTGCCAGCGTAATTATTGCAATGGCAAGCCAGAGAAAAGCACTTTTTACGGCTATGCTTTAATTTTCTCAACGCCGCGGACTGACCGTTATCATCCGGTCCGCGCCGTTGAGGACTTTCTGATTCCAGGACAGGGTAACCTCATGAAAATTCGTAGGAAACGTGTAAAACCGATCGGGCTGGATGATGTCACCATCATCGACGATGCCCGTTTACGTAAGGCCATCACCGCGGCATCTCTGGGTAACGCGATGGAATGGTTCGATTTTGGTGTCTATGGCTTTGTGGCATATGCGCTGGGTAAAGTATTTTTCCCGGATGCCACGCCCGGCATTCAGATGATCGCCGCACTGGCGACCTTCTCCGTGCCGTTCCTGATCCGTCCGCTGGGTGGCCTGTTCTTCGGCATGCTGGGGGATAAATACGGTCGACAGAAAATTCTCTCCATCACCATCGTCATCATGTCGCTCAGTACCTTCTGTATCGGCCTGATCCCTTCATACGCCTCTATCGGCATTTGGGCACCGGTACTGCTGCTGATCGCCAAAATGGCCCAGGGCTTCTCGGTGGGCGGTGAATATACCGGTGCCTCGATCTTCGTTGCCGAATACTCGCCGGATCGGAAGCGCGGCTTTATGGGCAGCTGGCTGGATTTCGGCTCCATCGCCGGTTTCGTGTTGGGGGCGGGTCTGGTGGTACTGATCTCCACCCTTATCGGGGAGGAGCACTTCCTGGAGTGGGGCTGGCGTCTGCCGTTCTTCCTTGCGCTGCCGTTAGGCATTATTGGCCTGTATCTGCGCCACGCTCTGGAGGAGACCCCGGCGTTCCAACAGCATGTCGACAAGCTGGAACAGGGGGATCGTGACGGTCTGCGCGACGGCCCGAAAGTCTCGTTTAAAGAGATCGCCAGCAAGCACTGGAAAAGCCTGCTGGCCTGCGTGGGGCTGGTGATTGCCACTAACGTCACCTATTACATGCTGTTGACCTATATGCCGAGCTACCTGTCGCATAACCTGCACTACTCGGAAGATCACGGCGTGCTGATTATCATCGCCATTATGATCGGGATGCTGTTTGTGCAGCCGGTGATGGGGATGCTGAGTGACCGTTTTGGCCGCCGTCCGTTTGTCATTATCGGTAGTATCGCGCTGTTCATCTGCTCCATCCCGGCATTTATGCTGATCAACAGCGGCGTGATTGGGCTGATTTTTGCCGGTCTGTTGCTGCTGGCGGTGATCCTGAATGCCTTTACCGGCGTGATGGCCTCCTCGCTACCCGCCATGTTCCCGACCCATATCCGCTACAGCGCGTTGGCCAGCGCCTTCAACATTTCGGTGCTGGTTGCCGGTCTGACGCCGACCGCCGCCGCCTGGCTGGTCGAGTCCACCAATAACCTCTATATGCCAGCGTACTATTTGATGGTGATTGCGGTGATTGGTTTGGTCACTGGCCTGTATATGAAAGAGACGGCGAATAAACCGCTGATTGGTGCGACACCTGCGGCATCTGACATTGAAGAAGCACGTGAAATTCTCCAGGAACATCACGACAACATTGAGCAGAAAATCGAAGATATCGATGCTGAGATCGCAAAACTGGAAGCGAAGCGTAAAAATCTGGTGCAGCAGCACCCGGATATCAACGAGTAATTCCCCGCCACTCCCGCTCCGGCGGGAGTTTTCATGTACTGCGCAGCACACAAACCTTCATCGACCAGCGTGAAAAGGAGTAGACTGTCGCTACTTTTTTCACCTGTAAGTAAGAATGAGCATGTCTGATTTTTCCCTTATCCAGCGTCCAAGAAGGCTGCGTAAAAGCGCCGCGATGCGTGAAATGTTCCAGGAAACCAGCCTGAGCCTCAGCGATTTGGCCCTGCCGATCTTCGTTGAAGAAGGGGTGGACGATTACAAACCCATTACCGCGATGCCCGGCGTGATGCGTATTCCAGAAAAACGCTTGGCATATGAAATCGAACGTATCGCCAAAGCGGGTATCCGTTCGGTGATGACCTTCGGTATCTCACATCATACCGATGCCACCGGCAGCGATGCCTGGAACGAAAACGGTCTGGTGGCGCGTATGTCGCGTATCTGCAAAGAAACCGTGCCGGAAATGATCGTCATGTCCGACACCTGTTTCTGCGAATACACCAGTCACGGCCACTGCGGTGTGCTGTGCGACCACGGCGTCGATAACGATGCAACCCTGATTAACCTTGGCAAGCAAGCGGTGGTTGCTGCACAAGCCGGTGCCGATTTTATTGCACCGTCAGCCGCGATGGACGGCCAGGTTAAAGCCATTCGCCAGGCACTCGACGCCGCCGGGTTTACCGATACCGCGATCATGTCGTACTCCACCAAGTTTGCCTCCTCCTTCTATGGCCCGTTCCGTGAAGCGGCGGGGACGGCACTGAAAGGCGATCGCAAAACTTATCAGATGAATCCGATGAACCGCCGCGAAGCGATTCGCGAGTCGCTGATTGATGAAGCGGAAGGGGCCGATTCGCTGATGGTGAAACCAGCCGGAGCCTACCTCGACATCCTGCGTGATATCCGCGAGCGCACTACGCTGCCGCTGGCGGCCTACCAGGTCAGTGGTGAATACGCGATGATCAAATTCGCCGCACAAGCCGGTGCCATTGATGAACGCAATGTGGTGCTGGAAAGCCTTGGTGCCATTAAGCGCGCCGGTGCCGATCTGATTTTCAGTTATTTTGCCCTTGATCTCGCCGAGCAAAAAATGCTCTGATCACCGTTACGCTTATCAGCCGTTTTTTGGCGGCTGGTAAGCTATTACGGCCATCTTTATTTGTGGCACAACACCAGTTCTGTCGTACCTGCATCTAATAAGAAGAGTAACGCGATGAAAGCACCTGCACTGCCCGCAGACGAGTCATATCGTCTGGCTCAGTTACGTGCGCTCAACATTCTGCATACCCCGGCAGAAGAGCGTTTTGACCGTCTGACCCGCCTCGCCCGTCGTCTGTTCGGCGTGCCGATTGCGCTGGTAAGCCTGCTGGAGGAGGACCACCAATGGTTCAAATCTATTGCGGGCCAGTCCGGCGAAACGGCACCGCGCAATACTTCCTTTTGCGGCCATGCCATCCTGCAGGATGATGTGATGGTGGTGGAGAACGCGCTGGACGACGATCGCTTTTACGATAATCCCTTAGTCACTGGCGAGAACCCGGTGCGCTTCTATGCGGGTTGCCCGCTGCGTACCCCTGCCGGTGCCAAAGTCGGCACGCTCTGTATCGTCGACCACCAGGCACGTTCGTTTGATGCCGATGATTGCCACACACTGCGCGATCTGGCGGCGATGGCGGAAGCTGAACTGATCGCCTTTCAAACCGCAACCTCCGACGAACTGACGCAAATCACCAACCGCCGTGGCTTTATGACGCTGGGACAACTGGCGTTGAACGAATGCCAGGTGAAACAGTTGCCCGCCAGCCTGACGTTTCTCGATCTCGACCGCTTTAAAGAGATTAACGACACCCTCGGCCATCGCGAAGGCGACCGTGCGTTGATGGATTTTGCCGATGCCATGAAGGTGAGTTTCCGTCATGCGGACCTGTTTGCCCGCTTAGGGGGAGATGAGTTTGTGGTGCTGTTTAACGGCCTGCAACAGGCGGATGCCGAAGGGGTACTGGCGCGCTTTGATCGCCTGTTGCAAAAACAGACGCATGACCTGAACCGCCGTTATCAGCTGCATTTTTCGTCCGGTATCGTCGAGTTCGATCCGCACCATCCGCTGGCGCTGGAGCAGTTGCTGGAAAGCAGCGACGAACGCATGTACGCCACCAAAAAATTGCGTAAGCAGGCACGATAAATCGCGCGGTATTGCCCCTACCGCGCTAACGCGTCAAGCAAGGTCTGGTTAAACTTCTGCGGTTCTTCCATTTGTGGCGCATGCCCCATGCCGGGGAATTCAATCAGGCGCGCACCCGGAATCAGTTTTGCTACCTGTTTCCCCAGCACGTTGTAATGCCCCAGTTGTGCTTTCACGGCTGGGGGGGCGATATCGCTGCCAATCGCGGTGGTATCAGAGGTGCCGATCATCAAGGTGGTCGGCACGCGCAGATCCTTGAATTCGTAGTACACCGGCTGAGTAAAAATCATGTCGTAGATCAGCGCCGAGTTCCAGGCGACTTTTTGATGTCCCGGGCCACTGTTCAGCCCGGCCAGCATATCGACCCATTTGTCATATTCCGGCTTCCACTGGCCGACGTAATAGGTCTGCTGTTCGTACTTTTTGATACCCGCAGCATTGAGCTTCAGCTCGCGCTGATACCACTGATCCACCGAACGCCAGGGTGCCCCTTTCGCTTTCCAGTCTTCCAGGCCAATGGGGTTCACCAGCACCAGTTTTTGCGTTTGCTGCGGATACATCAAGGCATAGCGTGTCGCCAGCATGCCACCGGTGGAGTGGCCGACAATCACCGCTTTATCGACACCCAGTTGCTGCAATAACTGATGGGTGTTTTGCGCCAGTTGCTGGAAGGTGTATTGATAATTCGCCGGTTTACTGGAGCTACAGAAGCCAATCTGGTCCGGGGCGACCACGCGATAACCCTGCTGGCTCAATGCCTTGATGGTATCTTCCCAGGTCGCGCCGCAGAAGTTTTTACCGTGCATCAGCACCACGGTCTGGCCATTGGCATGCTGTGTGGGCGGCACATCCATATACCCCATGCTGAGCGTCTGCTGCTGGGAGGGGAAGGTAAAGTGCTGCAACGGATAAGGATACTGGAATCCTTCCAGTTGTTCGCCATAGACATTGGCGGCCAGCGCCGATGCGCTGCTCATCAGCATGAGTGAAGAGATCAATAACTTCATGGGTAAACGTAACGCCATCAGGACATCTCCTGTCAGGGCAAAGCGTCGAGTGTGGCATGTTACGCGTATCGCTGTATTGATGGGCCGTGCCATCAGTAAATTTCTCTGATGTATAAAGGTTTTGGGATTTTACGTTAACTAATTCGGGTTAGTGACGGATATTTCCTCAACAAATAAACAACATATAACGGTCAAATCTCACGAACTGCGAGAATAGTCTGATAGCAGAAAAATAAACCTCAACTTCCTGATAAAACTTTACGTAACAAGGCACACAGAAAGATAAGTTAAATTACACTGTGCGCACTGACCTGGAGGTGCTATATGCAAGAGAGAAAGTACAATGAGGGTGTCATTCTCGCCGTAACGGATTGGATTGTTGAAAACTTAGATCAGCGTTTGAGCATTGATGATATTGCGCAAAAATCTGGTTATTCAAAATGGTATTTGCAGAAACTTTTTGCCCGTTGCCACAATGAAACCCTGGCACGTTATATTCGCAAAAAGAAACTGGCCGCCTGTGTTGTCGAGCTGAAAAATAGCGAAGCAACCATTATCAGCCTGGCCGTAAAATACCATTTTGAAAGCCAGCAATCTTTTACCCGCTCTTTTAAACAGATGATGGGTTGTACACCGCTTTCATGCCGTAAAAAGCAATTAAGCGGAGAGCGGCAACAGCAACTGGCAGACTGTGAGGATCCTTGCGTATTATGTCGCCTGGAATCCGTCGCCAATAGTCAGGAGATGCCGGACATCCTGCCGCCACCGGTGCGGCCTGGTAAGTTCCCGGTGCGTCGAATTGACTGTGTGATGCAATAATAAAAAGCGCGATTATCGCGCTTTTTTTTGCGCTGAAAAAAGGCCATAAAAAAAGCCCCTTACGGGGCTTTTTACGTTACTTGTAAACTTGGGCTACTGCGTCAAAATTATTCCCGTGCTGGCGCGCTGCTTCCACCACATAATATTTTCCGCCTTTTTCATCCGCCATTTCTGACAGACGCTGATGCAGATCCATCGGCGAGCTAATGGCACCGCCAGTATCGGACACGCTAATATTTCCCAGCGACTCAAGTTTAAAGTGTTCCGCTTCCTGTGCAGAAATATTATTGGCAGCCATCACCGGTACACTCGCACCGAACAGCAACGCAGACAGAATATATTTTTTCATCAGCTCGTCCTCTTCAATTGTCGTGGTAATTTTCTATGGCTATTGTCTAATTTACCACCAACGAACATTGATCTTTTTGAGCGCTTATTATCCAGATTTAATATTTTTTATTACGAGCTGAACCTATTCGTAGCGGCGCGATTTATCGCGCCAATCCGTTTAGCCCTGCAATTCCTGGCCCGGTAATAATTTTTCCGACATCAGACGGCGGCATTCGGTACGATCCTGATGGGCCTGTTGTTGCCGTTCCGGTGACAGACCCTGCCACACCATTTGCAGATGTTCACCAAGGCCACGCTGGAAGTGAATTTTTTGCAGCGCATAGTCTGAATTGCTGCCTTCAATAATCTGCTGCATATCCTGCACCGAATTACTGCGTCCATCGTGGGTCAGCGTACAAAACATCGCGATGTAATACGCCTTGTCCTCATCACTGTAATGCGGCGTAAACCACCAGACGAGGGCGCTGATGATGATCAGCAGCGGCAGGATAAATTTTAGTTTTAACATGGAGAACATAACCAAATGGAAAAAAACGCCGCGATGGTACCAGATTCGCGGCATTACGGTTTAGTGCATGATGCCGTTCAGTCCGTGATAGCCCATGTAGAGCGCCACCAACGCGATCAGGGTGCCGGAGAACCAGGGCGCGCGGCGTGCCAGAGTATCCAGTCCCTGCCAGCGCTGGGTCGCTTTCTGCACGCTTAATGCCGCAGCAGCACCAACGCCCACCAGGGTGAGGGCCAGCCCAATACTGAAGCACAGGACCAGCGCAGCCCCGAGGCTGAAGGCTTTCACCTGAATACACAGCAGCAGCACGGTGATGGCCGCCGGACAGGGGATCAGGCCACCGGTTAAACCAAACAGAATGATCTGCCCGTTGGTCACTTCACGGCTGGCAAACCGCTTTTTGATGTCGCTGGCGTGGGTACGCTCATGCGCATCCTGAAAACTCCCGTCGTTCTCACCCGGTGCGTGCTGTACTTCCCCCTGCTGCCAGCTCACATCGTAATCATGCGAATGGCCACCATGACCGAGTGACAGGCGCGCATTGAAGGTATGTGGCTGTGGCACCGCCAGCGTCGATTGCAGGACACCGTCTTGTGCGGCGAAGGTAAAGATCTGCGAGAACCCCATGCCGCGCCGGGTCGCGACACTGACTTGATTGGCCTGCCATGCTGCACCATCCAGAGTACGCAGTTGCCAGTAACCTTGATGCAGCGCCAGCTCAACATGACCGTGGCCGGTATCAATCACCTGCGCATCTGGCCGACGATCGTGCTGATGTTGCTTACGTTGTTGCTCGCTTTGCCAGGTGCGCCAAATCATCCATAACGCGGTTGCCAGAATGATAATGGCAGAAATCAACTGAAACCAGGGTTCGGCGGTATCGGCCGTCAGCTTGCGGCTGACGTACATGCCGCCTAACGCGATCAGCCAGACGATCAGCGTATGCGACAGCGTTGCCGCCAACCCCAGCATCACCGCCTGTTTTACCGTGCCGCGAATCGCTACGATAAACGCTGCCATCATGGTTTTCGAATGGCCCGGCTCCAGGCCATGTAGCGCGCCAAGTAAAATCGCGCTGGGGATAAACAGCCAAGCGCTGGAAGTGCCCTGACTCAGCAGTGCTGCAAAATCGGTCATGATTTTTCTCATTGAATTAAAAAAACAGCGCGACAGATGCATTTGTCTGACACCAATAATATACTATACCCCACTATAGTATTGATCAACGGACTTCACGCTATGTCTCATACCCAGAAAGACCAAAAGAAGCTGCTGGCGCGCGTGCGCCGTATCAAAGGCCAGACTGAATCACTGGAAAAAGCGCTGGTCGCCGGGGAAGAGTGTCTGAAGGTATTGCAGCAGGTCGCTGCGGTGCGTGGGGCCATTAACGGGCTGATGAGTGAGTTACTGGAAGGCCATATCCGCGAGCACCTGATGAATCCGCACGCCAGCGAGCAAGAGCGCACCACCGATATGGAGCAGATTATTGCGGTGGTGCGGAGTTATATGAAGTAACGCTAGCGCGTATTTATCTCAAAATCGTTCAAACCGATACGGTTTCGGATCGATCAGCGGCGCATGGCCGGAAACCAGATCAGCCGCCAGTTGCCCGGCCGCCGGAGAAGTGCCGAAGCCGTGACCGGAAAACCCGGTCGCCAGCGTCAAACCCGGCAACGCCGCCACCGGGCCGATGACCGGGTTCGAATCGGGTGTGACATCAATCACCCCAGCCCAGGCCTGTGCCAACTCGGCTTTCTCAAATACTGGCCAGGCCGCGCGCAGGTTACGCATCGCCTCCTCATTGAGCGCCGGGTTCGCCGCAGGATCGAGGGTACGAATACGTTCGAACGGCGAGCGACGATCGCCTCGCCAGCGGCGAGCCAGCGCCAGATCTTTGACGAAATAGCGGCCAAGCGAGATACGCAGATTGTCCCGCGCATGGCGCAACTGGGGTAAATAGCGTGTCCCCAGCAGCAGATGGTCCAGCGTCAGCGGCGCATCCAGCGCGCCTCGCTGGGTAATAACAAATCCACCATCCTGATGTTTGCGGAACGAGAAATCCGGTGCACCCACGGCGATATTGGTTGGCCCTTCCAGCGGTTTTGTTCGCATCACCGAACAGATCAGCGGCAACGTCGGCAGCGCAATCCCGAGATTGCCAAGGAAGCGCCGCGACCAGGCTCCCGCCGCCAGCAACACCTGGTCGCAGCGAATTTCGCCGCGCTCGGTAATCACCCCACTGACCTTGCCATCGCTGGTTTCCAGCGTGCGTACCGCGCACTGCTCAACAATGATCGCCCCGCGGGCGATGGCCGCTCTGGCAATCGCGCTGGCAGCCAGCGTCGGTTCTGCCCGCCCATCAGAGGCGGTGAAAATCCCCCCCGCCCAGTTGCCCTGCCCTCCCGGCACCCGCTCGGCAATCTCTGCTTTGCTCAGCAACCGGGTATCCAGCGCCAATGGCGCTACTGCCTTAAACCAGCTTTCATGCAGCGCCATCTGGGCTGCGTTGCGGGCGATAAACATAATCCCCGCCTGACGATAGCCTACATCACTGCCAACACGTGCCGCCATCCCCGCCCACAGGCGATCGGCAGCCTGCGCCAGCGGAATATCATCGGCGGCACGGCTGGTTTTACGAATCCAGCCCAGATTACGTGATGACTGCTCGCCCGCGATGCGGCCTTTCTCCAACACCACCACCGGAATGTTGCGCTCCGCCAGCGTTAAAGCGGCGGTTAAACCAACAATGCCACCACCAATAATCACCACCGTGGTGGCGGAAGGAAAAGCGGCAGAGGTGGTAACGGGGGTAATTTGCGGTGACATAACGCGCCTCCTGTGACGCCTTACAGCGCCACGGTGATTTCCTGGACGTCGGCCTGACCGGCCCCACGATACGCCGTGACCTCCAGCTCCACTTTGTAAACGGTGGAACCGAGCGGTGGGCAGGTCACGGTGGTGGCCGGGTTGATGCCACGGAATTTCTCACCAATGATGGCCATCACCGTCGGCACATCGTCTGGTTCCTGAATAAACACCCGCGAGAACACCACATCCTGTAGCGAGGCATCAATCGCCGCCAGCGCCGCTTCGATATTGGCGAACACCTGCAAAGTCTGCTCCGTGACATCGGCCGGTATCTCCTTGCTGACTGGGTGACGGCCTGCGGTGTTGGAGACATAAATCCAGTTATCCACCGCAACGATGCGCGAATAGCTGCCCATCTCTTCAAATTTCGAACCGGTTTTTACCTTAATAATCTGTGTCATGTTGGTTTCCTTGGTTAGCTCAGTACCGGGGTTTCCCACAGGTTTAATTTCACGCCGATGCCTTTTGCCAGCGCGTTGCGATACACCACCGTGCCCCAGGCCACGTCTTCCACCGGCATGCCGCCGACGGACATGATGATGATCTCGTCATCGTTTTGCCGACCGGGCGCATCACCGGCCACAATTTTGCCGATATCCTCCAGCTGTTCCGCCGCCAGTTTGCCTTCGGCGATCATGTCCATAAAACGCACGCCAATGACCGGGATGGTTTTGTGGGCGGGTTTCGGCACTTCCTCGAACCACGCCTGATACAGGCCGGTGTTATCCAGCACTTTGCGCACGTCGGGCTGTTCCATCCCGGCGTCGATGTTGCAGAGCGCTGGCATGGCAAGAAAAGCGCCTGGCTTGACCCACTCGCGTTTGACCAGTGGATAGCTGTCCGGGTCGCCCACCTCGCCGGAACTGCAATAGGTGACGATGTCTGAGTCGCGTACCACCGCTTCGAGGGTGTCGACGATTTCGATGTGTTTGATTTGTGGATACGTTTCCTGCACCCAAGTGAGGAAGTTATCGAGGCTGCGCTGCCCACGACCTTTTACTTTGATGGTGTCGATCAGCGGGCACACCGCGATAAAAGCGGCGACGGCGGTTTTACCCATCACCCCTGGTCCCAGCAAACCAATCACGCGCGAGTCCTTGCGCGCCAGATGGCGCGCGCCCACCCCCGGCACTGCGCCGGTGCGATAGGCCGACAACAGGTTCGCCGACATGTGCGCCAACGGAGCGCCGGTATCCGCATCGTTAAGGGTGAACATCAGAATCGAGCGCGGCAGCCCTTTTTCGCGGTTGGCGATATTCGAGCCATACCATTTCACGCCGGCGGTACAGAAGCTGCCGCCGAGATAGGCGGGCATCGCCATTAAACGTCGGTCGGCCGTGGGCTTTGGCATGGTGGGAAACGGTGAGTTTTCCGGGAAGGTCACCATCGCACCATGTGAATCGTTATTGGCACCGGCCATGCGGTAGTCGCCGCGGTACAACAGGCCAAACATCTCCTCCATGGTATCGACGCAGGCAGGCATATCAGTGACGCCTGCGCGGATCATGTCCTGCTCCGACAGGTAGATAAAATCAATCCGGGTTGAATCTGTCATGGTTAACCCCTTTTTCAGTCTTGGTTCGTATTCCCGCCAGCGCAGTGCATCTGGCGTGCAGGTGGATGCCTTTAGGAATACGTGACTGGCTTTGGGCTGTATTGAATATTTGCGACATCCGCGTGGCACAGCGCTTGCATGATCCCGCTATCCCTGTTCAGCCTGAAACGGAGCGCGCGATGTCTGAGAATTCCCTTTATCGTCATGGCGGCAGCTTTCACCCGGAACAGCCGTGGTTCGTGCTGAATGCCGCGCAACATTACTCGGTGATTGCCTCAGAAAACCCGGCGATTTCACACTTTTACAGCTTCGATGTCGCGCAATCGGCAGGTATGACCCTGGCCATCCCGGATGGCTGTGTTGATATCGTGTTTGATTGTGACCCGCTTAACCCGAAAGGGCGCGTGTGCGGCACCACGCTGGAAGCGCGTGGCGCGGACATGTTGCACAACCATCATTACTTCGGCGTGCGTTTCGCGCCGGGCGTTATCCCCGACTTTCTTGATGTGATGGCAGAGGAGATCCCCGACCATGAATTCAGCTTTCTTGATGTGGTACCTGATGCCCGACTGGCGTTTGAACAAATTGTGCAAAGCCACAGCTTTTCACAGCAAATTTCGTTATTTAACGCCCACTTCACGCCACGGCTGGTGCGCAAAGCCTCATCGGTAACCGCCTTTATCATCCACGCGATGCGCCAGCAAAAGGGCAATATTCGCGTTGACCAACTGGAAGCCCTGACCGGGTATACCTGCCGCACCATTCAACGGCAGTTCCGCCAGGATACCGGTTTGTCGCCGAAAGCCTTTAGCCGCATTCTGCGCTGCCAGTCAGCGCTGACCAGCATCCATGCACAAGGTAATATTTCCTTTAGCGATCTGGCGTTTAACCTCGGATTTAGCGACCAGTCCCACTTCCTGCGCGAATTTAAGAAGTTTGTCAGTACCACGCCCTGCGACTATCAACGTCGGATTGCCCACGACGCCCTGTTCCATCGCTTGCGCTATCACTGAGCACTAAAACGGTGCAGCACTGCACCGTTGCTCTGTCCGATTTTTTCTATCCGCCATCGTCGTCGCTGAGAAATGATGCAGCGAAGTTACCTGCTTCAGGCGACGCAGATCGCCTGAGAAATTTCACTCTCTCCATCGAGGCGCTGGCGATGAACAACGATACCGGTTTACGCAAAAATACGTTGGGCTTGTTTTCTCTGGTCTTTTTTGTGGTGGCAGCGGCATCACCACTGACCGGCGTGGTCGGAGGGCTGCCGGTGGCGATCATTTCCGGCAACGGCGGCGGTATTCCGGTGTTTTATATCCTGTCGTGCATCATTTTGATGCTGTTCGCGGTGGGCTTTATCGCCATGAGCCGCCACGTCAATAACGCCGGAGCCTTCTACACCTATATCTCCAAAGGTCTGGGGGAAAACTGGGGCGCATCCGCATCGGTGCTGGCGTTGATGGCCTACTTCTCCATCCAAATCGCGATTGTTGCCATGCTCGGTTTCTTTACCCAGTTGTTCCTCGAAGAACATCTCAGCACCCACATTCCATGGTGGGCGCTGAGTATGCTGTTTGCGGTGATTGCCTGGGTGCTGGGTATTAAGCGGGTCGAGGTGGGCGGTAAGTTACTGGGTGTGCTGATGCTGGCCGAGGTCGCGATCGTCCTGCTGACCGATGTGATGCTGCTGGTGAAAAAAACCGGCCCTTACACCTTCCAGTCGTTTGAACCTGCGGTTTTTATGCAGGGTAACCTCGGGATCGCCTTTATCTTTACCATCGCCGCCTTTATCGGTTTCGAATCGACGGCGATCTATGCCGAAGAGTGCCGCGATCCGCAGAAAACCGTGCCACGCTCCACGATTTGCGCCCTGCTGCTGATCACCGCCTTCTTCTGCTTCACCAGTTGGTCGCTGGTACAGGCGTATGGATTCGATGAAATCGTCGCCATCGCCAGCAAAGATCCCGGCAATTTTGTCTTCAACATCACCCGCCAGTATGTCGGCCAGTGGGCGGTGGATACCATGTCAGTGCTGCTGATCACCAGCCTGTTCGCCGCAACGCTGGCATTTCACAACAATATCTCGCGCTACCTGTTTAGCATCAGCCGCGATGGCCTGATCTGGAAAGAGCTGTGCAAAACCCATCCCACCAACGGTACGCCGCATAACGCCAGCCATCTGCACAGCGTGATCCTGCTGTTGTTGCTGGCGGGGATGGGCAGCGCCGGACTGGACCCGATGGTGCATATCTTTGCCATCGGGTCGGCGGTCGCAACCCTGTGTATCCTGATTCTGCAATTAGGCGTGTCTGCGGCGGTGGTGCTGTTTTTCCGCCGCGTCACGACGGATGACAACCGTTTTCAGGTGTTCTGGGCACCGCTGCTGTCGATTATTTGTATGACCCTCACCATCATTCTGGTGGTGAACAACCTGCAATCCCTGAGCGGCAGCGATTCCAGCGTGGTGAAGATGATTCCGTGGTTTATCGCCGCCTGTGCGTTGGCGGGTTACGGCATGTCATTGAAGCGTGGGATGAAAGTGGCGGTGATAAAAAAATAATCTGCCTTTCTGGCGCTGAATTTCAGCGCCGGATGCTTAACAGCATAGGGTAAGGTGGGAAAATCACTTTTCTGACGGTTTTCTCACCTTATGAGCGCAGGCTCCGGGATTTCAATGAAGATTATGGCGGCACTCAGTTCAACCCTGATGCTGGCCTGCGTTAAAGCTCTTGATGGCACCATCCCGGTCGGTGAAGTGATTTTCTTTCGCTCGGCGATCGCACTTATCCCTCTGCTATGCTGGCTGAAGTTGCAAGGTGGCGTGCTACAGGGCATTCAGACCCAGAATGTGCGTGGCCATTTTGTCCGTGGCCTGGCTGGCACCACCGCCATGTATCTGAGTTATCTCTCGCTGCTGTATATTTCGCTGACAGATGCCACCGCGCTTAATTATGCCGCTCCGTTGTTTACCGTGTTACTGGCGGCCGTGGTGTTGCGCGAAAACGTGCGGTTCCATCGTTGGATCGCCGTGATTGCAGGGTTTTCCGGCATTATGGTGATGCTGGCAGGCCAACTCACGTTTCGCGGTACGCATTTTAGTTTTGGTGCCACCGCCGGGATTATGCTGGCTTTACTTGCCGCGCTTTGTACGGCTGGCGCATCGATTCAAATTCGGGCGCTCAATCAAACGGAAAAACCTGGCGCTATCGCCTTCTGGTTCGCGGTGATGACGGCCTTAACGTCGCTGGTAACGCTGGTGGCAGGCTGGAAAATCCCGCAAGGTAGCGCGTGGTTGCTGCTGATCGGCTGTGGGTTATTTGGCGGTATCACGCAGATATTATTGACCCTCAGCCTGCGCTTTGCCGATGCCTCGCTCTTGGCCCCCTTTGATTACACCACCCTGCTGTGGTCCGTGATTATTGGTTTTCTGTTCTTAGGTACGCTGCCCGAGCAAGCCACCTTGTTCGGCGGTGCATTAGTGGCCCTTGGCGGCCTTTATTCGCTTTGGGGTGAACATCGCCATCGCCGTTTACTGGCTGCGGTGAAAGCCACGATTGACTAAGGATTTACCCCCCCTCCGCTCAATACTGAATGCAATCATTCAGTTTCAGAATCATCCTAATAAAATCGTTAAGACTGTTAATTTATTGACATGAAGCCGTGTTAAATTTTACTAATGTATTACGGTGCTATCGCGTGTCTACGCGATGATATTTAGATCCAATCTCTACCTAAATACGCGTCATATCAGCTCTGGCAGGCCGCAATACCACCTGTTATTCATCAGGCCCAATCAGGTGAAAAGTGACATTGCGGTGACAGAATTATTTCAAGATTAACTGGCTCAATGTCTTTTTCACATAACCGCGTGAGATGCTGATCTCATTTATCTTTCATGGAAAAAACAATCAGGAAATCAGGTAATGGCTATTGATATTTATTTGAAAGTTGATGGAACAACGGGTGAGTCCCAGGACAGCAATCACAAAGGATGGACCGATGTACTCTCCTTTACCTGGGGGGCTTCACAGCCAGGAAATATGTCAGTGGGCGGTGGTGGCGGTGCCGGTAAAGTGGCTTACCGCGACCTCAATATTAAGGCGTTAATTGATAAATCCACCCCGGCGATTTTGAAGTTTTGTTCCAGCGGTAAACATGTCGACAAAGTCGAAGTGTCAATTTGTAAAGCCGGTGGCAACCAGGTGGAATATTCAAAGATCACTCTTGAAGATGTGCTGGTAACACAAACTGATTTTAACGGCGTAGGCCAGAGCGACACCATCGTCGTGGATTACGCTTTCCAGGCATCCAAAGTCTCAATGAGTTACTGGGAACAGGGAGAAAGTGGCACTAAAGGTGCCGAAAGCAAAGTGAGCTGGGACATTAAGCAGAATAAAGAAAGCTAATCATACGCAGCTCCCTGATATCACGACAAGGTGACGGTAAAAACGATGGCGATAGATATTTTTTTAAAAGTCGATGGCATCAATGGTGAATCGCAAAATGCGAATCACCAAAACTGGATCGATGTTTATTCATTTAGTTGGGGTGCAAAGCAGCCCGGTAATATGGCAGTCGGTGGCGGCGGCGGTGCCGGTAAAGTGAATTACCGAGACCTGACGGTACAGGCGTTGGTTGATAAAGGCACCCCGGCATTATTGAAATATTGCTCCAGCGGCAAACATATTGCCAAAGTTCAACTTTCAATCTGCAAAGCAGGTGGTCAGGAAGTCGAATACACCCTTATTACGCTGGAAGATGTGTTGGTAACACAAACCGATTATATCGGCGTGGCGCATGGCTCAACCCTGGGCATGGAGTACGCATTCCAGGCCAGTAAAGTGGCAATGGAGTATTGGGAACAAACCTCGCAGGGGAATAAAGGTGCGTCAGTGCAGATGGGTTGGGATATCAAACAAAATAAAGAAGTCTAACCACGCTCGGGGGCGTTATGGCATTTCCGAAATCGCATGAAATATTAGCGCTGACATCACAGCCCGAATTAAATAATCGCGTGTCAGCCAATTACCTGACCACTGAAATTCTGGATGAAGCCTTGATCCTTGTCCGTTCGTTATCAACGGACGAAGTCTACAGATTGGCTAAATCGGAAACCAGTCAGATTGCATATACCCTGAAAGATTATAAAGACGATAACAATCGCCGCCTGGCGTCCGGCGATGTAGAGTCAGGGCAGTTGCCACTGGGGAGGATTAACCATCTGGATAACCGGGTAGCCGGTGTGCGCGTCCAGCATGTGGATAATGCTGCCAAAAGTGCCTTGGGAGGAACCGCGATATTTCTTGGTGCCGGGCTATGGGCGGGATTAGGTTCCAGCGTGGGCAGCATCATTGGCAGGAATGCCGTGCAGTTCGGCGTCACGGCTGCCTCCGCATGGGGAACACGTTTTGTGACCCAGAAAGTTGTAGCGGTGAATCAGATGGCGTCACATATAAAGAACCTCGCCGATATGTTCAATACCACACACAATGCATTTTCTGAATTCCGCAATGACGTTTATAGCAAACGCATACAATACAAACCTGATGAAGACAGCCCTCCCCTGACTTTTGAACAAAATGTCACAGGTAAAAATGCGCTTCCGGGTGATCAGGCCACGGCAATTCAGCAGATATTGACCCGATTTATCAACTCTGCCTATCAGCGCGTTGATATTGTTGGCCGACCTGCGGAGTTTATAAAGGTTTACTTTGAAGGCGCAGCCCCACTGGATATTTCACGTATTCAGTATGAGTATCTGATCAATCTAAAGTTGCCGTAATCAGGATGACAACGCCTGTGCACACGCCCAGGCGGAACTCCATGCCCACTGGAAGTTATAGCCGCCCAGCCAGCCAGTGACATCCACCACTTCGCCAATAAAATACAGCCCAGGCACATCGCGTGCCTCCATGGTTTTTGACGATAACAGGGTGGTATCCACGCCACCCAGCGTCACTTCAGCGGTGCGGTAGCCTTCGGTGCCATTTGGCTGGACCCGCCACTGATGCAGCGTTTGCACCAGTTCGCCCTGCTGCTTGCTATTGAGCTGCTTCAGGGTGACGTCGGGGATGTGGTTCAGCGCCTGCAACACTTCCACCAAACGCTTCGGCAAAATTTTCGCCAGGCTGTTTTTCAGGCTGAGATTTGGGTGTGCTTCGCGCTGCACATTAATAAAATCATCCAGCGGTGTTGCCGGGGATAAATCCACCGTCACGAACTCGCCTGGCTGCCAGTAGCTGGAAATCTGCAACACGGCCGGGCCGGATAGCCCGCGATGGGTGAACAGCAGCGCCTCTTTGAATAAGGTGCCGTCCTGCGCAGTAATGGTGGTGGGTAAGGCAACGCCAGACAAGGTGTTTAGCTGTTCCAGCAGCGGCTTATGCAGGGTAAAGGGCACCAACGCCGCACGCGTCGGGAACACTGTCAGGCCGAACTGCTCCGCCACTTTATAACCGAACGGTGAAGCACCCAGCCCCGGCATCGACAGACCACCGCTGGCAATCACCAACTTCCCGGCCTGCACCGTCATACCGTTCAACTGCAAGGTGTATCCGGCATCGTCGCGTTGCACGCTCAGTACTTCGCTGCGTAACCGTAACGTCACCTGCCCGGCTTCACACTCGGCCAGCAGCATATCCACGATTTGTTGCGCCGAATCGTCGCAGAACAACTGGCCCAGCGTTTTCTCGTGATAAGCGATGCCGTGGCGATTGACCAGATCGATAAAATCCCACTGGGTATAACGCGCCAGCGCAGATTTACAGAAGTGCGGATTGTGGGAGAGATAGGCCGCAGGTTCGGTGTACATATTGGTGAAGTTACAGCGGCCGCCGCCTGACATCAGAATTTTGCGACCCGCCTTTTTGCCGTTATCAAGCAGCAGCACACGCAAGCCGCGTTGTCCGGCCTGTGCAGCACAGAACATGCCCGCAGCCCCTGCGCCAACAATGATAACGTCAAACTTTTCCACTGCGTTTTCTCACTTCACCCGAAAGGCGCTGATTGTAGTGATCTGTCCCGTTTGACGCCAGTGTCAAAAAAATGCCGTAAATATGTCATATTGTAAATGACTCATATTTCGGCATTTTTCTCTTGTTTTGGCGTGTGGCTGGCAACATTAAGACAAAAAAAGACTATATTTCCCTTTCCCATACAGCACGTTGTCGCGGATAATGCGCCGCGTTCATGTCCTCCAAAATGGCGTAACGTTTATGCTACATCTGTTTGCTGGTCTTGACCTAAGTACCGGCCTGTTATTGGTTCTTGCCCTGCTGTTTGTATTGTTTTACGAAGCAATCAACGGTTTCCACGACACAGCCAACGCGGTCGCGACAGTTATCTACACCCGTGCGATGCGGGCGCAGCTGGCGGTTGTGATGGCAGGTGTTTTCAACTTTTTCGGTGTTTTGTTGGGCGGTTTGAGTGTGGCCTATGCCATTGTTCATATGCTCCCCACCGATCTGCTATTAAATGTTGGTTCAGCTCACGGCCTGGCGATGGTGTTCTCCATGCTGCTGGCTGCGATTATCTGGAACCTCGGTACCTGGTATCTTGGTCTGCCGGCGTCCAGCTCCCATACCCTGATTGGTGCCATTATTGGTATCGGTCTCACCAATGCTCTGATGACCGGGACTTCGGTGGTTGACGCGCTCAACCTGCCCAAAGTTCTGAATATCTTCCTTTCCCTGATTCTGTCGCCGATTGTCGGCCTGGTGCTTGCCGGTAGCCTGATTTTCCTGCTGCGCCGCTACTGGAGCAGCACCAAGAAACGCTCGCGCATTCATATGACGCCAGCCGATCGCGAGAAAATCGACGGCAAGAAAAAGCCACCGTTCTGGACGCGTATCGCCCTGATTGTTTCCGCCATTGGCGTGAGCTATTCACATGGTGCGAACGATGGTCAGAAAGGCATTGGCCTGATCATGCTGGTACTGATTGGTGTCGCGCCTGCGGGCTTCGTGGTCAACATGAATGCCTCCGGCTATGACATCACCCGTACCCGTGACGCAGTGAACCATCTGGAGCAGTACTATCAGCAGCACGGCGCAACACTGACGCACATCGTGCAGATGGCACCGCCTGCGGTGCCTGCGCCAGAGGAATCTATCAATGGTCCGCATGAATTCCACTGCGACAGCGCTCGCGCACTGCCCGCGATTCAGCGTGCTCAGGGCTTGCTGAACAATCTGCAAAGCTACAGCGATCTGACCCCAGACCAGCGTAGCCAGATGCGTCGTCTGCTGCTGTGTATCTCCGACACGGCGGATAAAGCCGCGAAGCTGCCGGAAACCAGCGCTGACGATCAGCGTTTCCTGAACAAGCTGAAAAGCGATCTGTTGGGAACCGTTGAGTATGCGCCAGTGTGGATCATCATGGCTGTAGCCCTGGCGCTCGGCGTCGGCACCATGATTGGCTGGCGTCGTGTGGCAACCACCATCGGCGAGAAGATTGGTAAGAAAGGCATGACCTACGCGCAGGGTATGTCAGCGCAGGTGACGGCAGCGGTGTCGATTGGCATTGCCAGCTACACCGGGATGCCGGTCTCCACCACGCATATTCTGTCGTCGTCAGTCGCCGGGACCATGCTGGTCGATGGCGGTGGTTTGCAAAGCCGTACCATCAAGAATATCGCGATGGCGTGGGTGTTTACTCTGCCGGTGTGTATTCTGCTGTCCGGCTCGCTGTACTGGATTGCCCTGAAGCTGGTGTAATCAGCGCTTCAGGCACTGAAGGGCGACAGCAATGTCGCCCTTTTTTATTGCCAAATCGCCATCGCAATCAGGCTGACAATCACCAAACCACATAGCCCGCTGGTCAAAATAAATTGCCCACGCACGCGTTCACAGCGACGAATAAACTCTTCGTCATGATGATCACGATAGCGTTTCTCCCAGATGTAACGCACCAGGCGCACCTGTTTGCTGGGCTGACCATGCGATGTAAAAAAACCGGCACCATCCACATACTGATACAGCAGCGGATCGCAGCCGCGCAGCACCGCCAGTAACGAGCGCAGAGAAGAGAAGTAGCGCGCCATATTCACCAGACAAACCACACAAATAGCCCAAAAAAGCGCGATAGTGCTGATCATGATCCCCTCCCGGCTGGAGCCGTGGAGACGCAATGCTGTAAACGCCCCACGAGAAAGCCTTCCACTGAATGAATCGAATTGCATTGTTTTTTTGCGAGTCCGGCGGTAAGTCATCAGGAGATGTATGACCGTCATTTTCAGTGTAGGAGATTTGGTAAAAATTTTTCCAGCGATGATTTTCGTTCACCGCGAGCGAAAAAAGCGATAACCCTTGATCTTCCTCACAGCGGTACAGCGCCTTGCAGCATTTGTTAACAACTCTGGCTATACTGAACACATAACAACAAACCGCCTGCAAAGCATAAATCTCGATGGGTGGCGCTTATCGCCGTTATGCGCAAAGGATTTCGCCAGCCGTGACGTGGCAGGAATTCGGGTTGCCCCCAGAATCTTGTGAAAGGAGTTATATCATGGCTTATAAACACATCCTGATTGCAGTAGACCTTTCCCCGGAAAGCCAGTTACTGGTTGAAAAAGCCGTCTCACTGGCACGCCCTTATGATGCGAAAATCTCGTTAATCCACGTTGATGTGAATTATTCAGACCTTTACACCGGGCTGATTGACGTCAATCTGGGTGATATGCAGAAACGCATTTCTGAAGAGACGCATACCGCGCTGAAAGAGCTGTCGACCAACGCCGGATATCCGATCAGTGAAACGCTGAGCGGGAGCGGTGACCTTGGTCAGGTGCTGGTGGATGCGATTAGAAAATATGACGTGGATTTGGTGGTGTGCGGTCACCATCAGGACTTCTGGAGCAAGCTGATGTCTTCAGCGCGCCAGCTGATCAATACGGTGCATATTGATATGTTGATTGTGCCGCTGCGTGATGACGACGAATAACTGAAAACAGGCCAGCTTGCTGGCCTGTTTTTTTTCATCCCACCAACGGCGGATAGATATCAAAACGATGGCTTTTGGTCACCACGGCGGATTGCGTCGCCACCCCCGCTAACGGCGGTGCGTAATCCGGGCGTTTTACCACAATGCGTTTTTTCGCCAGCCGCCGCGCCGGTTCCAGTAACGCATCGGCATCCTCATCTGCCCCCACCAGCGACTGAAATACCCGCATCTCCTTCTTCACCATCGCGCTTTTCTGGCGATGGGGATACATTGGGTCGAGATACACCACATCCGGCGCAGGGGTGATTTCGCTCAACGCCTGCTGGCTGACCACATGCAGCAGCGTCAGCCGCTCGCGCAGCCAGCCGCCGATTTCAGGATCATCGTAGCCACGACGCAAGCCATCCTCCAGCAATGCCGCCACCACCGGATGGCGTTCCAGCATCCGTACCCGGCAACCTAACGCCGCCAGCACAAAGGCATCGCGTCCTAATCCGGCCGTTGCATCAACCACATCCGGCAGGTAATCCCCCTTGATACCCACCGCTTTCGCCACGGCCTCGCCGCGTCCACCGCCAAAACGACGTCGGTGCGCCATCGCGCCAGAGGCGAAATCAACAAAAATACCGCCCAGCTTTGGCTCGTCGCGTTTGCGTAGCTCAAGGTGGCTGGCGGTCAGCACCAGTGCCAGTGTCGACTGCTCATCCTGCTCCAGTCCCCAGCGCTGCGCCAAATGTAATAAGGCGCCGTCTCCGGCGCCTGTTTCATCAATTAAACCGATTTTCACAGGCAGGCTTATCCCTGAATCCCGTAATGTTCCAGCATCGCATCGAGCTGCGGTTCACGGCCACGGAAGCGTTTGAACAGCTCCATGGGCTCCTCTGAACCACCGCGCGTCAGGATGTTGTCGAGGAACGACTGACCGGTTTCGCGGTTGAAGATGCCTTCCTCTTCGAAGCGTGAGTAAGCATCGGCAGCCAGCACATCGGCCCACAGGTAACTGTAATAACCTGCGGCATAGCCACCGGCAAACACGTGGCTGAAGGCGTGCGGGAAGCGGCCCCACTCCGGGCTGGGCACCACCGCCACCTGCTTTTTCACTTCACGCAGGGTTTCGAGGATTTGCGCGCCCTGCTGCGGGTTAAACTCGGTATGCAGACGGAAATCGAACAGACCGAACTCCAGCTGACGCAGGATAAACAGCGCCGCCTGGTAGTTTTTCGCCGCCAGCATTTTATCCAGCAGTTCTTTCGGCAACGGCTCACCGGTTTCATAGTGGCCGGAGATAAACGCCAGTGCATCCGGCTCCCAGCACCAGTTCTCCATAAACTGGCTCGGCAGCTCTACTGCATCCCATGGCACACCGCTGATGCCGGACACCCCGGGGGTTTCGATGCGCGTCAGCATATGGTGCAGACCATGGCCGAACTCATGGAACAGCGTGGTCACTTCATCATGGGTGAACAGCGCCGGTTTGCCCTGCACCGGACGGTTGAAGTTACAGGTGAGGTAAGCCACCGGCTTTTGCAGGCTGCCATCGGCTTTGCGCATCTGGCCGACGCAGTCGTCCATCCAGGCACCACCGCGTTTGTGCTCGCGGGCGTAGAGGTCGAGGTAGAAGCTACCGCGCAGTTCGCCGGTTTCATCGAACAGGTCGAAGAAACGCACATCCGGGTGGTAAACATCGACATCTTTACGCTCCTGCGCGCTGATGCCGTAGATACGTTTCACCACTTCAAACAGGCCGTTCACCGCACGTGCTTCCGGGAAATAAGGACGCAGCTGCTCGTCGCTGATGGTGTAGAGATGTTGCTTCTGTTTTTCGCCGTAGTAGGTCAGATCCCACGGGTTCATCTCATCAACGCCATACTCTTTTTTGGCAAAGGCGCGCAGTTGAGCCAGTTCCTTCTCACCCTGCGGACGGGCGCGTTTCGCGAGGTCGGTGAGGAAGTCGATCACCTGAGACGGGCTTTCCGCCATTTTGGTCGCCAGCGATTTGTCAGCGAAGGAATCGAAGCCAAGCAGCTGAGCCAGTTCGTGACGCAGCGCCAGTTCTTCCGCCATCACCGGGCCGTTATCCCATTTACCGGCGTTCGGGCCTTGATCGGACGCACGCGTTGAATAGGCGCGATACATCTCTTCGCGCAGCGCGGCGTTGTCACAGTAGGTCATCACCGGCAGATAGCTCGGGATATCCAGCGTCAGCAACCAGCCTTCCTGCTCTTTGGCTTCGGCCATCGCTTTGGCTGCCGCCAGTGCGCTTTCCGGCATCCCGGACAGCTCGGCTTCATCGGTGAACAGTTTGTTCCAGCCCTGAGTCGCGTCGAGCACGTTGTTGCTGTAGGTCGACCCCAGTTCAGACAGACGCGCGGCAATCTCGCCATAGCGTTTCTGTTTTTCTTTATCCAGCCCGATGCCCGACAGCTCGAAATCACGCAGGCTGTTATCCACCGCTTTTTTCTGCGCAATATCCAGCGCCGCGTAGTTGCCACCCTGTTTCAGGTCGCGATACGCCTGGTACAGCCCTTCATGCTGGCCGACCCAGGTGCTGTATTCCGACAGCAGCGGCAGCGTCTGCTCATAGGCCTCACGCAGTTCCGGGCTGTTTTTGACCGAGTTCAAATGGCTGACCGGCGAGAAAATACGCCCAAGACGATCATCCACTTCCGCCAACGGTTGTACCAGGTTATCCCAGCTATAGGGCGCGCCCTGCGCCACTACGCGTTCCACCGCCGCACGGCAGTCGTCGAGCGCTGCAGTCACAGCGGGAACCACGTGCTCAGGTTTGATGGCAGAAAAAGGCGGAAGGGTAAAAGGCGTAAGTAACGGATTGGTCATAAGCGCAGTCCTTTTATGGAGTGTGGGGCGCGAACCGGTCGCGCAACGCAATCTTACTAACATGCGGCCTGGTTGGTGGAAAATCAATGCCGCCCCGAAACGTCAGCAATTTTTATCCAGCGCGGCTATAATCGCGCCAGACACGATGTTCTGAATTCTTTGATCCAACCGCGGACCCCTCTTTTTTATGCTGAGTTATCGCCACAGTTTTCATGCCGGCAACCATGCCGACGTGCTCAAACACACCGTTGAGAGCCTGATCCTGACCGCCCTGATGGAGAAGGAGAAACCGTTCCTCTATCTGGATACCCACGCCGGTGCCGGACGTTACCAACTGAGCGGTGAGCACGCCGAACGCACCGGTGAATATCTGGAAGGCATCGCACGGATCTGGCAGCAGCCGGATGCACCAGAGCTGCTGAAGCCCTACTTCTCGGCGATTCGTAACCTAAACCCCAACGGCACCCTGCGCTACTATCCGGGTTCGCCGCTGATCGCCCGCCATTTGCTGCGCCAGGACGATAAACTGCAACTCACCGAGCTGCACTCCAGCGATTATCCGCTGCTGCGCAATGAATTCAGTAAAGATAGCCGTGCGCGTGTGGAACGTGCCGATGGTTATCAGCAGCTAAAAGCAAAACTGCCACCGCCAACCCGTCGTGGCCTGATTCTTATCGACCCCCCGTATGAGCTGAAAAGCGATTATCAGGACGTGGTGAAAGGCATTCAGGAAGGTTACAAACGTTTCAGCACCGGCATCTACGCGTTGTGGTATCCGGTGGTGTTGCGTCAGCAGATCAAACATATGACCAAAGATTTGCAGGCCACCGGCATTCGTAACATTTTGCAGATTGAGCTGGCCGTGCGTCCGGACAGCGACCAGCGTGGCATGACTGCCTCGGGGATGATTGTGATTAACCCGCCGTGGAAGCTGGAACAGCAGATGAAAGAACTGCTGCCGTGGCTGCATCAGAAACTGGTGCCCGCAGGCACCGGTCATACCCGTGTTGAGTGGATTGTGCCAGAGTAAGGCGCACTAAATCTCGAACACCGCGAAATCATGTGCCAGTTCCGTCGCCGCAAAGATGGACTGGCACTCCGCCAGTAATCTTTCCCGATCCTGAGACAAATAGCGCGAGCTGAAATGGGTCGCGATCAACCGCTTAGCCCTGGCCTGTTTTGCCACCTCTGCCGTTTGTACCGTCGTTGAATGCCCACGACTATTGGCTTTTTCTGCCAGTGCCGCCTCCAGCGTGGTTTCGTGCACCATCACATCAGCATCGGCCGCCAGTTGTAATGCCACCTCGGTCGGCCCGGTATCGCCAAAAATCGCCACCACCTTTCCTTTGGTGGCTGGCCCCAGATACTCCGCGCCGTTAATCTCGCGCCCATCCTCCAGCCGAACACGTTCACCCTGTTTCAGTTGCTGATACCACGGCCCGCGCGGCACGCCTTCGGCTTTCAGGCGCGGCGCATCAAGGAAGCCAGGCTTGTCATGCTGTTCGATGCGGTAGCCGTAACACTCAACAATATGGTTCATCGGCCAGGCGGTGACGCGGAAATCACCGTCGTCAAACACCAGACCGGCGGCGATTTCCACGATTTCCAGCGGAAAGCTGGTATAGGAGCCGCTCAGGCTCAGCGCCGTGTCGATAAACTGGCGGATACCTTGTGGGCCATAAATGGTCAGCGGCTCTTTTAAACCCGCCATCGAACGGCTGGTAAGCAACCCGGGCAGGCCAAAAATATGGTCGCCGTGCAGATGGGTAATAAAGATTTTTTCCAGCTTGCTCGGTTTCAGCGTCGAACGCATATATTGATGCTGCGTCGCCTCACCACAATCGAACAACCAGGTGTCACCCCGTTTGGATAAGGTCAACGCAATGGCGGTGACGTTACGTTGCAGGCTTGGCGCGCCTGCGCCGGTGCCGAGAAATGTCAGTTGCATACGGTGCTTCCCTGTAATGGGTGTTGATCCAACCCTATCACAATCATAGGTGCAATCTTTGCGCCCTTTCCCCTGTCAGCGTTACACTCTAACCCAATTTTTCTTCCTGCAAATGGACACATCTGATGACCCGACATTTTGACTACCTTGCCATTGGCGGCGGCAGCGGCGGTATCGCCTCCATTAACCGTGCGGCGATGCACGGCCAGAAATGCGCCCTGATTGAAGCCAAAGAGCTGGGCGGCACCTGTGTCAACGTGGGTTGCGTACCAAAAAAAGTGATGTGGCATGCGGCGCAAATTGCTGAAGCTATCCACCTTTATGGCCCGGATTACGGTTTCGACACCACGGTCAACCGCTTCGACTGGTCAACCCTGGTAAAAAATCGCAGCGCCTATATCGATCGTATCCACACCTCATACGACAACGTGCTGGGTAAGAACAACGTTGAAGTGATCAAAGGCTTCGCCCGTTTTGTGGATGCGCACACCGTGGAGGTGAACGGCGAAACGATCACGGCGGACCATATCCTGATCGCCACCGGTGGCCGTCCAAGCCATCCCAACGTGCCGGGAGCAGAGTACGGCATCGATTCCGACGGCTTCTTTGAGCTGGATGCTCTTCCCAAACGCGTGGCGGTGGTCGGTGCCGGTTATATCGCCGTGGAACTGGCCGGCGTGGTCAACGCATTGGGGGCAGAAACCCATCTGTTCGTGCGTAAGCATGCGCCGTTGCGCAGCTTCGACCCGCTGATCACCGATACGCTGGTTGAAGTGATGCAGGCGGAAGGCCCGTCATTACATACCGACTCGATTCCAAAAGCAGTGATCAAGAACGCTGACGGCAGCCTGACGCTACAACTGGAAAACGGTTTTGATCAAACCGTTGATTGCCTGGTATGGGCGATTGGTCGTGAACCCGCCAACGATAATTTCAATCTGGCCGTCACCGGCGTGGCACTGGATGAGAAAGGCTATATCAAGGTGGATAAATTCCAGAACACCAGCGTGCCGGGCATTTACGCGGTGGGCGACAACACCGGTGCGGTAGAGCTGACGCCGGTAGCGGTGGCGGCAGGCCGTCGCCTGTCTGAGCGTCTGTTTAATAACAAGCCGGACGAGCATCTGGATTACAGCAATATCCCCACCGTGGTGTTCAGCCACCCGCCGATTGGCACCGTCGGTCTGACCGAACCCCAGGCGCGAGAGCAGTACGGCGATGATCAGGTGAAAATCTATAAATCAGCCTTCACCGCCATGTACACTGCCGTCACCCAGCACCGCCAGCCGTGCCGGATGAAACTGGTTTGCGTGGGTCCGGAAGAGAAAATTGTCGGTATCCATGGCATCGGTTTTGGTATGGATGAGATGTTGCAGGGCTTTGCCGTGGCGCTGAAAATGGGAGCCACCAAAAAAGACTTCGACAACACCGTGGCGATCCACCCGACCGCCGCAGAAGAGTTTGTGACGATGCGTTAACCCACCCGGCCAGCATGCTACTGCATGCTGGCTTTTCTTCCCTTCCTTCCAGACAAAAACCTGTTTCTTTACTACTCAATCCGCGCTGACCGGGATAACATTTCCCCCTTTGTGACGCTAACGCATTTATCGCGTTGGTATTTTTTAGTGAATTATTGGGCAGAGGGAGGCTGGCGTGAATATTCATGTTGCGCAGCGGGGATTAGGTAGCAAGGATCACAATCAGGCATGAATATCATCAGCATTATTATGTCGGCGGGCAAAGCCTCGGTGGATGTGGCGCTGTATACGCTGATTCCCATCATGGTTGTCATGTTATTTGTGATGAAATATCTGGAAGCGAAAGGCGTACTCGATTTTATTGTGCGTCATACCACACCGTTATTAAAACCCTTGGGTATTACCGGTCTGGCGTTATTTGCTCTCATCCAGTTAAATTTTGTCAGTTTCGCCGCTCCTCTCGCCGCGCTGGCGATTATGGAAAAACGCGGTACCTCCGATCGCCATATGGCCGCCACGCTCAGCATGTTATTTGCCATGGGTCAGGCAAATGCCTTTTACCCGTTGATTCCCGCCGGTTTGCACTGGGGAGCCGCCATTCTGATCTCCATTTGTGGGGGAGTACTGGCGGCTTCCGTCACCTACCATTTCTTTGGCCGTAAACTGTCTGGCGTCGCGCTACGTGATGAAGACGAAGGAATCAGCCATAGAGAAGCGAAGCCCGGTGTAATTGCCATCATCAATAATGCTGGCTCCGACGCGATTCGCCTGGCGCTCGGTTCGCTACCAATGCTGATCCTCTCCTTGTCAGTGGTCGGCATTCTGAAAGAGGCCGGTGGCGTGGAGTTACTTACCCGGCTGTTATCTCCGTTACTGGATCGCCTGAATATTTCCGAGATCTACATCCTGCCCGCGCTCACCAAATGTCTGGCAGGCGGCACGGCTTACTATGGCGTGATCTCGGGCCTGGTGGAAAAGGGGTTGTACAGCGCCCACAATATTAACGCGTCGGCAGGTTTACTGATTCAGACCTTTGACCTGCCCGGCATCGGGATTTTTCTCGGACTGTCCAGCCGCTTCCCGCGTCTGTTCCGTTTCGCCGTTCCGGGTATTCTGTTAGGCATCGCCCTGCGCGCCACCGCACATTCCCTGCTTTTTTAAGCGCGACGCTAAGCGGGTAACCCCCTGTTTAGCGTTTCTATTTTTAGAATAACACTACAGTTTTTAAGCGTTATTTAAAATTAACCCTATCTATTTCATCGTTATTTTCATCAGTTGCATGACCGTTATTGTTAGTATTATTATCGCAAGAAGATTATTGCTGAAATGTGCAATTAACCCTATAACTCTAATGGTTTGCCTGCTAATAAATCACGGCATCGCATATCCTGAGAAAATATCGGGTTAATAACGTAATCCCTTATATTCATCGCAGGTAATATTCCTGTACGTCATATTTTGTAGGCAGATAGGGTCGATCCATGAGCGGTAAAAAAATAACCTGGAATGGCGGGTTACAGCACGAAGCCATCGAAATTCTGGCCAAAGAGGGCGGCATGATCGTCAGCCCGACCAAGGTCGGCTACATCATCATGACCTCCGACAAAGCCGGTCTGGAACGCAAGTTCGAGGCGAAAAATCGTAATCGCAACAAGCCGGGCGTGGTGCTGTGCGGATCGCTGGAACAGTTGCGTTCACTGGCTCAACTCAACCCGGAAATCGACGAACTGTATCAACGCCACTGGGATCAGGACATTCTGCTGGGCTGCATCTTACCGTGGCGTGAAGATGCGCTGGCGCGTATTCCCGCTGACGGTTCCAAAGAGTTAATGATGGATGGCCGTCAGACCAGTTGTTTCGTGATTAAATTCGGCAAGCCGGGTGAAATACTGGCAAAAGAATTGTGGGAAAAACACGGAAAATTCTCCTTTGCCAGCTCCGCTAACCCCTCTGGTCAGGGGAACCGTGGTCTGGTTGAAGGCATCGGCGAACGTATTGAATCCCGTGCGGATTTAATTATTGCTGCCAACGATTACGTCAAATCCATTCAGCCTAACGACGATAATAAAGTGCGTTATGAACAGGGGGTGATGGTATCGATGGTGGATAACCAAGGCCGTTTAATCCCGGAGCAAAAAGGCGAGCGTAAAATTACACCCTGTCCGGTGTTGATCCGCAAAGGTCTTGATGTGGATAAGATTATGTCGCTGCTGTCCGATATTTTCCCTTCATGGGATTACCGCCACGGCGATTATTATTGATAACAGCGCGATAAATCGCGCCGCTACCGTAGCGGTGCGATTTTCTTCAATGGCAACAATTTCTGCCGATTTCGTAGCGGCGCGATTTATCGCGCAATGCAGCTACCACTCCACCGTAATCTTGCCAAAGTGACCGGCGCTCTGCTGATGTTGAAACGCCGCCGTCAGATCTCCTAACGAACCATAACTGTCGCTGATCACCGGGCGAATGCCACTCTGCTCCAGTGCGCGCACGAAATCCTGCTGCTGACGGCGATGGCCGACAATCAATCCCTGAATGCGTGCCTGTTTTGCCATTAACAACGAGGTCGGGATTACGCCTTCGCGCCCGGTCAGCACGCCAATCAACGCGATATGGCCGCCGACACGCACCGCTTCGATGGATTGCGCCATGGTGCCAGGCCCACCCAGTTCAATCACCACATCTGCGCCCTGACCTTGGGTCAGTTGCTGTACCGCTTTGCCCCACTCCGGCGTGCTGCGATAGTTAATCACTTCATCTGCGCCCAGCTCGCGGGCGCGCGCCAGTTTTTCATCCGATGAGGAGGTGACGATCACCCGTGCGCCCATGCTTTTGGCGATTTGCAGCGCGGTGATGGACACTCCGCCAGTGCCCAGCGTCAGAATGGTGTCACCCGCTTTGATCTGCGCATCGCCCACCAGCGCACGCCAGGCGGTGAGGCCCGAGGTCGTAATGGTCGCCGCTTCGGCGTGCCGCCAGCCCTCGGGTGCCAGGGTGAAATGGCTGGCCGGACGTACCACCACTTCAGCGGCGAAACCGTGCGCACCATCGCCCGGGGTTTGGGCAAAGTTACCAACCTGCGCATAAGGTAAACCATCCTGCCACTGCGGGAAGAAGCCAGAGACCACATGATCGCCGACCTTAAATTCACTGACGTCAGCGCCGACGTCTTCCACCACACCCGCACCGTCCGCCATCATAATGCGGCCATCGGCGGTAGGAATGGCACCCTGGGCTACCAGTAAATCGTGGAAATTCAGTGAGGTGGCATGGATTGCTACCCGGATCTCACCCGGACCGGGTTTGCCGGGGTCCGGCAGATCCACCAACTGTAAATTCTCCAGTCCACCCGGGCTTTTTAAGATCATCGCTTGCATGGTCAGTCATCCTCGTCAGCAAAAAAGTAAGTGTGGCAGCGATAACCTCTCCCTGCCTTTTCCGATGGTGCTTAGCATGACAAAGGCACAGACATCACGGAAATCGTGATTGTTGATTTTAGATATCGACAAAAATGATACCTTTTAACGCAATGGTTGATAAAACGCCCGAATCTCCTGCGCCAGCAGCTCCGGCTCTTCCAGCGCGGTAAAATGCCCACCGCGTGGCAATTCATGCCAGTGCCGGATAGCCAGATTTTGCTCAGCCCAGTGACGCGGCGGCGGCATCAGATCATAGGGAAAACGCGTCAATCCGGTCGGTACCGTGATTTTCTCCATCGGCGGCAGCGCATGGCTGTTTTCGTAATAGAGATTGGCAGAGGTGCCGTAGCTGCCGGTCAGCCAGTACAGCATGATGTTATTGAGCAGCTCATCTTTGCTGAAGCGACCAAACACATTGCCCTGACAATCGCCCCAACTGCGGAATTTCTCCAGAATCCAGCTCGCCAGTCCGACCGGTGAATCATTAAGTGCAAACGCGAGGGTTTGTGGTTTGGTCGATTGCAGCGCCATATACGCCCCTTCCTGCGCGATCCATTTCATCGCTGCCGCCTGATAGGCGCGCGCTTCATCGGTCAGGTCATCACCAGCCGCCTGCATTAAGGGACGCACCAGGCCAATATCGGTGAGGTGAATACCCACTAACCTGTCGGGATGCTGCACCGCCAGATAGCGGGTAACACCAGAACCAATATCTCCCCCGCTGGCGGCAAAACGTGGATAGCCTAACTCGCTCATCAACTGCGCCCAGAGATCGGCGATTTGGGCATTGTTAACCCCCGCCGGCGGGCAGGTGGAAAACGCAAAGCCCGGCAGCGACGGCACAATAACGTCGAACGCATCCTCCGCCTTACCGCCAAAACGCGCCGGATCGGTCAGGAGCGGGATGATTTTTTGGTAGCGCAGAAACGAATCAGGCCAGCCGTGGGTCAACAACAGTGGCAGCGGGTTTGGCCCGTTACCACGTTGATGGATGAAATGGATCTGCGTCTCCCCCTGCCGCCAGTAATAATGCCCAAGCTGGTTAAGTTCACGCTCCTGCTGACGCCAGTCATACTGATGCAACCAGTAATCCACCAGCGCCTTTAACTCATCGGGGGCGGTGCCTTTCTGCCACGCATCGCCGGGCAAGGTTGCTGCCCAGCGCGTCTGACGAAGACGCCATTCGAGGTCATCTAACTGCGATTGCGCAATGGCAATCTGGAAAGATTGCACAGACATAGTGATTCCTTCAGGTTAAACAGGCTCAGACTTTACTGTAGTCCTGTTCCCGCCTTCAGGCATCAGCGGCATAAGCCTGTACTTGTTGGGCATGTAACTCTGCCAGACGGCTTTGCAGTGCGGCGTCGATATGCTGATACGCGGTACTGCCGAGTGCCAGTCTGAGCGGCATCTGCGGCTGTTCCAGCGTGGCGATCATCGCCGTCACGCATTTTTCCGCATCACCGAGGATGGCAAACTCTCCCGATTGCAACCTGCGTCGCAGCTCACCCGACGCGGTATCGCGATAGCACTCCAGCGCCGCAGCCACATCCAGTCCGGCACCAAAGTTGGTCGCCGTCGGGCCAGGCTCCACCAGCAAAAAGTCGATAGCAAAACGCGCGACTTCCTGCCGTACCGCCTCCACAAAACCCTCAATACCCCATTTGGTGGCGTGATACAGGCTGAAATTAGGGTAAGCCACCTGCCCACCTTCCGACGACAATTGGGCAATGCGCCCGCCGCCCTGCTGGCGCAGTAGCGGAATCGCCGCACGAATCAGTTGGATCGAGCCGGTGAGGTTGGTGGCGATTTGGCGTTCAATCTGCGCATCGCTCAGCTCCTCAGCAGCACCAAACAGACCGTAAGCGGCGTTGCTTACCACCACATCGATACGATCGACTGCGGCGAAGGCCGCGGAGATCGCAGGTGCAATGGTGGCGGTCTGGGCCAGATCCAGGGAGATCACCTGTACGCGATCGCCGTAACGCTGTTGCAGATCCGCCATCGCCGTGACACGGCGCACGCAGGCAATCACCACATCGCCACGCGCCAGTAAGCGTTCACTCATCAGACGGCCCAGCCCGTTGCTGGCACCGGTAATTAACCAGGTTTTCATCATTGCTTCCTCCAGTTGAAAACCTGATGGTAGATCGCTTTACTGGTGGTTATCGTCTCCCTAATCGCGTATGACCTGGTGAGGAAAAACCACCAATGAGAAGACCTTCGTGGCATGAACTGCAAGCCATCAGAACGCTGGCGGAGCAGCGCAGTTTTCGTCGCGCCGCCGAGCTGCTCGGGCTGAAACGCTCCTCACTCAGCCATCTGGTGAAGGGGCTGGAACACAACCTCGGTGTGCAGCTGTTTCAGCGCACCACACGTAGCGTGTCACTGACCGAGGCGGGCCAGCAGTTGCTCACCCGGCTGACGCCGCTGTTGAACGAGATGGATGAGGTACTGTATGACGTCAGCGCTCAGCGCCAGCAGCATTACGGTACGCTACGGATCAGCGCCAGCGATGCGGCCATTGGCTTGCTGCTAACCCAGGTTATCCCGGCATTCAGCGCCCAATATCCGCAAATCGAACTGGACCTCGCCGCACAGGGTGCCTTGGTGGATATCACCGCGCAGGGTTTTGATGCCGGTATTCGGCTGATTGAAGACGTGCCGCAGGACATGGTGGCGGTACCGCTTGGCGGCCCGCTGACGTTTGTTACCGTGGCTGCGCAGGCTTATCTTGCTGATCATCCGCCGGTGCAACACCCGCAAGATTTACAGCAGCAGCAGTGTATCCGCCAACGGCTGCCAAGTGGCAAACGCTATCGCTGGGAGTATCAACGGCAGGGGGAGTCGCTGGAAATGGATGTGCCGGGGCAGCTGACGCTCGACAGCAACGCACTGATGGCCCAGGCGGCCATCGGCGGTTTAGGTATTGCTTACCTGCCACTGCCTTACGCCAGCGCAGGATTAGCCAACGGCCAACTGGTGGAGCTGCTGGCCGAGTGGCGTGTGCAGTCGGCGGGCATCGCCTTATGGTTTCCACCTAACCGCCATCAGTCGATGGCGCTGCGGCTGTTTATTGATGCCCTTAAAATTCACCTGCCCTATCACAGATGACGCTGTGGAGCCTTATGCACCATGGTGTAGGCATAATCGACACCCATACCGTAGGCACCGCTGTGCTCACGCACCAGGTCCATCACCGCGTCATACGTCTCTTTGCGTGACCAGTCGCGCTGGTACTCCAGCAGGACCTGCTGCCAGGTTACCGGCACTGCCCCCGCCTGTACCATACGTTGTACCGAACGTTCGTGGGCATCGACGCTGGTGCCGCCCGAAGTGTCAGTCACCACATAGACTTCATAACCCGCTTTGAGCGCCATCAGTGCCGGGAAGGTCAGGCACACTTCGGTCCACAACGCAGAGATAATCAGCTTTTTACGGCCGGTTTTTTCGACTGCTTCAACGAATTTGGCATCTTCCCATGAGTTCATGGAGGTACGTTCAATCGGCTTCGCTTCCGGGTGCACCGCCAGCAGTTCTGGCCAGATGTAGCCGCTAAAGCTTTCGGTTTCCACCGAGGTGTAAATCACCGGCACGTCGAAAATCTTGCCCGCTTTTGCCAGGGCAACGGTGTTATTTTTGAGCTGCTGGCGATCGATATTGGCCACGCCAAATGCCATCTGCGGCTGGTGGTCGATGAAGATCAGGGTAGAGTTTTGCGGGTCGAGCAGGTCAAGTTTAGACATGTTAAATTCCTCAGCGGTATGGGTTTTGTGTGTTGTGTCGTTGAGATGAACTTTAAAAAAAGCCGCGCTGAAGAGATAACGGAAAGAATTTTATAAGTTGTTCAAAATGGTTTTAGAAGATTGATTTAACTGAAAAAAACGCCTCTTCTGTCGCATTGATTCCGCGAAACAACGTTGATTAGTCGATAAAGACAGGCGTAACCTGTGCTCACAAAATCAAAAATTCACCATCGCAAAAATGATTGTTCGTCCCCACCAGCATTGGTTCCTGCGGCTGTTTGACTGGCATGGTTCGGTGCTCACCAGCATCCTGTTCCGCCTGTCACTCAACCTGGTAATGTCGCTTGTCGCCATCCTCGGCTTTCCCTGGTATGAAACGCTCGGTATTCACCTGACCACCGCGCCGTTTAGCCTGATTGGTGTGTCGATCGCCATCTTCCTTGGCTTTCGTAACAACGCCAGCTATGCCCGCTTTACCGAAGCCCGCACCCTGTGGGGGACGCTGCTGATTACCCAGCGCTCCCTGCTGCGTCAGATAAAAAGCATTCGCACGCTCAGCCTGGAGCAGGCTCGTGAGTTTGCCGATCTACAAATCGCCTTCAATCTGAGCCTGAAACATCAGCTACGCCGCTCGGACCCGCTGGAAGATTTGCAGCGTACATTGCCGCCGCGCTGGCACGATACGGTGCTACATCAACCGTTAGCGACGACGCAGATTTTGCTGTGTATGGGTGAATGGCTGGCGCAACAGCGGCATGAAGGGCATGTGTCGGATATCGTCTGGCAAAGCATTGATGAAAATCTGAATCATCTGTCGACGGTGCTGGGCGGTTGCGATCGCATCGCTACCACGCCGATTCCCTTCGCCTACAGCCTGATTCTGCACCGCACCGTCTATCTGTTCTGCACCCTGCTACCTTTTGCGCTGGTGTCGGATCTGCACGCCATGACGCCGCTGGTATCGGTGTTTATCTCCTACACCTTTTTGTCGCTGGAATCGCTGGCGGAGGAACTGGAAGATCCGTTTGGCACTGCGCCCAATGACCTGCCGCTGGACGCCATTTGTGTGGCAATTGAGCGCAACCTGAAGGCGATGAACGGTGATCCGCTGCCTGCACCGTTGCAGCCAGATAAATATTTTAATCTGACGTAACAACGCTTAACTCAGATGGTCAAGCCAGCGCACATAAGCCTGATCCCACAGTGCCGCTGGCGTCCCCGCCTGACCGAGGCCAAAACCGTGACCACCTTTCGTGAGCTGAATTAATTCGACCGGTACCCGCATGCGACGGCAGGTATCGCGCATTAATTCGGTGTTATGCGGATTGGAGGTGTGGTCATCTTCCGCCTGTGCCAGAAAGGTCGGCGGATAACTGCGGGTGACAAAATTCTGTACCGACCAGTTGGCCTCTTCGGCCGGGGTGGCATTGTTCCCCACCATCATTAAATGGGTGTTGGTGTGTTGGTAAGGCGCTTCGAGGGTGATGACCGGATAGATCAGGCCGACGCTGTCGACTCTCGGCACCACCTGATCCAGCGGGTCCTGCGCCGGGTAGCTATCGAAATCAGGACGTGCCGCCGCCATCCCCAGCAGATGACCACCCGCCGAGAAACCGAGCACATGGACTTTGCGTTCAAACGAACGTACCAGACGGATAGCGCGTTGCGCATCCTGCAACGGGGCCAGATGGCCCGCCTGCCACTTCTCGCCCGGTAAGCGATAGCTCAGCACATAGGCGGTGTAGCCGTTGGCATTCAGCCAACGCGCCACCGGCCAGGCTTCACGCCCCATGCCGATCCATTTATAACCGCCGCCCGCCGCAATCAGCACCGCTTCGCCATTGGGGTTTTCCGGGCGAAAGCGCTGAATGGCTGGTGAAACAATATTGGACCAGGAGCCGTTGGCACTGACCCGGAGCAAACCCGATGGGCCACCGCCGCCGGGCGGATCTTCCGGCCAGAGAGGAATAATGTCATCACGGGCAAACAGCTTGCCTGTGGTCATCGAAAGTACCGTTGCCCCGGTTGCCAGCAAAAGGCGGCGACGCGTTATCATCATGCTGTGAAGCCACTGTCAGGAAAGGGACAGCCTTGAGGCTGTGTCTCGTTATGGTGATGCAAGTCCAATGCCAAACGCTGGCGATTATGTACGCAATCTGTACAAAAAAGCTATAAAAAACGCGCCAAAAATGGCGCGAATTTTAGGGTTATAACGGTCGATAAAAAGATTTAATCTTCTTGCTGAAATTGCGTCATCACCGTCTGTTCACATTGCTGCTGGTTATGACGTAATTGGCTGCGTTCTTCATCGTCCAGTTGCATCCAGCCACTGATCACTTCCTGCGCCATCTCTTCATCAAATTCCGCCTGACCGCTGGCCATTTGCGCCTTCATTTTTGCCACGTAGCTGTCCATGGTTCCGGTGCTTTTTTCACTGCTCACCAGATGGCACAGCTGGCTGGCATAGACGTTTTGTTCCGCGTCTGAGTTGGGGTCCTCCGCCAGCGCACTGGTCGACAGTGCCAGCCCAACGAGGGCGAGCAACCAAACTTTCATAACAGGCTCCTGTAGTTGCCAGAAATTGCGATGCCCCATGTTGCGCACCTGTTGTCATCCATGCAACTAAATTCATCAGGCAACCTGCCACGTCAGTTTTTCAGGTGACGACTCGCCAGACGAATCATCAAACTCAACGCGGCTGCCAGCGTCGAGAGCGCCACCACACCCGTCCAGCCCCAGTGCGCCAACGCCAGGCTACCCAGCGCGGCACCGGTTGCCATGCCGATAAACACCACGGTGAACATCAGGGCGTTCAGGCGGCTACGCGCTTCGGGTGCCAGGCTGTAGACCAGCGTCTGATGCGCCACCAACGTCGCCTGGACACCGAGGTCAAAACCGACGGTACTGATGATGATCAACCCAAGCTGGGCGGATACCGGCAACACCGGCAGCAGGAACATCAGCGCAAAGGACACCATCACCAGCGTGGCACCGTATTGCGTCACCCGCGCCGGACCGATACGGTCGGCAAAGCTGCCCGCCAGTGGGGCCGCCAGTGCACCGGCTGCGCCCGCCAGACCAAAAGCCCCTGCTACCGCGCTATCCAGATGGAAGCGATCGCTCAGCATCAGCGCCAGCGTGGACCAGAAGGCGCTAAAACCAACGGACAGCAAGCCTTGCGCCAGCGCGGCACGGCGCAGTGTCTGGTGGTGTTGCCACAGATGCGCCAGCGACAGCAGCAGACGCGGATAACTCACCGAAGTGCCGGGTTTAAAGCGTGGCAGCACGCGCCACAGGGCGAGACTGATCATCAGTACCGCAGCAGCCGCCACCAGATACATGGTGCGCCAGCCGAAATACTCCGCCACCACGCCACTCACCACTCGGGAGAGCAGGATGCCAACCAGCAACCCGGTCATCACCGTGCCGACGGTTTTCCCCCGGCTGCGTTCTGGTGCCAGCGCCGCCGACGCCGGTACGATATCCTGCGCCACCGTGGCGGTTAAACCGGTAACAAAACTGGCGATCAACAGCGCGTTCAGGCCGCCCGAGAATCCACACAGCAGCAACGCCGCCACCAGCAGCAGACCTTTAATCAGGATGATGGTGCGACGGTCGTGGCGGTCGCCGAGCGGGGCCAGCAGCAGGATACCCAGCGCATAACCCGCTTGCGTCAGCATCGGCACCATACCGACGCTGCCAATGCTGGCGTTAAATTGTTTGCTAATGATATCCAGCATCGGCTGGCTGTAGTAAATCGATGCGACACTCAGACCCGCCCCCGCCGCCAGCGTAAAGACCAGCGGTGTGGGCAGTGATTCAGTGATCTGTTCAGATGATTGCGTCATGGCAGACATAATAGTTTCCCCCGTGAAAGTGCGCTTATTAAAGCGCGTCACAGCCATACGCGGTAGACTGATGAAAAGCAAAACCGTTATACGTGATACGTATGAGCAATCTTTCCAGTGTTGATCGCATCGAACTGATGCAAACCTTTATCCGTATCGTGGAGAGCGGTTCACTGTCGGCCGCCGCCGCGCAACTCGGCACTACCCAGCCGACCATCAGCCGCCGTTTGCAGGCACTGGAGCAGCGGCTGGGGCTAAAGCTGATTCTGCGTACTACCCACGCGCTGAAACTTACCGATGACGGCGAGCGCTGCTATCAGCAGGCACGTCAGCTGCTTGCCACCTGGTATGCGCTGGAGGATGAGTTGACCGGTGCCAGCGATGACCCGGTGGGCACGCTGCGTGTGCGTGCGCCACATGCGTTTGGCCAGGATCAGTTGGTCGCGCCACTGGTGGATTATCTGCAACGTTATCCGCGCCTGAATGTGGAGTGGATGCTGAACGACCGCACACCCGACTTTGTCGCCGAAAACGTCGACTGCGCGATTCAGGTCGGCGCACCGACCGATCCTTCGGTGGTGGCGATTCTGCTGGCGGAAGTGCCGCGGTTTGTGGTGGCGGCCCCGTCGCTGCTGGCCGCGCATCCACCGGTTATGGCCGTTGAGCAACTGCCGAATCTACCGTGGCTGGCATTAACCAGTTTTTACCACGGTGAGATTGCGCTCCAACGCCTGAGCGACGGGCATCCGGTGAATCTGGCGATCAGCCCACGCCTTGCCAGTGACAGCCTGTACGCGGTGCGCAAAGCTGCGCTGGCGGGGATGGGAGCCGCTGTGGTGTCGTCATGGGTGGTGCAGGAGGATTTGGCACGCGGTGATTTGATTCAGTTGGTGCCAGAATGGCAGGCTCCGCCGTTACCGGTGTGGCTGACCTACCCGTGGGCCAGCTACTACCCGGCCAGATTGCAGAAGTTTTTTGCCATGATTCGTGAAGTGATGCCGCAGTTAGCGGGGACACAACCGGCTAAAAAATAAAATAAAAACCCGCAGCGGCGCGATGTCTGAAAAAGACGCGCGATACATCGCGCCGCTACGCAATTATTTCTTTTCTGCCTTCGACATATTGTCCAGATAACCCATCACAAACGCCGACAGCACAAAGGTCAGGTGGATAATCACAAACCACATCAGTTTGTCATTGGCTACGTTGCGCGCCTCCATAAACACCCGTAGCAGGTGAATGGAAGAAATCGCCACAATCGACGCGGCCACTTTATTCTTCAGCGAGCCAGAGTCCATCTTACCCAACCAGCTCAGCTTCTCCTTGTGCTCGGCGATATCCAGTTTAGAGACAAAGTTCTCATAGCCCGACAGCATCACCATCACCAGCAGGCCACCCACCAGCGTCATATCCACCAGCGACAGCAGCAGCAGAATCAGATCGTTTTCCCCGATGCTGAGGATGTCAGGCAGCAGGTGAAAAATCTCCTGGAAAAACTTAATGGTGAGCGCCAGCAATCCCAGTGAAAGTCCGATGTAAACCGGTGCCAGCAACCAGCGCGATGCATACATCAGGTTCTCGGTAAAACGTTCCATAATTTCCCATTAATCAACCGACAAGCTGGCGATTATAACCGAACAAATGTGAAGTTATTTCAGCCCGTCTTCAGAAATTTCAGGGGCCGGGGGCAGCGGCAGGGAGAGTCGGAACGACGCGCCGCCTTCAGCCCGGTTCTCCGCCCAGATCCGTCCGCCGTGGGATTCCACAATGGTTTTGCAAATCGCCAGCCCCAGACCCACGCCCGGCACCGCAGATTCCTTATCGCCACGGGTAAACTTATCGAAGATGCGCGTCAGCGCATCCGGCGCAATGCCCGGACCGCTATCCCAAATAGCAATTTCCAGTCGGGCGTTTTCACGCCAGGCGTGGATACCGTGCTGCGCCGCGTTGCCGGCGTATTTCAGGCTGTTTTCGATGATATTGGTGAACACCCGTTCCAGCATGCTGCTGTCGCCTTTGATCAGTACCAGCTCGGCGGGCAAATCGAGGGTAAAATCATGGCCTTTCAGCGACGGTCCCATGCTGCTCAACGCCCCACCAATCACCTCATCCAGCGCCACCCACTCTTCGCGCAAATTCAGCCCGCCAGACTGAATACGCGCCATATCCAGCATGTTGCTGACCAACCGGATGGTGCTCAGTGTCTGCTCGCGGATCTGATTGGCCTGCGCGACATATTTCGACTGCTCGCTGGCGAGGTCGAGCATCAGCATTTCCGCCTGACCGAATAACACCGTGAGCGGAGTGCGCAGGTCATGCGACAACGCCGACAGCAGCGCGTTACGCAGCTGCTCGCGCTCCGCCGCCAGGCGCGAAGCGGCTTCACTTTGCGACAGCGCCATCCGTTCCAGCGCGTTGGCAATCAATACGGTGAAGGTTTCCACCAGCCGCTGCTGTTCCGGGATCATCAGCTGCCGTAAATTCTCTGGTTCCACCACCAGCAGACCACGACAGTGGTTGCCGCTTTTCAGCGGCAGAATCTGGTACGGCACCGCCGGTAAGGTATCGGTGCCCGCCCCGGCTGGCTGGCCTTTGCTGTAGCTCCACTTGGCGATGGCGAGGTCCGGGGGCGTGCCCATGCTGCTCTCGCCCACGGCCCGCAGTTCGCCCTGCTCATCCGGCAGTAGCAACAGGCTGCGCGCCTGAAGCGTCACCTCTATCACTCGCTGGCTGGTGCTGGCGATATCCTGCGGTGTCAGCGCGCTGCCAAGCGATTTCGCCATCTCGTACAGATGACGCGCCCGCTGCTCACGATACCGCGCCACCCGCGCCTGATAACGCACCCCAGCCGTCAGGTTGCCGACAATCACCCCGACAGCCAGCATCACCGCGAACGTCACCAGATATTGCAGGTCCGACACCGCCACCGTGCCGGTGGGTGCCACGAAGAACAGGTCAAAGGCGAGGATATTGATCACCGTGGCGAACACCGACGGCCAGCGGCCAAAGCGCAACGCGACAATCACCACCGCCAACAGATAAATCATCACGCCATTGGCCGGATCAAATTCCACCAGCAACCAACGACCGGCGGCGGTGACCAGAATACAGAGCACCAGCGCCATCAGGCAGCCACGCAGTTGCATGCGCCATTTTTCCGCGCTGGCGCGCTGGCCATTCATCAGTGAAGGGGCATCGCGTACTGGCTCATCCAGCGCCACCACCAACAAATCGAGGTCCGGCCCCAGTTCGCCGAGACGCTGGGCAAAACTGTCGCGCCGCCAGCGCCGCTGTGGCTGGCGACCGGTGACGATCTTGCCGAGGTTATGTTCACGGGCGTAGCGCAGCACGGCGCGCGCTTCGTCGGGGTCGGACAGCGTGGCAGTTTCCGCCCCCAGCTCCTGTGCCAGTTGCAGCGTGCGTAAAATGGCACGGCGACGTGCTTCCGGCAGGCGATTCAGACGCGGCGTTTCCACGTACACCGCATGCCATTCACTGCCAAGGCGGGCCGCCAGCCGTGCGGCGGTGCGTACCAGCTTTTCGCTGCCGGTATCATCGCCAATGCACAGCAGGATGGCATCACGCGTATGCCACACCTTGTCACGCCCCTGCTGATCGCGCCAGGCGCGCATCTGGTCATCAACACGGTCAGCGGTGCGGCGCAGCGCCAGTTCACGCAGGGCAAACAGGTTACCTTTACGGAAGAAGTTTTCGATGGCGCGTTCGGCACGATCGCCAACGTAGACCTTCCCCTCCTTCAACCGCTGCCGCAGATCATCGGGCGGCAGATCCACCAACACCACTTCATCAGCGGCATCGAAAAAGGGATCGGGTACGGTTTCGCGCACCTGAATGCCGGTGACGCCACCGACCACATCGTTCAGGCTTTCCAGATGCTGCACGTTGACGGTGGTGATCACATCGATACCGGCGTCGAGCAACTCTTCAATATCCTGCCAGCGCTTCGGATGGCGTGAACCCTGCACGTTGGTATGCGCCAGTTCATCCATCAGGATCACCGCCGGATGGCGCGCCAGCGCCGCATCCAGATCGAACTCCGCGTGACGTGAACGGCCCGTCGCCCGACGTGGCAAAACCGCCAGCCCCTGTAACAGGGCGGCGGTTTCATCACGGCCATGGGTTTCGACCACCCCCGCCAGCACATCCAGTCCCTGGGCGCGCAGACGCTGCGCCTCCTGAAGCATGGCGTAGGTTTTCCCCACCCCGGCACAGGCTCCGAAGTAGATTTTGAGTTTGCCGCGATGGCTGTCGCTGTGGTTCAGCAGCAGCGCATCGGGGTCCGGGCGCGGCAGTTCGTCGTTCATGTTCAATCCATTAGCTGCAAACGCGTAGCGGCGCGATTTATCGCGCGAGTTTTAAAAGGCGCGCGATAAATCGCGCCGCTACGGTGTTAGTTGTTTAACGCATCCAGTGCCATATTCAACCGCAGCACATTCACCGTCTCTTCACCGGTAAAAGGCAGTAACGGACGTTCAGTATGGCGGGTAATCAAGGCTTCAACCTCCTGCAACGGCATCTGGCGCGCCGCCGCAATACGCGGTGCCTGCCACAATGCCGCCTGCGGTGAGATATCCGGATCGAGGCCGCTGGCCGACGCAGTCACCAGCTCTACCGGTACTGCCGTCGGAGCCTGTGGGTTGGCCGCGCGCAGCGCCGCAACGCGCTCCGCCACCGCCTTATCCAGCGCCGGGTTGTTGCCTGCCAGATTGCTGCCGCTGGAAGCCAGAGGATTATAGGCGCTGTCGCCGGTGGCCGATGGACGGCCCCAAAAATGACCGGACTGGCTGAATGCCTGACCAATCATGGCAGAACCCCGCACCGCGCCATTCTGCTCCAGCAGCGAACCATTGGCCTGCGCCGGGAACCACCATTGCGCCAGACCGGTGGTGAGCAATGGATACATGCCACCGGTGATGACCGTCAGCAGTACTAACAATACAATAGCCGGACGTAACTGACTCATTTCTCTTCTCCTTACGCCAGACCCAACAAGGTCAGCAGCACATCAATCGCTTTGATGCCGATAAACGGCACCACCAGCCCACCCACCCCGTAAATCCACAGGTTGCGCCGCAGCAACGCGGCGGCACTCAGCGGACGGTAGCTCACGCCTTTCAGCGCCAGCGGGATCAGGAACACAATCACCAGCGCGTTAAAAATCACCGCCGACAAAATCGCGGAGTTGGGGGAGTGCAGCTGCATCACGTTCAGCATGTTGAGCTGCGGATAGGTGGCGGCAAACGCTGCCGGGATGATGGCGAAGTATTTCGCCACATCGTTGGCGATACTGAAGGTGGTCAGCGAACCACGCGTCATCAGCATCTGTTTACCGATATGCACCACTTCCAACAGCTTGGTCGGGTTGGAGTCGAGATCGACCATATTTCCCGCCTCTTTTGCCGCCTGGGTGCCGGAGTTCATCGCCACCGCCACGTCGGCCTGCGCCAGCGCCGGAGCATCGTTAGTGCCATCGCCGGTCATCGCCACCAGTCGCCCTTCCGCCTGATACTGGCGGATCAGCGCCAGCTTGGCTTCCGGGGTCGCTTCCGAGAGGAAATCATCCACACCCGCTTCTGCCGCAATCGCAGCGGCGGTTAATGGGTTATCGCCGGTGATCATCACGGTTTTGATCCCCATTTTGCGCAGCTCGGCAAAACGCTCTTTGATGCCACCTTTAACGATATCTTTCAGCGCCACCACGCCCAGCACCTGAGCACCTTCCGCCACCACCAACGGCGTGCCACCGGCACGCGCCACCTCTTCCACCGCCGCATTCACCTCAGCCGGGAAGCGGCCATTGCTGGCTTCAATGTGGCGACGCACCGCATCCACCGCCCCTTTGCGGATCAGGCGATCCTGCACATTCACGCCACTCATCCGTGTTTGCGCCGAGAACGGGATAAAGCTGGCACCCATGCTGCTGAGATCGCGCTCACGCAGATTAAATTTCTGCTTCGCCAGCACCACGATACTGCGCCCTTCCGGTGTCTCATCCGCCAACGAGGCGAGCTGCGCCGCATCGGCCAATTGCTGTTCGCTGACGCCGGGAGCAGGCAGGAACTGCGTCGCCTGACGGTTGCCCAAGGTGATGGTGCCGGTTTTGTCCAGCATCAACACATCCACGTCGCCCGCCGCTTCTACCGCACGGCCACTGGTGGCGATCACATTCGCGCCGAGCATGCGGCTCATCCCCGCCACGCCAATCGCCGACAACAAACCACCAATGGTGGTGGGGATCAGACATACTAGCAGCGCCACCAACCCCGTGACACTGACCGGGGTTCCGCCCCAGGCGGAGAACGGCCACAGGGTCACGGTCGCCAGCAGGAACACGATGGTGAGCGACACCAACAGAATGGTCAGCGCGATTTCGTTCGGGGTTTTACGGCGTTTAGCGCCTTCCACCATAGCGATCATGCGATCAAGGAAGGTTTCCCCCGGATTGACGCTGCACTGAATGACCAGCCAGTCAGAAAGAATGCGCGTACCGCCGGTCACCGAGGCGAAGTCACCGCCGGACTCACGGATCACCGGGGCCGATTCGCCGGTAATGGCGCTTTCGTCCACTGACGCGCCCCCTTCCAGCACTTCGCCATCGCACGGAATAATGTCACCCGCTTCCACCAGCACCACATCGCCTTTGCGCAGGCTATCCGCCGAGGCGTTTTTCCACGCGGCTCCGTAATGCGGCTCCGCCAGCTTTTTCGCATCGACGCTTTTTTTCACCCCTTTCAGGCTGTTGGCCTGCGCTTTGCTGCGCCCTTCTGCCAGCGCTTCTGCGAAGTTGGCAAACAGCACGGTAAACCACAACCAGATGGCAACCCCGGCGGTAAAACCGGCGCTACCGTTCAATTGCCCTGCGGCCATGCCGATCGCAAGCACGCTGGTGAGCACGCTACCGAGCCACACCAGAAACATCACCGGGTTACGAAACTGGACGCGTGGATCGAGTTTTTTCACCGCATCCAGCATCGCGACACGCGTCAGCCGCGCATCAAACAGGGCCAGTTGTTGACGACTCATGATTCCGTTATCCCTGAATTAATTGCAGATGTTCCGCCACCGGACCGAGCGCCAGTGCGGGGATGAAAGTCAGCGCGCCCACCAGCAACACGGTGCCAATCAGCAGAGCGACAAACAGCGGGCCGTGCGTCGGCAGCGTACCGTTACCCACCGGTTGCACTTTTTTCACCGCCAGCGAACCGGCAATGGCCATCACCGGGATGATGATGCCGAAGCGACCGACGAACATGCAGACCGCCAGCAGCAGGTTCCAGAACGGCGTGTTGGCGCTTAACCCGGCAAAGGCACTGCCGTTGTTATTGGCGGCCGAGGAGACGGCGTACAGCACCTCACTGAAGCCGTGGGTACCCGGGTTAGCCATGCCCGCTCGCCCCGCTTCGGTCATCATCGCCAGCGCAGTGCCGAGCAGTACCAGCGTCGGCGTCACCAGAATCGCCAGCGCGGTCATCTTCATCTCCCACACATCGATTTTTTTGCCGAGGAATTCCGGGGTGCGCCCAATCATCAGGCCCGCGATAAATACCGCCAGCAGCACGAACAACAACATGCCGTACAGCCCGGCGCCGACGCCGCCGAACACCACTTCGCCCAACTGCATCAACCACATCGGCACCATGCCACCCAGCGCGGTCAGCGAGTCATGCATCGCATTCACCGCACCACAGGAGGCTGCCGTGGTGATCACCGCAAACATGCTGGAGTTGAGAATGCCAAAGCGCGTCTCTTTGCCTTCCATGTTGATGGCGCTGTCTGCGCCGAGCGTCAGAAAGTGCGGATTGCCGCGCAGCTCAGCCCACATCACCGTGACCACCGCCAGTACAAACATCAGCGTCATCGCCCACAGCAACATATGGCCCTGACGACGATCGCCCACCTGCTGGCCGAACGCGAAGCACAGCGCCGCCGGAATCAGGAAGATACTCAGCATCTGCACGAAGTTAGTCAGCGCATTAGGGTTTTCAAACGGGTGTGCCGAGTTGGCATTGAAGAAACCGCCACCGTTGGTGCCGAGCATTTTGATCGCTTCCTGCGATGCCACCGGACCGAGCGGCAAGGTTTGCTGCGCCCCTTCCAGCGTCGTGAGGACATGGTAAGGCTCAAAGGTCTGGATGCTGCCCTGACTGACGAAGAACAGCGCCATCAGCAGGCTGATGGGCAACAACAGGTAGACGGTGATACGCGTCAGATCGCGCCAGGCGTTACCCAATGTCGCCAGCGAGCGGTTGGCAAAACCACGGATCAGCGCAAACGCCACCGCGATACCGGTGGCAGCCGACAGGAAGTTTTGCACCGTTAATCCCGCCATCTGGCTGAAGTAACTCAGGGAGCTTTCGCCGCTGTAAGCCTGCCAGTTGGTGTTGGTGACGAAGCTGATGGCGGTGTTCAGCGCCAAATCCCAGCTCAGCCCCGGCAAGTGCTGCGGATTGAGCGGCAATGCGCCCTGCATCATCAGCATCACCAGCAACAACACAACACCCAGCGCGTTGAACAGCAGGATCGCCAGCAGGTAATGCGGCCAGCGCATCGCATCGCCGTCCACCCCCGCCAGCCGCCACAGCGCACGCTCGGTGCGCGGCAGCAGCGGTTTGTCGGCAATCATCAGCGCCAGAAAGCGTCCAAGCGGCTGTGCCAGCACCATCAGCACCAGCAGGAACACCGCAATCAGCAGAAATGCATTGGCAGCCATCAGAATGCCTCCGCATTAAGCAGGGCATAAAACAGATAGCCCAGTAATAAAAACACCAGCACGATGCCGGTTATCACGCCCACACTCACAGCGACCTCCAGAGGATTTGGTTGTGCTGCAAGCATGCGCGTGGCGGTATAAAGAAGAGGTAAAAAGGCAGTTGGCGGGCGTAAAAAAAGTATAAAAATGGTCGGAAATCAGGCGCTTTCCAGCGCCCAGATACGATTGAGATCGATGTTTTGCCACATGCTGCTGTCTTCAGCACCGGTGATGCTGTCGGTGCAAAAACTGTCGCCGAGATCGAGTTCTTCAGGTTTGATTTCCCGCTGTGCATGCAGCGACCAGAAAACATGCACTTTCGGCTTCAGCAACGACTGTTCCCCCGCCTGTACCACCAATGCCACACGTCCGGAGGCCAGCCGCACCAGCGATCCCACCGGATAGATGCCAATGGAACGCACGAAGGTTTGCAGTAATTTGGTGTCGAAGTGGCCGCGCCAGCTCAGCATATTGTGCATCGCTTCAGCCGGGGTCCAGCCTTTACGGTAGGGGCGATCGGAGGTGACGGCATCGTACACGTCACATACCGCCGCCATACGCGAAAAAAGGCTGATCTCTTCCCCTTTCAGGCCATGTGGATAGCCGCTGCCATCCAGCTTTTCATGATGATGCAAGGTAATATCCAGCAAATCCTCATCCGCGTCGGCTTCCATCAGCATTTGCGCGCCAACAATCGGATGCTGGCGCATAATCGCCATCTCTTCCGGGGTGAGCCTGCCGGGTTTGTTGAGAATTTCCAGCGGCACGGCAGCTTTGCCAACATCATGCAGCAAACCGCCCATGCCGACACGGCGCTGCTGTTGTTCATCCAGCCCGAGTTTTTTACCCAGCGAAATCATCAGACCACACACCGCCATCGAGTGCAGATAGGTGTAATCGTCATGGTTTTTCAGGCGCGCCATGCTGAGCAATGCGGTAGGTTCACGCGTCAGCGATCCGGCGATTTCGTCCACCAGATTAAGGGTATAGTTGAGGTCAAGACTCTGCCCAAGGCGCGCTTCGTTGAACATCGCCAACACCTGGGGTTTCCCCTCGGTAAAGATCGCCTGCGCCTGGTCAATCTCATGAAAAAACGGCGTTTGCGGAATCTCTTTTTTCGGTTCCGGTGGCTTCTGCGGTGCCTGCACCGATTTATCAACATCGATCCAGACTTCAAGGATCCCTTCATTGCGGATCCAGGCGATCTGGCGTTTTTCAGTGATCAGCATCTGGTTGCGAATGCGTTTGTCTTTGATCCACCACACCTCCAGTTTGTGGACAAACATCCCCGGCCGCAGTTCGTCAACGGTTATCAGCTTTATCACGATATCTCTCCTTAATATCAGTGGATGGTAGAGAGATATCGGCAGCTGAACAAAATATCTTCAGGCGGTTTTGTGCGATCTGCGGGATGGCGCGATAAATCGCGCCGCTACGGGAAGTATCACGCCACCTGATGGTGTTGGCTGAGGAAGGTTCCCAGTTTGGTGACACGACTCAGTTCTTCCTGCGTGCGGGCGTCGTTTTCCACTTCCCAGCGATCAAGATGGCGTTGCAGATCCAGCCAGAAATCTACCGATGTGGCAAAAACGATTGCAAGGCGATAGGCCATTTCTGTCGTCAATTTACGATTGTTATTCACTAACGCACTCACGGTATTGCGGTGCACATTAAGCATGACCGCCAAGTCATTCACTTTCAGGTTCAGGGGTTCGAGAAACTCGTACTGAAGTACATCACCGACGCTGGTCGGCTTACGCATTGCCTGTTTCATAGCATTCTTCTCATTGCAGTCGGACCGAAATCAGAGACTATCGATGATATTTATAACGATGTGGATCGAGATAGAGATGCCGAGCCTTGCCCTCATCCCACTGAAAAATGAGGCGGTATTGCCCGTTAACTCTTATCGATGAATACCTCTGCAAAGGAGGTTGCAGCATCTCCAAACGATTACCAGGTGGTGCACGTAAATCCTGATAGTTTTTAGCCGCATTGATGATGTCGAGTTTGCGCGCCAGCGCAGACTCAATATTGGCGGGTATACATTTGTGTGGCGTGCCATACACAAAAAATGATTGAAGCCAGTCATCCCTGAAATTCTCAATTGAACCCGCCATGTTGCTCCCTGCGCATAATCAGCCTGCACAGAAATTTATTGCACTCATGCACTGTGCTCAAGTGCAATAATTAACATCATAGCGGATTGTCGAGATGTATTCCAGATATCTGTCAAACCACCCTGGTCAGCACCGCTTCGCCCTGGGCAAAGGCCAGCAGGTTTTCAAACACCAAGTCCGCCATCGCCGCCATCGTCTCCTCGGTACTGCTGGCGAGGTGCGGGGTGATGACCACATCATCGCGCTGACGCAGTGCCTCGGGCACGGCGGGTTCCTGTTCAAACACGTCCAGCCCGGCACCGGCGATTTCACCGGCTTGCAGCGCAGCGATCAGCGCTTGTTCATCCACCACGCTGCCGCGCGCGATGTTGATGAGAAAGCCTTTAGGCCCGAGCGCGCGCAGTACCTCAGCATTCACCAAATGATGGGTGGCTGCCCCGCCTGGCAGCGTCAACACCAGAAAATCAGCTCGCTGCGCCAGTGATAACAATGAGTCATGGCGGAGGTAAGGCACATCCGGGCGCGAACGCGGGTTGTAGTAATGAATATCCATATCAAAGGCTTGGGCGCGTTTCGCCAGTTCTTTGCCAATGCCGCCCAGGCCAACAATGCCGCACACCTTGCCCCCCACTTTGGTGGTGAGCGGATAACGCCCCTGGCTCGGCCATTGTCCTGATCGTGTGTAGCGATCCGCCGCGCTGATCCGACGGGCGACATCCAGCAGCAGCGCCATGCCGGTATCGGCGACGCAGGCGTTGAGGACGCCAGGCGTGTTGGTCACCACAATACCACGGGCTTTGGCTGCTGCGGTATCGATGGCGTCATAGCCCACGCCGTTGCTGCAAATCACCTTCAGGTTGGGCAGTTGGTCCATCAATGCAGCGCTGGCACCCATCAATGCGTTGCCGCTGGTGACCAGCGCATCGATTTCTGCGCCGTGTTGCGCCAGCCAGGCGGCCTGATCGTCCTGCTGCCATAAGCGGTAAGTGGTAAACTGCGCGTCCAGGTTGTCCTGCAAGCGTGCCGGCAGTAACGGACCTTTCATCAATACCTTAAACTGCGTTGATGCCATCTTCTTTCCCCTGTTTTTCATACGATGTGACGCCAGATTCCTGCTCCTCGCCGACACGTTCGATCGGCCCCATCACCAGCCAGAACAGCAAAGCCGCGACCACGCAATGTGCGCCGACAAACACCAGGCCGATGCTGTAGCTACCGGTGACACCCACAATGATGCCGAACAGCAGCGGAGTGAGAAAACCGGCGATATTGCCGATGCCGTTGAAGATCGAACCGGCCAGGCCCACCGCTTCTTTCGGCGCGGTATCGCTGACCACCGTCCAGGTACCCGCACCGGCGGCAACCCCTTTACCAAAGAAGGCGAAGGACATGATGGCGATAATCCCGGCATTGCTCGGGATCACCGCCGCCAGAATCAACGTTGCCGCCATCAGCATGCCGACGATATACGGGGTTTTACGCGCCCAGGAGATGCTCCAGCCACGTGCCAGCAACTTATCCGAGATGTAGCCCCCGCTGATGCCGCCAGCAAAACCAAACAACGCCGGCGCAATGGTGGCAAACCCGGCATCAAGAATGTTCATCCCGCGCGCCTGTACCAGGTAAATCGGGAACCAGGTGATAAAAAAGTAGCTCAGCGCGATGATGCAGTACTGGCCGATATACGCGCACCACAACATGCGGTTACTGAGCAGCTTCTTGAACATCGCTTTGCTCAGCGCCGGACGGGCTTTGAGTGTCTGGGCAGCATCGATATCCACCAGCGCGCCGCCATCGACGATATGGCGCAGTTCGGTTTCCGACACTTGCGGATGGTGTTTCGGACTGCGCATATACCCCGTCCAGACCAGCACGGCCAGCACGCCGATGCCACCCAGCACAAAGAACGGCCACTCCCAGCCATAGCGCGACACCAGCCAGCCGGAGAGCGGCGAAAAGATCGCGACCGCAAAGTATTGCGCCGAACTAAATAACGAGGATGCCCGCCCACGTTCGGCGCTGGGGAACCACATGATCACCACGCGCGCATTGGCCGGAAAACTGGGTGCCTCAATCAGCCCAAGGATAAAACGCAGCGCAAACATCAACGCCAGCGCTGCCGTCATGCCGCTGGAAAACTCACCGACAAACCCCATCGCAATGGTGGCAAGCGACCAGAGAGCCAGCGTCACGCCATAGACCTTTTTGGTGCCGAAGCGATCGAGGAACAAACCACCGGGAATCTGGCCGATCACATAGGCCCAGCTAAAGGCGGAGAGGATCAACCCCAACTGGATCGCCGAAAGCCCGAACTCTTCTTTGATCGCCGAGCCGGAGATCGACAGGATCGAGCGGTCAGCGTAGGCCACCACGGAAAGAAACAGGATCAGCATCAGGATCCAGATACGGACATGGCTGGTGCGCCCAGCGATTTTTTGGTGTGACATAGGGTGAATTCCTTAATCAGAGGAGCCTCCTGCTCTGGATGATGTGTTCAGGAATACCGCTTAATTTTCCCTGTTGAGAAAATATAAAGAGCCGGGCATGGCGTGGTCATTGTGCGGATGAGGGAATTGCATGGGAAATTTCACCCCTGTTTTGGCGTATGCCACAAAGCAAGGTGCGATGCTGCACAGAACCCTAAATCTCTCGCCAGCAAACACCGGGAGTGTGCGCCAGGTCGAAGAAAATTCTTTGAGCCGCAACTATGTGCAGGCTAAGGATTCAGCCGCCGACGGCAAAATGTGCGCGCATCAGCAGAATATGTATTTACCCGTTGTCAGCATCGCTGCCGCTTCGTAGTCTGCAAATGGTTTCATTTATCCATTCTTAATATCAATGAAACTTTCATTCTAATAACAACCTCACCCTGGAGTCCGCGATGAAAACCATCAAGGCGATCGTGTTAGTTGGTCTGTTGTGCAGCTCTGCCTCCGCGCTGGCGGAAAAAATCGGCGTATCAATGGCCTATTTCGATCAAAATTTCCTGACCATTATTCGTCATGCCATTGATAAAGAAGCCAAAGCGCGCGGGCTGGGGGTGCAGTTTGAAGATGCACGCGGTGATGTCGGTCGTCAGACCGATCAGGTGCAGAGTTTTATCAGCGCCGGTGTCGATGCCATCATCGTCGATCCGGTGGATTCCGCCAGCACCCCGGCCCTGACCAAAATGGCGCAACAGGCAAAAATCCCGCTGGTTTACGTCAACCGCTCACCGGGCGATAAAACCTTGCCGCCTGGCGTGGTGTTTGTCGGCTCCGATGAACGCGAATCAGGCACCTTGCAGATGGAAGCGCTGGCGAAGATGGCAAATTATAAAGGCAAGGTGGCGATCATGATCGGCAACCTGACCGATGCCGGAGCCCTGCAACGAACCAAAGATGTCGAGCAGGTGGTGGCGAAGTATCCGGGCATGAAGGTAGTGCTGAAGCAGACCGCGAACTACGCGCGCAACGAAGGCATGGATTTGATGCTGAACTGGCTGACCAACGGCGAAGAGATCGATATCGTGGCGGCGAACAATGACGAGATGGCGATTGGTGCCACCATGGCGCTGGCCCAGGCAAAAACTGGCAAAAAGATTTTGGTGGGCGGGATCGATGCCACGCCGGACGGCCTGAAAGCGCTGGCGGCCGGAACCTTGCAGGTTACGGTTTTCCAGGATGCGATTGGTCAGGGCAAAACGTCGGTCGATGTGGCGCAGAAACTGATCAAGGGTGAAAAACTGGATTCACACGTCTGGATTCCGTTTGAACTGGTGACCAAAGAGAATATGCAGCACTACGTCGAGAAAAGTGAGTAACGGCACGCGCCGTTACCCGCCATACCCTCAGCAAGGGCGCAATTTATTGCGCCCACTCTGCCCGCAGCACCGACATCACCACGATATCGTGGTACTCGCCATTGCGCAGGCAGGCTTTACGCCGCACCCCTTCGTGCTGAAAACCGAGACGTTGATAGAGGCGCAGCGCGCGCTGGTTATCGTGAAACGCCTCCAGCTCGATACGCTGCACACCCAGCCAGTTAAAGGCGTAATCCATGCCGGTACGGATCAGTTTTTCGCCAATGCCGCGCCCACTGAAGGCCGGATCAACGCTGATGCCAAAGCTGATACCGTGGCGAGTCCGTGGCCGATGATCCACAAACAGCGTCAGCTCCCCCACCAGGTTACCGTCGATTTCCGCCACAAAGGCGATAAAGCCCTCTGCCTCCATTTTCTCGAATTTTTTCTCCCAGGTGACAACACTGGGAAAGGGCAACTGCGTGGTCCATTGGTAGACTGCTGGCTGGCTGTACAACCGTTGGTACGCGGCCGCATCGCGCGGTTCACGGCCACGGATAAGCAAATCCATATCGCTATTCTCCTGAAAATTACACTAAGCTGAATGATTCAATGAGACGGAAAGAGTGACGCTATGCTGTATCGCCGTTTTGAACGTTTTATCAATATTTTCCAGGATGCACCAACAGATTCACCCCCTTCCACTGTCTGGCCGTTTTATCTCTACTATCTGCGCCAGGTTTGGCCAAGTTTTGTCGCCCTGCTGATTGTCGGACTGGTGCAGGCGCTGATTGAAGTGGCGCTGTTCAGCTATCTCAGCCGCATTATCGACCTGGTGAACCACTCAACCCCGGCCACGCTGTTTACTGATAACTGGCCGATTTTGCTGTGGATGGCGGTGGTGGCGCTGATTTTCCGGCCCATCGTGATTGCCTTGCATGATCTGCTGGTGCATCAAAGTATCAGCCCCAGCATGACCAGCCTGATCCGCTGGCAAAATCACAACTACGTGCTGCGGCAGAGCCTGAATTTCTTCCAGAACGATTTTGCTGGCCGCATCGCACAACGCATCATGCAAACCGGCAACTCATTGCGTGATTCGGCGGTGCAACTGGTGGATGCCATCTGGCACGTGCTGATTTACGCCGTCACCTCGCTGGTGCTGTTTGCCGAAGCCGACTGGCGGCTGATGATCCCACTTATCATCTGGCTGGTCGCCTATAGTCTGTCGCTGCGTTTCTTCGTACCCCGCGTGAAACAGCGCTCGGTGGTGTCTTCCGAGGCACGTTCGAAGCTGATGGGCACCATTGTCGATGGCTATACCAATATCGCCACCATTAAGCTGTTCGCCCATAACGATCTGGAAAAACGTTATGCACGCGAAGCGATTCAGGAGCAAACCGACAAAACCCAGCACGCCAGTCGCATGGTCACCAGCATGGATATCACGCTGTCGACGCTGAACGGCCTGTTAATTGTCAGCACCTCTGGCCTGGCGCTGTGGTTATGGAGCCAGTCGTTGATTAGCGTCGGCGCGATTGCGCTGGCAACCGGCCTGGTGATTCGCCTGGTCAACATGTCGGGCTGGATCATGTGGGTGGTAAACGGCATCTTCGAAAATATCGGCATGGTGCAGGATGGTCTGAATACCATCTCCCAGCCGCTCAGCGTGCAGGATGCCCCTGCCGCGCAGAAGATGCAGGTGACGCGCGGCCAAATCCGTTTCGAAGATGTGCGCTTCGATTACGGTGGCGGTCGCCAGGTGATCAATCGCCTCAACCTCAATATCAAGCCGGGGGAGAAAATTGGCTTGATTGGCCCGTCCGGTGCGGGCAAATCGACGATGGTGAATTTGCTGCTGCGGCTGTATGACCTGAACGGTGGCCGCATCCTGATTGACGACCAAAACATCGCCAACGTCACCCAGGAAAGCCTGCGTGGTCAGATTGGCATGATCACTCAGGACACCTCGTTGCTGCACCGTTCGATTCGCGAAAACCTGTTGTATGGCCGCCCGGATGCCACCGAAGCGGAGCTGATGCAGGCGATTCGCCGCGCGCGCGCCGACGAGTTTATTCCGCTGCTGTCTGACCCACAGGGGCGCACCGGGCTGGATGCGCACGTCGGTGAGCGCGGCGTGAAGCTGTCGGGTGGCCAACGTCAGCGTATCGCCATCGCCCGCGTGCTGCTGAAAGACGCACCGATTCTGATCATGGATGAGGCCACCTCGGCACTGGATTCAGAAGTCGAAGCGGCGATTCAGGAGAGCCTGGAAACGCTGATGCAGGGCAAAACGGTGATTGCCATCGCCCACCGCCTCTCCACCATTGCCAAAATGGATCGCCTGGTGGTGCTGGAGCAGGGGCAAATCGTCGAGATGGGTAACCACCGCGAGCTGCTGGCGCACAACGGTTTGTACGCGCGCCTGTGGCAGCATCAGACCGGGGGTTTTGTCGGCGTGGATTAATCGCCGCGTCGATACGGCAGGGCGTCGCGCGCCTCCGCTTCCCAGGCGCGGATCCCTGCCCGCTCCTGTTGCAGAAAATCGCCCACCGCCGCCCGTAGCCCCGGATGGCTGAGATAGTGCCACGAATGGGTGATCTGCGGTTCGAAGCCACGCACCAGTTTGTGCTCGCCCTGCGCACCCGCATCAAAGCGCGCGATGCCCTCGGCCATCGCGTAATCCATCCCCTGGTAGAAACAGGTTTCGAAGTGCAGCCGATCAAACTCCGCCAGGCAACCCCAGTAGCGGCCATACAAGGTGGTGCCATCTACCAGACAGAAGGCCATCGCCGCCTGTTGCCGTTGTAGCGAGGCGATGCACACCCGGATACTGTGTGGCATCCGTTCGGCCAGCAGGCTGAAGAACTCGCGTGTCAGATAGGGCCGCTGGCCGCGCACCGCATAGGTATTGGCGTAGCAGGTGTAAATAAAGTCCCACTGATCTTCACGCAGCTGATCGCCGCGATACCAGTCAAAAGCAAAACCGTTGCTGGCTACCTGTTCGCGTTCTTTACGCAGCTGTTTACGTTTCCGCGACATCAGGGTGTCGAGGAAATCCTGGAAATCCCGGTAGCCCCGATTGTGCCAGTGATACTGAATGCCGAGACGCGCCAGCCAGTCCGGTGCCTGTTCGAGCATGGCATTGGCGTGCGGTGTGGTGAAGTTGATATGGGCGCTGCTCAGGCCGTGCTGATGCAGGTAATCCGGTAATTGCGCGAGTAATGGCGCAGCATCACCCAACAGGCGCGCGCCAGTCACCGGGCTGAACGGAATCGCGCCCAGCCATTTGGGATAATAAGGGATACCCGCCCGCTGGCAGGCATCCGCCCAGGCGTGATCGAACACATATTCGCCCCACGAATTACGTTTGCGATAGCCCGGCAGCGCCGCACGCACCTCGCCCCGCTCGCGCCAAATGAGGTGATCCGGCTGCCAGCCGCTTTCCGGCCGCACGCTGCCGCTCTCTTCCAGCGTGAGCAGAAAAGCGTGGCGTAAAAACGGTTGATCGTCAGGTAACAATGCATCCCACGCGGCGGCGCTAATCTCCGCCAGCGATGACAGGTGAAGCAAAGACATCCACGGCTCCCGGCCTGATAAAAGCGAACCTGTAGTCAAACAGGTTTTGTCGCCGGGGGAAAGGTGCAGCGCACCGAATGCGAACTTAAACCAGAGCGCTGTGTCGGAAAAAAGCGCGCGATAAATCGCGCCGCTACGATCAGGCAGATTTTTGTAGCGGCGTGATTTATCGCGCGTTATATACTCCGCTTTTGTTTGCCATCAGGAAGCGCCATGGATCGTCTTGATTGTGACCGGATGTTTGTTGCCGTGCTGGAAGTCGGCAGCTTCGCCGGTGCCGCCGCGCGGCTTGGCACCAGCAGCGGCCAGGCGTCAAAACTGGTATCCAGACTCGAGCAGGAGCTGGGCGTACAGCTGTTTAAACGCAGCACGCGCGCGCTATCACCTACCGAAGTGGGTCGCGCTTATTACGAACGGGTAAAAAGCCTGCTGGAAGCCTTCGACACCCTCGATGCCACGGTGCGCGAAAGCGCCACGACCCCAACCGGACGGCTGAAGATCAGCGCCCCCGGCACCTTTGGCACCGCCGTGCTTGCCCGCGTGCTGGTGGAGTTTGCCCGCACCTATCCGCAAATCGAACTGGACGTGAATTTCTCCGATCGGGCGGTGAATATCGTCGATGAAGGGTTTGATATGGCGATTCGCATCGGCAAGCTGGATGACAGCAGCCTGATCGCCCGCCGTCTCGGTGATGTGGCGGTGCGCGTGGCGGCTTCGCCCGGCTATCTCCAGCAACACGGCACGCCGCAGCACTGGCGCGATCTGGCTGCGCACCAATGTATCAGCGACACCAATTTCCGCGATCCCTGGCACTGGCCGTTCATCACCCCCTGCGGTGATAGCGTCAATATGCCGATTCGCGGCCGCCTGTGTTTCTCCAATACTGAAGCCTGTTTACAGGCCGCGCTGGCCGGGCTGGGTATCGCGCGCTTACCGGGCTTTATTGCCGCACCCGCACTGCAACGCGGTGAGATCGTGTCGCTGCTGGATGCCTTCGCCACCCCGCCGCTTGGCCTGTTTGCGCTTTATCCCCCTGCCCGCCATCTGGCGCAGAAAACCCGTCTGCTGATCGACTTCCTCGCCGAGCATTTCCGCCATTCTCCACCGGGCTGATTCCTTCCATTTTGGAAGCAATGAAAGCCATTTTGCCCGGATTATCACCCCTCCGGCAGCGGGTTAAGCTAACCAACATCACCACAGAGGAGCAGAGCGATGTTGGTAAACGGTAAGTGGAGCGCAGAGTGGCATCCGGTACAGGCCACCGATAAACAGGGCGGCTTTGTCCGTCAGACATCGAGTTTTCGCCATTGGATCACCTGCGATGGTTCCAGCGAGTTTGCTGCCGAGCCGGATCGCTATCACCTCTATGTGGCGCTGATTTGCCCGTGGGCCTCGCGTACCCTGATTGCCCGCAACCTGAAAGGGCTGGAGCAGGTGATCAGCGTGTCGGTGGTGGAACCACAACTGGGCGACCAGGGCTGGCATTTCGGTGATTATCCTGGTGCCGATCGCGATACCCTGAATAATGCTGAGTATCTGCATGAACTCTATACCCGCGCCGCCGCCGATTTCACCGGTCGTGCCACCGTGCCGGTGCTGTGGGATAAAAAGACCGGGACCATCGTGAATAACGAATCCGCCGATATCCTGCGCATGCTGAACAGCGGTTTTGGCGATCTCGCCGATAACAGCATCGATCTGTACCCGCAGGATCTGCGCAGCGAGATCGATGCGATCAATGAATCGATCTATCCCCGTCTGAATAACGGCGTGTATCGCACCGGTTTCGCCACCACGCAAATCAGCTATCAGCAGGCGTTTCAGGATGTCTTTAGCCAGTTGGATGAGCTGGAGGAGCGCCTGAGCGATGGCCGCACCTTCTTGTTGGGCGAGCAGCTGACCGAAGCCGATATTCGCCTGTTTGTGACGCTGATCCGCTTTGACGCGGCTTACCATGGCCTGTTCAAATGCAACCTGCGCCGCTTGCGCGACTATCCGCTACTCAATCGCTACCTGAAGAGTATGCTGTCGGTGTCCGGCGTGCGCCAGACAGTGAATATCGACCATATCAAGCAGGGCTACTATTCCATCAAAGCACTGAACCCAAATGGTATCGTGCCGGCTGGCCCGGATATGGCGGAATACGGTTTTTAAGGAGCGGTAAGATGGCAAAAGCGTTAGTGATTTTTCTGCACGGCGTCGGCAGCAATGGTGACGATTTGGCGGTGCTCGGCCAGCATTGGGCCAGCCTGCTGCCGGATGTGGCGTTCGCCTCACCGAATGCCCCTTATCCGTTTGAACACGGTATGGGTTATCAATGGTTTAGCCTGAACGGCGTCACCGTGGAAAACCGTCCGGCACGCGTGCGCGAAGCACGTGCCGCGTTTGACGCCACGCTGCAACAATTGATGGCACAGCATGGCTTTGCCGATGCCTGGGATAACGTGATTCTGGTGGGCTTCTCGCAGGGGTCGATTATGGCGCTGGATGCCCTGGCCTCGGGCCGTCATCCGCTGGCGGGTGTGGTCGCGTTCTCTGGCCGTCTGGCCTTTGATGGCCCCTTAACGCCGCAGCCACTGACGCCTGCGCTGCTGATCCACGGCCATGCTGACGGCGTGATTCCGTGGACCGAAAGCGAATCTGCCGCGCTGCGTCTGAAAAGCGCGGGTGTGACGCTGGAAACACGCTTTGAACCAGCCACCGGGCACACCATTTCGTCGCAGGGCGCGATGCAGGCGGCCGCCTTTATCGCGCAATGTTTACAGGATTAAGGCCAGTAGCGATTGAGCGCGGTCCAGGCCTGTTGCGCCGCCACTGCCGGTGGCTGCGCTTTTAACGCATCGTTAAACACTTCAATGCCGACCGGCCCGTTGTAACCGGCGCTTTTCAACTTATCGACAAAACGCTCGACTTCGATGATGCCGTCACCGGGCAATAAACGCTGGTGACGTGCAATATCGATAATCGCGTCGTTATTCTGCGGCGGCAGCGCGGCCATATCACACAGCTGCACTTCATAGATGCGATCGGCGGGAATACCGTCCAGTTGCGAAGCATCGCCGCCCCGCGCACAGATGTGGAACAGATCGACCACCAAACCAATGTTCGGTTGATCTAGCCGTTGCAGCCTCTCCCATGCCAACGGCAGGGTGTTATCGACGCTGCACCACGCCATTGGCTCATACATGATGCGCATTTTGTAGCGCGCCGCTTCCGACGCCATCCACTGCAAATCCTCATCGATACGTTCTGCGAGGCAATCTTCACGCGTGGTCGCCGGTGCCTGGATGGTGTCGCAGCCCAGCGCCTGGGCGACCTGAATAAACTGACGCAGTTCTTCACGCTTCTGCTGGCGTTCACGATCTGGCGCACCGGTAAAATCGCGTAACACCTGCAAGTTGGTAAACGAAAGCTGCTGCTGAGCGGCCAATTGTGCCAGCGCCAGAGTGCCCTGCGCGCTGGCCTGAACATCTTCACGCCAGATTTCAACCTGATCAAAGCCCGCTGCGTGCGCTGCACGCAATTTCTCTTCAGGCTCACCGTTTAACAACACCAGGTTAAGGAATTTGGGGTGACTACTCATCAACGTGCTCCTTAATCGTCCGGATAAATCGGTGACACGTTCTGTGCGTCACACGCACAGAACTCTGACCAGTATCTACCTCTTAAAGGTTATTTCAAGCGCTCCGTTTAGCCCAGCAGGTTGACCACGGCGAAACCGGCAAAGGTCATCAGCACTGAGCCAACCACATGCACCAGCACACTCGACATCGCCCACAGATATTTACCGGATTGCAGCATCACCATGATTTCCGCTGAAAATGCGGAGAAGGTCGTCAGACCGCCGCAGAAACCGGTGATAATCAGTAATTTCCAGGCAGGATCGAGTTGGGGATTTTTCAGCAGCCACGCCATCGCGCCACCAATGATAAAACCACCGATCAGGTTCACCATGAGGGTGCCTGGCGGCAGGTTGGGGAACAGGGCGTTAAAGCGGACAGAAATCAGCCAGCGCAGCGTACAGCCCACGGCACCACCCAGCACAACGGCCAGTAAAGACTTCAACATAAATGTGTAGCTCCTGATGTTTAAAACGCGCAGGGCCGCGGCAGGACAGAAAAACGCCTGACACACCGCCGTCTCCCGCGCAGGGATAAGAGTGTTGTCAGGCGTCATCAGCCGTCTGTTGCCAGAACGGCGGTTGGGGAAGGTGGCACGCCATCACCTTAAGGGGGTTGATAATACGATGGCTGGCGCTGGCAAACAATATGTGACGTTGCGCAAGGTAATCGTCCGGACAAATTGGTGTATCACCCAACACATTTATGTTTTAACCTGGACGGCAGCGATTAACTGGAGATCCTCATGCGCACCCTGATTTTTGATACCGATATCGGCGTGGATGACGCCTTTGCGCTGGCGTATGCCGCGCGCACCCAGAAATTACTGGGTATCACCACGGTATTTGGCAACGTGGCGGTGGGCCAGGCGGTGAAAAATGCCCGGCTGTTTTGCGAGAAAATGGGGATTGATGCCCCGGTGTATCGCGGGTGTTCACGCCCGCTGGCGCAGGCCCCTTCTGAACCGGCGCGTCTGCATGGGGAAGATGGTTTGGGCGATGCCTTCAGTAATCCACATAGCGATCAGGCGCCTGGCGCGGTGCAATTTATTATCGACAGCGTGCGCGCTCACCCGCATGCCATCACTCTGGTGGCAATTGGTCCACTGACCAATATCGCCAGCGCCATAAACCAAGCCCCGGATATTATTCCGCTGGTGAAAGAGTTGGTGATGATGGGTGGCGCATTCGGCACCGACGGGCACAGCGGCAATGTGACGCCGTTCGCCGAGTTCAATATCTGGAAAGACCCGCACGCCGCCGATCAGGTGCTGTCCTCAGCCTTAAAGGTGGTGGTACTGCCGCTGGATGTCACCCATAAGGTATTGATCACCGCCAACGAGGTGCAGCAACTTAATCAGCCGGTGTTGAGCGCCATCTGCCGTCCCTATCTGGCGTATAGCCTGGAGAAAGAAGGCTTTGCCGGGATGGCATTGCACGACACGCTGACCCTCTCCTGGCTGGCGCTGCCGCATGCGTTTCACATCACGGAAGCGCCGGTACGGGTGGTGACGGCAGGGATCAGCAGCGGCCAGACGCTGCGCCGTCTGAACGCCCTCGCCTCACGCCATGATCCCTTTGCCGGATTGCATGCTCAGCGCCTGTGTCTCGGGGTGGAGGCTGACGCAGTGCGCCAGCACTTTTTCGCCACATTGCAGGCTTAGCGGGCGAAGTGGATGACGCCTTTGATCAGCTCGCGGTTGTTGATCACCTCGGGTTCAAAGGTCTCTGCCAGGGTAGAGAAATCATAATGTCGATTGAGCATCATGTCGGCACGTAGCTGACCGTTCGCCATCAGTGCGCGCACTTTGTCGAAATCTTCGCGCGTGGCATTGCGGCTGCCCATCAACGTGGTCTCTTTTTTGTGGAATTCGGTATCGGGGATCACCAGGTCGCCTTTGTGCAGGCCGACAAACACGATGGTGCCGCCGTGGCGAATCAGTTTCACCGCACCGTTCATCGCCGCCGGGCTGCCGGTGGCATCAATCACCTTCGCGGCCAGACGTCCACCAAACTGCGCACGCAGCGTGGCGTCAAAATCCGCATCCAGTGGGTTGATGGTTGCCAGCCCCAGTTGCTGCGCGACATGCGTCCGCCGCTGTTCGCTGGTATCCGCCACCACCACCTGCGCGCCAGCGGCAGCGGCAATCGCTGCCACGCCAAGGCCAATCGGCCCGGCACCGACCACCAGCACCTGTTCATCCGGCATAACTGCGGCCCGGCGTACTGCGTGGGCGCTGATGGCAAATGGCTCGATCAAGGCTGCCGCTTCTGGGGCGACATCATCCACTGCCAGCAAATTGTCTTGTGGCACGCTGAGCAGTTCACAGAAGCCGCCGTCCTGATGCACACCAATCACCGAGATGTTTTCACAACAGTTGGTTTTGCCGCTTTGACAGGCATCGCACTGCTGGCAGGCAACGTAAGGGATCAGCGCGACACGTTGCCCCGGCGTAAAGCCGCTCGCCTGAGCACCTAACGCCACCACTTCACCGCATAACTCATGGCCCAACACGCGTGGATAACTAAAAAATGGCTGATTACCCGCCCAGGCGTGGATATCAGTGCCACAAATCCCGGCGGTAATCGGCTTGATCAGAACCTCGTGGGCGGCCGGTGTCGGTTTGGCACGCTGCTGCCACACCATGCTACGGGGTTCCGCCACCACCAGGGTTTTCATGCTTGTCATAGGTTTCTCCTGTGCTGATGTCACAGTTATGGCGAGAATCGATGTTAACGGCTTGTTGCGCACGCGAAAATGTGAAGCAGAACGATTTTTTTGGGCTTTCGATGGTTTTTAATAAATAAAAAACCGGAGTGTGACATGAGCCGAAGCCAAAATTTGCGTCAGAACGTCATCAACCAAATGCTGGAGGGCATCGCGCAGCGCCATATTCGCTCGCCTTTACCTCCGCAGGCTGCGCTGGCGGAGATGTTCAATATCAGCCGGACCACCGTGCGCCATACCCTGCATTACCTGCACCAACGCGGCATACTGGAGAAGGTGGATGAGACTTACGTGATCGTGCGTAACCCGAGCGATGAGGATGGTTTCAGCACACTCACCCCGCCGATCGAACAGCAGGCCACGCAATTTGAACAGGCGTTTTTTAATTTGATCAACCAGCGGCTGCTGATGCCAGGCGATACCTTTACCGAGCTGCAACTGGCACAGCGGGTGAAGGTCAGTCCGGTGGTAGTCCGTGAATTTTTGCTGCGTTTTATGCGCTACAACCTGCTGGAGCCAGTGAAACGCGGCCAGTGGCGCATGAAAAAGTTCGACCAGAATTACGCGGAAAAACTGTTTGAGCTGCGCGAAATGCTGGAAACTCACGCGTTAAATCGTTTTCTCAACCTGGCATCAGAGGATGAGCGCTGGATTCAGGCGCGCGATCTTCTCGACAGGCATCGTGCGATGCGGGACACCATCGCCAGCAATTATCGCCACTTCGCTGCGCTGGATAAGGAGATGCATTCGCTGATTCTTTCCGCCGCCAACAATCCGTTTTTTAATCAATCGCTGGAGATTATCTCGGTGATTTTTCATTCGCATTATCAATGGGATGAGAGCGATCTCAAGCAGCGCAATATTGTGGCGCTGGAAGAACATATGGCGATCCTCACCGCGCTGATCAGCCGTCAGGATGTGGAAGCACTGTGCGCGCTGCATACCCATCTCGATACGGCCAAAACCTCAATGATCCGCTCAATCCGCCAGTACAATTAAAAACCGATTAAAAACCACAAAGCATTAGCTCCCGCACGAATCAGAAACATCTTTGCAACATCCTGTCATCTTTGCTTCTAGTCTCGGAACCATCTGTTGAGGTCGCATCGGTTGGCGACCACAGAACCCCACACTGACTGATAACGATAAGTACCCAGATCCGGGAGGTTGCAATGGAAAATACGTCGGCTCGTGGTCGCGAGACAGCGCCAGCCCCAGCCGCAGATGGACGTGAATTTGTCCCTGCACGCGGCGATGTGGTGCGCTCACCGCGCATCAGAAAGATTCAGATGACGGCAATGCTGTTGCTGCTGTTTGCCGCCATCATTAACTATCTCGACCGCAGTTCGCTGTCCGTCGCCAATATGACGATTCGTGGAGAGTTGGGTTTGTCAGCCACCGAAATTGGCGTGCTGTTGTCTGCGTTTTCGCTGGCGTATGGTCTGGCACAGCTGCCATGCGGCGCACTGCTGGATCGCAAAGGCCCACGCATTATGCTGGCGATTGGCATGTTCTTCTGGTCGTTGTTCCAGGCCGCCGCCGGTATGGTGCATAACTTTACCCAGTTTATTCTGGTGCGCATCGGCCTCGGGATCGGCGAAGCACCGATGAACCCGTGCGGTGTGAAGGTGATCAACGACTGGTTCAACATCAAAGATCGCGGCATGCCGATGGGAATGTTTAACGCCGCCTCGATGATTGGTCTGTCGATTGCTCCGCCCATTCTGGCCGCGATGATGCTGGTGCTGGGCTGGCGCGGCATGTTTGTCACCATCGGCGTACTGGGGATGTTCCTCGCTATCGGATGGTATCTGACCTATCGCGATCGCGATAACAACAAACTGAGTGCGGAAGAGATCCATTATTTACAGGCGGGTAGCGTGGCATCGCGCAAGGAGCCGATCAGTTTTGCCGAGTGGCGTGGGCTGTTTAAGCAACGCACCATGTGGGGCATGATGATTGGTTTCAGCGGCATCAACTATACCGCGTGGCTGTATATCGCCTGGCTGCCGGGCTACCTGCAATCCACCTATCACCTCGACCTGAAAAGCACTGGTTTGCTGGCGGCGATTCCGTTCCTGTTCGGTGCCGCTGGGATGTTGCTCAACGGCTATGTGGTGGATGCGCTGGTCCGTCGTGGGATGAATGCGGTGAAGGTGCGTAAGGTGAGCATTGTCAGCGGTATGTTGCTGTCTGCGGCGTTTACTGCCTTTGTTACCCGTGCTACCGACACCACCAGCGCAGTGACGCTGATCGGCATGGCGCTGTTCTGTATCCATTTTGCCGGAACGTCCTGCTGGGGGCTGATTCACGCCAACGTTACCGCCCGTATGACCGCCTCGGTCGGCAGTATCCAGAACTTTGCCAGCTTTGTGTTCGCTTCGTTCGCACCGATTGTTACCGGTTGGGTGTTGGATACCACCAAGTCCTTCAGCCTGGCGCTGATGATTTGTGCCGGTGTGACGGTGGTGGGGGCGCTGGCGTATCTGTTGTTGGTGCGTAAACCGATTGCAGATGGGGTTTGATTTTAGTTGCCATTGGTGGCGGGAAGGTTCCGCCCGCTGGCTCTGAGAAGGTTCCGCCCGCCAGGCATTAGGGAGTTTCAGTTGCAACGTGCAGGCGGACGGGTTAAGGCCCGAAGGCGCGGGCCTTAACAATCCGCGCCCTGCGGCGTCCTCGCGCAGCGCATAGCGCTGTCCCCTCGCTTATCACTCAGGCCATACGGACCGCGCGGATTCGCCATCCATGGCTCATTCCGCTCTCTCGCCGCATCCATGCGGCTCGTCCTGGCCTTCCCTCTGCGCTCGGCGCTGTGGATGCCGCCCACCCCACCGTCTGAAAGACCGCAGAAAACACAAAAAACAAAAAATAAAAAACGGAAAGCAAAAAGAAAGGGACTGAAAAACACAGGTTTTGCAGCGGGGGGTGGGGCACCATCCGGACTCGCTGAGCGAGTGAATGCTGCCAGGATGAGCCGCATGGATGCGGCGAAAGGCGGCGTTGAGCAGGAGCGAATCGCCGCCGGTCCGTCGGCAGTTGTAGCGGCGCGATTTATCGCGCAAAAAACACCGCGTAGCGGCGAGGGAGGCTGGCGCGAGGCCCGGGATTGCAAAGGGTGCGGCCAGGCACCCTTTGCTCGGTCGCCGCACCGGCGAACTGCAACTGCCACTGCTCGTGGCGAACGAAACCCGCTCAGAGCGAACGAATGCCCTACGGCTTCACCGTAAAAAACCGTGATTCACATTGCCGCGCGATCTCCCACAACTTATTACGAATCACCTGTTTCAATTGCAGGGTCGATTGTGACTGAGGCCGATCACGGCGGCTAATCAGCATCACCTCAAACGGCAACGGTTGTGCCACCGGCAGCAGTTTCAGCTGATCGGCATAGCGACAGGCGGTAAACAAATCAACTATCCCCACGCCGCCGCCCGCCAGCACCATGTCGGCAATCACCGAGTAGGTCTTAATCGACAAGGACACCCCGGGATTTAACCCCTTATCGCGCAACGCACGATGCAGCACACGCCCCAGCGGGTCCTGGCTTTGCATCATCAGCAAATTATTGGCGCACAACCATTCGAGGGTGACCGGTTCATTGTGGGTGTGATACTGCGGCAGCAGCGCGACCATCGAGGATTGAAACAAAGGTTCCGCCAGCAGCTCCGCATCCACCTGCTGCCCAAACACCAGCGCGAAGTCGAGCTGATTATCGAGAATGCTGCGGCACAGGGTGCTGAAGTGTTCAGTGACCAGCTCCACGCTAACCGACGCCGCCTGTTGCCGCCAGGTCACCAGCGCCGGAGCCAGCACCATCTGACCAAAAGCATGCGCCGCGCCAACGCGCACCGTCTGCCCTTCGCCGCGCCGCAGTTGCTCCGTCAGCTCGGTAATCGATTGCAAACGTTGATACAGTTCTTCCACTTCCGGCAGCAGACGCCGCCCTTCTGCGGTGACAATCATCCCCTGCGCACGCCGTTCAAACAGCGCAAACCCAAGCTGCTGCTCGGCGTGATTCAGCACCCGGCTGACATTCGGTTGCGACACATTAAGCAAGCGCGCCGCACCGCTGATACTGCCGGTCTGCACAATCGCCTGAAACACCTCAATATGTCGCAATCGCACGATTATTCGCCCCAGGTGGCTTCAAGCACACGCAGCCAGTTGCCGTAGCAGATTTTCTCCAGCAACTGTTGCGAATAACCGCGCGCCGCCAGCGCATCCACCACCAGCGGAAAACCGGCCACATCTTTCATATCACCCGGCATGGTCGCGCCATCCAGGTCGGAACCAAAACCAACGCCATCTTCACCCACTTTTTCCAACAGATATTCCACGTGACGCACGATAGCATCGACAGTGGTAGGCGCGTGGCGATCGCCATCTTCACGCAGGAAGGGCACGGCAAAATTCACACCGACAAAGCCCTGCGTTGCCGCAATCGCGGCCAACTGACGGTCGGTCAGGTTACGCGACTGAGCACTCAACGCATGCGCATTGGAGTGGCTCGCCACCAGCGGTGCCGTGCTGATCTCCGCGGTATGCCAGAAACCTTTCTCATCCATATGCGACAGGTCAACCATAATGCGGCGCTGATTACAGTCACGTACCAGTTGCTTACCCGCCGCCGTCAGGCCATTGCCGATATCGGGTGAGGAGGGATAACGGAAGGGCACGCCATCGCCAAACTGGTTTGGCCGGCTCCACAGTGGCCCAAGGGTACGCAGCCCGCTGGCGTAGAGGATGTCCAGCAGCTCGCCATGCGTATCCAGAGCTTCCGCGCCCTCCACATGCATCACCACCGCCAGTACGTCTTTGCGCATGCACTCACGAATGTCACGCACGCTGCGACAAATTTTTACCTGGCCCTGCGACGCCTGCTCAATACGCAGCAATAACGCCAGCATGGAGAAGGTGGCATCGCGCGCATTGCTGATAATTTCCTGAGGAAAATCTGAGAGGTCTGGCGCACTTCTTGCAACTGACGGGTGTGATGGCACCCAGGTGGCAAAAATCCCACCTACCATATTTCCGTGCCGGATACGGGGAAAGTCCATCTGGCCTGAGTCAGTACCGTTGAAAAAAACATTCACGGCATCGGGCTGATGGTGTTGCCACAGTTTGTTCAGGACATCGTTGTGACCATCAAAAACCGGGATGGCAATCCGGTTGGCGTTCGGCGAGTCAGACATGTTGTATCCGTTTCTTGTTCAGGGGAAAGCGCAAACGCTGCCAGTTGAGGGGGCAAAATGCACCAAAAAAGGGCAAGCGGCTGCGCATGAAACAAAAGGCTTAATGCCTGTTATTAATCCTCCTGCCCGGCGGGAATGTCAAGACAAAAAACAGCAAATAATAACTTTTTTATTTTAATAATCAATAAGTTGGAGTTGTCATGGTAACCAGAAGACGTTTTCTTGCAGGATGCACCGCAGTGCCCTTCCTTTCGTATCTCAGCCTCAACTCTGCCTTTGCTGCCACGCCGCCCAGCATGCTGGTGATGGCGATGCAGCTGGACAACATGACCAGCCTCGATCCCCACGAAAGCTTTGAAGCCACCGGCGGCCAGATCTGCGGCAACCTGTATCAGAAGCTGGTGATGCCGGACCCACAGCAGGCCGACAAAGTGATCGGCGCACTGGCCAAAAGCTGGGAAGTGAACGCCGACAACAGCGTGTATACCTTCCATATCGATCCGGCAGCGAAATTTGCCGATGGCACACCGGTCACCGCCGAAGATGCGGCGTTCTCCATTGAACGTATTGTGAAACTGGATAAAAGCCCGGCGTTTATTATCAATCAGTTCGGCTTTACCAAAGACAACGTGACCCAGCTGGTGACGGCAAAAGACACCCATACGCTGGAAATGAAACTGGGCGCACCGGCTGCTGAGACCTTCCTGCTGTATTGCCTGTCAGCCACCGTCGGCAGCATCGTGTCGAAGAAAGCCTGTCTGGCGAACCAGCAGAACAACGACTTCGGTAACGCGTGGCTGAAACAGCACAGCGCCGGTTCTGGTGCCTTTACCCTGCGCACCTGGAAAGCCAGCGAAACGGTGATTCTGGAACTCAGCCCGCAGTTTGCTGACCAGAGCAAAATCAAGCGCGTGATCCTGAAACATATCGCCGACCCGGCAGCACAGGCGCTGATGCTGAAAAAAGGCGATGTCGATGCGGCCTATGACCTGACCACCGAGCAACTGTTGCAGGTGAAAAATGACCCGACGGTATCGCTGGTGAATCAGTCGCTCTCCGCCATCATGCTGATGTCATGCAACACCAATAACGAATACCTGAAAAAACCACAGGTATGGCAGGCGCTGAAATGGGCGCTGGATTACGACAGCATCCAGAAAAATATTCTGTCGATGAGTTTCATCACCCATCAAAGCTTCCTGCCGAGCGGCTTCCCGGCGGCACTGGACGATACCCCTTTCCATAAAGACATCGCCAAAGCTAAAGCGCTGCTGGCGGAAGCGGGTTACCCGAACGGGTTTGAAATCACCCTCGACCACTACTCAATGCAGCCGTACCCGGATATCGCACAGGCGATTCAGACCCAACTGGGCGCGATTGGCATCAAAGTGTCATTGATTGCGGCTGAAAACCGTCAGGTGCTGACCAAGATGCGTGCCCGTCAGCACCAGCTGGCATTGACCGTCTGGGGTGCGGATTACTTCGACCCGAACTCCAATACCGAAGCCTTCTGCGTTAACACCGACAACAGCGACAACGCGCGCAACCGCACGCTGGCCTGGCGTTGCAGCTGGTCTGACGATGAGTTCAACCAACTGACCGAGCAGGCGCTGCACGAGGCCGATCCGGCCAAACGTATCGCGCTGTATCACCAGATTCAGCAACTTGGCCGTGAGAAGAGTCCGTTTATCTACATGATGCAGAAAACCAAAAACGTCGCGGTCGGCAAAAATGTCAGCAACGTTCACCTGACCGTGCTGGAGCAATGGCCGTATGAGCAGGTGAAAAAAGCCTGATGCCGTTACTGAAGAAAATCGTCAGCACCCTGAGCAGCCTGGTGCTGACGCTGTTTGGCCTGTCGGTTTTGACCTTTTTCATTGGCCGCGTGATGCCCACCGATCCGGTGTTGGCAGCGGTCGGTGATAACGCGCCCCAGTCCGTGGTGGAGCGCGTGCGTGCGGAGATGGGGCTGGATCAGCCCCTTTACATCCAGTTTGGTCATTACCTCAATCAGCTGTTACATGGCGATCTCGGCAAATCGATTCTGACCTCCAACCCGGTCACCACCGATATCGCCCGTTTCTTCCCGGCCACCATGGAGCTGGCAACGGCGGCGATCATTATCGCCGCGTTGATTGGCATCCCGCTGGGCGTGTGGGCAGCGGTACGCCAAAGCAGCTGGGTGGATCAAACCATTCGCGTGGTGTGCCTGGCAGGCCACTCGCTGCCGGTGTTCGTGCTGGCGTTGCTGAGTCTGCTGGTGTTCTACGCGGTGCTGGGCATTGCCCCGGGGCCGGGACGGCAGGACATCATCTGGCAGGATATGGTGCCGCAGGTGACGGGCTTCCTCACCATCGACTCCCTGCTGGCGGGTGAGTATGACGCTTTCCGTGATGCGCTGGCACATATGGCGCAACCGGTGTTGATCCTCGCCTATTTCAGCATGGCCTACATCACGCGTATGACGCGCACTTTTATGCTCAACGCCCTGAGCGGCGAGTTTGTGATCACCGCGCGCGCCAAGGGTTTATCTTCGGCGCGGGTGATCTGGCGTCACGCCTTCCCCACGGTGGCGGTACAGCTGGTGACGGTGTTGGCACTGACCTACGCCGGGTTGCTGGAGGGTGCCGTCGTGACGGAAAACGTCTTTGCCTGGCCGGGCCTCGGGCAGTACCTCACCACCTCGCTGATGAATGCCGACATGAACCCGGTGGTGGGCGCAACCCTGCTGGTCGGCACCGTATATGTGCTGCTTAATCAGCTGGCTGACCTTCTCTATCGACTTTGGGACCCGCGCGTAAAATGATCTTTTTCTCTCGTGACTGGCTACTGGATGACACGCCAGCCAACCGCCGTCAGGCGGTGTGGGGCCGCCGCTATCGTCTGTGGCTCAGCCTGCGCAGTAACCCACTGGCAATGGCGGGGCTGCTGGTCATTTTCCTGATGTTACTGCTGGCGCTGTTTGCGCCGCTGCTGACACCGTTCGATCCCGGTACACAGCATCTGGATAACCGCCTTGCGCTACCGTCCTGGACACACTGGCTCGGCACCGATGAACTGGGGCGCGATGTCTGGACACGCATCATCTATGGCGGGCGCACCACGCTTGGCATGGTGATCGCGGTGGTGTTGCTGACCGCCCCGCTCGGCCTGTTAATTGGCTGTATCGCCGGGTATGCCGGAGGGTTTGTCGATAAGGCGCTGATGCGTCTGACCGATATCTTCCTCGCTTTCCCACGCCTGATTCTGGCGCTGGCGTTTGTTGCCGCGCTGAAACCGGGTGTCGAAAGCGCGGTGCTGGCGATTGCCCTCACCGCCTGGCCGCCCTATGCGCGTCTGGCCCGTGCTGAGACGTTGCAGTTCCGCAACAGCGATTTTATCGCCGCCAGCCGCCTGACCGGGGCCGCGCCATTGCGCATTATTCTGCGCCACATCATGCCACTGTGCGTACCCAGCCTGATTGTGCGCGTCACACTCGACATGAGCTCGATCATCATCACCGCCGCCAGCCTGGGTTTTCTCGGCATGGGTGCACAACCGCCTTCACCGGAATGGGGCACGATGATCGCCACCGCGCGCCGTTTTCTGTTTAGCGAATGGTGGGTGCCGCTGATGCCGTGTATCGCGATTTTCCTGACGTCGCTGGCGTTCAACTTTCTTGGTGACGGTCTGCGCGACGTGCTGGACCCGAAGGAGCGCTAAATGTTGGTGGAAATTGATAATCTGCGCATTGCCTTTCGCAATCGCGCTGAAACCTTTGAAGCGGTGCGTGGCGTCAGCTTTAGCGTTGGCCGCGAAAAATTTGCCATTGTCGGCGAGAGTGGTTCCGGCAAATCGCTGACGGCACGGAGCCTGATGCAGCTACTGCCAGGCAATGCCGAGGTAACGGCGGATGTGCTGCGCTTCGACGGTATCGATCTGCGTGGTGCCAGCGAAAAAGTGCTGCGCCAGATTCGCGGCAAGCGCGTCGGTTTTATTTTGCAGGACCCGAAATATTCGCTGAATCCGGTGATGACCATCGGCCAGCAGATTGCTGAAGCCTGGCGTGAGCACAAAGGCGGCAGCAAAAAAGCGGCGATGCAGGCGGCGATTGGCTTGCTGGAACAGGTAAAAATCCGCGATCCCGACGGGGTGGCGAAGCGCTATCCCCATGAAGTTTCGGGCGGTATGGGCCAGCGCGTCATGATTGCCATGATGCTGGCACCGGACCCGGAGCTGCTGATCGCCGACGAACCCACCAGCGCGCTGGATGCCACGGTGCAGGCGGAGATCCTGAAACTGATTGACGATCTGGTTTCTGCGCGTGGTATGGGGTTGATCCTGATCAGCCACGATCTGCCGCTGGTATCCCATTTCTGCGATCGTGTGGCGGTGATGTACGCCGGAAAGATCGTCGAACTGCTGGATGCCGGACAACTGCAACAGGCGCAGCACCCGTACACCCGTGGATTGCTGGCCTGCCTGCCGTCTCTGCGCCATCCGCGTGAGCGGTTGCCGGTGTTGCAGCGCGACGCGGCGTGGCGGGATTAATAACGTATTTGTACGAGCAAAATACATGATTCATATCGATAATCTGCGCATCGCCTTTGGTGCGCATACCGTGGTGAAAGGCGTCAGCTTTAGCGTGGGTAACGGCGAAAGTTTTGGCCTGGTCGGCGAAAGCGGTTCCGGCAAATCCACCATTCTGCGGGCGCTGGCCGGGCTGAATGAAGACTGGCAGGGCAGCATGACCTTCGGTGGTCAGGCGCTGAGCGCCAAACGCAGCCGTGCTTTTTTTCGCCAGGTCCAAATGGTGTTTCAGGACCCGTTCGGCTCGCTGCATCCGCGCCAGACCATTGACCGTATCCTGCACGAGCCATTGCTGGTGCATCAGATTGATCGCGCCGAACAACGAATCAGCCAGGCACTGAGCGAAGTGGGCCTGCCTGCGGCAGTACGTTTTCGTTATCCCCACCAGCTCTCTGGTGGGCAACGTCAGCGTGTGGCGATTGCCCGTGCGTTGATTGCCGAACCGGAAGTGCTGCTGCTGGATGAGCCGACCTCGGCGCTTGATGTGTCAGTGCAGGCGGAAATCCTTAATTTACTTAGCGATCTTCGCAGCGAGCGCAAACTGACCTACATTATGGTGACACACAACCTCGCGGTAGTGACGCATCTGTGTCAGCGCATTGGCGTGATGCAGCATGGCGAGATGGTGGAGCAACTGAGCGCTGATGACCTGCGCGCCCGCCGTATCCAGCATCCGCACACCGCACAACTTTTTGATCTCAGCATGACGCTGGAGGAACCGGCATGACAGCCCACTGGCAACAGGCCGCAGACGTTGCAAACTCGATCGTGCAAAGCTGGCAACAACCCGGTGCACCAGGCGGTGCGATCGTGCTCTTTGATGCCCACCATATTCATTCGACGCACTGCGCCGGACTGGGCGATCTGGCCCAACAGACGCCCTTCACCGTCGACAGCGTGGTGCGTTTTGCCTCCATCACCAAACATCTGTTTGCAACCATGGTGACCGGGCCGGGCCGCCGTTATATGCAACTGGATGACACCCTGGCACAGCATCTGCCACAGCTGACCGGTGCCAACGGCGCGGTCACCGTCGGCCAGGCGCTGGATATGAGCAGCGGCCTGCCGGATGTGCGCGAAACCCTGTCATTACTCGGTTTGTCGGTCTACAACGCCACTACCGCCGCCGATTTGCTCGCTTTCGTGGCCCGTGAAGGCGATCTCAGCTACCCGCCAGGCAGCGAGATCTCCTACACCAACACCGGCTATCGCCTGGTGGAAGAAGCGTTAAAGGCTAAAGGCGTGCTGTTCAACGACCTGTTGCAGCAATACGTATGCGAACCGCTGGATATCGACCTGTTCGCACCGGAAAGCTGGTTCGATATCGTGCCGGGTCTGGTGCCCGGTTACTGGTACAACGGGCAGCAGTGGCAGCTTTCCAGTGCCGGTCTGCATCTGTCGGCGTCCGGCAGTGTGACCGGCAGCCTGCGCCATCTGACACGTTGGTTACAAAGTTTGTTAGCGGATAGCGGCCCAGGTGCTGGCGTGCTGCAACGGTTGAGCGCCCCCCGTAATCTGAACGATGGCCGCACCAGCGGGTATGGTCTCGGCATTACCAGCTCGACGCTCGGGAGCCAGACATTGTTTGGTCACGGCGGTTCTCACGCCGGTTATAAAAGTTATTTCCTGCTGCACCCGGAGCTGAAAATAGGTGTGGCACTGGTAGCCAACCGCGAAGATGTCACCACCTCCGAAAGCGCACTGCGTATTCTGGCAGCGGCGCTGGGCCGGACATTGCCGGAGAAAGGACATGATCTCACCCCCGGTTTATATGTGGCACCGGATGCCGCTGACTGGCTGGAGATCAAGGGCGTCACCGCCACCTGGCTGGGCGCGGGTGAAACCCTGTGGCGCGATGAACGCCACGGCGATGCCGTCTCGCTTTCCAGCACCTTCCCGATGCAGTTACGCCACGACGGTGCGGCGATTGTCGGTGAAATCGGCCATGCCGCGCGCCGTTTCGTGCCGGTGCAACCGGACAGTGCCAGCATCGACAATTTGCAAGGGCGCTGGTTTGCGTCGCAGTGGCGCAGCGAAATGGTGATTGAGGGTGAGACGCTGACGATGGGCATCGGCCCGGCGGCGATTCGCGCCACGCTGCAATCGCTGGGCGGCGATCGCGTACTGGCGACCGCGCTGGATGGCCCGTGGGAGAAACGGTTTGTGCTGGCACGGTCTGGAGATAACGTGCGGCTGCTGCTCAATCGCAGCCGCGTGGTGACCTTTACACGCTAAAACCCCGCGCGATAAATCGCGCCGCCACGGGCCGAACGCAACCGTAGCGGCGCAATTTATTGCGTATTTCAGGCGATACGGTGGCGCAGCCGCCCGATATGTTCGATCTCCACTTCAATCTCATCGCCGGGGAACATAAACAGCGGCGGCGTGCGTTTCTTACCGACGCCGCCCGGTGAACCGGTGATGATGACATCCCCTGCCGCCAGCGGGCTAAACGCCGAGATATATTCAATGATCTTCGCCACCGGATGCACCATGCTGGCGGTGGTGTCGTTCTGCACTTCGCGTTGATTCAACCAGGTTTTAATCGCCAGCTGCTGTGGATCAGGGATCTCATCGGCAGTGGTCATCCACGGGCCAAACCCTCCGGTCTGCGGCCAGTTTTTCCCGGCGGTAAACCAGGTAAACTGCATGTCGCGCACCGTGGCATCCATAAAGCAGCTGTAACCCGCGACGTGCGCCAGCGCCTGCTCCGCTTGCACCTGATACGTCGGTTTGCCGATGATCACCGCCAGCTCGCCTTCATAGTCGAACTCTTGGGTGGTGACCGGTTTTAGCAGCGGCTGCTCATGCGCCGCCAGCGAGTCGGCAAAACGCACAAATAATGTTGGCGCTTCAAGAGTTTCGGCAAACTCTTTGCGTTTGTCGGCATAGTTCATGCCGACGCAAAACACCTTACCTGGATTCTCGATCACCGGCAGAAAACGGATCGCACTGAACGGATAGTCGATGGGTTGTGAAAGGTACGCAGCCAGGTCGCTCTGCGCGCCGCGTTGCAGCAGGGTTTTCAGGTCGGGACACGCGGCACCGAGGCGTTTGCCGAGATCCACCACACCCTGTTCCTGCACGATTCCATAACTTTTTGTTGCCTGATCAATAACATAAAAACTGCAAAGCTGCATGACTGCCTCGTTGGAATAAAAAAATCGCGCGCAGGTTACCAAAAGCCGCACAGGAAAGCGGTACGACCTGCGCGCGATGTGGCTTAATTTTGCGTACTCGCCAGATACGAAAAGGCACTCAGCAGGCTGATCAGCGTGCCCATCTGCTCGGCACGATAGCCCACTGTTACTGCATCAATGCGCGTTACGCCGGGGATCAGGCTAAACAGATCGGCCAGCACCGGTTTGCTGGCCTGCAACTGCATCTCGTAAGGGGCGCTGAGACGGGTAGTGCTGGCCTGACGTGCGCGCTGCACTGCCGCCGTGGCTGCCGTGCGAATGGCGGTTTGTGCCGCCTGCGGGCTGATGGATTCCGCGCAGGTATGGGAAATCGCGCGTTTTACGCAGACGTAATCAACCGATGGATAGTGCTCGCCAATCCAGCCCTGAAGCTGATCGTCGCCACTCACCAGCCACAGCGGTGTACCCTGCTCGGCCGCAGCAGCGGCATAGATATCGCTTTCGCCCATCACTTTGCCGTTGATATGGATGCGCCAGAACGCACGCCCGTTAATGGTGTGCGCCAGCACACCCGGTTCACCTGCCGCGCTGTGATAACCAATAAAAAACAGGCCATCGAACGGTTGTTGTTCCAGCCCTTCCACCATCGACAAACCGCGAGGTTTGCCCTGAACCAAGCGAGCGCGCGGATCGATATTTTCCGCACGCAGGTTGGTCATTTGCGCGTGGCTGTCAGCCACCACCACCTCGGTAGCCCCTCCGGCAAATGCCCCGTCAATGGCGGCGTTCACTTCCTGTTCCATCAAGCCACGCGCCAGCTGGTATTCTGCATGGCCCGGTGAACACTGTTCCGGGCGCATCACGCCCGCGATGCCTTCGATATCGGCGGAGATAAAGATTTTCATTGAGATAACCTGTCTAAAACATCCGTTAATGCAGGACGGTGGTGGCCGCGAAAACCGGTGACGGCGGTAGCCGCGAGCAACGCATCCAACACCGCGTGTTCAGTGGCATCGGCAGCAGCGGCCAGCAGCGGTTCAAGCGCGGCATCCTCCGGCGGTTGTGGCTGGGTCTGGGTGGAGAAGGCCACCGCGATATCACCCGAACCGTGCCCCCAGTAGCTGCCGAGCCGCCCGAGGCCCGCTCCGGCGCGTTTTGCCACGCGCTTCAGTTGACGTGCATCCAGCGGCGCATCGGTCGCCATAATGATGATGATGGAACCGGCATCGCGCTGTGGCGTCAGTTCCGGTAGCAACGGGGCGATCATCTCGCCGAGGCGCACGCCATCCAGCGTTAACGCTGTCAGTGCACCAAAGTTTGCCAATACCAGCACACCCAGCGTGGCATCCAGCGCCGGGATCAGACGCGAGGCGCTGCCGATGCCGCCTTTCAGGCTGAAGCAGCTCATCCCACGTCCGGCACCCACGCTGCCACGGGCGAAATCGGCCTGCGCCTGGTGCAGGGCTTGCTGCGCCAGCGCTTCAGTCACCGCCAGCGCCTGGATGTCGTTCAGCCAGCCGTCGTTGCACTCCAGCGCCAACGGATTGACTGTCGGCAGGCTGCGGCCCAGCTCCGGGTTGCGGCTGATGGCATCCCGTACCAGGGCGGTAAACAGCGTGCCAACCGCCAGCGTGTTGCTGAGCAGGATCGGTGTCTGCAAGACGCCCAGCTCCTCCACCTGTACCAGGCCAACCGGCTTGGCAAAGCCATTAAACACCGCCGCCGCACAGGGCAACGGTTGCTGAAACAGGTTGTCACCCGGCGGCACAATCGCGGTGACGCCGGTCTGGATCTCACCCTCCGCCAGCGTGGCATGCCCGACGCGCACGCCGGGTACATCGCTGATCAGGTTGGTCGGCCCACAGGCGCTGCGCGGCTGACCGAGCTGACGCGTTTCGCGCCAGCGTTGCAGCAGCAGGTCGCGCTGCATCTGTTGAAAATCCATGCTTAGCCCTTCAGTTTGGGATCAAGCGTATCGCGCAGGGCATCGCCCAGCAGGTTAAACGCCAGCACCGTGATAAAAATCGCCAGACCGGGGAAGACGCTGACGTGCCACATGCCCGCCATCATCATGTTGCGGCTCATCGCGAGGATGTTGCCCCACTCCGGGACGTCCGGCTCCGGGCCAAGACCGATAAAACTCAGTCCGGCTGCGGTGAGAATACTGGTGCCGATGCGCATGGTGAAGTAGACAATCACGTTCGACAGCGTACCCGGCAGAATATGGCGCAGCAGGATCACCCGGTCTGGCGCACCCGCACAGCGCACCGCTTCCACATAGGCAGCCTGCTTCAGCGATAACGTCGATGCACGCACGATGCGGGCGAACACCGGTACGCTGAATACCGCCACCGCGATGATCACGTTATTCAAACCCGGGCCGAGAATCGCCACCACCGCAATCGCCAGCAGCATGCCGGGGAAGGCGAACAGCACATCGGACCCACGCATAATCAGCATGTCGATCCAGCGGCCATAGTAGCCCGCCAACAAGCCAAGCAGCACACCCACCACCATGCCAAGCGTGACCGACACAACGCCGACATACAGCGAGATACGCGCGCCATAAATAATACGGCTGAGCAGGTCGCGACCCAGATCGTCAGTGCCCATCCAGTGCGCGGCTGACGGGGGCGACGACAGCGCCATCCAGTCCGGTGCCATCGGGTCCCACGGGGCCAGCCACGGGGCTAAAATCGCCACCAGCACCAGCAGCAGCACAAAACCGCCCGACACCAGCGCCAGTGGATTGCGTACAAAGGCGTGGAGAAAATCGCGCCACGGCGAACGGATCGCCTCCTGCGTGTTAGCAGGCAAAGATTGCAGACTCATCACGGCTCCTGTCGCAGGCGAATTGCCGGGTTCACCACTGCGTACAGCAGGTCTACCAGCAGGTTAATTACAATAAATTCAAACACGAACAGCATCACCAGCGCCTGGATCACCGGTTGGTCCTGTGCTTTGATCGATTCGATCAACAGCCAGCCTAACCCCGGCCAGTTGAACACGCTTTCCACCACGATCGATCCACCCAGCAGAAAACCAAACTGCAAACCGAGCATGGTGATCACCGGGATCAGCGCATTGCGCATCACATGTTTCCAGGTGACGAGGCGATTACGCAGCCCCTTCGCTTTGGCGGTGCGCACATAATCTTCCTGCGCCACTTCCAGGAAGGCTGAGCGGGTAAAACGCGCCATCACCGCCGCCACCGAGGAGCCAAGGGTGATGGCAGGCAGGATGATATCGGTGGGCTTATTGAAGCCGCTAACCGAGAACAGACCAAACGGCATGGCGACAAACTGAATCAGCAGCAGGCCGAGCCAGAAGGTCGGCATTGAGATCCCCCCAACTGCAACGCTCATCAGCGTCCAGTCTTGCCATTTGCCGCGTTTCAGCGCCGCCAGTACTCCCAGAAACAGACCCAGAATTACCGACCAGGCAAAGCCCGCCAGCGCCAGCCACATGGTCGGCATAAAGCCTTTTTTGATCACGTCCAGCACCGGTTGTTGCGTGCGGTAAGTGACACCCAGATCGCCACGGAACAGGCCACCCAGCCAGTGCAGATATTGTTGCGGCAGCGGGTCGTTAAGACCAAGATGCTGACGTGCCGCTTCCACCGCCGCCAGCGGTGCATCCGGCCCGGCGTAGATGCGTGCCGGATCGCCCGGCAGCAGTTTGATGAAGCCGAACACCAGCAGCGAGACCACCAGCAGTACCGGGATCATCTCCAGCAGGCGACGAATGATGTATGCGAACATGCGTTTCCTTTTTGTGATGGTGCGCGCGGTGGGGCCTCACCCTCACCCTACCCCTCTCCCGCTAGCGGGAGAGGGAACTGATCGAGCACCACGTAACCTATGCACTATCTCCCTCTCCCGTCTTGCGGGAGAGGGAACTGATCGAGCACCACGTAACCTATGCACTATCTCCCTCTCCCGTCTTGCGGGAGAGGGAACTGATCGAGCACCACGTAACCTATGCACTATCTCCCTCTCCCGTCTTGTGGGAGAGGGAACTGATCGAGCACCATGTAACCTATGCACTACCTCCCTCTCCCGTCTTGCGGGAGAGGGCTGGGGTGAGGGCCACAGCGATGTCTTACTTAAACGCTGCCTGGGTATACAGGAAGTTGCCATCTGGCAGCATCGACACGCCGCTCAGGTTGCTGCGTTTACCCACCAGGTTGTCTGGGGTACCGAGGAAGGCCACCGGCGCGTCTTTCCACAGCAACTTCTGGGCTTCGGCATAAGCCACGCCACGTTTGGCCGGATCAGCGGTTGCCAGGCCACCGGCAATCGCTTTGTCCACTGCCGGGTTGCTGTAGTACGACACGTTGTACGAGGTCGGTACCCAGGATTCGGTGGCGTACAGCGGACGCAGCGCCCAGTCAGCATCGCCGGTGGAGGTCGACCAGCCGCCGTAGTAGAGGTCAAATTCCGCCTGCTTCGGATCTTTCACGCCCCACAGTTTGGCGTTACGCGTACCGGAGTCCATCGGCGTCACGGTAACGCGGATACCTGCGGTCGCCAGCTGCGCTTTCAGGAATTGCGCCGCACGCACGCTGGCGGTGGCATTGGTGGTCCACAGCTTCAGATCCAGACCGTTCGGATAACCCGCCGCTTTCAACAACGCTTTGGCTTCATCCGGCGCGTAACGGTAGTTCGGGTCGCTTTGCTTCTGATAGAACTGCACCCCTTCTGGAATGGCGGAGCTGGCCGGTTTGCCCATGCCAGCAAACGCCACTTTCAGCCACAGGTTACGATCGATGGCGTAGTTGATCGCCTGACGCACACGCAGATCCGCCAGCGGTTTGTGCTGGGTGTTGATCGCCATGTAGTAGAGGTAAATGCTCGGATCGCGTTGGATCGCCAGCTTGCTGTCGCTCTGCACGGTGCTGATCAGATCGGACGGCAATGGCCAAATCGCATCCACCTGCCCTGACTTAAGAGCCGCGACACGCGTGGCATCTTCCGGGCTGGGTGAGAAGGTGACGTTATCGACTTTCGGCCAGCCTTTCTGCCAGTAACCAGCGTATTTGGTCAGATCCACCGCTTTACCCGGCTGCCAGTCGACAAACTTAAACGGACCAGTACCCACCGGATGCAGACGCAGCTGCGCTTCGTCCGGGTACTGCTTCAGGATTGCCGGGCTCCACATCACCGCCGACGGATGCGCCAGGGTGTTGATAAAGGCACCAAATGACTGATTCAGTTCAACTTTCACTTGATCCGGGGCCAGCACCGTGACTTTCGCGATCATCTTGTACAGGCTGTTGCGCTTCAGGCCTTTGGTCTGATCGGCGAGGCGATCAAGGTTGGCTTTTACCGCTTCCGCATCGAACGGCGTACCGTCCTGGAAGGTGACGCCTTTACGCAGCGTCAGGGTGAACTCGGTGGCGCTGTCGTTGCTGGTATAGCTGGTCGCCAGCCAGGGTTGCAGCTTCATCTGGGCATCGAACTGGAACAGGCGCTCAAAGATACCGCTCTGTACCGAATAGCTGACGTTGTCTGAGGTATCGTGCGGATCGAGGCCGGTGATATCGGCATACATTGAGATGTGCAGATCCTGCGCCTGTGCGGCAGCCGCCAGGGAGAGGGTAAGTCCGAGAGCGAGCGAGGTGCGACGGAAAAACGGGTTCATAAAATCTCCTGGTATTGGGGTTAGCGCGAAACAATGCCGTCAGCGACCCAGTGCTGCGGAGCAACCTGGCGATAACGGGGTTTAATGACCGTTTCTCCCACCTTACGGAGCGGCGAGGGGATCTCGCTGTCCTCGAAAGTTCGTTGTGGACGGTTCTGTGGATCAGCCACCGGCACCGAGGCCAGCAGCCGTTGGGTATAGGGATGTTGCGGGTTATTGAACACCGACTGGCGCGGCCCCAGTTCGACAATCTGGCCGAGGTACATCACCGCCACGCGGTTAGCGATCCGCTCCACCACCGCCATGTCATGTGAGATAAAGATCCACGACACACCGGTTTGCTGTTGCAGATCCATCATCAGGTTCACCACCTGGGCCTGAATCGACACATCCAGCGCCGAGACCGCTTCGTCAGCAATAATCACCTTCGGTTTCAGCGCCATGGCACGCGCAATCGCGATGCGCTGACGCTGGCCGCCGGAAAACTCATGTGGATAACGGCGTGCATGTTCTGGCAACAAACCGACACTGTTCAGCAAGGCTTCAACCTGCGGCGTCGCCTCTTCCAGTGACTTCACCACGCCATGCAGCAACAGCGGCTCGGCAATGGTGAAGCCCACGGTTAAGCGCGGATTGAGCGACGCATAGGGGTCCTGAAATACCATCTGGATTTCACGCCTGAGCGGCTGAAACTGGGCTTCTTTCAGGTTGGCAATTTCGTTGCCCTGGAAATGGATACTGTCGGCGTCGCTGTTGATTAAACGCATCAATGCACGGCCAGTGGTGGATTTGCCGCAGCCACTCTCACCGACAATCGCCAGGGTTTCTCCCGGCCACAGCGTGAAATCGATCTGCTCCACCGCATGAACCTGATGGGTCAGTGCCGAAAAGATGCCGCTGCGGATCGGGTAATACACTTTCAGGCCACGGACATCGAGCAGCGGTTGGTCGTCATAGCGAGCGGTGCGCTGTTCGGCGTTAGCGGCGGGAGCGGCCCCCAGCAGCGGAAAGCGTTGCGGCCAGGCGTGTTCACGCATATCGCCCAGTTTCGGCACCGCCGCCAGTAAGGCTTTGGTGTAGGGATGTTGTGGCGCGTTAAAGATGTCCGCCACCGTGCCTTGTTCCACCACATCACCGCGATACATCACCACCACGCGGTCAGCGACTTCCGCCACCACGCCCATATCGTGGGTGATAAACAGCACCGCCATCTGTTTGGCGCGTTGCAGATCGCGCAGGATATGCAGAATGCGCGCCTGCACCGTTACGTCGAGCGCGGTCGTCGGTTCATCGGCGATCAACAATTGCGGATCGCAGGCCAGCGCCTGCGCAATCATCACGCGCTGACGCATCCCACCCGACAGCGAGTGCGGATAGCTTTTCATTACGCGATCGACATCGGCAATGCGCACCTGGCGCAGCAGTTCACGCGCACGCGCCTCGGCCTCAGCCTTGCCGCAAATTTGCTGGTCGCGTAGCGCTTCCGTGAGTTGATCGCCAACGCGCAACACCGGGTTCAGTGAGGTCATCGGCTCCTGAAAAATCATCGACATTTCGCGGCCACGCAAGGCGCGGCGCTGGGTTTCGTTGAGTTTTTCCAGTTGATGCAACTGGCCGCGACGATCGCGGAACTGGATGCTACCGCGATCGATACGACCCGACGCGGCCAGCAACCCCATCACCGCCAGCGAGGTGACTGATTTGCCTGAGCCACTCTCGCCGACCACGGCGACGATTTCGCCCTGGTGTATCTCGAAATTAATGCCTTTCAACGCCTGGCTGACGCCACTACGGCCACGAAAGCTGACACTGAGATCCTGAATAGCGAGTACCGGCGCAGTCGCGGAACCGGCAACGCTGGCGGCGTTGTGCATAAGTGAAGAGTCCGTCATCGTTGCTCCGCGTGCGGGTTATAGCCAGATTCGGCCCTGGGAATAGGAGAGGAATGGCGAGCTGTCTGCCGCCAGCCAGATCGGGCCATCAAGATCGACATGTTCCGCTGCAATCGCTACCGGCAGCGCCGCTTCCATCGCCAGCGATGACCCCAGCATGCAGCCCACCATCAGGCGCATATCCAGCTTTTGCGCTTCGGCCACCATGGCCAGTGCTTCGGTTAAGCCGCCGCATTTATCCAGCTTGATGTTGATCATCTCGTAGCGATTGCGCAGTTGCGCGATATCTTCCCGCGTATGGCAACTCTCGTCGGCGCACACCGGAATCGGATGGGTGAAACGTTGTAAATCCTGATCCTGACCGGCCGGTAACGGCTGCTCGACCATGGCGATGTTGTACGGCAACAGCGCGTTAAGCAGGCTGTGCAGATCGACACCGGACCAGGCTTCGTTGGCATCAATAATCAGCGTGGCGTGCGGTGCCGCAGCGCGGATCGCCGCCACTTTTTCCAGGATGTCGTCACGGTTGAGTTTGATTTTCAGCAGAATAGCGCCGCGCGATACCGCATCGGCTGCCGCTTCCGCCATATTGGCTACGCTGTCCAGGCTGAGGGTTTCGGCGGTGATCACCGAAATCGGCTGTTCCTGCTGCGTCAGCTGCCAGAACGATTGTTTCGTCAATGCAGCGTCGAGCCGCCACAGCGCGCAGTCCAGCGCGTTACGCGCTGAACCGGCATGCAGACGGGTTTGCAGATCGACACGGCTGAGGCCCGCTTCGATGTCAGCGCGCATCGCTTCCAGCTCGGCGTTGACGCTTTCTGGCGTTTCGTCGTAACGCGGCGTTGGGGTACATTCGCCGCGACCAATAAAGCCATTCTGCTCCAGGGTGACACGAATCACCGTCACTGCGGTGCGCGTGCCACGCGAAATGGCAAACGGACGCGCCAGCGGCAGCTCCAGCACTTCAATCTGCATGCGCCGCATCTTAGCCACGCTCCTTCAGCAGCGCTGCGATAGCATCGATACCAAAGCGCACCGGATCGGTCGCAGGGACACCAAACTCGGCGCTGACTTCGGCGCAATAGGCACGCGCTTCTGCTTCGCTGTAGTTGGAGGTGTTGATGGCGAAACCGGCCAGTTGCACGGAATCGCTGGTCACGGTGGCGGCACGCAGGTTAGCCTCCACGCAATCTTTCAGGCTGACCATCGGCTGATGTGGCAGATGGCGCATATGCGGGCGTCCCATCTCATGACACATCACCAGCCACTGCGGCTGCGCACCGTGGATCAGGCCCATGGATACACCGGCGTAGGACGGATGGAACAAGGAACCCTGACCTTCAACGATGTCCCAGTGATCGGGTTCGTTGGCAGGAGATAACGCTTCAACCGCGCCAGCGATAAAGTCGGCAATCACTGCATCGATCGCGATACCCGCACCCGCAACCAGGATGCCGGTTTGGCCGGTAGCACGGAAATCTGCGTTCAGACCGATATCACGCATCGCCGCTTCCAGGGCCAGCGAGGTGTACATCTTGCCTACCGAGCAGTCGGTGCCGACAGTAAGCACACGCTTACCGGTACGCTTTTTACCGCTGCCGACTTCCAGCTTCGGACGCATATGGCGGATATCAAACAGTTCAACGCCGAACTCCTGCGCCAGCGCCACCAGCTCTGGCTCATCCACCAGACGATGATGCAGGCCGCTGGCGACGTTCATCCCCGCTTTGATCGCGTTGCGCACCGTATCCAGCCAGTGCTGCGGCAGATAACCACCGGCGTTAGCGGTGCCGAGCACCAGCGTTTTCGCGCCGCGCGCTTTGGCGGTGGCAATATCGATCTCTTCCAGACCGAGGCTAACGGTGCAGCCAGGCAGTTTGATTTCGCCGACGCACTGCTCAGGACGCCAGACGTGAATGCCACGCGCAGTTTTCGCGGCCAGTGGATCGGTAACGTCACCAAGGAAAAGCAAATAAGGTTGCGGGATCAGCATGATGTTTCTCGTATCAGACAGGGAAAAAGGACCTGAGCTGACTATTTCATGCCGTTGTCAGAGGGACGAATGCTTGTTTAGTGGCGGGGTATAACCTCAGGCTATAGCCAGATCAAAATCTGATGACTACAGGGGTAAAACCGCGATTTCAGGGGAAAATGGGGGAGAGATTGCGTGGGAGAGATAAGAAAATCATTGATAATCACCGGTCGATCCCTGACCGCGATTATCGAGGGTTGCGTGCGGGGAGCTTAGTTTAAAGCACCCGGCGGTACGTGTTTGTAGGTTTCAACATAAGCACGAAACACGTATTTGAAGAACCGTTTCATAAAGCACCTGATTAAAAATAAGTTGAGAAATACTAAAAAAAGTATATCCCCAGCCTGTTTTTTAAGCAAGAAACTTTGAACCAGATCACAAAAATGCAGGTTTTTCGCATCTGCACAATCTGCTGATACGAAAGACCTTAACTGAACCAACCCAGATGTTCCACCAGAATGGTGGAACCGATACAAATTAGGACAACGCCCCCCAGCACTTCGGCCCATTTGCCCAGCACCGGGCCAATAAAGCGTCCCACCAGCACGCCAGTGGTCGCCATGATGGTGGTGGCTGCACCGATGGTGATGGCGGTCATCACGATGTTCACCTGCAAAAACGCCAGGCCAACACCCACGGCCAGGGCATCCAGACTGGTGGCGACGGCCGTTAACGCCAGCACCATAAAACCGTGGCGCTGCGGTGGCTCACAGGGTTCACCGGCGGTTTGACTTAAACCAGCCATCATCATACGGCCACCGAGCAGAGTCAGCAGGCCAAATGCCAGCCAGTGGTCCCATGCCATCACATAACGGCTGGCCGCCAGGCCAATTGCCCAACCAATCAACGGGGTGAGCATTTCAATCACACCGAAAATCAGACCGGTGCGCAGTGCCTCTTTAAAGTCTGGACGATGCAGGGACGCACCTTTGCCAAGTGCTGCGGCGAAGGCGTCCATCGACATACCAAAGGCCAGAATCAGGGTTGCGATAAATGTCATGATTTTTCAGTCAACGCAGAGCAAAAGGCGTATAAGCCTGGAGTTTGTCCGCATTTATTGTTCAGTAATGAAAAAGTGCGCGCAGTCTAACACGCAAATTCACTAAAAAAAAGACAGTAAAATCAGGGCTTTAAGTATAGCAAAGGCTATAACTCTTAACTCTCGCTATTTCTGCTGCTAAGTCGATGGAATAGAAGAAAATTCTTAAGCCTTTCGTCCGAAGGATTGCACCCTGCGGGGCTTTGTGCGCTAATGCCCGCGCGACTTGTTGTGGAATTTTGCGATGAAAAACCCATTAGAAACTCTGATCATCCCTGGTGGCATTTTACTGCTGGGCTTTCTCTCTGCGTTGCTGCTGCCTGCGCCAGCCTTTAGCCTGGCGGTAGCAAAGAGCCTGCAAACCACGTTTCATTTGCAGGATCTGAATCAGCTTTACACCATTGTGTTTTGTCTGTGGTTTTTACTGCTGGGCGCGATTGAATTTTTCGTGATCCGCTTCGTCTGGCGACGCTGGTTCAGGCAGTAACCGTCGCATCAGCCCATTGCGTCACCACCGCATCCAGATCGCGGTATGCCTGTGCCAGCCCCGCTTCCCGGGCAGCCTGGTCCGCAAATGCCAGCGGCTCCGCGTTAACAAACTGCGGTGCCTGGATGCCGATAAACCCGAAGGCGGCGCGCAGAGCGGGCGTTAAGGCATCCATGTCGGCATAGGGCGACCCCGGTTGCAGGCTGGCTCCGCGCGTGGTCAGAAACAGCGCTTTTTGCCGGGTCAGATTACCTATCACATTTTGTTGTTCATCAAAGTGATACGTCAGATTGGTGCGAATGATGGCATCAATATAGGCTTTGAAAGCCGACGGCATGCTCCAGTTGTACATCGGCATGGCGAACAGCAAGGCATCGGCATTGAGCAACTGCGCACACAGGCGATCGGAATCAGCCAGCACCGCCTGCATACGCGGCGTGCGCTGTTCTTCCGGGGTGTATGTCGCCTGGGCAAACTCGCCGGTGACATGGCCCACCGGATGCTGGTCCAGGTCGAGATACTCTACCTGCAACTCAGGCAGTTGCGCCTGCAAACGATCGACAAAATAACGACTTAATGCGCGAGAGTTGGATTTGGCACCTTTCGGGCTGACATCAACATGTAACAGTTTCATCACTCAGATTCCTCATTCGTTGCAATGAGGCGTACCTTAATCCTCCCGATGGACCAGAAAAAGGCACAAGAATGCGGTTTTTTACTGGTCCATTCGCGGTTGATGCGCATCCACCAGCCATTTCAGCCGTTCGGCGCAGCGGGCAAAACCTTCGCGCGGCAACTGGGTGACCCCCAGCAGGAAACCATATTGCCGCCCGTCCTCCTGCTGAAACCAGAGCGAAAGCGGTGAAGGAGCCAGGCCATAGGCCAGCGCCTCACGGGCAATTTGCTGGTCTGGCGTGCCTGCGGGTAAGCGGATAATCACCGCCAACCCGGCGCGTTGTACCTCGCTAAAATGCGGACGTAGCGCCGTGATAATCCCCTCCAGCCGCTCGTGATAAACCCGCTTCATACGCCGCAGATGGCGCAGAAAATGGCCCTCGCGCAGGAACTCCGCTACCGCATCATGCAGCAACGCTGACGAGGCGGGAGCCAGCAGCGCACTGGTATCGGCAAAGCGCGCAGCCAGCCCGGGTGGCACCACGACAAACCCGAGGCGCAGACTGGGACTGAGGGTTTTGCTGAAGGTGCCGACATGGATCACCCGCCCGTCGTTATCAATCGCTGCCAGCGCGGGGGCGGCACGGCTACCGAGTTGTAGCTCGCCAAGGTAATCATCTTCCACGATCCAGCGCTGCTGCGAACTGGCCCATGCCAGTAACGCCTGGCGTCGCGCCAAAGACAGCGTGACCCCCAGCGGGGCCTGCTGACCCGCCGTGACCAGAGCAACAGCGGCATCAGGCGCACGCGCCATGCCTTCCTCCACCTGCAACCCCTCGCTATCCACCGGAATGCCGACAGGCGTGACATGCATTTGCTGCAATGCCGCGCGTGCCAGCATAAAACCGGGCTCTTCCATCCAGGCCTGTTGGCCGTGCAAACCCAGCGCCAGCGCAATCAGACCCAGTGCGCCAGCATAACCATTGGTGATCAAAATCTGGCTGGTCTGGCAATGAATACCGCGCGCCATCGCCAGGTAACCCACCAGCGCCTGACGCAGTGCCAGGCTACCGCGTGGATCGGGATAGCCGCGTGACTGGCTGGCTTGCTGCCGCGCCTGCCGCTGGACAACACGTGACCAGACTTTAGCGGGAAAAGCATCGCTGGCGGGCACACCCATCTGGAAAGTGAGAGGCGCGGTGTCGAAGTCATACACCATATCCAGCAAGGCTGACCCGGTTGCCGCGACCGGCGCGCGTGGCGGTTGGGTTAACGCCGCAGCCGCCACAAAGGTGCCTGCCGCCCCTTTTGCCACCAGCAGTTGGCTATCAACCAACATGTCGTAAGCCCGCCGTACCGTACCGCGCGCCACGCCCAGTTGCACCGCCAGGTCGCGGCACGAAGGCAGCCGCGCGCCAGCCACCAGCTGCCCTTCGGCAATCGCCGTACTGAGTTGCTGGTGCAGCTGTTCACTTAATCCCCGCGTATCGCTACGATCCAACGTCAGGGCGAATGGGCCACTGCTTTTGTCATTTTTTGGCACTTTTGTTGCTCCATACGGCAGTGAACAATGCAGATGCCAACCTTAACTGATTGAGGAACGAAAGATGAGCCAACGTATCGATTTTTACAGCGCCGCGCCTGGTGCCATGAAAGCCCTGGGCGGCGTGTATAGCTATCTGTCACAAACTGGCCTGTCGCACAGCCTGCTGGAGCTGGTATTTCTGCGTGTTTCGCAGATTAACGGCTGTGCTTACTGCATCGATATGCACACCCAGGCGCTGCACAAAGCCGAGATGCCGTGGCACAAAATTGTGTTAACCCAGGTATGGCATGAATCGGGCGCGTTGTTTGATGCCCGGGAACAGGCCGCGCTGGCGTGGGCCGAGAGCCTGACGCTGATTGCCAGCCAGGGTGCACCGCAGGCGCTGTTTGAGCAAGTGAAAGCCGTGTTCAGCGATAAGGAGATTGTGGATCTCAACGTCGCGATTGGTTTGATGAATACCTATAACCGCCTGGCGATCAGTCTGAAAAAGTTACCCGACAGTGCCCCGCGTGATTGAAATTTCTTCTGACGGGCGCGCCAGCACGCGCCCAAATCTGTTATCACACAAATGTAACATTATTTTTACACAACATGGCGAAATATCGCGCAACATAAAAATCGCATAAAAAATCAATTTTCTTTAAATTCAATATTATCATCAAGTTAACATTAACCCGTTGGGGTTAGCTACGTTAAAACCTACACAACCACATCACAATGTCGCAACATGCATGTTTCCGTAACCGTCTGATTAAGGGATAAAAATCCCTTATGACAAGCGGGTTGATCCGATTAATTCTTATGCTGAATCATTTCTGCCTTTAAAAAATAAACAAACGTTTAATTCCGATACGAGAATGTTATATTCGAATGACTATGCATAACGTGCAGTTAACCGTTAGCACCCCCACGACTTAACCTGAGTCTTAACCTTTGAGAAACGGCGCGACGCGCTCGAAAGAAGCGTGGCTGTTTCGCCTGCGAACCTGTTGAACTTCAGGTCAACAGAAGAGGAGATGTCGCCTCATGAGCAAAACTGCGGTAAATCTGGCGCTGGCAGTAAGCGCCGCTGGCATGGATAGCGCAAACCTTCAGGAACGAAAAGACGTCGATGTGCTGTTGATTGGCGCTGGCGTCATGAGCGCTACGTTAGGCACCTGGTTGCAAGACCTGGAGCCGGATTGGTCTATTGAGATGGTCGAACGCCTGGCAACAGTGGCGGAAGAGTCGTCCAATGGCTGGAACAATGCCGGAACCGGTCATGCTGCACTGGCAGAGCTGAACTATACGCCGCAGAAGGCGGATGGCAGCATCGATATCGCGAAAGCGGTGGCGATTAACGAATCGTTCCAGATTTCCCGTCAGTTCTGGGCGTATCACGTTCAGAAAGGCAATCTGCGCAATCCGAAAAGCTTTATCCACAGTACGCCGCACATGAGCTTCGTCTGGGGCGACGACAACGTCGAATTCCTGCGCAAACGTTTCCAGGCACTGCAAAAAAGCACCCTGTTCCGTGGCATGGAATACTCAGAAGAACGCGATCAAATCACGCAGTGGATCCCCCTGGTGATGAATGGTCGCGACAAGAAACAGAAAGTGGCCGCGACCTGGACCGAAATGGGCACCGACGTGAACTTCGGTGAAGTGACGCGCCAGCTGATCGCCTCCCTGGAGAAGAAAGCCAATTTCCGCCTGCGTATGCGTCAGGAAGTGCGTGATATTAAACGCCTGAGTGATGGTCGCTGGCAGGTCACCCTGTTTAACCTCGACAGTGGTGAAAGCCGTCTGCTTACCGCCCGTCAGCTGTTTATCGGCGCTGGCGGCGCAGCGCTACCGCTGCTGCAAAAATCAGGCATCCCGGAAGTAAAAGGCTATGCCGGTTTCCCGGTCGGCGGTTCATTCCTGGTGACAGAGAACCCGGACGTGGTGCAGCAGCATATGGCGAAAGTCTATGGCAAAGCCTCGGTCGGCGCACCGCCGATGTCCGTACCGCACGTTGATACCCGCGTGCTGGATGGCAAACAGGTGCTGTTGTTTGGCCCCTTCGCTACTTTCTCTACCAAATTCCTCAAGCAAGGCTCGCTGCTGGATATGTTCGGCGCGATGAATGGCAGCAACCTGATGCCGATGATGCAGGTTGGCCTGAAAAACTTCGACCTGGTGAAATATCTGGTTGATCAGGTGCTGCAAAGCGACAGCGACCGTATGGAAGCCCTGCGCGCCTATGTCCCTCAGGCGAAGCAGGAAGACTGGCGTCTGGTGACGGCGGGTCAACGTGTGCAGATCATCAAGAACGATGAGAAAGACGGCGGTGTGTTGCGTCTCGGCACTGAAGTGGTCACCTCACAAGATGGCACGATTTCGGCGCTGTTGGGCGCATCACCGGGGGCATCCACTGCCGCACCGATTATGCTCGAACTGATGGCGAAAGCCTTCCCGGAACAGATGCGTTCACCTGAGTGGCAGACCAGAATCCGTGCCGTGATCCCCTCATGGGGCCGTAAGCTGAACGGTGACGTGGCGTTGACGGAGAAAGTGCTGGCCGACACCAGCCGTGTGCTGCAACTCGACTACGCACCGGTAACACCGATGGCGGCGAACGACGAAGGTCGTGAAACCGCACATGTCGTGGGGAAATAGCAGCGGTCTGACTCCGCAGGGGTTCCGCCCGCCAGACATGGCCGAGTTTCAGCCACAACGTGCAGGCGGACGGGCAAAGGTCCGAAGGCGCGGACCTTTGCAATCCGCGCCCTGCGGCGTCCTCGCGCAGCGCTTCGCGCTGTTCCCTCGCTTATCACTCAGGCCGCACGGACCGCGCGGATTCGCCATCCATGGCTCATTCCGCTCTCTCGCCGCATCCATGCGGCTCGTCCTGGCCTTCCCTCTGCGCTCGGCGCTGTGGATGCCGCCAACACCCCGTCTGCAAGACCATCGAATAAAAACCAACAGCAAAAGAAAAACCAAAAACCGGCATGGCTGGGACAGCGGGGGTGTGAGCGCCATCCGAACTCGCTGAGTGCGGGAACGATTCCAGGATGAGCCGCATGGATGCGGCGAAAGGCGGCGTTGAGCAGGAGCGAATCGACGCCGGTCCGTCGGAAGCGTGAGTAAGCGAAGGGACCGCGAAGCGGCGAGGCAGGCGGCGCAGGGCCGGGGAATGCAAAGGGGACGGCCAGGTCCCCTTTGCTCGGTCGCCGCACCGGCGAACTGAAACTGCCAGTGCCTGTAGCGAACGAAACCACGCCATAGCAAACGAAATCACACGGAGGCGAACGAAATCGCGTCAACCAACATCCATCCGGTGGTCACCACCAGCGACAGCGCCATCAGGCTATTGAAGGCCTGACGCTTCCAGGCAATTTGCAGATGGTTGCGTAAGCGATCGCCCAGCGCTGCCCAAATCAGAATGCACGGCAGGTTCAACAGCGCAAATCCCACCACGATTGCCATTACCCCATTGCTGTTGGCATACATCAGCGCCACGTTAGTCGCCATCAGCCACGCTTTGGGGTTGACCGCCTGGAAGCAGGCTCCGGCAAGCACCGTCATCGGCTGGACGCTTTCCCGCGCTTGCGGCGCTCCGGCACGAAAGATCTTCCATGACAGCCACAGCAGGTAGCCACATCCCACCAACGTTAACGGCAGGCGCACGGCGCTCATCCAGTGCAGCAGCACCTCCAGCGCGACCCCGGCCAGTACCACCTGTACCGCGCAGCCCAGCATGATACCCAGCACCATCGGCAGGGTACGTTTCAGGCCAAAATTCACCCCGGAGGTTGCCAGCAGCAGGTTGTTCGGGCCGGGGGTGATCGACATAACGGTGACATAACTGAAGAAAGAGGGATCGAGCATGATGCAGTTCCTGATTGATCAACATAACGTCATGCTAATCGTCACGACGCAATGGAAACAGAGACACAAAATGACTATTGTTATGGTTACAGTTTGCCAATTTGTTAATTGTACCCATCGAATGTGGAGGCTTTTGTGTCCCTACCTCTTTCCTCTGGCCAGACGTTGTACCAACAACTTGCCGACAGCTTTGCGGAGTCTATCCACCAGGGGACGCTCAAGCCCGGTAAACGTCTGCCCGCGATACGCCGGGTGGCACAATCCCATCAGGTCAGCATCAATACGGTGCTCAATGCCTGGCAAATCCTCGAAGATCGCGGCCTGATCGAAGCACGCCCTCAGTCCGGGTATTACGTGCGCAGCGTGTTACCCGCCTTGACGCGCCCGGTGCAGAAAATGCGCGCACAGGTGGATGACCCCAGTGCACAAAAGCTGGAGCTGATTGAACAGGTGTTTGCAGCGCAGAATAATCCGGACTACACCAATATCTCGCTGGCCTGCCCGCAGGATAGCGAGCTGTTTCCCGCCGCACGGCTGGGACGCATTACCGCGTCCCTGGTCCGTCGCGATCCGGATCTCATCGGTCGCTACGTGCTTCCGCCGGGTAGTAAGCGCTTACGGGAGGAGATTGCCCGCCGCAGCCTGCACGTGGGTATCAATCTGACGGTCGACGACATCACCCTCACCCACGGCTGCATGGAAGCGTTGCAGCTGGCGTTACGCGCGGTAACTCAGCCCGGCGACTGCGTTGGACTGGAATCCCCCACCTACTTCTTTCTCTTCCCGCTACTGGCCTCACTCGGGCTGAAGGCGCTGGAGATTCCGACCGATCCGCAACAAGGGTTATCGCTGGACGCGCTGGAGATGTTATTGCAGGAGCAACGTATCCAGGCGCTGATCGCTATGCCTGGCGCACAGAATCCACTCGGTTACGTGATGCCACTGGCGAATAAGAAACGCCTGGCGAAGTTGGTGAATACTTACCAGCTTCCACTGATTGAAGATGGTCTGTACGACGAATTGCAGTTTGACTGGCCACTGTCACCGCCGGTCAAGGCGTTCGACAGCGAGGGCTGGGTGATCTACTGCACCAGCTTTACCAAAACCGTGGCCCCGGATTTTCGCGTTGGCTGGACGGCAGCAGGCCGTTTTCACGACAAAATTGCCCGGCTGAAGGCGGTGTCCTCGATGTCGGAGTCACGCCTGTTGAGCGAAGTGCTGGCAGAGTTTCTCGCCAGCGGTGGCTACGATCACCATCTGCGCACCCTGCGCCGTCGCTACGCGGCCAACCTTGATGCGGCGCGCGGTATTATCGCCCGCCATTTCCCACAAGGGACGCGCGCTACCCTGCCGCGGGGTGGCTTTGTGTTTTGGCTAGAGTTGCCGGGAAAAGTGGATACCGTGGAGATGTTTCATCGGTTGTTGCAAGAGCAAATTTGCGTCACGCCGGGTGCGCTGTACTCACTGAGTGAGCGCTACACCCATGCGCTGCGCCTCTCCTGCTGCTATCCGTTCGATGCGCGTTACACCTGGGCACTGGAGCGTACCGGCGCGCTGGCCTGCGAATTAAGCGGTCTGCCGCCGGGACAGGATCAAGGCGTGCCGTTGCGGCCCCAGGTGGTATAGCCTTCGCGTTCCGTCAGGCGTTCGTAATAGGTCCGTACTGCTGGCAGGTCGGCATGGTCCAGCGGGGTTTCAAACCAGCGGTTCACCGCCAAACCGACCGGAATATCCGCCAGCGTAAAGTTGCGACCTGCTACGTAGCGCCCGGTTTTTTCCAGTTGCTGGTTGAGAATACCCATGGTGTGATTCCAGCCCTTGCAGGCCGCCGCCAGCAGGCGTTCATCCTGGTGGGCAGGGGAATTGCGCACCAGCGACATAAACGCATAGCGCCATGAAGTGTTAAGTTCAGTGGCTTGCCAGTCGGTCCATTGATCGATCGGCGCACGGGCGCGGGGATTTTCCGGGTAGAGCCACTCACCGCCGTAACTGGTGGCGAGATAGCGCAGGATGGCATTGGATTCCCACATGACGAAATCGTCTTCGATAATCACCGGGATCATGGCATTGGGGTTGAGCGCCAGAAAGTCAGGCGAATGCAGCGATTTGTTTTCATCGCCCCAGACTTCGTGTTCATAAGGGATATCCAGCTCTGCACACAGCCACAACACTTTGCGCACGTTAATTGACGATGTGCGGCCAAGAATTTTTAACATAGCGAACTCCGGTTGCATAATTGTTAATCTATTCATAGCCCTATTGATTACCTTTAGCAATTAACATCATGTAAATCCGGATTTCAGACCACCTCAACGAGGAAGGAGTGCCAATGAAGGTCGCGTTTAAACAAGTGGATGTCTTTACCTCATCAGCCTTTCGCGGTAATCCGCTGGCGGTGATCATGGATGCGCAGGGATTAAGCGATGCGCAGCTGGCCGCCATTGCGCGCTGGACCAATTTGTCGGAAACCACCTTTGTACTGCCCCCTACGGCTGCCGCCGCGGATTATCGCGTGCGCATCTTTACCCCGGGTGGCGAGCTGCCGTTTGCCGGACATCCGACACTTGGCACTGCTCATGCACTGCTTGAAGCGGGCTGGCCACTGAAGACACCGGGCAAAATTGTGCAGGAGTGCGGCGTGGGTCTGGTGGACGTCAGGATCAGTGCTGACGGTGCGCTGGCCTTCGCCGCCCCGGCAGCCAGTCTGACGCCTTTCAGCGATGCGCTGATCGGCAGCGCCATCAACAGCGACGCCTTAGATGACACCCAGTCGCCAACGGTGGTGGATATGGGGATTCGCTGGCTGCTGTTACCCATGACCAGTGCTGCGGCGGTACGAGAGATTCAGGCCAATGCCAGCGACCTGCTGCGCTTGCAAAAACACGCTAAGGTGAATGGCATCGCCCCGTTTGGCCCACTGCCACAGGGAGAAAGCGAGCAATATGAATTGCGCGCGTTGTTTATCGAGAATGGCACTCTGGTGGAAGACCCGGTGACCGGCAGCGCCAACGCCTGTCTGGCACGCTATTTCGCGGCACAGGGCCACAGCACTGACTACCACGCCCGTCAGGGTAGCGTGATTCAGCGTGACGGACGGATTCAGGTCAGTTTCACCGCCGAGAGCATCTGGATCGGCGGTCAGACAGTGACGGTGATCGACGGCACCATCGAGGTATAACGCACCGATGCAAATTGCGCGATAAATCGCGCCGCTACGGTGTCGGCAAGTATTTGTAGCGGCGCAATTTATTGCGCGGGGATTGATTAGAGCGCTTGCCCGCCGGATGCTTCGATGCGCTGCGCGGTGATCCAGCCGGTTTCATCGCTCAGGATCGCACTGACTGCGTCGCCGATATCATCCGGCAGCCCCACGCGGCCCAGCGCCGTCAGCGAGGCAATGGTGTCGTTGATTTCTTTGGTGTCGCGAACGCGGCCACCACCGAAATCCGTCTCAATCGCGCCCGGTGCCAGGATGTTGACGCGGATACGCCGCTCACCCAGCTCTTTCGCCTGGTAGCGCGTCAGCACTTCCATCGCCCCTTTCATGGACGCATAGGTACTTGAACCCGGATAGGTGATGCGCGTCAGGCCGCTGGAGATATTGAGAATACGGCCACCATCAATAATCACTGGCAGCAGCTTCTGGGTAAGGAAGTACGGCCCTTTAAAGTGCACGTTGACCAATGCGTCAAACTCATCCTCGGTGGTTTCGCTGAACAGCTTGTAGTGACCGTGCCCGGCGTTGTTCACTAAGTAGTCAAAGTTGTCTCGCTGCCACACCTTTTGCAGCGTCTCTTTAACCTGGCTCACAAAGCCATCAAACTGGCGGATGTCACCGACATCCAGCAGCAGCGCGGCAGCACGCGCCCCCAGCGCTTCAATCTCCTTCACCACCGCCTCTGCTTCTTCTGCATGGCTACGGTAGGTAAAAATAATATCGGTGCCTTTTGCGGCCAGTTTTAGCGCGGCATTCTTGCCTAAACCGCGGTTGCCGCCGGTAATCAACGCAATTTTGTGACTCATGATTCGCTCCTGTTGCAAAATTGAACACGTTTCAAGGATATTCTCTGAGGTTTGATCTATAAACTCGTTGTAATGCGCTGCACTGTTTCACTAACAACAACAATCGGTGAACAACATGGATAAAATTCACGCAATGCAGGTTTTTGTGCGGGTGGCAGAAATGGGCAGTTTTACCCGCGCGGCAGAGAGCCTTGGTTTGCCGAAAGGCAGCGTATCGCGCCAGTTACAGGCGCTGGAAAATCAAATGGGTACACGGTTGCTCCATCGCACCACGCGCCGTGTCCATCTCACCCAGGATGGGCTGGTTTATTACGATCGCTGCCTCGATTTGCTGTCGATGCTGGATGATATGGACAGCCTGTTTCAGCATGACCCGGCGACGCTGAGCGGCAAATTACGCGTGGATATGTCGGTCGCCATGGCGACCGGTTTTATCCTGCCGCGTTTGCCGGAGTTCTTGCAGCACTATCCCGGCATTGAGATTGAGCTTAGCAGCAGCGATCGCCAGGTGGATGTGATCCGTGAAGGATTTGACTGCGTGATACGCGTGGGGGAACTGAAAGATTCCGGCCTGATTGCGCGTAAAATCGGAACCCATGCCTTGATTAACTGCGCCAGCCCCGATTACCTTTCCCGCTTCGGTAGGCCGGTGCGCCTCGAAGATTTATCGCAGCATGCGATGGTGCATTACACCCAGCAGTTGGGCCAGCCGTCGTCAGGCTTTGAATATTTTGATGGCAAGCAGACGCACTATATTCAGACCGGCGGCGTGGTGACGGTCAACAGTACCGAAACCTATCGCGCGGCCTGTATTGCCGGGCTGGGGATTATTCAGGTGCCCGCGATTGGCGTGCAGCCGTTGCTGGAGTCCGGGCAACTGGTGGAGGTGCTGCATCACTTCCCGGCTAAACCGATGCCGATTTCGTTGCTCTATCCGCATCGACGCAATGTCGCGCGTCGTGTACGGGTGTTTATGGAGTGGTTGAGCCAGGTCTTGCAGGAGTACGTCACTTAGCAGGCTATAATTTTAATTTCGCTGTGAACAGGATGATGAATGTCTATGACGGACGAAAAATATCAGGAAAAGGCGGCTGAGCAAAAGCCGCTGATTGATCTGAAAACCGGTAACCAGCACGTGGACCGCTCGATTGTGCATGTCTCGCGCTTCGCGGCCTGGTTTCAGGCCATCCCGGCGGTAGCCCATTTTCTGCGCGCGCTGGAGCGATTTAACGATCGCCTCGGCAGCCAGTTTGGTGCCGCCATTACTTACTTCTCGTTTCTCTCATTGATACCGATTTTGATGGTCTCCTTTGCGGCGGTCGGTTTTGTGCTGGCGTCGAATCAGGATTTACTCACGGAGTTGATCAACAAAATCGTCAACAGTATCAGCGATCCCAACCTCGCCAATACCCTGAAAAACACCGTCAATACTGCCATTCAGCAACGCGCGACCGTTGGCCTGACCGGCCTGCTGCTGGCGCTCTACTCAGGCATTAACTGGATGGGTAACCTGCGCGAAGCGATTCGCGCGCAATCACGCGATGTGTGGGAACGGAAACCTGATGATCAGGAAAAATTCTGGAAGAAATATATTCGTGATTTTATCTCGCTCACCGGCCTGATGCTGGCGCTGGTCATCACGTTATCCCTGACCTCAGTGGCCGGAGCGGCGCAGGCGGCGATTGTGCAGGCACTGGGGTTGGATCATATTGAGTGGCTGCGCCCGGCATTGACCATCATTACCCTGATCATCTCCATCTTTGCTAATTATCTGCTGTTCCTGTGGATTTTCTGGATTCTGCCCCGCCATAAACCGCGTAAGAAAGCGCTGTTTCGCGGCACCTTGCTGGCGGCTATCGGCTTCGAAGTGATTAAGTTTGTCATGACCATTACCCTGCCAAAACTGGCAACCTCACCCTCCGGCGCGGCTTTCGGTTCGGTTTTGGGTCTGATGGCCTTTTTCTATTTCTTTGCGCGTCTGACGCTGTTCTGTGCCGCCTGGATCGCCACCGCCAGATATAAAGATGATAAAGAGATGCCGCAGCCCCACCAGCAACATTAGTTACATTTGCCGCAACAGCCAAAAATGTTCCCCATTGGCTGTTTTTGCGGCAAAACCCAGCAGGAATCGCTAAAGGGTCACTTTTATTTGGCCCTTTTGCAGAGATTCCCGCCAAAAAAGCCGCCGTTCCCCTTCCCATCCGCCGCCGATTGCATGAACTCAGAAATTATCCTCTTTTTCGCCGAAAAAGCCTGTTGCGACGGGGTTTTTCGCCATTGAATGACGCAAAACAGGTGCGTAAGATTCTTTGTTTCAATTTACAATTAAGAAACAGTTATGCAAGCCTCCATCACAGAACCACTCGACAAAAAACACGACGACACGCCCGTTAATTCACGCGGCAAAGTGGTTGTGGCATCTCTTGTCGGCACCGCAATTGAATTCTTCGATTTCTACATCTACGCCACTGCGGCGGTGATTGTTTTCCCACATATTTTCTTCCCACAAGGTGATGCCACGGTCGCGACGCTACAGTCCCTGGCAACCTTTGCCATTGCCTTCGTTGCACGTCCGATTGGTTCAGCGGTGTTTGGTCACTTTGGCGACCGCGTGGGCCGTAAAGCCACACTGGTGGCTTCGCTGCTGACCATGGGGGTCTCAACCGTACTGATCGGCCTGCTGCCGGGTTACCAGACCATTGGTGTCGCTGCGCCGCTGCTGCTGGCGCTGGCACGTTTTGGTCAGGGTCTGGGCCTCGGCGGTGAATGGGGCGGTGCTGCGTTGCTGGCAACCGAGAATGCCCCGGCGAAAAAACGTGCGCTGTACGGCTCGTTCCCGCAGCTGGGCGCGCCGATTGGCTTCTTCTTCGCTAACGGCACCTTCCTGCTGCTCTCCTGGCTGCTGACTGACGAGCAGTTCATGCAATGGGGCTGGCGTGTACCTTTTATCCTCTCAGCGGTGCTGGTAATTATCGGTTTGTATGTGCGTGTGTCGCTGCATGAAAGCCCGGTGTTTGCCAAAGTACAGAAAGAGAAAAAACAGGTACGCGTACCGATTGGCACCCTGCTGAGCAAACATCTGCTCGCGACCATCCTCGGCACCTTTATCATGCTCGCCACCTACACGCTGTTCTACATCATGACCGTGTATTCCATGAGCTACGGCACCGCGCCTGCGCCGGTCGGTCTTGGCTATTCACGTAACAGCTTCCTGTGGATGCTGATGGTGGCAGTAATTGGTTTTGGTGTGATGGTACCGATTGCGGGCCTGCTGGCTGACCGTTTCGGTCGCCGTAAAACCATGATCACCATTACCCTGATGATTATCGCGTTCGCCTTTATGTTCCCGGCGCTGCTCGGTTCGGGTTCACAAGTGCTGGTGATGGGCTTCCTGCTGCTCGGCCTGAGCATTATGGGCCTGACCTTTGGTCCGATGGGCGCATTGCTGCCAGAACTGTTCCCGACGGAAGTGCGTTATACCGGTGCCTCGTTCTCGTATAACCTGTCGTCGATTCTGGGGGCATCCGTTGCACCTTATATCGCAACCTGGTTGAACGCGAACTACGGTTTGCAGGCGGTGGGTTTCTATCTGGCTTCGATGGCGGCATTGACCTTGATTGCGTTGATTGCCTGCAAAGAGACACGTAATCAGACGTTGTATGAAGCGGTGTGATGCGCTGAAGTGTTAAATACGAAACCCGGCTCAGGCCGGGTTTTTTATTGGGGTAAGGTGCGGCTTGTTACCCTCACCCTAACCCTCTCCCGCAAGCGGGAGAGGGAACTGATCGAGCCTATGGCACATCTCCCTCTCCCATAAACGGGGAGGGCACCGATCGAGCATATGGCACACCTCCCTCTCCCTCATGGGAGAGGGCCGGGGTGAGGGTAACAGCACGCACCTTAACAAAAAAACCCCGGCAAGCCGGGGTTTTTCGTTGCTGAAAACTGTGTCGCGAACGGATTAACCCGCTACGGCGATACGTTTCATGTCGGTCATGTAGCCACGCAGTTTGCGGCCAACCGCTTCGATCGGGTGCTGACGAATCGCTTCGTTCACGTCACGCAGCTGCGCGTTGTCTACCTGAGTGCCTTCCACTGCTTTGCCCAGGTCGCCCGGTTGCAGGGTAGTCATGAACTCTTTCAGCAGCGGTACAGCCGCGAAGGAGAACAGGTAGTTACCGTATTCAGCAGTATCAGAGATAACGACGTTCATTTCATACAGGCGCTTACGTGCGATGGTGTTCGCGATCAGCGGCAGCTCGTGCAGTGATTCGTAGTAAGCAGACTCTTCAATGATGCCCGCGTCGATCATGGTTTCGAATGCCAGCTCAACGCCTGCTTTCACCATGGCAACCATCAGAACGCCTTTGTCGTAGTATTCCTGCTCTTCGATTTTGCCAGCGAACTGCGGTGCGGTTTCGAACGCGGTTTTACCGGTCTCTTCACGCCAGGTCAGCAGGTTTTTGTCGTCATTGGCCCAGTCAGCCATCATGCCAGAAGAGAACTCACCAGAGATGATGTCATCCATGTGCTTCTGGAACAGCGGAGCCATGATGCCTTTCAGCTGCTCTGACAGTGCGTAAGCACGCAGTTTAGCCGGGTTAGACAGGCGATCCATCATCAGGGTGATACCGCCGAATTTCAGCGATTCGGTGATGGTTTCCCAGCCGAACTGAATCAGTTTCTCAACGTAAGCAGCATCGTTACCTTCTGCCACCAGCTTGTCGAAGCACAGCAGAGAACCGGCCTGCAACATACCGCACAGGATGGTCTGCTCACCCATCAGGTCAGATTTCACTTCAGCAACGAAAGAGGATTCCAGTACGCCAGCACGGTCACCACCGGTCGCCGAGGCCCAGGCTTTAGCAATCGCCAGACCTTCGCCTTTCGGATCGTTTTCCGGGTGAACCGCAATCAGGGTCGGCACACCGAAGCCACGCTTGTACTCTTCACGAACTTCAGTACCCGGGCACTTCGGTGCCACCATCACCACGGTGATGTCTTTACGGATGGTTTCGCCCACTTCAACGATGTTGAAACCGTGTGAGTAGCCCAGCGCTGCGCCGTCTTTCATCAGCGGTTGTACCGCCTGCACCACCGCAGAGTGCTGCTTGTCCGGCGTCAGGTTAACCACCAGGTCAGCCTGCGGGATCAGCTCTTCGTAAGTACCCACTTTGAAGCCGTTATCGGTCGCTTTGCGGAAGGAAGCACGCTTTTCAGCAATCGCTTCAGCACGCAGGGCGTAAGCAATGTCCAGACCGGAATCACGCATGTTCAGACCCTGGTTCAGGCCCTGAGCACCACAGCCAACGATGACGACTTTTTTCCCTTTCAGGAAGCTGGCGCCATCCGCGAATTCATCGCGCGCCATGAAACGACATTTGCCTAACTGCGCTAACTGGTTGCGCAGGTTCAAAGTGTTGAAGTAGTTAGCCATGGGTACTCCGGTTTGATGTTGTGTTTGCTTTGTTCAGTAACGACGCCATAACCAGCGTCGCGAATGACCCCATCATATGACAGGAAATCTGTTGCTTAAATTGATATATTTACAAGGTCACGTTGCAGGATTTGCAATATTACTTCGAGGTTACCCGCGCATGGATTTACGAGACCTGAAACTCTTCCTCCATCTGGCCGAAAGTTGCCACTTTGGCCGCACAGCACGCGCCATGCATGTCAGCCCATCTACCCTGTCGCGCCAGATCCAGCGCCTTGAGGAGGATGTCGGCCACGCGCTGTTTTTGCGTGATAACCGTACCGTGACGCTGACCGAAGCCGGTGAACGGCTGCGTCAGTTTGCCCAGCAAACTCTGCTGCAATATCAGCAACTGCGTCATGTGATGGACCTGAACGGCCCCTCGCTCAGTGGCGAGTTACGTCTGTTTTGTTCGGTTACAGCAGCCTACAGTCATCTGCCGCCGATTCTCGATCGCTTTCGCGCGGAACACCCGCAGGTGGAGATCAAGCTCACCACCGGCGATGCCGCCGATGCAATTGAAATGGTGCAGTCCGGTGAAGCTGACCTGGCGATTGCCGGTCGTCCTGAATCGCTGCCCGCCAGCATAGATTTTACGCCACTTGGGCTGATTCCGCTGGTCCTGATCGCCCCGGCGTTGCCCTGTCCGGTGCGTAACCAGGCGACACAGGATGAACCTGACTGGTCGTTGATTCCGTTTATCCTGCCGGAACAAGGGCCTGCACGACGGGGAATTGATCTGTGGTTTCGCCGCCGCCGTATCCCCAATCCGCTGATTTATGCCACGGTATCAGGCCATGAGGCGATTGTGTCGATGGTGGCGCTGGGATGTGGCATTGCGCTGCTGCCCGACGTGGTGCTGGAAAACAGCCCGGAGCCGGTACGTAATCGCGTGCTGGTGCTGGAGAATGTCGAATCGGTCGCACCGCTCGAACTGGGCGTGTGCGTACAAAAAAAGCGGCTCGGAGAGCCGCTTATCAATGCCTTCTGGAACCTGCTGTAGCTACTGACCGGCGAGGAAGAAGCGGAACGCCGGGTTATTGGCTTCGTCGTGGAAGTCATAACCCAGCGCCGTGAGGTGCTCCTCAAAGCGCGGCTCATCATCGCCCAGTTCAAACGCCGCCAGCACCCGACCGTAATCGGTGCCGTGGCTGCGATAATGGAACAACGAGATATTCCAGTGCGTACCGAGCGTTTGCAGAAACTTCAACAGCGCGCCGGGTGCTTCCGGGAATTCAAAGCTGAACAGGCGCTCACGCAGCGGTTTCGAAGGACGACCACCGACCATGTAGCGCACATGCAGCTTCGCCATTTCATCGTCGGAGAGATCCACCACGTTATAACCACCCTGCGTCAGCTGGCTGATGATTTCGCTGCGCTCCTCCAGCCCGCGCGTTAAGCGCACACCAACGAAGATGCAGGCGTTGTCAGCATCGGCATAGCGATAGTTAAACTCCGTCACGGAGCGTCCACCCAGCGTCTGGCAGAACTTCAGGAAGCTCCCCTGCTGCTCAGGAATGGTCACCGCCAGCAACGCTTCACGCTGCTCACCCAGTTCGCAACGCTCGGAGACGTAACGCAGGCCATGGAAGTTGACGTTAGCGCCCGACAGCACGTGCGCTATGCGTTCGCCTTTGATGTTGTGCTGCTGGATGTACTTTTTCATCCCGGCCAGTGCCAGTGCCCCGGAAGGCTCCGCCACCGCACGCACATCCTCGAACAGATCTTTCATCGCAGCACAGATGGCATCGCTATCCACGGTGATGATGTCGTCGAGATACTCCTGGCACAGACGGAAGGTTTCGTCGCCGATGCGCTTCACCGCCACGCCTTCAGCAAACAAACCCACCCGCGCCAGATCGACCGGATGACCCGCATCCAGCGCCGCTTTGAGGCAGGCTGAGTCTTCCGACTCGACAGCAATCACCTTAATCTGCGGCATCAGCTGCTTGATCAGCACCGCCACACCCGCCGCCAGGCCACCGCCACCGACCGGCACGAAGACGCGATCGAGATGCGCATCCTGCTGCAACAGCTCCATCGCCAGCGTACCCTGTCCGGCAATCACCGCCGGATGATCAAACGGGTGAACGAAGGTGTAACCTTGCTGCTCCGCCAGCTCGATCGCCTTGGCTTTTGCTTCGTCGAAGTTGGCCCCAAACAGGTAAGCCTCACCGCCAAATGCGCGCACCGCATCAACCTTGATATCTGCCGTGGCCAGCGGCATCACAATCAGTGATTTGATGCCTAAGGTACTGGCTGAGAGGGCCACGCCCTGCGCATGGTTGCCGGCAGATGCCGTCACCACGCCGCGCGCTTTCTGCTCCTCAGTCAGCCCGGCAATCATCGCGTAAGCCCCGCGCAGCTTGAAGCTGTGCACCGGCTGTCGATCTTCACGCTTCACCAGAATGGTGTTGCCAAGACGCGATGAAATTTTCTCCATTTTCTGTAACGGCGTGACCTGTGCAATTTCGTACACCGGTGAACGCAATACCGCGCGCAAATACTCCGCGCCGCAGGGCGCCGCGGGTAGCGGTTGAGACTCAGCCATCTGTTAGCCTCCCAGCTTAGACTTATCGCGCACCGCGCCTTTGTCAGCGCTGGTCGCGAGTGATGCATAAGCACGCAGGGCGAAGGAGACCTGACGCACACGGCCATGCGGCGTATACGCTGCATCACCACGGGCTTCTTCCTCTTCACGACGGGCGTGCAGTTCGTTTTCCGGCACCGCCAGCTTGATGCCACGGTTCGGGATGTCGATTTCGATGATGTCGCCGTCTTTCACCAGCGCAATGGTGCCGCCGCTGGCCGCTTCCGGTGAAGCGTGGCCGATAGACAAACCTGACGTACCGCCAGAGAAACGACCATCGGTGATCAATGCACAGCTTTTGCCAAGGCCCATCGATTTCAGGTAAGTGGTTGGATAGAGCATTTCCTGCATGCCCGGTCCACCTTTCGGCCCTTCGTAGCGAATGACCACCACGTCGCCCGCCACCACTTTACCACCGAGGATCGCTTCAACCGCGTCATCCTGGCTTTCGTAAACTTTGGCCGGACCTTTGAAAGTCAGGATTTCTTTGTCCACACCGGCGGTTTTTACGATGCAACCGTCTTCTGCCAGGTTGCCGTACAGCACCGCCAGACCACCGTCCTGAGAGAACGCGAATTCACGGGTGCGGATACAACCTTCCTGGCGATCGTCATCCAGCGTGTCCCAACGGCAATCCTGTGAGAACGCCTGAGTAGTACGAATCCCGGCCGGACCGGCGCGGAACATCTTTTTCACTGCTTCGTCTTTGGTCAGCATGATGTCGTACTGATCCAGCGTTTCACGCAGGTTCAGACCCAGCACGTTACGCACATCAGTGTGCAGCAGGCCAGCACGATCCAGCTCACCGAGGATACCGATCACACCACCCGCGCGGTGCACATCTTCCATGTGGTATTTCTGGGTGCTCGGTGCCACTTTGCACAGATGCGGTACTTTGCGCGACAGACGGTCGATATCGGAAATGTTGAAGTCGATTTCGCCTTCCTGCGCCGCTGCCAGCAGGTGCAGGACAGTGTTGGTAGAGCCACCCATGGCGATATCCAGCGTCATGGCGTTTTCAAATGCCGCTTTGCTGGCGATGTTGCGCGGCAGCACGCGTTCATCATCCTGCTCGTAATACTGTTTGGTCAGGTTAACAATGCGCTTACCGGCATTGATAAACAGATCCTTACGATCAGCGTGCGTTGCCAGCAGCGAACCGTTACCCGGTTGCGACAGACCCAGCGCTTCAGTCAGGCAGTTCATCGAGTTAGCGGTGAACATACCGGAGCAGGAACCACAAGTCGGACAGGCGGAACGTTCGATCTGCTCGCTGTCGGCATCGCTGACATTCGGGTTTGCACCCTGAATCATCGCATCCACCAGATCCAGCTTGATGATTTTGTCAGACAGCTTGGTTTTACCCGCTTCCATCGGGCCACCCGACACGAAGATCACCGGAATATTGAGGCGCAGTGACGCCATCAGCATCCCCGGGGTGATTTTGTCGCAGTTGGAAATACAGACCATCGCATCGGCACAGTGGGCGTTGACCATGTACTCGACGGAGTCAGCGATCAGCTCACGCGAAGGCAGTGAATACAGCATGCCGCCATGGCCCATGGCGATACCGTCATCCACCGCAATGGTGTTGAACTCTTTAGCCACACCGCCAGCCGCTTCGATTTGTTCAGCGACCAGTTTGCCGAGATCGCGCAGGTGGACGTGGCCTGGCACGAATTGGGTGAATGAGTTGACCACGGCGATAATCGGCTTACCGAAATCGGCGTCGGTCATTCCTGTCGCGCGCCACAAGGCACGGGCACCCGCCATGTTACGGCCATGGGTGGTGGTGGCGGAACGGTACTTAGGCATGCTCTATTTACTCCAGTAAGGATAATGTCGCGGACGCTGCTGCGTCCGCGAAAAAACTTGTTATGGGTTAACCTGATCCAGCCAGCCCCATTTGTCTTCAGTCTCGCCAGTGAACAGGCCAAAGAATGCCTGCTGAATGCGTTTGGTCACTGGACCACATTTGCCTGCACCCACCTGGATACCGTCAACGCTGCGTACCGGGGTGATTTCTGCGGCAGTACCGGACATGAACACTTCGTCAGCCAGGTACAGTGATTCACGTGACAGCACCTGCTCGCGGACTTCGATACCCATGTCTTTCGCCAGCTTGATGATGGCATCACGGGTGATGCCCGGCAGCGCAGAAGAGGTGAACGGCGGCGTGAACAGAATACCGTCTTTCACTTCGAACAAGTTTTCACCGGCACCTTCTGAAATATAGCCGTTCGTATCGAGAGCGATACCTTCCTGATAGCCGTGGCGACGTGCTTCGCTGCCGACCAGCAGAGAAGACAGGTAGTTACCGCCGGCTTTTGCTGCGGTTGGCAGGGTGTTCGGGGCTACGCGGTTCCAGGAAGACACCATCGCGTCGATGCCCTGCTCCAGCGCTTCAGCACCCAGGTAAGCACCCCACGGGAATGCAGCGATGATCACATCGGTGGTGTAGCCATCTGGCGGGTTCACACCCAGACCCACGTCGCCGACGAAGGCCAGCGGACGGATGTAAGCGCTTTTCAATTTGTTGACGCGCAGCACTTCGCGGCAGGCTTCCATCAGCTCATCTACGCTGGCTTTAATCGGGAAGCGGTAGATTTTGGCGGAGTCGTGCAGACGCTGCATGTGTTCACGATGACGGAACACCACCGGGCCTTTGTGAGAGTCGTAGCAACGCACGCCTTCAAACACAGAAGTACCGTAATGCAACGCGTGAGACATGACGCTGACCTTGGCGTCTTCCCACTTAACCATCTCCCCATTGAACCAAATAAAGTCTGCTTTCTTCGTACTCATTGTTATTTCCTTTCGCGACTAGGCACGGATTTGTTGTGTTGTCTGTTGTTGGATCTGGACGCAAGCGACATCCATCAGTTTGCTTAACTGCGAAGACAGTAAATCGACAGAGCGCTGGCTGGCAACGGTCATTTCGATATTAATGTTTTCGGCATTCGCGGCTGATGCCATGTTCATGGTGCACACCTGGAAACCACGGTGGCGCACGACGCGCAAAATGCGTTCCAATATTTCAGGGCGGAAGCGCGCTTCGATAGACAATTGATGCTGGTTCATACGGTTTTCTCCATCATGTTTGCGTTGCTGGCACCAGGTGGCACCAAAGGCCAGACGTTTTCATGCTCATCAATCGCAACATGCAGGAAGTAAGGACCTTCACTGTTCAGCAGAGCATCAAGGGCGGCGTCGACCTGATCTTTACGGGTAATGCGCTGGCCGGGGATATCAAAAGCGCTGGCCAGCGTAAGGAAATCGGGGTTATCAGTCAGGATGGTTTCGCTGTAGCGGCCATCAAAGAACAGCTGCTGCCACTGGCGCACCATGCCGAGACGCTGGTTATCCAGCAGCAGGATTTTAACCGGCAGTTTACCGCGCTTGATGGTGCCCAGTTCCTGAATGTTCATCATGATTGAACCGTCACCCGATACGCAGATGACGGTATCGTTCGGACGGGCTACCTGGGCACCCACCGCAGCCGGCAGGCCAAAGCCCATGGTGCCGAGACCACTGGAGGTTATAAAGTTTTCCGGCGCGCTGAACGACATATGCTGCGCCGCCCACATCTGATGCTGACCCACGTCAGTGGTCACCACTGCGCTGTCGGCTTTGCGATCGGACAGTTGTTTCAGCAACAACGGCGCATAGATCGCGTCGCCCGGATGGTCGTAGCGCCAGTCGAATTCCGCTTTCATCGCTTTAACTGCACTACGCCAGGCATCGATTTGCAGCGGCATGCTTAACGCAGGCAGCACCTGGTTCAAATCCCCCTGCAACGAGACGTGCGCACGACGCAGCTTGTTCAGCTCAGCGGGGTCGATATCAATATGGATCACGCTGGCGTGTGGCGCGAAGGTGTCGAGCTTGCCGGTCACGCGGTCGTCAAAACGCGCACCCACGGCAATCAGCAAATCACACTCCTGAACCGCCAGGTTAGCGGCTTTGGTGCCATGCATTCCCAGCATGCCGAGGTAGAGATCGCTGTTGGCATCTGCGCTGCCCAGCCCTTTCAGGGTGGCAACCATCGGGATGCCGGTATCGATCGCCATCGCACGTAACGCCGGGACGGCCTGCGCCATTCCCACACCACCACCGATATACAGCATCGGCTTTTTCGCCTGCGCCATCAACGCACGCGCTTCCGCGATATGTTGCGGTGAATGGCTCAACGCCTCTTCAACCGGCAGCAGGTGCGGCGTGAGATCGCCGTTGGCGATTTGAATATCTTTCGGGATATCAACCAGTACCGGGCCGGGACGACCAGACTGGGCAATGGCGAAGGCTTCTGCCATCACCGAAGGCAAATCATCAAGGGATTCAACGAGGAAGCTGTGCTTGGTGCAGGCCAGTGACAGGCCGAGAACGTCAATTTCCTGGAACGCATCGGTGCCGATAAACGGGGAAGCTACCTGGCCGGTAATGGCAACAACCGGGATGGAGTCCATCATCGCATCAGCCAGACCAGTGATCAGGTTAGTAGCACCAGGACCCGAGGTGGCGATACAGACGCCGGTTTTACCCGTCGCACGGGCATAGCCAATCGCCGCCATCACCGCACCTTGCTCATGCCGACACAGTAGGTGTTCCACGCCGCCATCGTAGAGCGCATCGTACACTGGCATGATGGCACCGCCAGGATAACCAAACACTGTATCAACACCCTGCGCGCGTAAAGCCTGAACTACCCACTGTGCACCTGTCATGGTTATTCTCCTGTATCCCTGCGGGAACAACAGAATTTTATGCTACTGTTCATTATCTGTTCCTCGATGATTCGCTGATATTTTGCCTGGTCGAAAAAAAACCCCCGGACCTTGCGGTGCGGGGGTTTTTCGAATTCCGGGCTTGATTTTTAAGCCTTTCTTTCTCCAAGCGTAGCCCCGCACGGTGGGATAATAATCACCACCACGCTAATCACGACTAGGCTAATCACTTGTAGAAGGGCTTTCATATGTTGTTCGTTTTTTCGATTGTTCGAAGTAATACCTACAGAGTTACCATAGTTATCGGGGCATTGACAATAATTTTCATCAGAAATTTTTATGACACAACGGCACCGAGACAGTTATCACCTTGTAAGTTAACGGTTATTTTTATTTGTGATAAATATTCATTACGACCGCGTCGTAACATTCGATTTTATTCTGAGGACTTGCTTCCAAAAAACATGAATGAGCAGAAATTAGCAGCGAAATGGTGGAACCCTGCACGCAACTCTGATGAACGCGATTAGGCCATTCTTTTCAAGCCCGGCAAGATAGCACCAACAAGGAGTGGTTATGTCTTTATCACGGGTTTTAACACGCGCAGCTTTGGGTGTACAGGCACCGCTGGTGACAGTGGAAGTCCATATCAGTAATGGCCTACCCGCCTTAACGCTGGTCGGTTTGCCAGAAACCACGGTGAAAGAAGCGCGTGAGCGGGTCCGCAGCGCGATCATCAACAGCGGATTCACCTTTCCGGCTAAACGCGTCACCATCAATCTGGCCCCTGCCGATCTCCCTAAAGAGGGGGGGCGTTACGACCTGCCGATCGCCATTGCAATTCTCGCCGCCTCAGAGCAGCTTCCTGACGCGAAACTCGCGCAATATGAATTCCTGGGTGAATTAGCCCTGAACGGCGCGCTCTGTGGCGTTCAGGCCGCCATTCCTGCGGCTATGGCAGCCCTTCAGGCGGGCAGGCAGATGGTGCTCTCTGAACAGAATCAACAGGATGTGGGTTTAATTCAGCAAGGCACAACCTTGATTGGCAAACATCTGCTGGAAATTTGCGCCTTTCTGCATAATCAAACCGAGTTACCCATTGCGTGTTATCAGCCTGAGATCACTGACAACGACAATCAGGATCTGCGCGATATCATTGGACAGGAACAAGGACGGCGGGCACTGGAGATTACCGCTGCGGGCGGGCACAATTTGCTGCTGCTGGGTCCGCCGGGAACCGGGAAAACCATGCTGGCCACACGCTTACCTGGCATCATGCCCCCCTTGAACGAGCAGGAGGCACTGGAGTGTGCTGCCATCGCCAGTCTGGTCAGCAGCGGTAACCTTCAACAACAATGGCGCAAACGCCCCTTTCGTGCGCCACATCATAGCGCTTCGCTGTATGCCCTGATTGGCGGCGGTTCCTTACCCCGTCCGGGTGAGATTTCGCTGGCGCATAATGGCGTGCTTTTTCTGGATGAGTTACCCGAGTTTGAACGTCGGGCGCTGGATGCGTTACGCGAGCCGATTGAATCCGGTGAGATTGCCATCTCGCGCACCCGTGCTAAAGTCACCTATCCGGCACGCTTTCAGTTAATTGGTGCCATGAATCCCAGCCCAACCGGTCATTATCAGGGAACCCATAACCGTTGTACCCCACAGCAGGTATTGCGCTATCTCAGCCGTCTTTCCGGTCCTTTTCTCGACCGCTTTGATCTCTCTCTGGAAGTCCCCTTATTACCCAGTGGAACCCTCAGCCAGAAACAGCACCCCAGTGAGAGCAGTGCAGAAGTGCTGCAACGGGTTGTTGCGGCACGGCAACATCAAATTAATCGCAGTGGGAAAGTGAACGCGCATCTGTCAAATGCGGAGATACAGCGCTGGTGTGAACTTGAGGAGGAAGATGCCCGATGGCTTGAAGAGGTGCTGAATTCGCTTGGTCTGTCGGTGCGCGCCTGGCAACGCATCCTGAAAGTGGCAAGAACCATCGCAGATTTAGCTGGGGAGGCACAGATTACTCGTCATCACCTGCAGGAGGCGGTGGGGTACCGCAGTATTGATCGCCTGATGATCTATCTACACAAAAGCCTGGAATAAAAAAACGGGGCACCTGCCCCGTTTCTTAGTCTTCGCTGTCGCTGTAATCTTCGACGCTGTCCATCTGCGGCTTGCCGCCAGAAAGCGTGTGAAAACGCTTAGGACGCTTGATACGTGCGGTATATTTCGACCATACACGCTCAGCTTCCGTTTGCGGCTCACGAATACCACGACATACTTCAATAAATAAACGCTCTTCTTCCGTCACTGGCTCACGCTTTGCCAGGTCCAGTTCATTAAAGGCAAAACCGTGGCGCTCAAGAAGCGTAGCTTCTTTAATGGTGAAATCACCATGACGCGAAAAACCACGAGGGTAATGCTTGTTATCAAAGAAACGATTCGTTGTTGCGAAGCTATCCGCCATTTTACACGCTCCTGATTCTCATATGGCCGTGCTATTTATGGCGCGGAGTATTAGATAGGCTTGACAGAGTGTAAAACAAAACATTTAAATCAATACGACAAACATTTTTTGGGAGAATGCTGTGGATACGGAATTACTGAAAACTTTCCTCGAAGTGAGCAGAACTCGCCATTTCGGGCGTGCTGCTGAAGCGCTTTACCTCACGCAATCTGCCGTTAGTTTTCGCATTCGCCAACTGGAAAACCAGCTGGGCGTTAACCTTTTTACTCGTCATCGTAATAACATCCGGCTGACTTCTGCCGGTGAACGCTTATTACCCTATGCCGAGAGCTTGATGAGCACCTGGCTGATGGCAAAAAAGGAAGTTTCCCATACCCAGCAGCATCATGAGCTTTCTATCGGAGCCAGTGCATCGCTATGGGAGGCTTATCTAACCCCTTGGTTACAATCGCTTTATGAGAACAGGGAAAGCCTGCACCTTGAAGCGCGTATTGCACAACGGCACTTACTGGTAAAGCAGTTACATGAACGCCAGCTTGATCTTTTGATCACCACCGAAGCGCCAAAGATGGATGAATTGACCAGTCAGCAAATTGGCCACATTTCACTCGCATTATTTCGTGCGCGTAAAACTGAAAAGCGTGAAAAATATGATTACATCAAACTGGAATGGGGAGCAGATTTTCATCAACATGAAAATTATCTGTCCAGTGATGACGTTCCGGTATTAACCACAACATCGGCGCATGTTACCCGAGAATTGCTGCATACCACTGGCGCTTGCGCGTTTTTGCCTGATTTTTGGCACAGCCTTTATAGCGATCTGATGGTTATTCCTGATACCCCTGTCGCTGTCAGACCTCTTTATGCGGTATGGCTACAAAATAGCGATCAACAGGCCCATATTCGTCAGTTGCTCAAATATCCGGTATTAACGCATTGATGTAATAAAAACAGAAGGGTTTGAGTGGATATTGGTGAAGCTCAATTCCCTCCATCACGAAAAGATCTGAGGCATTTTGTGCTAAAGCAGGCTGACTAATGAGGTGGTAGTGGAAATACACCTGTTATTTCAGGCAAAAAAAAATCCTTTGCCTAAGCAAAGGATTGTTTTCTGGCAGGGGCGGAGGGACTCGAACCCCCAACACCCGGTTTTGGAGACCGGTGCTCTACCAATTGAACTACGCCCCTAAATGAGGGTGGCGGTGCGGACGGGACTCGAACCCGCGACCCCCGGCGTGACAGGCCGGTATTCTAACCGACTGAACTACCGCACCACCGAATACTGCATTACCAGCGGGGTCTCGCTGATAACCGGTGTTACCCTTTCGGGCAAGTACCTTAAATTGATGCCTGGCAGTTCCCTACTCTCGCATGGGGAGACCCCACACTACCATCGGCGCTACGGCGTTTCACTTCTGAGTTCGGCATGGGGTCAGGTGGGACCACCGCGCTACAGCCGCCAGGCAAATCTTGGTGCACGAAACGAATATTTTTCACTGATGCTGCGTTGCCTGCGCTCGTAAACTCAGTCACATACTCATGTATGCTCCTTCCTTTACTTCGCTGGCCGCCTTGCCTCAGCGCAAAATCTTTCGTTTCCGCTAATTCTTTATCCGGTAAACAATGCTGAAAATTCTTTGCGTCTCTCAACTCAAAACGCCTCTGGCGTTGTAAGGTTAAGCCTCACGGGTCATTAGTACCGGTTAGCTCAATGCATCGCTGCACTTACACATCCGGCCTATCAACGTCGTCGTCTTCAACGTCCCTTCAGGACTCTCAAGGAGTCAGGGAGAACTCATCTCGGGGCAAGTTTCGTGCTTAGATGCTTTCAGCACTTATCTTTTCCGCACTTAGCTACCGGGCAATGCCATTGGCATGACAACCCGAACACCAGTGGTGCGTTCACTCCGGTCCTCTCGTACTAGGAGCAACCCCCCTCAATTCTCCAGCGCCCACGGCAGATAGGGACCGAACTGTCTCACGACGTTCTAAACCCAGCTCGCGTACCACTTTAAACGGCGAACAGCCGTACCCTTGGGACCTACTTCAGCCCCAGGATGTGATGAGCCGACATCGAGGTGCCAAACACCGCCGTCGATATGAACTCTTGGGCGGTATCAGCCTGTTATCCCCGGAGTACCTTTTATCCGTTGAGCGATGGCCCTTCCATTCAGAACCACCGGATCACTATGACCTGCTTTCGCACCTGCTCGAGCCGTCACTCTCGCAGTCAAGCTGGCTTATGCCATTGCACTAACCTCCTGATGTCCGACCAGGATTAGCCAACCTTCGTGCTCCTCCGTTACACTTTGGGAGGAGACCGCCCCAGTCAAACTACCCACCAGACACTGTCCGCAGCCCGGATTACGGGCCTACGTTAGAACATCAAACATTAAAGGGTGGTATTTCAAGGTTGGCTCCACGCAGACTGGCGTCCACGCTTCAAAGCCTCCCACCTATCCTACACATCAAGGCTCAATGTTCAGTGTCAAGCTATAGTAAAGGTTCACGGGGTCTTTCCGTCTTGCCGCGGGTACACTGCATCTTCACAGCGATTTCAATTTCACTGAGTCTCGGGTGGAGAACAGCCTGGCCATCATTACGCCATTCGTGCAGGTCGGAACTTACCCGACAAGGAATTTCGCTACCTTAGGACCGTTATAGTTACGGCCGCCGTTTACCGGGGCTTCGATCAAGAGCTTCTCCTTACGGATAACCCCATCAATTAACCTTCCGGCACCGGGCAGGCGTCACACCGTATACGTCCACTTTCGTGTTTGCACAGTGCTGTGTTTTTAATAAACAGTTGCAGCCAGCTGGTATCTTCGACTGGCTTCAGCTCCGGGAGCAAGTCCCCTTCACCTAATGCCAGCGTGCCTTCTCCCGAAGTTACGGCACCATTTTGCCTAGTTCCTTCACCCGAGTTCTCTCAAGCGCCTTGGTATTCTCTACCTGACCACCTGTGTCGGTTTGGGGTACGATTTCGTGTTACCTGGAGCTTAGAGGCTTTTCCTGGAAGCAGGGCATCAGTTACTTCACCACCGTAGTGGCTCGTCATCACGCCTCAGCATAAAGCGCACCGGATTTGCCTGGTGCACATGCCTACACGCTTAAACCGGGACAACCGTCGCCCGGATAACCTAGCCTTCTCCGTCCCCCCTTCGCAGTAACACCAAGTACAGGAATATTAACCTGTTTCCCATCGACTACGCTTTTCAGCCTCGCCTTAGGGGTCGACTCACCCTGCCCCGATTAACGTTGGACAGGAACCCTTGGTCTTCCGGCGAGCGGGCTTTTCACCCGCTTTATCGTTACTTATGTCAGCATTCGCACTTCTGATACCTCCAGCAGACCTCACAGTCCACCTTCAACGGCTTACAGAACGCTCCCCTACCCAACAACACATAGTGTCGCTGCCGCAGCTTCGGTGCATGGTTTAGCCCCGTTACATCTTCCGCGCAGGCCGACTCGACCAGTGAGCTATTACGCTTTCTTTAAATGATGGCTGCTTCTAAGCCAACATCCTGGCTGTCTGGGCCTTCCCACATCGTTTCCCACTTAACCATGACTTTGGGACCTTAGCTGGCGGTCTGGGTTGTTTCCCTCTTCACGACGGACGTTAGCACCCGCCGTGTGTCTCCCGCGATAACATTCTCCGGTATTCGTAGTTTGCATCGGGTTGGTAAGCCGGGATGGCCCCCTAGCCGAAACAGTGCTCTACCCCCGGAGATGAATTCACGAGGCGCTACCTAAATAGCTTTCGGGGAGAACCAGCTATCTCCCGGTTTGATTGGCCTTTCACCCCCAGCCACAAGTCATCCGCTAATTTTTCAACATTAGTCGGTTCGGTCCTCCAGTTAGTGTTACCCAACCTTCAACCTGCCCATGGCTAGATCACCGGGTTTCGGGTCTATACCCTGCAACTTAACGCCCAGTTAAGACTCGGTTTCCCTGCGGCTCCCCTATACGGTTAACCTTGCTACAGAATATAAGTCGCTGACCCATTATACAAAAGGTACGCAGTCACACCCCGAAGGATGCTCCCACTGCTTGTACGTACACGGTTTCAGGTTCTGTTTCACTCCCCTCGCCGGGGTTCTTTTCGCCTTTCCCTCACGGTACTGGTTCACTATCGGTCAGTCAGGAGTATTTAGCCTTGGAGGATGGTCCCCCCATATTCAGACAGGATACCACGTGTCCCGCCCTACTCATCGAACTCACAGCAAGTGTATCTTCGTGTACGGGAGTATCACCCTGTACCCTGCGACTTTCCAGACGCTTCCACTGACACACAAACTGATTCAGGTTCTGGGCTGTTCCCCGTTCGCTCGCCGCTACTGGGGGAATCTCGGTTGATTTCTTTTCCTCGGGGTACTTAGATGTTTCAGTTCCCCCGGTTCGCCTCGTTAACCTATGTATTCAGTTAACGATAGTGCACAAGTGCACTGGGTTTCCCCATTCGGACATCGTCGGCTGTAGCGGTTCATATCACCTTACCGACGCTTTTCGCAGATTAGCACGTCCTTCATCGCCTCTGACTGCCAGGGCATCCACCGTGTACGCTTAGTCGCTTAACCTCACAACCCACAGACGTTTTTACGCATGCAGACTGCAAGCATTTGAGAGACTCGAACACATCGTTTTCATTTCTTATTACGGAGAAATGAAACAACGTGTCGTTTCAAATTTTCAGCTTGTTCCGGATTGTTAAAGAGCAAATACTTCGCAGCACACCGTTTCCGGTACGCTCTGAAGTATTGAAGTACTGTAATGGTGGAGCTAAGCGGGATCGAACCGCTGACCTCCTGCGTGCAAGGCAGGCGCTCTCCCAGCTGAGCTATAGCCCCATACAGTTACTGCAGAGACCACTACTACCACTCAACCGAGTTAACATTCTTACATGAAGAATGTAATTTCTTCTCAGGCAAGGCATGCGGAAGGGAAGTTTACTCAGGTAAACGACCGCGCATAACGCAGCATGAGGAGAAATTTGGTAGGCCTGAGTGGACTTGAACCACCGACCTCACCCTTATCAGGGGTGCGCTCTAACCACCTGAGCTACAAGCCTGTAGAGGTTTTTTCTGCTCGTTACTTTTTCATCAGACAATCTGTGTGAGCACTTCGAAGGAAGGTATCTTCAGGTAAGGAGGTGATCCAACCGCAGGTTCCCCTACGGTTACCTTGTTACGACTTCACCCCAGTCATGAATCACAAAGTGGTAAGCGCCCTCCCGAAGGTTAAGCTACCTACCTCTTTTGCAACCCACTCCCATGGTGTGACGGGCGGTGTGTACAAGGCCCGGGAACGTATTCACCGTAGCATTCTGATCTACGATTACTAGCGATTCCGACTTCATGGAGTCGAGTTGCAGACTCCAATCCGGACTACGACGCACTTTATGAGGTCCGCTTGCTCTCGCGAGGTCGCTTCTCTTTGTATGCGCCATTGTAGCACGTGTGTAGCCCTGGCCGTAAGGGCCATGATGACTTGACGTCATCCCCACCTTCCTCCGGTTTATCACCGGCAGTCTCCTTTGAGTTCCCGACCGAATCGCTGGCAACAAAGGATAAGGGTTGCGCTCGTTGCGGGACTTAACCCAACATTTCACAACACGAGCTGACGACAGCCATGCAGCACCTGTCTCACGGTTCCCGAAGGCACTAAGGCATCTCTGCCGAATTCCGTGGATGTCAAGGCCAGGTAAGGTTCTTCGCGTTGCATCGAATTAAACCACATGCTCCACCGCTTGTGCGGGCCCCCGTCAATTCATTTGAGTTTTAACCTTGCGGCCGTACTCCCCAGGCGGTCGACTTAACGCGTTAGCTCCGGAAGCCACGCCTCAAGGGCACAACCTCCAAGTCGACATCGTTTACAGCGTGGACTACCAGGGTATCTAATCCTGTTTGCTCCCCACGCTTTCGCACCTGAGCGTCAGTCTCTGTCCAGGGGGCCGCCTTCGCCACCGGTATTCCTCCAGATCTCTACGCATTTCACCGCTACACCTGGAATTCTACCCCCTCTACAAGACTCTAGCCTGCCAGTTTCGAATGCAGTTCCCAGGTTAAGCCCGGGGGATTTCACATCCGACTTGACAGACCGCCTGCGTGCGCTTTACGCCCAGTAATTCCGATTAACGCTTGCACCCTCCGTATTACCGCGGCTGCTGGCACGGAGTTAGCCGGTGCTTCTTCTGCGGGTAACGTCAATTGCTGAAGTTATTAACTCCAACACCTTCCTCCCCGCTGAAAGTACTTTACAACCCGAAGGCCTTCTTCATACACGCGGCATGGCTGCATCAGGCTTGCGCCCATTGTGCAATATTCCCCACTGCTGCCTCCCGTAGGAGTCTGGACCGTGTCTCAGTTCCAGTGTGGCTGGTCATCCTCTCAGACCAGCTAGGGATCGTCGCCTAGGTGAGCCGTTACCCCACCTACTAGCTAATCCCATCTGGGTTCATCCGATGGTGTGAGGCCCGAAGGTCCCCCACTTTGGTCTTGCGACGTTATGCGGTATTAGCTACCGTTTCCAGTAGTTATCCCCCTCCATCGGGCAGATCCCCAGACATTACTCACCCGTCCGCCACTCGTCACCCAAGGAGCAAGCTCCTCTGTGCTACCGTTCGACTTGCATGTGTTAGGCCTGCCGCCAGCGTTCAATCTGAGCCATGATCAAACTCTTCAATTTAAGTTTGATGCTCAAAGAATTAAACTTCGTAATGAATTACGTGTTCACTCTTGAGACTTGATATTTTTTAAGTCCGTAGACTTTTGATATCAATCCTGCGAGTGCCCACACAGATTGTCTGATAAATTGTTAAAGAGCAGTGCCACATTTCTCGTGTGGCGCGGGTTGCGTATATTACGCTTTCCGCGTTTTCAGTCAAGCATTTATTTTTGCTTTTCTGAAGGTTGCCACTTAAGGCCACCTCGCTAACACGTTACTTCGTAAGCCGTTGTTCCGTGTCAGTGGAGGCGCATTATAGGGAGTTCTTTGAGGCTGACAAGCGCTAAATGCAAATTAATTTCTGAGTGCTGTTTTTTTCAACGAAACATCACAAAAGTGCCAGTTTTTCCATCAATGGGAAGCCATAACGCTGTAGAACCGGTGATAATTGCAGCACTTCTTCATCCATCCGCGTGCAAAACGCCATGTTAGGCGCATCAGAAAGTGCCACAGGAGCAGCATGCTCCAGTAGCCAGGCGGTACGACGCGCAATCGCTGCGCCGGAATCCACCAGTCGCGTTCCTTCCGGCAACACCAACTGCAACTCATCGCGCAACAACGGAAAATGAGTACAGCCCAACACCACCGTATCTGGCGGCTCCTTCATGCGTAGCCAGGGTTGCACCACACGACGCACATCGTCCAGCAGCACCTCTTCACCGTGGAGCTTCGCCTCGGCCAGCTCGACCAGCTCTGCGGAACCCAACATCTTGATTTGGCATTCACGGGCGAATTGCGCCACCAGTTCATGGGTATAAGGACGTTTCACCGTGCCACGGGTCGCCAGTAGCCCCACCACGCCATTACGCGTTAAGCGTGCTGCGGGTTTTATCGCGGGCACTACCCCGACCACCGGGAAGTCAAACTTCGCACGCAGTGCAGGTAAAGAAACCGTACTGGCTGAGTTACAGGCAATCACCACCAGCGCCAGGGGAAAGTGCTGCGTAATCGCCTCAACGATCGAAACAACACGATCAACAATATAGGTTTCGGTTTTTTCACCGTAAGGGAAACCTTCATTATCGAAGGCGTAAAGATAATGGAGATTCGGCAGCAATTGTCGAATCTCCTCATAGACGGAGAGCCCACCGACGCCGGAGTCAAAAACCAGCACGGTGGGACGCAGATCAGAAGCTGTAGCTGGCGCTGAGGTAGTACTCCGTTCCTGGAGTTTGGTAGCCATACACTGTCTCGTAGTCTTTATCGAACAGGTTGGCAATTCTACCACGAACGGTGAGCTGAGAGGTGACCGGATACGATACCGCCAGATCCCATAAACTGACGCCGCCCAATTTAATGCGCTGCGTCGTATAGGAATGGTTGTAATCGTTGTCGTAACGCTCACCGAGGTAGTGATAGGTGATCGACCAGTCAAAATTGAAGACCGTCCAGTCGAGCTGGTATTTCACCTGCTGCTTCGCACGGCGCAACAATTGCTGATTAGTCTCAGCATTACGCGCGTCAACATAGTCATAAGAAATCGTATGGCTCAGCGGACCGGTATCGAAAGACGCCGTCGCTTCCACACCTTTGATACGGGCTTTATCGATGTTGTAGTAAACGTAGGTGGTCGGATCGCTATCAATCAGGTTATCAATGTCGTTGCGATAGCCCGACACACGCCAGTTCACCGGCCCGGTTAAGCCTTCAAAACCGCTTTCCCACTGCTTGCTCTCTTCCGGTTTCAGGTTCGGATTGCCATAAGTCTGGCTATAAAGCTGAGCCAGATTCGGCGCTTTATAGGCGGTAGCGTAAGAGGCAAACACGCGATAGCCATCAACAAATTCCCAGGCGGCGCTACTCTGCCAGGTGTTATGCCAACCAAACGCGTTGTTGTCATCGCCGCGCACCGCGCCTTCCAGCGTCACGCTACCCAACTGCTGCTGCGCGGTGGCGTAGATGCCGGTATTACGTTGTTCCTGGCCTTCCACGGTGGAATTCGTGCCGGGTTCAGAGGTTTGTTTCTGCCAATCAACACCGCCGCTCACCGTACCCTGTCCCACCTGCACCGAGTTGCCCCATTGCAGGTTGTACTGCTGAACATCATCCAGCGACGCCGTGGCATCATATTTGCCCAGCTGAGGACTGTAGTTGTAATCCTTGGTATGGCTGTAGCTGGCGATCAGCTGTGAAGAATAGATGCCCTGATTAAAGCGCAGTCCGGTATCCCAAGTCTGGCTGTAGAGCTGACGGGTATCAACAAAGGTGTTGGGTTCCACATAAGTGGGATAGCCATCATAAGCCGTGCGGTTGTCAAAGCCATAACCACGAACGAAGCCGCTGAACTGGTCGCTAAACTGATGCTCCAGCGAACCATACAAGGTTTTGCTCATAAAACCGTCGCGATCTTTCTGCGCCGGATCGCCATAGATGTCGGGCAGGTTTGCCACCACATCGTAGCCTTTGGTGTAGGTGTAGTTGCCCGCCAGGGTCAGCTTCGTCGCATCACCCAGTTGTTGCTGGGTCGAGCCATCGTAGCTCTGGTAGCCTTTCGACCCGACACCTGCGGTCAGCGTGGTGCCGTTTTTATCCCGGCCAGTGATGATGTTGACCACACCGCCGATCGCGTCGGAACCATACACCGCCGAACGCGCACCACGAATATATTCGATGCGCTGTACCAGCGAGAGTGGAATCTGGCTGAGATCGGATGAACCGGAAATACCCGCCTGATTCAGACGAATGCCGTCAATCAGAATCAGCACGTGGTTGGAGTTGGTGCCTCGAATAAACATGGAGCTGCTTTGGCCCATGCCCCCGTTTTGCGCAATGTCGACGCCCGGCAAGCGACGCATGACATCCGTGAGGCTTTTTGCCTGCCAGCGGTCAATGTCTTCCCGGGTAACAACTGTGGTGGGTGCCAGCACGGAAGAAACCGGCTGTGAAAAACGGTTAGCGGTAACGATTTGCGTATCATCATCCTGCTGGGCATAGCCAAATTGCGCCCAGAGGGACATCGCCGTTGCGCTAAAGGCAAACAGCGAAGCATGTGTTTTTTTCATTGTTTTAGCATCCAAAAGACAAAGCAGGATGCCGCAGGCATACGATCGATAGCACGCGATGACCGTACGAGTTGCGACGTCACACCGGCAGGTCTTCGGGCTGAGAATCATAAATGGTGAAGACTTCCCATCCCGCAGGACAGTGTCTGCATCAGCAATCACCACGACATTCTTTACCGCTGCGCGTCAGCTCCAGGTTCTCACTGGATTCCCTTTTAACTCAAGGAGGCCGGCCGTCGCAGTCTACGGACAAGAAGGCCAGAAATCCAGACTTCCAGCCATCTTCTTTTGCACAAGGCTGGACATCAGCAGTCGAATGCCTACAATCGCCCGGCAAGCAGGCTTATTACCAGGATTGAAGATGACACCCGAACAGCTCCCGATTGAACAATATGACGCGCAACTGGCAGAAAAAGTCAGCCGTTTACAGGCGATGATGGCACCGTTTGCTGCGCCAGAGGTGGAGGTGTTCCGTTCACCGGTCAGTCACTACCGCATGCGTGCCGAATTCCGCATCTGGCACGATGGCGACGATCTGTATCACATCATCTTTGATCAGCAGACCAAACAGCGTATTCGCGTCGATCAATTTCCCGCAGCCAGCGCGTTGATCAACCAACTGATGCCCAAAATGATCAACGCGATCCGTGATAACCGTGCACTGCGCCATAAATTGTTCCAGATTGATTACCTGTCGACCCTGAGCAATCAGATCGTCATTTCCCTGCTCTACCACCGCAAACTGGAAGAGGAGTGGCAGCTGGCGGCCAGCGCATTACGTGACGCGCTACGCGCCGAAGGTTTTGATGTACAGCTGATTGGCCGCGCCACCAAGACGAAAATCTGTCTCGACCGCGATTACATTGATGAACGCCTGCCGGTGGCGGGCAAAGAGATGATTTATCGTCAGGTAGAGAACAGTTTTACCCAGCCGAATGCCGCCATGAACATTCAAATGCTGGAGTGGGCGCTGGATGTCACGCAAAACGCGCGCGGCGACCTGCTGGAACTGTATTGCGGCAACGGGAACTTTTCACTGGCGCTGGCGCGTAATTTCCGTCGCGTACTCGCCACGGAAATTGCCAAACCTTCAGTAGCCGCCGCACAGTTCAATATCGCCGCCAACCACATTGATAACGTACAAATCATTCGTATGGCGGCAGAAGAGTTCACCCAAGCGATGAATGGCGTGCGGAGCTTTAATCGACTGGAAGGCATTGACCTGCAAAGTTATCAATGTGAAACCATTTTCGTCGATCCGCCGCGAAGTGGGCTGGATGCCGAAACGGTCAAAATGGTGCAGGCTTACCCGCGTATCCTCTATATCTCCTGCAATCCGCAGACGCTGTGCGATAACCTCGCAACCCTGGCGGAAACCCATGAGGTCGCCCGTCTGGCGTTGTTTGATCAGTTCCCCTATACCCATCATATGGAAAGCGGCGTACTGCTCACACGCAAAGCATAATGAAAAACGGGAACCCTGGGGTTCCCGTTTTTTTAATTCTTGTTCTTCGGTCGCTTAAAGCGTGTCGCAATCCAGAACACCAGCGCCACCATCAGGATGGTGGGGATAAAGTTAGAACCAATATCCGGGTACTCCGCGCGCACCAAGGCGCTGTAGACCAGAATCCCCAACAGGAAAAACGCCGCCGCCAGTGACGGCATGCCTTCCGGCATATTGCGGTTCAGATAACGCTGATGCAGGCACCAGGCCGCCAGGCCAAGCGCGATCAGCGGAAAAATCGAAAAGGGTACAAATGCACTGAACAGCACCGAAAAGGAGCCGTTGATGGCTAAACCGGTGATAAAAGCCAGTAAAAGCGTTCCTTTATCGCGGGGGTTTTGCTCAATCATTTCATTATCCTTATCACATTACTCTTCGGGTTTTTCCAGTGTTACCGCCAGCCGTTCCTGCTCCCGGCGATACCAATAATAAGCACCTTTGGCGATCATCCGCAGCTGCAGCACCAGACGGTCTTCCAGCTTGCGACGCTGTTCAATATCCACATCCAGCGCTTCCGCACCGGCACTGAACACAATGGTGACCATCGCTTCGGCCTGTGCTTCGGTAAAACTGCGCGGCATGCGGTTTTCCAGCTCAAGATAATCCGCCAGCTCGGCAATAAAGTGCTGAATTTCTCGCGCGACGGCAGCACGAAACGCCGCCGAGGTTCCGGAGCGCTCGCGTAGTAAGAGACGAAAAGCGTTGGGATTGTTCCCGATGAACTCCATAAAAGTTGCAACAGAAGTTTTAATAATGCTGCCACCTTTGGCAATGCGCTGGCGTGCCTGACGCATGAGTTGGCGCAGCATCAGACCGCTTTCATCAACCATCGTCAAACCCAGTTCATCCACATCCCGGAAGTGACGATAAAACGAGGTGGGCGCAATACCGGCTTCACGCGCAACTTCACGCAAACTCAGGCTGGCAAAACTCCTTTCTGCACTTAGCTGACTGAAGGCGGCTTCAATCAGTGAACGTCTTGTACGTTCTTTTTGTTGCGCTCTGACGCCCATTCTCTCTGCCTTGTGAGTAATCAGGCAGGCACTATAACAAACTTTTCAGCGTACAGCGGCGCAAAGTTTGTGACCGCCTGTTAACCTCACGCTTTGTCAAAAGTGGGCAAAAATCGCTGTTAGAATTCAGAAGTGCGCGGCGAGATGTTAGAATCTCGTTGTAAAAATGTATAGAAACATAGGACGTACTGGTATGCAAAAGTCTTACGATTACGATGCCATTGTGATTGGCTCCGGTCCGGGCGGTGAAGGTGCGGCCATGGGGCTGGTGAAGCAGGGAGCGCGCATTGCGGTGATCGAACGCTACCATAACATCGGCGGCGGTTGTACTCACTGGGGCACTATCCCCTCCAAAGCGTTGCGTCATGCTGTCAGCCGTATTATCGAGTTCAATCAAAATCCCCTCTACAGTGATCATACCCGGCTTCTGCGTTCCTCTTTTGCGGATATCCTCAACCACACGGAAAACGTGATTAGCCAACAAACCGCGATGCGGCAGGGCTTTTACGAACGTAACCGTTGTGAGCTGTATCAGGGCGATGCGCATTTTGTCGATGCCAACACCATCGAAGTGGAACAACCGGACGGTACCCGCGAGCGCTTAACCGCAGAGAAATTTGTGATTGCCTGTGGATCGCGCCCCTATCACCCGGCCGATGTCGATTTCACCCACCCACGTATTTATGACTCCGATTCAATTCTCAATCTGCACCATGAGCCGGGCCACGTGATTATCTACGGTGCCGGGGTGATCGGCTGTGAATACGCCTCGATCTTCCGTGGACTGAACGTCAAGGTTGACCTGATCAACACCCGCGATCGCCTGCTGGCATTCCTCGACCAGGAGATGTCAGATTCGCTGTCCTACCACTTCTGGAACAGCGGCGTGGTGATTCGTCACAACGAAGAGTTTGAGAAGATTGAAGGTGTGAACGATGGCGTCATCATGCACCTCAAATCCGGCAAAAAGGTGAAGGCAGATTGTCTGCTGTACGCCAACGGCCGAACCGGTAATACCGATTCACTGGCGCTGGAAAATGTCGGTCTGGAAGCTGATGGTCGCGGTCTGCTGAAGGTCAACAGCATGTACCAGACAGCACAGCCGCATATCTATGCGGTCGGTGACGTGATTGGCTATCCGAGCCTGGCCTCAGCGGCCTATGATCAAGGGCGTATCGCTGCCCAGGCGATCATGAAAGGTGAAGCGACCGCGCATCTGATTGAAGATATCCCCACCGGGATTTACACCATTCCGGAGATCAGTTCCGTCGGGAAAACCGAACAACAGCTGACCGCGATGAAAGTGCCGTATGAAGTGGGACGTGCGCAGTTTAAACACTTGGCGCGCGCGCAGATTGTCGGCATGAATGTGGGAAGTTTGAAGATTCTGTTCCACCGGGAAACCAAAGAAATCCTGGGCATTCATTGCTTTGGTGAGCGTGCAGCAGAGATCATTCATATCGGTCAGGCCATCATGGAACAGAAAAATGGCGGTAACACGATTGAATATTTCGTGAATACCACCTTTAACTATCCCACGATGGCCGAAGCCTATCGCGTTGCGGCGTTAAACGGCTTAAACCGCCTGTTTTAACGTGTTATCGAGATAAGCCTGCATATGGGTCTTAATCGCTTCTGCCAGCTGCTCATAGCGGCTGCGCAGAGGCGATCCCGGGCGATACACCAGCGCGATGGTGCGTTGCGGCACGGGTTTATAACACGGCAGATAGCAGACGCCGTCACGCACGCGTTGATTTGGCACCGCCAGCGACGGTAATAAGGTGATGCCACTTCCCGCAGCAACCATGTTACGCAGCGTTTCCAGACTGGTGGCGCGGAAATGGGTGTCTTCATCCGCTCCAGCTTCAAAGCAGAAACCCATTGCCTGATCACGCAAACAGTGACCATCTTCCAGCATCAGCAGCTTTTCACCCGCCAGATCCGACATCGGAACACGATCGCGATCGTGCCACGGATGATCCTCATAGATCGCCAGCTTCATCGGCTCATCAAACAGCGGCACCTCGATAAAGGCTTCGCTCTCTTTCACCAGCGCCAGAATGGCGCAATCGAGCTTGCCGCTGTCGAGCTGTGCCAACAGTTGCTGCGTCTGCGCTTCGTGCAGATACATCTCAAGCTTGGGAAAGGTCTGATGCAGCATCGGGATAATATGCGGCAACAGATAAGGACCGGTGGTGGGGATAAGACCGATATGCAGTGGCCCGGACATCGTTTCGCCCTGCTGGCTGGCCATCTCCTTCAGTACCTTCACTTCACGCAGCACAGTACGCGCCTGATCCACCAGCAGCAACCCCGCCTGGGTAAACAACACCTTACGGCTGGTGCGCTCCAGCAGCATCACACCCAGTTCATCTTCCAGCTTACGAATTTGTCCGCTCAACGTTGGCTGACTGACATGGCAGGCATCCGCTGCACGGCGGAAATGACGATGCTCCGCAAGCGATACCAGATACTCCAGATCACGAATGTTCATTGATATCCTCCGAACCACGATAGCCCGTGGCGATAGATAGAATAGCAATGAACGATTAGCCCTATCAAGCCACTGACAGGAATAATACGTGCCATCTGAAGCAATATGAAAAAAGGCTGAAAGAGTACGGAGTAACACCTGCAATCAGTCTGATAAATCACTGAGTTGGCCGGAGTGCCAGCCCTTTGATGATGTGCCTATAAAATAATGAAATTCCGAAGCTAGAGGTTGGCGGGCTATATATAGCCCGCTTTTTTTTCGTGGCTTATTTCAGACGCTGCTGCGCTTCCTGAATCGCCAGCGCGACCTGCTGAGGTGCCACGCCACCACGGGCGTTACGCTTATCCAGGCACGATTGCAGTGACAGAATCGGATAGACATCTTCTTCAATCGTCGCGCTGAACTGCTGCAGTTGCGCCAGGCTTAACGCTTCCAGCGCTACGCCCTGCTTAATCGCTTCCACCACCGCTTCACCAACGATATGGTGTGCTTCGCGGAACGGCACGCCTTTAGCGACCAGGTAATCCGCCAGCTCGGTAGAGTTGGCATAACCCTGCTCTGCCGCTTCCTGGCAGCGCGGACGTTTCACCTGGATGCCATCCAGCACCAGTACCGACATATGCAGACAGTCCAGCCAGGTGTCGAGCGCGTCAAACAGCCCTTCTTTGTCTTCCTGCATATCTTTGTTGTACGCCAGCGGCAAGCCTTTCAGCGTCATCATCATGCCGGTCAGTGCACCCTGCACACGGCCACATTTGCCACGGATCAGCTCCAGCGCATCCGGGTTTTTCTTCTGCGGCATCAGTGAGGAACCGGAAGTCACTTTGTCCGACAGCTCGACAAAGCCCGCTTCACCGGTGTTGAAGAAAATCATGTCTTCAGCAAAGCGCGACAGATGCACCATGCCGATCGAGGCATCAGACAGCAGCTCCAGCACGTGATCGCGGTCAGAAACGGTATCAAGGCTGTTACGGGTGGCAGAGGCGAAGCCTAACCAGCCCGCCAGTTGCTGACGATCGATCTCGTAGGCCGTACCCGCCAGCGCGCCGCAACCCAGTGGGCTGACGTCGAGGCGCTTCAGCGTATCCTGTAAACGGCTTTCATCACGCGCCAGCATTTCGACATAGGCGAGACACCAGTGCGCAAAGGTCACCGGCTGGGCGCGTTGCAGGTGGGTATAACCCGGCATCACTGCATCCTGATTGGCTTCTGCGGTAACAACCAACGCTTTTTGCAGCTCACGCGTGGCATCCAGCAGCACCGCAACCTGCTCTTTGCACCACAGTTTCAGATCGGTCGCGACCTGGTCGTTGCGGCTACGGCCAGTATGCAGCTTTTTACCTAACGCACCGACTTTGTCGATCAGCTTGCCTTCGACCCAACTGTGGATATCTTCGGCATCACTTTGCAGAATCTGCTGCGGATTCGCACGCACTTCAGCCAGCAATGCCTGCAATGCGGCTTCCAGCTGCTGCTGTTCGTCGCTGCTCAGTACATTGACCGTAACCAGCGCTTTTGACCAAGCGACAGAACCGATGATGTCCTGCTCTGCCAGGCGATAGTCGAAACGCAGCGAGTCATTGAATTGTTTGAACCGTTGGTCTGCTGCCTGGGTAAAGCGTCCACCCCAAAGTGCCATCTGAATACTCCTGAATGCTGTTAAACAAAGGGCGGCCCGAAGCCGCCCTTGTGAATGTGTGTCGTTGGCGCGGAATTACTTTTTCTGCTCGTTCAGCGCACGGATGCGAGAAGAGAGCGAGAACAGACGGATAAAGCCACCCGCATGACGGTGATCGTACACTTCGTCTTCGCCGAAGGTCGCAAACTCTTCTGAATACAGGCTGTTGACGGATTTCTTCTGAATCGCCGTCGCATGACCTTTGTAGAGTTGCAGAACCACTTCGCCATTCACCAGCTCAGCCAGTGACTCCGCTGCTGCCTGGATGGACTGACGCAGCGGCGCAAACCAGCGGCCATCATAAACCACGTATGACATCTCCTGTCCCAGCTGCTCACGCCATTTGAAGCTGTCGCGATCCAGTACCAACTGCTCAACCGCACGCAGCGCGTTGACCATAATGGTGCCGCCCGGGGTTTCATAGCAACCACGGGATTTGATGCCGACCAGACGGTTTTCTACGATGTCGATACGACCCACACCGTGTTTCGCACCCAGTGTGTTCAGTTTTTCCAGACAGGCGAACGGGCTCAGTTTCTCGCCGTTCACGCCAACCACGCGGCCTTTCTCGACGGTCACGGTGACGTTTTCCGGCTGATCCGGTGCTTCCAGCGGATCGACGGTCCACACCCAGCAATCTTTGTTCGGTGCATTCCACGGGCTTTCCAGCACGCCACCTTCGGTGGAGATGTGCCAGGCGTTTTCGTCACGGCTGTAGATTTTTTCCAGCGACGCTGTGGTCGGGATGTTGCGTTCTTTCAGGTAGTCGAGCAGTGCTTCACGTGAACGCAGATTCCATTCACGCCACGGCGCAACCACTTTCAGCTGCGGAGCCAGTGCGGTGTAGGTGGTTTCAAAACGCACCTGGTCGTTACCTTTACCGGTTGCGCCATGGCACAGCGCATCCGCGCCTACTTTCAGCGCCAGCTCAACCTGGGCTTTGGCGATAATCGGACGCGCCATTGACGTACCCAGCAGGTAGGTGCCTTCGTACAGCGCACCGGTCTGCAGTACCGGGTAAACGTAGTCGCTGATGAACTCTTCACGCAGGTCAACCACATGGCACTCAGAAGCACCGGATTGCAGCGCTTTCTTCTCAACGCCTTCCAGATCAGCCGGGTCCTGACCGATATTCGCCACGAAGGCCACCACTTCACAGCCGCCGTAGTTCTCTTTCAGCCATGGAATGATGGCAGACGTATCAAGGCCACCGGAGTAAGCCAGAACAATTTTTTTGATGCCTTGCGTTTGCATTTCGTAATCCTTGAATCAGTATCGTTAAGCGAGAATCCGGGTGCCAATCGACACGCCGTTGAAAAGGGTTGGCAGCTGTTCCGCATGACGCCAGCTGGCAATATCCACCGGGCGACCCAGGGTACGTGCCGCATCCAGCGCTGCGTTAACTTTAACAATCATGCCATCGGTAATAATGCCCTGGGCGATCAGCTGTTCGGCTTTCGCTGCCGTCATCTCAGCGATGCGCTGGCCTTTACCGTCGAGAATGCCACTGACATCTGACAACAGCACCAGGTCGGCACCAATAGTCGCCGCCAGCGCGGTCGCCGCCTGGTCGGCGTTGACGTTCATCAGATCGCCACCGTCGGTAATCCCGATTGAGCTGATCACCGGCATATAACCCGCACCCAGCAGCGTGTTAACCAGAGCAGGATTGCCCGGCGTGGCGTTACCCACGTGGCCCAGTTCTTCATCAAACTGCGCAACATTGACCAAACCCGCGTCACCCAGGCACAGACCCACCGCGTTGATGCCATATTTCTTCGCCCAGGCGAGCAGGGTTTTGTTCGCCGTACCCGCCAGGGCACCCGTAATAATGTCAATCTGATCGGCTGGCGTCACGCGCAAACCGTTCTTCTTTTTCACCGGCAGCGCGAGCTTCTTCATCAGCTCATCCACCAGGCAGCCGCCGCCGTGCACAATAATCAGCGGACGCTGATATTCGGTGCGATACGCCAGCAGCGCATCAAACAGGCGGGCCAGCGCTTCTTCGCTATCCAGCAGGACGCCACCCAGTTTAATAATCAGAGGATTGGTCATGGTTTACTTACTCGCCCGTTAAATCAGAGACAGCGTTTCGGGGAAGCCGAAACGAATATTCAGACACTGTACCGCCTGCGAAGAAGCCCCTTTCAGCAGGTTATCTTCTGCGGCCACCACAATCACATGCTCACCCTGCACGGCAAAACCGATATCGCAGAACGGCAGCCCCACCACACCTTTCAGCGCCGGGACACCTTTTTTATACAGACGCACCAGCGGTTTGTCGTGGTAAGCATTATGGAAAGCTTCCGCCACATCCTGTTCGCTGACGCCCGGTTTCAGGCGGCAGGTGACCGTGGCGAGAATGCCACGCGGGAAGTTACCCAGATGCGGCGTAAAAATCACCGGCGTACCGAGATGGGCGACAATTTCCGGGTGGTGACGATGGTTGAAGATGCCATAAGGTTGCAGGCTGACTTCACAGAAACTGGTGGTGACGCTGGCTTTACGCCCGGCACCGCTGACGCCGCTGGTCGCGTTGATCACCGGCCACTGGTCCAGATTCAGCAGGCCCGCTTCTACCAGCGGTTTCAACGCCAGTTGAGAGGCAGTCGGGTAGCATCCCGGCACCGCTACCAGTTGGGCTTCTTTAATTTTTTCGTGCTGCCATTCCGCCAGGCCGTAAACCGCTTTGTCCAGCCAGTCGCCATGCTGATGGCTGAAACCGTAATATTGGGTATAGAAAGCGTCATCGTTAACGCGGAACGCCCCGGAGAGGTCAAAAACCACACAGCCAGCTTTGAGGAATTCCGGTGCCAGGTCGTGGCTGACTTCATGTGCCGTGGCGAGGAACACCACATCGACTTTACCTGCCCATTCAGCGGCATCGCTCAGCGGCTGCAACGGCAGGTCGACAATGCCTTTCAACTGCGGATGCAGGTCTGAAAGTAACTTTCCGGCATCCGGGCTTTGCGCTGAAACCGCTAAAGCGGTTATGTTCATATGCGGATGGCGATTCAGGTAGGTGGCAAGCTCTACGCCAGCGTAACCACTGGCACCAACGATCAGCGTATTCAACATCAGGCTGTATACCTTATTACAGTCACACGTTCCGGGTCGCGGCCTTGCCCCGTTGCCCACGATGCCGTTTGCAGCGATTTACTGTTCACATGCAGACGACGTTAATGTATTTTTATTCACTATTAATGCATGAATATTGATACATCCTAACCCAAGGACCGTCAACAGTGAAGACAAAATTACCACCTTTTATCGAACTCTACCGCCAGCTGATTGCCACACCATCAATCAGCGCCACCGACGCCGCGCTCGATCAGAGCAATGAAACTTTAATCAATTTGCTGGCGGGCTGGTTTCGCGATCTTGGCTTCGATACAGAAGTGCAACCCGTACCGGGCACACGGCATAAATTTAACCTGCTGGCGCGCACGGGATCAGGTGCCGGTGGCTTATTACTGGCCGGTCACACCGATACCGTTCCGTTCGATGATGGCCGCTGGACGCGCGATCCCTTTACCCTGACTGAACACGACAACAAGCTTTACGGTTTAGGAACGGCAGATATGAAAGGCTTCTTTGCCTTCATTCTGGATGCGCTGCGTGACGTTGACGTGACCAAACTGAACAAACCGCTCTACATTCTCGCCACGGCCGACGAAGAAACCACCATGGCGGGTGCGAAGTATTTTGCTGAATCCACCCAACTGCGTCCGGATTGCGCCATCATCGGTGAACCGACCTCACTGAAACCGGTTCGTGCGCACAAAGGCCATCTCTCCAATGTGATTCGTATTCAGGGGCAGTCAGGCCACTCCAGCGATCCGTCACGCGGGGTGAACGCCATCGAATTGATGCATGAATCCATCACCCAACTGATGCAGCTGCGTAATACGCTGAAAACGCGTTATAACCATGATGGTTTCGCCATTCCTTACCCAACTATGAACTTTGGTCATATTCATGGTGGCGATGCGGCTAACCGCATTTGCGCCTGCTGCGAACTGCATATGGATATTCGTCCACTGCCGGGGTTAACCCTCAGCGATCTGGATGGCCTGCTGAATGACGCGCTGGCCCCGGTGAGTGAGCGTTGGCCGGGTCGTTTAACCGTCGGCGAGCTGCACCCACCGATTCCAGGTTACGAGTGTCCGGTCGATCATGAACTGGTAAAAGTGGTGGAGAAACTGCTGGGCACGCCGACCGAAGTGGTGAACTACTGCACCGAAGCGCCGTTTATTCAGCAACTTTGCCCGACGCTGGTGTTAGGCCCAGGTTCGATCAATCAGGCCCATCAACCGGACGAGTTTATTGATACCGCATTTATTAAGCCGACTCATGCGCTTATCACGCAGGTTGTTCATCACTTTTGCCATTGATGAGTAACAGATGGGGCATTTCACTGTTTAATCAGCAAAATGCCCCGTCAATGTTCGGGATTTGATAATAAGAATAACTTATCTCGCTTCGCTCCCGTTAAATTCTTTGAATTTCCAGCATTTAGCAGCGAAATTTCGTCAGTTTAAGGCAATTGACGAACAGAGCGATACGTGGCTAGATAAAAGACGAAGTTATGCCCGTTGGGTATATGAATTAAAAAGACGATAAGGGTGTCAGGGTCACATGAACGAACAATATTCCGCAATGCGAAGTAATGTCAGTATGCTCGGCAAACTGCTCGGGGATACGATAAAGGATGCACTGGGAGAGAACATCCTCGATAAGGTGGAGACCATCCGCAAACTCTCTAAGTCATCCCGTGCCGGAAATGACACTCATCGTAAGGAACTGCTGTCGACGCTGCAAAACCTGTCCAATGACGAGTTGCTGCCGGTCGCACGTGCATTCAGTCAGTTCCTGAATCTTACCAACGTGGCAGAACAGTATCAGACCATTGCGCGCAGCGGCGAAGGTGCTAACCACCCGGAGCTGCTGAAAAGCACCTTCGATCGCCTGAAGCAGCAGAAAGATCTGAATGAAAGCGATATCCGTGCGGCGATTGAATCGCTGTCGCTGGAACTGGTGCTGACGGCGCACCCGACTGAGATTACCCGTCGGACCCTGATTCACAAACTGGTCGAGGTGAACAGCTGTCTGCAACAGCTCGACCATAGCGATATCACCGAATATGAATACAACCAGGTGATGCGTCGTCTGCGCCAGCTGGTTGCTCAGGCCTGGCACACCGATGAAATTCGTAAATATCGTCCGACCCCGGTCGATGAAGCCAAATGGGGCTTTGCGGTGGTAGAAAACAGCCTGTGGGAAGGCGTACCGGCGTTCCTGCGTGAGCTGAATGAGCAGGTCGAAGAGACCTTTGGTATGCGACTGCCGGTGGATTTTGTCCCGGTGCAGTTTACCTCCTGGATGGGCGGTGACCGCGACGGCAACCCGAACGTCACCGCCAGCATCACGCGCCAGGCGATGCAACTGGGCCGCTGGAAAGCCGCCGACCTGTTCCTGCGCGATGTCGGCGTGCTGATATCTGAGCTGTCGATGTCCGAGTGCAGCGACGAAGTACGTGAACTCTGTGGTGACCCGGAAGCGCTGGAACCTTACCGCGTGATTCTGAAACGTATCCGCAGCCAGTTGATGAGCACCCAGGCTTTCCTGGAACGTCGTCTAAAGGGCGAGCGTTTACCGCGTCCGGCGGATCTGCTGGTATCCAACGACCAACTGTGGCAACCGCTGTTTGCCATCTACCAGTCACTGCAACAATGCGGCATGGGTATCATCGCCAATGGTCAGCTGCTGGATACGCTGCGTCGCGTGAAGTGTTTTGGTGTACCGCTGGTGCGTATCGACCTGCGTCAGGAAAGTACCCGCCACACTGAAGCGATTGCCGAAGTGACGCGCTATCTTGGCCTCGGTGATTATGAAAGCTGGTCAGAAGCCGACAAACAGGCGTTCCTGATCCGTGAACTGAACTCCAAACGTCCGCTACTGCCACGCCAGTGGGAGCCGAGCGACAATACCCGCGAAGTGCTGGATACCTGTAAAGTGGCCGCCGAAGCGCCACAAGGTTCGATTGCCGCTTATGTCATCTCCATGGCAAAAGTGCCATCCGATGTGCTGGCCGTCCACCTGCTGCTGAAAGAAGCCGGTATCACCTACGCCATGCCGGTGGCACCGCTGTTTGAAACCCTCGACGACCTGAACAACGCCAACGACGTCATGAGCCAACTACTGGGCATCGACTGGTATCGCGGCTTTATTCAGGGCAAGCAGATGGTGATGATTGGCTATTCTGACTCTGCGAAAGATGCTGGTGTGATGGCGGCAAGCTGGGCGCAATATCAGGCGCAGGACGCATTGATCAAGACCTGTGAAAAAGCCGGTATTGCCCTGACGCTGTTCCATGGCCGTGGCGGCTCGATTGGCCGTGGTGGTGCACCGGCGCACGCAGCGCTGCTGTCACAACCGCCGGGAAGCCTGAAAGGCGGCCTGCGCGTGACGGAACAGGGTGAGATGATTCGCTTCAAATACGGCTTGCCGGAAGTGACTATCGCCAGTCTGTCGCTGTACACCGGGGCGATTCTCGAAGCCAACCTGATGCCACCGCCGGAGCCGAAAAGCGAATGGTGCGACATCATGGACGGTCTGTCGGCCCACTCCTGTGCGATGTATCGCGGCTATGTGCGTGAAAATCCTGATTTCGTGCCGTATTTCCGCTCTGCAACGCCGGAACAGGAACTGGGCAAACTGCCACTGGGTTCACGCCCGGCCAAACGCCGTGCTACCGGTGGTGTGGAGTCACTGCGCGCGATTCCGTGGATTTTTGCCTGGACGCAGAACCGTCTGATGCTGCCTGCCTGGCTGGGTGCCGGTGCGGCCATCCAGAAAGCCATGGAACAAGGTCATCAGGATCAACTGGAAACAATGTGCCGCGACTGGCCATTCTTCTCGACCCGTCTTGGCATGCTGGAAATGGTGTTCTCGAAAGCTGACCTGTGGCTGGCGGAATACTACGATCAGCGCCTGGTGGATAAATCTCTGTGGCCGCTGGGCCAGCAATTGCGTGATCAGCTGGACGCGGATATCAAAGCCGTGCTGACCATCGCCAACGATGCGCATCTGATGGCGGATCAGCCGTGGATTGCCGAATCCATCGCACTGCGTAACGTCTACACTGACCCGCTGAACGTGTTGCAGGCTGAATTGCTGCATCGTTCACGTGCGCAGGAAGAACGTGGTGATGAACCGGATGCGCGCGTAGAACAGGCGCTGATGGTGACCATCGCCGGTGTCGCAGCGGGTATGCGTAATACCGGCTAACCCGGCCAGGGTGCGCATCAATGTGCACCCTGCTGAAAATAAAAAAGGGGCCGCAGCCCCTTTTTTATTTTATTCAGTGATCTTGCATCAAACGGCGACGCTCGGGCGTACACCCAGTGTGTGGCAAATCGCGTAGCTCATCTCCGCGCGATTCAGGGTGTAGAAGTGAAAATCTTTCACACCTTCGCGCGACAGGATTTTCACCATATCCATCGCAATGTTCGCACCTACCATTTTACGCGTCTCCGCGTCGTCATCCAGACCGGCAAACATGGCGTTCATCCAGCCCGGCACACGCACGTTGGTCATGGTGGCAAAGCGTTGCAGCTGCTTGAAGTTGGAGACCGGCAGAATGCCTGGCACGATTTCCACGTCGATACCGGTCGCCACACAACGATCGCGGAAGCGCAGGTAGCTCTCAACATCGAAGAAGAACTGCGTAATGGCGCGGTTCGCACCGGCATCAATCTTGCGCTTCAGGTTGATCAGATCCGCCTGCGCGCTTTTCGCTTCCGGATGCACTTCCGGGTACGCCGCGACGGAGATGTCGAAATCGCCCACGCCCTTCAGCAGTTCGACCAGGTCGGAACCGTACATCTCCGGCTTGCCGCTACCCGGCGGTAAATCCCCGCGCAGTGCGACGATATGACGAATGCCGCTATCCCAGTAGTCGCGTGCGATGGTGCGCAGCTCATCACGGGTGGCGTCGATGCAAGTCAGATGTGGGGCCGCTTCCAGACCGGTACGTTCTTTGATGCCTTTGATGATGCTGTGGGTACGGTCACGCTCGCCAGAGTTGGCACCATAGGTGACCGAAACAAATTTCGGCTTCAGACTGCTGAGACGATCGATCGAGTTCCACAGGGTGGTTTCCATTTCGCTGGTACGTGGCGGGAAAAATTCAAAGGAAACATTTATTTGCCCGTTCAGCTCAGCCAGGCTTTGATTCAGCGCTTCGCGCTGATTGGCATGAAAGAAACTCATCCTGTTACCTCATCTCTACACATCGATTATTTGCGGCCTGCGAACATCCATACGTTTAGACGTCCAGATGCACAAAATGAACGATCCGCCGTCAGGCGTCAACAGAAAATTAATGTACAGGCGTGACAAATATTCAACCAACATGAAGGAGTTTCATGATCGCGCGGAGCAGATGAGCCAGGCAGACGGTTTGGCACCGTCTGCCTGGTAAGACAGGTTACAGCAGTTGTGCGAGGCGGTTAATGTCCGACTGGATGGCCCCGGCGGTCACATCACGTCCGGCACCTGGCCCACGAATCACCAGCGGGTTGTCACGGTACCAGCGGCTTTCAATGGCGAACACGTTATCGCACGGCAGCAGCGCCGCCAGCGGATGTTCCGGGCGCACCGCTTCCACGCCGACGCGTGCTTTGCCGTTGGCATCAAAACGCGCCACATAACGCAACACCAGCCCCATCTCCTGCGCCGCTTCCAGCCGCTGAACCATCTGTTCGTTCAGCTCATCAGCGTTCTCAAAGAAGTGATCGATCGATTCACCTTCGCAGCTGGCAGGCACCAGCGACTCCACCCGCACCTGATCCGGTTCGATGTTGTAGCCCGCTTCACGGGCCAGAATCACCAACTTACGCATCACGTCCTGACCGGAAAGATCAACGCGTGGGTCCGGTTCGGTTAACCCCTGCTGCCAGGCCTGATCCACCAGTTCGGTAAACGGCACGGTGCCATCAAACTGCAAAAACAGCCAGGAAAGCGTCCCGGAGAAGATGCCACTGATGGCCAAAATCGCGTCGCCGCTTTCACGCAAATCCCGCACGGTATGATTCACCGGCAAGCCTGCGCCGACAGTGGCGTTATACAACCAGTGACGACCGGTTTTGGTAAAAGCATCACGGATCTGCCGCCAGCTTTGGCTGTTCGACGCACCGGCTACCTTGTTGGCGCTGATCACGTGGAAGCCGTGGCTGGCGAAATCCAGGTACTGCTGCGCCAGCGGCTCACTGGCGGTTACGTCCAGCACCACTAAATCATCAAACGGATGCGCACACATCCACAGGAACAATGACTCTTCATCGCGCTCTTCGGCTTCATCATCAAAGAATGCCAGAGCACGACTGGCATCAAGGCCGTCGTAACTTAACAGGCTACGGCGACTGTCTGCCACGCCTGCCAGCACAAATTCGAATCCGGTACGCGCCGACAGCGTCTCCTGCTCCCGCGCAAACAGCTCCAGCCAGCGAGAGCCGATGTTGCCTTTGCCGAACAGCATCAGGCCAATACGTTTTTCGGCACGGAACAATGACTGATGCAGTCCCTGAATCACATGCTGGGTAGGACCAACACGCAGCACCGCCACGATGCTGATATGTTCTTCTGACTGCCAGACAAACTCGACCGGCTGATCTTTAATTTGCTGCCAGAAGCGATGGCTGTGCAGCGGGTTACGCGTGACACCGGCTCCCACCAACGCCACCAATGCTAAGCCATCGCGCAGTTGCAGATGGCCCGGTAGCGCGGCGTCCTGTAACAGGTTAAAGGCACTGTTCACCACTTCCGAGGTGTAGCACAGTTGCAGCAACTGCCGATCAGGATGAGTGCCTACCGCCAGCGGGCGCAACTGCGCGCGCTTCAGCAGCAGATCAATTTCTTTGTTCAGCGTGGCAAAATCATGATTGTTGGGAATCTGGATCTCAATCAAGCAGACATCATCATGGCTGGTCACAATACGTGCACCTGTGCCCGAGGCCAGTACGCGCTCAATGCGCGTTGAGCCTTGCTCCGGCTGATAGCTACAACGCAATTGCAGGTCGATATCGCTGTTCGACACCGGCTGCAAGGTGCGGGTATGCAGCACCGGCGCGGCGAGGCGCGCCAGTTCGCTCGCCTCATCCAGACGCAGTAACGGCAACAGGCAAGCGTCTGATACCTTACGCGGGTCAGCGCTGTACACCCCGGCCACATCGCTCCAGATCGTGACGCGCCCGACACCAGCCAGCGCGCCAATCTGGGTCGCTGAATAGTCGGAGCCGTTACGGCCCAGCAGCACCGTTTCACCGGCGTCATTGCGGCTGATAAAACCGGTCACCACCAGACGCTTATGGGGATGCTGTGTCAGCAGGGCCTGCAACAGCGGCCAGGATTTGCCTTCATCAACCTGCGGCTGCGCAGCACGTTCCGCACGCAGAAAATCGCGGGCATCCAGCCAAACCGCTTCGATATCGCGCTGGCTCAGCACCGCCGCCATCAGCCGTGCCGACCAGACTTCACCGTGTCCTACTACCTCGGCGTAGACTGCATCATTAATGGTGCCATCCAGCAGCGCCGCCAACTTTTCCAGATCACGAATAAAGGTTGCGGTGAGGGTTTCTGCGATTTCAGCCGGTAACAGCGACGCAATCAGCTCGCTGTGGAAACGCCGTAACGCCTGTTGCACCTGATGCGCTGACAACCGATCGCTCTGACTCAGCTTGAGCCAACTGATCAGTTGGTTGGTGGTGCTGCCTGCGGCTGAAACCACCATCAAATCGCCCGGCTGGCTATAATCCGCCATAATGCTGGCAACGCGTTGATAGCAACGGGTATCGGCCAGGCTACTGCCACCAAATTTATGCAACTGCTTACTGGTCGGCGTTCCCGCGCCTGCTGAAATCGTCATGGTTACCCCTCGGCTGCGATCCTGAATGCATTATCCAGATCGGCGATTAAATCTTCGTGATCTTCAATTCCGACAGAAATACGTAGCAACGTTTCGGAAATTCCCGCTGCGGCACGTGCTTCAGCCGACATGCCAGCATGCGTCATGGTTGCCGTGTGTGAAATCAGACTTTCCACCCCGCCCAGCGACTCTGCCAGCGTGAACAGCTGCAACGCTTTGAGGAAACGGCGCAGGCGCGCTTCGTCGGCGTCCAGCTCGAAACTTAACATGGCGCCAAAACCGCGCTGTTGACGTACCGCATACTCGTGACCGGCATTTTCCGGCAGGGAAGGATGATACAGTTTTTTGACCAGCGGTTGTTGCTTTAGGTAATCAACAATCGCCAGCGCATTGCGCTGTGCTGCCGCCATACGCGGGCCGAGCGTGCGCAAGCCGCGCAGCAGCAGGTAACTGTCAAAGGCCGCCCCGGTCACGCCAATATTGTTGGCCCACCAGGCGAGGTCCGTTGCCAGTGCCGGATCTTTGGCAATCACCGCACCCGCCACCACATCGGAGTGGCCGTTCAGGTATTTGGTGCAGGAGTGAATCACCAGATCGGCACCCAGTGCCAGCGGGTTTTGCAGTGCCGGGCTAAGGAAGGTGTTATCCACCACGCTGATGGCACCGGCTTCACGTGCTGCCTGGCAAATCGCGGCGATATCCACCACGCGTAATAAAGGATTGCTGGGGCTTTCGACCAGTACCAGTTTCGGTTTTTCCGCCAGTGCTGCCTGCAATGCCGCTTTATCGCCCTGATCGACAAACTTCACCCGGTACGCGCCACGCTTGCTCAGACTGTCGAACAGGCGGTAGCTGCCGCCGTAGCAATCGTGCGGCGCGACCAGCAAATCACCCGGTTTCAGGAACACCGTGGTCACCAGATGAATCGCTGACATGCCGGTATTGGTTAATACCGCGCCTGCGCCACCTTCCAGTTCTGCCAGCGCACGTTGCACGACGTCACGCGTCGGGTTGCCGCGACGAGAGTAGTCATGAGCGCGTGGCTGGTTGAAGTCGAGGAAGTTATAGGTGCTGGAGAGGTGAATCGGTGGGACAACGCAGCCATATTGCTCGTCATCATTCAAACCGCTGCGCACTGCGATGGTTGCCTGTTTACGCGTCATGGTGCTTACTGTTCCTGAAGAGTAAAAAGAAGAGGCCACAGGATAGCATTCCGACGATAGACGTCAATACATCTGGACATCTAAATGTCTTTGCGTATAGATTGAGCAAAGCATCAATACCCGCTAAAATTACGCGTCATCGCCTGGTGTTCAGCGCGCTTTCTCCGGGAAAGTGATGTTTAAGCATAAAACCTGCATTTTCAGGGGTCAGGCACCAAGAAATCGGGCATAATCAACGGATTTCCCCACATTCCACTTTTATTGATTAAGGTAACCCATGGCTGAATGGAACGGCGAATATATCAGCCCTTACGCTGAGCACGGTAAGAAGAGCGAGCAGGTTAAAAAGATTACTGTATCTATCCCGCTGAAAGTGCTGAAAATTTTAACGGATGAACGCACCCGTCGTCAGGTGAATAACCTGCGTCATGCCACCAACAGCGAACTGCTGTGCGAAGCCTTTTTGCATGCTTTCACCGGTCAGCCGCTGCCGGACGATGTTGATCTGCGCAAAGAACGTAGTGATGAGATCCCGGAAGAAGCGAAGAAGATCATGCGTGAGATGGGCATCAATCCCGATACCTGGGAATACTGAAGCCAGAAACAAAAAAACCCAGCCGAAGCTGGGTTTTTTCTTGTAGCCGACTCCCGTAAGAGTCGACGACAAACAAATCTTATTTCTTGCTGGTCGGCAGGCTGAAACGCTTGTTGAAGCGATCAACACGGCCACCGGTGTCAACAACACGCTGCTTACCAGTGTAGAACGGGTGGCATTTGCCGCACACGTCCAGGTTCAGGTTGTGAGCCATAGTAGAGCGAGTATTGATCACGTTACCGCAAGAGCAAGTGATGGTCACTGCTTCGTATTTCGGGTGAATACCTTGTTTCATGGGAGAACCTCATAAAAGGCCGTGTCGCTCTCCGTGCCAGGCCAAACCTGCACAGCACCACACGCGGTTGAACAATTAATGTGTACTCTTTGACGAGCGATTCTCATCAAAGGCGGCGTAGTATACAGAAAATGAGCGCTTTTGGCAAATGACGCAGATGGATATCCGCTCGCCGCGCCAGCGTGTACACTACTTCTCCTTATTACAGAACCGGATAGAGAAAGTCATGCCCGTTGTTCAGGTTGCCCTGCCCGTTCCGCTGCCTCGCCTGTTTGACTACCTGCTGCCTGCCGATGCGCCGCTGCCGGTAACAGGCGTGCGCGTCAGCGTGCCGTTTGGCAACCGGAAAATGGTCGGCATTGTGGTGGGCGTGCAGGAAACCAGCGACCTGCCCCTGACGCAACTGAAGCAGATTGAGGCGGTGCTGGATGACAGCAGCCTCTATTCGCCCGCGCTGTGGCGCATTTTGCAGTGGGCGGCGCACTATTATCACTCCCCGCTCGGCGAGGTGTTGAACCATGCATTGCCGGTGCTGTTGCGTCAGGGAAAACCGGCGCAGGAAGCGCCGCTGTGGCAATGGGTGATCAATGACGCCGGGCGTGAAGTGGCGCTGGATAGCCTGAAACGCGCCCGCAAACAGCAGCAAGCGTTGGCGGCACTGCGCCAGCAGCCCCTCTATCGGCATCAGATCAGCGACCATGATCTCACCGATGCGGCCTTGCAGGCGCTGCGTGCCAAAGGTTTGTGTGATCTGCGTGAGCACGCTGCGCCTTTACACGACTGGCGGGACACGTTTGCCGTTAAAGGTGAGAGGTTGCGCCTCAATACCGATCAGGCGATGGCGGTCGGCGCGATTCGCAGCGAAGACGATCGCTACGCCGCCTGGCTGCTGGCCGGCATCACCGGTTCGGGTAAAACCGAGGTCTATCTCAGCGTGCTGGAAAACGTGCTGGCACGCGGTAAGCAGGCGTTGGTGCTGGTGCCGGAAATTGGCCTGACGCCACAGACTATCGCCCGCTTTCGCGAACGTTTCGATGCACCGATTGATGTGCTGCACTCGGCGCTGAATGATAGCGAACGCCTCGCCGTCTGGCTGCGGGCGCGCAGTGGCGAAACCGCCATTGTGATTGGCACCCGGTCAGCGCTGTTTACACCGCTGGCGCGGCCCGGCGTTATCATCATTGATGAAGAACACGACAGTTCCTATAAACAACAGGAAGGCTGGCGCTATCAGGCGCGTGACCTGGCGGTGTTCCGCGCGCATGAGGAAGATATCCCGATCGTGATGGGATCGGCCACACCCGCACTGGAAACGCTGCATAACGTGCGCAATGGCAAATATCGTCAGCTCAACCTGACCAAACGCGCCGGTAACGCCAAACCGGCGTTGCAGCAATTGCTTGACCTGAAAGGGCAACAGCTTAAAGGCGGTCTGGCTCCGGCGCTGCTGGGAAAAATGCGCCAGCATTTACAGGCGAACAATCAGGTTCTGTTGTTCCTGAATCGGCGCGGTTTCTCCCCTGCGCTGATGTGCCATGACTGCGGCTGGCTGGCTGAGTGCCAACGCTGCGATCGTTATTACACGCTGCACCAGCACCACCGTCAGCTGCGTTGCCACCACTGCGACAGCCAGCGCCCGTTGCCGCACCAGTGTCCCCAATGTGGATCGACCCACTTGATGCCGGTCGGCGTCGGAACCGAGCAGTTGGAACAGCAACTCGGCACGCTGTTTCCTGGCGTGCCGGTCTCGCGCATCGACCGTGATACCACCAGCCGCAAGGGCGCGTTGGAGCAACATCTGGCGGATGTGCATCGTGGCGGCGCACGCATCCTGGTGGGTACGCAGATGCTGGCTAAAGGGCACCACTTTCCGGATGTCACGCTGGTTTCGCTGCTGGATGTCGATGGCGCGCTGTTCTCGGCTGATTTCCGTGCCGCTGAGCGTTTTGCCCAACTCTATACTCAGGTCGCGGGCCGTGCGGGTCGTGCGGGCAAGCAGGGCGAAGTACTGCTGCAAACGCACCACCCGGAACATCCGCTGCTGCAAACCCTGCTGCATCGCGGCTATTTTGCCTTTGCCGAGCAGACGTTGCTGGAGCGCCAGTCCGTGCATCTGCCACCGTGGACCAGCCATGCGTTGTTTCGCGCCGAAGATATGGATAACCAGCAGGCTGCCGAGTTCCTTAACCAGTTACGCAATTTGCTCGAAGCCAGCCCGTTGAAAGATCAGGCGCTATGGCTGATGGGGCCGGTTCCGGCATTGCAACCCAAGCGCAGCGGACGCTGGCGCTGGCAACTGCTGCTGCAACATCCCTCGCGCAAACGGCTGCAACAGCTGCTCAGCAGTTCGCTGCCGCTGATCACCACGCTACCCGCCGCGCGTAAAGTCAAATGGACGCTGGATATCGACCCGACCGAGAGCTGAGTCACGCCATATCTGCGAGACGGATCGAAAAAAGTCGCACAAGTCACAATTTTTATGCAAATTAAGTAACAACACCGCCCACGGTTCGGTTAACAATAGTGCCGACCCGGCAGATACCCGCCTTTCGTCAGACATTCAACGCACCGAACTGCGTCAGGAGTAAAACGTTGGACCAGAAGCAACCCTCAACCACCGCCACCATGAAAGATGTGGCTGAGAAAGCGGGCGTTTCGACCGCCACGGTTTCTCGTGCGTTGATGAACCCGGAAAAAGTCTCGGCAGCCACCCGGCAGAAGGTGGAACAGGCAGTGATTGCCGTCGGGTATGCCCCTCACGGTCTGGCACGCAACGCCAAACGCGGTGAAACACAAACCATTCTGGTCATCGTGCCGGATATCTGCGATCCCTTTTTCAGTGAAATCATCCGCGGGGTAGAAGTGACCGCCGCGCAGGAAGGGTATCTGGTGTTGATTGGCGATTGCGCTCACCAGAACCAACAGGAAAAAACCTTTCTCAATCTGATGCTGACACGCCAGATTGACGGCATGGTGCTGCTCGGTTCACAGCTGCCTTTCGAGGCAGGCGTGGAAGATCAACGCAACCTGCCACCGATGGTGATGGGCAACGAATTCGCCCCGGAAATGGCGCTGCCCACGGTGCATATCGATAACCTGACCGCGGCCTTTGAGGCGGTGAATCATCTGCTGCAACTGGGCCATCGTCAGATTGCCTGCATTACCGGCCCTGAACATGTCCCGCTGTGCCAGTATCGTTTACAGGGGTACATTCAGGCGCTGCGGCGCAGTAATTTGCCTGTCGATCCCACGCTGATTGTGCACGGCGATTTTACCTTTGAAGCGGGCGCAACGGCGTTGAAGCAGCTGATGAGCCTGCCGAACCCACCGAAAGCGCTGTTTTGTCATAGCGATTTGATGGCGCTGGGGGCCATGAATCAGGCACGCAAGCTGGGGATGCGCATCCCGCAGGATCTCTCGGTGGTGGGCTTCGACGACATCGAACTGGCGCAATACTACGATCCGCCCTTGACCACCGTGGCCCAACCGCGTTTTGACATTGGCCGCGAAGCGATGCTGCTGTTGCTGGATGAGTTACAGGGCAAACGTGTCAACAACGGTTCACGCCTGCTTGATGCGGAATTGCGCGTCCGTGGCAGCACAGCCCCTGTCGCAAAACGGGAAAAATGACTACCTTTACAACGCATTTTCAGCGGATTCTTAAGGCAGTCTTCGCTGGTCAAACTTCCAGCCCTTGAGTAACATGGCGCATTCCTTGCCGGGCAATTAACAGCACATTTACAGGCCCGCATTTTTTAAAGGGTATCAGAACGAGAGTGGCACAAAGAGATTACGTAGGCCGCGGGCGTTCAACAGGGACGCGTCGCAAAAAAAGCACAGGCCGTAGCAAGAAAAGCAAAGGCGGTTCTGGCACCTCCAAACTGATGATCGTACTGGCTGCGGCTGTACTGGTCACCTTTGCCGGTGGCTTATGGTTCATCTCCCATCATAAGAAAGAAGAGTCACCGGTCATCCCGGATCATAAAGCAACCGGTAATGGCCTGCCGCCGAAGCCCGAAGAACGCTGGAAATACATCAAAGAGTTGGAGAATCGCCAGCTCACCGTTCCTACCCCTACAGAGCCGTCAGCAGGGGGTGGCATCCAGTCGCAAACGCAGTTGACGGATGAACAGCGCCAGTTGCTGGAGCAAATGCAGGCGGATATGCGCCAGCAACCCACACAGTTGAATGAAGTGCCGTGGAATGAACAAACCCCGGCGCAGCGCCAGCAAACGCTGCAGCGCCAACAACAGCAGCAACAACAATTGCAGCGTCAGCAACAGGTGCAGCAACAGCAGTTGCAACGTCAGCAGCAGCAGATGCAGCAACAGCAACCGGTAACCCGCCAACAGTCGGCACCGATTACGCGTGAGCCTGAGCCACAAACCCGACCGCAGGAAACCGCGAAAGCGAAACCGGTCGAGAAACCGTCACAACGTTGGATGGTGCAGTGTGGTTCATTCAAGGGCACCGACCAGGCTGAGTCGGCTCGTGCCGCGCTCGCTTTCGAAGGTTTTGAGAGCCGGATTACCACCGGCGGCGGCTGGAATCGCGTGGTGATTGGGCCATTTAAAGATCGCAGCAGCGCTGACAGTACCGTGAAACGCCTGCACAGTTCCGGCCACGGAAACTGTATTCCCCTCGCATTGGGGGGTTGAAACCCTCTCAATTTACCCCATATCAGGTTGCATGATACTCCGCGCTGAGTGCGCGGAGTCCTTTTCTACTGCAACAAGGGGTCTGCCCGTGACAACAATAGTAAGTGTGCGACGCAACGGCCAGGTAGTGATTGGCGGCGATGGCCAGGCTACTCTCGGCAATACCGTAATGAAAGGCAATGTTAAAAAAGTGCGTCGTCTTTACAACGACAAAGTGATTGCCGGTTTTGCTGGCGGCACCGCAGATGCCTTCACCCTCTTCGAACTGTTCGAACGCAAGCTGGAAATGCACCAGGGTCATCTGGTGAAAGCCGCCGTCGAGCTGGCTAAAGACTGGCGTACCGACCGGATGCTGCGTCGTCTGGAAGCACTGCTGGCGGTCGCGGATGAATCCGCGTCACTGATCATCAGCGGTAATGGTGATGTCATCCAACCAGAAAATGATCTGATTGCCATCGGTTCGGGTGGACCTTACGCCCAGGCAGCGGCACGCGCCCTGCTGGAAAATACTGAGTTGGGTGCCAAGGATATCGTCGCCAAAGCGCTCGATATCGCGGGTGATATCTGCATCTACACCAACCATAACGTTAACTTCGAAGAATTACCGTCTAAGGCGTAAGGATCAAAACCATGTCTGAGATGACTCCCCGCGAGATTGTCAGCGAACTGAATCGCTTTATTATCGGCCAGGACGGCGCGAAACGTGCCGTGGCCATTGCGCTGCGTAACCGCTGGCGTCGTATGCAGCTCGACGAAGAGCTGCGCCATGAAGTCACCCCGAAAAATATTCTGATGATCGGCCCGACCGGTGTCGGTAAAACCGAGATTGCCCGTCGTCTGGCCAAATTGGCCCATGCGCCGTTCATCAAAGTAGAAGCCACCAAATTCACCGAAGTAGGCTATGTCGGTAAAGAAGTGGATTCCATCATTCGCGATCTGACCGATGCGGCCGTGAAAATGGTGCGCATTCAGGCGATTGAGAAAAACAAATACCGTGCCGAAGAGATGGCTGAAGAGCGCATTCTCGACGTGCTGATCCCGCCCGCGAAAAATAACTGGGGCCAGCCGGAACACACGGCTGAACCTTCTGCGGCGCGCCAGTCGTTCCGCAAGAAATTGCGTGAAGGCCAGTTGGACGATAAAGAGATTGAGATCGATCTGGCTGCTGCACCGATGGGTGTAGAGATCATGGCACCGCCGGGTATGGAAGAGATGACCAGCCAGCTGCAATCCATGTTCCAGAACTTGGGTGGTCAAAAGCAGAAGCCACGTAAGCTGAAAATCAAAGACGCCCTGAAACTGCTGATTGAAGAAGAAGCTGCCAAACTGGTGAACCCGGAAGAGCTGAAGCAGGACGCCATCGAAGCGGTTGAGCAACACGGCATCGTGTTTATCGATGAGATCGACAAAATCTGTAAACGCGGCCAGACCTCTGGCCCGGATGTGTCACGTGAAGGCGTGCAGCGCGACCTGCTGCCGCTGGTCGAAGGTTGTACCGTTTCAACCAAACACGGCATGGTGAAAACCGATCACATCCTGTTTATCGCGTCTGGTGCGTTCCAGGTGGCCAGCCCGTCTGACCTGATTCCTGAATTGCAGGGACGCCTGCCGATTCGTGTTGAATTGCAGGCACTGACGGTGAACGATTTTGAACGCATCCTGACGGAGCCGAATGCCTCTGTCACCGTGCAATACAAAGCGCTGATGGCGACTGAAGGCGTGAATGTTGATTTCACCGACGACGGTATCCGTCGCATCGCTGAAGCGGCGTGGCAGGTAAACGAAACCACCGAGAACATCGGTGCGCGTCGTCTGCATACCGTGCTGGAGCGTCTGATGGAAGATATCTCCTACGACGCCAGCGATCGTAACGGCGAGTCCATTACCATCGATGCAGAGTATGTTGGTAAGCATCTGGATCAACTGGTGGCTGACGAAGACCTGAGCCGCTTTATCCTGTAAGCGACAACACCAGCCAAGCCCGGCCTCTGTGCCGGGCATTTTTTTGCACAGGATATTGATGTAGCGCTTTTTTTAGCAGGTGATGATTTTGCCAACACTTGCCAGATAGCGATATACTTACCGCTCCTGTGGCAAACAGACGACATCACTATGAAATACGATACATCTGCACTCTGCGATATCTACCATGAAGAAGTGAACGTTGTTGAACCGCTTTTTTCGAACTTTGGTGGACGCACCTCATTTGGTGGCCAGATAACCACAGTGAAATGTTTTGAAGACAACGGCCTGTTATACGACCTGCTGGAAGAGAATGGCCGCGGTCGTGTCCTGCTGGTTGATGGCGGGGGGTCCGTGCGTCGCGCACTGGTGGATGCCGAGGTGGCGCGTCTGGCGGTGCAAAACGAGTGGGAAGGGATTGTGGTGTACGGCTCAGTACGTCAAGTGGACGAGCTGGAAGAGCTGGAACTCGGTATTCAGGCAATTGCGGCCATTCCGGTCGGCGCTGCCGGTGAGGGCATTGGCGAAAGTGATGTGCGCGTCAATTTTGGCGGCGTGACGTTCTTCTCGGGCGATCATCTCTACGCCGACAATACCGGCATGATCCTGTCGGAAGATGCGCTCGATATCGAATAATTGCGGATACGAAAACGGGTGCCATCAGCACCCGTTGTGTTAAGCGTTCAAAGTACGCTTAGACTTCTTCCATTTTTCCCAGCAGAGCACGCAGACGCTCCTGCCACACATGCTGCTCTTCTTTCAGCTGCTGATTTTCACGTACCAGCGCATCCTGGTTGCCTGAAGATTGGTGTACTTCATTCTTCAGGTGATTGTTCTGCTCTTTCAGCTCTTCAATTTCCATCTGCAACAGGGTGATGGTATCAATCGCCTGCTGTACTTTCGCTTCCAGTTTTTCGAACACTTCAAATGACATCTTTCTGACCTCTCCTAAATCTTGCAAGGCGTTGATGGTGCTGACCCGACGCAACGCGCGCCCGTCCATGACGCGGCCAGCAACGATGTCCCGATTGTATGTAGCGCGCCCCGGCAAGTCCAGCGGCGCAAGGCTTGCGAAGGAAGTCTGTAACACTTTTCAGTTAATGCCTAAAAAAAAGCGCCAGCTTGAACCCCTTTTCCGGCCCGACAAGAAACCCCCTACTGTCACTAAGGGAAATAGTGCTTAAAAAACCGCAAAAAACGCGAAAACGCGCATTTTTATGACAGACCACACAGAATTCAATTTCGCTATTTCTCGTTTATGCTCGTTAACGATAAATTTACAGCAGCCCTACAAGAGCGCTGGGTGGCTCAACGGATTGAGAACAACAACTGATAAAATTTAACCTCGCTTCAGGAATGCCATTATGAGTCAGACTACGAATACGCTAACAGGTCAGTGCATCGCCGAGTTTCTTGGTACCGGTTTGATTATCTTTTTCGGCGCGGGCTGTGTTGCTGCTCTGAAACTTGCCGGAGCCAGCTTCGGTCAATGGGAAATTTGTATTATCTGGGGTTTAGCTGTCTCCATGGCGGTTTATCTGAGTGCGGGCGTTTCAGGTGCCCATCTCAATCCAGCGGTGACCGTGGCACTTTGCCTGTTCGCCAACTTTGAAGGCCGCAAAGTTCTGCCTTACATTGTGGCGCAGGTTGCAGGTGCATTCTGTGCGGCGGCGCTGGTCTACGGTCTTTACTACAGTTTGTTTATCGACTTCGAGCAAAGCCATCAGATGGTGCGTGGCAGCGTAGACAGTCTGCAACTGGCCGGGATCTTCTCAACCTATCCAAACCCTCATATCAGTGTAGGTCAGGCATTCCTGGTTGAGATGGTCATTACTGCCGTGCTGATGGCGGTCATCATGGCGCTGACCGATGACGGCAACGGTGTGCCGCGTGGCCCAATGGCTCCGCTGTTGATTGGTCTGTTGGTGGCGGTAATTGGTGGTTCAATGGGTCCGCTCACTGGCTTCGCCCTGAACCCGGCTCGTGATTTCGGCCCGAAAGTTTTCGCATGGCTGGCAGGCTGGGGTAGTGTCGCCTTCACCGGTGGCAAAGATATTCCTTACTTCCTGGTTCCGATTTTTGGCCCGCTGGTCGGTGCCTGTCTCGGTGCCTTTGGTTACCGCGCTCTGATCGCACGACACCTGCCGAGCGTGGTTACCAGCAAGTCAGAAAGTCCGGTTGCGCGTGCTGAGCAGCGTAAAGCCTAAGTTTCACTTTAAGATCATCAGGAAAAACGTATGACTACGACAGATAAAAAATACATCGTCGCGCTCGACCAGGGCACAACCAGTTCACGTGCCGTGATTCTGGACCACGACGCCAACATCGTCGCCGTCTCTCAGCGCGAATTCACCCAGATCTACCCGAAAGCCGGTTGGGTGGAACATGATCCGATGGACATCTGGGCGTCACAAAGTTCAACCCTGGTTGAAGTACTGGCCCATGCCAACATTCGTTCGGACGAAATCGCCGCTATCGGTATTACCAACCAGCGTGAAACCGCCATCGTCTGGGATAAAGCCACTGGCAACCCGGTTTACAACGCCATCGTGTGGCAAGACCCGCGTACTGCGGATTACTGTAACAAATTGAAGAAAGAGGGTCTGGAAGAGTATATCCAGCACACCACAGGTCTGGTGATTAACCCCTACTTCTCCGGCACCAAAGTGAAGTGGATTCTCGATAACGTCGAAGGTGCGCGTGACCGTGCTAAACGTGGCGAGCTGCTGTTCGGTACAGTCGATACCTGGCTGGTGTGGAAAATGACCCAGGGTCACGTGCATATCACCGACCACACCAACGCCTCACGTACCATGATGTATAACATTCACAAGCTGGAGTGGGATGAGCGTATGCTCGAAATCCTCGACATTCCGCGTGAAATGTTGCCAGAAGTGAAAGGCTCGTCTGAAATCTACGGCCAGACCAACATCGGTGGTAAAGGCGGTACGCGTATTCCCATCGCCGGTATTGCCGGTGACCAGCAGGCGGCGCTGTACGGCCAGCTGTGCGTTCAGCCGGGTATGGCGAAAAACACCTACGGCACCGGCTGCTTTATGTTGATGAACACCGGTACTGAAGCTGTCACCTCGACGCACGGTTTGTTGACCACCATCGCTTGCGGCCCACGCGGCGAAGTGAACTATGCACTGGAAGGTGCGGTGTTTATCGGTGGTGCGGCAATTCAATGGCTGCGTGACGAGATGAAGCTGTTCAGCGATGCGGCAGACTCCGAGTATTTCGCGCAGAAAGTGAAAGACAGCAACGGCGTGTATATGGTGCCGGCCTTTACCGGCCTCGGTGCTCCATACTGGGACCCGTATGCCCGTGGTGCCATCTTCGGTCTGACCCGTGGTGTCAACGGTAACCACATCATTCGCGCCACCCTGGAGTCGATTGCCTTCCAGACGCGTGATGTGCTGGAAGCGATGCAGAACGACGCCAATACCCGACTGCAATCGTTGCGCGTAGATGGCGGTGCCGTAGCGAACAACTTCCTGATGCAGTTCCAGGCCGACATTCTTGGCACGCGCGTTGAGCGCCCGGAAGTACGTGAAGTCACCGCGTTGGGTGCTGCTTACCTCGCCGGTCTGGCCGTTGGCTTCTGGAATGACCTGGAAGAAGTGCGTTCCAAAGCGGTCATTGAGCGTGAGTTCCGCCCGAGCATTGAAACCACCGAGCGTAATTTCCGTTACGCTGGCTGGAAGAAAGCCGTGGCTCGCTCTCAGGCCTGGGAAGAACAGGACCAGTAATCCCCCTGCGACCCGCGGCACCCTGCCGCGGGTTTTTTCCGTCGAATTTCCCCGCTGTGCTACACTGCCCGCCTGTTTTTTGTCAGGTGCAGACCATGAAACGAGAACTCGCGATTGAATTTTCCCGCGTTACCGAAGCCGCCGCATTGGCGGGCTATCACTGGTTAGGACGCGGCGACAAGAATGCTGCCGACGGCGCTGCCGTCAATGCCATGCGTATTATGCTGAATACCATCGATATCGACGGCCAGATTGTGATTGGCGAAGGTGAAATCGATGAAGCGCCCATGCTGTACATCGGTGAAAAGGTCGGGACCGGCCAGGGCGATGCGGTTGATATCGCCGTCGATCCGATTGAAGGTACACGCATGACCGCCCTGGGCCAAGCCAATGCGCTGGCGGTACTGGCAGTCGGCGATAAAGGCAGCTTCCTGCATGCACCTGATATGTATATGGAAAAATTGATTGTCGGGCCGGGAGCGCATGGCGCTATCGATCTCAATCTGCCGCTGGAAACTAACCTGCACAACATCGCCGCCGCGCTGGGCAAAGCACTCAGTCAGCTGACGGTGTCGATTCTGGCCAAGCCGCGCCACGATGCGGTGATTGCGCAATTGCAGCAACTCGGTGTGCGTGTGTTTACTTTCCCGGATGGCGATGTCGCGGCATCGATTCTGACCTGTATGCCCGACAGCGAAGTGGATGTGATGTATGGCATTGGTGGGGCACCGGAAGGCGTGGTATCCGCCGCAGTAATCCGCGCACTGGATGGCGATATGCAGGCGCGTTTGCTGCCGCGTCATCAGGTCAAAGGGGATAACGCAGAGAATCGCCGTCTGGGTGAGCAGGAGTTGCAGCGCTGTGCCGACATGGGGATTGAAGCGGGTAAAGTGCTGACGCTGGCACAAATGGCGCGCAACGATAACGTGATTTTTGCCGCCACCGGCATCACTACCGGCGACTTACTTAAAGGCATTACCCGTAAAGGTAACATCGCCACCAGCGAAACCCTGCTGATTCGCGGTAAATCCCGCACCATTCGCCGCATCCAGTCGATCCATTATCTGGATCGCAAAGATGCGGCGTTGCACCCGTTTATCCTGTAACCGTCTGTTTGCCGCTCTCGGGATGACGTGAGAGCGGCCACCAGCACAGCAGCATCACTAACGCCGTCACGAACATCAGCAAGCCAAGGCTGAACTGATCGCGTTGCGGCATCAACGCCGACAGCCAGGCCACCAGCCCGGAACCCAGATTCTGTAAACCGCCTATCAGCGCACCCGCGCTGCCAGCCAGCCATGCATACGGTTCCATCGCGCCGGAGGTTGCCAGCGGAAACAGCATCCCTGCGCCGAAGAAAAACAGGGCGGCAGGCACCAGCAGCGTCCAGATGTTCATCACACCAAACCAGGCTGGCACCCACATCAGCAGTCCCGCCAGCAAACAGCTATTCACGCCATACCACATCAACGTATGCCAGGATTTTTGCTCCCGTCCGGCAAACCAGGCACCAAAAAACGCCGCCGGGATCGGTAAAATAAACAGGATACTGACCGTTAAGCCATCCAACCCGAGCACACCCCCCAGCAGCACACCGCAGCTGGCTTCAAACACCGCAATGCCTGCCAGCGCACCAATCAGCAGCAACAGATAACGCACGAAGTTCCCATCGCTGAGAAGGGTGGCATAGCGTCGCATAAAAGGGGTCACCGGCGTTTCTGTCGGTCGGGTTTCCGGCAGCCAGCGCGCCATTGCCAGCGTCACGCCCACACACAACAGCAGCAGAAAGGCGAAACAGGCATGCCAGCCAAATAACCGGGTCAGCAACGCCCCGATAACCGGGGCCAGCAGCGGGCTGACCAGAATACCCATGTTCAGCAGGCTATTGGCCTGACGCAACGCCACACCGGCATACAGATCGCGCGGCATGGTTCGCGCCATCACGCCAGCTACGCCGGTGCCCAATCCCTGGATCGCGCTGCCCAATACCAGCACGGACAATGAAGGAGCAAACAACGCGATCAAGGCCCCCACCGCGAAGATCGTCATCCCGGCGAGGATCACCGGACGCCGCCCGATGCTATCCGACAGAGGACCGTAGATCAGCTGCGATCCGCCATAGGTGATTAAATAACCTGCCATTACCTGCTGCATCGCGCCGCTGTGCACGTTGAGCGCATCTGCCATCCCGGACATTGCCGGTACATAGATGGTTTGTGCCATCTGCCCGACCGCCACCAGCACAATCAGCATAAATAACAGCAGGCGGTTTTCCGTTTTAGATTTCAACATGGAACAAAATGTCTGTCTGATAAACAAAGTAAAGGCAGCAGTAAAAAAGGCTGCCTGTCATGAATGGCGGCAAAAATATCAGGATTCGATGACAAAGCGAGGGGTGAGGCAAAAGCCGTTTCCTGATCATCGTCAAGCTGCGCTACCAGGTTGTAAAGCGCCCGCTACAGTTGAAGCAGAGTGCGCTGCATTTGTCGCTGAGAGCCTTTTCACTGCTCAGAGACTGGCAATCTTCCTGATGGCTGACGAAGATAGTGACATGCCTGAAAAATCAACAATAAGGAGTGAGCATGGCAGAGTGGGTCAATGCTGAAGTACAAGAAGTGAAAAACTGGACCGACGCCCTGTTCAGTCTGCGCGTGCGGGCACCGGTTGATCCCTTTATTGCCGGGCAATTTGCCAAACTGGCGCTGGAAATTGACGGTGAGCGTGTGCAACGCGCCTATTCTTATGTCAATGCACCGCAAGATCCGCTGCTGGAGTTCTACCTGGTGACCGTGCCGGAAGGCAAACTCAGCCCGAGACTACAGGCGCTGCGCCCCGGTGATCAGGTGATGGTGACCAAAGAAGCATCCGGTTTTTTTGTGCTGGATGAGATCCCTGATTGTCAGACGCTGTGGATGCTGGCAACCGGCACCGCCATCGGTCCCTATTTGTCGATTCTGCAACAAGGGGAAGGACTGGAACGTTTCGAGAATATTGTGCTGGTGCATGCAGCACGCTTCGCCGCCGATCTCAGTTTTCTGCCCCTGATGCAGCAATTACAGCAGCGCTATCAGGGCAAATTACGCATTCAGACGGTGGTCAGCCGTGAACAGAATGCGGATTCGCTGCACGGGCGTGTTCCTCAGCTTATCGAAAGCGGGGAACTCGAACGGGCAGTAGGGTTAGCGATGGATGCCGCAACCAGCCACGTCATGCTGTGCGGCAATCCGCAAATGGTTCGCGATACCCAACAAGTGTTGAAAGACAGCCGCGATATGCGCAAACATTTCAAACGCAAACCCGGCCATATGAGCAGCGAGCATTACTGGTAAGACGCGGCACGAAGAATGACAGTTTTTTACCGGCGTGGGTTTTGACTTTCGCCGGTAAAAACCGTTCTAATCGTGGGCTACGTTATTGGGTTAGGACCGAAGCAATGAAGAATTTGCCAGGCGCGTTGCTGCTCAGCCTCGCACTGACATTTCCCGTCTGGGCAGAAGATGCACCACCGCAGGATCGCAGCGATCACCTGCCTGCTGCCCCCTATTTGCTGCCTGGTGCGCCCACCTTTGATATGACCATTGCGCAGTTCCGTGAAAAGTACAATGCTGCCAATCCCGACCTGCAATTGCTGGAGTTTCGCGCTATCGATAGCCACGACGACAAAAGCAACCTGACGCGAGCAGCCAGCAAAATCAACGAAACCCTGTATGCCTCGACCGCGCTGGAGCAAGGCACCGGGAAGATCAAAACGCTGCAAATCACCTGGCTCCCGCTCCCCGGACCGGATGAGAAGAATGCCCAGGAAAAAGCGATGGCTTATATGACTGCCCTGCTGCGCTTTTTCTCTCCGGGTTTGTCCGCGGAAGATGGACACAAAAAGCTCGATGCGCTGCTCAGCGCAGGTAAAGGCTCGCGCTATTTTTCCCGTAATGAAGGGGCACTGCGTTTTGTCGTCGCCGACAATGGCGACAAGGGGCTGACCTTTGCCGTCGAGCCAATAAAACTGGCGCTCGCCACCCCCTGATCACCCCGGCAAAAATGACGAAAAGCAAAGCCAGCAGCATATTTGATCTCTATACTGTCTGGCAGACATCGCTGCCATTGCGCAGCGCTATTTCATGAATCGCGTTATGCGGAGGAAAGAATGCGACATCCACTGGTTATGGGTAACTGGAAACTGAACGGCAGCAAACACATGACGGAAGAGCTGATCGCAGGTTTGCGTAAAGAGCTGTCAGGTGTTGAGGGTTGCGGCGTGGCAATTGCGCCACCGGCACTCTACCTTGGCCAGGCGAAACATGCCATTTCCGGTAGCCACATTGCTCTGGGTGCTCAGAACGTGGACGTCAACCTGTCTGGTGCTTTCACCGGCGAAACTTCAGCAGACATGCTGAAGGACATCGGTGCCAAATACATCATCATTGGCCATTCTGAGCGTCGTACTTACCACAAAGAAAGCGACGAGTTTATCGCGAAGAAATTTGCCGTGCTGAAAGCCGCTGGCCTGGTGCCGGTGCTGTGCATTGGTGAAACCGACGCCGAGAACGAAGCGGGCAAAACTGAAGAAGTTTGCGCACGTCAGATCGACGCAGTGCTGGAAACTCAGGGTGCAGAAGCCTTCCAGGGTGCCGTGATTGCCTACGAACCGGTGTGGGCGATTGGTACTGGTAAATCAGCAACCCCGGCTCAGGCCCAGGCGGTGCATAAATTTATTCGTGACCATATCGCGAAGAAAGATGCCGCAGTTGCAGCACAGGTCATCATTCAGTACGGCGGTTCTGTGAATGATAAAAATGCCGCAGAACTGTTTACTCAGCCAGACATCGATGGCGCGCTGGTTGGCGGTGCGTCACTGAAAGCTGATGCTTTTGCCGTGATCGTCAAAGCCGCAGCGGCAGCGAAAAACGCCTAAGTGTTCTGATACTTGCGAGGCGGCTGATTAGCCGCCTTTTTTATTGCAGTATCTGGCAGCGATGATCCTGCAATTCCTCTGCCGAACCGCTATTTAATCGCGCCCAGTTGCGTTCAATCGCCATCAACGCCAGACGGCCATCCGGTAGCGCCGCCAACGCCATGCCATATTTCCCCATCTCAGAACGTGCATCAGGCACTTCCGTTGCCAGACGAATAAAAACACTCTGCTGCGCCAGTTGCGCGGTTGTCAGCGTGCGAATCTGATAACGGTGGTTTTGCAGCGTCTCACTTTGCCATTGTTCGTTAAGCTGTGGGGCCAGTAAATCCAGCCGCTGACGAACATCAGGTCGCAGGCAAGAAATATGGATATGCAGCTGATTTTGCGTGCGGCCATATTGCGAATTAATCGCCAGCGATAACACGCTATCCTCTATGGGTTTGCCACGCCGTTGCGCCAGCAATCCTCGCTCACGCCAGGCATCTGCAAATAGATTTGGCGTAGCTGGATCCAACAACAGCGGACTTTCCATCCCGGTGATTTTTTCGATCGGCATCAACAGATATTGCAAAGGACCGTTGAGATCTTTCAGCGTGACATAGCCCTGCGCCACGTTCACCTGCTGACAAGGTGCCGGGTTACCTTTTTGCATCATGCCGGGCAGGCACTTTTCGCTGATGATTTGCCACAAGGCATTGGAATTTTTCTGGAAGTGCCCGGCAGCCAGTAATAAACCGACCACCAGCACGGCAAGCAGTAAGATAATCAGACTCAGGGCACGGCGGCTTCCCTGCATGGCTTAATCCTCTGTTCATCACCTGCCAGCATCCTCGCCTGGCGCGTGATGAATGTCACGGGATTTTGCCGCGCCACAAAGCAAAACGGCCAGCTTGCGCTGACCGTGATACGGCGATGACAAAACCGTTACGGTTTCATCACCTGATCGTAGGTACCGCCATCAGAGAAGTGGGTTTTCTGTGCTTTGTCCCAACCGCCAAATTTGCTGTCGATAGTGAACAGTTTTACCGGTGCGAAGGTGCTGGCAAATTTCTTCGCCACCGCTTCATCGCGCGGACGGTAGAAGTTTTCTGCGGCGATGGTCTGGCCTTCTGGTGAGTAGAGATATTTCAGGTACTCTTCCGCTACTTTGCGCGTGCCCTGCTCATCCACCACTTTATCCACCACGGAGACGGTAGGCTCAGCCAGGATCGATTCGCTCGGGGTGATAATTTCAAACTTGTCTTTACCCAGCTTGTTAACCGCCAGATAGGCTTCGTTTTCCCAGGCAATCAGCACGTCACCGATGCCACGCTCAACGAAGGTGTTGGTGGCGCCACGCGCACCGGAATCCTGTACTTCAACGTTCTTGAACAGCGCTTTGACATACGCCTGCGCTTTAGCCTGATCGCCGTTGTTCTGATCCAGCGCCCAGCCCCAGGCGGCAAGGTAGTTCCAACGTGCGCCGCCGGAAGTTTTCGGGTTTGGTGTAATCACCGAAACGCCCGGTTTGATTAAATCGCCCCAGTCGTGAATCCCTTTCGGGTTGCCTTTGCGAACAAGGAAGACAATGGTAGAGGTGTAAGGTGCAGAGTTATCGGGCAGGCGTTTGATCCAGTTTTTATCAATACGACCACGCTCAGCAATGGCATCAACGTCAGACTGCAACGCCAAGGTGACCACATCGGCACGAATACCGTTGATGACCGAGGTGGCTTGCTTGCCAGAACCACCGTGTGACTGGCGGATGACCACGTTATCACCGGTTTCCTGTTTGTAATGCGCGCTGAACGCTTTGTTGTATTGCTCATACAGTTCACGCGTCGGATCGTAAGACACGTTTAACAGCTGAATATCCTTTGCCAGAACACTGGTTGAAGCCAGTAACAGGGTGACACCAATACTCCACTTGTTCATTGCTTGCTCTCCGAAGTCGTTATAGAACAAGACTGACACAAACTAATCCACAGATTAAAGAATTAAAAATAAGCTGTTATAACCGGATAGAATATAAACAGAGACAAAAAAGGCGCGTGTCTTCACGCGCCCGATTTTTACTGATTAGTAGAGTTTTTTCGCGGTATCCAGCCAATCGCGCTTAAACGGACGCTTCATGTTTTCAATCGCGTCGATGATGTCGTGATGCACCATCTTCTCGTTCTGGATGCCCACACAGCGGCCACCATAGCCCTGCAACAGCAGCTCAATGGAGTAAGCGCCCATCCGCGATGCCAGGATGCGGTCATAGGCGCAAGGCGCGCCACCACGCTGGATGTGGCCCAATACGGTCGCACGGGTTTCACGCTTGGTTTCCGCTTCAATGTAATGCGCCAAATCGTCGATATCACAGATATGTTCGGTGATCGCCACGATGGCATGTTTTTTACCTTTGGCAATACCGGCTTTGATTTCGCTGACCAGCTCTTCACGGGTGTACGGAATTTCCGGTAATACGATAAATTCACAGCCACCGGCAATGGCTGCTGCCAGGGTCAGATCGCCACAGTAGCGCCCCATCACTTCAACGATCGAGATGCGCTGATGTGAAGAAGAGGTGTCACGCAGACGGTCAATGGCTTCCACCACCGTTTCCAGCGCGGTGAAGTAACCGATGGTGTAGTCAGTACCGGCCACATCGTTATCAATGGTGCCCGGTAAGCCAATGCACGGGAAACCCATTTCAGTCAGGCGTTTAGCACCCATATAGGAACCATCACCGCCGATGACCACCAGCGCGTCGATACCGCGCTTTTTCATGTTTTCGATAGCAACCTGACGGACTTCTTCATTACGGAATTCCGGGAAGCGTGCAGAACCGAGGAAGGTTCCGCCGCGGTTGATCATGTCGGAGACGCTGTAGCGGTCAAGATTGATCATCCGGTCTTCATAAAGTCCCAGATAGCCGTCGTAGATACCAAAAACTTCAAGTCCTTCACTCAGCGCGGAACGTACAACTCCGCGAATGGCTGCGTTCATGCCTGGGGCGTCGCCGCCGCTGGTCAGTACTCCGATTTTTTTGATCATGACAACCTCTGGATTGTTCAAAACTAGGGATTATTCTCGCCAGTGCCCCTGCGGAAACCAGCTCGCGATCGCACGGCCTTATAGTTGTGAGATAGTATATCAAAGGCTGGATGCTGAATTGATTCAGGTCAGACAAGTTTTCGCTATTTTTTTACAAAATTGTTAGCGTTACGTCACTTTTATAACGTAACAGCATGATTGTTAAGTATTAAAACTGGAAAAAGCCCTGTTGATTTTCCGGTACTACTGAGCAGGGGTCCTGATGAATGATCACATCTGAACCGGGAAACTTACTGCGCAGCGCCTGCTCAATCTGATCGGCAACCTTGTGCGCCTGCACCAGCGGCAGGTGATCGTCCATCTCCAGATGCAGCTGGATAAAACGCGTTGGGCCGGACTGACGGGTGCGTAAGTCATGCGCACCACGTACACCAGGCCAATTGGCAATCACATCAATGATCGCCTGACGCTCCTCTTCCGGCAACGCGCGGTCCAGTAGCGACTGCACCGCCTCATAACCCATGCGCAACGCGCTATAAAGGATATAGACGCCGATTCCCAGCGCAAATAACGCATCCGCACGCGCAAAACCGTAGCTGCTTAAACCAAGCGCCACCAGAATGGCACCGTTCATGACGACATCAGATTGATAATGCAGCATGTCGGCTCGAACGGCCTGGCTACGGGTACGTCGCACCACCCAACGCTGAAAAGTGACCAGCACCAGCGTTGAGCACATCGCGATGACCGTAACGATGATACCGACCAAGGGAGCATGTAACGTCTCTGGAGAGGCCAGATGTTGGATACCGGTCAGGAACAGGAACAATGCCGAGCCAGAGATAAACATGCTCTGCGCCAGCGCCGCGAGGGATTCCGCTTTACCGTGGCCGAAAGTGTGGTCTTCATCAGCAGGTTGCAGCGAATAACGCACTACCAACAAATTGGTGAGTGACGCGGCGATATCCACCAGGGAATCGACCAATCCCGCCAACATACTGACGGAGCCGGTATGCCACCAGGCAAAGATTTTCACCAGTAATAATGATGTTGCCATCACCGTCGCAGCCATAGCTGCCCGACTCACTAACTTTCCATACGCGTGTTCCATACCGATGCCCGTGCGTTCTCTGAATGGCTCAAGTTTATCATTAGCCAGCAAACGCTGCCTGAACGGGATGTTTAACAGTGGGGGACGGGAAAGCAACAGACAAAAAAAACCCCGCCATCATGGCGGGGAAGACAGGGATGGTGTCTATGGCAAGGAAAACAGGGATACTATGTTACTGGTTACTGCTGGTACTACTCACTGCTTGCAGCGGTGATGATGGCTGCAATTCTGAGAGCCGACGCATTTCATCAAGACGTCGCTCATAATTCTTCTGCACTGTCGCTTGCTGGGCAGGCGTTAGCAGGTGGTACATCTGGTTACGAACCCGGGCCATCACGATGTTCTGTTCCACCTGGGCCTGCGCAATTTTTTCTGCCTGCAGGCGGATGGCCGATTCGTTAAATTTGTCTGCAATGACAAGGTCATGCATAGTTTCTATATCCTGAAAACTGACAGCGGGACGTTCGAGTCGCGCTTGTTGCATCAGGTCTCGCATTTGTTGCCGTTGATGCTCAGTTAATTCAATGCCATCAAACATGTGGCTTTGCGGATTTTGCGTCATACTGCCTGTCGTCAATCCGCCATTTTGATGCATCTCGTCAATCGTCGTCGTCTCTGCAGCTCCTGCGCTGACGTGACTGAGAACCATCGCTGAGGCAATGACGACGGCGGTTAAGTTGCGCATCGTTACCCCCAGTTCGTTCCGTTTTGCGATTCAACGAGGGCTAGTGTACGGCGATAGCTGCAAACATCCGTCAGGGGGTGTAAAACTACGTAAAGCGTTGGATTGGCGACATAGGAACACGGTATTTTGCCTGCGGAGGGCAATAAAAAATGAATAAGATCCTGTTGGTTGATGATGACCGCGAATTAACTTCGCTGCTTAAAGAACTGCTTGAGATGGAAGGTTTTGAGGTAATGGTTGCCAGCGATGGCGAGCAGGCACTCAACCTTCTCGATAACACCGTTGACCTGCTGTTGCTTGATGTCATGATGCCGAAAAAGAACGGTATCGATACGCTGAAAGAGCTGCGTCAGCAGCACCAGACCCCGGTGATTATGCTGACTGCGCGTGGTAGTGAACTGGATCGCGTCCTCGGCCTCGAATTAGGCGCGGATGACTATCTGCCCAAACCGTTTAACGACCGTGAGTTAGTCGCACGTATCCGTGCCATTCTGCGTCGTTCCAACTGGAGTGAACAGCAACAGCAGCACGATAACAGCTCGCCAACGCTGGAAGTGGATTGTCTGCGCCTGAACCCAGGCCGCCAGGAAGCCAGTTTCGATAATGAAACGCTGGATCTCACCGGCACCGAGTTCACCCTGCTGTATCTGCTGGCGCAGCACCTTGGCCAGGTGGTCTCGCGCGAACATCTCAGCCAGGAAGTACTGGGCAAACGCCTGACACCGTTTGACCGAGCCATTGATATGCATATTTCTAACCTGCGTCGCAAATTACCGGAACGTCGTGATGGTCATCCGTGGTTTAAAACTCTGCGCGGACGTGGCTACCTGATGGTTTCGGCATCATGATTGGAAGTTTGACCACCCGCATCTTCGCCATCTTCTGGCTTACCCTGGCGCTGGTGTTGATGCTGGTTCTGATGGTGCCCAAACTCGACTCACGTCAGATGACGTCACTGCTGGAAAGTGAACAGCGGCAAGGCATCATGATTGAGCAGCACGTTGAAGCAGAGCTGTCTCAGGACCCGCCGAATGATTTGATGTGGTGGCGTCGGCTGTTTCGCGCCATTGAGAAATGGGCACCACCTGGCCAGCGACTGCTGCTGGTAACCAGTGAAGGGCGCGTGATTGGCGCCCAGCACAATGAAATGCAGGTTATCCGCAACTTTATTGGTCAGTCCGATAATGCGGATCATCCTCAGAAGAAAAAGTATGGCCGGGTGGAGATGGTGGGACCTTTTGCCGTGCGTGATGGCGAAGACAACTACCAGCTGTACCTGATCCGCCCCGCTACCAGTTCTCAACTCGATTTCGTCAATCTGCTGTTTGACCGCCCATTGTTGTTGCTGATCGTCACCATGCTGATCAGCTCACCGTTGTTATTGTGGCTGGCATGGAGCCTGGCGCGTCCTGCGCGTAAACTTAAGCATGCTGCTGATGAAGTCGCGAGCGGAAATTTGCGGCAACATCCGGAACTGGAATCGGGTCCTCAGGAATTTCTCGCCGCCGGTTCGAGTTTCAACCAGATGGTGAGCGCACTCGAACGCATGATGACAGCCCAGCAACGCCTACTGTCAGATATCAGCCATGAGTTACGTACCCCACTCACCCGTTTGCAGTTAGCCACTGCGCTTTTGCGCCGCCGTCACGGCGAGGGCAAAGAACTGGAGCGTATTGAAACCGAAGCGCAGCGCCTTGATGGCATGATTAACGACCTGCTGGTGCTGTCGCGTACCCAGCATAAAAACGCGTTGGTCAGCGAAGCGATGAAAGCGAATCAGCTGTGGAATGGCGTACTGGAAGATGCCAAATTCGAAGCGGAGCAGATGGGCAAACGGATGGATGTACCTTATCCGCCCGGTCCCTGGCCGTTGTACGGCAACCCACATGCGCTGGAGAGTGCGCTGGAAAATATTGTGCGCAATGCGCTGCGTTATTCGCATACCCACATCAGCGTCAGTTTTTCGGTGGATATTGAGGGCATCACCGTGCATGTTGATGATGATGGCCCCGGTGTCAGCCCGGAAGATCGTGAGCAAATCTTCCGGCCGTTCTACCGTACCGATGAGGCGCGCGATCGCGAGTCCGGCGGTACCGGTCTCGGTCTGGCGATTGTCGAAACAGCCGTGCAGCAACATCGTGGTTGGGTGAAAGCCGATGACAGCCCGCTCGGTGGTTTGCGTCTGACACTCTGGTTGCCGCTGTACTCCGCCCGGCAATAATTTGTTATGCTTCGGCCCTCGTTTCCGGGGGCCTTATGCTAAACATCGTTTTATTTGAACCTGAAATCCCGCCTAACACCGGCAATATCATCCGTCTCTGCGCCAATACTGGTTTTCAGCTGCACCTGATTCACCCGCTTGGATTTGGCTGGGATGATAAGCGTCTGCGCCGTGCCGGGCTGGATTACCACGAATTCACCGCTATCAAGCATCATGACAATTACGCCGCGTTTGTCGCAGCAGAAGCACCACAGCGGTTATTTGCACTCACCACAAAAGGCACCCCGGCACACAGCGCCGTCCGCTATCAGGCAGGGGATTATCTGGTGTTTGGGCCGGAGAGCCGTGGCTTACCCGCTGACATACTCAACGCGCTGCCGCCGGAGCAAAAGATCCGCATCCCGATGATGCCGGAAAGCCGCAGCATGAACCTGTCGAATGCCGTGTCAGTGGTGGTATACGAAGCGTGGCGCCAGTTGGATTATGCTGGCGCGCTGATCAAGAGCTAGATGCCGTCGCCGTATTCAAAACCCGGCGAGCCATTGAAGTGTTGATCCATATCCATCGAAGGCTTATCGCTGGCAGGTTTACCGACAATACGTGCCGGTACGCCTGCTGCGGTGGTATGTGGCGGTACCGACTGGAGCACGACAGACCCCGCGCCAATTTTGGCACCGCGACCCACTTCAATATTGCCAAGAATTTTAGAACCCGCACCAATCATCACCCCTTCACGAATCTTCGGATGACGATCGCCACTGGTTTTGCCGGTACCACCCAGCGTGACGTTTTGCAGGATGGAGACATCATTCTCCACCACCGCAGTTTCACCGATAACGATGCCGGTAGCGTGGTCGAGCATAATGCCATGGCCAATGCGCGCTGCCGGGTGAATATCGACGGCAAAGGAGACTGAGATTTCATTTTGTAGATAGACGGCCAGCGCACGGCGGCCTTCCTTCCACAACCAATGGCCAATACGATAGGCCTGGAGGGCGTGAAAACCTTTCAGGTACAGCAACGGCGTAGAATATTTGTCGACTGCCGGGTCACGTTGACGCACGGCCTGGATATCGTAGGCCGCCGACACGATCATCGAAGGGTCTTCGCGGTAAGCTTCCTCGACCACTTCGCGAATGGCGATAGCAGGCATAATCGGGTTAGCCAGCTTGTTTGCCAGCATGTAGCTGAGTGCACTGCCGAGGTTTTCGTGCTTGAGCAAAGTCGCATGGAAAAAACTGGCCAGCATGGGTTCACAATCGGCCAGCGCCCTGGCTTCCGCTTTGATGTTGTTCCAGACCAGTTCTAACTCTTCAGACGACATTGCTGTGTACTCCCGATAAAAAAAGCGCCTGATGGGGCGCTACAGGTGATGAGGCTGGGCATCCTGCTTCAGCTTTGGCTGTTTTCGTCCTTCCTTGCACGACCGAGTAAACTCAATGCTGCCTCTCGCGCTGATTTTTCGCAATATAATACCTGATAAATCTGCTCAGTTATTGGCATCTCAACGCCAACACGCGCAGCTAATGCTCTGACTTCTTTTGTGTTTCTGTAGCCTTCTACAACTTGTCCGATAATGCTTTGCGCCTCTTCCACGTTCTCGCCCTGCCCCAGCATCATGCCGAAACGACGGTTACGTGACTGATTATCGGTACAGGTCAACACCAGGTCGCCAAGACCTGCCATTCCCATGAATGTGGTCGGGTCAGCCCCGAGCGCAGCACCCAGTCGGCTCATCTCCGCCAGGCCACGGGTAATCAATGCCGTGCGGGCATTAGCACCAAAACCGATGCCATCAGAGATCCCGGCACCAATCGCAATCACGTTTTTGACTGCGCCACCCAACTGCACGCCAATAAAATCGGGGTTGTTATACACGCGGAAACTTTTTCCACAGTGCAACTTTTGCTGCAAATCGTCGGCAAATTGTGCATCCGTCGCCGCCAGCGCGATGGCTGTTGGTAAACCTGCTGCCAGTTCTTTGGCAAAGGTTGGTCCTGAGATCACCGCCAACGGAATGTCAGCACCGAGGATTTCACGCGCCACATCCTGCAACAGACGCCCGGTTTCTTTCTCCAGCCCTTTCGTCGCCCAGACAATACGTGAGTCTGCCTGCAAATGCGGCTTGAGTTGCATCAGCACGTCACCAAAGACATGGCTCGGCACAACCACCAACAGGTCGCGGCTGGCGTTAACCACCTCAGCTAAGTCCGCTTCAGGAGCGAGATTGTCAGGGAAGGGTACATCGGGCAGAAAAGCGGTGTTGCAGCGGTCGGATTGCAGTTGCGCGACACTTGAAGGGTTATGGCCCCAGAGCAAAACCGGGTGGCCATTGCGCGCCAGCGTGATGGCGAGTGCGGTGCCGTACGAGCCGGCACCGATGACGCTAATTGAAGCGTTGCGTGTAGTCATCAGGCATCCTGATGTGGTGCGTCGCCTTCGCCCTGCTGCTGTTGCAGATAATTCATGAACAGCGCATCAAAGTTGACTGGCGCCAGGTTGAGCTGCGGGAAAGTACCGCGAGAAACCAGGCTGGTGATGCATTCGCGCGCATACGGGAACAGGATGTTCGGGCAGTATGCACCAAGGCAATGCGCCATCTGAGTACCCTCGATACCGCTGATGGTGAAAATACCTGCCTGCTGGACTTCGCACAGGAACGCAGTTTCTTCACCGACGCTGGCGGTTACGGTCACACGCAGCACCACTTCATAGACTTCATCAGCCAGCTGAGAGGACGCCGTGTCCAGATCCAGCTTCACTTCCGGTTCCCACTCTTTCTGGAAAACTTGCGGCGCGTTTGGCGCTTCGAAAGAGACGTCTTTGGTGTAAACACGTTGAATCTGGAACTGCATTTCGTTGGTGCTATGTTCTGACATGTTACAAAATCCTGTGAGTTAGAATTGTGTGGCCGTAAAGTTATGCCTGTAATAAGGGGTCAAGCCCCTGGCGCCCGTCCAGCGCAAAGAGATCATCGCAGCCGCCAATGTGCTGCGCATCGATAAATATCTGTGGCACCGTCGTTCTGCCGCTGCGTTGAATCATCTCTTCACGTTTCACGGCATCCCCATCGATAGGAAGCTCCTGAAACGTCACACCTTTCTGATTCAGCAACGCCTTTGCCCGGTGGCAATAGGGGCAGGTCGCTTTGGTGTAAATCTCAACATTAGCCATGCAGTTACCTCTGCGAATTATTTACCGCGTACCAGCGGCAGGTTTTCACCGCTCCAGCCGCTCACGCCGTCTTTAAGAACAGACACCTGCGTGAAGCCAGCTGCGCTCAGCTGTGCTGCCGGTTCGCCAGCACTCTGGCCCGTGGCACATACCACAATTATGGGCTGAGACTTATGCTTTTCCAGCTCGCCAAAGCTGCCTTTTTTGATGTCTGCCGCCGCTACATTCAGCGCCCCAGAAATGTGTCCTTTGCGGTAGTCGTCGCGCGAACGAACATCTACCACCACCGCGTCCTCTTTATTAATCAGACGGGTCGCTTCACCACGGCTGATTGTTTTTACCTTCGAGAACATACCTTTAACGGTGGTTACAATCACCAGAACGAGTAAGACAACCCATGCCAGACTGAGGATGGGGTGATTGCTTGCAAACTGCATAATTTCTTGCATGAGGGGTAACGACTCCAGACCGGGCTAATAAGCTAAAACAAGGGTTCTGAGTATACCTGCGCCACCTCGCATGTACAGTCGCTAAGGGGTCAGAGTTACGATTTGTGCGTCATTTTCCAAAAAAAGTGTTCTAATCGCAAAATTAAGACAAAGTTTATGCTTGTAAGCTGAAGGCCGACATGTTTGGAAAAGCAAAACCCGGCCCGGTAAACTGGTAAGCGGCTGTTCATCGTGGAATAATTAGCGACTATGAAGGGAAAAGCGATTGTTTTACCAACAAGGACCTGTCACAGCGGCCCAGCACATCCGTTGCCATCACGCTGGTCCGCACTCTCCCTCAGCCTGCTCTGTGCGGGCGCTCTGTTATTGCCGCCCATCGCACACAGTGACGATGACAGCAAATCCCAGCTGAAATCCATTCAGCAGAATATCGCCGCCAAAGAGAAAAGTGTTCAGGCGCAAAAACAGCAGCGCACCACCCTGCTCAGTCAGCTGGAAAGTCAGGAAAAAGTCATTGCGCAGGCCAGTCGCCAGTTACGTGAAACCCGCAACAGTCTCAGCGCCCTGAACAACGACATTACCCAACTCAACGCCTCCATCTCCCGGCTGGAAAAACAGCAGGCTCAGCAAGAAAAATTGCTGGCACAGCAACTTGATGCGGCCTTCCGTCAGGGACAACACAACGGCTTACAGCTGTTGTTGGGTGGCGAGGAGGCGCAACGCAGTGAGCGCATTCTGGCCTATTTCGGCTACCTCAATGCGGCACGTCAGAAGAATATTGATGACCTGAAACAGACGCAGCAACAGCTGGCGGAACAGCGTCAGGCATTGCAGGACAAACAACAGCAGCAAAAAAATCTGCTCGCCCAGCAGCAAACGCAGCAGGGCAAACTCGAGTCCGCCAGTGCGGCACGTAAGAAAACCCTGACGGCACTGGAAAGTTCGCTGCAAAAAGACCAGGCTGACTTGGTGCAAATGCGCCAGAACGAAAGCCGCCTGCAAGACAAAATTGCTAAAGCGGAACGTGAAGCACGTGAACGCGCCGAGCGTGAAGCCCGCGAGGCCGAGAAAGTTCGTCAGCGTCAGGCGCAGGCAAAAGCGAAAGGCTCCAGCTATCAACCGACGCAGAGTGAGCGCGAGCTGATGGCACGTACTGGTGGTTTGGGCCGTCCTGGCGGTCAGGCTGTGTGGCCGGTACGCGGACGTGTAGAACATCGTTTCGGCGAAACCATGCAGGGTGAATTACGCTGGAAAGGTCTGGTGATTGATGCACCAGAAGGGACCGAAGTGAAAGCCATCGCCGATGGACGCGTACTGATGGCCGACTGGCTGCAAGGCTACGGCCTGGTTGTGGTGCTGGAACACGGTAAAGGCGATATGAGCCTTTACGGCTACAATCAAAGTGCGCTGGTGAGTGTCGGTGCCCAGGTGAAGGCAGGACAGCCTATTGCTCTGGTGGGCACCAGTGGCGGCCGCGGCACGCCCTCACTCTATTTTGAAATCCGGCGGCAAGGACAAGCCGTGAACCCACTGCCGTGGTTAGGAAGATAAGCTTTGTTTCAACCTCATAAACTTTCTGCCGCCTTGTGCGGCCTGTTTTTGTCACTTTCTGCCCATGCCGGCAAACTCTCCATCGTCATCGACGACTTTGGCTATCGACCGGTCGAAGAGAACAAAGTGTTGCAGATGCCAGCAGCCATCTCGGTTGCGGTGTTACCCAACGCCACTTATGCGCGCGAGATGGCGACAAAAGCCCATCAAAGCGGGCACGAGGTCCTTATCCATCTACCAATGGCCCCTCTCAGCAAGCAGCCATTGGAGAAAGATACGCTCACCCCTGAGATGTCCAGTGCAGAAATTGAACGCATCATTCACGATGCGGTTGGAAAAGTGCCCTATGCGGTTGGCCTTAACAACCACATGGGCAGCAAGATGACTTCCAGCCTGCCGGGAATGCAGAAAGTGATGCAGGTTCTGAATCACTACAATTTTTACTTCCTCGACAGCATGACCATCGGCAACAGCCAGTCTGTCCCGGCCGCACAAGGCACCCATGTGAAGGTCCTGAAACGACGGGTATTTCTTGACGACAGTCAGAATGATGCCGCCATTCGCCAGCAATTTACCCGCGCAGTCAAACTGGCTCAGCGTGATGGTTATGCCATTGCGATCGGGCACCCCCATCCCAATACGGTGCGGGTACTGCAACAAATGCTGCCGACATTACCTGCCGATATCACCCTGGTCAGACCCAGTCAGTTGCTGAATGAACCACTGCATCAAGGTTCCACAACGCCGTCAGCAAAACCGCAACCTGAGCCACAGCCGCGCTTCCGCGCACCTGGCATCTGTAAGGTCGGCAAACCATTGGCACCGGTGCCACAGAGTCGGGCCGTGCAGATACTGGAAGAAAGCATTGCAAACAGTTATGTTGCACATCAACTGAGCCAGCTTTTTTAATCATCTCATCGCCAGAAATGTTAGGCGGGAATGAAACTAATAAACCTGGTTCGGGTCTTAGTTTCTCGATCCCAAAATATCAATGATGGTAGAATGAGTTGTTATAATGCGTAAATTGTGGAAGATCAAAGCACTGGACAAAGCAATACGCTTGTATATGCTAATAAAAGGAAATCCGCTACAAACACCGCCCGATCTTGCGAATATCGATGCGCGCCACATCGTTATTTTTTCCACCACGGCATTAGGTGATTTCTTATTTAACTCCCCCGCTATCAGAGCAATCAGAAAACGGTACCCTGAAGCGCTGATCACGTTAGTCGCCCACCAAAAATTCACAGAATTCTTACAAGATGGCGATGATTGGGACAACCTTGTTTTTTGGAACAATAAAGCCATTACTTTACCTGGTTTACTTAACGCGTTAAAAAAATATCCTAAGCCTGACCTCACTTTATTATTACATTCCCATGAGCCTTATGATTACATTGCCGCATTGCTGGCTGGCTCTAAATGCATAATTAAAGATAATTACCTGGATAATTTTATCTATCGTGATAAATGGCTGTCAGAATATACCATCGGCTTCTGCGGACATATTATCGAACGTAAACTGTCGCTGGTTCAGTCCCTCGGATGCGATATTTCAAATATCGAAATGAAGATGCCGTTTGCTATTCAGGAGAAAGAGGCAAACACCACACCGATCATTGGCTTTCAACTCGGTGCCTCCACGCCGGAACGTTGTTGGTCACCAGAAAAATTCGCTACCGTGGCCGTTGCACTGCTGAATAAATATCAGGATTTGCAAATTATTCTTACTGGTGGCCCGGGTGACAGATCGCGGGCAGATTCGTTTCTGCAACACTTGCCAGAAAAATATCACCTGCAAGTCAGCAACAAGGTTGGCAATACCAGCTTACCTGAACTCGCTCAGTTGTTGAACTCAATGGACGTATTGCTCACTGGTGATACCGGGCCTTTGCACATTGCTGTTACCATCAAAACCCCGACCGTGGGACTATTCTGTACGGCCAATCCTTATGCCACAGGCCCCTTGCAGAACCCCGAATTACATGACGTCATTTATATCAGCCCTAAAAAGAGCCATCTGAAAAACGCGCATATCATGGATATTATTGAACCAGGGATTGTGATTGAAAAACTCATCAATCGCATTAGCCTGAAAGAAAATCACAGATAATATTCATCTCGGGCCAGGAACATAACCTGGCCTGAGTCAGTTACTGCGAGGATAAGCAACGTAAGCAGTTAATTTTCAACATAATCCATCAAGTCTGACATTGCCGAAATAATATCCTCCACCTCAATTGTTGAGACAGGATGATATTTATCTCTGGTGTAGATTTGCCGTGCCAGTTCGTACCCAGGTCCCCAGACAATGCTATTAATATATTCGCCATGAATATCATTGCCATATAATGAAACTAGCGGCTTTTTCCATGCCGCGGCAATATGTACAACAGCGGTATCAGGTGAAACGACAATATCAGCCAGACGAATAATTTCACACGCACTGGCCAGCGTATTGAACGGATTTACGATCGCATCAATCTCACCAAGATGAGTGAGTCTGGCAGGATCACCCACCAGAATAACTTCCGCATTTCCCCAGTTCTCTTTGATACGTCTGATCAACGTGTTCAATTGATCTCTGGACATATCACGGCGTGGATCGGCAGCATAAGGGTTAACCACCACCTTAATTTTAGCCGTAACTGTTGCCAGGAAATCACGAACCTGATCGCTGACTGCTTTTGAGACATGAAGATCGTAATCGGTACTGAACGAATCAAAGTCAAAGCTTTTCATTAATAAATGATAGCGTTCAGTAATGTGACTGGTATAGCCAAGGTATTCCAGTGACTTATTATAAATATTAAAGCCTTTCCTGTTAAAGCCAACAATATTTCTGGCATTTAGCGTTTTCAAAAACAACAGATGAAAAGGCGATAATTTATCTCCCATATCAATAACAACGTCATAATCATTTGCGGATAGCGATTTGGCCTGAGCGAGCCTGGCTTTATTATCTTTCTCCACCACATAACATTTATTAATATGAGGATTGCATTCAATCACTTTGACGTTATTTTTTCCGGCCAGCACATCTACCCGATATCCGGCGCGTTTGAATTCTCGAAAAAGTGAAGTAGAAACGACCATGTCGCCGATCTTGTCATCATCGCGCAGGAATAATACTGACTTCCGCTCTGAAATAGCAAAATGCCGGGGAGATCGGTGATCCAATACCAAACGTGCAATGTGTAGACGTAAAGCTTTCATCAAATAATTGCGTTGACGATTGATCGCACGCAGTTTGGCAAATTTCTTTTTCTTATCCACAGTTGCTTTGTCCGGAAACCTGATTACTCGCTAACAGCATATTCAACTGACCGAATACCGCCTGAGCAGTAACCGAGGCAAGATTGTTATCCAACGCTTTAACTTCGTGCTGATTCTTACCATACCCACCAATCAGCCCCGGGTCCGTTGGGCCATACAAGGTAATATTTGGGCGATCCAGCGCCGCCGTCAGATGACTCAATCCCGTATCGACAGAAACCACGGCACGCGCCCCAGCCAGCTGGCGGGCCACCTGCTCCAACGTCAGACGCGGCAGTACTTCGACATGCGCGAAGCCTTCTGCCAGGCGCAGCGCACGCTGATGCTCATGCTCCGCACCCCAGGGTAATTTCACGCGCAGACCGGTTGGCTGCACCAATTCAATCAACTCACGCCAGTGCGCTTCCGGCCAATGTTTATTATCTCGCGTCGTTGCGTGTAAAAACACCAGATACTGATGCGCATCTTGTGGGAGCGAATGCAGGAAATGTCCGGCGATCGCATAGTCGCCCTGAGTGGCTGGCTTTTCATAGCCAAGGCTTTTTGCGAACAACTCGCGAGTGCGTTCCACCGCGTGCTGCTGTTTATTGATTTCGTGGCGTTTGTCATACCACCAGCTGGCAAAGGGTTCTCGGGCACTGCGGCTGTCCTGCCCGTGCTTAATACCTTTCGCCAAACGGGTCACCAGGGCGGCACTCTTAATCAGTCCCTGCGCGTCAATCACGATATCGTACTGGCGCGACTGCAACTCACGTTTAAATAACACGCGTTCTTCACGTTGCTGGCTGCCAAACCAATGCTTGCGCCAGCGGCGGATAGCGACCGGCATGACTTTATCCACGGCAGGATGCCAGGCAGGAATTTGAGCGAAATTCTCTTCCACCACCCAATCAAAACGAATGCCAGGAATGGCCTGCATCGCATCGGTCAAGGCAGGCAGGGTGTGCAGAACATCGCCCATCGAGGACGTTTTCACTATCAGGACGTGCATGTTTACTCCTGCGCCGCGTTCAGCAAAGCGCTTAATTCCTGGTGCACGCGCGTCGGTTGAATATCGATCAAACTCTGGTGATACCCTTCTGCGGCATCACCTTTTCGGACTTTGTGATAGCCGGTGATCAGACGAATAACGCGCGCCTGATGCGACAACGGAGGCGTGAAATCGGGGCTGCTTGGGCCATATAACGCCACCAGAGGACGATTAAGCGCGGCGGCAATATGCATCAACCCCGAATCGTTGCTCACCACCGCAGCACAATTTGCCAGCAGAATAACCGCCTGTTCCAACTGGGTGTCACCGGCAAGGTTTTTACAGTGGCATCGCGCTGCTTCTGGCAGGGCCTGCACAAGGGTTTCGCCAGTTTCGCGATCTTTCGCCGAACCGAACAGCACCACCTGATAGCCTTCACTGATGAGTTGTTCCGCCAGCGCGGCATAATGGTAATGTGGCCAGCGTTTTGCCGGGCCAAATTCAGCGCCGGGGCAAAAACCAATGGCAGGACGATCGGCAGAAAGCCCAAACTGCGCGGCTGTCATGCGTTTTTCATCCTCTTCGACCCTCAGCTGCGGCCACAATAATGGCTGTGGCAACTGCTGCGCAGAGGCCACCGGTTTGTCATAACCCAGTGCCACATAACGTTCAACCATCAACGGAAACGCTGCTTTATCCAATACCCGCACATCATTCAACACGCCGTAACGCATCTCGCCACGCCAGCCAGTGCGGCGTTTAATGCCGGCAAAAAATGGCACCAGCGCCGACTTGAAGGAGTTCGGCAGCACGTAAGCGCGATCGTAGCCACTCGCCTGCAAAGTTTTGCCCAGCCGACGGCGTTCACCCAGCGCCAACGCACCATGACCGAGTGGCATCGCCAGCGCCTGATTCACTTCCGGCATACGTGACAGCAGCGGTCGGCACCAGGCGGGTGCCATCACATCAATCACCGCTTCAGGATGCTCAGCCTTGAGCGTGCGATAAAGACTTTGCGACATCATCATATCGCCGACCCAGGAGGGGCCAATAACCAGAATTTTCATCGCTGCTGCCGGATCCCTTATGCGTTACGGTTCAGCCATACCATATATTCCGCCACCCCTTGGGCCACGGTTTTGAACGGCTTGTCGTAACCCGCCGCACGAAGCTTAGTCAGATCGGCCTGGGTGAATGCCTGGTAGCGACCTTTCAGCTTGTCCGGGAACGGAATGTACTCAATCTCGCCTTGCTGATGGAATTTCAGCACCGCATCCGCCACTTCCTGGAAAGACTCGGCACGGCCGGTGCCGCAGTTATAAATGCCGGAGATCCCGTTTTCCCAGCACCACAGGTTCACCGCAGCGACGTCATCAACGTGGATGAAGTCACGACGGAAATCATCACTGCCTTCAAACAGCTTCGGGTTTTCGCCGTTGCTGATTTGTGTATTGAGGTGGAACGCCACGCTCGCCATGCTGCCTTTATGGCCTTCACGCGGGCCGTAGACATTGAAGTAACGGAAACCGCACACTGGCGAATCCGCTTCCGGCAGAATCTGGCGCACGTAGTGGTCAAACAACATTTTCGAGTAGCCATAAACGTTGAGCGGCTGCTCATACTGGCGTTCTTCGATAAAGTTTTCGTTGCGACCGCCATAGGTTGCGGCAGAAGAGGCGTACAGGAACGGGATTTCACGTTCGAGACAGAAGTGCAGCAGATCTTTGGAATACTGATAGTTGTTATCCATCATGTATTTGCCGTCCCACTCGGTGGTGGCCGAACAGGCACCTTCGTGGAACACCGCTTCGATCGGCCCCAAATCTTCGCCGGACATGATGTAGGTGAGGAATTCCTCTTTATCCATGTAATCAGAGATGTCCAGATCCGCCAGGTTCACGAATTTGGTGCCATCCTTCAGGTTATCCACCACCAGAATGTCAGTATGACCGCGATCGTTCAACGCCTTGACGATGTTGCTGCCAATCATGCCAGCGCCACCCGTTACGATAATCATGTGCTTTGCCTTTAAACAGTTGGGGTGAAACAGGAGGTTTCACGCACGAATACCTAACATCATAACATTTCAGCCCGCAGCAGGCAGCCAGATGACTCCGGAAGCCGGTCATATTTCGCATTCACAGCGTGAACTATGCTGCAAAATGGAGATTTCATCGGCTGAAATGTCGTTAATACGCTTTTCGATCAGTAATATGTGCCAAAATTTTGCTATCTGAGGAGCAGAATCATGTCCAGTCAGTTTTATTCGCAAATCCTTCAACAACTTGAGACAACGCGCCAGGACGGATTGTTCAAACAGGAACGGACTATCACCTCGCCGCAACAGGCAGAAATCAACGTTGCCAACGGACAGCCGGTCATCAATTTTTGCGCCAACAACTACCTGGGTCTGGCAAACCATCCGGCACTGATTCAGGCAGCCAAAGAAGGCATGGATACGCACGGCTTTGGCATGGCTTCGGTGCGTTTTATCTGCGGTACGCAGGACATCCACCAACAGTTGGAACGCAAACTGGCGGACTTTCTGGGTATGGAGGACGCGATCCTCTTCTCCTCCTGTTTTGATGCCAACGGTGGCCTGTTTGAAACCTTGCTTGGCGCGGAAGATGCCATCATCTCTGATGCGCTCAACCACGCCTCCATCATTGATGGCATTCGCCTGTGCAAAGCACAGCGCTATCGTTATGCCAACAACGATATGAACGAACTGCGCGCTCGCCTGGAGGACGCCCGTGATAACGGTGCGCGTCATATTCTGATCGCCACCGATGGGGTGTTCTCGATGGATGGCGTGATTGCCAATCTGCAAGGCATTTGCGACCTGGCGGATGAATTTGATGCCCTGGTGATGGTGGATGATTCACATGCCGTCGGCTTTGTCGGTGCCAGCGGTCGCGGTACCCATGAATATTGCCAGGTGATGGATCGCATCGATATTTTGACCGGCACGCTGGGTAAAGCACTCGGTGGTGCGTCCGGTGGTTATGTCGCCGCGAAAAAAGAGGTCGTGGAGTGGCTGCGTCAGCGGTCACGCCCTTATCTGTTCTCCAACTCACTGGCCCCGGCAATTGTCGCCGCGTCACTACGGGTGCTGGAACTCCTCAGTGAAGGCGATGGACTGCGCCAGCGTCTGTGGGAAAACGCACGCTATTTCCGGGAAAAAATGACCGCAGCCGGGTTTAGCCTGGCTGGCGCGGATCACGCCATCATCCCGGTCATGCTGGGAGAGGCAAAAGTGGCGCAGGAATTTGCCCATCGGCTGCAACGCGAGGGAATTTACGTTACCGGCTTCTTTTATCCGGTGGTGCCAAAGGGTCAGGCACGCATCCGTACCCAAATATCGGCGGGTCATACCCAGGCGCAGCTGGAACATGCGGTGGCAGCGTTTACCCGTATTGGTCAGCAATTGGGCGTGATCGTCTGAGGAACCGGCAATGAAAGCACTCGCGAAATTAAAAGCACAAGAAGGCATCTGGATGGTCACCGATGCGCCGATTCCGGAACCGGGCCATAACGATCTGTTAATAAAAATCCGTAAAACCGCCATCTGCGGCACCGACGTTCATATCTACAACTGGGATGATTGGTCACGTAAAACCATCCCGGTGCCGATGATTACCGGTCATGAATATGTCGGTGAAGTGGTGGCTATCGGCCAGGAAGTGAAAGGCTTCTCGATTGGCGACCGCGTCTCCGGTGAAGGACATATCACCTGCGGCCACTGCCGTAATTGCCGGGCCGGGCGTACTCACCTGTGCCGCAATGCCATCGGTGTTGGGGTCAATCGCCAGGGGTGTTTCGCCGAGTATCTGGTGATTCCGGCGTTTAACGCCTTCAAAATCCCGGACAATATCTCTGATGAACTGGCGGCCATTTTTGATCCCTTCGGCAATGCCGTGCATACCGCGTTGTCGTTCGATCTGGTGGGTGAGGATGTGTTGATTTCCGGCGCAGGCCCGATCGGCATCATGGCTGCCGCCGTTTGCAAACATGTCGGCGCGCGTAATGTGGTGATCACCGACATCAATGAATATCGTCTGGATCTGGCGCGCAAAATGGGCGTCACACGTGCCGTGAACGTCGCACAGGAAAACCTGCGCGAGGTGATGACCGCACTCGGTATGACCGAAGGCTTTGATATCGGGCTGGAGATGTCCGGCGCGCCCCCCGCGTTTCGCAGCATGCTGGAAGTGATGAACCACGGTGGACGTATCGCGCTGCTGGGCATTCCGCCGGGTGAGATGGCAATCGACTGGAATCTGGTCATCTTCAAAGGGCTGTTTATTAAAGGTATTTATGGCCGCGAGATGTTTGAAACCTGGTACAAAATGGCGGCATTGATTCAATCCGGCCTCGATCTTACGCCGGTCATCACCCACCGTTTCTCTATTGATGACTTCCAGCAAGGCTTTGACGAGATGCGTTCCGGCCATTCTGGCAAAGTGATACTGAGCTGGGATTAATTATTACCAGCGATAGCGCCCTGACGGCCTAAACGGTATAAAGGGCGCTTAACTTAGCAATTCAGTATGGATGTGACATGCGCATTTTAATGATTATTGATGGTTTACCGGGTGGTGGTGCAGAGAAAGTGGTGCTCACCCTGAGCGAATCGATTCATAAAATGGGGCATCACGTCACGCTCTACTCGCTGGATGAAACCTGTGCTTATGCGCTGCCGGCAGGGGTGGAGTATCGGGTGATCACCCAGCACAGCCGTGCCCCCTGGCGGAAGCTGACGGAACTGTCACGCCGGGCGAAAAAGCTGGATGAGGTGTTGCGCCAGGATGAAGCGCAAAACGGCAAATATGACCTGGTGATCTCCAATCTGCACAAAACCGACCGTATCGTGGCGCGCAGCCAGGCGATTGATACCTCGCGTTTGTGGTTCTGCATCCATGGCGTGCTCTCCTCAACCTATCTCGGGCATCGTAAAGGTCTGAATTACTGGTTTAAAAAGCAAAAGATGGCGCGTATCTATCATGATCGCAACATCACCGCGGTTTCTCAGGCGGTGCTGGACGATATGATTGAGGTGATGGGGGTACGTACCGCCAAAACGGCGGTGATCAATAACCCGTTTGATTTACAGGCATTGCGTCAGCGCGCTGATGAACCCTGCGATCTGGCAGGCAGTGACTATCTGATTAACGTGGCGCGTATCCACCCGCAAAAACGCCAGGATCGTCTGCTGGAGGCTTTTGCCCAGTCGGGCCTGGCGGCGCGCGCCAAACTGGTGCTGCTCGGTACCGGTACGGAAGAACGTATTGCTGCGGCAAAACAGCTGGCGCAGCAACTGAACATCGCCGATCGCGTGCTGTTTCTCGGCTTTCAGTCAAATCCCTTCCCTTATATCAAACACGCTCGCCTGATGGTGATGAGTTCCGACAGTGAAGGATTTGGCAATGTGATTGTCGAATCGCTGATTTGCGGCACGCCGGTGATCAGCACGCGCTGCCCGGGTGGCCCGGAAGAGATTCTGGTGAAAGCGGGTATGTCAGACATGCTGACCGCGATTGATGCACAGGCTCTGGCAGACAAAATGGTAGCGGTGTACGACCATCTGCCTGCCATTAACGAAGAGGCGCTCAGCCAATACGATGTGACGGCGATCAGCCGCCAGTACGTGGATTTGACTGCGCGTTAACGCTGAGACAAACGCTGCCAGGCGTCCCAGACCGTTTCCGGTGAGATGTCACTGCACTCCCCTGAAGCGGTCTGCATAATTTCGTACTCACCGCTCCACGGATGCCAGATCTGCGCGTTAGTATCCCCAAAGAACACCACCTGCTTTTTATGCAATCCGGCCGCGATATGCATTTGTCCGCCATCGCTACATAAAATCTGCTCACAGCGATCAAACCCGGCGATCAATTCACGAATGGATGCGGTGGCATAGCGTGCCAGTCGTGGTGAATCGACCAGGTGCATTAATTCCTCAGCTCGCGCCGCATCCCCCTGGTCATTGGGATCCAGTGCGCCTTGTGGTGACCAGAACAGCAGCACGCGCGCCTGCTCATCCTTTAACAACTGGCGAATAAACACCGCGTAAGCGCCCACCGGCCAGCGTCGTTTCGGGCTGCGGCTGCTGATGTGCACCCCGTAGATCACGCCCGGCGTGGGGAACAATTGCGCCACCCGCTCGCTCGCCTGCGCGCGCTCCGCAGCGGAAAGATACAGATTCACCGGTGGCACGGTGGGTGCATTCTCGGTCAGCGCGGAAAGGTAAGAATAGGTGTGTTCCACCTGATGAGTACCCTGAAAGTCCTCTTTCAGGAACGGATGATCCAGTACCGCATCCGTTTGGGCAGCACCAATAATGTTGTGCGCTCCCGCCATTTTGGCCAGCCGCAGGCTGTATTTGCAGGGCACCGGATTTGCCAGAATGGTCGCGTCAAAACGGGTTTTACGCAGGGCGAGCATGATCTTCACGCGCTGCCAGTAAACACCAAGTGTTGTCTCGTTTTTGCCACGATGCTTGGCCTTTTTATACACAAAGAGCCGATCAACGTTAGGATTGTTGTCTACCACATCCTCGGCGATCTTATTCACCAGCAAAGTCAGTTTAGCCTCGGGGAAGGCTTGCTTCAGCCCCTCCAGCAATGGCGTGGTACACACCATATCGCCAATGTTGTCACGCCTGATAACTAAAATATTCTTCATGTTGGTGCCCAGAGTTACTCACTGATGTCAGGATTTTTGGTGCTGAAATTATCGATTAATGCTGAAAATCATCGAAACCAATCAATTTTGACCATTAATGTGCAAAAAGTTCTGAATTGCCTGGCAATAATTAATGTCAGGATTTCGTTAAAAATTCATTAAAACAATACAGAACAATGTCGTTAAACAACCCTATCCTTTCCGTCATCACCCCGATGTATAACGCCGGAGCGATGCTGGAAACATTCATGGAATCGCTACTGGCACAGACCCTGACCAATCTGGAGATCATCATTGTTAATGATGGTTCTACCGATGGTTCCGGAGAGCGCGCAGATATGTACGCGTACCGGCATGCACATGTCAGAGTGATTCACCAACCGAACGGTGGCGTGTCACGGGCGCGCAACGCTGGTCTGGCGGCTGCGCGCGGCAAATATGTCACCTTTCCCGATGCCGATGACACCGTCAATCCGGCCATGTATCAAACGCTGGTAGAGATGGCTGAAAGCGATAATCTCGATGCCGCCCAGTGCAATGCCGAATGGTTCTTTCAATCAAGCCAGCGTATTAAGCCATTAATCCCCCACGATCGATTAACCTCCACCGGGGTATTGAGTGGCCCGGAATGGTTAAATCAGGCACTACAAACCCATCGTTATATGCACGTGGTTTGGTTAGGTATCTATCGTCGTGAATTAATCGAACAACGTCAGCTGCGCTTTGAACCCGGTCTGCATCATCAGGATATTCCCTGGACCACCGAATTTATGCTCAACGCCCTGCGTGTACGCTATACCGACCAGATACTGTATCGTTATTACATGCATGATACCTCCATCAGCAATCGCAAGCGTACCGGTGAAAGAAATGTGAAGTATCAACGCCATTACCTGAAAATCGCCCAAATGCTGGAGGAGATCAATGCCCGCTACCGGCATAAGGTGACAATCTACCCCGCGTTTCATTACCAAATTACGCACGAAGCGTTGAGCGTCTGTCATAGTATCCGCCGTGAGCCGGATGCAGAGGCGCGCCAGGCGATCATTAATGACCTTTTCGCCACCCAAACGCACAAACGCATGCTGCGCAATGCACGTGGCATACAGCAATGGTATCAGCTGCTGTTGTGGCTAAGCCGTCTTTATCGCTGGCGCGCGAAATAAGCGCCGCGCCTGGCTTTCACCCCTGGAGGGTTTGCCCTACAATCAGCTCACTGAATTTTGAGATCATTTAGTATGGCAAGCCTGATTCCAGACCACTTTGCACCCCAAAATATTCTGCTGATAAAGCTGCGCCATCATGGTGATATGCTGCTGACCACGCCGGTTATTAATGCACTTCGCCAACGTTACCCCCAGGCCAATATCGACGTCCTGCTCTATCAAGAAACGCGTCCGATGCTGGAATCACACCCCGATATTCGCCAGTTGCACATCATCGACCGTAACTGGAAAAAGGAGGGCGGCTGGCAGAAATTTCGCCATGAAATGGCGCTGATTTCCGCCGTGCGGGCGTGTCATTACGATCTGGTGATCAATCTGGCCGATCAGTGGCGTAGCGCCATCATCACCAAACTGTCCGCTGCCCCGGTTCGTATCGGCTTCGCCTTTCCCAAACGTGATAGCGCCATCTGGCGCTGGTGCCATAACCAACTGGTCAGCACCGATGATCACGGCAAGCTGCATACCGTCGAACAAAATATGACGGCGCTGGCTCCTCTCGGCATCAGTGCCGCCGGCGCTAAAGCCTCGATGCATTTCAGCGCAGCCGACCAACAAAAAGTGCAGGATGTACTGGCCCAACAGCAGGTCAACACCCCGTATGTGGTGGTACAACCCACCTCACGCTGGGAATTCAAATGCTGGGATGATGAAAAAGTCGCGCAGTTGATCGACGCACTGGCGGCCGATGGCCGAACCGTGGTGCTGACGGCGGCACCGGATAAAAAAGAGTTATCGATGATTGAACGTATTCAATCACTGAGCCAGAGCGATAATGTCGTGTCACTCGCCGGTCAGTTCTCTTTGCCACAGCTGGCGGCGCTGATTGCTGGCGCTCAACTTTTTATTGGTGTCGATTCCGCGCCGATGCATATGGCTGCCGCACTGGATACGCCCTGCCTGGCATTGTTTGGTCCCACCAAACTACAGTTCTGGCGTCCGTGGGGAGATAACAACCGCGTCATTTGGGCGGGTGATTATGGTCCCCTGCCCGATCCGGATTCCATCGATACCAAAACCAACCAGCGCTATTTATCGACCATTCCGGTTGCGGATGTGCTCGCCGCTGCAAGGAGTTTTTTGCATGACTAAGCTACGCCTGGCAATTGTCCGGCAGAAATATCGCCCGGACGGCGGGGCCGAACGCTTTATTTCGCGCGCACTGGAAGCCCTGGACAGTGAGCAACTGGACCTGAATATCATTACCCGCAGCTGGCAAGGCACGCCAAATCCGGCCTGGCATCTGCATATTTGCAACCCGGCTAAGTTTGGTCGCGTCTCGCGTGAACGCGGTTTTGCCGTGGCGGCCCGCGCCTGTTGGGAGCGGGAAAAGTTTGATATTGTGCAAAGCCATGAGCGGATCGCTGGTTGCGATATTTTTCGCGCGGGTGATGGCGTGCACCGTGTCTGGCTGGAGCAGCGCGCGCGCATTGTCTCAACATGGCAGCGACTGAGCGCGACGCTGAGCCCCTACCATCGCTATGTATTGCAAGCCGAACGCGAAATGTTCAATGCCCCGTCGCTGAAAGCCGTAATCTGTAATTCTGAGATGGTAAAGCAGGATATTTTGCGTTGTTTCTCGCTGGATGCCAGCAAGATCCATGTGATTCACAACGCCATTGATAGCCAGCGCTTCCAACCGGCCACCGAAGCCCAACGTTTCTCCTCACGCCAGCAGCTCAGGCTGCCGCAGGATGCCACGGTGATGATTTACGTCGGCTCCGGCTTTGAGCGCAAAGGATTGAAAGCCGCCATTGAAGCGGTGGCGCGCAGCGATCGCTTCCTGGTTGTCGTCGGACAGGATAAGCAGTTGTCACGTTATCAGCAGTGGGCTAATCAGCTAAATTGTCTGGATCGCCTGCGATTTGTCGGCGTGCAGCAGGATGTACAACCTTTCTATCATGCTGCTGATGCCTTGTTGCTACCGACACTCTATGATCCTTTTCCGAATGTGGTGCTGGAAGCGATGGCCTGTGGCCTCGCGGTGATTACCAGTACGGGATGTGGTGGCGCGGAATTTATTCAGGCTGGTCAGGAAGGCTTCGTGTGTGATGCCTTGGATATCAAGGCATTAAATGACGCGGTACGGGCAATTCCGTCACTTTCACAAAACTCCGCGCTGGGTGAAGCCGCACGCCGCAGAATTGAACCTTTTGGTCCGCAACGACTGGCGCAGGCGCTTACCTCGCTTTACCAGCAAGTGCTGAAGCCTGTTTGATGAAGTGGTATGAGCAGGCGTCAGGTTTCTGATAACATGCCGCCATCTTGATTACTTATGCTTTTTGACGCGAACCTGTCGTAACGATAACTATGACGATTCTATACACAGCCCTGCTCTACCTGATTCAGCCTCTTATCTGGCTGCGCCTGTGGCTGCGCGGTCGAAAAGCCCCGGCCTATCGCAAGCGCTGGGCGGAACGCTATGGCTATTGCAGTGGCAAAGTGGAGCCGAACGGCATTGTGCTGCATTCCGTTTCGGTAGGGGAAACGCTCGCCGCAGTGCCGCTGGTCCGCGCATTACGCCATCGCTACCCGACGCTGCCGATCACCGTGACCACCATGACCCCCACAGGCTCAGAACGCGCGCAATCGGCGTTTGGCAAAGATGTACATCACGTTTATCTGCCTTATGATCTGCCCGGTGCGATTAATCGTTTCCTTGATACCGTCAACCCGAAGCTGGTGATCATCATGGAAACCGAGCTGTGGCCTAACATCATCCGCATTCTGCATCAGCGCCAGATTCCGCTGGTGATTGCCAATGCGCGCCTCTCAGAACGTTCCGCCAAAGGCTACAAAAAGCTGGGCGGCTTTATGCGCGACCTGCTGCAACGCATCACATTGATCGCGGCGCAGAATCAGGAAGATGGCGACCGTTTTCTCAGCCTTGGATTAAAGCGTTCACATCTGGCGGTCACCGGGAGCCTGAAGTTTGATATCTCCGTTACGCCTGAGCTGGCAGCAAAAGCCGTCACGTTGCGCCGCCAGTGGGCACCGCGCCGTCCGGTGTGGATTGCCACCAGCACCCACGAGGGTGAAGAAACCATTGTGCTGGATGCGCATCGTCGCCTGTTGGCGCAATTTCCTGATCTGCTGCTGATTCTGGTGCCGCGTCATCCGGAGCGTTTCAAAGATGCCTGTGAATTGACGCAGAAGCGTGGTTTCAGTTTCACGCTGCGCAGCAGTGGTGAGATCCCGTCCAGTGCCACCCAGGTGGTGATTGGCGATACTATGGGCGAACTGATGTTGCTGTACGGCATTGCCGATCTGGCGTTTGTCGGCGGCAGCCTGGTGGAACGTGGCGGTCATAATCCGCTCGAACCCGCTGCCCATGCGATTCCAGTTCTGATGGGACCTCACATCTGGAACTTCAAAGATATCTGCGCCAGGCTGCAACAGGCAGAGGGGCTGATTACCGTCACCGATGTGGTGTCACTGGAGAAAGAAGTCGCTAACCTGCTGCAGGACGATGACTATCGTCGCTACTATGGTCGCCACGCGGTTGACGTGCTGCATCAGAACCAGGGCGCCTTACAGCGTCTGCTACATTTACTCGAACCCCATTTACCACCGCGAGCACACTAATGTCGCAACGCCAACGCCTCTCCGTGGTGATGATCGCCAAAAACGAAGCTGAACTGCTGCCGGAGGCGCTGGCTTCCGTCAGTTGGGCGGATGAGATTGTGGTGCTGGACTCCGGTAGCCATGATGCAACCATTGAGGTTGCCCGCCAGCATGGTGCGCAGGTTTATCAGGCTGAAGCCTGGGCCGGCTTCGGCAAACAGCGTCAGCGTGCACAGGCTTACGCCGGTGGCGATATGATTCTGATGATCGATGCGGATGAGCGCGTCACGCCACCGCTACGCCACGCCATCGAACAGGTATTGGCGCAGCCTCCTGCCACTACCGTTTACAGCCTGGGCCGCAGCAACCTGTTTCTTGGCCGTTTTATGCGGCATAGCGGCTGGTATCCGGATCGTGTGATGCGCCTGTATCCACGCCATCTGAACTACAACGACAATCTGGTGCATGAATCACTGGACACCCAGGGCGCTCCCGTCGTCAGACTGGAGGGTGATTTGCAGCATCTGACCTGTCGCGATTTGGTTGCCTTCCAGCGCAAGCAACTGAATTATGCCGAAGCCTGGGCGCAGGAGCGCTTTCAGCGCGGCAAACGTTGTGGCATTTTTTCCATCTTCAGTCATACGCTGGGCGCGTTTCTGAAAACCTTGCTGCTGCGTGCCGGTTTTCTCGATGGGAAACAAGGCTGGATTCTGGCTGTCGTCAACGCACAGTACACCTTCAATAAATATTCGGCGCTGTGGGCGCTGCATCACACCTCAACACAAGGCCGCGTATGAGTACCAAAGCGATTTATCCCGGCACCTTTGATCCCATCACCCTCGGTCATCTGGATATCGTCACGCGGGCGGCGAGGATGTTTGACCACATTGTGTTGGCGATTGCTGCCAGTCCGAGCAAAAAGCCGCTGTTCAGCCTGGATGAACGGGTTGATTTGGCGCGTCAGGTCACCGCGCATTTGGGGAATGTCGAGGTGATCGGCTTCAGTGACTTGATGGCGAATTTCGCCCAAGCCCAGCAGGCCAACGTGTTGGTACGCGGCCTGCGTGCCGTATCGGATTTCGAATATGAGCTACAACTGGCGCATATGAATCGTCATCTGCTGCCTGACCTCGAAAGCGTGTTTCTGATGCCATCCGAAGGCTTCTCATTTGTTTCATCTTCGCTGGTCAAAGAAGTGGCGCGTCACCAGGGCGACGTGCAGGCATTCCTGCCTGCCGTGGTCCATCAGGCGCTGCTGAGCAAGCTGGCGCAGCCTTAATGCTGGCAGCGTGGGCACCAGAAGGTGCTGCGTTGCCCATGCTTGCCACTGACAATCGGCGTGCCACAGGCACGACACGGCTCACCGGCCCGACCGTATACCTGTAATTCCTGCGCAAAGTAGCCTGGCTTGCCGTCGGTTTGTAGAAAATCACGCAACGTGGTGCCCCCCTGCTCAATCGACCTCAGCAGTACGGCCTTGATGGTATTGGCCAACAGCGTCGCTTCAGCCTGGCTCAGGCTCATGGCTGGACGATCGGGGATGATCCCGGCGGTAAACAGCGATTCGCTGGCGTAAATGTTACCCACGCCAACCACGACCTTGTTATCCATCAGCCATTGTTTGATCACCGTGCGTTTGCCGCGTGATTTTTCAAACAGATAATTACCATCAAAATCGTCGCTCAGCGGTTCCGGACCCAGATGCGCCAGCACGCTACTGCCTGCCAAATCGTTGGTCCACAGCCAGGCACCAAATCGGCGTGGATCGGTGTAACGCAACACTTTGCCGTTACTCATCACCAAATCAACATGGTCATGCTTGGCCGGTGGCAGCTCGCCAGGGAGCATCCGCAGGCTGCCGGACATGCCGAGATGAATGATAATCCAGCCACCTGGCAGCTCCAGCAGCAGATATTTCGCGCGACGCTGTACGCTCAATACCGGTTGATCGCTTAACGCGTGGATTTCACTGGAAACTGGCCAGCGCAGCCGGGAATTGCGCACCACGGCGTGCAGAATGGTTTCGCCCACCATGTGGGGCTCGATACCGCGTCGGCTGGTTTCTACCTCTGGTAATTCAGGCATCTCATCTCCTCAACGAACCGCAGAAACAAAAAACCCGGCCGAAGCCGGGTTTTTCGCAGAACACCAAAATTACTTAATTTTGGCTTCTTTGTAGATCACGTGCTGACGTACAACCGGATCGAACTTTTTCAGTTCCAGTTTCTCAGGTTTAGTACGTTTGTTCTTCGTGGTGGTATAGAAGTGACCTGTACCAGCAGAGGAAACCAGCTTGATCTTCTCACGAATACCTTTAGCCATGATTCAGTTCCTTAGTACTTCTCACCACGGGCGCGGATTTCGGCCAGAACCGTATCGATGCCCTTCTTATCAATAACACGCATACCTTTAGCAGATACACGCAGAGTAACGAAGCGCTTCTCGCTCTCAACCCAGAAACGGTGTGAGTGCAGGTTCGGCAGGAAACGGCGTTTCGTCGCGTTCAATGCGTGGGAACGGTTGTTACCGGTCACCGGACGCTTTCCAGTTACCTGGCAGACTCGTGACATGTCTATTCTCCAAAAATCAAATCAGCTCGAGCTTTAAAAACTAGGTTTTGGCCGCCTCGTCAGGCCTTAGCCCGCCCAGGCGAGTTCCATGTGAACCCGCTAAGCTGGCCCAAACGCCAAACCCGAGATTCTCAAAGGTGGCGTAGTATACGCCGGTCAGCGCTGGTGCTCAAGTCCCGAACAAATAAAGATCCCTATGGATCGCGCAAAAACACATCATTTCCGCCGGTTTGGCCGTCAGAATTACAGCCATCCCCGTTCGGCAAAGGAGGTAAACTCGCCATGACCGATCACCAAATGATCGAGCAACCGAATATTCATCAACGAACACGCCTTGCTGATTTTATCCGTAATCTCGCGGTCGGCACGGCTGGGTTCGGCGACACCGGACGGGTGATTGTGCGCCAGAATCACCGCCGCCGCATTGAGTTTCAATGCTTCACGCACGATTTCGCGTGGATGCACTTCCACACTGTTGATCGAGCCGGAAAACATTTTCTGCGCCTGTAACACGTGGTGCTGATTATCCAGAAACAGCGCCATAAAAATTTCCCGCTCCTGATGCGCCAGGACGCTTTGCAGATAGTGACGCGTCACCTGCGGGTTTTCCATCACGTTTTCACGCGCCAGTTGGCTGGCAAAAAAACGTCGTCCAAGCTCAGCCACTGCCTGAATTTGCGTCATTTTCGCCACACCCACGCCTTTGATGCTCACCAGTTCCTCTTTGCTGGAGCTCATGATGCGATACAGCGAGCCAAATTCATTGAGCATCTGTCGCGCCAGCACCATCACGCTGACGCCACAAGAACCGGTGCGCAAAAAAATCGCCAGCAGTTCCTCATCATTCAGTGCTTCAGCGCCCTTCAACGCCAGTTTCTCGCGTGGTGCCAGTTCCATCATTGCGTCCTCTTCCCTGTGTTGCGGCTATCCTGAGCAACCAACGCGATGAAATCCAGCCCGTTAATGAGGTTTTCAGAGCCGCCTCGCAAAGGCCGCAGCCAGTGAAAAGGGCACCGGGGGATTTTGTGGTAAAGTTGCCATATCTGCCGTGCCTGGCACGGCACACTGCGTTGAACCGAGGCGATGAAGATGACGGGATTAGCCGGAAAAAAAATTCTGCTGGGTGTCAGTGGCGGCATTGCCGCCTATAAAGCACCGGAACTGGTACGGCGTTTGCGCGATCGCGGTGCCGATGTGCGTGTGATGATGACCGACGCGGCCAAAGCGTTTATTACGCCACTCAGCCTGCAAGCCGTATCGGGTTATCCGGTATTTGACGATCTGCTCGACCCGGCAGCCGAAGCGGCGATGGGCCATATCGAGCTGGCGAAATGGGCTGATCTGATTTTGCTGGCACCCGCTACCGCAGACCTGATTGCCCGTGTTACCGCCGGAATGGCAAACGATCTGGTGACCACCACCTGTCTGGCAACCGCAGCCCCCATTGCCATCGTGCCGGCCATGAACCAGCAAATGTATCGCGCTGCCATTACGCAGGAGAACCTGCAACGTCTGCATGCGCGTGGTGTGCTGATTTGGGGGCCAGACAGTGGCAGCCAGGCCTGTGGCGATATCGGACCGGGTCGAATGCTCGATCCACTGGCGATTGTGGCTTATGCGCTGGAATGGGCCTCCCCCGTCAACGATCTGCAACATCTCAACATTATGATCACCGCCGGTCCGACCCGTGAGGCTCTCGACCCGGTACGTTACATCACCAATCACAGCTCCGGCAAAATGGGGTTTGCGATTGCCGCTGCGGCGGCGAAACGGGGTGCGAAAGTGACGCTGGTTGCCGGTCCGGTAACGCTGCCGACACCGGCATGGGTGCAGCGCGTGGATGTCACGACCGCTCAGGAGATGGAAGCGGCGGTGATGGCGCAAATCAGCCAACAACATATTTTCATTGCCAGCGCAGCCGTGGCAGACTACCGGGCGGCAAATATTGCCGCAGAGAAAATCAAAAAACAGGGTGGCGATGATAACGTCACGCTGCAACTGGTGAAGAATCCCGACATTGTGGCGGGGGTAGCGGCACTCAAAGAGGGTCGTCCCTATGTCGTCGGGTTTGCCGCCGAAACCCGGAATGTGGAAGAATACGCGCGGCAAAAACGGGTCCGTAAAAATCTCGACCTGATTTGCGCCAATGATGTGGCAAAAGCGGGCCAGGGGTTCAATAGCGACACCAATGCTCTTCACCTTTTTTGGCAGGAAGGAGAGAAAGTCTTACCGCTCAGTGATAAGACGCTCCTTGGCCAACAATTATTAGACGAGATTGTCAGCCGTTATGATGAAAAAAATCGACGTTAAGATTCTTGATGCGCGCGTAGGAACTGAGTTCCCGCTGCCAACTTATGCAACCTCGGGTTCAGCCGGACTGGATTTACGTGCCTGTCTGGATGAAGCACTGGAAATCACGCCGGGCAGCACCGTGCTGGTGCCCACTGGCCTGGCAATTCATATTGGCGATCCCAGCCTCGCGGCGGTTATTCTGCCGCGCTCCGGTCTCGGTCATAAGCACGGCATCGTACTGGGCAACCTGGTCGGTCTGATCGACTCAGATTATCAGGGTCAGCTGATGGTTTCGGTATGGAATCGCGGGCAGGATAGCTTCACGCTGAACCCAGGTGACCGTCTGGCACAGCTGGTGTTTGTACCGGTGGTGCAGGCTGAGTTTAATCTGGTGGAAGATTTTGACGCCAGCGTGCGCGGCGCGGGCGGCTTCGGTCACTCTGGCCGTCAGTAACACGCGCTTTTCACTTACGCCCTGCCCTTGCTTCTTTTCGGCTCTGTGCGCATTGCATACAGGGCAGACGCGTGAGTGTTGCCTGTTTATGGTGAATTTCAGGGGTCTTGAAGGTCATGGCAGAAAAAAAGGTCGCGAAGCGGAATCGTCGCGAAGAAATTTTGCAGGCACTGGCGCAGATGCTGGAGTCGAGCGATGGCAGCCAGCGCATCACTACCGCGAAACTGGCGGCCACCGTGGGTGTTTCTGAAGCGGCGCTCTATCGACACTTTCCCAGCAAAACACGCATGTTTGACAGCCTGATCGAGTTTATTGAAGACAGCCTGATTACGCGCATCAATCTGATCCTGAAAGATGAAAAAGAGACGGTGGCGCGCCTGCGTCTTATCGTGCAGTTGCTGCTGGGATTTGGTGAGCGTAATCCGGGGCTGACGCGTATTCTGACCGGCCACGCACTGATGTTTGAGCAGGATCGCCTGCAAGGACGCATCAATCAGCTGTTTGAGCGCATTGAAGTGCAGCTACGCCAGGTGATGAAAGAGAAGAAGATGCGTGATGGCGAGGGCTTCCAGACCGATGAAACCCTGCTCGCCAGCCAGCTGTTGGCGTTCTGCGAAGGATTGCTGTCGCGCTACGTTCGTTCTGAATTCCGCTACCGTCCCACTGCGGATTTCGATACCCGCTGGCCATTGTTGGCAGCACAGCTGGTTTAACTGTAGCGGCGCGATAATTCGCGCCGCTACGGATAATTAAATCCCGTACTCTTTACGATACGCGCGCACTTTCGCCAGATGGTCTGCCATCTCCGGCTTCTCTTCCAGGTAATCAATCAATTCAGCCAGGGTAATGATTGCCGTGACTTTGCAGTGGTAGTCACGTTCCACTTCCTGAATCGCCGAAATGTCGCTACGACCACGCTCCTGACGATCAAGAGAAATCAGCACGCCCGCCAGAGTCGCGTTATGGGCATTGATGATGTCCATCGATTCACGAATTGCCGTGCCTGCGGTGATCACATCATCCACCAGCATCACTTTTCCCTGGAGTGGGCTGCCGACCAGCAGACCACCCTCGCCGTGATCTTTGGCCTCCTTGCGGTTGAAGCAGTAAGGCACATCACGGTCATGATGATCGGCCAGCGCCACCGCTGTGGTGGTGGCAATCGGAATGCCCTTGTAAGCCGGGCCAAACAACAGGTCGAAATCAACACCGCCGTCCACCAGGGCCTGCGCGTAAAAACGGCCTAACAACGCCAGATCGCGCCCGGTATTAAACAGACCAGCATTGAAGAAATAAGGGCTTTTGCGCCCGGATTTCAGGGTGAACTCACCAAACTTCAATACCCCTTTGTTCAGGGCGAACTCAATAAACTGACGCTGCCAGGCTTTCATTTCTCACTCCTCAAATAAAGAAAAGGCGACTCTCTGGTCGCCTGTTACATCAATCTGCTAACGCCGCTTTCTGCGCCACAATCAATTGCTCAATCCCGCCGCGCGCCAGCGCCAGCAGTTCCAGCAACTCTTCATGGCTGAACGGTTCACCTTCTGCCGTGCCCTGCACTTCAATCATGCGACCATCTTCCAGCATCACCACGTTCATGTCGGTTTCAGCGGCGGAATCTTCCACGTACTCCAGATCGCAACGCGCTTCGCCTTCAACGATACCGACAGAAATAGCGGCCACCATGCCTTTCAACGGGCTGGATTTCAGTTTGCCATCCGCCACCAACTTATTCAGGGCATCGGCCAGTGCCACACAGGCTCCGGTGATAGATGCGGTGCGGGTGCCGCCATCAGCCTGAATCACGTCACAATCCAGCGTGATGGTGTATTCACCCAATGCCTGCAAATCAACGGCAGCACGCAGGGAGCGCGCAATCAGGCGTTGGATCTCCAGAGTACGGCCACCCTGTTTGCCTTTGGCGGCTTCACGCGCCATGCGGCTGTGCGTAGAACGCGGCAACATACCGTACTCTGCGGTGACCCAACCCTGTCCCTGGCCTTTGAGGAAACGCGGTACGCCTTCGTCAACGGTGGCAGTGCACAGCACTTTGGTTTCACCGAACTCAACAAGGACCGAGCCTTCGGCATGTTTGGTGTAGTGACGAGTAAGGGTAACGGGACGCACCTGGTTGGTGTGTCGGCCTGCTGGACGCATGGTTTCTCTCCGGCTTGCTTAGGTTTGGCTGCGCATTATACGGACTTCCTCCGCGCCTGTCCTGCCCTGAGGCGGCACAATCGCAGATGAAATTCCGCCCGCTCTGTGGCTAAATGCGCGTTTTCCTCCTTAAAAAGATAAATGATGACAGCGATACTCCATTTCCTGCTGGCGCTGGTGGTGATCTTTGCCCTCGCGCTATTGGTCAGTCACGACCGCAAACAAATTCGTCCACGTTTTATTCTGCAATTGCTGCTGGTGGAAGCCGCTCTTGGCTGGTTTTTCCTGCACTCCGCCAGTGGCCTGGCAGTGGTGAGCTCCGTGGGCGGGTTCTTTGAAACGCTGCTGACCTTCGCGGCTCAGGGTAGCGATTTTGTCTTCGGCGGCATGAGTAAACAGGGCCTGGCGTTTATTTTCCTTGGCGTGCTCTGCCCAATTGTCTTCATCTCTGCGCTGATCGGTATTTTGCAGCACTGGCGCATTCTGCCGCTGTTGATTCGTCTGGTTGGCACCTTGCTGTCAAAAGTTAACGGCATGGGCAAACTGGAATCGTTTAACGCGGTCAGCACCCTGATTCTTGGTCAGTCGGAAAACTTCATCGCCTACAAAGGCATTCTGGGTGATATCTCCGCGCCGCGTCTCTACACCATGGCGGCTACGGCCATGTCCACCGTATCGCTTTCCATCGTTGGCGCTTATATGACGATGATTGACGCGAAATACGTGGTTGCCGCGCTGCTGCTCAATATGTTCAGCACCTTTATCATCCTGTCGATCATCAACCCGATGCGTGCACAAGATGAAGAACATATCGCGCTGGATAAGCTGCATGAAGATCAGAGCTTTTTTGAAATGTTGGGCGAATACATTCTCGCCGGTTTTAAAGTCGCGATGATTATTCTGGCGATGCTGATTGGTTTTATCGCGCTGATTGCCGCCGTGAATGCGCTGTTTGCTGCCGTATTTGGCTACAGCTTCCAACAATTGCTGGGCTACGTATTTTATCCGTTCGCCTGGTTGATCGGCATTCCCGCTGCAGATGCGTTACAAGCGGCCAGCATCATGGCAACCAAACTGGTAGCCAATGAATTTGTGGCGATGATCGAGCTGAAAAAAGTGGCCGCAGAAATGACGCCGCGTGGCCTGGGTATTTTGTCGGTGTTCCTGGTGTCGTTCGCCAACTTCGCCTCGATCGGCATCGTTGCCGGGGCCATTAAAGGACTGAACGAAGCGCAGGGTAACGTGGTATCGCGCTTCGGCTGGAAACTGGTGTACGGTTCAACACTGGTCAGTCTGCTGTCTGCCGCGTTTGCCGGATTGTTTATCTGATGAAACAGGGCGGCCTGACAGCCGCCCGTGTTTTTAGAAGCCCACGCACACCAGGCCATCAACCCGCATCACCGATTCCTGGCTGAAGCGTTTTTTGTAGATATCACGCAAGGCGTTGATGTTGTCTGAACTGGCGCGATCTGGCGTATGAATCAGCATCAGCGCTTTGCTGTTTTCACGCGCCAGTTTGCCATTCTCCCCCAGCCACTGCCCTTTGGCATCGTAGACCGATAGCCCGTCTTTAAAACGCGGCGTGACATCACTATCGACGAAGTGCTGCCATTCCTGCTCACTCACCGTGCCACCTTGCGGCTTACTCATGCCGAACCACAGCGTGGTTTGCATCATCATATCTCCACCGGCACACACCGGCGTCGGCGTGCTGGTCGGCGCGGATTGCGTAATCGAGGTGGGGTGCGTCTGGCAACCTGCCAGCAGCAGTGCTAATGCGAAAGAAGCGATAAATTTTGTTGCCATACAGATTTCCCTGAACTGAATGCCCGTCGCTATCATAGGTGTCTGGTTTGAAAAGGCCAGTGCTTAGCTGTCCGTATTTCAGGCTTTTACCTGTCATGCCAAAGCGTAGCTCGCTATAATTCACTAAATTTTCTTCACACGAGTACCGCTTATGATCCGCAGCATGACCGCTTACGCACGTCGCGAAGCCAAAGGCCACTGGGGCAGCGCCGCCTGGGAACTTCGCTCCGTTAACCAGCGCTACCTGGAAACCTACATCCGCTTGCCCGAGCAGTTCCGCAGCCTGGAACCCGTCATTCGCGAGCGTATTCGCAACCGACTGACGCGCGGTAAAATCGAGTGCAACCTGCGTTTTGATGCCGATCCCGGCGCGCAGGGCGAACTGATTCTGAATGAATCACTGGCGAAACAGCTGGTCCAGGCGGCTAACTGGGTGAAAATGCAGAGCGATGAGGGTGCAATCAACCCACTGGATATTCTGCGTTGGCCGGGCGTGATGTCGGCACAAGAGCAGGATCTCGACGCCATTAATGCTGAACTGCTGGCCGCACTGGATGGGGCGTTGGATGACTTTATCACCGCACGCGAAACCGAAGGGGCAGCACTGAAAACCCTTATCGAACAGCGTCTTGATGGGGTAAGCCATGAGGTCAGCAAAGTACGCGAACAGATGCCTGAAGTCTTGAAGTGGCAACGCGAACGTCTGGTGACCAAACTGGAAGAGGCCGAAGTCCAGTTGGAAAACAACCGTCTGGAGCAGGAACTGGTGATGATGGCGCAACGCATTGACGTCGCCGAAGAACTGGACCGTCTGGACGCGCACGTCAAAGAGACCTTCAATATTCTGAAGAAGAAAGAAGCGGTCGGTCGTCGCCTTGATTTTATGATGCAGGAGTTCAACCGCGAGTCGAACACTCTGGCATCGAAATCCATTAACGCCGATATCACCGCGTCAGCGATTGAGTTGAAAGTGTTGATTGAGCAGATGCGCGAACAGATTCAGAACATTGAGTAATCGCTTCACTGCCCCCGGCTTTGCCTGGGGCAGTTCAACCCATTCGTACAGTTCCTGTCCGCTAGTCTATTTTTTTGAAGGCGCAACGTAAAAAATGCGTAAAGACACGTACCCAACCATGTCCACCTGGGTCAGTCATTTACCGCTTCGCCTGCGTTAAGAATCACCCGATTCGTTTATAATCACTTGTAAATTAAGATATATCTGTACGTCATCAAGACATTTCTTCTTGATAATTCCCCGTTCAATGAATCCGTTCAATCTTAAAGATTGCAGAGATTAGGTTTCTTTGACGGCACTATTTGCTAATCTGCCGGTCGAAATTAAGACTGCTGTACCGCGCCCTGGAACACATGGACCTGCTTCTTTGTGCGATACATTCACTGATCACATGAAGGCGTTATGAAAAAAACCGGGCACTTCTGCTCTCAACTCCTCCACCCTCGCTACTGGTTTACCTGGTTTGGGTTGGGCGTGTTATGGCTTCTGGTACAACTTCCTTACCCCATCCTTATTCGGCTCGGTGCAGCGGCGGGCAAATTGTCGCGTCGCTTCCTGAAACGTCGCGAGCGCATTACGCGTCGCAATATTGAACTCTGCTTTCCTCACATCAGTGATGAAGAGAAAGAACTGATGATCGCCGGCAACTTTGCCTCGTTGGGCATGGCACTGGCAGAAACGGGCATTGCCTGGTTCTGGTCGGATCGTCGGGTACGCCAACTGTTTCAGGTCAGTGGTATGGCCAATCTGAAATCGGCCCAGGACCATAAACGTGGCGTGATGGTGATTGGTGTGCATTTTATGTCACTGGAACTGGGGGGGCGGATCACCGGGTTGTGCCAGCCGATGATGGCGATGTATCGCAAGCATAACAATCAGGCAATGGAGTGGGCGCAAACCAAAGGCCGTATGCGCTCCAATAAAGCCATGATTGATCGCCGTGACCTGCGCGGTATGGTGCAGGCGCTGAAACAAGGCGAGGCAGTTTGGTTCGCACCGGATCAGGACTACGGCCCGAAAGGCAGCGTCTTTGCGCCGCTGTTTGCCGTTGAAAAAGCGGCCACAACTAACGGGACTTTTGTGTTATCGCGCCTGGCACGCCCGGCGATGCTGACAATCGTACTGATTCGTAATCCGCAGAAAAATGGCTACCAGCTGATCATCCAGCCAGAGCTGGAAAACTATCCGCATGATGATGAATCGGCCGCCGCCGCATACATGAATAAAGTGATTGAGCGTGAAATCCTGCGTGCACCGGAGCAATACCTGTGGCTGCATCGCCGTTTTAAAACTCGCCCGCCAGGGGAAGCATCACTCTACGTCTGACCAGATGCAGCAGGCTCCGGCCTGCTGCCTGACCCGCCAAAAACATTTCACAACCATTCTTAACGAAAAACAGGTTTGTCAAAATTTGCACAGCCTTTTGTAATGGTCGCCATTTCCTTTTCCTGACCAAACTTATGACTCTGCTTTTGACTTCACCCCGGCGAGCGATGCTCGCAGTTGCTGTTGCCAGCGCGTTGCTGGCCGGTTGTGCCAATCCTCATGGCTTACATACCAGTAACCACATGCTTGATGCCAATACGTTACAGGCACAGGACACGCTGAAAAATGCACATTTCAGCGCGGCCAACTGGCCTAAAACACAATGGTGGCAAAGCTTTGATGACGCCCAGCTCAATCACCTGATTAACGATGCCATGGCCGCCAGCCCGGATCTGCAAGTGGTTAACGCCCAAGCCGATAAGGCCAATGCACAGGTGATTGCCGCCAATGCCGAGCGCTACCCGGATGTGGATCTCAACGCCGGAATTACACGCTCGCGTGTGGCGAAAGTCGACGACCCGCTGCTTCAGGGTAAAACCTACAGCACACTGCGTACCGCCAACGTTGGGCTGAGCTACACCTTCGATTTATGGGGTGGTAAGAAAGATGCAGCCGAAGCGGCACTCGGGCAGGCGCGCGCCAGCAAACTGGACCGCCAGGCCAGCCAGTTAACGCTGGCCGCTAACGTGACGCGTGCCTGGAACAACCTCAATCTGGCGTGGACCAATGCCGACCTGGCGAAGCAGGCAGCAGACCGCGCCAATGGTATCGCCAAAATTCAGCAGCAATATGTTTCTGCCGGGCTCACGTCTGATTATCAATATAAGCAAGCGCTGTCGGAACAGAAAACGGCCGAAGCCACGCTTACGGAAGCCAAACAGGACGTCACTGACGCCGGCATTCAGCTATCAACACTGGTCGGCAAAGGCCCGGATTACTGGCATAACCTGAAGCCAGCGAAACTGAACGTGCCGACCGCCGCGTTGCTGCCAGGCAGTATCCCAGCCGATCTGCTCGGACGTCGCCCGGATGTGGTGGCTGCCCGTTGGCGGGTTGAAGCCGCAGCAAAAGACATCGCAGCGACCAAAACCGAGTTCTATCCCAATATCAACCTGGTGGCAGAAGCCGGTACACGCTCACTGCTGGGCGACGCCTTGTTTGGCGCACCGAGTCGCTTCTTCAATGTTGGGCCAAGTTTGTCGCTGCCGATTTTCGATGCCGGTAAACGCCGTGCCGATCTGGCAGAAAGCGATGCGAACTGGGATCTGGCAGTCGCGCAATACAACAAGCTGCTGATTAGCTCGCTGGGCAATGTCAGCGATACCATCACTCAGTTGCAGTCCATTCAGGACCAACTGGCGCAGCAGGAAAGCGCCAACCAGCTGATCCACAGCGCCTGGGATGACCTGAACCGCGAGTATGCGGCGGGCCTGCGTCCTTATCTGGACGTATTGACCATTCAGAATCAGTTGATCGAATCCGACCAGAAACTGGTGGCGCTTAAAGCCCAACAGATCAATCTGGCGGTGGTGCTGATTGAAGATTTAGGTGGTGGATTCCAGAACAGCGGCGCGGCACCCCACAGTTAAGTGGCGCGGCTGGTATTCTGCCGCGCGTTGGTGAATGATGGTGCGCTCATTGAATCAACCTGCGGACAATCATGATGGAACACGATGTTGAGGCTGGCTGGTTGCGGCCTCTTATTGCTGACCGACTTACCCCCTTTCTGGAAATTGATGCAGCCCGTCTGCAACGTAATCTCCAGCAGATGCAACAGAAGGCTGATGCAGCTGGCGTTGCGCTGCGCCCACATATCAAAACCCATAAAAGCGTCTGGATTGCTCAGCAGCAACGTGCGCTCGGCGCGCGCGGTGTTACGGTGTCCAAGCCGAGTGAAGGTGTCGCTTTTATTTTGGGCGGCGAACGTGACCTGTTACTGGCCTATCCGGTGGTGCTGGCCGCTACGCTGGCAGAATTACTCCAGGTTGCGACTGAAAACCATGCCCGCATTACCTGCATTGCAGACTCCCTGAGTGGGGTGGCCGCAATAGCCGCTGCCCACCAGCAGCAACCCACCGCAGAGCTGGCCGTGGCCATTAAGGTGGACGTCGGTCTGCATCGGGTAGGGGTGAATCCTGACAGCAATGCGGCACTGGAACTGGCTGAGGCTATCAACACCGCCGGGCTGCCTTTTGCCGGATTGGTTTCGCATGCTGGCCATGCTTACGGTGCCGGCCATGCCGCCGCCATCTGCGAAGTTGCCCGACAGGAAATCGCACTTATGCGTGGCGTGCAGCAACGCCTGATCGCGGCAGGATTTACCTCCTGCCCGATCTCTGTCGGCTCGACCCCCACGGCTCTGGCGGCACCGGTCGCGGAAGGTAGCGATGAAATCCGTCCCGGCAATTACGCGCTACTTGATCTGACAGCCTGGCGTTTAGGTTTATGCACACCAGACGCACTGGCTTTAAGCGTGGTCACCCGCGTGGTGGCGGTGAATCCGCATTACGCCATTATCGATGCCGGCTCCAAAATGCTCAGCTCCGATAAAGGTCCGCACGGCACCAACGCCAGCGGTTTTGGTATTGCTGTAGATGAGCAGGGTAATCAATACGAGGTGGTGAAATTGTCCGAGGAGCACGGCTTCCTGCAATTTAGCCATCAGGCTCCCACTGTGGGGGCGCTACTGCGTATCTTCCCCAACCACAGTTGCGCGGTTGTGGCGCAATCCGATCGTTTTGTGTTGCGCCATACTGACGGTAGCGCTGAAGTGCTTAATATTGAAGGACGCGGCAAGTTCATCTGACCGCGAGGCTTTTTCTGGAAACCTCATCTGCGCCACACTTCCGGCACCGGGCCGTTTCCAGCCCGGTAACCGCGTGCTTTAATGCCTCTTTATCCGCCCAACAGGAGGTCCCATGCTGCCATCTCAGACAGTGACTCTGACCATTCCACGTAACTGGTTAGATTTATATGAAACCATCTGGAAACCCGAGTGTTTCGCAAAATGGGCGAGCGGGCTAAGTAGTAGCACGCTAACGCAGGAAGGGAATGTCTGGAAAGCCAAAGGACCCGAAGGCACGGTAAAGATCCGTTTCACGCCACATAATCCATTCGGCGTAATGGATCACTGGATCGATACCGGTATCGGTAAGGAGATCTACATGCCGATGCGGGTGATTGCGAATGAGCAAGGTGCCGAGGTCGTGATGGTCGTGTACCGTCAGCCACTGATGTCTGATGAGAAATTTGCACAAGATGTCGCATGGGTAAAACGTGATCTGGATAACCTTCTTCACCTTTTAACTCATTAGAATCAATGAATTATACAAAAATTCTTACTCTGGTATTCTCTGGACGCAATCGGTACTGGCAAACAATTTTTCTTCAGCGCAGCCTTTAACTGTTTTGTAGCTTTTATGATTGTTCTTCATCTTAATCACCAGTTTGGCTAACGCTTCCTCTCCAGGAAAATTCCTGGTGAGGAAGTCACCTCTGCCGTCAGGCCCGCTGATTTTCTGATGTTTTTTTTATCTGCCCTGAACAACTGTATTCTCCCTTACCTGCATTAACGAAAAAGACTAATAAATTAATGACCCTTTTCATTATATATTCAGTTGCACAGCCTGAAACCATTTATTCCTGAGTGTCATTTATAGGAGTTTTCTTATGGTGTTTATTCAAATAAAACACGGTATAACTCCCTTACACACAGCAGCAATTAATAATAACAACCGCAATGTGCCAATATGGATCGCTCAACTTATCCTTTATTATCGGAAAAAGAATTCGTTGAGATCGCCAGACGGATTCTGGCTGGAGAATATAATTATCAAAATGGATTTTATCGTGATCTGGCGGATTTTCTTCTGACAGGAGGAGATACCGCCATGACACAAAAACAATTACACACCAGGGGCGTCTTTTTAAACTCAGAACATCATTTGATTGAATGCATCATCACATGGCAATCACTGAAAGGTATTTCAGGGTTGCGCCAGGATTGGCTGCACTGATGAAATCTGTGCTCTGGCCTTTTCGCCCGGGCGACCCTCAATTTGCACTGGTACATGTACCATAACGAGCAGAGTATGACGATACGCGTAAGAAATCTGACCGGCGCTACCAAGTGGTCAATATTGTCATCAATTAAAATCATTGGCATCGGTGTATTACAACTTTCACTTCTGGCACAGATATTACAGGCAAACGAATTGAACTTACTGGCCGTTGCCATTATCTTTTTATTAGCTATAGACACATTAGCTGATCGGGGATTTGGCAACGCAGCGATTCGCAATCAGAATTTAAGCATAAGCGATCTCTCCGTACTCTACTGGGGAAACATGTTGCTTGGGTTATTAATATTCGCCGTCATGTTTATTGGCAGCGATCTTTTTAGCCGCATAATGAATCAACCCGAACTGGCAATTATGCTGGAAATGATATCGGTGATTTTCATTATTATTCCACAAGGGCAACATTATCGCGCCATATTGCAGCGGGAAAAACAATTCACCCGCATTGCGTTTACAGAAATCTTGTCAGTGCTGGTAGGACTGGGTGTGACCTTGTTCACCGTCTGGCTGACCCCCTCAGTACTCTGTGCTCTCTGGGGTTACCTGGCGATGGTCTCAATCCGTATGCTGGTCTACTGCTACTACGGCCGTTCATGGTTTCAACCTGAATACCGTTTTAGCCTGAAAAGCTTCGCCGGTGTGCGGGCAAGAAACGAATAATAAAAACAAGTCTGTATGGTGGGCTCTGGGCATCTGAGAGGATGCGTTCGCGTGCTGCTGGTCAGCACGCTTTTTTCTTTTTAACCCCCGTAACCATGGCTGAAGGGGCCACACAGGTTTCGGCCGATTCATGCGTAACAAACTCCGCATTCGCATCATATTTTATAATGCGACCAGGAATTATCTCATCAAAAACCCCGGTAAAATGGGCCTGCTCAGGCTATTATTATTAAAACAGCTAATCCGATGATGCTATTTTAGAAAATCTCAGTGGTCTACACTTTGGGAAATCTTTAGCCTTGCCGCCAATCATCTGGAGTGCTCTATGCTGTTAACTGTTCTCTACATCATTGGTATCACTGCCGAGGCCATGACCGGTGCGCTGGCAGCGGGCAGACGCAAAATGGATCTGTTTGGCGTCATTATTATTGCTTCGGTTACCGCTATTGGCGGCGGATCAGTGCGCGACATTCTGCTTGGCCACTACCCCCTGGGTTGGGTAAAGCATCCCGAATACATCATGATTGTCGCTGCGGCGGCAGTGATCACCACCGTGGTCGCGCCGCTGATGAATCATCTGCGCAAAGTCTTTTTGGTGCTGGATGCGCTGGGCCTGGTCGTGTTCTCCATTATTGGTGCCCAGGTAGCACTGGATGGTGGCCATACGGCCGTGATCGCCGCCATTAGCGCGGTCATTACCGGTGTGTTTGGCGGCGTACTCCGCGATATGTTCTGCAACCGCATCCCGCTGGTTTTTCAAAAGGAACTGTATGCCGCTGTCGCATTCGCCTCCGGCTGGCTCTATATCCTGCTGTTAAAAACGTCCCTGGCGAATGAAGTGGTGGTGATCGTCACGTTATTGTTCGGCTTTTTCGCTCGCCTGCTGGCGCTGCGTTTCCGCCTCGGCCTGCCGATTTTCAACTACCCGCATCCCGATCACTGATGCACCGGCGGGGATAGCCTGTTGCTGTAAAAAGGTGATGAGTTGCTGCACCTGATGGTCGTGCAGCATTGTCACAATCCGCTGCGCCAGCGTGCCGCCAATACCCGGTAACTGCTGCCAGCTCTCCACACTGCGCAACTGCAACTGTTGCCACTGGCTATCCGGCATGGCTTGCAAAGCGGCTCGCGGTATCGGCAGACCCAACGCCATTACCCAGCGGCGCAACGGTTGTTGACGTGTCTGGTTAAACCGATGCCAGATCTGCTGCGCACGTGCCGGTGAAATCCCAGCCACCTGAGCAATTTGTTCTGGCGTCAGCGCCAACCAGGAAAACAGATGGCTGATGGTGCCGCTATCCAGCAGGCGTTGCCAGGTACTGCGTTGTATGCCGCTTATATCCAGCACTGACTTCTCACTGAGCCAGCTCAGGCGTGACAGGAATTGCGCCCGGCAGGGTGGACTGAATGTCAGACAACTGAGCTGGTTGAAATCATCGCTTTGCGGCGCATCAGGATAGTCACGCTGTGCAACGCGCCAGATGACCCGTTCAACACGGGGAATACCCTGTCCGGCAAGCGCCAGCGTTACCTGATCGCCCGCTATCACATCCAGCTCACGCCAACGTCGTAACGAGCCAATATTCACCCGGCGCACCGTTTTATCATCCAACTGCACCGGGATCAGATTCAGGACCACCGCAATTTTCCCGGTGCGCCCGATATTGAACGCCACCGAACGAACCTCGCTGCTGACCTCTGCTGGCTGATATTTCCACGCAGCTGACCACTCCCCCTGTCCGGGTTGCCAGTCACGCCCCCTACGCACAGGTGACTGGTGGATAACAATGCCGTCAGTGACAAAGGGCAATTTTCCCTGGAACCAGCGATCGCGCCAGCTTGCTACCTCGTCCTCATTATTGACCCGTTCGCTCCAGCGTGCCGTGAGGCCAAATCCCCAACGCGATAATTGTGCCAGACGCTCTGACAGCGCTACCGGGCCGTCCGGCCACGCCCAGATAAATACCCCCAGTTGCGCCAACAGTGGTGTGTCATCACGACGCATCATCGCCCCCGCGACTTGCGCCCGTGCATTTTTGCCACCGTCCTGTGCCTGTTGATGATCGGTCATCTGCAAAAACAACTCCCCTTGCAGCACCACCTCATCCTGTGTCGTGGCAATCTGCTGTGGGATGGCGGGAATCAGGGAGGCTTTCGCCCGCCACTCCTCACCACGCCAACCATCGCCACGGCTAAGCATGGAAGCCAAATGCCCCTGGCGATACACCAGCGTAATGGCTACACCGTCAACTTTAGGTTGTACCCACAAATCTGCTTTTCCCTGCATCCACTCCATGACCGCCCGCTTATCACGTAATTTGCGCACCCCGGTGTGCGCCACCGGATGATGCGTAGAGCCATCCGTTGTCGGTTGTGCCGCGTAAGCGGATTGATCGGGAGTGAAGCAGTGTTGCCACTGTTGTAGACGTTGGGAGAGGCTGTCGTAATCGGCATCGCTTACCGGGTTCAAGCCCTGGCGATAATAAGCATCATCCCAGTGCCGTAGCTGGGTGGTTAACTGGGCGATCTCCTGTCCGGCACGTATCGGCGACCAGTTGGGACAAATGCCCTCTGCCATTACGCCAGCACTGAATAGCCACAACATCAAGACTATGCATCCTTTCATCTTTGTTCTCCTTTTTGCTTATTGGAGAACATCCGGCAGCCTGATAACAGCAGCGCAAAGGTAATCTGGAGGTTAGGTTCCCGCGTTTTTTCACCGCTTGCAGCGCTGAACAATGCGGCTGGGGCTGACTCACAAAAAAGAAATGCGCCTGACGCGGCGGCAAACGCTGCGTGGCGGGCGTAAGCCGTGTATACTGTGCAGGAAATCGACTCCGCTCTTTACTCAATTCAAGAAAATCATGGCTCAAGGCACGCTCTATATTGTTTCTGCCCCCAGCGGCGCAGGTAAATCCAGTCTGATTCAGGCGCTGTTGAAGACACAACCGTTATACGATACGCAAGTGTCTGTTTCCCATACCACTCGTGGCGTGCGCCCTGGTGAGGCTCATGGTGAACATTACTTTTTTGTATCGAAACCGGAATTCGAAGCCATGATTGCCGAGGATGCCTTCCTTGAGCATGCGGAAGTCTTTGGCAACTATTACGGTACCTCCCGTGCGGCCATTGAACGCGTACTGGCAACCGGCGTTGATGTTTTTCTTGATATCGACTGGCAGGGTGCGCAGCAAATCCGTCATAAAATGCCTGCCGCACGCAGCATTTTTGTCTTGCCGCCTTCAACGGAAGAGTTAGATCGCCGTTTGCGTGGCCGTGGTCAGGATAGCGAAGAGGTCATCGCCCGCCGTATGGCTCAGGCCGTGGCGGAAATGAGCCACTATGCCGAATACGATTACTTAATTGTGAATGATGATTTCGATCTGGCGCTGTCCGATCTGAAAACCATCATTCGCGCAGAACGTCTGCGCATGAGTCGCCAGAAATCGCGACATGATGCTTTAATCAGCAAACTATTGGCAGTCTGAATTCACTTTCAGTATTATGCCCAGTCATTTCTTCATCTGTGGAGTAGCACACCTATGGCACGCGTAACCGTTCAGGACGCAGTAGAAAAAATTGGTAACCGTTTTGACCTGGTGTTGGTCGCTGCACGTCGTGCACGTCAGATGCAGGTAGGCGGTAAAGATCCGCTGGTTCCGGAAGAAAACGATAAAGCCACCGTTATTGCGCTGCGCGAAATCGAAGAAGGTCTGATCACTAACCAGATTCTGGATGTGCGTGATCGTCAGGAACAGCAAGAGCAGGAAGCCGCTGAATTACAAGCCGTTACCGCTATCGCTGAAGGTCGTCGTTAACAGCACCCTGCAGGTCAACCTTGTATCTGTTTGAAAGCCTCAATCAACTGATTGAAAAATACTTGCCTGAGGAGCAAATCAAGCGCCTCAAGCAAGCTTATCTTGTTGCGCGTGATGCCCACGAGGGACAAACACGCTCCAGCGGTGAGCCTTACATCACCCATCCTGTTGCCGTTGCCTGCATTCTGGCCGAGATGAAACTCGACCACGAAACGCTGATGGCGGCGCTGCTGCATGATGTTATCGAAGATACCCCCGCCACTTACCAGGATATGGAACAACTGTTTGGCAAAAGCGTTGCCGAACTGGTGGAAGGGGTGTCGAAACTCGATAAGCTGAAGTTTCGTGATAAGAAAGAAGCGCAGGCTGAAAACTTCCGCAAAATGATCATGGCAATGGTGCAGGACATCCGCGTCATTCTGATCAAATTGGCTGACCGCACCCACAACATGCGCACGCTTGGCTCGCTGCGACCGGATAAACGCCGTCGTATCGCACGAGAAACCCTCGAAATTTATAGCCCGCTGGCTCACCGTCTCGGTATTCATCACCTGAAAACCGAGCTGGAAGAACTGGGCTTTGAAGCGTTGTACCCGAACCGCTATCGGGTCATCAAAGAGGTGGTCAAAGCGGCGCGCGGTAATCGTAAAGAGATGATCCAGAAGATTCTTTCTGAGATTGATGGCCGTCTACAAGAGGCCGGAATTCCCTGTCGCGTCAGCGGCCGTGAGAAGCATCTCTATTCGATCTACCGCAAAATGCATCTGAAAGAGCAGCGATTTCACTCGATAATGGATATTTACGCCTTTCGCGTCATCGTGAAAGATTTAGATACCTGCTATCGCGTGCTCGGACAGATGCACAGTCTGTACAAACCGCGTCCCGGACGTGTCAAAGATTACATCGCTATCCCCAAGGCTAACGGCTATCAATCTCTGCATACCTCCATGATTGGCCCGCACGGCGTGCCGGTTGAGGTGCAAATCCGTACTGAAGATATGGATCAGATGGCGGAAATGGGGGTGGCAGCACACTGGGCCTATAAACAGGCCGGTGAAAGCGGCACCACCGCGCAAGTACGCGCGCAGCGCTGGCTGCAAAGCTTGCTGGAGTTGCAACAAAGCGCGGGAAGCTCCTTTGAATTTATCGAAAGCGTGAAATCGGATCTCTTCCCGGACGAGATTTATGTGTTCACGCCGGAAGGCCGCATTGTTGAACTGCCTGCTGGCGCAACACCTGTTGACTTCGCCTATGCGGTCCACACCGATATCGGCCATGCCTGTGTCGGTGCGCGCGTTGACCGCCAGCCTTATCCCCTATCGCAGTCGCTCACCAGCGGCCAAACGATTGAAATCATTACCGCGCCAGGTGCACGACCAAACGCCGCCTGGCTCAACTTCGTCGTGAGTTCCAAAGCACGCGCTAAAATTCGCCAGTTGCTGAAAAACCTCAAACGCGAGGATTCCGTTAACCTGGGCCGTCGCCTGCTGAGCCACGCGTTGGGTGGCAGCCGTAAACTGGCCGAGATTCCGACGGAAAGCGTCCAGCGCGAACTGGAACGCATGAAGCTGGCCAGCCTGGATGACTTGTTGGCAGAAATTGGACTTGGCAACGCGATGAGCGTGGTGGTGGCGAAAAACCTGCTGCAATCCGACAACTCAGCACCGCTTGTTAGCAATAAACGCAACAAGCTGCCGATTAAAGGTGCTGATGGCGTCCTGATTACCTTTGCCAAATGCTGCCGTCCGATTCCCGGCGATCCGATCGTCGCACACGTCAGCCCGGGTAAAGGCCTGGTGGTGCACCATGAGTCCTGCCGCAATATTCGTGGCTACCAGAAAGAACCCGAAAAGTTCATGCCGGTAGAGTGGGATAAAGTGACCGATCAGGAATTTGTCGCCGAAATTAAGGTCGACATGTTCAACCATCAGGGCGCACTGGCTAACCTGACAGCGGCGATTAACACGGCTGGTTCAAACATTCAAAGCCTCAATACCGAAGAACGAGACGGTCGCGTGTATAGCGCCTTTATCCGCCTGACCGCGCACGATCGCGTCCATCTGGCTAACATTATGCGTAAAATTCGCGTAATGCCGGATGTGATTAAAGTTCACCGAAATCGTAATTAGTGCATGAACGATCAACGTTTTGCTCGTATCCGCGAGATGCTGGCCCTGCGCCAGCACGATCTCACCGTCTGCATGGAACAGGTGCATAAGCCGCACAATGTATCGGCCGTGATCCGCACGGCTGATGCTGTGGGTATTCATGAAGTCCATGCGGTCTGGCCCAGCGTGCGTATGCGCACCATGGTCTCGGCCTCCGCAGGCAGCAACAGCTGGGTGAAGGTCAAAACTCACCGCAATATTACTGACGCAGTATCCCATCTGAAGACCCAGGGTATGCAGGTGCTGGCCACTAACCTGTCGGCCAAAGCAGTGGATTTTCGCGAGATCGATTACACACGCCCGACCTGTATTCTGATGGGGCAGGAAAAAACCGGTATCACCGCTGAAGCCCTGGCTCTGGCGGATCAGGACATCATTATCCCGATGGTCGGTATGGTGCAGTCACTTAACGTCTCGGTGGCTTCTGCGTTGATCCTGTATGAAGCACAACGCCAGCGACAAAATGCCGGTATGTACCAGCGTACCTACAGTTTACTGGATGAAGAAGAACAGCAACGTCTGTTGTTCGAAGGGGGTTACCCGGTGCTGGCTCGTGTAGCGAAGCAAAAAGGGCTGCCCTATCCGCACATCAACGATCTCGGTGAAGTGGAAGCCGATGCCGCATGGTGGGCAACCATGCAAGCGACGGGCAAAAAATGAAAGGCCGTCTGCTGGATGCCATCCCGCTCAGTACCCTGACCGGCGTCGGCGCCAGCCAGGCGGCGAAACTGGCTAAGATTGGCCTGTACACCATCCAGGATCTGCTGCTGCACCTGCCGTTACGCTACGAAGACCGCACCCAACTCTATCGCATTAATGACCTGCTGCCGGGTATCTGGGCCACGGTGGAAGGTGAAGTATTAAGTAGTGAAATCACCTTTGGCCGCCGCCGTATGCTGGTATGCCAAATCAGCGATGGCTCGGGTGTGCTGACCATGCGCTTCTTCAACTTCAATGCTGGGATGAAAAACAGCCTGGCGACAGGCCGCCGCGTCACCGCATACGGTGAAATCAAACGCGGCCAGCGTGGCGCGGAAATTATTCATCCGGAATATCGCATCCAGGGCGAGCACAGCAACGTTGAGTTGCAGGAAACCCTGACGCCGGTGTATCCCACCACCGAAGGCATTCGCCAGGCAACGCTGCGTAACCTGACCGATCAGGCGCTGACGTTGCTGGAAACCTGCGCCATTGCTGAGCTGTTGCCGCCGGAACTGAGTGGCGGGTTGATCAGCCTGCCAGATGCCTTGCGCACCCTGCATCGTCCTCCCCCGGATTTACGCCTGAGTGAACTGGAAACCGGACGCCATCCGGCGCAGCGCCGTCTGATTATGGAGGAGCTGCTGGCACATAACCTCAGCATGCTGGCCGTGCGCGCGGGCGCACAGCGTCATCACGCGTTGCCGATGCCTGCCAATCATCAGCTGGTCGATCAATTGCTGGCCGCCCTGCCGTTCTCCCCCACCGGTGCGCAGCAACGGGTGGTCGCGGAAATTGAGCGCGACCTGGCACATGATTTCCCGATGATGCGTCTGGTACAGGGCGATGTGGGATCGGGCAAAACGCTGGTCGCCGCCATGGCGGCGCTGAATGTGATTGCTTATGGCAAGCAGGTGGCGCTGATGGCACCCACCGAATTACTCGCCGAACAGCACGCTAATAACTTCCGCCAGTGGTTTGCGCCACTCGGCATTGAAGTGGGCTGGCTGGCGGGTAAACAGAAAGGCAAGGCGCGTCAGGCGCAGCAGGAAGCCATTGCCAGCGGTCAGGTGGCAATGGTGGTCGGCACCCATGCGCTGTTCCAGGAGCAGGTACAATTTAACGGCATGGCGCTGGTGATTATCGATGAACAGCACCGTTTTGGCGTCCACCAGCGACTGGCGCTGTGGGAAAAGGGCGAAGAGCAGGGTTTTCATCCGCATCAGTTGATCATGACCGCCACGCCGATTCCACGCACCCTGGCGATGACCGCCTACGCGGATCTCGATACCTCAACCATTGACGAGCTACCGCCAGGCCGTACCCCAGTGACCACCGTCGCCATTCCCGACAGTCGCCGCAGCGATATCATCACGCGCGTGCAGAGCGCCTGTCATGAAGGACGCCAGGCATATTGGGTCTGTACGCTGATCGAAGAATCCGAACTGCTGGAGGCACAGGCAGCCGAAGCCACCTGGCAGGAGCTGAAGGTGGCACTACCGGATCTTCAGGTTGGGCTGGTGCATGGCCGCATGAAACCGGCTGAGAAGCAGGCGGTGATGCAGGCGTTCAAGGCCAATGAAATCCAACTGCTGGTCGCCACCACGGTGATCGAAGTCGGGGTGGATGTGCCGAATGCCAGCCTGATGATTATCGAAAACCCGGAACGTCTCGGACTTGCGCAGCTGCATCAGTTGCGTGGGCGCGTGGGGCGCGGCGCGATCGCCTCGCATTGCGTGTTGCTGTACAAAGCACCGCTGAGCAAAACGGCGCAAAAACGCTTACAGGTGCTACGTGACAGCAACGATGGCTTTGTTATCGCCCAGCATGATTTGGAAATTCGTGGTCCCGGTGAGTTGCTTGGCACCCGCCAGACCGGCAACGCGGAGTTCAAAGTCGCCGATTTGCTGCGCGACCAGGCCATGATCCCGGAAGTTCAGCGCGTAGCGCGCCATATCCACCAGCACTATCCGCAGCAGGCGGTGGCGTTGATTGAGCGCTGGTTACCGGAAACCGAACGCTACAGTAACGCGTAGCGGCGCGATTTATCGCGCAATTTCGTGCGCGTTGCCGGAAAACGCCGCGCGATAAATCGCGCCGCTACGAATGGGTCAGGCCCCCGTGTTTTTACCACGATCCAGCGCGGTAAAATCCCCGACAAATTTTTGCAGTAACCGCGCCAGCTCAACACGCTCATTCTCCTGCCACGCCTGAAACACCTCTCCGTAAATCCTGCTCCGTGCAGCATCGATTTTGTCGGTCATCGCCTTGCCCGCTGCCGTAATGACCGCTTCATTGACACGCTTATCCTTCGCATTCTTCTGACGCTGCGCCAGGCCAATTTCCTCCAGCTTCGCCACCTGACGGCTGACGGTGGTGTAGTCACGGCCAACCCGATCCGCCAGTTCAACCACGCCAATCGGACCGAAACGGCTGACCTGCACCAACAGCGGAAACAACGCACGATCGAGCTGAATATTGGACTCTTTTATCAATAATTCATCACGTTGCGGACGGTTGAACGTCCCGACAATCGTCAGCAACGCATTATGCAGATCATCAAAGTCTGAATTATTATGTGTATTTTGCACGCTTTTCATTGACGGCATCCAGAAGCAAGAATAATGTGTGCATAATACACATATATTCCGATTAACTGAAGGTGAAAACATGAAAGCAGCAATAGTTTCCGCAGCAGGTGAGCAACCGGTATACGGCGATTTTCCCGAACCCCAGGCCGATGACGATCAGGTTGTGGTCACGGTCAAGGCCGCTGCCATTAGTCAGTTGGCTAAAGCGCGTGCCGCTGGCACCCATTACAGTTCCACCCTGCACTATCCGTTTATCACCGGGATCGACGGCACCGGTTATCTCAGCAATGGCGACCCGGTGTATTTCCTGGCTTTTAACGCCCCTTGGGGGAGCATGGCGGAAAAAACGCGCGTACCCGCCGCGGCCATCGTCCCACTACCGAAGACACTGGATCCGGTACTGGCGGCTGCGCTTGCCAATCCCGGTATGTCCTCCTGGGCGGCATTAACGCGCCGGGCATATTTGCTGCAAGGCGAAACCGTGTTGATCAACGGTGCAACCGGGACGTCAGGTGGGCTGGCAGTGCGTATCGCGCGCCATCTCGGGGCCGGAAAAATCATCGCCACCGGGCGTAACCAAAGTGTGCTGGAACAGTTACGTGCCCAGGGGGCGGATATCACGCTAACGCTCGATGCGTTACCGACCGCATTGCCCGCACTGATGGCCGAAGGGATTGATGTGGTGCTCGATTATCTGTGGGGTCAGAGCGCGCTCGATATTATGCAGGCGGCGGTAGCAGGTGGTGAGAAGGTGGTTCGGTTTGTGCAAATCGGCTCGCTCAGCGGCCAGGAGATCGCGTTACACAGCAAATTGCTGCGTTCCTCTGGCCTGACCCTGATGGGCAGCGGCCTTGGCAGTGTATCGAATGCCGAGCTGGTGGCCTGTATCGGCGAACTGTTGGCGGCGGCAGCGCACAGCGATTTTTCGATTCCCTTCCAGATGCGACCGTTGAGTGAAGTGCAGAGCGCCTGGAGCGAGGATGACAGCCGCTGCCGCACGGTATTTACCCTCTGAGGTGAAGGAAATGAAAAGGGGCATTGCAAACGTTTGCTTTCATTCGGCATCGGTTTAAAATCGCCCCCTTTGTTGTGATTGAGAACGTCCACCATGTCCGTCGATACCGCTGAAACCCGCCAACCCGCCAGTGCGGCAAAAAGTGAATTGATTTACCGTCTTGAAGACCGCCCACCGTTGCCGCAAACGCTGTTTGCTGCCTGCCAGCATCTACTGGCGATGTTTGTCGCGGTGATCACCCCCGCGCTGCTGATTTGCCAGGCGCTGGGCCTGCCCGCGCAGGATACCCAGCACATTATCAGCATGTCGCTGTTTGCTTCTGGCGTCGCATCGATTCTGCAAATCAAAACCTGGGGGCCGGTAGGGTCCGGACTACTGTCGATTCAGGGCACCAGCTTTAACTTTGTCAGCCCGTTGATTATGGGTGGTATGGCGCTGAAAAATGGCGGGGCCGATATTCCCACCATGATGGCTGCGCTGTTCGGCACTCTGATGGTGGCCTCCTGTACGGAGATGGTGTTGTCCCGCGTGCTGCACCTGGCACGCCGCATTATTACCCCGCTGGTTTCGGGCATTGTGGTGATGATCATCGGTCTGTCGCTGATTCAGGTTGGACTCACTTCTATCGGTGGTGGCTTTGCCGCCATGAATGATCACAGTTTTGGCGCACCGAAAAATCTGCTGCTGGCGGGTGCGGTGTTGTTGGTGATTATTCTGCTCAATCGTCAGCGTAATCCTTATTTGCGTGTCGCTTCGCTGGTGATCGCCATGGCCGTTGGCTATGTGCTGGCATGGGCGTTGGGCATGTTGCCGGAAAATACCACGCCGACCAACCAGGCGCTGGTCTCGGTGCCTTCACCGCTCTACTACGGCCTCGGTTTTGACTGGAATCTGCTGGTGCCACTGATGCTGGTGTTTATGGTGACCTCTCTGGAAACCATCGGGGACATTACCGCCACCTCTGACGTTTCTGAGCAGCCAGTGAGCGGCCCGCTGTATATGAAACGCCTGAAAGGCGGCGTGCTGGCCAACGGCCTCAACTCTTTTGTATCCGCATTGTTCAATACGTTTCCAAACTCCTGTTTCGGCCAGAATAATGGCGTGATCCAGCTGACTGGCGTTGCCAGCCGCTATGTGGGCTTTGTCGTGGCGCTGATGTTGATTGTGCTGGGCCTGTTTCCGGCGGTCAGCGGATTTGTGCAACACATTCCTGAACCCGTGCTGGGCGGTGCAACTATCGTTATGTTTGGTACTATCGCCGCATCGGGCGTGCGCATCGTTTCGCGTGAACCACTGAATCGTCGCGCCATTATGATTATTGCACTGTCGCTGGCGGTTGGCCTTGGCGTTTCACAGCAGCCACTGATTCTGCAATTCGCGCCAGACTGGCTGAAAACGCTGCTTTCCTCGGGTATTGCTGCGGGCGGTATCACCGCAATCGTGCTTAACCTCGTCTTCCCCCAGGAAAAGTAATACTCATGGCAGGCTGATGCCTGCCTGATATTTATCCGCTTTTACATCCAGGCTGTTGAGCTGTAACGGTAATTCAGGCATAACAACCTCTTACCGGATAAAAGATCGGGATGGATGCAATGAAATTTCTAGGCAAATTTTTCCTTACTTTACTGCTGCTAATTCTGCTGGCACTGGTCATCCTGTATGTGTTGCTGCAAACACAATGGGGCGCAGGCTGGTTTAGCCGTTGGGTAAGTGATAAAACCGACTGGCATCTTTCCCTCAGTAAAATCGAACACAACCTCTCTTCGCCTTCACACATCGTCCTCGATGACTTCAGCTTTGGTCACGATGGCCAACCGGCGGTGCTGGTCGCAAAACGCGTTGATCTCGGGCTGGCATTGGTCCAGTTCAGCGATCCGCTGCACTTTAGCAGCATTGAATTGCGTGATGGCGAAGTGGATCTGGCTAACCTGACAGCGAATAACGCATTACCCATTCAGGCCAACCGCCTGCAACTCAATAATATGCGTATCGACAGCCCCGGCAGCGCGCTGCCGATGTTTGCCCGTAAGGTGAACGGTGGCATTTTGCCGTGGAAGCCCACCGCCAACGATATGCTGGGCAGCGATGCGCAGTTCCAGATGAGTGCCGGTGAAATGACTCTGGATGGTGTGCAGGGCAATAACGTCTTACTGCAAGGTAATGTGGCGCAACGGCGCCTGGTATTGAGCAACATCGGGGCCGATCTGGCCCGCGGTTCGATGACCGGTGATGCCGAACGCGACGCGCAGGGTAACTGGAAGATCAACCAATTACGCCTCAATGATATTCGCCTGCAAACCCATAAAAGTCTGCTCGATTTCCTCACCCCAATCAGTGATGTGCCATCGGTAACAATTAACCGGCTGGATATGACCGACGCGCGTTTGCAAGGGCCGGATTGGGCCGTCACTGACCTCGATCTCACCCTGAAGGATTTAACCTGGCGCGGTAATGACTGGCAGAGTGAGGACGGTTCTCTGGCGATGAATGCCGGAAACTTTATTAACGGGGCCTTTGAACTGAATGACCCCATCGTGAATGCCGACTTCTCAACGCAGGGTATCGCGTTGACGCAGTTCAGTTCCCGCTGGGCCAGTGGTGTCATCCGTGCCAGTGGTAACTGGACGCGCAATGATAAGCGCCTGACGCTGGATGAACTGGCGGTAGCCGGACTGGAATATACCCTGCCGCAGAACTGGCGCGACCGTTGGCAGCAGAGCTTACCAACGTGGCTCGACAGCGTGCTGGTAAAACGTGTGACCGCCAACCGCAACCTGATCATTGATATCAATCCGGCGTTCCCGTTCCAGATGACAGCACTGGATGGCAGCGGTGAAAACCTGTTGCTGGCACGACAGAACCAATGGGGATTCTGGGCCGGTAAGGCCAGTTTTAACGCCGCTGAGGCGACCTTTAACCGTACCGATTTACGGCATCCGTCGATTAGCTTCAGCGCCGATGATCAAAAGATTCAGGTCAGTGAATTGAGCGCCTTTAATGGCAGCGGTTTACTGGAGGGGACTGCCACCGTCGACCAACAGCCACAGCGCGCATTGACGCTGCACCTGAAAGGCCAGTCGGTTCCGGCAAACATCCTGCAAAACTGGGGCTGGCCAGCGTTGCCGTTGACCGGAAATAGCAATTTATTGTTGCAGGTGAACGGTTCGCTGAACGCGACGGCACCGTTACGCCCGAGCGTGAATGGCAACCTGGCGGTGACCACCGATACGCAAGCCGTGCAACAGACCATGCGTGGTGGGCAGGTTCAACCGTAAATCTCGTGCCTTATTCCGTAGCGGCGCGATTTATCGCGCGGGTTTTGAAAACCGTGAAAACTGCGCGATAAATCGCGCCGCTACGGTGTATGCAAGATTTAATTAATCAATCCGCTCGCCGGAGCCACCCTCTTCCAGTGCTCCCTGCGAATCGGCGGGTAAGACGATATACACCCCTTCAAACACCGCCCCCAGCTCATCGTCGCCAAACAGCTCAACCTCCATCTGTACTCGCGCTTTACGCCCGCGCGCCAGACGATCGAGGTCACCACTCAACGAGCCGAGATCGGCAATCGCCCCCGGACGGCCACTGATCGGTTTGCTGTAACGAATGTGTGCATCGGCAAGAATAATGGTGCCGCCCAGATGACGCTCACGCAGCAACAGCCAGATCAATCCCCAGCCGGTCAGCGTAGCCAGTGAGAACAGGCTACCGGCAAACAGCGTATGGTGCGGGTTTTGATTGCCGGTTTCTGGCATGGTGGTGACAAACTTCTGCCCGGTATATTGCAGAATCCGCACGCCCATTTTTTCACTGAGCGGGATATGCTCATACCACGCCTGCTGTAGCTGCCCGCACCAGTCGGCGCGATGCAAAATGTCATCAAGCGTCACCACCGGTTTAATCATCAGGAAATGGCGGACCGGGGTGGTTTGTGGCGCGGTGATCTCTCCCTGGTTGACATAGCCCAGTTTGGCAAAGAATTCGACCGCATCTTCGCGCGCACTACAGGTCACGCGTTTTGCCCCTTCCTGCCGCGCGACCGATTCCAGCGTCATCGCCACCAGCGTACCCAGGCCTTTACCCTGGACCGACGGATGCACCGCGAGGAAGCGGATGGCCGCTTCATTTTCCGCATTGATGTATAACCGCCCGACAGCCACCGGCTTGCCCTGTTCATCCACCACCATTTGGTGATGAGCCAGCGCATCCCAGGCATCGCGCTCGGAGCCTTGTGGTTGGCGCAACGGTTTTCGTAACATTTCCCAGCGGAACTGGTAGTACATATCCAGTTCTTCCGCCGTTTGTGGCACGCGAAGATGATACATAAAGTGATTCTCTCGTTCGGAGCTTACCTGGCTGATCCCTTGCCGCTCGGCTGAAAATCTCACACCTGCAACCAAAAGGTCACCGGACCATCGTTAACCAGCTCAACCTGCATATTGGCGGCAAAGCGGCCATTGGCGGTAGACACGCCCTGCTCACGACAGCAGGCGCTAAAATAATCATAAAGACGCTCGGCTTCTGCCGGTTCGGCACCCCCCGAGAAGGACGGCCGCATGCCTTTTTGCGTATCAGCGGCCAGCGTAAACTGCGACACCACCAACACGCCGCCTCCTGCCTGCTGCACATTGAGGTTCATCTTGTCGTTCTCATCCGCAAAAATGCGATAGCCCAGCACGCGCTCGCATAACCGTTGCGCTTTTTTCTCATCGTCGCCCTTTTCAACACCCAGCAACACCAGCAAACCGGCACCAATCTCCCCTACCACCGCGTTGTCGACGCTGACACTGGCGCGACTGACGCGTTGAATCAAAGCAATCATGTTTCCTCTCGTTCTTTTTCTCGTTCACACTGTTTTAATTGACGATAGTCATCCAGCGTGACGGTAATTTCTGCCCCTAACAACACAATACACCAGGTCCAGTAAACCCACAGGAACAGAATCGGGATTACGGCCAGTACCCCGTAAATCAACTGATACGAGGGAAACATCGTAACATAGAGCGCAAAGCCTTTTTTGCCCAGCTCAAATAGCAGGCCCGCAACCACCGCGCCCACCAGCGCATCTCGTCCGGGGACACGACGCGTTGGTACGATGCTATACAGTAACCAGAAGGCGAGAATGGAGAGCAACAGAGGAAAGACGCGCAGCACCTGTTCGATCAGGCTGTTCACACCAGCGGCACTTACCCAGCGCAGCGACAGCAAATAGGAACTGATAGCCAAACTCGCGCCTGCCAGCAGTGGCCCGAGGGTAAGAATCATCCAGTAGACCGCGAACGAATAGACCATTGGCCGTTTTTTATCACTACGCCAGATAACGTTCAGTGCACTGTCTACCGAATGCATTAACAAGAGCGCAGTGACAATCAGGCTGACTGCGCCCACGGCGGTCATCTTATTCACATTGGCGACGAATTGTTCCAGATAGCGCTGGATGGTGTTGCCCGCCGCCGGTACAAAATTGGTGAAAATGAAGTTTTTGAGCTGCACGCTGATCTCGGAGAACACCGGGAAAGCAGCGAACAACGCGAAGACGACGGCAATCAAAGGCACCAACGCCAACAATGAGACATAGGCGAGATTACCCGCCTGCGTCGTCATATTGTCTTCATCAATGCGCCGCCACAGCAGTTTGACCCACAGGAAAAATGCATGCCCGGAGTGGCGCAAATGGCGCAGGAACATCACTCAGCGATGACTCGCAAACCAGGCTGGCACGGTTTTGCTGTCGGTGACCAACACGCTTTCTATGCCGAGCGCACGTGCTGCCTCGATATTGGCGTGGTTATCATCGAAAAATACCGTCTGGTCAGCCGTAAAACCTTCATTATCCAGCACATACTGATAAATGCGGGCTTCAGGTTTGCGCATACCGATGTCCTGCGACATATAGAGTTTATCGGCGGCCTGCTGCACCTCGGGAAATTGCGACGGCCAGAACTCATAATGCAGCTGATTGGTATTGGACAGGATCACCACGCGGTGACCCTCTGCTCGTAGCTGGTTCATCAGCTTCAGCGTGTCGGGGCGAGGATTGATAAACACGGCGTGCCAGCCCGCGGTGAATTGTTCATAGCTCAGCGCCACATCAAGCTGCTCACACATCCGGGCAGCGAACTCGGGATCGCTGATCTCACCACGTTCGTGTTGTTCGAAGGCTTCATCCATGCGAAAACGACTTTGTAGCGTTGCCAGCGGCACACGTCCCAGGTCACTCCAGACGCCGAGTACCCGATTAAAGTCGATATCAACAATCACATTGCCTAAATCAAAGATGTACAGCATGACGCCTCCTTTATATTCCCTGGATCATTCACTCTAGCGGCAAATACGAAGGCTGAACAGGCGGTCTGGCGGGGAAATCCCCGATCTGGAAGCGGGCGCACTCTTCTGTTTTTCAGCTCGCACGCGGGTTACATACAGAATTGGCCTTGCACATTTATCAGACAATTGCCCGACGTTCAGGCAAAAAAAAGCCCCGCATTGCGGGGCTTGCTATATGTGTTCGCTTACTCTTTGCTGCCGCGAGACGCACGCTTACGGTCGTTCTCGGTCAGGTGACGTTTACGAATACGGATTGACTGCGGAGTCACTTCTACCAGTTCGTCGTCATCGATAAACTCGATAGCCTGCTCCAGTGTCATTTTCACTGGCGGAACCAGGGTGGTGGCTTCATCCGTACCTGACGCACGCATGTTGGTCAGTTTTTTACCGGTCAGGCAGTTTACGGTCAGGTCGTTAGAACGGCTGTGGATACCGATGATCTGGCCTTCATACACTTCCGCACCATGGCCGAGGAACAGCTTACCGCGATCCTGCAAACCGAACAGGGCGAAGGCTACCGCTTTACCCTGACCGTTGGAGATCAGTACGCCGTTCTGACGCTGACCCACTTCGCCCGGACGCACGTCGTCGTAGTGGCTGAAGGTGGAGTACAGCAGACCGGTACCTGAAGTCATGGTCATGAATTCGTTACGGAAGCCGATCAGACCACGGCTTGGGATCACGTAGTCAAGACGCACACGGCCTTTACCATCCGGGTCCATGTTTTTCATGTCGCCTTTACGCTCACCCATCGCCATCATCACAGAACCCTGATGGGTTTCTTCGATGTCGAGGGTCACGTTTTCGAACGGCTCTTGCTTACGGCCTTCGAACTCACGGAAGATTACTTTCGGACGGGATACCGCCAGCTCGTAGCCTTCACGACGCATGTTTTCAATCAGCACGGACAGGTGCAGCTCACCACGACCTGAAACGCGGAAAGCGTCAGCATCAGCGGTCTCTTCCACACGCAGCGCAACGTTGTGCACCAGTTCTTTGTTCAGACGCTCCAGAATCTGGCGCGAAGTCACATACTTACCTTCTTTACCGCAGAACGGTGAGGTGTTGACGTTGAAGAACATGGTGACAGTCGGCTCGTCCACGCTCAGTGCTGGCAGCGCTTCAACATTCTGTGGATCACAGATGGTGTCAGAGATGTTCAGCTCACCCAGGCCAGTGATCGCGATGATGTCGCCCGCTTCTGCCAGGTCGCTTTCGATACGTTCCAGACCGAGGTGGCCCAGCACTTTACCGACTTTACCGTTACGGGTTTTGCCTTCGCTGTCGATAATGGTGACTTGCTGGTTCGGCTTCACTTTACCGCGTTTGATGCGGCCGATACCGATAACACCCAGGTAGTTGTTGTAGTCCAGCTGAGAGATCTGCATCTGCAGCGGTGCTTCGACTTCAACCTGCGGCGGAGAAACACGGTCAACAATCGCCTGATACAGCGGGGTCATGTCGTCTGCCATGTCGTTGTGATCCAGACCGGCGATACCATTCAGCGCGGAAGCGTAAATGATCGGGAAGTCCAGCTGTTCGTCAGTCGCATCGAGGTTAACGAACAGGTCAAATACCTGATCAACCACCCAATCCGGACGTGCGCCAGGACGGTCAACTTTGTTGATAACAACAATCGGCTTCAGGCCGTGAGCAAAGGCTTTTTTGGTTACGAAGCGGGTTTGCGGCATCGGGCCATCCATCGCATCGACAACCAGCAGCACCGAGTCCACCATGGACATTACGCGCTCAACTTCACCACCGAAGTCGGCGTGTCCCGGGGTATCAACGATGTTGATACGATAGTCATTCCATTTGATGGCGGTGTTTTTCGCGAGGATGGTAATTCCACGCTCTTTCTCCAAATCGTTGGAGTCCATTACGCGCTCAGTCGCTTCGGTACGGGCGTCAAAAGTACCGGACTGTTGCAGCAGTTTATCAACCAGGGTGGTCTTACCGTGGTCAACGTGCGCGATGATGGCGATGTTACGCAAATTTTCGGTCACAGCTTTGCCTCAGGCATTATAGAAATAGAAATAACGCGCTATTGTACACGGATTAAGCGGAAGACTGAACATGATCACAGATTTCGCCTAAAGTTTCTTACAGCGCTGGTTTTTAGCACCAATTGCGGTGCATTAATCTGCACTGCGATGGCATTTTGCACTGAAATGGTGCTTTTAATTGCCACAAAGGCACCATTTCGGTGCACTACATCCATCCTGGTGCAGTCATCGACTCACGACAGGGCGCATCACAGCACGATTTTATCCGCTGTAATAAAGTTGGCACAAAATTCGCTTTAGTATTTTCAAGCGAAAACGACAGTTGCACAACGGTTGAAGAGCTTGCCGAGATCTTTGGTTAGGAGATGTCAGAATCCATGGCACATTCCAGGCAACGAAGTTCTCTCACCACGACGACAATGACAATTTCCAGGAGAGTTGAGTATGTCCGCTGAACACGTTCTCTCGATGATGAACGAGCACGAAGTTAAGTTTGTTGACCTGCGTTTTACCGATACCAAAGGTAAAGAACAGCACGTTACTATCCCTGCTCACCAGGTTAACGCTGACTTCTTCGAAGAAGGCAAAATGTTCGATGGCTCCTCCATCGGTGGCTGGAAAGGCATTAACGAATCAGACATGGTGCTGATGCCGGACGCAACCACTGCCGTTCTGGACCCGTTCTTCGAAGATCCGACGCTGATCATCCGTTGTGACATCCTTGAGCCAGGCACCATGCAGGGCTACGATCGCGACCCGCGTTCAATCGCCAAGCGCGCAGAAGATTTCCTGCGTTCTTCTGGTATCGCGGATACCGTTCTGTTCGGACCTGAGCCGGAATTCTTCCTGTTCGATGACATCCGTTTCGGTTCTTCAACTTCTGGTTCACACGTTGCTATCGACGATATCGAAGCAGCCTGGAACACCGGTAAAGAATACGAAGGTGGCAACAAAGGTCACCGTCCGGCTATCAAAGGTGGTTACTTCCCGGTTCCGCCGGTTGACTCAGCTCAGGACATCCGTTCTGCCATGTGTCTGACCATGGAGCAGATGGGTCTGGTGGTTGAAGCGCATCACCACGAAGTAGCAACTGCTGGTCAGAACGAAGTGGCTACCCGCTTCAACACCATGACCAAAAAAGCTGACGAAATTCAGATCTACAAATACGTTGTTCACAACGTTGCTCACGCTTACGGCAAAACTGCAACCTTCATGCCGAAGCCAATGTTCGGTGACAACGGTTCAGGTATGCACTGCCACATGTCTCTGTCTAAAGGCGGCGTGAACCTGTTCTCTGGCGACAAATACGGCGGCCTGTCTGAAACTGCTCTGTTCTACATCGGCGGTATCATCAAGCACGCTAAAGCCATCAACGCCCTGGCTAACCCGACCACCAACTCTTATAAGCGTCTGGTCCCAGGCTACGAAGCACCGGTAATGCTGGCTTACTCTGCCCGTAACCGTTCTGCTTCAATCCGTATCCCGGTTGTTGCCAGCCCGAAAGCGCGTCGTATCGAAGCTCGCTTCCCGGACCCGGCTGCTAACCCGTACCTGGCATTCACCGCACTGCTGATGGCTGGCCTCGACGGCATCATCAACAAGATCCACCCTGGCGATGCGATGGACAAAAACCTGTACGACCTGCCGCCGGAAGAAGAAGCTGAGATTCCAAAAGTGGCGGGTTCACTGGAAGAAGCGCTGAACTGCCTGAACGAAGACCGCGAGTTCCTGACCCGTGGTGGCGTGTTCACCGACGACGCTATCGACGCGTACATCGAACTGCGTAAGTCTGAAAATGACCGCGTTCGCATGACTCCGCACCCGGTAGAGTTCGAGCTGTACTACAGCGTGTAATTAATTAAATATTCCGCGGATTTCGTGTTGCAGCCAGGCGGCAACCGAATGAATCCCGGGGAGCTGAGATCGCTCAGTGACCCGGGTGAGTGAGAGCAGCCAACACGGCTGCGGCACGAAAGACGCTGAAAATTTTTTGTTGCCGTGGAAACTTTCAGCCCATCTTCGGATGGGCTTTTTTCTCCACGAATTCATCGTTCAAATAACGGTTTTTACAACCAAAGGCTATAATGCACTAAATTAGTGCAGAGGAACGCTGTATGGCAACTGGCACGCTGCCCGATGCGGGGCAGATTCTCAACTCCCTGATAAACAGTATTTTGCTGGTGGACAATGAATTAGTTATTCATTACGCCAACCCGGCTGCACAGCAATTACTGGCGCAGAGTTCACGGAAATTATTTGGTACGCCGTTACCTGAATTAACCGGTTATTTTTCGCTGAATATCGAGGTGATGCGCGAGAGTCTTGAGGCTGGCCAGGGCTTTACGGACAGCGAAGTCACCTTAGTGGTCGATGGCCGCGCGCATATTATGTCGCTCACGGCGCAACGTCTGCCCGATGGTTTAATTTTGCTGGAAATGGCGCCGATGGATAATCAGCGTCGTCTTAGCCAGGAACAAATTCAGCATGCTCAGCAGGTCGCCGCCCGCGATTTGGTACGTGGTCTGGCGCATGAAATTAAAAACCCGCTGGGCGGTTTACGCGGTGCCGCGCAATTATTATCCCGCGCCCTACCGGACCCTTCGCTGAATGAATATACCAAGGTCATTATTGAGCAAGCCGATCGGCTGAGAAATTTGGTTGATCGTTTGCTTGGCCCGCAGCAGCCCGGTTTGCATGTGACCCAAAGCATTCATCAGGTGGCTGAACGCGTGGTCAATCTGGTGTCGATGGAGTTGCCGGATAACGTTTCGCTGGTGCGTGATTACGACCCCAGCTTGCCGGAGTTGCCGCACGATCCGGATCAAATTGAACAGGTTCTGCTGAATGTAGTACGCAACGCGCTTCAGGCGTTGGGTGAAGAAGGCGGCACAATAATTATCCGCACCCGCACCGCGTTTCAGTTAACGCTGCACGGTGTGCGATATCGCCTGGTGGCACGCATTGATATTGAAGATGACGGCCCAGGTATTCCGGCTCAACTGCAGGATACGCTGTTCTATCCGATGGTGAGTGGGCGCGAAGGCGGCACCGGTTTAGGTCTGTCGATTGCCCGCAGTCTGATCGATCAGCATTCAGGAAAAATAGAATTTAACAGTTGGCCTGGTCACACCGAATTCTCGGTTTACCTGCCTATTCGCCAGTGAGGTTTCTATGCAACGAGGGATAGTCTGGATCGTCGATGACGATAGCTCCATCCGCTGGGTGCTTGAACGTGCGCTCACTGGAGCCGGTTTGAGCTGTGCAACTTTTGACAGCGGCAACGAAGTGCTGGAAGCGCTCTCGACCAAAACCCCAGATGTTTTACTGTCAGATATTCGTATGCCAGGCATGGACGGGCTGGCACTGCTGAAACAGATTAAACAACGCCATCCGATGCTGCCGGTCATCATTATGACGGCGCATTCCGATCTGGATGCCGCCGTCAGTGCTTATCAGCAGGGTGCTTTTGATTACCTGCCGAAGCCGTTTGATATTGATGAAGCGGTGGCACTGGTCGAGCGCGCTATTAGTCACTATCAGGAACAGCAGCAGCCACGCAACCAGCCGGTCAGCGGCCCGACCACCGATATTATCGGTGAAGCGCCAGCAATGCAGGATGTGTTTCGCATTATTGGCCGTCTGTCGCGTTCCTCGATCAGCGTGCTGATTAACGGTGAATCCGGGACCGGTAAAGAGCTGGTGGCGCATGCCCTGCATCGCCACAGCCCGCGAGCCAAAGCGCCGTTTATCGCGCTGAACATGGCGGCGATTCCAAAAGATTTGATTGAGTCCGAGCTGTTTGGTCATGAGAAAGGCGCATTTACCGGTGCCAATCAGATTCGTCAGGGACGTTTCGAGCAAGCTGATGGCGGCACGTTGTTCCTCGACGAAATCGGTGATATGCCGCTCGACGTGCAAACCCGCCTGTTGCGCGTGCTGGCCGATGGTCAGTTCTACCGTGTTGGTGGTTATGCACCGGTGAAGGTGGATGTCCGTATCATCGCCGCAACTCACCAGAATCTGGAAATGCGCGTACAGGAAGGTAAATTCCGTGAAGACTTGTTCCATCGTCTGAACGTGATTCGCGTGCATCTGCCGCCGTTGCGTGAACGTCGTGAAGATATTCCGCGCTTGGCACGTTATTTCCTGCAAGTTGCCGCGCGTGAACTGGGCGTGGAAGCGAAGATTTTGCACCCGGAAACCGAAGCGGCGTTGACGCGCCTGCATTGGTCAGGCAACGTGCGCCAGCTCGAAAACACCTGTCGCTGGCTGACAGTGATGGCAGCGGGTCAGGAAGTGTTGATTCAGGATCTGCCCGCCGAGCTGTTTGAATCCAGCACGCCAGAAAGCCCGGTGCAATCGCTGCCGGATAGCTGGGCCACCTTGCTGGCGCAATGGGCAGATCGTGCACTGCGTTCCGGTCATCAAAACCTGTTATCTGAAGCGCAGCCAGAGATGGAACGCACCCTGCTCACCACCGCGTTACGTCATACGCAGGGGCACAAACAGGAAGCGGCACGTTTGCTCGGTTGGGGACGTAATACTCTGACGCGCAAACTGAAAGAGCTGGGCATGGAGTAAGTGTAAAAAGAGGGCTTATTGCACGATTTTTATGCTTACGCCATCTGTACAGACCGGTGCCGTTCAGTATCATACGGGCGGCAATCGGGAGAAGAGAACATGTTCCAGTCAGTCATCCAGATGATCACGCATAATATCGCGGCGATCGGCAATGCGGCCAGCCATTCACCGCAAACCGCCATTGCTGCCGTGATATGCGCCATCACCGTGAGTCTGTTCAGTTAACACAAAGGGAGCCTTAGCTCCCTTTGTCGTTTTAAATCACACGTGAGAACTGCTGCTGACGCGCCTTTTGCCGCAGATAGACGTCAAAGCACATGCAGATATTGCGAATCAGCAAGCGACCCACGCCGGTGACGCGTAACCCACCCTCATGCTGCTCGACCAGGCCATCTGCCACCAGCGGTGCCAGCAGTTGTAAATCCTCCGCAAAATAGCGCGTAAACACGATCGGCCACTGCGCCTCTATCGCCGCGTAATCGAGTGCGAAGTTACAAATCAGCGCCTTGATGACATCACGGCGCAGGCAATCATCGTCACTCAGGGTCAGACCGCGCCACAATGCGCTACCCTGCTGCTCCACGCTGGCGTACCAGGTTTTTAGCTCTTTGTGATTCTGCGCATAACTGTCGCCGATCATGCTAATCGCCGACACCCCCAGCCCCAGCAAGTCGGTTTCGCCCTGCGTGGTATAACCCTGGAAATTACGGTGCAGTTTGCCCGCGCGTTGGGCGACCGCCAGTTCATCATCAGGCCGGGCGAAATGGTCCATACCGATAAACTGATAGCCTTCACCGGTCAAGGTGGCAATGGTCTGCTGCAAAATCGCCAACTTTTGTGTCGCACCGGGCAGCTCAGCATCTTTGATTTTGCGCTGGGCGGCGAATAACGTCGGCAAATGGGCGTAATTAAACACGCTGAGACGGTCAGGGTTGAGGGCGATAACGCGTTGCAATGTGAACGCAAAGCTTTCTGGCGTTTGCAGCGGTAATCCGTAGATGAGATCGAGGCTGACGGAGCGGAAGCCCTGCTCGCGCGCACGTTGCACCAGCGCGAAAATCATGGCCTCATCCTGTACGCGATTGACCTTCTCCTGCACCGCTTTATTAAAATCCTGCACGCCCATGCTAAGACGATTGAAGCCCTGCGAACGCAGATGATCGATCATCTCCAGCTCAATTTCGCGCGGATCGACTTCGATCGACATCTCAACGTCTTCGGCAAAGGTGAAATGGCTGCGCAGCAGACCCACCAGCCGACTCACCTGCTGCTGGTTCAGGAATGTCGGCGTACCGCCGCCCCAGTGCAACTGGGTGACGCTACGCCCGGCAAACAGCGGCGCACGCTGACGAATTTCCTGTTCCAGCACATCAAGGTAACGATCCGCTTTGTGTAACTGACGCGTGACAATCTTATTGCAGCCACAGAAGTAGCACAGACGATGACAAAACGGGATATGTACATAGAGTGAGAGCGGACGCTCAGGATAGCGGGCCACCGCGTGTTGAAAATCGGCTTCGCCAAAATTCTCACTGAATTCCAGTGCAGTGGGATAGGAGGTGTAGCGCGGGCCAGCGTAATTGTATTTTTCGATCAGCCGCTGATCCCATTCAATCTGCTGTGATGACATGCTCACTCCTTACGGTGACGTCGTCTGAAGGCAGGTCGCGAAGCAGAAGGGTGAACAGGACGACGAGCAGCAACCCGGCGTAAACGCGACTTCAGGCGCGACAGACGGCGTAGTTTAAACAATAAGCTAATGAGATAACATGCCAGCAGCAGCGCTAAAATTGATCCAGGCCAAAACATCGGTCAATACCTGTTTAGCGTGGCATGCGCGAATGCGCATGCCGATCAAAAACGCCCTTATTTGCCCTTCAGCAGGCGCATCATGTCTTCTTCCGCCTGCTCATCATCGTCAGCGTCATCATCTAACGCGATGCCAAGGGTTTCCATCAGTTCGTCGATGCGATCCAGGGTTTCATCCAACCAGGCCTGCTCTTCGCCGCTCAGGGTCTCGCCGTTTTCCAGACGATCCAGCAACGTATCCAGACGCTCATCATTTTCCAGTTTGGCCAGCTCTTCCTGCGGAGTCAGACGAACTTTTTCCGCTTTCGGTTTCGGAGCCGCTTTTTTCACGACGGATGTCTGTCCTTCAGCCACCAGGGCAATCGGTTTTTTGCTACCAAGACGGGGATCCTGGGCATTTCTGGCCTGACCTTTCCCGGTGGCTTGTTTTTCTGGATTCGCACGGCTGCCCGCGGCATGGCCACGGTGCTTTTTATCACGTTTACGATCGCGCGCTTCCAGATTCAAATCTTCACGCGATTTACGTTTCGCTTTGGCGGCGGGTTTGCCGCGTGGGGATTGTGCAGGTTGCTTCATGGTGTTGGGTCTCGGCAATTTTTAATCAGTATATACCGGTCATATTACGGACTGGTGTGGTGAGTGCGCTTTTCGCCTTCCCACCGCCCGAATGATTTAAGGTATCGAATTGCGGCGAAATCTAGCAGAAAGCAGACAAAGAAAAAAGGCGACAGCTTATGCTGTCGCCTTATTTCGCACCTTCATACGAAGGAAACACGAGATAAATCCATTAATGGCTCACAACGTCCCGGTTTTTCCCTCGCCAAATCGCTCCTGCGAATTTCCCTGTCCCTGTCCGATTCGTTCCTGAATCGTATTCCTGCCTGCTCTTCGTCCCCCTTGACGCTCCTGAGCTCATCATTCGATGCGTGCAGCCTTGCACAGACACCAAATGTAGACCAATAGGTAAAATGAACAAGTAAGACGCTTCTCTTATTTATAATGAAAATGCCATGTTTTTTATTAACCAATTGAATTTAATTGATAAATAATCATGCCTTAGTTACAGGAAACGTTAATGACTGGCAGCACTTATCGCATATCTCTTACAAAGTCGCGCGCAAAGACGCCATCGGGCACTTTTGCGCCATAACAGGTATACTCTGCGCAATTGCATGAATCACTTTGCCGGAGTTTTACTTTGTCTGCGTTGAACTATCACATTACCCATTTCGTTCTCAGTGCCCCGGATATTCGCCACTTGCCTTCTGACACGGGCATTGAAGTTGCCTTTGCCGGTCGCTCAAATGCAGGCAAATCCAGTGCGCTGAATACCCTGACTAACCAGAAAAGCCTGGCGCGTACCAGTAAAACGCCGGGTCGCACCCAGCTGATCAACCTTTTTGAGGTCGTGGAAGGCAAACGTCTGGTGGATTTACCCGGCTATGGGTACGCCGAAGTGCCTGAAGAGATGAAGCGCAAATGGCAACGAGCGCTGGGTGAATATCTGCAAAAACGCCAGGCACTGAAGGGGCTGGTGGTGCTGATGGATATTCGTCACCCGCTGAAAGACCTCGACCAGCAGATGATCGAATGGGCGGTTCAGAGTGAGATCCCGGTTTTGGTGCTATTGACCAAAGCTGACAAGTTGGCTTCCGGTGCACGTAAAGCCCAGCTAAATATGGTACGCGAAGCGTCGCTGGCTTTTCAGGGGGACGTACAGGTTGAAATGTTCTCTTCACTGAAGAAGCTGGGTGTCGACAAACTGCGGCAAAAACTGGATAGCTGGTTCAGTGAGCTGGAACCGGCTCAGGAAGATGACAACAACGATACCCCTGCATAACGGGTATCGGCAGCGGGTGTCACCCACCCGCATTTTCAGAAAAAGCCCAATAAAAAACGCCCCAGTCATAAATGACTGGGGCGGCTAATATTCAGCCAAATCCGATTACGTGAAGTAAAAGGTCTGAAAGATAGAACATCTTACCTCTGTACCCTACGCGAGAAACTTTACCTGATTTTTCCTGACCCACAAAGGGTTTTTTGTTGTTTAGTTTCAGGAATCGACATCTTTTTTACCAGGTTCGTCACAAAACCGCGCATCCAATGTAGTTTAATTACTAAAAAAATGCTTAGACGTTAGGCAGTTACAAAACGCGCATTTTACAGACGGCTTTTGCGCGTTGCTGAACCGATTAAGTAAACTTTTTTCTTATGACATTGTCATAAGCGGCTTTTCGCCGCTTAGGGTATGTGGCTTAGTGCGCCTGGTCCCAGTTTTCACCCGTTCCGACCTCAACCAGCAATGGAACATCCAGTTTCATGCTGCCCTCCATCAACTGGCGGATTTTGTCACTGGCGCTGGCCACTGCGTCCTGATGGATCTCAAACACCAGTTCATCGTGTACCTGCATAATCATTTTAACCTTGTCGTCCTTTTGCTCCAGCAGCCACCCATCAACCGCAATCATCGCGCGCTTGATGATATCCGCTGCGGTTCCCTGCATCGGGGCGTTAATTGCCGCGCGTTCTGCTGCCTTGCGGCGAATGGCGTTGCTGGATGTGATATCCGGCAGCCATAAACGGCGACCATCTAGCGTCTCAACGTAGCCCTTCGCTGCCGCCTGCTCACGCGTCTCTTCCATATAACGCAATACGCCCGGATAGCGTTCAAAGTAGAGATCCATGTACTTTTTGGCTTCACCGGCACCGATATTCAGCTGACGCGACAGACCAAACGCACTCATGCCGTAGATCAGACCAAAGTTGATAGCTTTCGCGCTACGGCGCTGTTCACCGGAAACCTTGCTCAGTGCCACACCAAACACTTCTGATGCGGTTGCGCGGTGAATGTCTTCCCCCTGAGCAAAAGCAGCCAGCAGCCCTTTATCCTGCGACAGATGCGCCATAATACGCAGCTCAATCTGCGAATAGTCAGCCGCGACAATCCGCTTGTCAGGCCCGGCAATGAACGCCTGGCGAATGCGGCGGCCCTCATCGTTGCGCACCGGGATATTTTGTAAGTTGGGATCGGTGGATGACAGACGACCGGTTGCCGTCACCGCCTGATGGTAGGAGGTATGCACGCGACCAGTAACCGGATTGATCATCAGCGGCAGTTTATCGGTGTAAGTCGATTTCAGCTTCGACAAACCACGATGCTCCAGAATCACCTTCGGTAAGGGATAATCCAGTGCCAGTTCAGCCAACACCTCTTCGCTGGTCGATGGTGCGCCACCCGGAGTCTTCTTGGTTGGCTTGATACCCTGTTTTTCAAACAGAATCGTTTGCAGTTGCTTGGTTGAGGACAGGTTGAACGGTTCTCCCGCCAGATCATGCGCTTGCTGCTCCAGCTCAGCCAGCCGCGTCGTCAGCTCCTGCGAATGTTTCGCCAGGATGTTTTGATCGATCAGCACACCGTTACGCTCAACACGGGAGATCACCTTCAGCAATGGCATCTCGATCTCAGTGAAGACTTTTTTCGGGCCTGCTTCTTTCTCCAGCTCCGGCCACATTTTCAGGTGCAACTGCAAAGTGACATCTGCATCTTCCGCGGCGTAATGCCCGGCCTGCTCAATGGCAATCTGGTTAAAGGTCAGCTGATTTTTGCCTTTCCCGGCGATCTCTTCAAAGGTGACCGTTTTGTGGTTCAGCCAGCGCGCTGCGAGGCTGTCCATATCGTGCTTACCACCCACACTGTTCAGGCAATATGACTCCAGCATGGTGTCGTATTTGATACCGTTCAGCTCAATGTCGTAGTTCTTCAGAACGCCGCGATCGTATTTGAGATTTTGCCCGACTTTTGCCGCCTTGCTGTCTTCCAGCAAAGGTTTCAACTGCGCCAACACCGCCGCGCGATCCAATTGATCGGGGGCATCGAGATAATCATGTGCTACCGGCAAATAAGCCGCTTCTCCGGGGGCGACGGCGAAAGCAAGGCCGACAATATTGGCACTCAGCGTATCCAGTGAATCGGTTTCCAGATCGAATGCAAACACATCGCTTTTCTTCAGCTTTTCCAGCCAGCGGCTAAAAGTGTCTTGATCAAGAATGGTGACGTAACCGTCGGAAGACAACACACTCGCTGTTTCGGCTTTTGCCGCAGGCTGATCCGCCAATGCTTGCTGGGCCGGGGCGCTGCCTTTCGTACCCTGCAACCATTTGCCTTCTTGCAGATCGACCAACCAGCGCTTGAATTCATAGCGACTGAAGAGTGTTTGCAGGACAGCAACATCCGGCTCATTGACCGTCAATTGCTCACAGCCGAGCTCCAGTTCTACGTCAGTTTTGATGGTCGCCAGTTGATAAGACAGGAAGGCCACGTCGCGGTTTTGTTCCAGCTTCGCCGCCATCGTTTTGGCACCACGGAATGACAGATCAGCCACTTTTTCCAGATTGTCATAAATGGACTGCATGCCACCCAGGCCTTGCAACAATGCCTGCGCGGTCTTTTCGCCCACCCCCGGCACGCCGGGAATGTTGTCCGAGCTGTCGCCCATCATGGCGAGAAAATCGATAATCAGTGAAGGCGGTACACCGTATTTCTGTTCAACTTCTTCCGGTCCGAGCACCGTATTCGTCATGGTGTTAATCAGCGTGATACCCGGTGTCACCAATTGGGCCATATCTTTATCGCCGGTGCTGATCAGAACCGGACGCCCTTGTTTTTCTGCTTCCTGCGCCAGCGTACCGATGACGTCATCCGCCTCAACACCCGTTACTGCCAGCAGCGGCAAGCCCATCGCTTTAACCATTTCATGAAGCGGCTCGATCTGCGCACGCAGATCATCAGGCATCGGTGGGCGGTGTGATTTGTAGTGTTCGAATAACTCATCACGGAATGTTTTTCCTTTCGCATCGAAGACCACAGCGACATGGCTGGGTTGATACTGCATCAACAAGCTTTTCAACATGTTGAGAACACCATACATGGCGCCAGTTGGCTCGCCTGCGCTATTGGTCAGGGGCGGAAAGGCATGATATGCACGGTAGAGATAGGAGGAACCGTCTACCAGAATCAGGGGATTTTCTGCAATGTGCGCCATAAGTTTGATTTTTCTTCGTTGCGATTAAGAGAGGTATAAGGATGCCATAACCAGAGACGAATGTTGAATTCGCGGCAGGTGATGTGATGTTTTTTCCTCATTACGCGGGATGGATCGCAGGGATCTTATTGTGGATAACTTTGTGCGTAAATTTCATAACGTATTGTTATTTCCTTTGAACATCAATCTCACACCGATAAAACACGATATTTTTCATGCAGTTGGTAAGTTTCTGTGATGCCGGGCATCTTTTTAAAAAGATGATCGTCGATGTGGATATTAACCACAAGGTTTACAGCAGGAAGGCAAATAAAAGAAAGGAAGCAGAATTGAAAACGCCGACGTAGTCGGCGTTTTTATTGCTTAAATTAGTTCTTCTCGACGAGGAATTTCACCACGTTGGCGTAATCCGCCACGAAATTATCCATAGAGCTGGTGTCGAGGCCGCCGTTGTTTACCATGTATTTACCATTGATAAACATCGCCGGTACGCCCTGAAGATTAACATCAGAAGCGGCTTTCTGCTGCTGTGCAACCAGCGCTTTCACTGCAAAGCTGTTCCACGCCGCATCGTAATCTTCTGAAGAGATCCCGGCAGCCTTAATAAAGGTGTCTTTCAGGCTGGCAGCATCAGTGACTGTCTGGGTTTTCTGAATACCATCAAAGATCGGTGCCGTTACTTTATCTTCGACGCCCAGTGCCATTGCAACAGCCCATGCATGCGTCACAACCGGACCAAAGTCACCACCCAGGAAATCCACGTGATATTTGGTCACTTTGGTATTGGCAGGCAGATTCTTTTTCACGGCATCGCTGACGTGATAAACGCGTTCGAATTGATAGCAATGCGGGCAGAAGAAAGAGAAAAACTCCATTACCTGCGGTTCACCAGCGATGGGCTTCGGCAGCGTGACATACTGCTTACCATCGGTAAATTGTGCCGCGGAGGCGCTAAATGCCAGCATTAAACCTACCAGCGCGAACCAAATCTTTTTCATCGTGAAAAATTCTCCTGACTGCTTCATTAAAATTGCGGGCTAAGCTGCAACGGCGGTTCGTGTAACAGCTTTTCCTGCTCGGTAAAAAGGGCAATTTGCCGACGCCAAAAATCTTCATCGGTCATCCACGGAAAGGCGCGTGGAAATGCAGGATCCTGCCAGCGACGCACGACCCAGGCTAAATAATAAACCATGCGCATCGCGCGTAAAGGCTCAATCAGTGACAATTCATGTAAATCGAAATCGCTGAATTCATTGTAAGCTTCCAGCAAAATATCCCACTGGATAAGTTGTTCCTGGCGATCGCCATTTACCAACATCCACAGATCCTGTACTGCCGGTCCGGTGCGTGCATCATCAAGATCGACAAACATCGGGCCATCACGCCACAGAATATTACCGGGATGGCAGTCACCGTGTAATCGCAGTGGCTGCCAGCGCGTATGCCATATCTGCTGTAACGTGTGGCTCAATTTATCTATGGCGGCCATTAACTGTGCTTTGAGCGCATCTGGTACCAGTACGCTCTGCTCCAGTTGTTGGCGCGGCTGTACAATATATTCATCCAATCCGATGGTTGGCCGTTGCTGGAAGCTTTTTTGCCGGCCAGTTTGATGGATGCGCCCGAGAAAACGGCCTACCCACTCCATCTGTTCTTCATTATCGGTTTCATACTGGCGTCCGCCCAGACTGGGAAATACCGCAAACATAAAACCGGCATGGCTGTTCAGGGTGGTTCCCTGTAATGCCAGGGGGGCAGCAACCGGCACTTCGTCATTTAATAAATCGTGGGCAAACTGATGTTCTTCCAGAATTTGCCCGGCGCTCCAGCGCTGCGGGCGGTAAAACTTCACGACGTAGCGGCGTTTGTCATCATCGCTAAATTGATAGACGCGATTTTCATAGCTGTTGAGGGCGGTTAAGCCAGATTCTACGCGCAGACCCGCTTCCCAAAGTGCATCCAGGATCACATCGGGGTTTAACGTCTGAAAATTAAAGGTGGCTTCGCTCATCATGTGGCCTGTGTGTTACCTTTGCTTTGATGCGCAAGGATAGCACTACTCATCATCCTTAATCACACCGCGTGCACGTAATAGCGCGGTTTTAAAATCCACTTCATAATCTTTTTTCAGACCGGGAATCTCAGCATCAGTGTCTGAATCTCGCATTTTGAGATGGTAAATCAATATGTCGTCGGTTAATTCACTTAATGGGCCACTGAAGCCTGCTTCCTGCGCTAATTTTTGTAAAAATGCCAATAGGTTAAGATCAGACTCCTTCTGCCATGCTGGTTGCAGGAGTTCGAGTAGTTCGTTGAGACGGTGATATTTCATCATTTATTCCTCATATGCAGGTGTCAGGCAGCCGACCTGTAAGTATCGTCCACTCAGGATAAGGAGACGAAGATGACAGCATTTACCGGCGTGATCCTGGCAGGCGGCCAGGGACGTCGTATGGGGGGCGAAGATAAGGGATTACTGCTGCTGCAAGGTGAACCCCTGTATCAACACGTTCTGCGCCGTTTTCGGCCACAGGTCAATATTGTGTTGATAAGCGCCAACCGCAACATTGATCGTTATCAGTTAAGCGGTTGTCAGGTGGTCAGCGACTCTCTGCCCGATTATCCTGGTCCTCTGGCGGGAATGCTGAGTGGTTTGCGTCACAGTCCGTCTGAGTGGGTGGCATTTTGTGCCTGCGATACGCCGTGGATCCCTGACGATTTCGTTGCACGTTTATGGCAAAACAAAGCAGATGCTCCGGCCGTATGGGTGAAATCCCCCCTACGCGATCACCCGGCACTGGCATTGGTGAATCGATCTTTAGCAGATGATCTCGAAACCTGGCTGTTAAGCGGCGAGCGGCGTCTGATGCAGTTTTTGCGGGAAAGTGGCGGTCATGCTGTGACCTTTACCGATCCTGAATCGGCATTTCGTAATATCAATACACCGGACGACTTACGGGATGAGGAAATACCATCATGACCGTACCTTTGCTGGCCATTGCCGCCTGGAGCGGAACCGGTAAAACGACCTTGCTGGAGAAGGTGATCCCACTGCTGAGAGACCGAGGTATCCGTTCGGGCTTGATCAAACATACACACCATCATATGGATGTCGATACGCCGGGAAAAGATAGCTATCTGCTGCGAAAAGCGGGTGCAGATCAGGTGATCGTTGCCAGCAACCAGCGTTGGGCGTTGATGTGCGAGACACCCGATGAACCCTTAAATTTGCATCAGCTGGCGGCACGTATGGACCATGCTTTGCTGGATTTAGTGTTGGTCGAAGGGTTTAAGGATGAGCCAGTTGCGAAGATTGTGTTGTGGCGTACCGGTGTGAAGGGGGCTATTGCCGATTTACTTGATGATTACGTGATTGCGGTAGCGAGTGATGTGGAATCCGCGTTGCCGATACCCGTACTGGATATTAATCAACCACAGCAGATTGCCGACTTCATTGCTGAATGGTGTTTTTCACAGAAAAATCCGTGATTTTTTTCTGATTTTCAGACGTAAAAAAGCCCTGAACTTTCGTTCAGGGCTTCTTCACTAATTGATGCCTGGCAGTTCCCTACTCTCGCATGGGGAGACCCCACACTACCATCGGCGCTACGGCGTTTCACTTCTGAGTTCGGCATGGGGTCAGGTGGGACCACCGCGCTACAGCCGCCAGGCAAATTCTGTTTATCCGCACCGCCCTCACAGGCCATACGAATCAATCCGTTTGAACAATGCTGAAAATTCTTTGCGTCTCTCAACTCAAAACGCCTCTGGCGTTGTAAGGTTAAGCCTCACGGGTCATTAGTACCGGTTAGCTCAATGCATCGCTGCACTTACACATCCGGCCTATCAACGTCGTCGTCTTCAACGTCCCTTCAGGACCCTCAAGGGGTCAGGGAGAACTCATCTCGGGGCAAGTTTCGTGCTTAGATGCTTTCAGCACTTATCTTTTCCGCACTTAGCTACCGGGCAATGCCATTGGCATGACAACCCGAACACCAGTGGTGCGTTCACTCCGGTCCTCTCGTACTAGGAGCAACCCCCCTCAATTCTCCAGCGCCCACGGCAGATAGGGACCGAACTGTCTCACGACGTTCTAAACCCAGCTCGCGTACCACTTTAAACGGCGAACAGCCGTACCCTTGGGACCTACTTCAGCCCCAGGATGTGATGAGCCGACATCGAGGTGCCAAACACCGCCGTCGATATGAACTCTTGGGCGGTATCAGCCTGTTATCCCCGGAGTACCTTTTATCCGTTGAGCGATGGCCCTTCCATTCAGAACCACCGGATCACTATGACCTGCTTTCGCACCTGCTCGAGCCGTCACTCTCGCAGTCAAGCTGGCTTATGCCATTGCACTAACCTCCTGATGTCCGACCAGGATTAGCCAACCTTCGTGCTCCTCCGTTACACTTTGGGAGGAGACCGCCCCAGTCAAACTACCCACCAGACACTGTCCGCAGCCCGGATTACGGGCCTACGTTAGAACATCAAACATTAAAGGGTGGTATTTCAAGGTTGGCTCCACGCAGACTGGCGTCCACGCTTCAAAGCCTCCCACCTATCCTACACATCAAGGCTCAATGTTCAGTGTCAAGCTATAGTAAAGGTTCACGGGGTCTTTCCGTCTTGCCGCGGGTACACTGCATCTTCACAGCGATTTCAATTTCACTGAGTCTCGGGTGGAGACAGCCTGGCCATCATTACGCCATTCGTGCAGGTCGGAACTTACCCGACAAGGAATTTCGCTACCTTAGGACCGTTATAGTTACGGCCGCCGTTTACCGGGGCTTCGATCAAGAGCTTCTCCTTACGGATAACCCCATCAATTAACCTTCCGGCACCGGGCAGGCGTTCACACCGTATACGTCCACTTTCGTGTTTGCACAGTGCTGTGTTTTTAATAAACAGTTGCAGCCAGCTGGTATCTTCGACTGGCTTCAGCTCCGGGAGCAAGTCCCTTCACCTAATGCCAGCGTGCCTTCTCCCGAAGTTACGGCACCATTTTGCCTAGTTCCTTCACCCGAGTTCTCTCAAGCGCCTTGGTATTCTCTACCTGACCACCTGTGTCGGTTTGGGGTACGATTTCGTGTTACCTGGAGCTTAGAGGCTTTTCCTGGAAGCAGGGCATCAGTTACTTCACCACCGTAGTGGCTCGTCATCACGCCTCAGCATAAAGCGCACCGGATTTGCCTGGTGCACATGCCTACACGCTTAAACCGGGACAACCGTCGCCCGGATAACCTAGCCTTCTCCGTCCCCCCTTCGCAGTAACACCAAGTACAGGAATATTAACCTGTTTCCCATCGACTACGCTTTTCAGCCTCGCCTTAGGGGTCGACTCACCCTGCCCCGATTAACGTTGGACAGGAACCCTTGGTCTTCCGGCGAGCGGGCTTTTCACCCGCTTTATCGTTACTTATGTCAGCATTCGCACTTCTGATACCTCCAGCAGACCTCACAGTCCACCTTCAACGGCTTACAGAACGCTCCCCTACCCAACAACACATAGTGTCGCTGCCGCAGCTTCGGTGCATGGTTTAGCCCCGTTACATCTTCCGCGCAGGCCGACTCGACCAGTGAGCTATTACGCTTTCTTTAAATGATGGCTGCTTCTAAGCCAACATCCTGGCTGTCTGGGCCTTCCCACATCGTTTCCCACTTAACCATGACTTTGGGACCTTAGCTGGCGGTCTGGGTTGTTTCCCTCTTCACGACGGACGTTAGCACCCGCCGTGTGTCTCCCGCGATAACATTCTCCGGTATTCGTAGTTTGCATCGGGTTGGTAAGCCGGGATGGCCCCCTAGCCGAAACAGTGCTCTACCCCCGGAGATGAATTCACGAGGCGCTACCTAAATAGCTTTCGGGGAGAACCAGCTATCTCCCGGTTTGATTGGCCTTTCACCCCCAGCCACAAGTCATCCGCTAATTTTTCAACATTAGTCGGTTCGGTCCTCCAGTTAGTGTTACCCAACCTTCAACCTGCCCATGGCTAGATCACCGGGTTTCGGGTCTATACCCTGCAACTTAACGCCCAGTTAAGACTCGGTTTCCCTGCGGCTCCCCTATACGGTTAACCTTGCTACAGAATATAAGTCGCTGACCCATTATACAAAAGGTACGCAGTCACACCCCGAAGGATGCTCCCACTGCTTGTACGTACACGGTTTCAGGTTCTGTTTCACTCCCCTCGCCGGGGTTCTTTTCGCCTTTCCCTCACGGCACTGGTTCACTATCGGTCAGTCAGGAGTATTTAGCCTTGGAGGATGGTCCCCCCATATTCAGACAGGATACCACGTGTCCCGCCCTACTCATCGAACTCACAGCAAGTGTATCTTCGTGTACGGGAGTATCACCCTGTACCCTGCGACTTTCCAGACGCTTCCACTGACACACAAACTGATTCAGGTTCTGGGCTGTTCCCCGTTCGCTCGCCGCTACTGGGGGAATCTCGGTTGATTTCTTTTCCTCGGGGTACTCAGATGTTTCAGTTCCCCCGGTTCGCCTCGTTAACCTATGTATTCAGTTAACGATAGTGCACAAGTGCACTGGGTTTCCCCATTCGGACATCGTCGGCTGTAGCGGTTCATATCACCTTACCGACGCTTTTCGCAGATTAGCACGTCCTTCATCGCCTCTGACTGCCAGGGCATCCACCGTGTACGCTTAGTCGCTTAACCTCACAACCCACAGACGTTTTTACGCATGCAGACTGCAAGCATTTGAGAGACTCGAACACATCGTTTTCATTTCTTATTACGGAGAAATGAAACAACGTGTCGTTTCAAATTTTCAGCTTGTTCCGGATTGTTAAAGAGCAAATACTTCGCAGCACACCGTTTCCGGTACGCTCTGAAGTATTGAAGTACTGTAATGGTGGAGCTAAGCGGGATCGAACCGCTGACCTCCTGCGTGCAAGGCAGGCGCTCTCCCAGCTGAGCTATAGCCCCATACAGTTACTGCAGAGACCACTACTACCACTCAACCGAGTTAACATTCTTACATGAAGAATGTAATTTCTTCTCAGGCAAGGCATGCGGAAGGGAAGTTTACTCAGGTAAACGACCGCGCATAACGCAGCATGAGGAGAAATTTGGTAGGCCTGAGTGGACTTGAACCACCGACCTCACCCTTATCAGGGGTGCGCTCTAACCACCTGAGCTACAAGCCTGTAGAGGTTTTTTCTGCTCGTTACTTTTTCATCAGACAATCTGTGTGAGCACTTCGAAGGAAGGTATCTTCAGGTAAGGAGGTGATCCAACCGCAGGTTCCCCTACGGTTACCTTGTTACGACTTCACCCCAGTCATGAATCACAAAGTGGTAAGCGCCCTCCCGAAGGTTAAGCTACCTACCTCTTTTGCAACCCACTCCCATGGTGTGACGGGCGGTGTGTACAAGGCCCGGGAACGTATTCACCGTAGCATTCTGATCTACGATTACTAGCGATTCCGACTTCATGGAGTCGAGTTGCAGACTCCAATCCGGACTACGACGCACTTTATGAGGTCCGCTTGCTCTCGCGAGGTCGCTTCTCTTTGTATGCGCCATTGTAGCACGTGTGTAGCCCTGGCCGTAAGGGCCATGATGACTTGACGTCATCCCCACCTTCCTCCGGTTTATCACCGGCAGTCTCCTTTGAGTTCCCGACCGAATCGCTGGCAACAAAGGATAAGGGTTGCGCTCGTTGCGGGACTTAACCCAACATTTCACAACACGAGCTGACGACAGCCATGCAGCACCTGTCTCACGGTTCCCGAAGGCACTAAGGCATCTCTGCCGAATTCCGTGGATGTCAAGGCCAGGTAAGGTTCTTCGCGTTGCATCGAATTAAACCACATGCTCCACCGCTTGTGCGGGCCCCCGTCAATTCATTTGAGTTTTAACCTTGCGGCCGTACTCCCCAGGCGGTCGACTTAACGCGTTAGCTCCGGAAGCCACGCCTCAAGGGCACAACCTCCAAGTCGACATCGTTTACAGCGTGGACTACCAGGGTATCTAATCCTGTTTGCTCCCCACGCTTTCGCACCTGAGCGTCAGTCTCTGTCCAGGGGGCCGCCTTCGCCACCGGTATTCCTCCAGATCTCTACGCATTTCACCGCTACACCTGGAATTCTACCCCCTCTACAAGACTCTAGCCTGCCAGTTTCGAATGCAGTTCCCAGGTTAAGCCCGGGGATTTCACATCCGACTTGACAGACCGCCTGCGTGCGCTTTACGCCCAGTAATTCCGATTAACGCTTGCACCCTCCGTATTACCGCGGCTGCTGGCACGGAGTTAGCCGGTGCTTCTTCTGCGGGTAACGTCAATTGCTGAAGTTATTAACTCCAACACCTTCCTCCCCGCTGAAAGTACTTTACAACCCGAAGGCCTTCTTCATACACGCGGCATGGCTGCATCAGGCTTGCGCCCATTGTGCAATATTCCCCACTGCTGCCTCCCGTAGGAGTCTGGACCGTGTCTCAGTTCCAGTGTGGCTGGTCATCCTCTCAGACCAGCTAGGGATCGTCGCCTAGGTGAGCCATTACCCCACCTACTAGCTAATCCCATCTGGGTTCATCCGATGGTGTGAGGCCCGAAGGTCCCCCACTTTGGTCTTGCGACGTTATGCGGTATTAGCTACCGTTTCCAGTAGTTATCCCCCTCCATCGGGCAGATCCCCAGACATTACTCACCCGTCCGCCACTCGTCACCCAAGGAGCAAGCTCCTCTGTGCTACCGTTCGACTTGCATGTGTTAGGCCTGCCGCCAGCGTTCAATCTGAGCCATGATCAAACTCTTCAATTTAAGTTTGATGCTCAAAGAATTAAACTTCGTAATGAATTACGTGTTCACTCTTGAGACTTGATATTTTTTAAGTCCGTAGACTTTTGATATCAATCCTGCGAGTGCCCACACAGATTGTCTGATAAATTGTTAAAGAGCAGTGCGACCAGCGGGTTAACCGTCTGTCGCGAGGTGGCGTATATTACGCTTTCCTCCTTCAGAGTCAATCTCTTTTTCGAGATTTTTCTCTGGCGGGATGAATCACTTCGTCCCTCGCTGACCGTCTGCGTTGCCGCTTTGCCGTGTCAGTGGAGGCGCATTATAGGGAGATAATTCTGACTGACAAGCGTTTATTGCAAAAAATTGACCGAGCGCTACTTTTTTATACGAATGTGCTAAAAGCAGGCATTTTACGCTGAAGAAACACCCAGAAAAGCCCACCGCTCGGCACAAATCATCGCAATGGCTCTAAACGTAAGTGCTATTCTGATGGTCCAATCGCAGTTTTCCCCCTGCTGCAGACAGAATTTTATTAAAGAAGGACTTTAAATGATTCGCTCCGCGCGCAGTATGGCCGGTTTGCCCTGGATCGCCGCTATGGCATTTTTCATGCAATCGCTTGATGCCACTATCCTCAACACCGCGCTTCCTGCCATCGCCACCAGCCTCCAACGTTCACCCCTTGCCATGCAATCCGCCGTTATCAGCTACACACTGACCGTTGCCATGTTAATTCCCGTCAGTGGCTGGCTGGCCGATCGCTTTGGTACACGCAAAATCTTTATCATTGCGGTATCGCTGTTCACGTTGGGTTCGCTGGCCTGTGCTTTGTCTGGCAGTCTGGGGTGGTTGGTTTTTTCCCGCGTAGTGCAGGGGATTGGCGGCGCGATGATGATGCCGGTCGCCCGACTGGCGCTGCTACGGGCCTATCCACGCAGTGAACTGCTACCGGTACTCAACTTCGTCACCATGCCTGGTCTGGTCGGGCCGATACTGGGGCCGATGCTCGGCGGTTTGCTGGTCACCTATGCCAGTTGGCACTGGATTTTCCTGATTAACATCCCTATCGGTCTGCTTGGCATCTTTTATGCGCGTAAGTACATGCCGGATTTTACCACCCCCAAACGTCGCTTCGACTTCGGTGGTTTTGTGTTATTCGGCGTTGGGTTAGTGTTGATCTCGATTGGTATCGAACTGTTCGGTGAACGCATTGTGTCGCCCTGGCAGGCAACCGCTGTTCTGTTCACCGGGGTGTTGTTGTTGCTTCTCTATATAGTCCATGCGCGCCGTCATCCGGCACCGTTGATCAGCTTACCCATGTTTAAAACCCGAACCTTTTCCATTGGCATCATTGGCAATATCGCTTCGCGTCTCGGTACGGGTTGTATTCCCTTCCTGATGCCGTTGATGTTACAGGTGGGATTTGGTTATCCGGCGATTATCGCCGGTTGCATGATGGGCCCGACCGCGATTGGCTCGTTACTGGCGAAATCCACCGTTACCCAAGTCTTACGTCGCTTTGGCTATCGCCACACCCTGGTCGGTATTTCGGTGATTATCGGTTTCCTGATTGCCTCCTTCTCGCTGCAAACGCCAGGAGGAAGTGTGTTATTGCTGCTGCTGGCGTTGTTCGTGCTGGGCATGGCGATGTCGACCCAATTCACCGCAATGAATACCATCACCCTGGCGGACCTGAATGATGAGAACGCCAGCGGTGGGAATAGCGTGCTGGCGGTAACGCAGCAACTGTCCATCAGCTTTGGTGTCGCGGTGAGTGCCGCCGTGTTGCGCTTTTATCAGGAGTTTGATGGCACCACGGTGCAACATTTCCACGCCACCTTCCTGACGATGGGGGTTATCACCGTGCTGGCCGCGTTTACCTTTATGCTGCTGCGCAATGGCGATGGCCGCCATTTAATCACCAACCGCGATAAAAAGAAGAAGGGCGCTTAAACCGAACCACGTTCCACTAACTCCGGCGTCAGGACCAGCGTTTGCTGACTGGCGTCGGGATCGCTCATTCGATGAATCAGGGTATCAATCGCCAGCTCGCCCAACTCATCTTTAGGCTGATGGACGGTACTTAACGGCGGCGTCAGATAACGCGACAGTTCGATATTGTCGTAGCCCATCACCGCAATATCCTGCGGCACACGCAGCCCGGCCTGAAACAGCGCGTGGTAGACACCTACCGCCATCGCATCATTGCTGGTAAATACCGCTTCCGGCAGCGGATCCAGCGTCAACAGTTGGTTCATGGCATTAAAACCGCCCTGAAACTCAAAGTCGCCATCAACGACATAGCCCGGTAGCACCGGCAGCCCGCTGTTAGCCATGGCTTTCTGGAAGCCATCCAGACGCAGTCGCGCAGGCGTTTTATCCAGCGGCCCGGCAATACAAGCAATACGACGGTAGCCACGATCGATCAAATGCTGTGTGGCCATCTCACCGCCTAACAGCGCGTTATCCTGAATAATGTCGCCACGGCCTTCAAACGGTGCCCAGTCCATCATCACCATGGGAATCGACGGATAACGATTCAGAATATCCGCCGAGGGCAGGTGGGTTTCCGTGCACATGATCAGCAGGCCATCAACGCGCTTTTGCAGCAACGTTTCCAGACTGCGGTTCATACGTTCCTCATCCCCTTCGGTATTGCACAGAATCAGGCTGTAGCCACGTTCATAACAACTGTTCTCAACGCCGCGCACCACTTCAGAATAGAAGGGGTTATTGCTGGCGGTCAGAAGCATGCCGATGGTGCGTGTCTGATTGATTTTGAGGCTGCGCGCGAGGGCAGAAGGGGCGTAATTCAGCGTGCGGATGGCCTGCTCCACCTTTTCACGCACCTGTTCGCTAACAAAGCGATTGTTGTTAATCACATGCGAAACGGTGGAGGTAGAGACGCCCGCCAGGCGGGCGACATCTTTCATGGTAGCCAAATGCTTAGCCCTGTTGTTGCAGGAAGGCATCAATCTCGGTACGCCACGGCACCGAGGGTTGCGCCCCGGGGCGCGTCACGGCGATGGCGGCCGCCGCATGGGCAAAACGTACCGCATCATGCATCAAGACCCCTTCCAGACGGGCGGTAATAAACGCGCCGTTGAAGGTATCGCCCGCTGCAATGGTGTCGACCGCCTGTACGCTAAAGCCAGGAATGCGCACACCCTCGCCTTGCTCGCTCAACCAGACACCACGACGGCCCAGGGTAATCAGCACCGTCTGGATACCTTTACCATGCAGCACTGCCGCCGCCCGCGCCGCATCTTCATCGCTTTTCACTGCGATGCCGGTCAGGATTTCCGCTTCGGTTTCGTTTGGCGTGATGATATCGATCAGTGCCAACAGTTCATCGGAAAGATGGGTGGCAGGGGCCGGATTAAGAATCACCTGCGTTTGCTGCGCTTTGGCGATTTTCGCCGCCGCCAGCACGCTTTCCAGCGGTGACTCTAATTGCATCAACAACGCATCAGCATCCGCGATAACCTGTTGATGACGATCAACACAGGCCGGCGTTAACGCCGCATTAGCACCAGAATAGATGCCGATATTGTTTTCACCTTCGCCATTCACGAAGATCATCGCCACACCGGTGGCTTCATCCGCGACGGTTTCCACCGGCGCAGTATCAATTCGGTCCTGCTGCAACTGCTGGCGGATACGTTCGCCAATGTCATCTGCACCCACGCAGGCAATAAAGGCGATATTGGCACCCGCGCGTCCGGCGGCTACCGCCTGATTAGCCCCTTTGCCGCCAAAGGCAATCTGATACTGTTTCCCGATCACCGTTTCGCCTGGTCGTGGAAAATGGGCGAGGTTAAGGATGTGATCGGCATTGATGCTGCCGAGTACGGCCAGTTTTGCGCTTTTGCTCATAGGGAGTGATCCATCAAAATTGCGCCACCTCAATGGTGGCGCGTTGCCCTGCTTTTCTTTGCGTGTTATTTGGTAACCAGTTTCAGATCGACCGGGTTGATCGCCTGCACTTTTTCACCTTTCAATACTTTATCCGCAGTCTCTACGCCGATGATACCAATCTTGTCAGGCATCTGCGCAACGGTCGCGGTCAGTTTACCTGCTTCCACCGCTTTTACACCGTCAGCGGTGCCGTCAAAACCGACCACCACCACATCGGTTTTACCGGCGGTTTGCAGTGCGCGCAGGGCGCCCAGCGCCATTTCGTCGTTCTGTGCGAACACCGCCTGCACATCCGGATGCGCCTGCAACAGGTTCTGCATCACGTTCAGACCTTTGGTACGGTCAAAATCCGCAGGCTGGCTGGCGAGGATATTGAATTTATGTGCATCAGCAGCCTGTTTAAAGCCATCACCACGCTCACGCGCCGCTGAAGTACCGGCAATCCCCTGCAACTCGATGATTTTCGCGCCATCACCCAGTTTCTTCGCAATAAAGTCACCGGCCATTTTGCCGCCAAAGCGGTTGTCAGATGCCACATGGCTCACCACCGTACCCTGTGACGCCACGCGGTCGAGGGTAATCACCGGGATATTTGCCTGGTTGGCCATTTTCACTGCGTTGCCAACGGCATCAGAGTCGGTCGGGTTGATCAGCATCAGCTTGGTGCCGCGCACGGTGAGATCCTGCACGTTCGCCAGCTCTTTCGCCGGGTTGTTCTGTGAATCCAGCACCACCAGGTTATAACCCAGCTTGTCAGCTTCTTTCTGTGCGCCATCTTTCAGCGCAACAAAGAACGGGTTGTTCAGGGTAGAAACCACCAGAGCGATAGTATCCTTCGCCATCGCGCTGGCACTCAGAGTGGCGCCAAGAATGACGGCCAATGCGGTTAACTTTTTCATTAATGCATCCTGTGTGAAGGTCAGAGTTATTTACTGCTTTTGTTATCCACCAGCACTGCCAGCAGAATTACTACTGCTTTTACAATCATTTGATAGTAAGAGGAGACACCTAACAGATTGAGGCCGTTGTTCAGGAAACCGAGAATCAATGCCCCGATCAACGTACCCATGATGCGACCTTTACCGCCCGCCAGGCTGGTGCCACCCAGTACTACGGCGGCGATGGCATCCAGTTCATAACCCGTGCCCGCCGTTGGCTGTGCCGAGGAGAGACGCGCCACCTCGATGGTGCCTGCCAGCGCCGCCAGCATGCCGCACAGTGAATAGACGATGATTTTGACGCGGTTAACATTGATACCCGACAGCCGCGTGGCCGCTTCGTTACCACCCAGCGCGTAGATATAACGTCCCAGACGCGTGTGATGCAGCATGTACCAGGCCAGCCCGAACACCACAGCCATCAACCACACCGGGGTCGGAATCCCCAGCGGACGGCCAATGCCGAACCAGCCAAACAGATCGGCGTTATCGCTAAAGCCAGTATTAATCGGGCTGCCGTCGGTGTAGACCATGGTGACGCCACGCAGCAGCAGCATCATCACCAGCGTGGCGATAAACGCCTGCACTTTGCCACGAGCCACAATGGTGCCGGTGATACCGCCAATCGCCGCGCCCAGCGCCAGCGAAGCCGCCACCGCCACCAGCGCATTGACTTCATGACCCACGATCGAGGCCGCCACTGCACCGGTCAGCGCCAGCAACGAGCCGACGGAGAGATCGATGCCTGAGGTCAGGATGACCAGTGTCATCCCCACCGCCATAATGGCGTTGACCGAAGTCTGCTGCAGAATGTTGAACAGGTTGGCGACGGTGAAGAAATTCGGGCTGAGGCTGGCAACCACGGCAATCAGCACAATCAGCGCAATCAGCGATTTCTGCTCCAGCAACCAGGCTTTGCTGAACCAGCGACGGCTGGCGGGTAAGGTTTGGGTACTCATACAACTAACTCCTCGCTGTGTTGCTTACCGACTGCCGCTGCCATCAGGGATTCCTGGCTAGCCTGCTCACGGGTAAATTCGCCACTCAGATGGCCTTCATGCATCACCAGAATGCGATCGCTCATGCCCAGCACTTCCGGCATTTCAGACGACACCAGAATGATGCTCAGCCCATCGGCTTTAAACTGGTTAATTAACTGATAAATCTCTTTTTTCGCGCCCACATCCACGCCGCGTGTTGGCTCATCAAGGATCAACACATTCGGTCGCGTCATCAGCCCACGGGCAATCGCCACTTTTTGCTGATTACCGCCAGAAAGCAGGCCAATCGGCTGTTCCATCGACGGGGTTTTCACGTTGAACAGGCGGATAAAATCACCCACCGCCAGCTGTTCTTCCGCGTGTTTCAGGCTGCCATTACCACGACTGAAGTAGCGCAATGCGGTCAGTGACATGTTTTCTTTCACCGACATGCCCAGCACCAGGCCGTCGCGTTTGCGGTCTTCGGAGATATAGACGATGCCGTTCGCCAGACCATCCTGTGGCGCATGCGTCACCACTTCACGGCCATCCAGCGTGACTTTGCCGCCGCTACGTGGCAATGCGCCATATAACAGCTTCATCAATTCGGTGCGCCCCGCCCCCATCAGGCCGGACACGCCAAGGATTTCACCCTTACGCAGGTTAAAGCTGACGTCATGAACGCCTGGCCCGCTCAGGTTTTCCACCTGCAAGCGCACGGCGCCCGGAGCCTGGTCAAGATGCGGGTATTGCTCTTCCAGCTTGCGCCCGACCATCATCTCAATCAGGCTCTCTTCACTCAGCTCGCTGACCGGACGCTCGGCAATAAATTGACCGTCGCGGAATACCGTGACGTCATCGCAAATCTCAAAGATCTCTTTCATACGGTGGGAGATGTAGACGATGCCGCACCCCTGCGCTTTCAACTCGTTGATCACGCGGAACAATGACAGGGTTTCGGTATCGGTCAGTGCATCTGTCGGTTCATCCATAATGATGACGCGCGACTGGAAGCTAAGTACCTTGGCGATCTCGACCATCTGTTGGTCGCCAATTGACAAGTCACCCACCAGCTTATGGCTGTTAAAGCGCAGGTTCAGACGAGCCAACAGCGTATCCGCCTCGGCATACATCTTTTTCCACTCGATGCGGCCAAAACGGTTCACAAATTCGCGTCCGAGGAAGATATTCTCCGCCACGGTCAGCTGCGGGATCAGGTTGAGTTCCTGATGAATGATGCCAATGCCCGCTTCCTGGGATGATTTGGGCCCGGAAAAGGTAGTTTCTTTGCCGAGCCAGTGCAGTGAACCGGCATCCATGCTGTAAATACCGGTCAGCACCTTCATCATGGTGGATTTACCGGCACCATTTTCGCCCACCAGCGCCATCACCCGCCCAGGCCAGACGGCCAGTGATGCGCCTTTCAGCGCTTTCACACCGGGAAACGACTTTTCAATCCCTTTGAGTTGCAATAACGGTTGCATAGCGACCTCAGAAGGTAACGCCCGCGCTCAGGATGACATTCGCATACGGAGAACACTCTCCGCTGCGAATGACCGCCTGACTACGCTGAGTCTGTTGTTTGAACTGTTCATGACTGGTGTAACGAATAGCGATGGTATTTCCCTGGTGTCGTTGCAAGGCATCGAGCACGGCGAGCAGTGCGCTGTGGAGCTGCGGGTTGAACTGCTTGATCTCTTCCGCCATCAGAGCGCTCTCAACCTGCATCTCCTGAGTAACCACCTCAACAACCTGTAAAAACTCGGGTGTACCCGGCGTCAGCGCCAGATCGATACGTTGCGGCCCCACCGGAATGGGCAACCCCGCATCGGCAATCGTCAGCGTATCCGTGTGTCCCAGACGGGCAATCACATGAGAGATTTCAGCGTTTAACAAGCGACCTTTTTTCATTTCTTCCACTCCACAGCGAAACGTTTCGCTGACCGGAGTGTATAAAAAATGCATAGCAACTCAATCCCGGCATCACGGAAATGTGATCGCCATCGAAACGTTTCGCTTGTACCAGAAAATATTTGAGTTAGGTGGATAACCAAACCACCTCAACAGACAAGGTCAGCCGAATTTTCTCAATCAACGAGAGAAACTCCCTGCGTTTCCGGCAGAAATTCCCTTCCGCTCTCTGTGTTACGTTTTTTCATCGGTAACGGAATGTGTATTTGTTGTGCGCCACCACGCAGGCATCAAAGGATTGAACCTAATGAATTTTAAAATGAAAGCAATTGCCAGCCTGAGCGCCTTATCACTGGTGGCTGCCGCCTGGGCTGATGAGGGAGAGATGGCACCAAAGGCTGAAGTGTTCGGGCCGGTCGCGATCGCCACTGCCGACTTTAGTGTTACAAGTTCAGTGGATGAATCTGTCCTGTTCGAACTGGACGCTTCCGCCAGCAAGAATGCCGTCTCTTTTAGCTGGAAAGTGGCAGAGGGGAAAGGTGTCTTTTGGCTACAGGAAAAACCAGGAGGAGGCTGGAAGACCGAGGTTAATCAGGCCAAAGCCAAAGCCCTGGTTCCGGCCAGGCACACCGGTGTCGCGGTCTATGAAGTCAGCGTCACCGATAAAGATGGCAACATCGATACCAAACGCGTCACCATGACCGCCACTTCCCCGTGGTATTCATCCGTGACGGAAAATCCGGCTAAACCCACTGAATTTCCGGACTGGGGTGAAGAAAATACCTATATGGCAGGCGATAAAGTCACTTTCGCCGGGATTAAGTACATCGCGACCAAATGGACACAATCGATACCCGCTAATGGTGCAGGCTGGAAGTTTGCGGACCCGGAACAGCTACGTGAATGGAATAAATCGATGTCCTATTCCAGTAAGGATAAAGTCACCTGGCAGGGGAAAGCCTGGAAGGCTGCCTACTGGACCCAGGGCAACACGCCGGGAGAACATTCCGTCTGGCTGGAGTTATAAACGGGCTGCCGCAGCAGCCCTGCCAGATCATCAGGGGAGTTTCCTGACCTGTTTCACATCCAGCTCCACCGCGTTGAGCCCCTTATCCAGCTCGCCGGTCAGCTCAACACGATCTTTGGGCGAAATGGTTTGTCCATCCCAGCGTTTGTGATCGATTTCGACCTTCATGGTGCCGGTCTCATCACGGAACAGATAATCCTCTTTACCCACTTGCTTATCCAGATAACCACGCACGGTGATCCAGCTATCGTCCTTCATTGTTTCAGCCTGCTTAACCGTCACAACGCTGGTGTTTCCAGGCTGAAAGCCACCGGCATGGTGTTGCACTGCAGGCGCATTGGGGTCAACAAATCCCCCCTGCTGTGCCGCCAGAACCGGCGTGGAAGCCAATGCGACGATCGCGAAAAGTGCTGCATGCTTTTTCATATTTTCACCTCTTTTCCATGAATGTGCGGGATACGGAGGCTATTTCACCATAGGGTTCTTAACAGGATCTTAAGGCGGATCAATTTATTAAAATTCGTGAAAATCAGGCCAAATGTCGCGATTTATCCTGTACATGAACGCTTCTGCTTCGTATAACTCGAGGATACAGGGAGGGACTTACATGCGCATTTTATTGATTGAGGACGACAGAATAATCGGTGACGGCCTGAAAGTCGGCCTGACCAAACTCGGTTTCAGCGTGGACTGGTTCGTTTCCGGTGACGCTGGCTTTCAGGCGCTGGCATCTGCCCCCTGGGATGCCGTGATCCTTGATTTGTCGCTGCCGGAAAGAGATGGACTCGATATCCTGCGCCAGTGGCGGCAACAGGGCCAGGATGTGCCGGTGTTGATCCTCACCGCGCGCGATGCGCTCGATCAGCGGGTTCAGGGTTTGCAACTGGGCGCAGATGACTACCTGTGCAAGCCATTTGCGCTGGCCGAAGTTGCAGCACGTCTGGAAGCGCTGATCCGTCGGCGTCACGGCCAGTTACAGCCGGAGCTGCGCCACGGCAAGGTGGTGATGTCCCCAGCCAGCCACAGCGTGCTGCTGGCAGGGGAACCGGTAACACTGAAAAGTCGTGAACTGGCGCTACTGGAGCTGTTCCTGCGCAATCCTGGTCGGGTGCTGACACGCAGCCAACTGGAGGAGAAGCTCTACAGCTGGGATGACGATGTCTCCAGTAATGCCGTGGAGGTTCACATCCATCATCTACGTAAAAAGCTCGGCAGCCAGTTTATCCGTACCGTGCATGGTGTCGGTTATACCCTGGGAGCCGCAGAATGAGCCTGTTCCTGCGGCTCACCCTCGGTTTTGTGCTGCTGATTATGCTGTGCTGGGGCACCGCCAGCCTGAGCGCCTGGCATCAGACACGGGAAACCGTCAATGAACTGTTTGATACCCAGCAAATGCTGTTCGCCAAACGCCTGCTGGCCCTTGATCCGACGACATTGCACCAAACGACGCTACCCAAAAACAACGCGTTACTGAGCCATCATCGCGGTAAACAGGATGATGACGCGCTGGCTTTTGCCATTTTTAGTCACGACGGCACGCTGCTGCTCAATGATGGCGAAAAGGGCCGGGAGTTGCAGTTCGATGACGGGCGCGATGGTTTTCGCAATGGACACCTGCGCGATGATGATGACCGCTGGCGTTTGTTGTGGCTAACCTCTCCCGACCAACGCTATCGCGTGGTGGTCGGTCAGGAGTGGGACTACCGCGACGATATGACCAGCGATTTGGCGCAAAGCAACATCCTGCCGTGGCTGATCGCGCTGCCGTTTATGCTGACCCTGCTGCTGGCGCTGGTGTGGTTTGAACTGCGCCCGCTAAAACGCCTTACCGCCTCACTCCACCAGCGTGCAGCCGATGATGCCACGCCGCTGCCGCTGGCACGCCTGCCGAAAGAAGTTCAACCGCTGGTCCAGGCACTGAACGGCCTGTTCAACCGTATGGCAGCCCTGGTACAGCGTGAACGCCGTTTTACCTCCGATGCAGCCCATGAGTTGCGCAGCCCGCTGGCGGCATTGCGGGTGCAGAGCGACGTGATCCAATTGGCGGACGACGATGAAGCGATGCGCAATCGCGCGTTACAGCAGCTGGATGCGGGGATCCTGCGTGCGACCCGGCTGGTAGATCAACTGCTGACGCTCTCCCGAGTTGAAGCGGATGATCTGCGCAGTGAATTTCAGCCGACAGCCCTGGCCCCGCTGCTGCAAAACCTGTTGGCCGAACATTTTTCCCAAGCGGAAGAGAAACATATCGATTTACAGCTGCACACCACAGCGCAACCGGTGATGAACGGTCATCAGCTGTTGCTGACATTGATGATGCGTAATCTGCTGGATAACGCGCTGCGTTATACCCCTGACGGGGGCCAGGTGACGGTCAGCCTGACGGCTGGTGCCATGATTATCGATGATAACGGTCCCGGGGTGAGCGATGAGGCGTTAGCGCGCCTCGGCGAACGTTTCTGGCGTCCACCGGGACAAACGCAAACCGGTAGCGGGCTGGGACTCTCGATCGTGAAGAATATCGCGCAACTGCACGCCATCCGCGTTGGTTTTAGTCAGAGAACAGCTGGGGGGTTGCGCGTCACGCTAAGCTGGTAACGGACGCGCAGAACAACGTTAAATCTCGACCTGGGTGCCCAGTTCAATCACCCGGTTAGGTGGGATTTCAAACTGATCCGGTGCACGCAGCGCATTGCGTTGCAGAGCGAGGAACAGCTTGCCGCGCAGACGCAGATACCAAGGACGGTCGCCAATAATCAGTGATTCATGCGACATAAAGAATGAGGTTTCCATCATGCGACAGTTCAGCCCTTCCAGCCCGCAGCGATGGAAAATCTCTTCGACATTAGGCGTTTCTCGCCAGCCGTAGCTGGCCACGACGCGCCAGAATGTCGGTGACAGCTGCTCAATGGTGACGCGTCTGACGTTATGCACATAGGGTGCATCTTCAGTACGCAAGGTCAGCAGCACCACGCGTTCATGCAACACTTTGTTGTGCTTGAGATTATGTAGCATGGCAAACGGGATCACATTTAACGCACGCGACATATACACCGCCGTACCCGGTACACGCACCGGCGGCGATTTCTCCAGCGAGGCAATCATCGCTTCGAGCGAGTTGCCGTGTTCATGCATACGACGCAACAGGCGGAAGCGCTCGCTTTTCCAGGTGGTCATAACAATAAACATCACCAGCGCCAGACACAGCGGCAGCCAACCGCCGGAGAAGATTTTCACCAGGTTGGCGGAGAACAGCGAGATATCAATGCACAGCAGCGCCACCAAAATTAAGCTGACGACAATTTTATTCCAGTGCCAGTTTTTGATCGCCACGGTGCAGGAAAGAATGGTGGTCAGCACCATCGTGCCGGTTACCGCGATCCCGTATGCCGCTGCCAGATTGCTGGAGTGTTCAAAGCTGACGATGACAATCAGCACCGCGAAGTAGAGCAGCCAGTTGATTACCGGCACATAGATTTGGCCGGATTCCATCTCAGAGGTATGGATAATGCGCATCGGCGGCAGATAGCCGAGACGCACCGCCTGACGCGTTAACGAGAAGACGCCGGAAATCACCGCCTGCGAAGCAATGACCGTGGCCAGTGTGGCGAGGATCAGTAACGGAATCAGCGCCCAGTCCGGAGCCAACAGGAAGAACGGGTTTTTGATGGTTTCAGGATGTGCCAGCAGCAACGCGCCCTGGCCAAAATAGTTCAACACCAGCGACGGCAGCACCACCGCGACCCAGGCCAGACGAATCGGTAACTTACCGAAGTGCCCCATATCGGCATACAGCGCTTCTACGCCGGTAATCGATAAGACAACAGCCCCGAGCGCAAAGAAGGAGATAGTTTTGTAATGCAGGAAGAAGTTAACCGCATGTGACGGGTTAAGTGCCTGCAATACTTCCGGATTTTTGATGATGCTGTTGGCACCCAGCACCGCCAGCACGATAAACCACAACAGCATCACCGGGGCAAACAGCTTACCCACAATCCCCGTGCCGTGCTTCTGAATAATAAACAGCAGCGTCAGCACCGTGATCGACAAAGGGACAATCCAGGGATCGAGCGAAGGCGCAGCAATCTCCAGACCTTCAATCGCGGACATCACCGAGATCGCCGGGGTAATCACCACTTCGCCATAGAAGAAGCTGCCGCCAATCAATCCCATGATCACCAGAATCGCTGTGGCTCTGGCTCCGGTATTACGCCCGGCCAGCGACATCAGCGTCAAAATCCCCCCTTCACCGGCGTTATCAGCGCGCATTACGTAGCTGATGTATTTCAGTGACACCACCAGAATCAGCAGCCAGAAAATAAGAGAAAGGAAGCCGAATACCGCATCACGTTCCACACCAAAACCAAACTGGCCGGAGAGGCATTCGCGCAAGGTATAAAGTGGACTGGTGCCAATATCGCCATACACCACGCCGATTGCGGCCAGCGTGACAGCGCCAAGGGACTGCTTGTTTTCCGAGCTCATAGAGTTATCTTTTGTTGGAGTCGATCAGGCGGTTGCCGACCGCTCTGGCCATCAAAAAGCGCACAGTATGCACATATTCCCAAAAAAACCTACCCTTACAAACATACAACATGGCGCGAGCGACGCGGTTTTTCGCCGCAAAATCCGGCAAAAATACGCCGGAACAGGCGAGTAGCCTCGCTTCAACCTTCTGAAACAAAAAAGCTGACGGCTATCAACGCTTTCACGCATGATAATCAGTAGAGTAATGCGCTCGCCAGAATGCGATGGCACCAGGATCAGAAGGACAATGATGTGATTATGGCTCAACCCCATCTTTTGGCAGAAAGAATTTCTCGCCTGAGCAACGCCCTGGAAAAAGGGTTGTATGAACGGCATCATGCGATCCGCCTTTGCCTGTTAGCCGCGCTGAGTGGCGAAAGCGTCTTTTTGCTCGGGCCGCCGGGTATCGCCAAAAGCCTGATCGCCCGCCGCCTGAAGTACGCTTTCCAGCATGCCCGCGCCTTTGAATACCTGATGACGCGTTTCTCCACTCCCGAAGAAGTTTTTGGTCCCCTCTCTATCCAGGCATTAAAAGATGAAGGTCGCTATCAACGTCTGACCAAAGGCTATCTGCCGGATGCCGAAATCGTCTTTTTGGATGAGATCTGGAAAGCCGGCCCGGCGATTCTGAATACCCTGCTCACCGCCATCAACGAACGCCGTTTCCGTAATGGCGACAGCGAAGATAAGATCCCGATGCGTCTGCTGGTGACCGCCTCTAACGAACTACCGGAAGCCGACAGCGGGCTGGAAGCCCTGTATGACCGTATGCTGATTCGTCTGTGGCTCGATAATGTGCACGAAAAACAGAACTTCCGCAGCATGCTGACCCACCAGCAGGATGAAAGCGTCAATCCGGTGGCAGAATCGTTGTGCATCAGTGATGAAGAGTATCATCAGTGGCAGCAAGGCATCAGTCAGGTCAGCTTGCCGGATCACGTATTTGAGCTGATCTATCAGCTGCGTCAGCAGCTGGAGAATCTGCCTGATGCACCTTATATCTCCGACCGCCGCTGGAAGAAAGCCATCCATCTGTTACAGGCCAGCGCGTTCTACAGTGGTCGCGTCGCGATTGCCCCGTTGGATCTGATCCTGTTGAAAGATTGCCTGTGGCATGACGTCACGTCAATGAAACTGCTGGATCGCGAAATCGATGCGTTGATGACGCAACACGCCTGGCAACAACAACCGATGCTGATGAAGCTCCAGCAGATCAAAGCACGGCGACTGGCGCTGCAACAGCAGCAAAGCGTGGCCCAGGCGCTGACGCTGGAGAAGCACAGCGGCATGTTCAGCCGCAAACCCCATTATGAATTGCCTGCCACGCTCGGCGATGAGCAACTGACGTTGATGCTGCAACAACCGTTGATGCTGCATGATATGCAGGTCAGTCATGTGTTGATCAGCCGCGAAGCACTGAGCCAATGGCTGCTGAAGGGCGGTGAAATTCGCGGCAAGCTCAACGGCATTGGCTTTGCGCAGACACTCGATCTGCTGGTGGACGCTCATCATTGCCTGACATTACGTGATGTCAGCCTACAGGCAACGCGTCTGACACTGCCAGGTGCCAGCACCAGTAACGAACTGCCGCAGGAAATCGTTGATGAGTTTGACGCCCTGGATAACCAGTTGCGCGCTCAGCGCACGCTGTTCAGCCAGCACCAGCGCTGCCTGTTTATCAGCGATGACTGGCTGGCGCGCATTGAGACCAGCCTGCAAGATGTGGCAGAACAGTTGAAACAGGCGCGTAAATGATTTCGCTGGAGACGCTGAGCACGCTGTTATCGATTGGTGAAACTGAGCTGATCGAGGAGTTGATTTTGGCGCTGCTGGCGTCGCCGCAGTTGGCGATGTTCTTTGAGAAATTCCCGCGTCTCAAGCAGGCCATGATGCGCGACCTGCCGCGCTGGCGCGCTGAAATTGCCGAAGAGATGAAAAACACGGCGGTGCCCGAAACACTGGCGCAGGAATTTCAGCTGTTTCAGCAGGCGCAGTTGTTCAACCAGCATGAATTCAACCAGCAACTCCCCGCCATCATCAGCCAACTGAAAAGCCTGCCATCCCCCTTTATCGAAGAAGCCAGCAAATTGCTGCTGCATACCGATAGCGACCAGGTCAGCAACGCGCAACACACGCTGTTCCTGCAACGCTGGCGTCTCAGCCTGACGTTACAAACCCTGACGCTTAATCAGCAATTGCTTGAGCAGCAGCGCGAACGTCTGATGGCGGAGTTGCAGCAACGCATGGCGCTGAGCGGGCAGCTGGCCCCGATTCTCACCGATGACGATGAAGCTGCCGCCGGACGCTTGTGGGATTTGAGCAAAGCGCCGTTGCAGCATGGCGACTATGAACTGATCGTGCAGTACGGTGATTTTCTCGCGCAACAGCCCGAATTGATGAAACTGGCGCAACAATTGGGACGCAGCCGTGAAGCGAAGGCGGTGCCGTCCCAGGACGCGCCACTGGAAGAGTTTCACCAGGTGGTACGTGAACCGGATAACGTACCGGAAGAGGTCAGTGGCATTCATCAGAGCGATGATGTGCTGCGCCTGCTGCCGCCCGAGCTGGCTACGTTGAGCATCAGCGAGCTGGAGCTGGAATTTTATCGTCGCCTGGTGGAAAAACGCCTGTTGACCTATCGCCTGCAAGGCGATGCCTGGCATGAGAAAGTCGCTCTGCGACCGGTCAGCCATCAGCACCATGAAGAACAGCCGCGTGGCCCGTTTATTGTTTGCGTTGATACCTCCGGTTCCATGGGAGGCTTCAATGAGCGTTGCGCCAAGGCCTTTTGCCTGGCCCTGCTGAAGGTGGCACTGGCGGATAAACGTCGTTGCTACATCATGCTGTTCGCTCATGAGGTGATCGGTTATGAACTGACAGCAGATAACGGTATCGAGCAGGCCGTGCGTTTCCTCAGCCAGCGCTTTCGTGGTGGCACCGATTTGGCCGCCTGTCTGGCCGCCGTGGTGGCACGGATGGAGGGCAGCCTGTGGCAGGAAGCCGATGCGGTGATCGTCTCCGATTTTATCGCTCAGCGCCTGCCGGAAGAGATCGTTAACGCCGTGAAACAACGTCAGCGTCATAATCAGCAGCGTTTCCATGCGGTAGCGATGTCAGCCCATGGCAAACCGGGGATTCTGCGCATCTTCGATCATATCTGGCGCTTTGATACCGGCCTGAAAAGCCGTTTGCTCCGTCGCTGGCAACGCTAATTCATCTGACGGAAATGCTTATTTGCTATAGTGATAAGTTAATTCGCTGAGCAAACTGGAGCATATCGTGACCACCGCCTTGCCAACACCAACCCGCACGCTGCGGCTCTCCGGCCAGAATTCAGAACAAAAACGCGCCGAGCTGCTGGACTATTTTCTGCAAACCTGGACGCTGTACGAAAGCCTGTTCGATTGCCTTGCTGACGAACGCGCGTACTTCAATAAAGCCATTTCGCTACGCCATCCGCTGATCTTCTATTTTGGTCACACCGCGACTTTCTATATTAATAAGCTGATGGCGGGTCGCTACCTTGAACAGCGCGTCGACGATCGCATCGAAGCGATGATGGCGATCGGCGTGGATGAAATGAGCTGGGACGATCTCGACGACAGCCACTACAGCTGGCCGACGGTCGCGGAAGTGCGCGATTATCGCGGCAAGGTCAAAACCCTGGTCAGCGAATTTATCCAGAGCATGCCACTGGAACTTCCCATCAACTGGGACAGCCCGGCATGGGTGATCCTGATGGGTATCGAACATGAACGTATCCATCTGGAAACCTCCAGCGTCCTGATGCGCCAGTTGCCGATTGAGTGGGTGCAGCCGCAGGCGCACTGGCCGGTATGCCCACAGGCCAGACATGATCGCCATCAGGTTCCTGCCAACGCATTGATGGCAATGCCCGGTGGCCGTGTACAGCAGGGTAAAACCGACGATACCTACGGTTGGGATAACGAATACGGCAGCCAGCTGACTGAACTCAAACCGTTTAAAGCCAGCAAAATGCTGGTCAGCAATGCGGAATATTTTAACTTCGTTGCGGCGGGTGGCTATCAGGACCAGCGCTGGTGGGATGACGAAGGCTGGGGCTGGCGCACATTTGCAGCCGCACAGATGCCCGCCTTCTGGGTGGGAGATATTCAGCAACCCGATCAGCTAAAACTGCGTCTGATGACCGAAGAAGTCGCGATGCCGTGGGACTGGCCGGCAGAGGTTAATCAACTGGAAGCCGCGGCATTTTGTCGCTGGCTGGCAGAAGAGACCGGTAAAGCGATCCAGCTACCGTGCGAAGCAGAGTGGATGCAACTGCGTGAGAGGGTCGAGGGCGATCAGCCAGACTGGATCGACGCGCCAGGCAACATCAACCTGGCATATTGGGCTTCCTCCTGCCCGGTGGATCATTTTGCACAGGGCGAGTTTTTCGATATCGTCGGCAACGTCTGGCAATGGACCACTACGCCAACCAACGGTTTCGAAGGCTTCAAAGTCCATCCGCTGTATGACGATTTCTCCACGCCAACCTTTGATGGTAAACATGCGTTGATCAAAGGTGGCAGCTGGATTTCGACCGGCAACGAGGCGCTGAAATCTTCGCGCTACGCCTTCCGTCGCCACTTCTTCCAGCATGCCGGTTTTCGTTATGTGCTCTCCTCACACCAGGAGACGATGACGCTGAACCCCTATGAAACCGACAGCATGGTGTCGCAGTACCTCGATTTTCAGTACGGACCACGCTATTTCGGCGTGCCAAATTATGCCGAAAACCTGGTATCGCTGCTGCTGCCACATTGCAGCGAGCGTGGTCAGGCACTGGATATTGGTTGTGCCACCGGCCGTGCCAGCTTTGAGCTGGCGCGCCATTTCAACCACGTGGTCGGCATGGATTACTCGGCACGCTTTATTGATGTGGCCTTGCAGCTGACTTCCGGCGAGGATTTCCGTTATGTGGTGCCGGAAGAAGGGGAGCTGGTGGAGTATCGTCAGGTGCGCCTGAAAGCGTTCGATCTCGGTGACGAGCAGGTACAGCGTATTCATTTTGTGCAGGGCGATGCCTGTAATCTAAAGCCACAGCCGGATCGCTATGATCTGGTGCTGGCATCGAATCTGCTCGATCGCCTGCGTCAGCCGAAACGCTTCCTGCAAGATATCACCCCGATGATCCGCTCAGGCGGCCTGCTGGTGTTGTCATCGCCCTACACCTGGCTGGAGGAATTTACTCCGAAGGAGAACTGGTTGGGCGGTGTGCGTGAAAACGGTGAAGCGCTGACAACCTTGCAAACGCTGCAACGCCTGCTGCGTGATGCGTTCGACGAGATCGCCGCACCGCAGGATGTGCCTTTCGTCATCCGCGAAACCTCGCGCAAGTTCCAGCACACGCTGGCGCAGGTCACCCTGTGGCGTAAGCGTTAAAAGCTTGCAGACAGCGGCAGCCCCGCTGTCTGCACCTTGCCTGCCCGGTTATTTTGCTGCACATTCTCCTCAGTTCACTGAAGACCAATTGAAGAGGGAAGGATATGGCGGAACATGTGCAGCTGGATAATCTCGATCGCGGCATCTTAAATGCGCTGCTGGAGAATGCGCGCACAGCCTATGCCGAGCTGGCAAAGCAGTTCAATGTCAGCCCGGGCACCATCCATGTGCGCGTCGAGAAGATGCGTCAGGCCGGGATTATTCTGGGTACCCGGGTTGAGATCGATCCCCGTCAGCTTGGATTCGATGTCTGCTGCTTCATTGGTATCATTCTGAAAAGCGCCCGTGACTATCCGGCTGCGCTGAGCAAGCTGGAAGCCCTCGATGAAGTGGTTGAGGCCTGGTACACCACCGGCCACTACAGCATCTTTATTAAGGTGATGTGCCGCTCCATCGATGCCTTGCAACAGGTGCTCATCAACAAGATCCAGACCATCGACGAAATTCAGTCCACCGAAACCCTGATCTCCCTGCAAAACCCGATCATGCGCACCATCAAACCCTGATCCTCTTTTTTATTGTGCACAAACTTATCCCAGGCCGATCGCGCCTGGGTTGCCGCTTGCCAGCCAATGCTTTCTGTTATTAACCCTGTTTTCCACAGGTGGATCACGGCTTGATCACAGCGTACAATGCTCGCCTTTGAGTTCCGGAGAGCATCATGGCCGATATTACCTTAATCAGTGGCAGTACCCTTGGCAGCGCCGAATATGTCGCCGAACATCTGGAAGAAAAACTGCAGGAAGCGGGCTTCTCAACCGAGATGCTGCATGGACCGGAGTTGGATGAGGTGCCGCAGGAAGGTATCTGGCTGGTTGTGACCTCAACACACGGAGCTGGCGAGCTGCCGGATAACCTGCTGCCCTTCTATGAAGCCTTAAAAGAGACCCAGCCGGATCTCTCTGGCGTGCGTTATGGTGCTGTGGGCATTGGTAACCACGAATACGATCTATTCTGTGGCGCGATCAAACTGCTGGAAGATCAGTTGAACCAGTTGGGCGCCACACGTATTGGTGATCGTCTTGAGATCGACGTTCTGGAACATGAAATCCCGGAAGATCCGGCAGAGGTGTGGGTCGCGAGCTGGAAAACGCAGTTATAAGACGATCCAACCCGGTTGGGGATCGTGAAATCAAGGCGATCCCCAGAGTATTCCGCTGTTTTATGCTTTTTATTTTTCGATCTCCTGTGGATAACATAGATTAATTCATGCGTATAACCGGTAGTTATCCCAAGAATAACCGCTGATGCTTTTCTGAGCTGTGGGTAACTCGCCATTTTGATCTCAGCTTATACGGATCTGGATCACTGATCATTCACAGCAAACGATCCTGACCAACCTGCTGTTGAATAACCCTTTTTCCGTGTTATCAACAAGAGCGGGCGATCCTAATAAGAGATCTAACAGGAAGATCATCCAAAGAATAAAGATCCTTTCTTTTAAACCTCAGGATCGCACGGCTTTCACCGTAGACAGAATTTCAGTAGAATCCACCGCCCAGGGCAATGATCCCTGTCCGAATATTAACGAGGTACCACTTCATGTTTTATCCAGATCCTTTTGACGTCATCGTAATTGGTGGTGGTCATGCGGGCACAGAAGCCGCGATGGCTGCTGCCCGAATGGGTCAGCAAACCCTGTTACTCACCCATGACATTGATAAGCTTGGACAAATGTCCTGTAACCCGGCAATCGGTGGCATCGGCAAAGGACACCTGGTGAAGGAAGTGGATGCCCTCGGTGGTTTGATGGCAACGGCAATCGACAAAGCGGGTATCCAGTTTAGGATACTAAACGCCAGCAAAGGGCCGGCTGTCCGTGCGACCCGTGCTCAGGCTGACCGCGTGTTGTATCGCCAGGCAGTACGTACTGCGCTGGAGAATCAGCCTAACCTGATGATCTTCCAGCAAGCGGTTGATGATCTGATCGTAGAAAACGATCGCGTAGTCGGGGCTGTTACCCAAATGGGGTTGAAGTTCCGCGCTAAAACCGTGGTGCTGACCGTCGGGACCTTCCTGGACGGTAAAATTCATATCGGCATGGATAACTACAGCGGTGGTCGTGCTGGCGATCCGCCTTCTATCCCGCTGTCAAAACGCTTGCGTGCGCTGCCGCTGCGTGTTGGTCGCCTGAAAACCGGCACACCGCCGCGTATTGATGCCCGTACCATCGACTTCAGCCAGCTGGCTCCTCAGCATGGTGATAACCCGATGCCGGTGTTCTCGTTCATGGGCAATGTGTCACAGCATCCACAGCAGGTGCCGTGCTGGATCACCTACACCAACGAACAAACCCACGATGTGATCCGCAACAACCTCGATCGCAGCCCGATGTATGCCGGGGTGATCGAAGGGATCGGCCCACGTTATTGCCCGTCGATCGAAGACAAAGTGATGCGCTTTGCCGATCGTAATGCGCATCAGATCTTCCTCGAGCCGGAAGGGCTGACCAGCAACGAAATTTACCCGAACGGCATCTCGACCAGTCTGCCATTCGATGTGCAGATGCAAATCGTCCGTTCGATGAAGGGTCTGGAAAACGCGAAGATTGTACGTCCGGGTTATGCCATCGAATATGATTTCTTCGACCCACGCGATTTGAAACCGACGCTGGAGAGCAAATTTATCCAGGGTCTGTTCTTTGCGGGCCAGATCAACGGTACCACCGGTTACGAAGAAGCGGCGGCACAGGGGTTACTGGCTGGCCTGAACGCAGCCCGCCAGTCAGCTGACAAAGAAGGCTGGGCACCGCGCCGCGATCAGGCTTACATGGGCGTGCTGGTTGACGACCTGTGTACGCTGGGAACCAAAGAACCGTACCGCATGTTTACCTCACGCGCTGAATATCGTCTGATGCTGCGTGAAGACAACGCCGATCTGCGTCTGACCGAAGCCGGTCGCGAAATGGGGCTGGTGGATGATGCGCGTTGGGCGCGTTACAACCAGAAACTGGAAGCGATTGAGCAAGAACGCCAGCGTCTGCGTGATCTGTGGGTGCATCCCAAATCAGAAAACGTGGATGAAGTGAACAGCATTCTCAGTGCACCGCTGACCAAAGAAGCCAGTGGTGAAGATTTGCTGCGTCGCCCGGAAATGACCTACGCGTTGCTGACCTCGCTCAACAGCTATGGTCCGGTACTGGCGGATGAACAGGCCGCAGAGCAGGTTGAAATCCAGGTAAAATACGAAGGTTACATTGCCCGCCAGCAGGAAGAGATTGATCGCCAGCAGCGCAATGAAAACACCTTGCTGCCCGTCGATCTTGATTACCGTCAGGTGAGCGGTCTGTCGAATGAAGTGATTGCGAAGCTCAATGATCACAAACCCAGCTCGATCGGCCAGGCATCCCGCATCTCTGGCATTACGCCAGCTGCGATCTCCATTTTGCTGATTTACCTGAAAAAACAGGGTCTGCTGCGTAAAAGCGCCTGATTTACCACGGGGCGGGCCTGCTCGCCCCCGTTAATGGAATTCTCGTCGTGATTAACAAACTCTCCGCGCTGCTGAAAGCGGCAAACATTTCCCTCTCCGATCAACAAAAACAACAGCTGGTTGGCTATGTTGAGTTGCTGCATAAATGGAATAAGGCCTATAACCTGACATCAGTGCGCGATCCGCAGCAGATGCTGGTGCGCCATATTCTCGACAGCATTGTGGTGGAGCCGCATTTACAGGGTGAGCGCTTTATTGATGTCGGCACCGGACCGGGATTACCGGGCATTCCGTTGGCGATTGTGCGTCCGCAGTCTCACTTTACGCTGCTCGACAGCCTGGGTAAGCGTGTGCGTTTCCTGCGCCAGGTTCAGCATGAGTTAGGGCTTACTAACGTTACGCCAGTGCAGAGCCGTGTTGAAGAGTTCCCGGCCGAGCCGCCGTTTGATGGGGTGATCAGCCGTGCTTTCGCATCACTTGAGGATATGGTGAACTGGTGCCATCATCTGCCTGCGGCACAAGGACACTTTTATGCCCTGAAAGGGGTGCGTCCGGATGATGAAATAACCACCTTACCGGCTGGTTTTGTCGTGCAGCAGGTTTATCCGTTGCACGTCCCGGAACTGGACGGTGAGCGTCACCTGGTGGTCATCGCCCGTCAATAGCCCCTTAAATGGTATGGATTAACACCAATCTATACCATTTGAGTTACTCAACCGGTTGGATAAAAAATCAGCAATCGAACACCAGACGATAAAGAGATTTATTCAGCAGGGCAGGGGAAGCAAGTTAACATTCCCGTTAGAAATTATCCGAAAAGCTCTGTTACATTTAACGTTTAATTCACATTTTATTATCAGTTAGATCACTTCTCTGGGTGTATTTACGGAAAAGGATAGTCACGTCGGAAAATATAACTCTGCAATAAATCGGCGTGCGTAATATCAGTTTTACGTTTTTATTGCGCCGGGAGATGTCAATAGAGTGTTTTTATCGTTAATCCAGCCGATGTGACCAGAATATATTTTTATCTTTTTGAAAAGTATAGATTTGCACCTGCATTGAAATCGATATTTCTTTGTTCAAAACAAAATCGCATCATGCCCACATGCTTATAATGTGATCTAAAGCACGCTTTAAAAGCAAGTCGCAGGCGCAATTTCACCTGCTGAATCCATCTCTGCTGGATGCGAATCTTTTGAAAAATAGCCCTCCGGAAAGAAATTTAAATAATTGTTCACCTTTTCGCTACTTAGCGATTGAAATCGCAGGTGCGGCCCGTATAATTTGCACGGCTTTTGCTGCTTGACTCAAATGAGTAAAGGCAGTCTTATACGACACGCGACATACCCCGTTTGGGGCAGGAGAGTTCAGCACCATGTCAGTGTCTCTTTACAGTGTGAAATTGGCCCGAACCGTGCTGCTTATTCAGCTGGTGACTTTTGTCGTAATCGGTGCGTTGTTTAGCCTGAAAGATGTCATCTGGGGTGCCTCCGCCATCGCTGGTGGAGTGGCGGCCTGGCTGCCGAATGTGTTGTTTATGTTTTTAGCCTGGCGCCTGCAGGGGCAAACACCGGCCAAAGGGCGTGTAGCCTGGAGCTTTGCCTTCGGTGAAGTGTTAAAGGTGTTCGCCACCATTATTTTTCTCATTGTGGCGTTGGGTGTGTTTGGAGCGGTCTTCTGGCCTCTCGCAATCACCTGGTTATCGGTGCTGGTGGTGCAGATCGTCGCACCGGCTGTAATTAACAACAAAGGGTAAGAGGCATCATGGCTGCAGGAGAAATCTCTACTCCGCAAGAATACATAGGTCACCACCTGAATAACCTTCAGCTGGACCTGCGTACTTTCGAGTTAGTGAATCCGCACGACGCTCCCGCGACGTTCTGGGTATTAAATATCGATTCCATGTTTTTCTCTCTGGTGCTGGGACTGATCTTCCTGGTGTTGTTCCGTAAAGTGGCAAAAAGCGCCACCAGCGGTGTGCCAGGGAAATTACAAGCGGCTATCGAACTGGTTGTCGGTTTCGTTGATAACAACGTGCGCGACATGTACCACGGTAAAAGCAAACTTATCGCCCCGCTGGCTCTGACGATTTTCGTCTGGGTCTTCCTGATGAACTTCATGGATCTGCTGCCTATCGACCTGCTGCCGTTTATCGGTGAGCACTATTTAGGCCTGCCGGCGCTGCGCGTCGTGCCGTCTGCGGACGTGAACATCACGCTGTCTATGGCGTTGGGCGTATTTATTTTGATTCTGTTCTACAGCATCAAAATGAAAGGTGTAGGTGGCTTCGCCAAAGAGCTGACGCTGCAGCCTTTTAATCACCCGATCTTCATCCCCATCAACCTGATTCTTGAAGGTGTTAGCCTGCTGTCCAAACCGGTTTCACTCGGTCTGCGACTGTTCGGCAACATGTATGCGGGTGAGCTGATCTTTATCCTGATTGCCGGTCTGCTGCCGTGGTGGTCGCAGTGGGTGTTAAATGTGCCGTGGGCCATTTTCCACATCCTGATTATTTCGCTGCAGGCTTTCATTTTCATGGTCCTCACGATCGTCTATCTGTCGATGGCATCTGAAGAACATTGATTTTTTATCTCAACTACTTAGCTTTTAACTGAAACAAACTGGAGACTGTCATGGAAAACCTGAATATGGATCTGCTGTACATGGCTGCCGCTGTGATGATGGGCCTGGCGGCAATCGGTGCTGCGATCGGTATCGGCATCCTCGGAGGTAAATTCCTGGAAGGCGCAGCGCGTCAGCCGGATCTGATTCCTCTGCTGCGCACGCAGTTCTTTGTTGTAATGGGTCTGGTGGATGCTATCCCGATGATCGCTGTTGGTCTGGGTCTCTACGTGATGTTTGCTGTCGCCTAAAGCCTGTAGCCTTGTTTCTCACGGCACACGGTGTGGTGAGAAACGGATTCTGCCGCTTATCATTGATAACGGCAGAGCAAGTTAACTTAATAAGAGGCATTGTGCTGTGAACATTAATGCAACAATCCTCGGCCAGGCCATCGCGTTCATCCTGTTTGTCGCGTTCTGCATGAAGTACGTATGGCCGCCGATTATGGCTGCCATCGAAAAGCGTCAGAAAGAAATTGCTGACGGCCTTGCTTCTGCTGAGCGCGCGAAGAAAGATTTGGATCTCGCGCAGGCCAATGCGACCGACCAGCTGAAAAAAGCCAAAGAAGAAGCCCAGGTCATTATCGAGCAGGCGAACAAACGCCGTGCACAGATTCTGGACGAAGCGAAAACTGAAGCCGAAACTGAACGTAACCGCATCGTGGCGCAAGCGCAGGCAGAAATCGAAGCCGAGCGTTCACGTGCCCGTGAAGAGCTGCGTAAGCAAGTCGCGTTGCTGGCATTAGCTGGCGCCGAGAAGATCATCGAACGTTCCGTGGATGAAGCTGCTAACAGCGACATCGTTGATAAACTGGTCGCTGAACTGTAAGGAGGGAGGGGCTGATGTCTGAACTGATTACTGTAGCTCGCCCCTACGCCAAAGCAGCTTTTGACTTTGCTGTTGAGCATCAAAGTATTGAACGCTGGCAAAATATGCTGGCGTTTGCCGCAGAAGTGGCTGGCAACGAACAGATGGCAGATCTCCTTGCTGGTGCATTAGCACCGGAAGCTTTATCTGCTTCTTTCATCGCAGTCTGTGGTGATCAACTGGATGAATACGCCCAGAACCTGATTAAGGTGATGGCGGAAAACGGACGTTTGACAGCGCTTCCGGCTGTACTGGAACAGTTCATTCAACTGCGTGACGCGCACGAAGCGACGGCCGAAGTTGATGTGATTTCTGCCAGTACGCTGAGTGACAGCCAGCTGACCAAAATCAGCGCCGCGATGGAAAAACGTCTGTCACGCAAAGTTAAGCTGAATTGCAAAATTGATAAGTCTGTAATGGCAGGCGTGGTCATCCGTGCGGGTGATCTGGTGATTGATGGCAGCGTGCGCGGCCGTCTTGAGCGTCTGGCAGACGTCTTGCAGTCTTAAGGGGACTGGAGCATATGCAACTGAATTCCACCGAAATCAGCGAACTGATCAAGCAGCGCATTGCTCAGTTCAATGTCGTGAGCGAAGCTCACAATGAAGGTACTATTGTTTCTGTAAGTGACGGTATCATCCGCGTACACGGCCTGGCCGATGTGATGCAGGGTGAAATGATTGCCCTGCCGGGCAACCGTTACGCTATCGCCCTGAACCTCGAGCGTGACTCTGTAGGTGCAGTGGTGATGGGTCCTTACGCTGACCTCGCCGAAGGCATGAAGGTTAAGTGTACTGGCCGTATTCTGGAAGTGCCGGTTGGTCGTGGCCTGCTGGGTCGTGTTGTTAACACCCTGGGTGCTCCGATCGATGGTAAAGGCGCAATCGACAACGACGGCTTCTCGCCGGTTGAAGTGATTGCACCGGGCGTTATCGACCGTCAGTCTGTTGATGAGCCGGTTCAAACCGGTTACAAATCTGTCGATGCGATGATTCCAATCGGCCGTGGCCAGCGTGAGCTGATCATCGGTGACCGTCAGACCGGTAAAACCGCGATGGCGATCGACGCCATCATCAACCAGCGTGACTCAGGCATCAAATGCGTGTACGTCGCGATCGGTCAGAAAGCCTCTACCATCTCTAACGTGGTACGTAAGCTGGAAGAACACGGCGCGCTGGCTAACACCATCGTGGTTGTTGCTTCGGCTTCTGAATCTGCTGCACTGCAATACCTGGCACCGTATGCCGGTTGCGCAATGGGTGAGTACTTCCGTGACCGCGGTGAAGATGCACTGATCGTGTACGATGACCTGTCCAAGCAGGCTGTTGCTTACCGTCAGATTTCTCTGCTGCTGCGTCGTCCGCCGGGTCGTGAAGCGTTCCCTGGCGACGTGTTCTACCTCCACTCGCGTCTGCTGGAGCGTGCATCACGCGTAACCGCTGACTACGTTGAGCGTTTCACCAACGGTGAAGTGAAAGGTAAGACCGGCTCACTGACTGCACTGCCGATTATCGAAACTCAGGCGGGTGACGTTTCTGCGTTCGTTCCGACCAACGTGATTTCAATCACCGATGGTCAGATCTTCCTGGAATCTAACCTGTTCAACTCCGGTATTCGTCCGGCAGTTAACCCGGGTATCTCCGTATCCCGTGTGGGTGGTGCTGCTCAGACCAAGATCATCAAGAAACTGTCTGGTGGTATCCGTACCGCACTGGCACAGTATCGTGAACTGGCTGCGTTCTCTCAGTTCGCATCCGATCTGGATGACGCGACCCGTAAACAGCTGAGCCACGGTCAGAAAGTGACCGAGCTGCTGAAACAGAAACAGTATGCGCCGATGTCCGTTGCGCAGCAGGGTCTGGTGCTGTTTGCTGCTGAGCGCGGCTTCCTGAACGATGTCGAGCTGGCAAAAATTGGTAGCTTCGAAGCAGCGCTGCTGGCGTTTGCTGACCGCGACCACGCCGAGCTGATGGCTGAAATCAATCAGGCGGGTAACTACAACAACGAAATCGAAGAGAAGCTGAAAGGCCTCCTCGAAACGTTTAAAGCAACCCAGTCCTGGTAATGTCTGGCGGCTTGTCTGAAAAGGCAGGCCGCAAGGCTTTGAGGAGAAGCTAATGGCCGGCGCAAAAGAGATACGTACCAAGATCGGAAGCGTGAAAAACACGCAGAAGATCACCAAAGCGATGGAAATGGTCGCCGCCTCCAAGATGCGTAAAACGCAGGAACGCATGGCGGCCAGCCGTCCGTATGCAGATACCATGCGCAAAGTGATTGGTCACCTTGCGTTAGGCAATCTGGAATACAAGCACCCTTACCTGGATGAGCGCGACGTTAAGCGCGTCGGCTACCTGGTCGTTTCGACTGACCGCGGGCTTTGTGGTGGTTTGAACATTAACCTGTTCAAAAAAGTGCTGGCAGAAATGAAAGCCTGGACCGATAAAGGCGTACAGAGCGATCTGGCGATTATCGGCTCAAAAGGGCTTGGTTTCTTCGGCTCTGTGGGTGGCAACATCGTGGCACAGGTCACAGGCATGGGTGATAAGCCTTCACTGTCTGAACTGATCGGTCCGGTAAAAGTGATGTTGCAGGCTTATGATGAAGGCCGCATCGACAAGCTGTATGTCGTCAGCAACAAATTTAATAACACCATGTCTCAGACTCCGACCATTACCCAACTGCTGCCGTTACCGCCAGCGGAAGGTGAAGAAGAGATGAAGGCGAAGACCTGGGATTACCTGTACGAACCCGATCCGAAGGCGCTGCTGGATACCCTGCTGCGTCGTTATGTCGAATCGCAGGTTTATCAGGGTGTGGTGGAAAACCTGGCCAGTGAGCAGGCCGCACGTATGGTAGCGATGAAAGCCGCAACCGATAACGGCGGAAATCTGATCAAAGAGCTGCAGTTGGTTTACAACAAAGCTCGTCAGGCCAGCATCACCCAGGAACTTACCGAGATCGTCTCGGGAGCCTCCGCGGTTTAACCAGGTTTGGAATTAGGTAGAGGATTCAAGATGGCAGCTGGAAAGATTGTCCAGATTATCGGCGCCGTAGTTGACGTCGAATTCCCTCAGGATGCCGTACCGCAAGTGTACAGCGCTCTTGAGGTTAAGAATGGTGATGCTCGTCTGGTGCTGGAAGTTCAGCAGCAGCTGGGTGGTGGCGTGGTGCGTACCATCGCCATGGGTACTTCTGACGGCCTGAAGCGCGGTCTGGAAGTAGCCGACCTGAAAAAACCGATCCAGGTACCGGTTGGTAAAGCAACCCTCGGCCGTATCATGAACGTGCTGGGTGAGCCGATCGACATGAAAGGCGACCTGAAAGAAGAAGATGGCAGCGTACCAGAGGTTTCCTCTATTCACCGCGCAGCACCTTCTTATGAAGATCAGTCTAACTCGCAGGAGCTGCTGGAAACCGGCATCAAGGTTATCGACCTGATGTGTCCGTTCGCGAAGGGCGGTAAAGTCGGTCTGTTCGGTGGTGCGGGTGTAGGTAAAACCGTAAACATGATGGAGCTGATCCGTAACATCGCGGCTGAGCACTCAGGTTACTCGGTATTTGCCGGTGTGGGTGAGCGTACTCGTGAGGGTAACGACTTCTACCACGAAATGACTGACTCCAACGTTATCGACAAAGTAGCGCTGGTGTATGGCCAGATGAACGAGCCGCCGGGTAACCGTCTGCGCGTAGCACTGACCGGCCTGACCATGGCGGAAAAATTCCGTGATGAAGGTCGTGACGTTCTGCTGTTCATCGACAACATCTATCGTTACACCCTGGCCGGTACAGAAGTATCTGCACTGCTGGGTCGTATGCCTTCAGCGGTAGGTTATCAGCCGACGCTGGCAGAAGAGATGGGTGTGTTGCAGGAACGTATTACCTCAACTAAGACCGGTTCAATCACCTCCGTACAGGCCGTTTACGTCCCTGCGGATGACTTGACTGACCCGTCTCCGGCGACCACCTTCGCCCACCTGGACTCAACTGTTACTCTGAGCCGTCAGATCGCCTCTCTGGGTATCTACCCGGCCGTTGACCCGCTGGATTCCACCAGCCGTCAGCTGGACCCGCTGATCGTGGGTCAGGAGCACTATGATGTTGCGCGTGGCGTGCAGTCTCTGCTGCAGCGTTACCAGGAACTGAAAGACATCATCGCCATCCTCGGTATGGACGAGCTGTCTGAAGACGACAAACTGCTGGTGGCACGTGCGCGTAAGATTCAGCGCTTCCTGTCTCAGCCGTTCTTCGTTGCTGAAGTCTTCACCGGTTCTCCAGGTAAGTACGTAACGCTGAAAGACACCATCCGTGGCTTCAAAGGCATCATGGAAGGCGAATTCGACCATCTGCCAGAGCAGGCTTTCTACATGGTTGGCGCGATCGACGAAGCCGTGGAAAAAGCGAAGAAACTGTAATAACGGTTTCCCGGGAGGAATGATATGGCTATGACTTATCACCTGGATGTTGTCAGCGCGGAGCAACAAATGTTCTCCGGCCTGGTGCAGAAAATCCAGGTGTCAGGTAGCGAAGGTGAGCTGGGGATTTACCCTGGTCACGCCCCGCTCCTGACTGCCATTAAGCCTGGTATGATTCGCATCGTTAAACAGCACGGCGAAGAGGAGTATATCTACCTCTCTGGCGGCGTGCTGGAAGTACAGCCGGGCAGCACCACCGTTCTGGCCGACACCGCGATTCGTGGTGAAGACCTGGACGAGGCGCGCGCGCTGGAAGCGAAACGTAAAGCAGAAGAACACATGAGCAGCAGCCACGGCGACGTGGACTATGCTCAGGCTTCTGCCGAACTGGCGAAAGCTATCGCGAAACTGCGTGTTATCGAGCTGACCAAAAAAGCGATGTAATCAGGCTTTATGCGTCACGAAGTGCCAGCCCATTGGGCTGGCATTTTTTTTGCCTGCTGTTCCGGAAAAAATAAAAACAACGCGATAAATCGCGTCGCTACGGCGTCGCGATATTTTGCACCTGGCGTAGCGGTGCAATTTATTGCGCACTGCCTTTCATCATCCTCTAATTTCGATCCGAGAAAAATGTAGTAATCTCAGAGGTAAACCTTAAACTTTCGAAAGCTAAAACTGAGCAGGATAGTTATGTCTACTAGTGCGATGAGTGTGGTGATTCTTGCTGCTGGCAAGGGCACCCGTATGTATTCGGATCTCCCCAAAGTTCTGCACACCCTGGCTGGAAAACCCATGGTTCAGCATGTGATTGACGCCGCCACCGGGCTGGGTGCACAGCAAATCCATCTGGTTTACGGCCACGGCGGCGATCAACTCAAAGCTCTGCTTTCCGGCAACACCCTGAATTGGGTGCTACAGGCGCAACAGCTTGGTACTGGGCATGCGATGCAGCAGGCCGCGCCTTATTTTGCAGATGACGAAGACATTGTGATGTTATACGGCGATGTGCCGTTGATCTCGCTGGAGACGTTACAACGCCTGCGCGCGGCCAAACCGGCTGGCGGCATCGGCCTGCTTACCGTGGTGCTGGATAATCCGACCGGCTATGGCCGCATCGTGCGTGAAAATGACACCATCACCGGTATCGTGGAACAAAAAGATGCGACGCCAGAGCAGCTGAAGATTCAGGAAATCAACACCGGCATCCTGATTGCCAATGGCGGCGATCTCAAACGCTGGCTGTCGCAGTTGAACAATAACAACGCGCAGGGCGAGTTCTACATTACTGACATTATTGCCATGGCTCATCAGGAAGGGCGTCTGGTTCAGGCAGTGCATCCGGCACGTATCAGTGAAACCGATGGTGTCAACAACCGCCTGCAACTGGCTGCGCTGGAGCGCGCGTACCAGGCGGAACAGGCCGAGAAACTGTTGCTGGCAGGTGTGATGCTGCGTGATCCGGCACGTTTCGATCTGCGTGGCACGCTGAAACATGGCCGCGATGTGGAAATCGATACCAATGTCATTATCGAAGGCAACGTTACCTTGGGCGATCGGGTGAAAATCGCGGCGGGTTGCATCATCAAAAACAGCGTGATCGCTGACGATTGTGAAATCAGCGCGTATTCGGTGATCGAAGATGCCAGTCTGGCTGCGGCCTGCACCGTTGGCCCCTTTGCTCGTCTGCGCCCCGGCAGTGAACTGGGGGAGAAGGCGCACGTTGGCAACTTTGTGGAAATGAAAAAAGCCACCCTCGGTAAGGGATCTAAAGCCGGTCACCTCTCGTATCTTGGCGACGCTGAGATTGGTGACGATGTGAATATCGGCGCGGGCACCATCACCTGTAATTACGATGGGGCGAACAAATCCAAAACCATCATTGGTGACAACGTGTTTGTCGGTTCCGATACTCAGCTGGTGGCCCCGGTCACTGTCGCCAGTGGCGCAACTATCGCCGCAGGCACCACGGTAATGAAAGACGTTCCCGCCGCCGTTCTGGTCTACAACCGTAAAGAACAGAACCAGAAAGCAGGCTGGCTGCGCCCGGAAAAGAAAAAGTAATTTTTAAGGGCCGACAAAGATCGGCCTGTTAGCAGTAACTATAACTACATCCCCACTCTCTACAAGGCTCGGGGAACCGGCACTGCCGGATATCAGGTCAGATGACAACGCAATGGCCGAAAGCCATGAAGTCAGGAAACTATTATGTGTGGAATTGTTGGTGCAGTAGCACAGCGCGACATTGCAGAGATTCTGCTGGAAGGTCTGCGTCGTCTTGAGTATCGCGGTTACGATTCGGCGGGTTTGGCCGTCGTTGATCGTCAGGGCCATGTGACGCGTCTGCGCCGCCTCGGCAAAGTGCAAAAACTGGCAGAAGCGGCGGAACAGCAGCCGTTGATTGGTGGCACTGGTATCGCGCATACCCGTTGGGCTACCCACGGTGAACCCTCAGAAGCCAATGCGCATCCGCATATCTCTGAGCACATCATCATTGTGCATAACGGCATCATTGAGAACCATGAGCCGTTGCGCGCACAGCTGATTGAGCGTGGCTACACGTTCGCGTCAGAAACAGACACCGAAGTGGTGGCTCATCTGGTGCACTGGGAACAGAAGCAAGGGGGTTCGCTGCGTGAAGTGGTGCTGCGCGTAATCCCGCAACTGCGTGGTGCCTATGGCATGGTGATCATGGACAGCCGCGATCCCTCACTGCTGGTGGCCGCCCGTTCCGGCAGCCCGTTGGTGGTCGGTCGTGGCGTCGGCGAAAACTTTATTGCCTCCGACCAGCTGGCACTGCTGCCGGTGACACGTCGCTTCATCTATTTGGAAGAGGGCGATATCGCCGAGATTACCCGCCGCGAAGTGACCATTGTCGATCGTAGTGGTACGCCGGTAAATCGCGCCGAGATTGAATCTAACGTCCAGTACGATGCCGGTGACAAAGGTATTTATCGTCACTACATGCAGAAAGAGATTTATGAACAGCCGATGGCGATCAAAAACACCTTAACCGGTCGTTTCAGCCACGGTGAGGTGGATCTTAGCGAGCTTGGTCCACAGGCGGAAACCTTGTTGAGCAAGGTTGAGCATATCCAGATTATCGCCTGCGGCACCTCATACAACTCCGGCATGGTATCGCGCTACTGGTTCGAGTCGCTGGCCAACATTCCCTGCGATGTCGAAATTGCCTCTGAATTTCGCTACCGCAAATCGGCGGTGCGTAAAAATAGCCTGCTGATCACTCTGTCACAGTCCGGTGAAACCGCCGATACGCTGGCGGCGCTGCGTCTGTCGAAAGAACTGGGTTACCTCGGCTCACTGGCCATCTGTAACGTCGCCGGTTCATCACTGGTACGCGAATCTGATTTGTCGCTGATGACCAAAGCGGGCACCGAGATCGGCGTGGCCTCCACCAAAGCCTTTACCACGCAGCTCACGGTGTTACTGATGCTGGTGGCAAAACTGGGCCGTCTGCACGGCATGTCTGCCGACACGGAACACGAGATTGTGCATGCCTTACAGGCGCTGCCGAGCCGTATTGAGCAGATGCTGGCGCAGGATAAAGTGATCGAAAACTTGGCTGAAGGTTTCTCTGACAAGCATCATGCGTTGTTCCTTGGCCGTGGCGATCAGTATCCGATTGCGATGGAAGGGGCGCTGAAGCTGAAGGAGATCTCCTATATCCACGCTGAAGCCTATGCGGCGGGTGAGCTGAAACATGGCCCGCTGGCGCTGATTGATGCCGATATGCCGGTTATCGTGGTCGCGCCCAATAACGAATTGCTGGAGAAGCTGAAATCCAACATTGAAGAGGTGCGTGCACGCGGCGGTTTGCTGTATGTGTTTGCCGATCAGGATGCTGGATTTAGTGACAGTGATGGTATGAAGATTATCTCCCTGCCGCATGTGGAAGACGTGATCGCGCCTATCTTCTATACCGTGCCGCTGCAACTTCTTTCCTATCACGTGGCGTTGATTAAAGGCACCGATGTCGATCAACCGCGTAATCTGGCGAAATCAGTTACTGTTGAATAATCAGTAAGAAAGGCGGGGCTGCAATGGCCCCGCTTCATTTTTAAACGATGTCATAAAACTGTCATATTTCGTACATTTGACTGTCATCAAACTGTCCTATTTTCCCTCCAGCAGCAATCAATGACTCTTACTAAAATGGCATAGAGCCTGATTTTTTTAACTCCCCTGGAGGGAACATGACACTGATGCGTAGCACCGTAGCCCGAATCCTCGCCGCCACCTTCGCAGTAAGCGCGGTCTCTGCTTTTGCAGCAACCGATCTGACTGGCGCAGGCGGGACATTCCCGGCACCGGTTTATGCCAAGTGGGCAGCAGAATACCAGCAAGCCACCGGTAGCAAAGTAAACTATCAGGGTATTGGTTCTTCGGGCGGCGTGAAGCAAATCATCGCCAAAACCGTCGATTTCGGTGCGTCAGATGCGCCGATGAAAGATGAAGATCTGCAAAAAAATGGCCTGTTCCAGTTCCCGACCGTGATCGGTGGTGTGGTACTGGCGGTTAACATCCCTGGCGTGAAGTCTGGTCAGCTGACCCTCGACGGTAAAACCGTTGGTGACATTTACCTGGGCAACATCAAAAAGTGGAACGATCCGGCGATCACTAAGCTGAACCCGGGCGTTAAACTGCCAGACACCAACATCAACGTGGTACGCCGCGCTGACGGTTCCGGTACTTCTTTCGTCTTCACCAGCTACCTGTCTAAGGTGAACGAAGAGTGGAACAGCAAAATTGGTAAAGGCAACACCGTAAACTGGCCGACCGGTCTGGGCGGTAAAGGTAACGACGGCGTGGCAGCATTTGTCCAGCGTCTGCCGGGTTCAATTGGCTACGTTGAGTATGCGTATGCTAAGCAGAACAACCTGACCTACACCAAACTGCACGATGCAGACGGTAAATCTGTCGCGCCGAGCGAAGCCAGCTTTGCTAACGCGGCGAAAGGCGCGAACTGGAGCGAATCTTTTGCCCAGGACCTGACCTTCCAGAAAGGCAACGATGCATGGCCGATCACCTCTACCACCTTCATTCTGGTCTACAAAGATCAGGCGAATGCTGAGAAAGGTAGCGAAGTGCTGAAGTTCTTCGACTGGGCGTACAAAAATGGCGGTAAAACAGCGACCAGCCTGGATTATGCTGCGCTGCCAGATAGCGTAACGTCACAGATTCGCGACGCCTGGAAAGCCAACATCAAAGATACTTCCGGCAAAGCGCTGTACAAGTAAGTGAATGACCTGGCTGGCGAATACGCTGGCCACCCAATGGGCGGCATCACTGCCGCCCTGACTTCTCCTGAGAACAGAGACTTCTATGGCTGCCACTAAGCCGACGTTTAAAGCCCCTGGCAAACAAGGTGACATGATCTTCGGCGCGCTGGTAAAACTGGCTGCGCTGATTGTGTTATTGCTGCTGGGTGGCATCATCGTCTCCCTGATTTTCTCCTCCTGGCCCAGCATCCAGAAATTTGGTTTCTCGTTCCTGTGGACCAAAACCTGGGATGCGCCTAACGAACAATTTGGTGCGCTGGTGCCGATTTACGGCACTGTCGTGACCTCGCTGATTGCGTTGATCATCGCCGTCCCGGTGAGCTTCGGTATCGCTCTGTTCCTGACCGAACTGGCTCCCGGTTGGTTGCGTCGCCCGCTTGGCACCGCGATCGAGCTGCTGGCAGCGATCCCCAGCATCGTATATGGCATGTGGGGCCTGTTTATCTTCGCGCCGCTGTTTGCCGAATATTTTCAGACGCCGGTTGGCGACATCATGTCGAATATCCCGATTGTGGGTGCGCTGTTCTCTGGCCCGGCTTTTGGTATCGGCATCCTGGCGGCGGGCGTTATCCTGGCCATCATGATCATCCCGTACATCGCATCGGTGATGCGTGATGTGTTCGAACAGACCCCGGTGATGATGAAAGAGTCGGCCTACGGCATTGGCTGTACCACCTGGGAAGTGATCTGGCGCATCGTGTTGCCCTTCACCAAAAACGGTGTGATCGGCGGCGTAATGCTCGGTCTGGGTCGTGCCTTGGGTGAAACCATGGCGGTGACCTTTATCATCGGTAACACCTACCAGCTCGACAGCGCATCGCTGTTTATGCCAGGTAACAGCATCACCTCGGCACTGGCGAATGAATTTGCTGAGGCAGAATCCGGCGTCCATGTGGCAGCGTTGATGGAGCTGGGGCTGATTCTGTTTGTGATCACCTTTATCGTGCTGGCGATCTCCAAACTGATGATCCTGCGTTTGGCGAAGAGTGAAGGAGCCCGTTCATGACAACGATTGAATTGCAGGCGCGCGCCGAACTGGAAGCCTCACGCCGCAAAATGCAGGCATGGCGCAGCACCAAAAATAAAATCGCCCTGACCATGTCGTTGCTGACGATGGCGTTTGGCCTGTTCTGGCTGGTCTGGATCCTGTTAACCACCATTACGCGCGGTATTGATGGCCTCTCCTGGTCGCTGTTTACCGAATCCACCCCGCCACCCAATACGGCAGGCGGTGGTTTAGCCAACGCCCTGGCGGGCAGTGGTCTGCTGATTTTCTGGTCAACCTTCTTTGGTACGCCGCTGGGTATCATGGCGGGGATTTACCTTGCCGAATATGGCCGCAAACATTGGCTGGCGGAAGTGATCCGTTTTATCAACGATATCCTGCTGTCGGCACCGTCAATTGTGGTGGGGCTGTTCGTTTACACCATTGTGGTGGCGCAGATGCAACACTTCTCCGGTTGGGCAGGTGTGGTGGCACTGGCGTTGTTGCAGATTCCTATCGTGATCCGCACCACTGAGAATATGCTGCGTCTGGTGCCCGATAGCATGCGTGAAGCGGCTTATGCGCTGGGGACGCCGAAATGGAAGATGATTTCAGCGATCACCCTGAAGGCCTCAGTCTCCGGCATTATTACCGGTGTGCTGCTGGCGATTGCGCGTATTGCCGGTGAAACGGCACCGCTGCTGTTTACTGCGCTGTCGAACCAGTTCTGGAGCACCGACATGATGCAGCCGATCGCTAACCTGCCGGTTACCATCTTTAAATTTGCCATGAGTCCGTTTGCGGAATGGCAGAGCCTGGCGTGGGCGGGTGTGCTGATCATCACTCTGTGCGTATTGCTGCTGAATATCCTGGCACGCGTGATTTTCGCTAAGAGCAAACACTAATTTCCCGGCGCGGCTGTGGCGGCGCGGTACATGAGAGACGAGCAATGAGTATGGCAACTTCTTCTGCCGGCAAAATTCAGGTGCGCAATCTGAACTTCCATTACGGGAAATTCCATGCGCTGAAAAACATCAATCTGGACATCGCAAAAAACCAGGTCACCGCATTTATCGGGCCATCCGGCTGCGGTAAATCGACCCTGCTGCGTACCTTCAACAAAATGTATTCACTCTATCCTGAGCAGCGTGCGGAAGGTGAAATTCTGTTGGATGGGGACAATATTCTGGCGTCAAACCAGGATATCGCCCTGCTGCGTGCCCGTGTGGGCATGGTGTTCCAGAAACCTACGCCGTTCCCGATGTCGATTTACGACAACATCGCGTTCGGTGTCCGTCTGTTTGAAAAGCTGTCACGTGCTGATATGGATGAGCGTGTGCAGTGGGCGCTGAGTAAAGCGGCGCTGTGGAATGAAACCAAAGACAAGCTGCATCAGAGTGGTTACAGTCTCTCCGGCGGTCAGCAGCAGCGTTTGTGCATCGCTCGCGGCATTGCGATTCGCCCGGAAGTGCTGTTGCTGGATGAGCCCTGCTCGGCGCTGGACCCCATCTCGACTGGCCGTATCGAAGAGTTGATCACCGAGCTGAAGCAGGATTACACCGTGGTGATTGTGACCCACAACATGCAACAGGCGGCGCGCTGTTCCGATCATACCGCCTTTATGTATCTGGGTGAGCTGATTGAATTCAGTGATACCGATACGCTGTTTACCAAGCCAGCGCAGAAGCAGACAGAAGACTACATTACCGGTCGTTACGGCTGATTTGACGGAGACGCACATGGATAATTTAAATCTGAACAAACATATCTCCGGTCAGTTCAACGCTGAGCTGGAACACATTCGCACTCAGGTGATGATCATGGGTGGCATGGTGGAGCAGCAGCTCACCGACGCCATTACCGCGATGCACAACCAGGATGGCGAGCTGGCGCAGCGTGTCATCGACGGCGACCAGAAGGTCAACATGATGGAAGTGGAGATTGATGAGGCCTGCGTGCGCATCATCGCCAAACGCCAGCCTACCGCCAGCGATTTACGTCTGGTGATGGCGATCATCAAGACCATCTCTGAGCTGGAACGTATTGGGGACGTGGCGGAAAAAATCAGTCGCACCGCACTGGAGAAATTTGGCCAGCAACATTTGCCGCTGCTGGTGAGCCTGGAATCCCTCGGCCACCATACGGTACAGATGCTGCATGACGTGCTGGATGCCTTTGCGCGTATGGATCTCAACGCGGCGATCGATATTTACCGTGAAGATAAGAAGGTGGATAAAGAGTACGAGGGCATTGTGCGTCAGTTAATGACCTACATGATGGAAGACCCGCGTACCATCCCCAGCGTGTTGACCGCGCTGTTCTGCGCCCGAGCCATTGAGCGTATCGGTGACCGTTGCCAGAACATCTGTGAGATCATTTTCTATTTTGTGAAGGGGCAGGATTTCCGTCACGTTGGCGGCGACAAGCTGGATGAGCTGTTGTCTGGCGACGATGGCAGCAACAAACCTTCCTGATAGCCAGATGGCTGCGGGTAAAACCCGCAGCCATCTCCATTTCTGATTGGTCTCAAGCCTTTCCGCTCTTTATACTTGGCGCACTTTTTACTGCAAGGTGCTGCTGCATGTCCCTCTCCCCACACAAGAAACAGAGCGTAACCCCGGCAAAAGCGATGCTGGCCGCCGTCAGTGGCTATGCGATGGATGGCTTCGATCTGCTGATCCTTGGTTTTATGTTACCGGCAATTAGCGTCTCACTGGCACTTGACCCCTCCCAGGCCGGTTCGCTGGTGACCTGGACGCTGATCGGTGCGGTGGTTGGTGGCATTGTTTTTGGTCACCTGAGTGACCGCTTTGGCCGTATCCGTATTCTCACCGTCACCATTCTGATGTTCTCGATTTTCACTGGCTTGTGCGCGGTGGCGCAGGGATATTGGGATCTGCTGGCGTATCGCACCCTTGCCGGGATGGGGCTGGGGGGCGAGTTTGGTATCGGCATGGCGCTGATAGCCGAAGCCTGGCCGCAGGAGAAGCGCAATCGCGCGTCGGCGTGGGTCGGTATTGGCTGGCAACTTGGGGTGCTGCTGGCGGCCTTTATCACCCCGCCGTTGCTGAGCGTGATTGGCTGGCGTGGGATGTTTCTGGTGGGGCTGCTGCCTGCGCTGGTGTCGTTTGTGATTCGTCGCAGCATGGGCGAGCCGGAAGGGTTTACCCACCATGTGGCGACCACGCCGCAGTTGTCGTTTGCGGCGCGTATTCGGCTGCTGTTTAGCGATCGCGCGACCAGCAAAGCCAGCCTCGGCATCTTCATTCTTTGTTCGGTGCAGAACTTTGGTTACTACGGCCTGATGATCTGGATGCCGAGTTATCTCTCCTCCAGCTTCGGTTTCAGCCTGACCAAATCTGGCCTGTGGACTGCCGTTACCGTGGTGGGCATGACGTTCGGCATCTGGCTGTTTGGTGTGCTGGCGGATCGCTTCGCACGCTGGAAAATCTTCCTGTTATATCAATTCGGTGCGGTCGTCATGGTGGTGATTTACGCTCAACTGCGCGATCCCACCGTGATGTTATTTACCGGTGCGCTGATGGGGATGTTTGTAAATGGCATGATTGGTGGCTATGGCGCGCTGATTTCCGACACCTTCCCAACCCAGGCACGCGCTACCGCGCAGAACGTATTGTTTAACCTCGGACGCGGCGTGGGTGGCTTTGGCCCGCTGGTCATTGGTTTACTGGCGACCAAAATTTCCTTTGCGGCGGCGATTACCCTGCTGGCGCTGATTTATTTGCTGGATATTGTCGCCACGCTGTTTTTACTGCCGAAGAAACAGGGTAATGAGGATTCACTCGGCGCGATTGGCTGAACGTAGCGGCGCGATTTATCGCGCAAGATCTTGCGTGCTGCGTGAAAACCCCGCGCGATGAATCGCGCCGCTACGGGACCGTGTGGGTAGTTACACCAACGACCAACCGCGCGCGCGCCACAGGTCGGGTAGCTGCGCCATGTCATCAAATCGGGTCACCAGCGGGTGATCCAGCTCTGGGTTGTGGGCATCGGCGCAGTAATAAAACACCGGGATGCCGGCAGCAATACCTGCGCGGGCACCGGCCTCGGAGTCATCCACCAGGATGCACTTCTCAATGGGCACCTGCATTTGTTCCGCAGCGTGGTACATCAGTTCCGGGTCCGGTTTCCAGTGATTGATGTCATAACCGCTGTAAAGATGCGCGGCAAACAAGGGCAACATGCCGGTCAGCCCCAGAGAATGCTGCATCTTCTTCACCGTACCATTCGAGACGACGCACATCGGTACTTTGACCTGTTCCACCAGTGCTTTCGCTCCGGCGATCGGTTGCAGTTCTAAATCGAACAGACGTGCCACTTCTGCGCGATAGGCGGTTTCCACCTCATCCATCGGCAATTCAGTCTGATGTTCTGCGGAAACATCGCGGATGATGTCGTACAGTTTTACCCCTTTGTATTTTTCAAACATCTCCTGAAGAGAGAGCTCAATTCCGTAGCGGGCAAAGGTGTTGACGTAGGATTGTGTACAAATCACCTCACTGTCGACCAGCGTGCCGTCACAATCAAAAAAAACACATTCAACTGACATCGGACATCATCCTTTTGCTAAACAAGAAGCTGTCACTCTAACGCACTGCGCGCACCGAGCAAACGCTTGCGAAAAATCAGTGTGCTGACCCGCTAAAATCTATAGGATACGCGCGTTAAATTTTTCAGCGGAATAAGCTATGAACAAGCAGGGTCTGTTGCAACGCGTCTTTAAGTTGCAGGAACACGGCACCACCGTGCGCACGGAAGTGATCGCCGGTTTCACCACCTTTCTGACGATGGTTTACATCGTTTTCGTTAACCCACAGATTCTGGGTGCTGCTGGCATGAACACCCAGGCGGTGTTTGTCACCACCTGTCTGATCGCGGCGTTCGGCAGCATTCTGATGGGACTGGTGGCGAATCTGCCGGTAGCGTTAGCACCCGCCATGGGACTGAATGCTTTCTTTGCTTTTGTGGTGGTCGGCGCGATGGGGTATTCGTGGCAGATCGGCATGGGGGCCATCTTTTGGGGGGCGCTGGGACTGTTAGTCCTCACGCTGCTGCGTGTGCGCTACTGGATGATTGCCAATATCCCGTTGAGTCTGCGGGTTGGCATCACAGCCGGTATCGGGCTGTTTATTGCGATGATGGGGCTGAAAAATGCCGGCATTATTGTGTCAAATGCCGACACCCTGGTTGCCGTCGGCAACCTGACCTCACACAGCGTCTTACTGGGTGCGCTCGGCTTCTTCATCATCGCGATCCTCGCTTCTCGTCATATTCATGCGGCCGTGCTGGTGTCGATTGTGGTGACGACCGCGATTGGCTTGCTGTTGGGCGATGTGAAGTTCACCGGCATTTTCGCGACACCGCCGTCGGTGGGTTCAGTGGTGGGGCAAGTTGATCTTAAAGGCGCGCTCAATATCGGCATGGCCGGGGTGATTTTCTCCTTTATGCTGGTCAACCTGTTTGACTCCTCCGGGACGCTGATCGGTGTGACGGATAAAGCGGGCCTGACCGATGAAAAAGGCACCTTCCCGCGCATGAAGCAGGCGCTGTTTGTGGACAGCGTCAGCTCGGTGGCGGGTTCATTGATTGGTACCTCTTCCGTCACCGCCTATATCGAAAGTTCTTCAGGCGTGGCGATTGGCGGACGCACCGGTCTGATGGCGGTGATCACCGGGATTCTGTTTCTGCTGGTGATGTTCCTGTCACCGCTGGCAGCGATGGTACCGTCCTACGCAGCGGCGGGCGCGTTAATCTACGTTGGCGTATTGATGACAGCGTCGCTGTCACGCGTGCATTGGGATGACCTGACTGAAGCGGTTCCGGCGTTTGTCACTGCGGTGATGATGCCTTTCAGTTTCTCCATCACGGAAGGTATCGCACTGGGCTTTATCGCGTATTGCGTGATGAAACTTGGCACGGGTCGTTGGCGGGAAATCAGCCCGTGCGTGGTGGTGGTGGCACTGCTGTTTGTGCTGAAAATTGTTTTTGTTGATGCCCACTAAAATCGAACAGGCCGCATAAGCGGCCTGTTTTGTCAGAGATGTCCCATTTCCTGCGGCGTGATACGTTCGCTGGGCAAACTGGTCAGCCGTAATGTGCGTGGCCCAATATTCGGTTTACTCATCTCCACGTCGCGCAACGGCATCCATTGATGGTGAGCATCAATTTCCCACAGTCGTAGCCGCTCGGTGCCGGGAGAGAGCGCGCAGGACCAGACCAGTGTCGGTTCGGCATCGCACACCGCCTGTATATCAGGAAATACGCTGGAGCGCAGACGACCTGCTGCCGGGTGTAGCCGCAAAGAATCGATACCACTTTGCGCTTCTCCGGTGAGTTTGAGGATACTTTGGCGCAGGGTCCAGATTTGCGTCACCGCCTCCATAAAATCCTGCTGCGCATTAATCCAGGCTTTCTCACCGGAAGAGAGATCCTGCGTTAAGGTATCCTGAGTCTGGCGGCTATGGGCGCGAACAATCTCCATATCCAGCCCGGCCCGGCCACCTTCTTCGGCCAGCAGTACACCCACCATATTTCCGGCGTAAGCAATGCTGAAATCAGGCAGGGCGGAATCGGCAAAACAAGGGCGGCCACTGCTGGTGGTCACCAGCGGCGGTAATTCATTGATACCGTAGACGCGCACCATGAGCTGAGCCAGCAACTCACGTGCGGCAAGAAAGCGTCCCCGGCGCTTGTCGGGCAGGCGCTGTGCACTATTAATCACATCCTGTGGAACCCGCATTGTCTCAGAGGAGAGGGGCGGATTACCTGTCCAACGAACAAAATGACTAGCCATCTGTCGCTCCGTGAAAATGGTCGGATAATCATCAGGTCTATTGTAAGAATTTTCTCATGGCTTTGCATCCGGCATTATATGGAATACCTGAATTTCAGATAACGCCGAACATCATGACAATGCGCTGACACCGCGTCAGCCGCTATTTCATGGTAGCAGTTTGCTGATAAATGCCTGAATGGATGCTGAATAGCGTGATGTAGTGTAGGATTTGAGCGGTAAAAAAAAGCCGATTGATGAGAAAATTATGATCGCGAAATTTCAGTCGAGCTTCATCGCAGAATCACGTATGTCGGAGTTTTTAATGTCAGTTACTTCATCACACCAGGAATCGATTTCTCTGGATGACTTTCGTCATGGTATGCGCCGTCTGGCCTCAGGTGTCTCGCTGGTTACCACGCAACACGCGGGTGAAAAATATGGCTTGATTGCCTCCTCAGTCAGTTCCCTGACGGCGGAACCCCCGAGCCTGCTGGTGTGCGTCAATCAAAGTGCCACCAGCCACGCCTATTTTTTGCAGGCGGGTCATTTCGCCGTCAATGTACTGCGTGAGCAGCATGCAGATTTGTGTGCGCAGTTCAGTCAGTCATCACGCCGCGAGGAACGTTTTCAGACGGGGAATTGGCAGACGATTACCACCGGTGCGCCGGTGCTGGCCGATGCCCTGGTGAGTTTTGATTGTCAGCTGGAAAAAGTGGTTGAATGGCATACCCATAGCGTGCTGCTGGCGCGCATTGTCGGCATCAATCTGGCCGGTGAGGCTGCCGAGCCAATGGTCTACTTCAACAGTGGTTTTCATGCACTGAGTCTCTGATGGCGCGATTTATCGCGCAGATTCTTGCTACCCCTGGCATGTCGTAAAACAGCGCGATAAACCGCGCTGTTACGCATTGGTGCATGCTTTAGGCAAACTTGCACACATCATTAAAGCCGAGGCGTGGCAGACGCGCATGCAGCTTGCTGGCTTCGCCGTAGCCGAGGTTAATCAGCAAATTCACCTGCCATTTGCTGTCGCTGAAGAAGGCGGCGTTCACTTTCGCCGGATCGAAACCGGACATCGGGCCAGCATCCAGACCGAGCGATCGTGCCGCCATGATCAGATAGCCTGCCTGTAGGCTGCTGTTACGAAATGCTGTCTCTTTGACCAATTCCGGGTTGCTGGTGAACCAGCTGCGCGCATCGCCGTGCGGAAACAGCTTCGGCAGATTTTCATAGAACTCGGGATCTGAGGCAACGATCACCGTGGCCGGTGCCTTCATGGTTTTTTCCAGGTTGCCGGAGGAGAGGGCAGGTTTTAACTTCTCTTTCCCTTCCTGGGAGGTAACAAACACAAAGCGGCCCGGAGAGCAGTTGGCGGAAGTGGGACCGAGCGCCGTCAGTTGATAGAGCTGTTTAAGCAGATCCTCTGAAATCGGTTTTTCCTGCCAGTAGCTATGGGTGCGAGCCTCATTGAACAGCACATTCAGAGCAAGGCTGTCGAGCGGTGTACTCATGTTTCTCTCCTTTTCAGGCATCAAATTGAGCCTAATGTTTAGCATGAATAGAGGTATGACGTGGATCAGTCGGTGCACTTTTGCTGGTGATGGGGGATATCAGAAAGTCGAACCGGCTGGTGAAGGTCTTCACCGTTATACTGCAAACAGAGAGGGTTACCAAATAACATTGCTGCAAGTACCCCTGGTTAGCTACTGAGCCAACCAGGGGTAATCAATAATCTTAGAGCGCTACTTACCAATACAGAAACTGGAGAAAATCCGCCCCAGCAGATCATCCGAAGTGAACTCGCCGGTAATCTCGCTTAACGCCTGCTGCGCCAGACGCAGTTCCTCGGCCAGCAATTCTCCAGCCCAGGCACCCAGCAACTGATCTTTACCTTGTTGTAAATGGGTCGCAGCCAGCTCCAGCGCCTGCAAATGGCGGCGGCGAGCAAGGAAACCCCCTTCCATATTGCCGCTGAAGCCCATGGTTTGTTTCAGGTGATCGCGCAGGGTATCCACACCTGCGCCGGTACGGGCGGAGAGACGAATAAGTGAGTGACCATTTACTTCAGACAAACCAAGGGATTCACCGGTCATATCGGCCTTGTTACGTACCACCGTGATCGGCAGCTCGGCAGGCAGGCGCGAAACAAAATCGGGCCAAATGGCTGCCGCTTCAGTGGCATCCGTGGTGGTGCCATCCACCATAAACAGCACGCGATCAGCCTGTTCAATCTCCTGCCATGCACGCTCAATGCCGATGCGCTCAACTTCGTCGTTGGCATCGCGTAAACCGGCGGTATCAATGATATGCAGTGGCATACCGTCGATGTGAATGTGTTCACGCAGGACATCACGCGTTGTCCCGGCAATATCGGTAACAATTGCGGCTTCTCTTCCAGCTAATGCATTGAGAAGACTTGATTTTCCGGCATTAGGACGTCCAGCGATCACCACCTTCATCCCTTCGCGCAACAGACTTCCCTGACGCGCTTCGGCCCGCACCGCATTCAGGTCACCGATCACCGCATTCAATTGCGCTTCAATCTTCCCGTCGGAAAGGAAGTCGATCTCTTCATCCGGAAAGTCGATAGCGGCTTCCACATAGATGCGCAGGTAAGTGAGCGCTTCCACAAGGGCGTTAATGCGCACTGAAAATGCCCCCTGTAGCGAATTTACCGCCGAGCGGGCTGCCTGTTCTGAGCTGGCGTCAATCAAGTCTGCGATGGCTTCCGCCTGTGCCAGGTCCAGCTTGTCATTCAAGAAGGCGCGTTCAGAAAACTCACCCGGTTGCGCGATGCGCACGCCAGGAAGTGCCACAATGCGCTTCAGCAGCAGGTCGAGAATCACCGGACCGCCGTGGCCCTGCAACTCCAGTACATCTTCACCGGTAAAGGAGTTCGGTCCGGGGAACCACAGCGCAATGCCCTGATCCAGCACACTGCCATCGCTATCGGCAAACGGCAGATAGTCGGCATAGCGTGGTTTCGGCAGTTTGCCCAGCACGGCACGTGCAATGTCAGCGGCTTTGGCACCGGAGATACGCAGAATGCCGACGCCGCCACGACCGGGGGGTGTCGCCTGGGCGACGATGGTATCGCTGTGGCTCATAACTTTCTCTCATTTCAAAAAAACAGGGCGGCATAAATGCCGCCCCTTCAGTATACGTCGTAGCTCGCGGGAGCTGGACGTTACGCTTTCTTCTTGTCGCGGCTATGCAGACCACGTTTTTCCAGGCCGCGATAAATCAGCTGCTGCTGGAGAATGGTAACCAGGTTGCTGACGATGTAGTACAGCACCAGACCTGACGGGAACCACAGGAAGAAGACGGTAAAGATCACCGGCATATAGGTCATGATCTTCTGTTGCATCGGATCGGTCACGGTGGTCGGTGACATCTTCTGAATGAAGAACATGGTGATACCCATGATGACTGGCAGGATGTAGTACGGGTCCTGCGCGGACAAGTCATGAATCCACAGGATAAACGGCGCATGACGCAGTTCAACCGAGCCTGACAGCATGTAGTACAGGGCAAGGAAGATTGGCATCTGAATCACCAGCGGCAGACAGCCACCGAGCGGGTTCACTTTCTCCGCTTTGTACAGTGCCATCATCTCCTGGCTCATCTTCTGCTTATCATCGCCCAGACGTTCACGCATCGCCTGAATCTTCGGCTGCAGCATGCGCATCTTCGCCATCGAGGTGTACTGCGCTTTGGTCAGCGGGTACATGATGCCACGAACGATGAAGGTGATAACGATGATGGAGAAGCCCCAGTTACCGATGAAGCTGTGGATAAATTTCAGCAGCTTAAACAGCGGCTGAGAAATGAACCACAACCAGCCGTAATCCACGGTCAGATCCAGGTGCGGCGCAATGGCTGCCATTTTGTCCTGAATTTCCGGGCCAACCCACAGGGTCGCACCCAGATTTTGCTGTGCGCCAGGGGCGATGGTGACCGGTGCAGATTTATAACCGATGGCTGCCACACCGTTACCCAGGTTACTGGTGTACAGGGTGTTGGTGCCTTCGGTGCGCGGAACCCACGCGGTAGCAAAGTATTGCTGCAACATCGCAACCCAGCCATTGCTGGTGGTGGTGTTCAGGTTCTCGTTATCATTGATGGTATCGAATTTATATTTTTCGTATTTCGCATCGCTGGTCGAGTACGCTGCGCCACGGAAGGTGTGCAGGGCAAAGTTGTTGCTGCCGGTATCGCGGTGTTTCGGGACTTCAATGGTCTGTTTCAGCTGACCAAACATCGCGACTTCCAGCGGCTGCTGGCTGGCGTTATTGATGTTGTAGTCAACATTCACAGCGAATTCGCCGCGTTTGAACACGAAGGTTTTGGTGTAGACCACACCGTTTTCGCCAGTCCAGGTGAGCGGTACGCGCAGCTCAGTCTGGCCTTCCGCCATCTCAAAGTGATCCTGAGTGGTGGTGAAAAGCGGACGCGCGCCATTGTTCGGGTTATCCGGACCGTTACGGCCAGTTAAGCCGCTCTGTGCCTGATAGATGAACGCTGGGGTGGTTTCAAGCAACTGGAACGGTGCATCCGAACCCAGTTTATCCGGGTAAGTCAGCAGTGAAGCCTGCTCGATATCGCCACCGCGGGTGTTGATGTTCAAAGACAGGACATCAGTTTTAACGGTGATCGTTTTGCCCTGGCCGCTGCCGGGAACGCCGGAAGTGGCGGCATCACCCGCTGTGCTGTTAGTAGTCTGTGTGGTCTGGGTTTGCTGTGGCTGAGGAGCATGGTCCGTCTGCCAGGCTTGCCAGATCATAAAAGACACGAACAGAAAAGCGATGAGAAAGAGATTGCGTTGCGAATCCATCGTTAATGTTCTCTGGTTTCAAAGTTTTTTCGGCGGCACAGGATCGTCGCCACCCGGGTTCAAAGGGTGGCATTTTAATACGCGTTTAATCGTCAACCAACTGCCTTTTATTACGCCAAAGCGACGTAAGGCCTCAATTCCATACTGCGAACAGGAGGGATGGAACCGGCAATGAGGTCCCAGCAGTGGGCTGATGGCGCGTTGATACACGCGTATCAGGCCGATCAGGAGCCGCGAGCCAGGCGACAGTGACGACGCCATAATTTCTCCAACGCTTCCGCCAGCGCACGGTTATCCAGGTCAGCAACCCCTTTTTTAGCCACGACCACAAAATCCATCGCTGGCAGTTCATGTTGACGCAGACGAAAGCTTTCGCGGGTCAATCGCTTGATCCGGTTGCGTTCATGGGCGCGTTTTACATGCTTTTTGGCGACGGTGAGACCGATGCGGGGATGCCCCAGCGAGTTAAGGCGGCCGAGAATGGTGATTTGCGGCGTGCCAGCCCTTTGTGGCTGCTGGAAGACGAAAGTGAAATGAGTGGGAGTTAACAAACGTAACTCCCTGGGAAATGCGAGCTTAACCACGAGGGTTAGCTTTTATTACTTAGAAACGGTCAGACGAGAACGGCCTTTAGCACGACGACGTGCCAGAACCTGACGACCATTTTTAGTAGCCATACGTGCACGGAAGCCGTGAGAACGGTTGCGCTTCAGTACGGACGGTTGAAAAGTGCGTTTCATGGCGATTTCTACCTAAACTTGAAAATTTTCACTGGGTGACGCGTTTTCGGGCCAGTAAATCGACCGACGCCTCAATGTGTCTTTAATAAAGAGGCGGGATTGTAA